>CAKZPV010000030.1 GCA_937139405.1 uncultured Nitrospirota bacterium
GAACCCGGGGCTTGGCATTCCATGCATAATTGCTTTGCTGGAGCTTGAATGAGATTGGTGGCTCCATTTTTCGCTTTTCCACAAAAGGAACAAATAGCATCGGCACGGGTACGCCCTTGTTTTGAATCCCAAAAAGCCACAGCACCACCCTTTCTATAAATGAAACCAAAGAAGCATCTTAATCACCAACACAAATAATTTCAAATCATCCGTTACTTAAGATATTGTCTCATCAGCAGCAAGAGGAAGAGAATTCCAAGACGACCCACTATCGACAGTGAAGAAAAGGCCCTGTCCGTTTGTCCCAACATAGAGGACCTGTGGATCGAGAGCGCTAATCTCCAACGAGCGAATATTAATATTCGTCAAACCCATGTTGCGAGTTTCCCATGACATCCCACCATCTTCACTTCTTGAGACGCCTTTTCGATGTCCCACATACAACACATCGATCTGATGAGGATCAAGAAGCAACTCACTCAGCATATGGTCAGGCAATGATTCCCCAATACGATTCCACAATTCCCCACCATTGTTCGTCTGATACAATCCCTCCAACGTCGCAGTATACACTCTATCGGGATTAAACGGATCAACCTTTATTCGTGTCACACCTAAGGATCGAGAAGATTTCAAGACATCAGGGGCCACCAACCCTGAGTTCACCTTTCCCCATGTCTTCGCCCCATCCACAGACTTGTACACACCACCACTGGTTCCAGCATACAAGGTTTGTGGCTGCTGAGGATCAATCGCTAAAGAAATGACCATGAGAACTTCTTTCATGCCCTCCATGCGTTTTCCCCATGTCTCCCCGCCATCATTGGACTCAAACACTCCCAACGATGTAGCGGCAAACACATGACTACTTGAACCTGGAGCAAATACTAATTGATGAACCACCGATGAAATGGTCACCTCATGAAGACCAGTTCGCCGTGAGACCCAACGCTGCCCCCCATCATAGCTTTTATAAACCGCATCACCCTTGGTTCCGGCCAAAATATTCGCGGAAAATAAAGGATCGATCGCCAAAGCAATGACACGCGAATGAGTCATGCCTGCGGACATCTTTTCCCAATGCGTTCCTCTATCCCTCGTTTTATAAATATAGTCGTTTGTCGCAATATAGATAATGTTGTCCTTGGTGGGATGTAAGGCAATCTCAACTACTGTCTCACTCTGCCCACAAGCGGCCATGAGGAAACAAACAACGATGCATAGATAAGAAAACTTGAATTGAGTCATACGAGTAGGTGAGGAGGACAATATGAACGCAATAATTGTAGGACATACCAAAGTGGAATCACAGCACTATGGTCAAACGCTAACGAAAACGAGCACCACTTTGGGGGGAAGAAGAAGGTGGAGGGCTTGGTGAAATAACCGGCAAGTTCTTCACTGAGGCTTTCTGGGACTGCTCGAATATGGCCATCGCCTCAGGCATCCATCCCTTAAGGTCTGAAATGCGTGTCTCATGCGCTGGATGTGTGGAAAAAAATTCTGGTGGAGATTCGCCAGAAGCCGCTGCCATCCGCTGCCAAATATTGATGGATTCCCGAGGATCGTATCCGGCATCGGCTGCTAATAAGACTCCGACATAATCCGCTTCGGATTCATGTTTCCGGCTGAATGGAAGCAACACACCAGCTTGCACACCCAACCCCATCGCCTGCATACCTAATTGTCCTAGAGCCGGATTCCCGCCTTGAGTGGATAACAGAATCGCTGCAGCGGACATGCCCACTTGTGCCACCAAGCCCTGACTCATCCGCTCTGCTCCATGTTGAGCCAAAGCATGAATGACCTCATGTCCCATAATTGCCGCTAAGCCGGCTTCAGTTTTTGCCATCGGGAAAATACCTGTATATACCGCAATTTTTCCACCCGGCAATGCCCAAGCATTTTTGGTATTGTCATCTTTAATGACGGTCACTTCCCAATCAAATGATTTTGCGGCTTCAGCATATTTCGAACGTTTCGCCGCCTCAATGATACGATCGGCCACGCGTTTCACCGGTTCTATTTCTTGTGGATCCTTAGAAAGCGCGAGCTTAGGATCTTGCATCATCTCCCCATACTGAGCAGCACCCATTTCAATCATATACCCTGCCGGCATTAAGACAAATTGGTACCGATCGGTATACGGATTGGTTTGACATCCAACCAGGAGTCCGCTCAACAAGATTACCCTCAAGACAGGAGTAGGAATGTATCTAAAAAGATTGAATTTCCCCAACGGTCAACTCAGCTCCTTCACACGTGTCATAAAAGATAATCCTTGGTTGTAATATAGAAAATATTAGGGTTTATCGTATGCGAGTCAATTCCAAAGACCATTTCACGCCGCCTATAGCCCCCTAACGAATAGGCACGGCAACGATCCCTTCAAGGTCGTCATGCTGACCAATTCGGACGCCTGCACGAAAATCTAGATGTTAGCGGCATAACAATCGGCGGGAAGATTTCCCTTCTGGCTCCGCCCTGGTGATACCCTGTGCAACCCTATTCTAATGCAGAAGAAGGTGGAGGCAAAGGGATAATAGCAGGCAACAAGTTCACCGATGCTTTAGGCGCTGAATTATAGATCCCTAAGGCCTCCGGCATCCAATTTTTTAGATCGGAAATACGGGTTTCATGGGACGGGTGAGTGGACATAAATTCCGGTGGAGCCCCTTCTGAAACTGCAGCCATTCGTTCCCAAATATGGATGGCCTCCCGCGGATCATATCCTGCGTCGGCCGCCAACAGAACACCCACATAATCGGCTTCCGATTCATGTTTTCGACTAAAAGGAAGTAATACGAGCCCCTGCGTGCCCGCCCCTAACGCCGCCATGGCCAATTGATTGAGGGTGGGATCTATCCCGAGAATAGCCAGTCCTATATTACTGACAGTTAACCCTGCCTGGGCGATGGTCCCATGACTCATTCGCTCCCCTCCATGCTGTGCCAACGCATGAATGACTTCATGCCCCATGATGGCAGCCAATCCGGCTTCATCTTTGGCCATAGGGAAAATTCCAGTGTAGACTGCAATTTTCCCTCCTGGCATAGCCCAAGCATTTTTGGTGTTATCATCTTTGATCACCGTAACTTCCCACTCAAACGCCTTGGCCGTCTCAGCATATTTAGATCGTTTGGCCGCTTCAATGATCCGTTGAGCTACCCGATTAACAGGTTCTGTTTCACGAGGATCTTGGGAAATGACCACTTTGGGATCTTTGAGAACTTCACCATATTGAGCCGCACCCATCTGATTCATTTGATCTGCAGAAACCATCAACAATTGGGAACGTCCTGTGTAGGGATTGGACTCACATCCAGTTAATACGATCATCACCAATAAAACCCACAGCAGAGAACCCCGGAATGCACGGTTCTGGAATTCATGTGTCATGGTTCGCCTCGTAAACATAAAAATATGAATATATGTAACCCATTGAGGGGAATGAGGGAGGAATCTGATTAAGCTCCCTTGGGGGGGTCTGGGATACGAATATCTAATTCCTGAATGTCCTTATAGCGAGTGAGTGCCGGTTTTGTGCCTTCACGTGGCCCCACCACCAAAATGGCAAAATCTTGAGGACGCAGGTGTCGTGCAGCCGCTTCCCGAACTTGTGCCAGGGTCACTTGTTCAATGCCACGTCTAAACGTTTTCAGCCAGGTCGAAGGATAGCCATAATATTCGTAGGTCAAATATTTACTCAACACTTTTGAAGGCGAATCCACAGAAAAGACAAAGGAATTGAGAATACTAGCTTTCGCATTCTCCACTTCATCTTCCGTCGGCGGATTCGATACCATTTTGCGGGATTCGGCAATAAGCGCATCAATCCCTTTTCCAGTTGTTTGAGTTTTTGTGGACATAGAAAGAAGCGCCATTCCAGGATGATCCCATTGAAGCCCGACACCTCCATGAACATCATAGGCTAAACCTTGTTTGGAACGAATATTTGAAAACAAGCGCGCGCCAAATGAGCCAGATAGAATTTGATTCACAATCACTAAGGAATAATAATCGGGATGGTCCCGTCGAATGCCCTGATACCCCATCGCAATTTTTGCTTGCGTCATATCGTTTTTTTCAACATAAAACACTCCAGCAAGCGTCTGTTCTTGAATAAATGCCTCCGCATCCTTCACCTCCGGACCTTTCGCCCAATCCCCAAAGACCTTATTGAGCAAGGCCAATGCCTGATCTTTCTGAAAATCGCCCACGAGACCTAAAATTATGCGATTGGGATGCACGTAAGTTTCATGCCATTGAGCCAAATCTTTTTGAGTAATACCCATGATGGTGGCATAGGTTGGAACCCACGTATAGGGCGAACCTTTCCCATAGACGAGTTTTTTAAATTCTCGCGAGACAATGTCTCCCGGATCATCGTTTTGACGTGCAATACTCGCCATCATTCGATTTTTGGCAATCTTGAGCTTTTCAGAGGCAAAGGCCGGCGTCCGCAAGACATCGCCAAAGACCTCTAGCACAGCAGGAAAATCTTCCGTCAAGCAACTCATGGAAGCCTTGCCTGCCGTTCCGCCAATCCCTGTTTCAATCATGGCGGCTTTGCCTTCTAAAAATTCATCAAGTTCATCCCCCGTTTTCTTCGTTGTCCCACCCGTACGCAAGAGCGTCCCGGTCAACGAGGCAATTCCAATCTTATCCATAGGTTCCAAACGTGCCCCGGTTCGAATAAATGCCGACAGACTGACCAAGGGGAGTTCATGATCTTCCATCATCAGCACAACCATGCCATTGTCCAATACGACTCGTTCTGGTTCGGGAATCACTAAATCCGGTAAAGGGGGATATCGTAGTTCCTCAACCTGCTTCACTTGAGCGTGCCCAGGTATCACCATCATCAAGAAAACCAGAAGCAAGAGACAACTGATAGGCATGGGCTGACGAGTTTTCAATAGCACAGACAACCTCCTTATCATCATGATTGCCCCTTCCCTGCCGAGGCAGATGTCGGCATAGCCACACCAGCGGGTACTACCGTCTCAATCATTCCAACGATGCGATTCGTAGGCTGGAACAAGGCCGTTGCGACACGTCGGATATCGGCCTTGGTGACATGGTCGAAACGTTCGATATAGCGAAAGAGCTCACGCCAGTCACCGAATAACATATGATAATCCGTCATATGCATCGCCAAGCCTAAATTATTATTTAATGCCCGTAACAAACCGGCTTTTGCACGGGTCCGAAATCGAGCCAATTCCTCATCCGAGACATCTTGCGCTTGAAGTTTTGTAAACTCTTCACGAAGAGCTTTTTGAACCGTTTCATTGGTCACCCCCCGACCCGGCACGCCATACGCCAACCAAACATGCGGATACTTTTCGCCGGGATACGCTCCATATGCGCCAACTGAAACCGCAATTTGTTTATCCCGGACTAAAGACCGAAACAATCGAGAGGTTCGCCCATTGGTTAACACATCATCAATGGCATCATAGACCGGTTGATCAGCATGTGTGACCGCTGGCTTATGATAGCCTTCTAAGTAAAGCGGTTGTGATGGATCCTTTAAAATGACCGTTTTTTCAGTAATGGATTTTGGCTCTACTGTACGAATAGGTGGAGGGGGAGATCCAGCTGGAATTCTCCCAAAGTATTTCTCTAAAAGAGGAATAACCGTCTTGGGTTGGATATCTCCAACAATTGCCGTCACCATGTTGGACGGAACATATTGAGTCTCATAAAACTGCTTCGCATCAGTCATCGTATATGATTGGATATCACTGGCATAGCCAATGACCGGATGGTGATAAGGGTGCGCCATAAATGCCGTTGAGACAAATTGCTCCAGCAGTCGACCAAAAGGCTGGCTCTCAGTTCGTAAACGACGCTCTTCCATCACCACATCACGTTCTTCATAAAATTCTCGAAAGACTGGTTGCAGAAATCGTTCTGATTCTAAATAGGCAAACAACTCAATTTTATTAGCCGGCAAGGAATAAAAATAGCCTGTGACATCGGCACCGGTAAATGCATTCAACGCCACTCCACCTTCCCGCTCGATAATATCGCCAAATTCATTTTTTATCACATATTGAGAAGCATCATTTTGTCGTTGCTTAAACACATCAAATAATGATTTCACTGTTTCGGGGTCGGCGTTTCGAGAAAGTTTTTCTTGTTGATACTCTTGATAGGCCTCTTCCAAAGCTACCAACGCTGTTTTTTCCGCTGGATAATCTTTTGTGCCAATTCGTGGTGTCCCTTTAAACGCCATATGCTCAAACATATGAGCCAAGCCTGTTTGTCCTGCCCCCTCCTGCGCAGACCCCACGTTCACACGCGTAATAAAGGAAAACACGGGTGCAACAGGACGTTCAACCAGAATAAATGTCCACCCATTTTTTAACGTATGCTGCGTGACACGTTGTTCAAAGGAACCCAAATCTTGGGCGTGAACCATAGCCACAGACAGTGACCACGCAACCACCACAAGAACTATGCATTTTACCTGGCTCCAGACTCGATAACTGATTTGCATTCAGCACCATCCTGTTTCAGGGTATTCCAACATCATCTTACCGCTTATTTATCCTACTCAGTATTACAGAATCGTGGCAAGCAACCACTTGCCCAGACTGTTCCTTTCTGAGGGGTTACTCAATGGCCACGACGGAAGCATGAAAAGCATGGATAGACATTGCCAGCCCAGGTTCATGCCACGGATAAAGGGAAGATCCTTCATAGTGATAGCCGCCCTGAATAGGATCAGTCGACAATAACAGCGGCATATCTAAATCCAAAATCTCAAATCCACCTAAACCCAAAACCAGGCTCCAGGAACATCCCATAGCTACGCGGCTTTCGACCATCCCACCAATCATCAACCTCAGACCTGAAGCCTGGGCCAATTCTGCAATGCGCACCGACTCTATCACACCACATTTGGTAATCTTCAGATTAAAGATATCCACCGCTTTCTGTTCGATAAGCTGCCGAGCATCTTCAAGAGAGCGAAGAGATTCATCGGCAGCAAACGGAATCGTGCTTTGATTTTTGAGTATACTCATTTCTTCAAGATGATCCCGATGAATCGGTTGCTCAAAAACTTGCACTGGAATAGATAATTGCTCAATTGCCTCGATAAACACTCGCGCTTCATCGAAAGTGTAGCCCTGATTCGCATCAATGACAAACGAGGCTTGAGGGCAAACAGCTGCGACTGCTTCGACCCGTCGAATGTCCTTTTCAACAGACTGGCCTACTTTCATTTTTAAGAGCCGAAATCCTTGCTGATACCAGTCTTGGGCAGTGGCCACCACATCATCAATCGCTCCAATCGGCAAGGTCACATCCGTTTCGCGACTTCGAACGTCAGCCCCGCCCCACAAACCCCAAAGAGGGATTCCCCTGCCTCGGCATAGGGCATCAAGCAATGCCGTTTCCAATCCACAACGAAGCGCTGGAAAAGGGTGAGTGACTTCATGCAGTTGCCTTGACAGGCGTCGATACTGTGTCGCTGGTTGCCCAAGTATTACCTGTGCAGCAGCTGGAAAAGCAGAAAGGCATGCCTCTTGATTTTCACCAGAAATTTCAGGAAAGGGTGCGATTTCTCCATAGCCCTGACTTCCGTCTTGAAGAGTCACCCGGACAAAAATGTTCTTGGCCACATCCATGCTTCCTGTGGCCACGACAAAGGAAGCCTTGAGAGGCAAATCCACCGGCCAGGATTCGATTTTTTTAACAACAAACGAATTCACAAAAATGCGACAGAAACAATGTGCGGGGAATAGTTCGAAAAATCAAAGACAGTAGATGTGGCTGAAACTATGCATACCGATCGTTTTTCCAGGGTAGAGCGGTATTGGAATATCCACGTACTTCCCAAAAACCCTTTTGGTCACGATCTAAGAACGAAATTTTTTTCACCCACTTTGCACCTTTCCATGCATAACGCTTGGGCACGATCATCCGCATAGGTCCGCCATGGTCTTTAGTCAAAGGCCGATCTTTCCAATGCGTGGTTAACAACACGTCATCATCGTCACAGACCTCCAACGGCAAATTGGTCGTGTAATCGTCATAGGATTCAAATAACACAAATTTAGCAGATGAAAGTGGTCGCACAACCTCAAGAAGATGTTGAAATTTTACTCCCATCCAATCATTATCCAACATGCTCCAGGTCGTCACGCAATGAAAATCTGCATGAACCTGAGACATGGGTTGGGCCTGAAAATCCTCCCATGTCCAGGTCACGGGATTGGCAACAAACCCATCTATCGTTAACGTCCATTCCGCTATATCGATCGTTGGTTTGTATCCTAAGTCCAAGACGGGAAAATTATTCACTAAATGTTGACCTTCAGGGAGACGTTCATCTTGAGGCCCATCCACTTCTCGGCATGAAAATTCTCGACGATGTTGGGCCATTTTCTGCTTGGCATTCACAATTTTTTCATTCGGTTCCATACATGACCACCTCGATTATTTCACCATTCCTTTTTTCATCATCTTTGTCTACGGTTGCTGGGAGACTGCACCCCCAAGCGTACCATAATTTAGCCCTGCCAGAGCAACGAATAGCTTTTCTGGAACGACCGAATAGTCACGCCTTCGAAAATCTGATACATTGTGAACATTCGTTCATGGTTTGCCTGGAACCGCTCGGCTCTTGCCCCCCTAGCTTCATGCCATCTTTTCCAGCCTACTTGTTCTTTACTTTTTTTGCGGAGGATCAGTGTTATGACCATCCAACTTCTAGCTAGAGTTGTGTGTAGTTCTTTACTTTTGTTCGCCACTTCGTATTCATTCGTCCTAGCTGACACTCAGGAAAGCCCTTCATCCATGAGTATCTCTGCGGGGAAAACAATTTCCATGGAATACACGTTAACCTTAGAGGACAAGAAAGTGTTAGATTCTAACGTGGGTGGCAAACCGTTGAGCTTCACACAGGGTTCCCACCAAATCATTCCTGGATTAGAGACAGCCCTTGAGGGCATGAAGGTCGGAGAAAGCAAACAGGTGATCGTCTCTCCAGAACAAGGCTATGGCCCCGTCAATCCAAAAGCCATACAAGAAGTGCAAATTGATAAAATCCCAGAAGAAGCCAGAAAAGTCGGCTCGCAATTACAAGCGAAAGGCCCAGATGGACGAATGGTCACTCCACGAGTAGTGGAAGTGAAAGAACAAGTGGTCATGTTAGACTTCAACCACCCATTGGCAGGCAAAAAGCTCTTTTTTGATGTAAAGATCTTAGATATTAAAACTGCAAGCACACCGGGATCATAAACATCATGACTCTGTGGTGAGAACCTCGCCTTCAAGCGAGGTTCTCACCACAAGATCTGTCATCTCACCTTGAGCTCTTATTCTTCCGATTGTTCACAAGACCACAAATGCTTCTCGATACAACCGAATGTTCAAATTTCCTTCCAATAGGTGACAACCAGCTTTGAGATTCTTAATTGATAAAGAAATTTAGTCTTCTCCAACAAACATATTCAATCGCCGTTCAATCAGATACGTACCGATGTACCATCGAACAAGGGAATGGTCATGGAGAAATGTTCGCTGTAGGTAAGCTTCTGTTCTTCTAATAGACCAATGGCAATTTGCTCTCCTAAGCGAAATGACTCAGAATAATCGGTGTAAAAATGAACCCCAGCCCAGTCACGGCCAATCGCAATATTGGCAGCCAGCTTATTCAATTCGCCTTCCACGGTGAGTGGCGTTGTTAACCCAATATCATTAAGCCCACTTCCATCAAACATGGGTTCAAACCCAATAATATTGCCATTGTGCCTCAGCTCCCAACCCTCATCGAACCAAGCCTTGAGGATTGTGACGCATGCCCCAGCAACCGTCGCATGCCCGGCTCCATAGGATGGATGGACCGGCGAACCTTCAGGAAATGCCATAGGAAGTAACCAATTGTCGGGAGCACCATTGATAGCATTCAATTTCATACCGATTTCAGATGAGCCTGCAAAGGCTGCCTCCATATTCGACAGAGCTGCCAATCGCATACGAATTTCTGGACTACCATTTCGGCGCTGATACATCCAACCGCCTACAGCCTCAGGTCGCAATCGCCGGTGAACATTAAATTTTTGATAGCGCACCGCTTTTAAAGCACGCGTAGCCACCTCGGTGACAAGAGTCAAAATATGAGGTCCACCAAATTGCGCAAAACCTTGTTGCTTATCGATATAATCTGAATGAAGAAAGGGGAGACCTGGATCAAAAGGCGCTCCCAGACCTAGAAGAATAAGACAGGCATTGAGATATGCTTCATATAATGCGTCATAATGCACATAGGTCGCCAAATCGCGTGGTGTGGCAATAAAACGATAGTCAGCTTCATAGCTTTCCCTTCCTCGCAAATCCGCGCCATTTTGTACATCCAACCATTCATTCCACGTTTTCATATAATCCTTGGCAGGCGTAGCGATTCTCACACGCTGATCTATGCGTAACGCACCATCCGCAATCATGCCATCAGCTAGATTATGCACAGTGTCATTTCCATTGATCCCAGTGTTACCGATTAAGAGGAATTGAGACAGATAGGGTCCTATCTGCACACCAGTTGAAATACCACGAAAGAGAGCCTCTTGAGGCACCGGATCATTGCCGTTTTCACTGAGAATTCTCCGGCGCGCCTGAGATGCTGGGAATCGGTCAGTTGCACCATTCAAGTTCTCAGTTTGATCACCACGAAACCACCAGAGACGCTTGAGAGAGTTGCGTGCATCAATAATGGTCGAATCAGCCATCCAACTGGCAAAGGGAATGTCTCTGCACAAGGCCATCCAGTAGACTTCACCCATTTCTGCGATATGCTCCTGACTGTCCAACGAAGGACAAGGTGGCATGGTGAGAGCTTGAGCATCTGGCCCTTGTAGGTCGAACGTTAATCCGGCCCCCTGACTTTCCCAGGCACGCACACCCGGATCATTGCCATTATAATTCGCCTTCCAATTCAATTGCGGAGCTTCCTGCCCCGTACAACCGGGGGAAGCGGGATTAGGCACAGGCGGCTGATATTGAAAGTCCCCATTAGACTGAAAAGGACCTGGACCGAGTCGTAACCCTTTAAAATCTTGCGGATCGCCAGAATCGATTGCCCTTACCCATTCTTCATAATATCGCGTGTCGCAGAGGAAGCCATTGTCGTCATGAGGTAGGGCTTTTGTGAAATTTCCCGCATAACTTGGTCGTCCATTTTCATGACGCAAACGGTGTTCATCCCCATTACTTTGATGCCGAGGGTGAGGACGATTTGCCGCGTATTCTGCTGCACGATATCGGATATCACGCGAATTCTGTCTCCGTGGTATCATGTTCATCTCCTTCTCTGTCTTATTGATTAATATTCAGACCTTTTCACTTTTTAGGTATTTGCAAAATAAACACCAAATATAAGCATTCATCTTTTTTTCTGGTAATGATGTTTTGATTGGAGAAATGCAAGAAGCAAATTGGTATCAACTGCCCAGTACGAGCTGATTTTCTTATAAGCAATGCCTAAACAGATACAATTCTGTATCTACTTGGATACCAACAAGTGGAAGATGTAAAAGATTAAAAGAGAAAGGATTGAAGAAGACAAAAAAGGCTGGCTTTTATCTTACATTCGATAAATACAAGATGAGAACAATGAGTGTCTTGGCAAATTGTTCCTTTTTCTAGACAGAACCTATCCTCTACTGGTAGCTAAGACAAAAGAATAAGAAACTTTTAAAAAACTGGAGGGAATTATTAAAGGGTAAGATTTTCCATGACTAAAACCACTCATGATCATACCGAGAGGATCAGTCCACCTAATTCACCTACGGGACCCCACTTATCAAGAAATGGAATCCCGTTGGCATGCATATCCGCCCGCAATACAATCTTGGAAATTAAATTTCTTTCAAATGCATGACAGCCGACTTGGCATGTTTGGTTGCCACATCCGCATGACCCGCTTTGCCATGAGCAATCGCTTCGTCTAACTCGACAATACCCGCATCTAAGTGAGGATTGGTCATTTCTTTAGCCGCCGCTTGGGCATGTTGAAGCGAAACTTCCGCATGGGTCACCACCGCGTCGGCATGCCCCATTCCACCATGGTCGGCAGCTTCCTGGCCATGAGTAATAGCTTCTGCGACATGCGGATTGCCTGCTTTGCTTCCACCAGTTCCACCAGAATAACCGGCACACCCGACAACCAGCATCAGCAAAAGTACGGCAGCCCAAAGACTCCCTTTCCATTGAAATTCAACCATAATCGACCTCCTTAAACGCATCAATAATGAATAAAAGATAACCCCTTGTTGTTGGTTTTAGAAATATCACAACGACGATACTTTGTAAAATTTTTCATGTTAAAAGTTGGACAAATACACGTACGAATGTGTGCGATGAGCAGTAATCGGCTTCACGATTCATTCAATGAAAAACGATGACCTATGTTGCAACAATGTGAATCACGCCAGCATCAAGTCCTCGCACTTCTCTAACAACATAAGTCCGGTTTAACCATTGATGACTTAGTCACTCGACTCGAAATTTCTAGAACGGCGGTGTGCCAGCATATCGTGGGCTTAGAGCGAGATGGTTTGATCACAAAATTGACTCAGCAAGAAAGTACAGGCGGCCGACCAAGTTGGAGTTATCAAATTACTAATGAGGGGATTAATCGACTACCCAAACAAATATTCTTGGTTTTCCGATTTATTGCTTAATTCCTCAAAAGAGGAGCTGGGAAGTCACAAGTTAGAAACCTATGTCAAGAAGGTGACTATCTCGCTTGCTCCACAGCTTCGCAAATAATTAACAGGCAACGATCCCAAAGAACATATTCAACAAGTCGCCGAAATCCTTCAGGATCTTATCTATCAATCTCAAACCGAAGAGGCATTATCAAAAAAAGAACTGTCCATTCTGACTGCACAAAATTGCGTCTACCACGATCTCGCAGTAAAACACCCCGAAGTGTGTGCTTTTGATATTGCCTTGCTTGAACAGCTCGTCAACCGTAAAGTCGACCATCAAGAATACATGGCTAAAGGTGGCCATGCGTGCCGCTTCGCCTTCAGAAATTCTTAAGCCCAAGATGCCAACCTACCATTCGTTGGATTGAACTAAAAAAAAATGGAGATGAAGAGATTATTCTGGGCGGGCGTTCCACGCTTCGTCATCTGGGAACAGAGTGCACTAGGAATTTGAGCTAATAATTAGAAAAACAACATATTTAAGTTTTGAATTAGCCGATTTACGATGGAAACCCAATACGGCCAAGTAAAGCCATGAATCGTGGGTCGGAACGCAATGAGTCACACCGCGCCTCTACTTTGAGCCAAATCAGAGACCGTGACCGCTCCTCATAGGCTTGGTCCAACCATTCAAAAGCCTGATCCTTCTCACCTAGGCCAATAAAAATAAGTGCACTATTGAATGGGGACACATACCGTTCTTCTGCCATGAGCTGCAACTGCTGGTGAAGCGAAAGGGCTTGCTCCTTCTGGCCTGATCGTGCGTAGGTGTAACCCAAAGAACCGAGCGGTCCAGGATTGTTGTCCGATACGGCCACCGCCTGCTTTAGCTCCGAGATTGCCTCCTTATACATGCCCTTGCGTTCGTAAGTATCCCCTAACAACCAATGAGCTCCCCAGAAATTTGGATTCAATTCAAGTCCGCGTTGGAGTTGTTCAATCGCTCGGTCGTAGTGGCGGGCCTGATAATACTGGGCTGCTAAATTAACATTGGCTTTCAGTGAAAGTGGATTTAAGTTAAGAGCTAACCTTGCCTCGTTAATGGCCTCCTCGGATCTGCCCAACACTTCGAAATAGAGAGAGTACCACAGATGAGCTTGCGCATAACTGGGGTTCAGATTAATCGCTTGCTTGAAGGAGTCTTCTGCACCAGACCAGTACCAATCGTACTTGAGGCGGATTATTCCCAACACGGCATGGGCTTCTGCAAGAGACCCATCAATTTCTAGAGCTTTTAAAGCAGCCGCTTTGGCCTTAGGCAAGTTTTCCCTGGGGCGCACAAGCTCCATACCATGTCCTCCCAATTGACAATGGCACCCAGCTAGACCGGCATAGGCTCGAGCGTAGGACGGATTCAGATCAATGGCCTGCTGAAAATATTCGATGCCCTTTTTAAAACCCCGCTCCGTGACTAATTCGCTGAAATACCGTCCCTTGAGGTACGCCTCATGAATAGGTCCGTTGCTGCCTGCTTCTGAACCAAAGGGCGACCTCTTTGTCAACAGTTTGAGCTTCAATGAGCTCGCAATGCGTGCGGCAATTTCGCTTTGAATGGCAAAGACCTTCGACAGGTTGCCGTCATAGGTTTCAGCCCACAGATGCGTCTGATCTCGCACATCAATAAGCTGGCCAGTTACCCTCACTTGGTCATCTTCCCGTCGGACACTGCCCTCCAGAATATAATCGACAGAAAGTTCTTCCCCAATTTGCGCCACAGACTTTTGGCTATTTTTGTAGGGTTTGGTTGACGTATGCCCAATCACACCCAACTGTTCGGGGTCGAGACGTCCAAGGTAGGTAATCATTTCTTCGGTTAACCCAGTAGAGAAATACTCATCTTCGGTCTTGCCACTCATATTGTCTAACGGCAGAACAGCCAGCATGATTCTGTCGATGGATGACGGTTTAGGTGAGTTAGCACTTGGCCAGACAAAAAACGCGATCATGATGAGGATGGTAACTAGACCCCAGGCCAACCGCATGACTGGTGAAAACGCGAACGGAGGGATAGGAGGTGATGTCTTCTCCTCCAACGTTTCCCTGGTTGAAGATGTTGGCTTGTCACCTTGCACAGATCCGAGAAAACGGTATCCATGGCGTGGCAAGGTTTCGACAAAGCGCGGGTTATCAGCCGAGTCCCCTAACGCCTCACGGAGCTTGGTGATGGCCGCGTTGAGGCTATTATCAAAATCCAGAAACACGTCACTGGGCCACAGTCGTTGACGCAATTCTTCTCGTGTGACTACTTCCCCGGGTAATTCCAATAAGGCAGCAAGAACCTGAAAGGGTTTTTCCTGGATTTTAACCTTACGGCCCTGGCGTCGCAGTTCTCCAGCCCTCAGGTCAACTTCGAAAACACCAAACCGTACGACCGCATTTGTGTGAGGACGATCTTCCAATCCGCACCTCCGGCCTCAGAAAAGTGTCGCAAAAGGCAAATTTCAGCGGTAAGAGTCGCTCAAAAGTCTTTTAATGTCAAGGGTTTTTGAGATAAGGCGCAGCTAATACACAGATAAGGCGCAGACTATGGTGCAGACGTAATTTTTGAGGTTTAACGGTGCCTATGAACATAAACCATGAATCAAGTATGAACCTTTTTCAAGCAATCATAAACTTTAAATCAAGTTGCAAGACGCTCATATGATCACGAAACAAACCCTTGGGGCTCCCCTACCTCATCAAAAAATAGAAGGGAGGCATCTAATTTTGCACAACATAACGAGGTACACGGGGAACTAGGAATGTCAGCAGACTCGGAACACCCTCACGAATCTGATCGAACCTGACAGGAAATACGAGAGGGTCTCAATTAAAGGAGAAATATCATGCGTCTACCATCTCTCACTCGACCATTACCAACTTTATCTGGGATAGCCGGAGGCCTCGTTCTTCTTTTAGGCATACTGACGACTCCCTCCATCGCAGAGAAGAAAGGAGACCACGTTTATACGTTTAATGAGGAAGACGAACTTCTTCAACCCTTGGACTGGGAAATACCCTCGAATTGGCGGGAGTGGGTTTATGTCGGGACACCCCTTACCCCAAATGAACTGAATAATGGAAAAGCCTCATTTCCTGAATTTCATTCTGTGTACATTCACCCAGATCATTTCAAGGTATGGAAAAGGACTGGAGCCTTTCCTGACGGCACCATCATGATAAAGGAAATGACGAGTGTTGGCTCCAAGCAAGCTGTGAGCGGGCAAGGCTATTTTATGGGAGAGTATTTAGGGTTAGAAGCCACGATTAAGGATTCGAAGCGATTTAAAGATGAGCCAGGATTTTGGGCTTACTTCAGTTGGACACGAGAAGGGCAACCACGGGCGAAGACAACGAAAGCCGAGCCAGCCGGTAAGTGTAATATCTGCCACCAGTCGTTTGCTAAGGATGATTGGGTCTTTACCCAGTATTACCCTGTTCTCCGAGCAGCCAAGCCAGGTCGTCATTAAAGGTCACAACGCGTGTTTCGTCTTTTCCGTTTGGTCATGTTCAGAAATAAGACAAAACTGTCCATTCGCTTATTCACGGAGGTAACAAGATGATAAAGATTACTCTATCAGCAATATGCTCCATTTTCGTTCTCATGGTCGGCTTGGCATGGGCTGAACACCCTGGTGTTGCCACCACCCATCGTGACGCCATTCAGAAAGCCATGATGACGCACATCGAGAAGGTCACAGAACACAATGCAAACGGCATGTATCCAGTGTTCGATCCTGATGCGAAAGCCATGGTTCAGGTGAAGCTCATCCAATTTCACAACAGCGTGGAAATCATGGGGAGGGCCACTCCCTATTTTGTGAGTTGTGCCGATTTCAAGGCCGAGGATGGGACGCTCTATGACTTGGACTTCCTCGTTTCAAGAAAATATGCAGTCGTAGCGACTCTGGTACATGCAAAAAGCGGAAAAAAGATAAGCTATGAGATTCCATAAACAGCAAATAGTCGGAATCAATATTGCCAAAGATCCTATAGCAGTTGAAGGCTCGGTTCACAACGCGGAACGTTTTTCTTACGTGTCACTGCTTTATTTCAAGCAATAATTAATGGAGGATTTCACCATGTTCAAACAATCGGTATTTTCTAAATCTTTAGCGGCCCTATTTATCGTGCTCTCACTGACTATAGCCGGTTTGGGACACGTGATCACACCCAATCTTGTTCACGCTGAAGAGACCAAAGCGCTCTATGATCGGTTAGGGGGTATGACAGCGATTACAGCGGTGGTTGATGAATTCGTCAATCGGCTCGTGGCTGATTCGAAGGTCAACGGACGATTCGGATCGACTGATGTCGAGAGATTTAAAACACTGAATGCAGAATTGGTGTGCATGGCCACGGGTGGTCCATGTAAATATTCAGGTAGGGATATGAAGAATACCCACAACGGAATGCGAATATCCCAGGCAGAATTCGATCTAACTGCGGGACACCTATCAAAGACGTTGAAAACATTCAAGGTCCCCAAACAGGAAACCAAAGAACTTATGGCAATCATCGGTTCATTGAGAAAGGACATTGTAGCTGCACCCTAAACTTAGGCCTCTCAACGTTTCGATTGAAAATATTAACTGGGCGGCGACAAAGTCGCCGCCCAACTATTTGTAGCCAGAAAGGGAGTTAGGCCATGAGTTTCAGCATCCGCATCGTAAACCTGGGGCACCGTTACGTCATTTTCACTTTGATCTTCTCCCTAATTCTTTTCATGGCAGACCTAAAGAGAACGGCTTACGCAGGTTCAGAAGACTTTCAAATCTGGTCGCCCGTCTATCTCACGAACTCATTCACCGACAACATTCAGGGATGGTATGAAGTACAACCACGTTTTGGTGAGAATGTCTCACAGGTTAACCAATTGTTGCTACGGACAGCACTTGGATATCGAATCACAAAAAATTTGGCACTTTGGCAGGGCTATGCCTGGACGCCGAGTTTTGAGCCAGAATTTGTGAGTGAAAACCGCATTTACCAGCAATTGGTGTATGCTCAGGGATTTCCGGCGGTCGACGTGATGAGTCGGACTCGTCTGGAACAACGATGGATTCAACATGTCCCCGGGACCGCAGTTCGTTTCCGAACACTTCTACGAAGCCGTTTGCCATTGGACAACTCTCGTCTCTGGGGACTCGTGACTCAGAATGAAATATTTTTTAACCTTAATTCTCCGACTAATGGCCCAGAGGGAGGTTTTGATCAAAACAGATTCTTTTTGGGTCTCAATAAGAAGATCAATAAATATTTAAGTGTTGATGGTGGGTACCAACTTCAAGCGATCAATACCGGCGAATCATCCCTGTTCAACACCCTCAACCATATTCTTCTTTTGCAGTTCTTCTTGAACGGGTGAGTCTTGGAGACCAGAAACAGCAAGGTGAGAAAGAGATGTGAAAGGAAAATCGAAATCTTCAACACAGTACTATAATGCTCTGGATGTTGTCGGTCTTTAATTTTTAAAAAACAGTGTTCTCTAAATAAGATTTTGAGGTGGCCCCGCAGTTGTAAATTTCACTAAACTAGGAAACCTTTTCAAAAAAATATAGAAGTAATATTTCAAAGAATGCTAAGACTACACCTAAGATTCGAACCTAAACCAAAACGAGTTAAAGGAGTGCCTGACCATTTCGTCGAGAAGGTTCGCGCTAGAAATGGAAACCGTCAAGCAACGCAATCCAAATCGGGAAAAGCACGCACTACAGTTCATGTTAAATAGGAGCTAGACATGCCAGAGACACAACCCTCATTTGTTAAGAAAATGAAAGTGACAACCTGGAATTCCCTTCAAGACCGAGTACCAACTTACGCACTCGTTGCCAATGTTGATCTCGTCGTCATACGGTATGATGAAACCGTGTCGGTCTTTTATGGCCGGTGCTTACACCGTGGAGCCCTAATGTCTGATGGATCGGTCGAAGGTGAAAATCTCATTTGCGGTCTCCATGGCTGGGACTACCGATTGGACTCGGGAATCAGTGAATATAATAATGCTGAAGCTCTTCATAAATTCACTGCGTGGATTGATAAAAAAGATGATGCCGTGTACGTCGATGAAAACGAGGTACAAGATTGGGAGGCCGCCCATCCTCAGCCCTTCCAACGTGATGAATATTTAGGCACCTATGCTGATACGCATCCAGCCGAAGAAGAACCGCATGTAGGATTAATCCAGAACTATGCCGCCCATGGACTGGAGAAGACTGGTCATCATGGGTTGGTCACAGCGATGGGGGTGTCACGCACCGAACTACCCACGTGGGATGACATTCAATTCGTGACGGCTCAATTGGCGACACCTCCTCAACTTGATGACGTGTTAATTGGCTCAGAAGTGGTGATTGGTCCCAACGCGCGGAAACCCTTACGACTCAAGATGCCTCTCTTTGTCTCAGACATGAGTTTTGGCGCCTTATCAGAGGAAGCCAAAATCGCCTTAGCACGTGGCGCAGAACTCGCAGGCACAGGAATTTGTTCTGGTGAAGGCGGCATGTTACCCGAGGAACAAGCCGAAAACTCACGGTACTTTTATGAACTGGCGTCAGGGCGATTTGGATTTTCCATGGATAAAGTCAGGAAATGTCAGGCCTTCCATTTTAAAGGAGGACAAGGTGCCAAGACCGGAACCGGCGGACATCTTCCTGGCCCAAAAGTCAAAGGGAAAATTGCTCAGGTACGCGGGCTGAAAGAAGGAGAACCCGCCGTCTCCCCTCCCCGCTTTCCCGACTGGACCGAGATTTCCCAAATCCGTGACTTTGCGAGTCAGGTTCGGGAAGAGGCCGGGGGTATTCCCATTGGCTATAAACTCTCAGCCCAGCACATCGAGAAAGACATAGATGCGGCCCTTGAAGTCGGCGTGGACTACATTATTTTGGACGGCCGTGGTGGTGGAACCGGAGCCGCTCCCGTAATTTTCCGTGACAATATTTCTGTTCCAACGATACCCGCCTTGGCCCGCGCTCGTCGCCACTTGGATCGACTGAATCGGCAAGATCTCACATTAGTCATAACCGGAGGATTACGAAAACCGGCTGACTTTGCAAAAGCCTTAGCCTTAGGAGCCGATGCCATTGCTGTGTCCAACTCGGCGATGCAGGCCATTGGATGTCTAGGCATGCGCGCCTGTCACACCAACAATTGTCCCGTGGGGATTGCCACGCAAAAGGATCACCTTCGAGCACGCCTTATCGTGGAGGAATCAGCCAAACGGTTAGCGCGCTTTCTTGAAACCTCTGTTGAGCTAATGAACATCTTGGCGCGGGCATGTGGGCACACACACCTCAATCAATTTTGCCTGGATGACCTAACGACGTATAAGCGGCCCATGTCAGAATTGACTGGTATTCCCTTTGGTGGAGTGTAGTAACAGCACTCCCGACCTCCGATAAAGAATGGATCTGCAATGGGTCGTCTGGAACTGGTAATTATATTGCTCGCTTGTGCCATTGATTTATTATTGAAACAATTTCTTACTGTCGAAGACTTACCCTTATGAATGCGGAACCTTCCTCCACTTTTTGGCAAACACTTGGCACAGCTCCCGTGGATGATCTTGTTGATGCGAAAATACAAATGCACTGGGCCGCGCAAATATTGGCTGCCTTTGGAAATGGCCTTCTTGAATCAAAGCCTGATGACAGTCAGTCAAACCTTGGATGGGTTAATTCCCATGGTGCCTTACGCGGGCACCCAACATTGGATGGATGGAGCGTCGGTCTTCGGCTTGCGGATCTGACTCTACTTTTTCTTACTCCTAAGAATACTATCCAGACTGAATTTACTTTGCACGGACGAACTCTTCAAGAGGCATTAGATTGGTTGCGAATCACGTATTCCAAGTTTTCAGGAACAGAGTCTCCGCAACCCTTTGTGTTGCGTGAATACGATATGCCTTCCCATCCAGTTGGAGAAAATACGCCCTTTCAAATAAATCGTGGGGTGGCTTTTCAAGAAGTTGGTCATTGGTACAGTAACGCAGACTACGTCATTCGTACCGTATCAGAGAAGTGGAAAGAAGCCTCACTCATTCGATGTTGGCCGCATTATTTTGATATTGCCACATTAGTATCTTTACCCCTTCCTCAAAACAGTGGTTCTACTGGAACGGTCGGATGTGGAATGAGCCCTGGGGATGCAAACTATGCTGAGCCTTATTTCTATGTCACAGTCTGGCCATATCCGGAAAAAGACAGACTCCAAAATCTGACCATCGGAAAATGGCATACCGAAGGGTTCATTGCAGCCGTGTTGACCGCATCCGATTTATTATCCAATGGACAGACAGAGACTCAAGCCGAACGTGTTCACGAATTTTTCCAAAAAAGTTCTGAATTTGCCTTTGTAACCTTAGGAATATCGCCCTCGTAATTCAACGATCATTCATATTGCATGTATGCAAAGGAAAATCCTCAATGCCCTCTCTTGATAACACCCAGAACACATCCAAAACTCAACAACCTTCGCCACGCCGCATATGGCACAAAGTACTGGATGTAGAAGAACTGCCTGAAGGTCGTGTCAAAACGGTCACGGCAGGCGTCACGTCCATCGCCATGACCCACGTCCAAGGACAGTATGGAGCCCTAGATAATAAATGTCCTCATCAGGGGGGACCATTAGGAGAGGGCTCAATAGAAAATTGTTATTTGCGATGTCCGTGGCATGGATGGGATTTTGATCCACTCACCGGAAAACCACCAGGTGGATATGATGACGGAGTCCAAACCTATCCTGTGGACATACGAAAAGATGGCATTTATATCGCTCTTGAAGAAAAGCAACCTGATGTTCGAACGGTGACCGATGTGATGGCAGAAACAATGGTCAACTGGGGAATCAAATGGGTATGGGGCATGGTGGGTCATTCCAATCTAGGATTAGCCGCGGCACTTCGTCGTCAAGAACAGTTGGGAAATCTTCAGTTTTTTGGCATTAGGCATGAAGGCGCTGCCGCGTTTGCCGCATCAGCGTATGGGAAATTAACTGGTCGCCCTGCGGCATGTTTCTCTATTGCCGGACCAGGGGCGACGAATTTGCTCACTGGTTTATGGGATGCCAATGTCGATGGATCTCCGGTCTTAGCCTTGACTGGACAGGTGGACACTCAAGTACTGGGACCAGGGGCATTTCAAGAAGTCGATCTTCAAGCGGCTTTTGGGAAGGTCGCCCAATGGAGTCAGCCGGTTCTTCATTCTAGCAAGCATGCTGAACTCATGAACTTGGCTTGCAAAAGTGCGTTACTACACCGAGGGGTTTCCCATCTCATCTTTCCGGATGAGGTTCAAACGATTCCCGCTTCAGAGAATACACTGTCCGGAAAGCCCAATGGTCGCATCACTCCTCTGACCATTGCGCCACCACAGGAATCGGTTGATGCTGCGGTGCAACTTCTTCAGAAATCCAAACGCCCGGTTATCATCGTAGGACATGGGGCGCGGTTTACAATGCCAAAAATTTTGAAGCTTGCCGACTCTCTCAATGCACCAGTGCTCACCACCTTTAAGGGAAAAGGATTAATCGCTGATTCGCATCCACTTGGATGTGGAGTGTTAGGACGAAGCGGAACCCCAATTGCGAGTTGGTTTATGAATGAGAGTGATTGTTTACTCGTGCTAGGAGCCAGCTTCAGTAATCACACAGGCATCACGCCAAAGAAACCAACAATTCAGGTGGATTTCGATGCGATGACCTTAGGAAAATTCCACGCAGTAGATGTCCCCGTGTGGGGAGAACTGGGCGTGACCGTACAAATTTTTATCGATGCGCTGAAAGGCAAGATTCAATCGACTAATCAGCGGGACGATATTGCTAACCGGTGGAAAATTTGGCGTACTGAAAAACAACGGCGGGAACTTGATGATCGAGGGAAGGGCATCAATTCATCTTCGATTTTTTCAGCCATGACACGGATAATTCCGAGTAATGCCATTATGACCGTGGATGTTGGAAATAACACCTATTCATTCGGACGCTATTTTGAATGTTCGCAGCAAGCCATTCTCATGTCAGGCTACCTCGGCTCTATCGGATTTTCACTACCCGCAGCGATGGGTGCGTGGGCGGCCACACAGGAACCCAACACCCCGTTTTCAGGGCGACCAGTAGTTTCAGTGTCTGGAGATGGAGGGTTTGGCCAATATATGGTGGAAATGTTAACGGCAGTTAAATATGAGATGAATATTACGCATATTCTTCTTCGTAACAATGAACTGGGGAAAATCAGCAAAGAACAAAAGGCCGGCAACTGGCACGTCTGGCAAACGTCTTTACACAATCCTGATTTTGCCGAGTATGCCAACTTATGTGGAGCAAAGGGAATTTCCGTTAAGCGAAAAGAAGATTTAGAAGAAGCCTTTACGAAAGCCTTGGCCTATGCTGGACCAAGCTTGGTCGAAATCCACTCGGACGCGGAATTGATATAAAAAGAAGGATTTTTCCATGAATATCTATCGAGTATTCAATGCATCAACAAAGACAAAGACCTATCAATCAAGAGCTTCTTTGATGCCGAACATTCTTTTGGTGTTTCTCGTGCTAAGCTCCTTCATGGCCCTACCCGTCGTGGCTTCTGAAAAATCCAAGCAACTAACCAACACACACGAGACATCATCCAAAGACCTCCAAGCGCACTGGGACTATTTAGGGGTGGAGGGTCCCCAGCATTGGGGAATGCTCTCTAAGAAATATATGACCTGTGAAACAGGCAACCGGCAATCCCCGATCAACATCACCATGACCCATCACGGAGATCATCAACAAAAGCTGATTTTTCATTACCAAACCTCACTACTCCATGAAATGAACAATGGCCATACAATCCAAGTCTCTCATGTCTCAGGATGTCGGGTGGACCTGAATGACCACAAATACAAGCTCCGCCAGTTCCATTTTCATTCACCTAGCGAACACCATATTGAAGACAAAGCCTTTCCCATGGAAATGCACCTGGTTCATCAAGATGATTCAGGCCATGCATTAGTCATTGCCGTTATGATGGAAACAGATGCTCCTCAACTGGTTCTTAGTAAACTCTGGAAATGGCTCCCAGAACAAACGAAAAAAGAAGTCTCGATTCCTCTAGAGTTGAGTTTGACAGATATTCTTCCTACCAACACCGATCACTACGCCTACTTAGGTTCACTAACGACCCCGCCCTGCACCGAAGGTGTGCAATGGATTGTGCTCAAAGAACCCATGCACATCACTCAACAAGATGTCGATCAATTCGTTCACATCATCGGCCACAACGCCCGCCCCATCCAACCCCTCCGTAATCGCCACGTCGATGAAGACTAAGGCATCATTGAATTTTCAGTCGGAATGAAGAGCTTCGACCGGATCAATGTGGATGGCACGACGCGCTGGCGCAACCCCGGATAATAATCCCGTCGCGATCGCCACTAAAAGTCCTAGCATAAGATAGAGTTCATTCACGAAAATCGGCAAGTCTGGAAGGACCAGCGTTAAAGCAAATGCTCCCACCAGTCCTAAGAACACTCCAAAGGCCCCACCCAGCACAGACAGCAGCACCGACTCTACTATGAAGATCAGAAAGATCTGTCGAGGCTGTGCACCCATTGCACGTAAAAGCCCAATTTCCGACACACGTTCTCCCACAGAAATCCACATCATTGTTACTATACCCAGCGCCCCAACCACCAAGGAAATTGCAGCAATTCCGGCTGCAGCCAAGGTAACAATCCCCATGATCTCATCAAGTGATTCCAACATTGCGGCTTGCGTCGTAATAGAAAAGTCTTCAGTCCCATGATGACGATCAATTAAAATCTTTCGAACAGCCTCTAGCACTCGATCGACCATTTTCGCGGATTGGTACGCTACATCGATTTCCATCAATTCGTCTAAGTTAAACATTCGCATCGCATTCGCAACTGGAACATACACGGCATCATCTAAATCAAATCCTAGAATTTGCCCTTTAGGTTCCATCACCCCAATCACACGAAAACGGTATCCGGCAACACGAATGATTTCTCCCAGCGGATTCTGATCGCCAAACAATTCACGTTTCATTTTTGGGCCAAGTACCGCCACAGCCGTCGCCCGATTCAAATCCCCTCCCGGCAAAAATTCTCCCTGGCCAATCGTAAATCGCCAAACGGCGGGCATGTCGGCTGTCACTCCAAAAACATTGACACTGCGACCTCGTCCTTCGGCCTCGACTCGCCCCATGCCCATCGCCATGGGTACTACCGCCTCTACACCTGGAATACGCGATACGGCATCAGCATCCTCTAATGTAAGTTTATGCGTAGTGCCACCTAATATTCCGGGAATGCCTAACGTCTTAGTCTTTCCAGGATTAATCGCCAAGATATTGGTGCCAAATTGTGTGAATTGCGCTAACACAAAATAACGAGTGCCCTCGCCGATTGCGGTTAAGAGGATGACCGCCCCAACGCCGATCGCAATCCCGATCAGAGAAAGAATAGATCGGAGACGATGTGCCCATACCGCGCCTCCCGCAAATTGTATGAGATCCATGAATAACATCGTCACCGCCTTTGTAAGGCCAGAATGGGATCAAGTTTGGCCGCACGTCGAGCTGGCATCACGCCAAATATTCCTCCTAAAATTAACGCCAGCCCTAAGGCGGCTAATATGGCCCATACTGGTGCCGAGGCTGGAACAGCAGGATACATCCACGTTAATAGATACACACCACTCATACCCACGAGAAGCCCAACACATCCGCCTAATCCCGCGAGCATCATTGCTTCAACAAGAAACACACCGAGAATATTCCCTTGTGTCGCGCCTAACGCGCGTAGCAATCCAATTTCCTCTGTTCGCTCCGACACAGTCACCAACATCACATTCATCACACCAATTCCCGCTACTGTGAGAGAAATCGCACCGATGGCTACAAGCACGACTGTCAATGTTTGTAAAATCGAAGAGAACGTAGAAATGACCGCCTTTTGAGTGATACAGGTCACATCTTCTTCATTATGCCGTTGAGTCAGAATGGCAATCACTTGTTCACAAGCACCATCTAAATCTTTCTGCGAACGTACTTTCACCAATATTCGGAAAAGGGATGAACGATTGAACATCTTCATCCCAGTCGCCACGGGAACAATCACGACTTCATCCATTTTGATCCCGAGTTGCGTCCCGATTTCAGCTAAAACGCCAATCACGCGCATCCGCCATTCCCCAACACGCACGACTTGTCCTAGAGCCTGCTGCCCTGGAAATAACTCGCGCGCAGTTACATGTCCCAACACGACGACAGGAGAACCTCGCCCCACATCCCCTGGCGGAATAAATTGACCTTGAGCCATTTCTAATTCTCGAGCCTGCAAGAATTCATGGGTACTGCCTATCACAGCGATCTGACGTCGACGCTCGCCATGGCTCACAGTTTCGGTCCCCATTGCTACCGGTACAATATACTGCGCCGCATAAATATTTCGACGCAAAGCCAGGAGATCTTGCAAGGTCAGATCATTAGGGACGCCTCCCATCCCCGGCATGGCTCCAGTCGTTTCTGTTTTTCCCGGAAGTACGGATAACAGATTACTGCCGATAGAGGTAAATTCCTGAATCACATATTGACGAGCCCCCTCCCCTAACGCAGTCAACGCCACAACCGCCGCAATCCCGACAGCCACTCCAACAACACTCAGAGCACTTCGCAAGCGATGTCCGACAAGTGCCGACCAGGCTAAGGAGATAAGATCTAGTAGCATGGTCTATTCTTCATTGTTTTTTCTTCCGTAGTCACTTAGGCAAAAGGCAGAGAGCCCGACGACATGTCTTTTCCCTGTATCCGTTTCACAATGTTCCCATCGCCCAACACGAGTACTCGATTCGCTCGTCGTGCAACATGAGAATCATGAGTCACCACAATCATCGTCAACCCCTTAGCATTCAGCGATTCCAAGAGTTCCATAATTTGTTGCCCAGAATGCGTGTCTAAATTCCCCGTGGGTTCATCTGCCAGCAACAAGGAGGGTTGCATAATAATCGCTCGCGCAATCACCACACGTTGGCGTTGCCCAACCGACAGTTGATTGGGCCGATGATGGACACGATCTGCCAGCCCCACAGACCCAAGGGCTTCCTGTGCACGACGTTGCCGTTCTGAAGCAGGAATGCCGGCAAAGACCATAGGCAATGCCACGTTGCCCAACGCCGTCAAACGAGGTACGAGATGGAAGGATTGAAAGATAAATCCAATTTGATGTTGGCGAAGTTGACTGAGGGCTTGGTCGTCTAGCTGACTGACATCTTCGTCATTGAAGAGGTAGGAACCCTCACTAGGCCGAAGTAAGCATCCAATAATATTGAGCAAGGTAGACTTCCCTGATCCGGATGGCCCCACAATGGCCACATACTCCCCTGTTTGAATGCTTTCACTCGTGTCCCGCAGCGCATAGATGGGCTGCCCGCCGACCTCATAACTTTTCACAATATGTTGAAGTTCAATCACTACTTTCTAGTGGAGGAACGGACAACAACCTCAAGACCCTCTTCCATTCCTTCTTCATCTAAGGATGTGACAACCCGATCCTTTTCGGAAACCCCACTCAAGACTTCCACAAAATCCCAATTTCTCATTCCGATTTCCAAGGACCGAATTGCTAGAATATCCCTCTCCACCAGAAATACTTTGTGGCCTTCAAACAACGCAGACGGAGAAAGTCGCAAAACCTCATCTTTCACTAAGAGAATAACTTCCACATCAGCCGACGTCCCAGGCAATAAGGTCGACGCAAAAGTTTGATCATCCAATTCCACCTCAATTTCCACTGTCCGGTTTTGTTCCTCCACATCCAACACGTAAGACGCAATGTTCCGAACATGCCCTTCGTACTGCTGACCTGGAAACGGATCTAATGTAATTCGCACAGGTTGTCCAACATGAATTTTAGAAGAGTCCACCTCATCCATAGGGGCACTGATATAAATCGAGGACGGATCGATCAGATCCAAGACAGGTGGAACTGGTAGAGCGGGTGGTGAGGGTGTGGTCCATTCCCCGACTTCGATATCTAAATCGGCGACCACGCCTTTAAAAGGTGCATGCAAGACCGTTTTGGCTAATTCGGCCTTGGCCTCGATGATGCCAGAACGGGCATGAGCAATTTCGGCTTGGGCTTGTTTGCAAGAGACTTGAGTTGTTTGCGCCAAATTTTCATATTTATCCAACAAGTCAGTGGAGACTAGATCACGTTCCTCCAATTGCTGGTGTCGAATAAACTCTCGTTTGGCTCTGGCGGCCTCCAAACAAAATCGTTCTTCCTTTACCTCAACGACGGCAAGCTCCCTTTTCGCCATCTGAACGGCTGCCTGCTGGGAATCATCATGCAGGCGAAGAAGGACATCACCAGCTTGCACGATATCGCCTTTTCGATGGGGGATCTTTGCCACACGCCCACCGATTTCTGGAGACAACTTGGCCCTCTGTCGAGCTTTTACGGTCCCCGCTCTTGAATTTGTGATGGTGGATTCAACCCGTCCACGTTCAACAGACATCACCGACACTGGTATAGGATCAGGGGTGAAGACAGAAAAATTCAAAAAGGCTCCCAATCCTACAAGAGCTAGCACAATTCCCGCACGAATGAGCCAACGTTTCATAGAAGAAGTCTAGCAGATCTGTGGATGGTCCCAAAAATATTTCAACCGCTTTGTCGACACAAGCTTCCTAGTTGGAACTCATCATGACAAAAAAATCCCCCAAGGGTCGAAAAGACTCTTGAGGGATACACGTATATTCCGTGAAGTAAATTTCCTAGAATGTATAGGAAGACGACCGCGGACGACCCCCTGACTGGCTTCGACCTGGACGTTCTGATTGTGGTCCTCTCGAACCATTACTATTTCCATAAGCTGGTCGTGCACCTCTAGGACCGTTCGAATTCCCATAACCCGGACGCGGAGCACGAGTTGCAGCATGACTCACGATAGGTGCGCGACTGCCCGGCGCACATGGCACCGCTTTTCCTAAGAGTCTTTCGATCATTCGCAAGGAGCGGTAATCATCACCCGTCACAAAACTCGTGGCCCAACCTGTAGCTTTCATCCGTGCCGTGCGGCCAATACGGTGCACATAATCTTCTGGCACATTTGGCAAATCGTAATTGATCACGTGACGAATATTGTCCACGTCTAATCCACGCGCAGCAATATCCGTTGCCACTAACACTTCGAATCGTCCACGTCGAAATCCCTCAAGTGCAGCCCGACGTTGTGGGAGACGACGCCCAGCATGCAAAACACCGGCGCGACAGCCCACTTTTTCTAGTGTTTCTCCGATTCGATCAGCTCGATGTTTGGTGCGAGTAAAGACCAGCACCGAACCTTCCGTTTCCTTCAAGATGGAGAGTAATAGCGAGGTTTTTTCGGAATTATTAACATGATGAACCGTATGCGTAACCCCTTCAGCAACCGTTGCAGATTTTGCCACCAAAGCTTTGACAGGGTTTTTTAATGACATACGCGCCAGATCATCTAAATTGTCCGGCATCGTGGCCGAAAACAGTAATGTCTGCCGATCCTCCGGCAAGGCCTCAATAATTTGATTCAATTGCGGGGCAAACCCCATATCCAACATCCGATCGGCTTCGTCTAACACCACAATACTCAGTTGAGTGAACAATATGGTGCCTTGCCACATATGATCCAACAATCGACCAGGCGTGGCAATGATGATATCAGGGCGCTGCCGCAGCCCACGGACTTGAGCATGCATATCGGCTCCGCCGACTACGGTCGTGGAAAAAATTCCCCGTGAACGACCAAGTTTATCGACCGTACCTTGAATTTGAAAGGCTAACTCCCTGGTAGGCGCTAAGATCAACGCACGAGGCTTCCCTTTAGGGCCGGCAGCCAAACGTTCAATCATCGGAATGACAAACGCTGCTGTTTTACCAGTACCGGTTTGAGCACATCCCAAGACATCATGCCCCTCCAATGCCGGAGGAATGGCTTTGACTTGAATGGGGGTAGGCTCTTTTAATCCAGCCCTCTCAAGGGCTTCAACTAAACGCTCAGACACACCAAGCGCACTAAACTGAGATAACGCAGTTGCAGACATAACACTATTCCTTTTGTTACAAGGACCGTATCTACACGTGTTCAGAAAACCGAGAGAAGCAGAATCAGGTGGGAAGTCCGCTCCGAGCAGGATCTGGTCGCGATACGATCGCGAGGCCCGAAGTATTGTGAATGTTCTCGCCGTCGGACCGATTCAGCATGAACGAATTACAGAGTACAGTACAATCTGAAAGCTGTCAAATACCAGGAAAACCAGCTTGAGGGGGTTCCTTCCACACATCCACAAAAGGATTCACACTATGAGCAGCATCTACAACATCATCTGCCAATCTATTACTGGTGAAGACCAGCCTCTTTCTACCTATAAAGATAAGGTCTTGCTCATCGTCAACACGGCTTCAAAGTGCGGATTCACGCCGCAATTTCAAGGACTAGAAGCTCTCTACACACAATATCACGCACACGGCTTTGAGGTGCTAGGATTTCCATGCAATCAATTCGGTAGCCAAGATCCGGGAAGCCATGAAGAAATCCAACATTTTTGCCAAACCAACTACAAAGTCAGCTTCCCCATGTTCGCCAAGCTTGAGGTAAATGGACCCAATACCCATCCCCTCTACCAACATCTCAAAAGCCAAGCACCAGGATTGATGGGATCAGAAGCGATAAAATGGAACTTCACCAAATTCCTTGTCGATCAAGCGGGAAACGTCCAAGACCGATTTGCTCCAACAACCAAACCAGAGGACTTGTCCTCCATTATCAAGACAATGCTATCCCCCAATCCCGACAATTCCCTCCCACTCTAAAAACCTATCGTTTGAATGCTGCTAATTCGTAGATTTTAAAACTATCGTTTCAAGCTATTAAGATGGGCAGGAGGTTTAAAAGCTGGCTATCGATACCATCGAACCTGCGATGCCCCTCTATACCATTATTTTTACAGGGTTTTTCTCTACTACATTCGCAATCGTCTCAACGCCCACATTTTGGCTTTAATATTGCTTTTCTATATGTCCATGCAAGCACTTGAACAATGTACCATTTTCTAATTCGCATGGAGGCGACAATGTTAATTCTAGAATCGCATGGAACATTCCCCACTTCAAATGATTCTTCTTCATTATCAAGCGTTGATGATTCTCAGCTAACCATACTCCCTAAACAGAACGACCATTCCAGAATGGAGAACCTATACTCCACAATACTTCAACAGGCAAAAAAAGCGGCCTCTACTCATATTGATTCAGAATCTTCAAAAGGAACACAGGCATGGTGGCGCTTCAGCTTCCCCCACCAATTATTTTCTAAGCCCGTTAATGCGGAACAACTCGAAGCCAATTTATTCGAAGAAGAAACACGCATTCGCCGGTATACCGCTGGACAAGATCGAGAATACTTCCTGCAATTAGTGGAAGAAGCAAGAAAGGCCATCAACATGGAACCGCCCCGCCTATTATATGCACAACAATTAGCCGGACATGTTTCAAGTAATATTGGTTTTTTCAAAACCATCCTTCCACATATCTTAGCCCTCTTAATTTTATTAGCTTATTTTTGGGGGTTAGCGTTGACTATTCCAAACAGTGAATTCTTTGACCTATCCACAGATGTGAAAGAAAACCCACTTCATCTGCTCATGCTAGCTGCCTATATGGGTTTGGCAGGAGGAGCAGTCAGCATGATGTTTGACTTTAATAAAATTTTCAGAAAATCCCAACCACCATTCCTTGCCCTCATACAAATGGCCCTTCGACCCTTGGTCGGCGGATTCTTAGCCGCCTTTATGTTTAGTGTGTTAGCCAGTGGCTTTCTCAATGATGTGGTTCCTCCTATGTTTCTGGTCCCATTTAATCCTGAGCAACCAGCAGAAAAATTATTTTTAGGCGTATTAGGATTATCATTTTTGTTTGGATTTTCAGAACGCATCCCTTCAATGGTCATTCAAAGAACAATCCAAAGGACTAAACCGACGCCTGACTCTCAGCAATGACACGTATACACAATCTGATAGCCAGCACAACCCTACACCTTAAGAATGCCACTATTGCTCAGAAAGCTCATTGAACAAACCAATAGAAGATTCTTGATTCGAACGCATGAAAATGAAGCTTTTCCAAATGCGCTGGCAGAGCAATCGTGAAACTGCCAGAGTTGGACTTCTCCTACGATCGCACTAGAAGACATCGCGCCAACCTTTAAAGGTTCTGCATGTCACATCATGATACTTCAACAAAATGTCAAAAGAGCATTGCGAGAAAAACCCGAAAGGCCATTGGAAGGCCATGCCGGAAAAGCATTAACATAGAAAACTCATTCGGGTTTACTATGCCAATCCCTATTCTTATTTCTTAAGAGGGGACTTTTTTTGAAATGATTTCACAAGGTACGCGCTATGGCAGCTCGATTACCAACTCATTATTTGTCATCCTTTTCAGGATATCAGGTAAGGTAGCAATAAAGACTTTCCCCTGCATGCATCTTCGTAAAAAAGCAGTAGGCAAAAGGACCTCAAACCGATTACACTAGACTTCACGAAACCGGGAGCCCAATCTCCATCTATCAAACTTACTTGAGTTTTCAAAATTCAGAAAGGACGCAGCACTCATGGCCGAACAACACAAGCAATATGCCGCAGGAAAATCTGGAGAACTCTACGGATACACAGGGAAGAATGCCCCTGATGGCACAACGGCCCTGGTAGAACAAGACGGAATCACACTCACTGCTGATGGTCTCAAGTATTGTCAAAGACGAGGGTACTCTGCACCAATGGTGGCAACCCTTCGTGTCCTACACGACCAATATCAGGCACCAGCTGTAGGGCAAGCCATTACCGCCGCAGCTCTCAACGCGGATATGATGTTAGAAAAACAAAACAATACAAAAAAAATGTCCGAACGACTCCGATTAGACTGGGAACAACAGGACAAAGCCTTCAAGGCTAATGTCGTCGCCGAGGCAAAAAAACTAGCCGCAGCAAAATCTTAGCCTTCATCAAGAAACCCTCAACAACACATTCACAAGGAGCGTGTCCATGGGGAAAAGCCAGGACTCAAAAAAAGAAACCAAAAAGAAGCCCGCCAAAACCATGAAAGAAAAGCGGGCCGAGAAAAAAGCGAAAAAATAATCCACATAGGACTTAGGTCTTCTAACCAGACTGGCGGGGAGGTGCAGCCCCTCGCCAGACTTAGGCTCCCGCCCAAGGTCCTAACACATCCTATTGAAGACACTTGTGCGATAGAAGACCATGCAGGCAAATACTCTTTCCTTGAAAAAGACATCCTCCCAATACCTCCCACATCCCTACCGAACACACTACATTTATTTTTCCTATGCGCACTTGACAGGAACCTAAGAACCAAAGGATGACTACAAATATTTCCGAGTCAGGACTATTAGTTCATTCATGGATTGAGAAAGTATCTTGAAATGTCCCATTCACAGAAATGAATTCCATATCCATTCGGGTATCTGTCGCATTCATGAGCAAATATCCTTTACTATTTCCTTCTTCACGACAAAAGTGAACTGCGAAATATTCATATTCACTATCGGAATGAGAACAAGTGGTTAATGATGGACCGACTGTTCCCACAATCACAAAAACAGTTCCTGCTCGTCGCAAGTACTCATTATCTGATCCATCATCAGCGACAGCGCCAGCAGAAAACTTTCCTGCCTGAACCATGGCCAACGAATGAGAGCGTTGATAATCATGATCATGTCCTTGAAGAACAACATCGACTCCTTCGTCAATCAGAAATTGTGCAAAGCTTTGCCCAATCTCGCAACTCTTATTACCTATGGTAATACAATTTTTGTGCATACCCACGGCCACCCAATCACCTTCACTTTTAGCCGTACGAATAGTATTCATTAACCAATTCCGTTCAGCAGAACCGGAGCCGTACGTGTAATCAACATTATCAATAATTAAATCTGGTGAAGTTGCAATGACAGTGAGTGGACCGAGATCAAATGAAAAATTGACGCTATAGCCACCTGGACCAGTTTCACTATTCATTTGATCTGGCATACAAGCAGCAAATTCACGAATAAAACCATCAACTCGACTATCTTCTTCATGATTCCCTGCCACAATTTCAAACGGATAATTATTGCCAAGGTAGCTATGAACCCAATCACACCAAGCTAATTCTGGCGTGATTTGGCTGTACGCCATATCCCCTAAGAGAAGAAAAGCATCAATATCACGATATTTCATATCATTCATGAGTATTCCAGCTTGGTCATTTTTTCCTCCAAAATCTCCAGCTGCAGCAAAAGTTGCTATGTCATCACTTGTTGATGTGGAGACATTTATGGAAGCGATGACCTGCCTGGAAGGATCAGCAATGCTGGTCGCAGTCAACGTATAGGATCCCTCTTGAGCTGGTGGAGTATATGTAATTGTATGACCGCTCCCATTGACCGTGCCTCCGGACGTCGACCAAGACACATTCGTATTCGTTGTACCCTCTACTGTGGCGGTAAAGGAACGACTTGCATGAATCTTGAGATTGGCACTCATCGGAGTGAGACTCATAGTGACAAGCTGGTTTCCACTCCCCCCCAACCCATCCATAGTCAGAGCCTCTAGATAATTGGTGCCCCATTCCGTCGATTCCTCAATAGCAGTTCCTTCATCCCACGCATTAAAGGTGGTAATCAATTGCCAATCTTCCTTAGAGGCAACCAGTTCTTGAATATTCTGATTCCAGAGAAAAAGATCGCGTTCTAGTCGAGCTGTCGATTCATCGGCTTTCCAAAATCCAGGTGAGATAGACATGGAATAGCCAGTTTGATGATCAACTGCTACATCAGGAGCATATTGATGCCATGAGTTTGGTTGCTTAGCACAGGATTGATAATTAGGAAAGACTTTAAGCACCAGATGCCAATCTTCCTCTATGGCCTGTAACCATGTATCAACAATGGAACAACCTACGTCATCAGTGTTATACACAAATAATACTGGCTTATGATTCACATGAGCATAGGATTGAGAAGCAGTATAATGAGTTTGGAGATATGCCAGGTCAGCTTTAAGCTCAGCCACACTAGGGCTTTCAAGCCCTTCTTTTCTATAATAGATAGCCCATTTCAGGTCAGAGCTTAAAGCTTTAGTTCGATTTAAAAGGAGGGGAACACGTTCAGCTTCTTGCTGAACATTACGGCCCCTCCAAGAAACAATTCCCATGTCAATTTTTGCAAAATCAAAAGAGGCAATATGCGAATCAACCGTCGCTTGCTCACTACTATCATAATAACCTGCGGATGGACGATAAGAAACGTGGCTACCATTAACCATCCAACCTTGAGGAAACCACGGATCATAAAAAGCCGCACGAACTGGAAAAGTGAGATTATTATGATCACTAGGATCAGATTGCACCGTAATCGTAATGTCATCGCTATGGATTAAGGCCCCATCAAATGAGGATAATCTCAATACATACGATCCCACCGTACTAAATTTAACAAGAGCTCTCAATGAGGAACCATCGCTAAAAGAAACCGTACCCGGCCCAGACACCGTACTCCATTTATGCGAGAGATCTCTCCTCGGCACCCCTTTGTCATGAACGATTCCCTTGAGATTCAGGCTGTCTTTGAGGAACACGTTTGCATCAGGTCCCGCATCGAGCACTAAAGAAGTATTAGATAAGGAGTTCTCCTTGGTAACAAAAATCGTCCTATCATCAGAAACACCCAATTGTTCATCAGATGCAGGCTGGCGTAACACATAGTTTTCTACATCTTGAAACAGAACGTTTGCTTGAGCATGATAAGGTTTGGCAGTCATGAGTGTGGGCGGCCCACTAAGACGACTCCCTTCGACAGTCATGATTCCAGGCAAACCATCATCCACAATCGTACCAGTAAGATGAGCTTGAGCAGGTGAGATAATTGTTTGATTCGAAGAGCCCTTACTAGACGGAGAAGTATATTGTGTTGGTTCACGGGCACTTAATGTCAAAAAAAGTTGTGGAGGCTCCGCACTTTCTTTCGAAGAATAATCGGCTCCATCAGAGGACGGAGATTCCATTCTTAAGCTATACACGCCATTAGTTTGAACCAGAGATGTGACATCCCATGAATAGGATTTCCCAGCGCTGACTTTATTTACCGCATTAATGATATGTCCAGTCTTCTGTGGGGCAGAGTTCCAGGTGACACTATCTTCAACCCAATGGTTATGTTCTGCCTGAAAAAGATTGCCACCTACATTCGAAGAATCATGATTGTGCAATTGCAATACTGCCTTCACAACCTTGCGTTGCTTGATACCCTTAACACCAAACTTCAAGAGTATATGCTTCTGAGAGAAATAATCGACTTGAAGTTTAGCTGTATTAAAATTAGTGTTGGGCTTTATAAAATGGAGGGTCGCATCATCACTTGGAGAGAACGTTAACATGTCTGTGACATGTTCGTTAGAAACAGCGCTAATACTGAATAGGCCTATAACCAAAATGATAACAATAACTTGAAACTGTTTTTTTATCATTTAGACGGTCCACCCTAAATGCTCTTCCCTGTTACTCTATGACGGCGCTAGCTCAAAACAGTCAATCCTTAAACAACTATCTCTTGATCTAGAGGAAAGAAAAGAGTCCGCATATCCCAATCCGCCTAAGATATTAACAAAAAAAAGACAAGACAAGCATTAAGGCCTAAGCTTGTCTCACCGCATCACATGGCAAAAAAAGGTAAAGAGGCAAAAATCAATGTATGAATCACTGAGAATCAATGCACTCTATTTTTGTGCTACCCGCTCACCCAGAACCATTGAGAGCACGTCAGCGAACAATAACGAAAAACAATTTAATGAAAACAGAACGAACGAAACGGTAGTAAAATAAAATGGCAAGTAAGACGATGGGGGAAACGAGGAGAAGATAAATTAGAAAGAAATCTGTATGTTCACCGGAATACATAAATATGCCTCTGGAAAATCAAAAATCTACAAGACATATCACATTATGCAAAGTCGAGACCAGTCAAGGCTGAAAATCATAAAATTCCTCTTCTGTAGTTTCCCAAACGTTAAATATTAAAAAAAAGTTTGCAGTATCATGTACTTATAGTGCTGTCTTTTTCAATTTGACTATGACTAACAGAAGAAACTCTCTCGTCACTCAGACGAAATTTGAATATTTTGCAAAGAGTAACTGCCAGCAAGTGAAGGGAAAGGCGTACATGTACAGGGTCTATTTTTTAAGAACACCCTACTCAAATTGTGAAATATATCACACATAAGCTTCTGAGGTGTTGAAGAGTCCACGTTGAATGAAAAAAGATGTAGGAAAAGAAGCTGATCGGCTAAACTAAAGGAACCTGAAAATACAGGACAAATACCATATCGAAACGCAATTATCCTCCATGTTGTCCGCACAACTTTGGAGCAATCTTCTCTCCCTATTATTCCCATCAGTTTCAACCAAGACCCATCTTCGCTATCTTCCAAATTGCTTAAATCTATACATTACTTGAATAAGTTGAGTAGCATGATGTTTCCTTCTAGTATTTCCGACATACAAGGCATCTCTAGGCTCCTCCTACTAATATGAACTATTCTCTCCAAATGATAAACCAACAATTGCAATTAGTGGACTTAGATCAAGTAGACATGGCACCGTTGATCATTGATTTCATCTCCGGGAAAATGTCTTATCGGAGAAAATATGGTCATGCGGGTGGCGAAGCCATCAGTAGAGCAGTCGGGATCAAAAAAGGCCATCGCCCGAATATCGTGGATGCCACGGCCGGTCTAGGTCGCGATGCTTTTGTGCTAGCGACCTTGGGATGTCGAGTGCATATGATCGAACGATCCGAGGTGATCACCCAGCTCTTAAAAGATGCGCTAAGGCGAGCGGAAGAAGACGAAAAGATTGGAACGATGATTAAAGATTACCTCTCTCTCACATTCGGAAATAGTCAGAAAGAGCTCTTTCATACCCCGTTTGAGCCCGAAGTAATTTACCTCGACCCCATGTTCCCTCATAAAGAGAAATCCGCTCTCGTCAAAAAAGAAATACGAATGTTACAGGAAATCATAGGACAGGATGAGGATGCTGATGCATTGCTCAATCTTGCACTAACTATTGCCACCAATCGCGTTGTCGTCAAACGCCCAGCCTATGCAGATTTCTTAGCAAGCCTAAAACCCCATACCTCAATCAAAACCAAAAAACACCGATTTGATATTTATCTCATCAAGGCATAAGTCCTGAAATGTATCTTTTCCTTTGTCATGAATCATTGTTTAGATTAAACTTGGTTTTAAAGAAAACATCCAGTAAATTAGCATCTTAATATTCCCTCGCCAGAAGCACCTCTCTATTTCTTGGCCTTAAGGAATTTTGTATTTCAGACCTGTGATTACTTACAAGAGGTCATTATCATTTCCCCAAAATCTCACCAGCAAACTCAAACCGCCCGCGAAGCCTGGCAAGTCCTTGACAAGAGACGACATGGGGTTGACGACACCGAGACGATTGGCCTAGTTGTCCAAGGTGGCGGAATGCGTGGAGTGTATTCCATGGGTGCACTTGCAGCTCTTGAGGAAATGGGCTTTTGCCATTGCTTTGATCACCTTGTTGGTTCATCAGCTGGCGCACTGAATGGAGCGTATTTTCTTACTGGCCAGGCCAGCTATGGAGTCGAGACCTATATTCGCTATTTGTCTAAAAAGAACTTTGTGAACCCTTTTCGCTTTAAAAAAATTGTAGATATTGATTATTTAGTTGATCAAATTGGAAAGAAGGTCCGTCCCCTTCATCTAGCAAAACTACGATCTTCTCCCACAACGCTCCATATTTCGCTCACCGAACGTTCTCATGCGCAAACCCGATGGGTCACGAACCGTACGCCAGACATTGATATCTGGGAAGCCTTCCGTGCGACCGCAGCGATTCCACTCCTCTATAACAAATCCGTGAGGATCGGAGACAAGCATTATGTTGATGGATCAATCAGCGCGCGTATCCCAATACAACGGATTGCAGAACATGAATGCCGCTATGTCGTAATAATTTTGACGATGCCGCATTCGCACCGTATCACCCCGACTCACAACTTACTTCAATCACTCACGTGGCCGGCTACTCGTCACTATAGCTCCGCGCTTCGGCAAGCATTTTTTGGAGAGGACCTAGCTTATAACACCACGAAAGTTAATCTGGCGGGTGAGAATCCACAGATTCCTGGATATCATAATCGAGTCATAGTCATTTCCCCGCAACATTCGCCAGAGATGTTTTCCACAATCACGACCAACCCCAAGCAATTATTGCAAGGCGCGCTACAAGCCAGAGAAGATACCTGGCGTGCATTTGGACAAATACCACCCGCCATTGCCAATCCATTTGCAGCCTGAGGCTACTCATACATTGAAACCCTTCACACAATTACAATCGAAGTTTTTCTTTTCCAGATAAGAAACGATCTTTGTCAGTTAGTTGAGCATGATTGCTTCAAATCTTTCACTCGGGCACAATCATTTTTTATTTTCATGATCGACCTGCTCTGTAAAGAAAGGGCATTATTATGTCCCCATTTGTTGATCGGATGATGCGAGCAGCCAAGCTCGATGTTCAGCTGTATGAAGAAGTCGAAGCCGACAAGAGTTCCATGAGCCAAGCCATGATCGTCGTGGTGTTATCCAGCGTGGCTGGCGGCATCGGGTTTATGCAAGATGCAGGTCTGATGGGGCTGTTAATCGGCACAGTTGGGTCCTTGTTCGGATGGTATATCTGGGCGTTTTTGACCTACATCATTGGCACAAAACTTCTGCCAGAACCACAAACCTCTGCTGATCATGGGGAACTACTCCGAACAATTGGCTTTTCCAGTGCTCCAGGGATCATCCGAATATTCGGTGTCATTCCAGGCTTAAGCAGCCTGGTCAATCTTCTGGCCGGTGTCTGGATGCTCATTGCCATGGTAATTGCCGTGCGCCAAGCCTTGGATTATCACAGTACATACCGCGCCATGGGTGTATGTCTGATTGGCTGGATTGTGCAGGCCATCATTCTTGCCTTGATTATGACAATGATGGGTGGTATGCCTGAGCCCGCATGAGAAAACCCATAGGATAAGAAACGCGATGAAAGGCCCTCACATGGTCACTGAGTCCAAACAAACCTCAACACAATTATTCAGAGCCACACTCGTCGGTCTCGTACTGTGGCTAGGAAGTGCTTCACCAACTGTTGCCTATGAACTCCGTCCCTCGCCCAAACCCGATCTACCAAAACGCGGGATTTCCGCACACCGTGGCGGCCTGCTGGGTTGTCCAGTGAATACAATTGGAGCGTTTCAGCGCGCGGTCTGCCAAGGTGTCCATCAAATCGAGCTTGATGTTCGTGCGACCGAAGATAATGTGATCGTCATCGCACATGATGACCAGATAACCGGCCAACATCAAACATTACAGATCTCTGAATCAACCATCGACCAGCTACGAAAGCTAGAGCTTCCAGCATGTGCAGGAGCGCCAGAGAAGAATGAACACATACCAACATTCGAAGAAGCTCTTGCCATGATGCCTGAGAATATCTGGGTTAATGTAGATATCAAAAATAATGATCCTCGCGTCGGCAAGCTGGTGGCTGAAACCGTCGGCAGAGCCCATCGCTTTGATCAGGTCATGTTCGCCGCACGAGACAAGGCTGTACCCACAATACGACAGGTTGCTAAGGAAGCTGAAAGCCAAAGCTGGATCGTGAATATGAATCGGAAACTGTTCCGTTGTCAGTATGTGAATGCCACAATCAATTCGTGTGCTGAATTTATCCAACTCGTAGAATTACCCTATATACCCTTTGTACGTGGCAAACCAAACCACGACACCATGGAACGCCTGAAGGACGCTGGAGTAAGGGTTAATTATTCATGGTTAAGAGCAGAAGAGGAGGAAAAACTCAAGGAAGAATTACAAGACTTATTTAACCGGAAAATCGATTTCGTTCTGGTGGATCACGTAGAGCAGGCTATGAAAGCGGCAGACACCCTGGGCATTCCTCGGCTCATTCCATACTGGAATCATGCGACACTCAAAACCGACCAAGCACCATTCCATTGCCCATTGGCTCAGTGACGAGACGAATGTCTCATGAAAAAAGAACTATTGTCGCCCGAACAAGTAGCCACTATGGTACAATGTCCGACCGTGTATCAAACATGTACAACCAGGAATTCTCACCTTCAACTATTTAACTAAATGGACGTCTCTGTATGAGTAATTTTACCTCGGTAGCCATTGAAGAGTTTATGCAACAGGACCTTGAACTTGTCAGCGAATCAACGACTGCCGTAGAAGCGGCCTCACATATGGCGAAGAAACGAATAGGCTGCCTCGTGGTTCAAGGAAATGGATTGACTGCCAATCAGCAACCGATCACAGGATTGGTGTCGGAAACCGATTTGGTTCGCAAAGTCATGGCGGTTGATCAACCTGACCTCACCACTCCGATTGCAAAAATTATGACGAGTCCATTGCACACCATTGCAAGTCATCGCCCCATGCTTGACGCAAGTCATATCATGGAAAAACAGGGCGTGCGCCATCTGTGCGTCGCAAAAGATGAGGAAATCGTCGGGCTAATTTCGATTCGTGACCTGGTCCGATATTTTGTGTATGCAGAATCAGGGCCCATCCGGGAATTGGATAATGTCTATCGTCCCCTGAGCGTCTTGATGCAAACATCTATTGAAACCATTGATGGCAACGTTCCCGTCCGAGAAGCCGCACAACAAATGTCCACAAAAAAGATCGGGGCCCTCTTGGTCCAGCAGAATGGAGACCTCAAAGGCATTGTGACCGAACGCGATCTGGTCCAAAAGGTATTAGGTGAGGAAGAGGATGCCAACCAGCTTACCGTCAAAGCTGTGATGAACCACCCACTTATTGATATTGATATTAATCGAACGATCCATGATGCCAGTGACCTCATGGCAGACAAATGGATCCGGCATCTGCCTGTGACAGAAAACCACAAAATTGTGGGAATTCTCTCGGTGCGAGATCTCATCCGCATGATCGCTATTCGCGACCGCCCAAGATTTCTCCGGCAACAATGATACACCTGACGAAATCTATGCAGGCATCATGTATTCCCGAGACATGACTTCGGAGAGCATCATAGCCAACCTGCCTTAATAGCTTGAGGAGACGATAACTTCAGCGCTTCTCACATATCTTGGGCATATGTTTCCGTTAGCTCGTTATGGCATACTTGCTGGAACGCATACGTTGTCAATTAGATTCATCCTGTTAAAAGGAGGTATCCATGGGACCAACGAAAGCTGTCGTGAGAGATGCGGGCATCTATGATGCCAAAACTGGCAAACTGATCAAGGATGGGCTCACAACCCCTGAAGCCATTCAAGATTATGTAACCCACCATTATCTTGTACTTCCTGTCGTGAATAAAGTCTGCCAACCGTGGTTACTGGACGGCCAACCGATTTATTGCCTACGAGGCACTCGATATGAAAACCTCCAAGATGAAGTCCTACACTTAGCGCGATGTCCGGATTGTGGCGGCATGGGCATCCGGGATGATGAACCAATCGTTGAATCTGACTGTATCCGATGCGTGTCTTGCGGCCATGAATTTGATACTCGCTTAGAAATGATGGAAAGTTAGCGATTCCTTCGTCTCACGTCCTAAAAATAGCCTCTCCTATATTTTTGTTCGAGACAGACTTTCTGGTGTCTCTAAACTGGTACGACCCAAGATCCCATTACGATATTCGTGAAGTAGAATTTTTGCCGCTTTTTCCCTGTCCACTCCCCCACCTCTTCCTTTTGAAAGACAGCCTCGTTTGGTTCCAATGACTTCGATTAAATCTGCGGCGTTCAGATCATTCCCCACGTATCCATACCGTTTTGTGAGCAGGTGAGGATAGCGCGCGAGAAGGATATTCGCGAGAAACTCAGCAATTTCTTCATCCACAATGATTTTAGCAGTCACGGCATAGATGGTGGCCAGCTTCAAGCCCACAATCGGATCTTCAATTTTGGGCCACAATAGGCCGGGTGAGTCAATAAGCATCATTCGATCATTCAAGGTATGACGTTGCTGCATTCTGGTCACAGCAGGTTCGTTACCGACTTTTGCCAAGCGACGCTTAATCAGCATATTCAAAAACGTCGATTTTCCCACATTGGGAATGCCCATGATGAGCATACGAAGCGGCTTCGTCGAGCTGTTTCGATGAGGAGCGAGAGGCTGACAAAGATTCGGCACTTTGTCAGCCTGGCCAGGCTGACTACAGGAGAGGGCCACGGCATGCACCCCGTCTTCCTGGTTGTAGACCTTGAGCCAGTCTTTGGTCACGACAGGATCAGCCAGATCCGCTTTATTCAGAACCTTCAAACAAGGCCGTTGGCGATGAAGTCGCAATTCGGCGATCAGGGGATTACTACTAGCTTCTGGCATACGCGCATCCAACACTTCAATAACGACATCGATCGCTTCCATCTTCTTTTCCGCTTCTCTCCTCGCGGTATTCATGTGTCCTGGAAACCATTGTATAGCCATCGAATGTATTTCCTACGTGAAATTATCCTGTTCCTGTCGTGACAGAACCACGTACCGGTGTGATTATGCGTCCTCTAAATTTGCTCCAAAAAGAATGGGACCATAGCCAATAGCAAATAACAAATAGGCACCACTCCAACATCCTGCGGCCAACGTAAGGCTATGATCGCCCGACAGATCTAGACTTGGGCCAAAAACTCGCAGCATCGCTCCTAGATTTACCAGAAGATAGATAATGACGGTGAGAGGGCCTGCATGCTTGATTCGTCCTGTATGACCTAGACTGGCTCGGGTCATGACCGCCAAAGTCATCACTCCTACCGCTCCTGTCGTAAGTGCGTGGAGAGCATCTTCTTGATGGACACCTATACCAAGAATGGCTCCGCCCAGAATCAAAAAGGACATGGCCAGCCAACCATATCCAACATGGAGAATCAAGACCAAGGGCTCACGCCAGGTGAACCACCCATACCATCGACTCAAACGATAGAGATGGAGCATTCCAGCAAAGACGAAGGCATATCCAACGCCTGTTGCCTCAGGAGAAATCATCCACGCCACTCCAGAGATTCCGATAAACATAATTGAAAAACCATCAAAGGGAGAAAAGGGCGCTGGCTGTTTGGGAATAGCATCTTCAGTCAAGAAATCTTCAGTAAAACTTGGAATAATTTTTCCACCAATCAGAGCCAGCAACAACATGATAAGTGTCAGGGCCATGCGCACAGCCACGTCAACTGCAGCATGAGTCATCCACAGCCCATGAAAAAGCAGATTGGCATACGCGTACAGACTTATTAACACACCCATGGGGAGGCGATTCCAGGCCTTTGAGACAATAAGTTCTCGCCAAACGACCCCTGCCACGACGACAAGAAATGCACCATCAGCAAAAGCCACGACAAAGGGAGAAAACCACGGAAGTGCTATCGCGAATCGTCCGGCCACCCACAATGTGAGGAGCAGCATCAGGGGAGCTCCCTTCATCGGAGGACGCTCTGTCCAATTGGGCATAGCGGTGAGGAGGAATCCAGTGATGACACAGGGAAGAAATCCAAAAATCATTTCGTGCACATGCCATGTTCGTGGCGGGAAAACCCCCTTCATATCATAGTCTCCGGTTACCATGAGCACCCAAGCAGGAATTGCGAAACCGGCAAAGAACGCAGCACTGAAAAAGAACGGACGAAATCCATATGACCAAAAAGCTGGTCCTCTGTAGCACAAATTGGAATTCATAAAATCAGACATATTGACCTGAATATTCGGTGACCGTGAGAGACGAGCATCTATGAAAATAGCTGTACCAGTCTATAAAGGATAGGCTTTACTCACCCATTTCATGACCTTGTGGAGCTCTGGTTCGGTCATGGCGGTACGCGATTTTCGAAACTGAGAATAGACGGCTCGATTCACCGTTCCATGTGCCAATCTGCGCGATTGCTCATGGGTTCGGACATGTTTTTCAATTTGCTTTCGTAAACGATCTAACCGTTCTTTTGGTGTTTCCTGGTGAAGCTCCGATTGTGCTGGCACGTCCAGATTAGCCCACAAGGCTTGGTTGCTCATTCCGAGTACACCAGAATGTAGAGGTTGAATACTCGATTCCGCACGTTCCGTCATGGGAAATAGCCCCTGGCCACTTGGGAAATCTTCGTCACTCACTGTCGATATTGATGAAGCAGCAGTGGCAATCGCCATATTGCGTTGCGCCAAAATGTATTCCAGGCATTCTCGAAATGGTCGGTCATCAGGAGCATAAATATAAGCCCGTTGATCGGCATAAGGTCCGGCCATCGGATCCATGCGTGTCGCGCGATGGACAACCTGCTCAATCCACGGTTTCGTCCGAATATGCGTTAAACAAATAAGATGAGTAATGGCCGGGACATCTAAACCTTCATAGGCCATGGCCACGGTAATGAGACAATCCACTGCCCCACTGCCCTGCCGCTTAAAAGCCTTGATGGCCTGATAGGCTGCCGTCGAATCTTCACTGGTCGCAATCTTGGCTGGAACACCCCGTGCTTGAAGCCAGGCAGTATACTTCTGAGCTTGCTCGATATTCGCCGCCACAACGAGAAGTTTTGAGCGAGGATGAGCCGCTCGATAGACCTGCCAATCTTTCACTCCCGTATTTAAAAGCTCGAGAGCCGCTTCCGTTTTGAGCGCAGTGAGAAGTGCCGCTGCCGACTGCCTTCCAGCATGTGCTAAGCTTTCCACATGATGTTCGATCCCTTGCGCATCCAACCATGTGGCCTGGCAATTGGCGTAATGGACGCGCAGATCAATACAGGCTTGTTCGCGCAACGCATCGGCTAAGGTGTATCGAATAACAGCCCGTGAGTCCGTTGCATTCCAATCAATACGATCTCCACAATCTGTGTTGGCATACGACAGAAAAGCCATCAGAGCTCCATCCCCACGCTCAAACGTCCCACTCATGAGCACTCGCAAAACGGCTCGGTCATAGAGGGGTTGAATAGCAGCATGCCACATCCCTCCATCTTCCAGATGATGCGGTTCATCCAGAACAAGAAGATACCGTTTACGACGAAATTCTTTAGCGTTGATCTTTCGGGTATCGGCCGCAAGGGCCTGATAGGTCGTAATGTAGGCACCACAGCCCTTGGTTGGGTTGGCTTGATTGGTGGTCATCATGGCCTCCAACCGGTGCCCCAACAGCGTACGATGGCTGGGATTTTGAAAACCGCGAGCACCCTGATCTTGTAAAACACTCCGCGGAACAATCCAACACAAGGCGTCGGCTACTGCCGGAATCAATCGTGCGGCCAAGATTTGTGGGAGGAGACTCTTTCCGCCACCAGGAGTGACAGCACACACAATATCAGTAAGCTTGCGTCCGGCCAGTATGTCTTTGCAGATATTTTCTAATTCTCGTTGATGCCGACGAAGCTTCATCCTACCCTTTGGCTAATTGAATCGGAGGATACGGATGCTCGGGATCACGTCGAACCTTACCTTTCCGGGCAGGTGATTGAGTAATTTTTGCGCGGTTATGCGCACTCACCGGATCTTCAATATGGCCGCATTGAAGACAGCGGTCCATGAGTACGACCTGACTGCTTCCTTCTCTATCATAGACTGACTCCTTCACAATCAGTCCGCCACATCGGGCACATGCCATACTGCGCTCCTTTCTTGGTGGAATCAAAAGATGTCGAGAATTTTGGCTGAGCGTTCAGATCACCCTTAACCCCATTCAAGATATAGAGATACCCAAAATGAAGGTAATTTGGCAATCACTTCTTGAAACCTATTTTTACAAAGAAACATGGAGCGACGTCTCCTGAGAGAGCACAATTCATATCTGCACCAATCTCACTCTACATCGTTTGCCAGAACCCTGGCTCATGCTGTAGGCTCTGCTCCCTATCTGACAGCAGCCGTTAGTGACACTTCAAGATAGACACCCGCCTCGACTTTTACGCCATTCTCCTTTTGGCGTCCAAAGTCTTCTATCAAAACGAAAAAACCTTATTATTAGGCAAAGAGAGAGGTCTCTTAGGCCTTTTGTTGAATCACCTTGAGCAGATCACGTTGAAGGAGAACGAGATGCCAAAAGCCAAACGGGAGAAAAACTGCTATGTGTGCGGAGAAGAAGGATGGGTACGTATGAGCTTTATGACCTGTAGGCAATGCGCGCGACATTATTGCAGCCGCCACGGAGACCCTAAAATGGATGAATGCACAACTTGCCTTGAAAAGGGAGAGGAAATGTAGAGAGCGTCAGGAATGATCGCTTCCTGGTTAAAACTCATGGGATATAGATACGCGCTTGAGGAATATCCCATTTATCAAGCTAATTGGTAGAGGCCATCATGCCACCGAGAAAGAGAGGGCGTTGCTCATCAAAGATGCTCCCATTATTATAGTGGCGTCATTCATCTATTTGACTCCAAAGATTTTATGCCTCCCCCCTCTGACCTATCTTTGAGCGACTCTCTCAAAAGTGATCAACGGCAAGCCTTTTATGAAGGTCACAAAGATATTGCCCGTATCATGATCCTTGTGGTGTTTCTTTTCCCACTCTTTGGTGTCTATATTAGTGGATTACTTGGGGTTGCTGTCGGAATGTTTCTTTCCATTTCCGCATATTTTCTGACACCCTACGTCACCCGTAAATTAGATAGATAAAGGCCATAGAGTCTCATGTATTACTTAAGTTTTTCTTATTCATCGACACAAAGTCTTGCAGAAAAATATCAGCGCTAAGACCATAAATAATTAAAGTATTTTTTAGATTTTACTTTATTTTTCAAATTCACAAAACTAGCAATCACTAATACTACATTGAAAATATCTACTTTCAAGCAATTCAAAAAATCAGCTGAATTGCAACACGAATACCTCTCAATGTTGAGTCATGCAATTTAAAGTAAAAAATTAGTTATTTGTATTTGAAAATATGCGGCAATGAATGGGCCTACCCTCTGAGTAATACCAATACTATGGCGTAAACTAGTAAAGAGCTACTCTCTTCCTCAACTCCCCCTGCCCTACCATGAATGCCCTATATTATCCATTTCATCTCTGCCACGAACGCACACTCGACCACTTACTTGCCGATTATCAGATTGTTCATTTTCGAGACTTCATGGCTCTCCAGCTCACACCCATGATGGGCACAACGGCTTTCCCTGATCGCATGGGCGACTATTATCCTGATTTCTTGAAAACTGGTCGAATCGCTCAGGGTTACAACCTGAGTGGAGCTATGAAACCCAATATGGTGCTGGCAGTGAATCAGGACTTAACCGATATGGCATGGCGGAACCATTTTCAAGACTTCATTCTGAATGATCGTCGTTTTCAGCGGGGGCTGTTTCCCCATCCCAAGGAAGGAACGACACAACATCCTGAATCTCCAGTAACACCCGAGTGGCTTCAATTTACTGAAAAAGAATGGGCAGATACATCATTTGACGTAGAAGCAGTTCGAATCTTGAGCCATCGACGCCTTCACGGGAAAGAGGCGACTCAATTCGAATACGGCTGGGCTCTCATTAAAACTTCCGTTTCCTTGCTGTATACAATTGAACTCTGTCATCAGTTGGACCTTGTCGCAGCGACAGACTCGTCAGCCCACCACCAATTACTGACACAAACCTGCCAACGAGATGGAGTGAGCTTAGAGAATATTCATGTAAAACGGGAAGGATATTAAGAAAGCATCTTTCAGTTCTCAACACAACCTAATATAGCCAAACACCGGCATTTTCAGATAAAGAGGCAACCAAGATTCCCAACGAATAGAGATTTCTGGCATAGCAAGACACGTGTTCGCATACAACAACCTCCAGGGACAATCCGAACTTTGAAATATCTTGTGAAATTCCTGTCCATTCTAATGGTGACCGCATTGTTTTCTGGCTGCAACTCGCAACCCAGAGCGGCAGGGGATCATACTCACAAAATCGAATCAGCGATTATTGTGATACCTGGTTATTATGGGACCCGTTTAGTCAGCGAGACGAATGGCAATCTAATTTTCATTTCACTCACCCAGGCCCTATTCGGCGACCAAGCGTTGACCCTTCCTCTGCCAGACCTGGGATTAAAAGGAACAATCAACCTGAAACCTCATGGCATTTTAGATGAAGTTCAGGTCATTCCGCCTTTCTACTCCATTGACGTTTATGGTTCATTACTAGACAAACTTCATCTCTCCAACAAAGAAAATCAAGAAGTCATCCCCTTTACCTATGATTGGCGCGGAGATCTCTTAGAGGCTGTTCAAAGCCTGGATATTCTCATTCGCAGGCTCCAGACTGAAGGCAAAAAAGATATTTCTATTGTCGCCCATAGTATGGGCGGACTGATTGTCAGCTACTATTTGCGGTATGGCACGCAGGACATCGATTCTGCCATTGAAACCTGGGAAGGGGCAGAGTCCCTCAAGAATGTGGTATTGGCTGGCGTACCTTTCCTTGGGGTCATGCATTCGTTTCGGAACATGAACTTTGGGGTGACCGTTGGCTTGAATTCTTCACTTCTGAGTGCAGAAGCCTACTCGTCTTTTCCAGCAAGCTATTACACGTTACCGATTGCTGACTCTGATGAACTTCTCTCCCCGCAACTGAAACCCGTAAAAGGCATGATCAGAAACTCAAAACTTTGGCAACAATCCGGGTGGGGCTTGCTCAATACGAAACATCTCTTTTCCAATGAAATCATTGAACAACGTGCTGCCTACACATCATTTTGGCTTGAGCGCTCTCAACGTTTTCTTGAACTGCTGCGCACACCTCAAAGTACGACAAGTCCTAAGCAGCCTCGTCTACTCTATTTGTATGCCAAAGGCACCCCCACCTTGAGCAAGGGAGTCTTGGCGGGGACTCCGGCCAAAGGCCCAGATTCCCTGAGGTTTAAAGACCTCAACTCAACATCATCAGATTCAGTGATGACCTCAACCTCGATCTATGCCGATGGAGACGGGACCGTAACCGTGACATCCGCACACCTTCCCCCAGCCTATCACCAGACCTTGCCCATTACCGTCCGTGAATATGAAGTGGGACATACCGAATTAGTGAAGCACTCCGCTATCCAGGACGACATCATCATATTTCTGAAAAACCATAAATAGGTCAAAAAGGAATAGGCGGTAGAGCCAGCAGGCCAGCTTCATTGTGTGGCGGAACGCGCATCTTCAGCGACATGACCTCGCATGGACTTTTCAATAATTTGATTTTCTATTTCCAGGGCAATGACCTGTGCCAATTGCTCTGTCGAGAGAGCCCCCATAGGCAACCCCTTGGTGAGGGCATAATACGGATCATCAGGAATGGCTTTTCTATGAAGATTGATGAGAATTTTGGCAGGTTGAATCGTTCTCTGGCTTTCTCCAACCTTCACGGCTTTATCTTTCGGGAGCACACGAGTCCGTGTCGCCCAATCACGCGATTCGATATGAACAAATGAAATGTTCCAAATCTTGCCGCTTAAGATACCTCGCACAGCCTTTGGCGATAACTCAAGAAAATCAGATTGTCCAACAATTAAATGTAAGGCTTCTCGGGTTCGAATATCATAAAAATGGCTTGTGGAATCTGCTTGTGCAGGTGAGATCTTCATTGCCGACCCAATGTCATAATAGGGTTGATCGTTCAAGCTATGAAACGAATCCTCCGTGACAAGGTAATTGTCCAATAAGGCCTCAAGTGCCTCTTCGCGTTTTTTCTCAGACATCTTATGAACACCAGCATTCGACACGATCGGAGCCAAACGGAGGTTCCTGTTGGCTACTCCTGCTTTCCGCCTTTGGGTCGTATCAGCCTTGCTCACCACCCATTGAAATTCTCGAGCCAAGATTGGGACCAATTGGTCTGCATGATTGATCAATCCTCTTGCCTTCAATCCAGAGGCACTCACCAGCAATTTCACTCGGCCTTTTTGATTGGTGCGGGCAACCAAAAATAGAAATTCTTTCCCATCACGATTGAAGACTTGGGGTTCAACAATAACTTTGTGTAAAACATTTTCAGAAAGGGCTTCATCAAAACGTCGATATTTGGTTCGGGTTTGCACCATCTGCTTGAAAGCCTCAACAACAGTTTGAATAGCTTCCTCTTGATGCAATGTTGAAATTTTCAAACCTTCAAGCGTCGTGTTATTTACATTCCAAAAAACTTGAAAAGACACCCCAGGGATTGCATGCCCGTCCAATTCATAAGAATCTCCTAAATCACTGGGCATATGTCCCTCCCCACTTCGGTGATTCCCAAGCGCGAAGGATTGATCCAGGAGACAAGAGCCGATCACCGAAAAAAGCAAGAGAACCCACTTGGGTTTTTTCTGAGAACACAGAGCCATTTCCAACCTCATCGATAATATAATTTCCTGACAGAGTTCATGCACGCTGATAATGATTTCATTGGGGATACTTACTCGTTGATCTCATCCGTATTTATTCTATACCTTTGCAATCGAAATTTGCGAAAATGCGTCATGTAATTAATCTACGCAAACAGGAGATGTATGGTTTGGAACATACTAGCCAATCTTGTTTTGCTCCTTCATTTATCGTTTCTCATCTTCGTGATCATTGGCGGGTTTTTCGCGAACCGTTGGCGGCGACTTCCATGGATACATGTGCCAGCCGCTGCATGGGGAACGGCTATCGAATTTGGGGGTTGGACCTGTCCGCTCACGTTGATAGAAAATTGGCTCCGAGTGGCCGGTGGGAAAGCGGGCTACCCCGGAGAGTTTATGGAGTATTACCTGACGCCCATTGTGTATCCGGAAGGACTCACTCCAGAAATCCAAACCTACTTAGGCCTTGGAGTCATTTTGATCAATGGCATAGCCTATAGCCGTGTGCGGCGTGGGAGGTCCAGAGGCAACCAGAATTATTCAAAGTCTCTACCATAGCACCAAGGTTCACAAAAATGGTGTAACAAAAATGCTCCAGTCTCCTCCAAACATATTGTTCCACCACAAGCAATCGAGTTTCTTGAAAGATCATCCATATCGAATTTTGAGGAGAAGAATCCATCCGGCTAGTAACAACGTGACCCCATTGGCCAAAACCAGAGGCCAATCATGATTGAGCAGACCATAGACACACCACAACATAATGCCAGTCGTTAAGATCGCATACATGATGAGAGAAATATCTTTGGTGTGCTTCGTTTGAACAATTTTTATTGCTTGGGGCAGAAAGGCTGAAGTCGTACAAATTCCCGCGACATATCCCATAATGATTACCCAATCCATTTCATAAGCCTCTCATCCAAATACCGCATTTCATTCATCATCACTGGGAGAAATATCATCAGGATGAGTTGACCCGGCAGCTTCGGCGGCATGCATCAAGGCATCCAATCGGTCTGCATAACGGTGACCCGGTCGAATATGACCCAAAACTCCGAATCCATCTAATGCCTCAATGACGTGCGGTTGCATCCCGACAAAAAACAAATGTTGTTTATGCGCACGAATGATGCGCAGCATATCATCGATAGCGAGCGCTGCGGTCCCATCAATGACCGGAACATCCGAGAGATCCAAGACACAGCTCGTGAAGGATCTCAAACCTGGCGCCGTTTCTAATCGTCTCACCATATTTTTCGCCGAACCAAAGCTCATAGGACCGTCGACATGAATCAACACAATTTTCCCCGCGTTACGCTCCATCACTGCAGCTTCTTGCGGCGTGAGCGGCGATTCTCCGTGAACATCAGTAATAACCTTCATATTGGCCAATTCCAAATCGGCCATTTCCTTCACGAAAAGCAGGCTTGCTAACACAACACCCACCCCCACTGCCGTGATTAAATCAACTGCGACCGTCACCACAAAAACCACACCCATGATGCCGACATCAGCCCGCGGAGCTTCCCAGATATGTCGTAAAAACCGCCAATCGATGATATCCATGCCAACTTTCAGTAAAATTCCCCCCAAGACCGCCAAGGGAATTTGTTCTGCCAGCGGACCCAACCAGAGTAAGGTGGCTAACAGCACCAAGCCCATCAATGCGCCAGAAATAGGGGTACGTCCGCCTGATCGAATATTGGCAACTGACCTCATCGTGGCACCAGCTCCAGGCAAGCCACCGAAAAACCCTGCAACCATATTCCCAACACCCTGCCCAATGAGCTCACGATTAGAGTCATGTTGGGTGCGAGTCATGTTGTCACACACCAACGAAGTCAACAGACTATCAATTGCCCCAAGTAAGGCCAGAACACAGGCTCCCTCGAGCACCAGGGGTAACAATTCAATTTCCATCGTGGGGACAATAAATGGAGGAAAGGTCGATGGCACTGATCCAATGACAGGCGCCTCTGGGAAAAACCACATGGCAGCGGGCGTACAAACCAATAAGGCCAATAACGGTGGAGGGACAAATCGGCCCACAGGTTTAGGCGTGAGATATGTAATAAGTAAAGCGATTCCTGCCAGAATGACCGCATGCACAACCGGTTGAGTCACAAATTCCGTAATACCCATCACATTCGGAATCACACCTCCAGGCTTCGCGGCATGGCCTAGCAAAGGGCCAATTTGTAAAATAATAATAATGGCTCCGATACCACTCATAAATCCTGAAATCACCGGATAAGGCATAAGACTGATATATCGTCCGACTCCCAAAAATCCCAATACCACCAAACCAACACCACCGAGAACCACCGTGGTAAAGACCAATTGTGGGTTGTTAGCCATTTCCACCATAAGCCCGGCAAAAACAACAGTCATCGGACCCGTTGGCCCTGAGGCTTGCGCAGGGGTTCCGCCAAACAACGCGGCAAAGAACCCGACAAAGATCGCCCCATAGAGTCCTGCCTCGGCACCCGCTCCAGAAGCTACACCAAATGCAAGAGCTAATGGCACGGCGATAACTGCAGCCACAACACCACCAAATATGTCACCTTTGATATTGTTAAAATGCAGTCCGTGAATCAGCATATGTGCAAAACTCCAAATGATATTTTGGGGTTGGATGTGGCATCAGAAGAATGAGAAAATGAAAATGTGTAACGCGAAGATTCTGGCGTTGCTATTTCAGAATATGTCATGAATAACGAGAAAATCATAGAACATTGAACTAAACCCGCACAGAATATGAAATTTCTACAAGGCAAGGAATGTTTACAGAATTTACCAGAAAGGAAATTGTACGATGCCTACCCTTATCACACAACCCAGCATCATTCCTCCGGTCGGACACAAACCGAAATTGATTGAGGAATATGCAGGCCGCGTGGCGACACAGAATGACTCGGTGAGTATCGCACGGATCGTCTGCCCAGCTGGATGGAGCGAGAATGGGCAACAACCTGAGTTTGCGGAAACAAAGGTGGTCCTGCAAGGCAAAATTCTGGTTGAACATCAGCAAGGTGTTCTTGAAGTCCTAACCGGTCAGGCAGTGACGAGTCACCCAGGAGAATGGGTACGATATAGTACACCGGAAGGGGCAGAATATCTGGCCGTCTGCGTTCCTGCATTTTCACCGCAAACGGTTCACCGTGACCCAGATATTTGAGGCATCAGATAAGATTGAAAAATAAGAACACACCCATGATAAGGAGCAGCGTACGATGACCTTACGGGCTCATGTCGAAGCAATCTATCAAAGTATTGCGTCAAAACTGGGAACGCATAACGCGCATGAAGTACAAGCACAATTAGAGAGAGAACTGCGTCATGTCACGCCTCAATGGAGTGAAGATGTTCCAAATTGTCCTGGGTGGTATTGGTATAAACAACCCGGAGTTGGAGAACCGCAGCTACTATTGGTAGACCATGGTCGTATTGATACAAAACTCATGGCCGATCTCGGTCCGCCAAATAATCTCGTGGATGTCCAGCGGATCAGAGGGCAATGGGCAGGTCCTTTACTTCCCCCAGACTGAAGTGCATGCCAGCTTAACGATCCAACGAAGCCATGTCGATCACAAAACGAAATCGCACATCCCCTTGCAGGACACGTTCATAGGCCTGATTGATTTGGGAGATAGGAATCACCTCCACATCTGACGTCAAAGCATGCTCACCACAGAAGTCCAACATGTCCTGGGTTTCTCGAATTCCACCGATCAAGGAACCTACCAACCGCCTGCGCCGAAGAATGAGTGAGAATCCATCGACTGAAAGAGACTCCGGCGAAGCACCAACGAGGATATACGTGCCATCCGTTTTCAAGAGGTCGAGATGCGCATTCAAATCATGAGGTGCAGAAACCGTATCAATCACAAAATCAAAGGTCCGAGCAAACCGTGCAAGGGTTCCGTCTTGAGAAGTCGCAGCATAATCAATCGCTCCCAACCGCTTGGCATCGTCCCGTTTTGAATCTGAACGACTCAAAACCGTCACGTCAGCCCCCAAAGCTCGACCGATCTTCACAGCCATGTGGCCTAATCCTCCAAGCCCCACAACAGCTAATGAATGGCCCTTACCCACACCCCATTGTCGCAAAGGCGAATACGTCGTGATGCCCGCACACAGCAGCGGAGCCACACCGTCAAGTGCAAGCCCATCCGGTATAGTTAAGGCATAGTCTTCGTCAACCACGATATCCTTCGAATACCCGCCATACGTTGGCTGTTCATCTTTATCTCTCCCATTGTACGTAAACGTCATCCCGCTTTCACAATATTGCTCAAGCCCTTTGGTGCATGACACACACGTGCGGCAAGAGTCCACAAAACAGCCGACGCCAACAGAATCGCCAACCTGAAACTTTTTTACTTCTCCACCCACCTGTTCGACCGTGCCGACAATTTCATGTCCCGGCACCATTGGAAAGATGGAACCACCCCATTCATCTCGCGCTTGATGAATATCCGAATGGCACACCCCGCAATACTGAATATGCACAAGAATGTCTCGAGGCCCAACATTTCGCCGTTCAAACGAGAACGGACCTAATGCAGCCCCGGCCTGTTGAGCCGCATAGCCTTTAGTTGGCAACATTCTAAATCTCCTCCTCACATAACCGTGAATTGACGTCATCGGCAAATTTAGATCAGACGATTCATCATGGCACATTGGCAATGGGCCAGTCGATAACTAATCATCTCCATTCTCACTGAAGAATCTCATTGACAGAACCTTGAAATTCCCCATTCGTTAATGGTTCAATCCGCCTTTATGAAGGGAACGCTCTCATGAAATATGTGCATCTTGGACGATCAGGGCTAAAAGTCAGCCGGCTCTGTTTAGGGACCATGAATTTCGGACCCTTGGCGTCTGCATCAGAAAGTTTCGCCATCATGGACCAAGCTTTAGAGCTCGGCATCAACTTTTTTGACACCGCTGATGTCTATGGATGGGAATTGGGAGAAGGCATCACCGAACAAATTCTAGGTCAATGGTTTTCCCAGGGTGGAGGTCGTCGTGAAAAAGTGGTGCTGGCCACCAAAGCATTCGGACGTATGGGAGAATGGCCAAACCAATCCCGTCTCTCAGCGTTACATATCAAACGCGCATGCGAAGACAGTCTCCGCCGACTCAAAACCGATTACATCGATTTGTATCAAATGCATCATGTGGATCGACACACTCCATGGGAAGAAATTTGGCAAGCCATGGAGCAGCTCTACCGAGAAGGCAAAGTGCTCTATGTGGGCAGCAGTAACTTCGCCGGATGGCATTTGGCCCAAGCCCAAGAAATGGCCAAGCAACGCCATTTTCTCGGACTGATCTCTGAACAAAGTCTCTATAATTTGAATGACCGTATGATTGAGTTAGAAGTGATTCCAGCGTGCGAAGCCTACGGCATCGGCCTCATTCCCTGGAGCCCCGTCGCTCGTGGACTCTTAGCAGGGGTACTGCAACCAACCTCTACAGGACGTCGCGCCGATGAAGACTTACAAAAAACTATCGAGAAAAATCGTCCACAATTAGAAGCCTATGAACAACTCTGTCAGGAAGCAGGCGAAGAACCCGCGCATATCGCTCTAGCGTGGCTCCTTCATCAACCAGTCGTCACTGCCCCCATCATTGGTCCACGAACGCTCGATCAATTAAATGGCACCATGCGCGTCCTTGAACTCACACTCTCTAAAGATCTCCTGAAGCGCCTAGATGACATCTTCCCTGGCCCAGGAGGCCACGCGCCTGAAGCCTACGCCTGGTAACACTCCGACAGTCATTCAAAAAATTCTTTTCCCCAAGTTTAGTCATTCCGGCTGTTGTAGGCAGGAATCCATCTTAGGTCATAGAGGCTGAATACCGACAACAACGATGGGTATCACAGACTGTTGATGGAAAGTAGTAACCAATCGAGGATGAGCAATGATGGCGTCTTTGAATCTTTCAGGGAATATCGGTAAGGTAGTTTTTTGCCTAACTCTATTCATGAGCTGTGATGTTCGTACTTCTTTGAATATGGAGATTTCATGAAAAAAATTAATCCGCTTGCAGGGCAGCCAACGCAGCCTTCCATGCTGGCCAATATTCCCCGGTTGGTGACCGCCTATTACGCTGGTCGCCCTGACCCTTCGGTGCCCGAGCAACGGGTTGCCTTTGGGACTTCGGGACACCGCGGCTCCTCATTGAAGAATTCCTTTAATGAAGCACATATCCTGGCAACCACCCAGGCCATATGCCTCTATCGCAAACAACAGCATATTGACGGGCCGCTCTTTTTAGGGATGGATACGCACGGGCTCTCTGAGCCTGCCCTGGCAAGTACACTTGAAGTGCTAGCCGCCAATGAAGTGGTCGTGATGGTGGACCGTGACAACGGGTACACCCCGACACCGGTCATTTCCCATGCGATCCTGACCTACAATCGTGACCGGAAGACCGGCTTGGCTGATGGCATAGTGATTACGCCCTCGCACAATCCCCCTGAAGACGGTGGCTTTAAATATAATCCACCCCATGGCGGCCCAGCCGATACCGACGTCACCACCTGGATTGAGAAGCAAGCAAACGCATTTCTGACTGATGACCTGAGCGGAGTGAAGCGCATTGCATATGAGAAGGCCCGCCATGCTTCGACCACACACGAGCATGACTACGTAGGTTCGTATGTTGAAGATTTAGGCAGCGTGATCGATATGGAAGTAATCCGCCACGCTCAACTCTCCATTGGAGTAGATCCGCTTGGCGGAGCGGGAGTGGCCTATTGGGGACCCATCACCGAACGCTACGGGTTCTCGGTCACAGTCGTCCATGAAGGCGTGGACCCAACCTTTCGCTTTATGAATCTGGACTGGGATGGGAAGATTCGCATGGACTGCTCCTCCCCATACGCCATGGCCGGTCTGATTGCTCTGAAGGATCGATTTGATATTGCCTTCGCCAACGATACCGACCACGACCGACATGGGATTGTCACACGTACGGCAGGGCTCATGAATCCCAACCATTATCTGGCGGCAGCCATTTCCTATCTGTTTGCCCAACGCAAAGACTGGCAACAAAATACCGCCGTCGGGAAAACCGTCGTGAGCAGCAGCATGATTGATCGAGTGGCAGAAAAGTTAGGACGACGTCTTGTTGAAGTCCCCGTTGGCTTTAAATGGTTTGTGGATGGGCTAGTTGATGGGTCTGTTGGTTTTGGAGGCGAGGAGAGTGCTGGCGCGTCCTTTCTTCGTCATGACGGAACGGTCTGGACAACCGATAAAGACGGCATCATTCTCGATCTCTTGGCCGCAGAGATGATGGCGAAAACGGGACGTGATCCTGGCCAACTCTACCTTGACCTGACCAAGGAATTGGGAGTTCCGATCTATGAGCGGATCGATGCCCCAGCCACACCTGCGCAAAAAGCTATTCTCAAACAACTTGCGCCAGAACAAATTCAGGCATCCGAATTAGCGGGAGAAAAAATTACGGACATTCTGACTAAAGCGCCAGGAACCGGAAGCACCATTGGCGGGCTGAAAGTGATGACAGAAAACGGATGGTTTGCCGCCCGTCCTTCAGGGACAGAAGATGTCTATAAAATTTATGCAGAAAGCTTTCGGGGCGAAACCCATCTCAAACAAATCCAAGAGGAAGCCCAGGGCATGGTTACAAAAGCCTTAGAGTCCGCATCGTAATTGGAACCAAGTCGAACCATCCAACGATCCCTTAGCTGAATGCCTTCATCTGGAATTTCATTCCATTCATTATATTCATTCACAGACATAGACTGGATCTGTCGCAACTAGCGTTTTGGAAGGTATCGATAGGTTTAATCTCCTTATATTGCAAATAGAAATTTCTAGTTTTTCTGAGGTTTTCTAATCTGCGACGGAATCAACGCCCATAGAATTTTTCACCATTTCGCTCTTGGTGACAGAACCCCTATTCGGGGTGGGCCAGGTTGAAATTATAAGATGGTCAGATGAGTTTTTTGACCATACGAGAACATTAGCTATAATTTATTCCATGGTTCGACACAGAGCATGTTCCAGAGCTGGAGCTGCCATTGTCGTGTGTGGCACGCCCAGCAACGCGGGCATTTCTCTCCCCTGCTCAATGCATTGCGGAACCTCTTCCGGCCAAAATCGTTCTCTTCGGACCTCTCGACCATTTCGATCTCGATACACTAACTCGTCGGTGTCGAGATCGTATTCCGGTATTTCGGTTCGTTCCCATCGCTGCACGAAATATTGATAACACAACGTGTACAGCCCATGGTCGTTCGCGTTGTGCCGTAGCACATATTCCGGCATCTCCTGAATATCCAGATCGGTATGGTAATGCTGCATCCAGAGATAATCTCCAAGAATGACCAACTTCAAGAGCGGGGGGTCCGAATAGAGTTTAAGTTTAACGGATTTTCCAACCCCCTGAAGCCTTTTGAGCAACTCAATACTTTGCTTGACTCCCGTTCGATATTTCTCAATCGACATCATCGGATCCGCAATCGCCCGGATACGTGCACTGGCGCCTTGGCTCAAGGGGTTCACCAACATGATGTTGGCTCCCATGCATTTATCCAACACAGTCGATAAGTCCCCCACCTGATCACGTAACGTGTCATACCCACTTGATCCGATGATCATGACCGTCCGACCACGCCCTTGGGTCTCCCGAAGCTTGCGTATTCCATCCTCAGCCCGTCGTGCCCGATGGGGGAAAAATGACACGAA
>CAKZPV010000031.1:0-307500 GCA_937139405.1 uncultured Nitrospirota bacterium
ACTTCGATGACGGGTTGCAACGCAGTCAAAGCCAACGCCTTATCTGCTAATGCCACGGCCGCCACGGTCCCCGCAGAAACCTTTAAAAATTGCCGTCTAGAGATAAACATTCATTAATCCTCCCTATTGATGATAGCAGTGACTCAAAGAAGCATTTTCAACTCTGTATAAATTACTCCACCTCATCTCTCGCCACTCGTCTCTTTCCGTTTAAAAACTGCTTAATGGTTTGTGTGTTAGGAAATATTTTGGCATCTTGATGATTCCATTCCATGGTCATTGAGTATGTGCAATCACCATTCCTAACTTCACCAAAACCTCAAAAACGATTAAGCCTATGATTCACAATGACAAATAAGACACTCGTGGTTTCCCTTCAAAAAAACTACCCGCAAGTTTTTGGAATAATTCTGATTTTACCCGCAAGTTTTTGCGGGCAGAATTTACTCAAACATTTCAACATGTGCCTTCCTGCATGCAATTGGTTTCATGTAGATTTCCTCGCTGAGAGGAAACTTTCTTCAACGCACCAGTGGCAAAATATCGAAACAGCACAAAAATTACTGAGAATAATTTTCTTGTTCCGTTGTATTTTTTTGTGAATAGTTTTTAGAAATAACCAACAAAATAGAGGGAAAAGGAAAAGAATCCAAAGAAAAACGGTTTGTGGTTTTATCGAGAAAGGAGGAAAATTATGTGCTCGCAGATGAAGAAAACGGTAGGAGACTGAATAGCCTCGCGAATGGGCTTACTGGAAAAAACTCGCTCTTATGAGTAAAGTTAATGCAACACCATGGGATGTAAATGAGAAGCATTCCAAAGTCCTAAAATCATTTCTCATGTGCAGACCACCTCTGTTTAAACCTGAAATCCCCGACCAACAAATAGACGAAAGTTGACGACCTGGAAAAGAATGCCCCGACACCTAAAAGTCTATAAGCGAAGCTACAGCTATCCAAAATTCGTTGCAGTTAAGACAGGGAGTTGAACCCCACATCACTCTGTCGTTTCGTAGATATTCATGCAAAGTCCTACTATCACTTCAAAATTATGAAATGGCATGGAAAGACATGGTGATAGTTCGTTCGGCAAAGGCAACTGATCAATTACACGAAACTCTTGAGATGTGCGAGAACTCCTCAAAACACAATGCCTAGTCATTGTTGAGGAAAAACAAACACTCAGGGTAGGTTTAGGGTTCAGCCACCCCGCAAACCTTGGTTCATGTGGAAATTCTGGTCGGCGTGTTCAAAAATGGATCAGGAAACGTTTAACGGACCGCCAAAGACAATCTTAAGGAATCACACGAAGTAGCTACCAGGAAAAACGAATGCTTCTCTTGCCCAGACAGACTTTAGTAGGTAGTTGTAAGGCAAATCGATGGGGACTATGACACGTTCTCTGGGCTGTTAATAATTAATGCCTTGGCTCAGAATCGTTCGGATCTCTACGGCTCTTGCGGATTTGGATGGGTGTGTCGAAAAATTCAAAAGACTTCTATTTCACATTCTGGGCAATACCCATGAGAGAAATTTGCTTCTGAGTGTTGCGTGATATAGCTTTCCAGTCTTTGCCAAATTCCACTCTTGTCTCGTATTTTTTACAATCCAGACAAATTGGGAGGATACCTTCTAAAGAGCGAATCTGTTGAAGAGCTGATTCTCGTTGATTTCGAAGTTGGTTGTGATAGTAACTCAAGATAGCGGTCACCCAAATTGCAAACAGAGCCAGACCACGATTGGCCAAGACTTTCCAATTAATAGTATCAATCTCTGGAGAGTAGAATATGCCGAACACCGTCAGTAGAGAACAAATAATGCTGACCGTAATTAATGTGAATTTTAGCGGCAAGAAGGCCGCTAGTAGAACTGGCGCGATGTACGGTACGCCTCCTGCGACGCCAACAGGGACAAATACGTCTATGATAACAGTACCAATGATCAATACAATACAAAGGGGAAGAAGCCAACTGAACCATTGAGAATTGTTCTTATGTGGTAGGTTTATCGAATCCATGTACCTCTCTTCAAATAAACGAAAAATAATTTGAAAAACCACAAACTTTTTTAGCTAATCAATTGGATACTAAGATTCACAAGGCTCCAACATTGACAATTCGTTTTCAAATTTTCTGTTGTGAGTGGTTTTGAAATTTTACCGCTCAGTTTCGGAATAATCCATCAATAAATGATGAAAACCAAAACCCGGAACAGCACAATACGTGGACATCATTAAAAGAAATTATCAGGCTTTGTTAGCTGTTGCCATTGAACTGAACTCACAACGAGATACTCAGAGTCTTTGGCAAACTATCACGGAACAGATGACGAAGGTCATTCCCTGGGCCCGGGTGAGTGTCACGCTTTTTGACCGCGAAACTGATGGTTTCAAATTTTATGTCGTGACCACAACAATGGCGAACGTGGTGTTGCAGCGAGATGCGGTCATCCCTAGGGAGGGAAGTGGAATGGGGTGGGCCTATGAGCATCAAGCCATGCATATCCGCCCTCGCTTACGGGAAACACAGGTCTTTCTAGAAGACCCATGGTATGTGGAAGAAGGCTTGGGCCGGATAATCAATGTTCCACTTCTGGTCAAAAAGACCTGTATTGGTATTCTGAATATTGGGAGTGTGGATTCTGGGGAACTCGATCCTGTTGATGAGGAGTTTCTGGCCCAAGTCGCGATGCAAATGGCCTATGCCATTGATCATGTCCAGGCGTACGAACAGATTGACCGTTTAAGGAAGCAACTCACGAAAGAAAATGTGTATCTCACAGAAGAACTCCGTTTCACAAAGAATCTTGGAAACTTTGTAGGAAAGAGCCAGATATTCCAACAGGTCTTGGAACTCGCGAGAGATGTGGCGTCAACTCCGGCCACTGTGTTGATCACGGGTGAAACCGGAACGGGTAAAGAGCTGTTGGCTCAAGCCATTCATGATTGGAGTCCTCGGAAACAGAAACCCATGGTTCGAGTCAATTGTGCTGCCTTTCCCGCCGGATTAGTCGAGAGCGAACTCTTCGGCCACGAAAAAGGAGCGTTTACTGGAGCCGATCATCGCCGTGAAGGCCGCTTTGAGTTGGCGCAGGACGGGACGCTGTTTTTGGATGAAATTGGGGAAATGCCCTTGGAAACTCAGGCTAAACTGCTCCGCGTGCTTCAAGATGGAATGGTGGATCGATTGGGTGGAAAACAGCCGATACCCGTGGATGTCCGTGTGATTGCAGCCACGAATGCTAATTTACCTCAAGCGGTCAAAGAAGGAAAATTTCGGAGTGACCTGTTTTATCGGCTCAATGTGTTTCCCATCGGAATTCCGCCCCTCAGAAATCGCCCAGAAGATATTCCGTTATTGGCACGACACTTTCTTGAGCAGTCCCGTCCAAAACTCAATCGTTCGTTCGACGAGATTGAACCAGATTCCCTTGATCGCATGATTCAGTACAGTTGGCCAGGCAACGTTCGTGAGCTAGAAAATGTCATTGAACGAGCCATGATTGTCTCGAAGGGACACCGTTTACGTATTGAGCAACGGTTCTTGACGCCTGACGAATCTGATTCTTTTCCCTCTTCGCAGACCACGCTGCAAGATGTAGAACGACATCATATTGCCTCCACCCTGGCTTCAACAAATTGGCAAATCGAGGGGCCAGGTGGCACCGCACAACAACTCGGTATAGCCCCCAGTACACTTCGAAGTCGCATCAAAAAGCTTGGCCTTCAACGCCCTACGCGTTCCTGACTAAGATCCCTACCCCCAGTTCTTCATTTCTGGATCATCGTTCCAGGCTCAAATTCCTATCACCCACCTTATATCGTGGCTTGTGCGCACGAAGCCACCACCATTGATCGTGGGAAGTCACCACGCGTTTGAACTTCTTCTGACCAACAGTTCGTAACCCATTCATTGTATTGATGTTTGACTCGTCAGCTTTGAAACGTGAACAAGGCATGATAGCTGCAAAACTACTGAGGTAACTCGCTGAACGATAAAAAGTATCTTCGAGTTTTCTGAAGCAACTTTTATTCACAAAGGAGGATCTCATGACGACATCTCGTATTCCTATCGACCCAAACAGTGGTCTCAAGAGATTATCTTTTGGCGTGCATCTTTTTCTGGCTCTGGCGATACTCGCATTGGTGTTGCCGACATCAGGGGTGAAGGCCAATGAAACCTCCGGAGAAACGCATCATGACCTGATCTCAGGAGACCGAACAATTTTTGGGACCGTTCTGGAAGTTCGTAGCGGTCAATACAAGGTTTATACCGGAGCGGGGCAAGACCGGTTTATCCCGGTAAAAATGCGCAAGGACAAGGGGCTTCCTGACCTGAAGAAAGGAGATCGAATCACGATCAGCCTCAATGATCAGAATCTTATCATTGATGTACATCTGGTCGGAGAGGCAAGCCACCATCGCATCATCAAGGGACAACTTGCTCAATCATTGAACACAGGCCATAGCAAGGCGGTGATTCTCACCAAAGCGGGGCAACAAGAACCGTATTTTATCCGACCTCTTGCGAGGAGTAAGGTCGCGTCTATTCCGGTCGGAATCGACGCCATCTTTCTGATCGATGAAATCAATACGATCATCGATATCACATACGCAAGCAAGGAAGAGGCTAATCACGCATCACACTTTAGCAATCAAAAGTCTCCACTCAAAGGCAATTTCCGGCAGGTCACAGGAGTCATTGTGACATCCTTGAACAACAATATGATTTCCATCAGAACAGACAAGGGTCAGGAGGAACACTTTGAGGTCCGTCAACTCATTCAACAAAAGATGGAAGGATTATTACAAGGTCAAACGGTGGTGCTGTTTGTCGATCAAGATAATATGGTCACCGATATCTCAAGTCGGTACTTTAAGGGTTAGTAAAAAATTTGTCTCAACTACCCCCCAAACAAAGGAGATCAATATGACCACTCAAGGCGTTCCAGAAGAAGGATTGACGACCGTGGGACAAATTGTGAGCACCAATACATTATGTTTTCACCCTTGGCGAAACGGAGAGTCTGTTGCCATCGCATTACTATCCTCGCACACGGCAGGTGCTCCGGTGGTAGACGATGAAGGACATTATCTTGGGTTTATCAATGAGTTTGATGCCCTCCGAACTCTCGACGAGGGAAAAGACCTCGACGCACTTACTGCGAAAGACATCATGCGCAAGGATCGGCTAGTCGTGACAGGCTCAACAACGATCGCTGAAGCCGCAAAACTGATGGAAGAGCATCACGTGGTAAATTTACCGGTTGAAAGTGACGGGATCGTGACCTATTCAGTTTCCCGACATGATCTTCTACGAGCGCGGATCGGCCTGGGCGTCGGCATGGGACTTGACTCGTAAAAATGAGGCTGATCCACAGATATCAGATATAAGGAGCATACGAAACTTGCTCACGGCGCCACTCTTTCCCCGAACAGGGGTGTGTTCAGAGTGGGAAAATGGTCGATGGAGCCTTTGCCCGGAAAATGCTGGTCGTTCGTATTACAACATCCACTTTATCGAAACCCAGATTGAGATAACCGCAAAGCAGGGAGATCAAGCTGCGGTGGTCGATTCCAAGGGGTTGATTTTTGTGGCGCATGAAGAGGAAGAGGCCATTCAAGGAAACAATGATCTGAAGCTCCCCTTGGTCTTTCGTGCCAATATCTATGATTGTGTGGATTATGTTCTGCCGAGTGAATGCGAAGACGACGACATTACAAATTTTCAATCCTCAAAAATCAATACTCATTTCCATTTCGTGCAATTCGATACACAATCCTCGGACGGCGTGATTACGGGAATGTCCTATGAGCAATCCGTCCGCCCGTTTACCATGCTAGAGAAACCATCAAGAAATGGACTGCCAGTACCCATAAATACCGTACTACTTGAGCAAGCCAAAACAGGGAGACTTAAGCATGCGAGTCTCCAATGCCGGGCAATACCATCATGACACCCTTCTTCTGGTTGGAGCAGACAACGTTGAAGGCAATGAAATACGTCAGTCTGCAATGATTCGGCCTTTTTGTACGGTGCCCGGCATAGGCGCGGAGAAGCAGGGGTTTTGGCTTCCCCGTCCTATCCCACATTCAAGAAGGATTAATTCCTATCACACTTCATGGATTTATTATTGATGGAGGACCGAATGAGAAACACAGTGATACAAACTATTGGGATGACCTTGGGTATTTTGGGAATTTTTACAATCCCGGCGTGGTCCTATGAAGAAAGCCAGGTCGAACAAGGTGGAACGATTCGTGGGCAGGTCACCTTGGCCGGTGGAATGCCTAAAGCCATGGCCTTTAATCTGGTGACGATTCCAGATCCAGTATTTTGTGGAAGGATTTCAACCGGCACAGGATGGCGTATTGTTGAGGACTTTATTGTTGGATCTCAGGGGGCCCTAAAGGATACTGTCGTAATGCTCAAGGGCATAAGAAAGGGAAAAAATTTTGAATTGCCGAAGGTAACAATTGAGGCCAAGGATTGCGACTTTCTTCCTTTTGTCAATGTCATGAAAGATCAAGATGAATTGACTGTTATTAATATGGATCCAGTAGAACATGACATTCAAGGATATGAGACTGCCCGTGAGCGTGGTGCCAGGGTCTTGTTTAATCGCCCTCTTCCAATGAATCCGTTTCATAAAGTATTGAATATGGTCAATAGCCATGATCATTTACCTGGCAAACCTATGGTCGAGAAAATCCATTTACAAAAAGAACGAAATATCTTTGTGATGCAATGTGGATTTCATCCTTACATGTTTTCATGGGGAATCGTTGTAGAAAATCCGTATTACGCGATTACCACTCAAGATGGTCAATTCGAAATATCCGATATTCCGCCCGGAACTTACACCTTAACCGCTTGGCATGCAGGCATGAAAAAGTATTTACACCGTGAAGTCACCATTGAACCAAATAGGACGATCTCTGTGAATTTTGAATATCAATCTCCAATCGGCCGTCGTAGTGTTCACGAAATGCAAGAAAATCCTCACTTTGGATTAGAAATTTTAGGGGAAAATGTGGAGATCACTCCCTCTCTGCGTCTTCAAGAGTCCTCGTGAGACAATTCAACCTTCATCACGTTCATATCTCATTTTTGTAATTCCTCTGAACCATTACAGCCCACTCCAATTCATTTTATGAGCAATCGCACAGCGATCAGCGGCAACGTTCAACATCTAAGATGTACAGGACGTCGTTTTAAGGCACATGGTTCACGTGAAGCAATCGGTTGAAAGAAATGGATAATGGACTTAGAAAACTAATTCGTCATAGGGACACGCAAAGTTGGAAGAACAAAAGAAATACGAGCACAAGCTGATAAATGGCAAAATTGTTGCTGCAGAGATACGGAATAATTGTGCATCAAAAGTTGTACGCCATAGAAAAGAAACAGGAAAGAGTCCTTGCCTCGCAACGGTACTTGTCAGTGATGACTCTCGGTCACTGAATTATATACGGATGAAGCATGCGCAGTGCCATGAATTAGGAATAATAACTCGTCATATTTCACTTCCGATTACTACAACGACGGCTACATTGGTCAGTACAGTAGAGACACTTTCAGAAGATCCAGACGTTCATGGAATATTCTTGCAATATCCATTGCCTGCCCAGATAAATGCATATTTAGCATTTAATGCGATTGCACCTGAAAAGGATGTTGACGGGTTGACCGTGCATTCGTTTGGGACCATGGCATACGGTGCTTCTGGGTTTCAAAGCTGTGCAGCCTATGGAATTATGCGGCTCCTGGCGACGTATGGAGTTAATCCAAAAGGGAGCCATGCCGCTGTAATCACGCAAAATCCAGCATTTGGGAATCCTATGTGCATGCTACTTCTGGCTGGTGGCGCAACAGTGACTTATTGCCAAGATCGGATTCAAGACCTACCCAATCATACAGGAAAGGCAGATATCGTGGTGGTTGCTGTCAATCAACCAAAACTCGTAAGAGGAGCCTGGATAAAAAAAGGGGCCGTGGTATTAGATGCAGGTTGCAATACAGGAAATATTGGTGATGTCGATTTTCACACGGCCGCAGTAAGAGCATCACTGATTGCGCCTGTCCCAGGCGGCGTGGGACCGGTAACCATCGCACTCTTGCTCGAACAGACAGCCGACGCTGCCATTCAACAGCGATGGCGCGCGCCATTTAACAATTTATGATGTGACAATTTCCATATTCTCTTGATGTTCGTTAGTAAGATTAGGACAAGAAAAGTGACGAGACCCTACACTCTCTAGCTGATTATCGGTGGCACCAGCATCGAGTCATTGATAGCAGTAGTCATCATTTGTAGCCTAATTCTTTCATCCAGATCACAAGTATGTTAGACAGTTCAAGGATAGGATGGCATATTGGGCAATCTGGAATTCCAATTCCTATTGAGAAGTAATGACAAGCCTTTTCGACCGTCATTTTTTTTGGTTTCTGTTTAACTACTATATTTCGCGGTAAAGACGCTTGAAAATTTCAGAAAATGGAATCACCGTCGGATAGAGGAAAGAACAATTGTTCACATGAAAACGGCAGGAACAATAATCTTGGGTCTCTTGAGCATCATCATCCTTGGTTTAGCTAAGCCAGATACAACGATCGAAAAAAGGGAACAGCAACTGATTGAGGCCGCTTCCCGAAATGACCTTAGAGCTATTCCAAAACTTGTTCAACGAAAAGCAAATATCAACGCACAAGATGCACAAGGCCGCACTGCCCTACTGGTCGCGATGGGTGCCAACCAATTGATGGGCAGGCTATTGATTGATGTGGGAGCAATGTGAATGCTCAAGATTATCACCTGGATAGCCCGTTATTAGTGCCCGGGGCAGAAGGTGTCCTCGAGATTTTGACAAGGAGTTTAGACCAGACAGGAATTCTCTTACGGACAGCTAGTGCCGGTCCAGGCATTTCAGAAAATCAGAGGTAGGCAAAGGAGCAGGGAGAGCTGATCAATAAATCTCTGATGAAAACGTGGACGCAGGTCTGGCTCATGCTCTTTCCCCTCGTCGGCGTGTTTATCTCAATCCAATTCCATAATCCTGAATACAGGAGGAGAAAATAATGATACAGATTTATCGATGCGCAGTCGTGTTGGCGTGCTGGATCATGGCAGGCGGAGGACCGTTCGTGCTCGCTGCCGAAGGAGATGCCGCCAGGGGGAAACCGATTTTTCAGGCAACGTGTGTACCTTGTCACGGTCCACAGGGGAAAGGCGACGGGCCGATTGGACAACAGCTGAAGCCGCCTGCAGCAAATTTTACGAGCGCTGCAAGTAAGAAAAAGTCGCCTGCTGAGCTGCTCGACATTATTCAAAATGGAAAACCCGGTACCGGCATGGTGGCGTGGAAAAACCAGTTCTCCGAGGGGCAAATTCAGGACCTGCTGGCCTATGTTCTGATTCTGCGGAAATAAAACAGAGAGGAAGGTTCTTGAGGGAGTCACGAAAGGCCTTTTTTTTATCATGAATTTCAAAGGCCACACCCTTATGAAAATACTATTTGTGTTTATTCAAGCAGATATTTTGATGAGAGCGAAAACGGTCTAGACAATATTCGGGAATTTATCAGTTATATTAAACCCGAAAATAAAAAGCCCATTGCGATGAAGTCTTTTCGTATGGATTTGCGATTGCAGAAGACCAACCGAACAGAAATTTTTTGAATGTAATATTTTATAGAGCCATACCATTTTTAGTATATTCCGTTCCCGCCGCCTCAATAATTGAGTCATAATCGTCAGCATGGAAGTTTTTGTTCAGTGTTAGAGAGAGAGAGAGAGCGTGAGACAGAAAAACCACCCATTGGTAAGCTGATGAGCGAAACGAGTGCCGTAGTACTAGCATTGCATTCTCGAAGAGGAAGGGTTGGCGGAAGCCCTTCATGCAACTATTCCATCGAGGAAGCTCAGAATTTATGAAAATGACCGTCATGCTGAGCCTCTTGGGGATAGGCATACTGGTTGCCGTCCTGAGTTTCGCGAAACCCGGCCTGTTCATGAGTGACGAAGAACAACGCCTGATCGAGGCCGTCGCAAAAAATAACTTGGCCACCGTTCGGGAACTTGTCAACGCAGGCACCAATGTCAACGTTCAGGATACGCGAGGACGTACCGCCTTACTCGCAGCTGTCGAGGGACACCATCTGGACAGTGCCAAGGTATTACTGGATGCAGGTGCAGATGTGAATCTTCAGGATGACAAAATGGATAGTCCGCTGCTGTTAGCCGGAGCCGAAGGCACAGTCGATATCATGAAACTTATCCTGCAAGCCAAGCCGGACTTTACTTTGTATAATCGCTTTGGTGGTACAGCACTCGTCCCAGCCGCTGAACGGGGCCATGTGGAGATGGTCGAATTGTTGGTGAACACGACAGTTGATATCGATCATGTGAATCATCTGGGATGGACGGCCTTATTGGAGGCCATTGTTCTCAGTGATGGTGGTCCGCGTCATCAGCACATTGTGCAATTATTGGTTGATGCCGGAGCAGATATCTATATTGTCGATCACGAAGGCGTCACGCCCTTGGGGCATGCCCGGCAAAAAGGATTTCACGAGATTGTGAAGATGCTGGAATCGGTCGAAACCAAATAGTCTGAAGAGAACAATGGAAGACCGGAAGCACACGCACCCCATATCATAATTTTTTGCTGACAGGAGGAGAGGATGATCGCAACACCTGGTATCTGTGTAAAACTTGGCCTACTCACATGTTGTGTGGCTGGCTTGCTAATTGGACAGGCCTCGGCGACAGACTTACCGAAAGAAAGTATGCTGCCGCTGGCCTTAGCGACGAAGGCCGCGCATGCGGCGGTCGGGAAATGTGTCGCGGACGGATATCGGGTGAGCGTGACCGTCGTGGATCAAGGCGGAAATATTCGCGTCGTCTTGCGGCAGGATGGTACGGGACCCCACACCCTCGAAAGTAGCCGAAAGAAAGCCTATACATCTGCCAGTATGAAACAACCGACAGCCAAGCTCGCAGCACTCATTGCGAAAATGCCAGCCCTGCAAGGACTGCAGCGTATGAATGAGCATATGCTGCTCTTAGCTGGTGGGTTACCGATCAAAATCGGTGAGGCGGTGGTGGGAGGGATTGGCGTGGGCGGCGCACCCGGTGGCCATCTGGATGAAGCCTGTGCGCATGCTGGTCTTGACAGTATTGGCGCAGCTCCACAGATGAAAGCGAAAGAATAAATTTCAGACGGCTTGGTACATCGTCAGAGAAGGAAGAGGCGTCCTCAATGAGGCCGCCTCTTATTACAAGAATAATTATCAAATAATGTATCGTATCAACAATGGAAAGCACCAAAGGATTTTAGCTAGTCTTTATCTAATGCTATGACTTTTCCGCAAACTTCGCTTCTATGAATTTCACCTCGAAGGTTTTTTTGAGTATCTGTCCGGAGTGAAAAATCAAAGTTTGTGTTGTATGTTTAATCTGATCTCTCCCATACGTGTGATGCTTGGAATTTTGATCGAGGGAAGGTACTCAACAAAGAGTGGTTTTTCCTGGACGAGTAAAGACAGAAGAAAAAAAAGACCCAGACTCTCTAAGGCCATCATATGAACCCAATGAGTTTTAGCTCAGAAAAAGGCTTCACAACAGGTTTCTTCCATTCTAATATCGACGCAACGCCTTCCCTTTAAAAAACGTTTCTTCCACGAATCCACTGACTGTTGATAACGAGGCTCTTCAGCACCATTTTTCGGGACATACACCTTTTACCTCTCCCCCCACAAAACGTATCCGAATGCCCTTGCCAAACTAAATTGTAATTTTTCCCGTCCCATTTTGTTGCAATGATGAGCAAACGTATTGAGTCATCGGTAGACCATCCTGCCTGGGAATCGATAAAAATGGACACCTAGATTCTCACCGTTCATTGCACGGCCAATTATCAACTTCCTTTCTTTAAGGGAATATTTTGAGGGGGTTCGAATGATGAAGTTCACTGGTGCCTTTCACCCAAGTTCTCTCATGATCTGCATAACCGGGCTTTCATTTATCTTTGGAGTCAATGCCGCAAATGACGCCTGGGCCAATCCACACACCACCATCCTGAAAAAGAATAATCCCGTAAGGTACGACTCGAGAGATGAAATTGAAGGGAGTGGTGGGGTCCTCAACCATATCCGCATCTCGCATGGGTGTAATGATAAAACTGTTAAGGCAATGGGAGTTGTTTTTCCGAATGGGCAGGACTCGTTGGCCACAGACAAAAGTACCGGCGAGGAGGTGGATTTGCAGACACACATCACCGGGGCCCCGATTGCCGTTCATCCCGTCCAAGACGACGATGTCTTTGAAAAAATTCGCGTACAAGAAGGATCAATCAATAACGTGGGAAACGGACCAAGCTTTGGAGTTCGAGCTATTCATTACAAAGACGGAACGTTACAACATAATAATATCGGTCATATCCCCTTCGATGCGGCCTTCCCCTCCTTCAATGCCAATTCTTGTGTGGGGTCCCTACAGGTAAACATCGCCATAGGGAATTACTGCACTCACTCCAAAAAAAAGGAGAATCGAGCGGATATTTGGATAGGCCACTTGACACCAAAATTTGATGATCCGGCCGTCGTAGTTCAAAGCCCTCCTGGCTTCTGGCCTCAATTAACCGTCGTTCGGGACACAGAAAATAATCCTCTCCCAGCCAACTGCCCCGCAGGAGGTATCCACCTAACAGTGACTCCAGCATCTCATGAAATCGACCACTTTTTGCCTATCCGCGGGTTTTGGCCAAATAATTAATGACGACAAACGGGCAAGGAGAATGGTGGGATTCTCCTTGCCCATGTCATTTAGTCAAAACTTGGATTCTGTAGCTGCCGACCCGTTCAAAACAGGTTTCGCGAAATTGATCCTGACGCCACGGCTTCTCCAACAAGGACTTTTCACCCCTAGGCCCACTGAATGTTGATCAACTGCTCTGTTTCCTATCCTACCTGAGTCACTATCCTTTTTATTTTCCTCCCTCTGTTCCCATCATCTCCAAAAACCTCCCACTCGTGTAGCACAAGAAGATTTAGAGGTACCCTTATCGAACTATCCCGCACCTGATAGATCAAGAACTCGGCAGAGAGTCTGATTCTCAAGGAGATCTGACTTTGTTTTCTATTGTTCCTAGTCTATCGTTCCCGTCTTTGTTTTTCCTACATTCCCTTTTTCCCCATAATTTTGTATGGTGTGAGAGGGAAGATCTAGATCAATCAGAAACACGCTGTGAAGGAATTTTTCGCAATAATAAAACAGGGGATTGGAATATTCCTTGGAGCGTTATTACTCGTGATCGGGGGTGGGATTGGATTGGAGAACCTGCAAGCTCCGGGAACCATCAATATCCCCATCATGCTTTTTTCTTTGGCTGCAATACTTGTGGGTGTAATCATGCTATGGATAAGTTTTACAAAGTACGGGAACAGATAGCCTAAATGGTATATCAATTCCATTGCAAACCTCGAGTGAAAGAGTGCTCACTTCGCCTCGTTCAACTTGGCACCTTACTCAAAAGCTAGTACCCCTCTTGGGATTTAAAGAGCTATAGGCTGCCGTCAAGGGAAATATGGTCAAAACACTGCTCAGCATTGTGACCCTGATCTCTGTACTCATTGTCGTTGGGTCTTTTCTCCTGGGCCATATGTCCCATACTGGAAAAGCTCCAGGGTTAGTATCCGAACGCCTATCTGCTTGTGCTGATACACCCAACTGTGTCCTTAGTGAAATTGCTGAGGATGGCACACATTACATTTCACCCTTACGTTATCCAGCTGCCATGACAGAAAACACAATGGACCTCATCACACAGATTATTCAGGAGGTTGGCGGTGAGGTATTAATAGAAAAGGAGGCGTATATTGCGGCCAGGTTCACGTCAACTTTTTTTGCGTTTGTCGATGATCTGGAGTGCAGGCATGATCCCTTAAGCCACACCATTCACCTCCGTTCTGCCTCACGGGTTGGAGATAGTGATTTTGGAGCGAACAGAAAACGGGTGGCCTTCATCTCTAATCTTTTCTATCAACGTGTCAAACAGATTACATAAGAGATGCCTCTTTCGAACACCAAACTCTCAGGTCATCGGTAAATGTGTGGCCGCTTCACTCGAAAGTAAAACTTTAAAGATCTTGCCGGCACTGCTAGGTCTACCAATTCCCCCAACCTTGGCCCCTCACTACAACATAGCACCTTCGCAACCCATCGCGTGCGTGCGCACTGATCCTCAAACTGCTGAACGTAAATGCATCGAATTGAAATGGGGCCTGGTACCGTCCTGGGCCAAGGATGGCAGCATCGGCAACAAAATGATTAACGCCCGATCGGAAACGGCAGCTGAGAAGCCTTCGTTTAAAAATGCCTTCAAGCAGCAACGCTGTGTGGTGTTAGCTGATGGATTTTTTGAATGGAAACGCGAAGGGAAAGCGAAGGAACCCTACTATTTTCGATTCAAAGACCGGCGCCCTTTCTGTTTCGCCGGACTATGGGAACGCTGGGATAAAAGACCTGAAGATCCTCTTGAAACATGCGCCATGCTGACCATTGGGCCAAATACACTCATGAAACCCATTAACCACCGAATGCCGGTAATTCTTCAGGAAAAAGACTATGAGACTTGGTTGGACCCCAAGATTCAAGATCCGCGATTCCTGGCATGCTTGCTTCAGCCCTATCCACCAGAAGATATGGAAGCGTTTCCTGTAAGTCCAATAGTGAACAATCCGAAAAATGACAGTGAAAGATGCATTGAACTATTTGGCTAATCGTTCTGTCCCGACGAAAATATTCCCCGCATGTATATGAAACAGATCTAATATTTCTTACACAATGGGGCATAACTAAAACGGTGAATATCATGCCCACCCCTAATTATCAAAACAGGGACATCCCGTCTTCAAAGGATTTCCACGTGAATGCCGATTTCCAAAAACGTGCGGTGATCAAACCCGAAGACTATTTATGGACGCCTTCAGCAATACCTGGGGTTGAAGAAATAATGTTGGATCGGATAGACGATGGCATGACACCGACGACTACCGTTGCTCGGTATCTCGCCAATAGCGAATTCCCTTCGTCTACTCATAAGGACGGCCAAGAGATTTTCGTTCTCGATGGTTCATTTGCCGATGAACACCGGGAATATTTAGCTGGAACCTATGTCCGTAAACCGATGGGAATAGCCTCTACGCTAAGAGTAGGGGCCAATGGTTCCACCATGTTCATTAAGTCCCATCAAATTCCTAAGAACGATACGCAGCGCACGGTTATCGAGACGAACAAAGCGAAATGGCGTCCAGGGGTCATAACCGGGCTTCAGGTGATGCCCTTGCATGAATTTGGAGGTGAACATGTGGCGCTTGTGCGATGGGCACCCAATACACAGTTCACACTCCACTCCCACCGAGGCGGCGAGGAAATATTGGTCCTGGATGGTGTCTTTTTTGACGAGCATGATCGTTATCCAAAAGGCACGTGGATTCGCTCCCCACATTTGAGTCACCATACTCCTTTTACCAAACAGGAAGGCGCTTTAATTTATGTGAAGGTCGGACACTTATTGCCGCTTAGCATATAAGAGGGAATTGAAAATTTATGCCGAATTGGGATCAATTCATCGAGGGAGCTGAAAAACTCAGGACCATTCAATGAATACATTTCGGAGAATAGTCTGTTTAGGGTCTAATGCTGATGAAGATGCCTCTATCGACTGAATGCAGGTTGACATCGATCACGACCCCCGTCCCTTATTCTTGTCTGGACCCAAGGGCTTAAAAAGAATCAGCAATGCCGCCAACAATGTCAAATTGCTCAAGAGCGCGACAACCATGGCAAACCCCGTTAAGAGCCCGAAATAAATTGTTGGAATAAAGCTGGATAAGGCAAGGATGGAAAACCCTGCGGCAATAGTGAAAGACGTATAATACATTGCAATGCCAATACTACCATGACAAGCCTTCACAGTTGCCAAATAGTTCCCATGTTGTTGAAATTCGAGCTGAAATCGATGGATATAGTGAATCGTATCATCAACTGCAATTCCAATCGTAATGGCCGCAATCGTGATAGTCATCAGATCTAACGGTATGCCCACCCACCCCATAAGGCCAAGGACCATTCCTGCCGCCAGCAAATTGGGAAGGATCGCCAGAGAAGAGATTAACATGCCTCGAAAAAGGACGAAAAACATTGCCAGAATGCTTAAGAACACCGCACCCAGCGTAAGGATTTGTGACTTATACAAACTTTGCAGCAAATTATTATAGAGAACGGCTAAACCGGTCAGATGGACATCGGTCTCGGCAAACCCCAAATCGTTCACCAGGTATGCCTTGAGTTTATGGATGAGTTCCTTCCGCTTAAGCATGGGGGCTGACTCTATGAGACGCATCGTAATACGGGTTTGATTCCCATCCTCGGAAAGGTACGGGGTGATTAGAGCATTGTTCACTTCTTCTGGAACCCACTTTCGAAGGACCGCTAATTCATAGTCATCTGGCATACGCCCATCGTTCAGCTGCAGAAAGACTTTCATGCCGGTGGCAATCGACAGCACTTTTCCAATCTCTGGGAGTTGCTCCAAGTAATCATGAATTTCTTCGACTTTTCGCAGTCCATCGCCGTTGAACCAATAGGTCGTCTCGCTGGAATTTGCTTCTTCGTCTGCGAACGGATCATCAAAGGCTTTGTCGGCCTCTTTTGATTCTTCCAGGGATGCATAGAAGTCCGCATCAGCGTCAATGACAAATTCTAACGGAATCGTTCCTCCTAGTTGCGTATCAATAAGCTCCATCCCCTTATAGATTTCTGTTGTGCTCTTAAAATGATCAATGAAGCGATTTTCTACTTCTAATTGCGCAATACCCAGAACCCCGACGACAGCTAACGCCCCACATAACGAGACGATACTCTTCGGGTACTGTTGGGTAAGAGAAGCCAATCTATTTGTAAAAGATTGGGTAAAATCTCGACGAGACGTATTTTTCTCAGGTGGCAAAAACGTCAAAACCGCAGGGAAAAGAATAAAATTACTGACGAAAGCCACTGAGATCCCAATGGTCATCGTCCAACCAAAATCAATAACTGGACGAATATCGCTCACCACAAGAGACGCGAACGCCACAATAGTTGTGATAGCCGTATAAAAACATGGCACGGCCATAATTCGCATCGTCTCAAAAACGATAGTTTTTTGATCGGCTGCGGGATTTTGTTCAATGACAATCCGATATCGCACAATGAGGTGGATGGTTAACGACATAGTAATAATGAGCAAGAGAGAAATGAAATTCGAAGAAATAACCGTGATGGGCCAATTAAGCCACCCAAGAATCCCCACCATCACGACAATCGAAGTCAGGCAACACAACAAAGGGAAAACGACCCACCGCAACTTTCTGAAAAAAAACACAAGGGCAAGAATGAGGAAACAGACCACTCCTATGCCAAAGACGCCAATATCGTGTTTAATAAAGCTGATCATGTCGGTGGTAATCATTCGAGCACCACCCAAATGAATCTTCGCTTTTTCCTGATAGGTATCTATGATTCCCCGTATGACTTGAATGTCTTGACGTTCGCCCTCAACAACCCGGGCATGGTGGTCCTGAAATGCTGTCGTGACGGTCCTTAACTGGTCAGACTCCTCAGCAGTGAGTCCTGTCAATACGTTCTTTTCTCTGAGTACATTCCGTGCTGATAAGAGTGTCACATATTCTTCATCACGCTTGAAGTTCACCAGGAGGGCGGTCGTTTGACCGTTTGGACTGACAAGATTATTTTGGTAAATAGGACTTTCTAAAAATTCTTTTCGTGCTAATCCTTTGTCTACCCCCGGGGTCTCCAATGTTCTTACTTCGGCATTGTCCGTCAATTCGGCAATACTCACTTTAGGACTATTTAACAAGGGAACGTCTAAAATAGTGACCACCGAAGAGACTCTTGTTAATTGACGCAAGTCATCTCGTAGTCCTTTCAGATTGGCGAGAGAGGCCGGAGATAGGAGATCTTCTGAGGGGGTGTAGGTAATGATGACGAAATCGTCGGATCCATAGATTTCACGAATGGATCGGTGATACCGCAAATCCGGGTCGTTCTCCAAAACAATAGATTCCGCGGAGGCATCGAGTTTAATGTCCGGACCATGATAACCAAAAAACATCACCACCAGCACAAAGACTAATAGAGTAATGGTAGGTCTCTCAATGACCGTGTTTTTGTAATAACGCAGAAATCTAGACTCTATCATTATTGGTGTACGCTCTCGTTGGGAAGTGTAAAAAACTTAACGATTGACTGACTTATGTCGTCAGCTTTTATACCGTGTCTTTGAATATTTATATATTCTTTACGATAGATCGTTTGTTGTTCGCAGTAGCAGTATACGACCTTGCGAAGTCCCAGGCGAATTCCTTCTCATCCCTGCCAGAAAACATCTCCATCGGGATAGCGTATTCGTGTCTTGTTAACTTAGTCCACACGAGTATCAATTCAACCGTGAGGCTGAGAATCTGATCCCTAATACATCAAGAGATTATACCAATGTGTATTGCCGGCTGCGCATCGAACTTTCATTAAGGAGGGATACCGAAAGAAGTTTGGTGAGATTATATATTTGAGAGAGATGCTTGGCTCATGAGGTCCACAGACGTTGCCTCAAAAATTCTGCAATTATTTCGTCCGTTTTGTTTCACCTGGTACAACGCATCATCAGCGGCTTTGATCAGAGCGCCAATATTTGAGAAAGGGCATTCTGGTGTGTGCGTCGCGAATCCAATAGAGACGGTCACTTCAAGCTGTTGGCCAGCATTAATATCATGGCGTGTCTGGCGAAAGGTCTCCAGAATGCGAAGAAAGACGTCTTGGGCACCAACTGCCGGCGTCTCTGGCAAGACAATTAAAAACTCTTCCCCTCCATATCGACCTACGATATCGCTGCTTCTGACTTGTGCTTGCAAGATGTCAGCAGCTGCCTTAATGATCAGGTCACCCACAGAATGTCCATGGGCATCATTCACCTGCTTAAAATGATCAAGATCTAAAAACCCAAGAGTGAAAATACTTCTCTCGCGTAACGATTGTTTAAACATTTTGTCCAAATATTCGTCCACGAAACTCCGATTATACAACTTGGTCAGGCCATCTCGTTGGGCAGAATTCTCCAATTGTTCGCACTGGGCTTCGAGGTTCAGAGTCCCTTCTTTTAATTTTTCAACTTCCTGACAGATGCGAAGATTGGCGAACAATTGGCTTTCACGTGCCATTTCGATGAGGTCCTCGGAATTCACCTCTTGGCTAATTTTCATATCAAAGAGATTGTCCACTTCGATCAACACCGGCTGCATTTGTTCAAGAAGGTTGGGCAACTGTTCAGCCGTGATTCCTAACCACCTCTCTAATTTATCTGTCGTGTCTTGCAGAGTATCGTCTTGACCTCCATTGAGAAGCAGATTGGCCAAAACCCCAGCCCCAGCAGCACACCGCACAAACTTTGCTAGCTCATTATCCAATGAAACTTGTATGGGGTCCTCACTATAGGTGGCCGCCATATGCAGTCTTTCAGGGAGACGCCATTGAGCCAAGAGCCAGCCTCCCACTGTTGCATGACTACACCCTAACTGTTGCTGTTCGTGCTCCACGACCTTGGCATGGCAATGCTGGGCGAGAGCAGAATCGGCATACAGTCCAGGATTGAGCCGGTCTAGAGCCAACATACCAATGTCCTGAAGCAGGGCAGCGATAAAGAGTTCTTCCAAGCATGGGAGTTCACAATAGTTACTGAGGACACGGCTGGCAGCACCAGCGAGTCCCGAGCGTTTCCAATAAAGAGAATGATTCAACGTGGCATCCTGATTTCCTTTGCGCAATCCAGAGACTAAGGAAAACGACAATGCAAGAGAAATCGTCGCATTGAGGCCTAGGTGTATAATCGCCATCTGTAGCGTATCCACTTTTCTTTGGCTAGCATAAAGCGGAGAATTGGCAATTCGAAGAATTTTACTCACAATTGCCGGGTCAAGAGAGAACACTTTCACTGCTTCGTCAATATCCAATTCTGGATCATTCACCAATTCAATCACCTTCAGAGCAAAGGTGGGTGGACTCGGTAGGCCGCGGCAGGTTTTGAGCTTTCGCTCGAGTTCCGGTGAAATTTTTTCAGTCATAACGGAAAGAAACCAGCCTCTCTTAACGAAGTGAACAGATCTCTACTGTCTCTATCGTCGCTTTTTACAATGATCTAAAGGACTCTTTTGGATATTTCCTAAACAAAAAGCAAGATGAATGGCTTAATCAAGCTAAAGTGTGAGGTATTTGGAAAGTACTGCTCTTAAGAATGGGTTATGTTCTGAAGCCGTATCAACAGCCACCAAAATTGTACTCTGGACCTTTCTAGACAGCCTCACCTGACAATAGACCGCCTCAGTCTATCAAAAAAAATAAAGTAAATTACCAGCCAATTTTCTTGAGGTCGTTCATCTTCCGATTCTAGATGAAATAAACGAACGCCTAGCCTAATTGGAATTGAGGAGGGGAAGAGGGAACCCGGAAAACTTTAAATGCCGTGCTCATCAGTGATACGGCGATACACTGTTAGAATCATGATGCCATCTAGATCCCAAGATTGAGACACTATTTCCTCTCACTTGCGATACACTGCTCTTGAGCCAATTCTCACCGAACAATAGCTTAGAAAGGGAAAGTATCTAAACTCAGCTACTCTTATTGGCTTGCCAGAAATACTCATTGAGCATAAAGACAAGGACCATAATCCTCATTGATCAATTTTTGATAACGTCCAGCGCCTACCGTACTGAAATACATAGCCCAAACGTGCAGGGTCATTCCTACGGCGATGATCTCGCGTTTACAACACGCCCCAATCATTTTCAGCATCAATTCACTTGATTTATAGAACAAATTTCTTTGTTCCTTTATTTAGGTATATTTTTTGCTCCATAAACCTATCACGCGTATTGTTCATCAAGCCCTGGGGTATTTTAATTTACCATCGCATCAACGCCACGGAGGTCTATTATGAAAAAACTATTCAGCATACTCGCGATGTTCTGTATATTCGGATTCACCACTGCTTCCTTTGTCCAGAGTGCCCCGACGATCAATGAGAGCATCCCAATCGTACAAGGCACATTAAAGGCCATTGATGGTCCTTTTTTCGTTATCATGGATAGCACGGGTAAAGAACAACGTGTGCATGTCGATAAGAGCACCATGATCATCGGACAAGTTCAACTAGGGTCTAAGATCAAAGCCTCGGTGACCAAAGATGGCCATGCCTCTGCTATTAAGAATGTGGGAAGTTAATCACCTAATTTATGGTGATTTTTTTCACCACGGCACAACCCGCGAACCAGACCTGCATAGGGCTGGTTCGCGAGAGTTTACGTACAAAGAAAACATTGCGGATTACGCTATTTTTTAAGAAAACTTATGAAGGTAGGCGATATTTGCTAATCGAAAGCTAAAGAAACAGTCCACCACGATATCACAGATCAGTTTTACCTAGACCTTCACCAACAAGGGAAAATGCCGCCCAGGCATAAGGGTGAGCAAAGTAACGATACTTCGGGGTTTTTCTTGCTTTCTCTAATAATGCGAGCATGCCCTCTTGAAGAGCCTTAACAGGTGATAGTGAGGACGCGCCCCCGTAGCGCTTAAAAATTTCGCTCATCAGCACCTTCGTCGCCTCATCATCCACACTCCATTGCGAAACTAAAAGAGCCTTAGCACCCGCAAAGAAGAAAGCACGGGCCAAGCCAGACAAACTTTCTCCACTTCCATCATCTCCTGCGGTATTGCAAGCGGAGAGAATCACCCAATCTGTATTTGGGAGTTTGAGCTGTAGAATATCTTCCATAGATAAGAGCCCGTCATTTTCTTCGGTCGGAAGGGCCGGAGGGGTGAGGACGAGTGCTGGTTGAGTCACACCCTGGACTTCGCCTGCAAGTAAGCCGTGGGTAGAAAACGCAAGTACCTTCGCTTGGCCAAGTCTTCCACTCTCATTGAGGCGACGTACTTCACTTTCGGTTGCATGCGGACCGAGAAACACCGCAGCGTCCGGGTCTACATCCAGAATTGATGCCACAGTCAATAATTCTTCCCGGGTTCCAGGCAAGCGATCAAGCGCATGTAAGGAGTCCATGGCTACGCGCATCCCTCGGCTGGCCATCATTTTTCCTCCGCGCTGATTACCCCTGCCGCGCAGTACCGGGTCACCAAATCCGAGAAACGGCTCCCCTTCGCCTTGATGCTCGACCAGGTTATCTCGGAGCAATTTGAGTGCCGAAACCGATGGCAAGATAGTCAAGGCATAGGATTGGACCAGCCACGGTAACCTTGCATAATCCGCAAAGTCTTGCTCCGTGGGTGCCTGCCTGCGATGATAGAGATCGTCTAAATGGGAAAACGCGGACCCCTCAGCATGCGCGAGCAAAGCCGCGAAGGGGAGAGGAAGAAGCACCTCGTCGGGAACCAAGATGATGTGTTTGATTTCCGTAAGTGATGAAAGGATGGGCGCGAAGAGATGTTGGAACAATTCTGCTGAGCTTTCTACGTCATAAGGAGCAAGCGTGGCTTCACCCGTATCCATACTGATCGCTCCTTCGAGGCTTCCTCGAATTTTTTGAACAAGGCCGCTCAGCTTTGCTCGCGGAATTCCCACTTGGCGGTACAGTATAGGATGCTCAGCTCGAAGCAGCCAAATCTGGAGCCGATCACCTAATGTAGAAAAGCTCACAAGCGCTTCATTAGCTCTTAGCAAGCGTTGGGCGTGCTCAATGCTTAATGATTCAGGCTGGGATAACTCTGCATAGCGTGGTACCTCAGCTTTGAGGCGCAGGTTCATCTGAGTCAGAGCGCCTTGTACCTCAGCGAGTTGATGCTTCAGAACAGCTAATTCCTCAGCGGACCGTTGCTTGTCAGGTAACCCATAGAGCCCATTCAGGTGAGTCCACAGTTCCTCCCGGTTACGGCGTAATCCCTTGACCAGTTTCACGAGACTTCTTTCCGTGGCAGTTCCAACCTCCCGCTGTACAAGCACGTTGGCGACAGCAGCCTGCATCAACCAGCCTCGTGCCTGTTGAGAGACTAGAAAACCCTCCGCAATTGCAGATCGCTGTTCAGAGTTTTTTTGTGAATCATGTGCCTGAGTTGCAAGAAGCAACGCATAATCTTGGAGGCCCTTCATGTCTATTTTCCAAATCCGACTCAAAGCCTTATCATCAAGTCCAGGGTTCAGACCCTGTTGGCTTTGAATGATACGGCGCGCCCGTTCATACAACGAACGAGCGATGGTGAAATGCCCCAAAGCATGCTCAACCCGGGCCAAATCGAGGAGACTCGCAGCGCCGTCGCGGTGAGATGTCCCTAAGGATTTTTCGCGAATCTCTACAGCACGGGCGAAGCGTGATTTGGCGAAGGACAAATTTTGATTGCGAGCCTCCAGATAGCCTAACCTGGTTAATGTCTGAGCGACCGATGTATGCTCGCGACCCAAAGATTGCTCCTGGATGTGAAGCGCTTGCTGCAGAAGCTCCCCTGCGGCCTTACGATCACCTTGTCGGCGCTTTACTTCAGCCAGCTCGATGAGGGAGAGAGCCACAAAAGGATGAGTAGAACCAACAGTCGCATTCTGGATTTCTATCGCTCGCTCAAATTGACGACCAGCATCAGCCACTTTTCCCAAGCTTAGCTTTATCAAACCAATCTCATAAAGAATCCCAGCTACTTCCGGATTGTTCTTCCCGTAGCGATCTTCAGTGATGACCAGAGCCTGCTTCAGTAGTGGCAACGCTGCGACGGCATTCCCTTGTTTTCGTTCAAGCATGGCAAGTTGGGCCAGAGCTCCAGCAAAATCAGGATGATGAGAACCTGAGATCTGTTCAAAGAGCTGCAACGATTCCTCAAGAGACGAACGAGCACCTTCAAAATTCCCGAGACGCGCAAGGATATTGCCTTCCACGTTTACTGCCATAGCCAATTCCTGAGATCGAGGCGGACTCGCGGCGCGCAGAATTATGAGGGCTCTTTCAGCCAATTTCTGCGAGTGCTCCAGTCGACTTAACCCTCGTTGCGCTATGGCCAAATGCGTGAGTGTTACGGCCACTTCAGGGTGAGAGGGACCGAGCGCTTTCTCGCGAATCTCAAGACTCTGCTCGAGGGTGCGGATGGCTCGCACGAAATCTCCCGCGGCGTACATCACCGTAGCCAAATTCGTCAGGCTCTCACCTACTTTCAGATCGTGGCCTTCCTTTGCCGTCAGTCGGTATATGGCGAGGGCCCGTTCAAGCAAAGTTTTTGCTTGAGGCAACTCGACAAGTGTGCCATGGATTAAACCCAGGGTGGTCAATGCTGAAGCTAAGTCTATATGGGTAGAGCCGAGAAACTGTTCACGAAGAGTCACGGCTTGATGAGCCAACGGCAAAGCCTTCAGGTAGTGGCCTTGTTCAAAGAGCAACTGAGCTTGGTCATGCTGAACGTTAGCTTTTTGCAGGCGTTCAATTTGTTCGGGGTGGAGTAAGGCGGAGTGAGAGACAGGAGCAGAACGCATGCTTGCACCGGCCAAGAAAAGTTGGCCAGTGCTCATGAACACAATAGTAAGTAAGAGAGTTGGCAATAGCCTATCTTGCCAACCCTGATTTTGCCCCTTCCTCACCATAAGATCTTAGCGGAAAGTTGTCTGGCACCCTCTGTCTCAGGAGCTAATACGCCCAGGTGACCAAGCCGGTAAAGACATTTTGTTTATAAGCATAAAGAGGAACATCACTGTTATTGAACACATGCTGATATTGCGCCGTGACCGACCAATGCTCACTGAAGGGATAGACTAGCTGAGCCGTGTGAGTCTGTTGCGTATCATCACGCCGACTAAATTGTCCGTTATCATCCCGAAAGAGCGTTTGGGAATTCTTATAATCGCGACGGTGCACATCATAGTCATAGCGGACAATCAACCCACCAAAAGGGAGCGTCGATTGCACCCCGGCTTGCAGCCGATGGCCTCGATAAGAGAAAGCCGTACCCTTCGCACTTTCGTTGTCATATTGGTATCCCACTCGTACAATGTGCTTATCCTGTGCGAACCGAAAGGCGTGGACGATCCCGAACAAGTTGTTATAGGCATCTCGCTGTTCGCTCGTGAAACGAAAATCGGTATTAGCAGGTTCCCGAAAAAAGTCTTTCTTCTGCCACCGGCCAATCGCACTAGTAAGATTGCCCACCGTCCCCAAGCCTGGCACAGAAAACGAAGGGGGCACGACAGAAACAGTCAACGTGGGACTGTGCGACGACGTAAAACCCGCATCCTCTAAAAAGATATAGTTATAGGTATATTGCACCCCAATCTGAAAGGGGACATTCCCAAAAAGCCCGCGATAAAAACCGCTCACACTCGGTAGGTGACTCTGAATATTGAACTCGTCCAAATCATCCTTGAAATTGAGCGTTTGAAGAAAGGCATAATTCACGGTAGCTTCAAAGGGCCCTTCGCGGTAAAACGCGTAGTTGCCCACTAACGACCCAATAAATCCAGGGGATTTGGTTTTCCGATCCCTCAACGAGCCGAGAAGAGCATTGGTTCCCGGATCAGGGGTCATGTCACTGCGAGGATTGACCGCCACGTTGTCATTATAAAACCCGCCGGCACTGATTTGGAGCGTTAACCGCTTAGCTTCATCGATTCCTCGACGAGCAGCAATGGCTTGTTGGATTTGCAGGGCTGGTCCGCTAAAGGGTAGCCCACCATCGGTCTGTTCCAGTTGTCGCAACTCTGCAGAGGCTTCATCGGACAAACCTAAGACCCCGAGCGCAAGACCTCGATAAAATGTTGTCAACTGCTGAAGATTGGAATCCGTCGTCTTTGTGGCATTAAAGGCTTCAACAGCCTGTTCATAATTCTTCTGCCGGTATCGACTCAACCCTACGTAGTATCCAAGATTTTCTGATGAGGGATCGGCCTGATAGGCCTGCTCCAAGAGCGGCGTGGCCTCGTCGTATTGCCCAGCTGTAAAATAGGCGATACCGAGTTGATACCCAATGGTCGGATCGGTGGGCTGAAGTTCTCGGGCCGCTTCCAAAGCGGTCACCGCCTCAATCGGGTCCTTAAGAGCCAGCTGAGTCAGTCCCAGATAATAGAGCCCTCGAGCATCCTGAGGGTTTAACTCTCGGGCCTCGGCAAGCAGTCGTTGGGCATCTTCATAGCGCTTTTCGTCATAGGCGACGACTCCCTGAGCAACAAGGACTTCCGAGTCTGCTAACTGAGTGTCCGCAGCAACAGCAATTCCACCTTCCAGAGCCAGGAACAACACAAAAACCGAATGAATCAGCATTAATGCATATTTAAAGGAACACGAGTTTCCCTTCCCTCTCATGTAAGCCACCTACCTTCCTAGTAAGTTTAAATAACACTAATGGAATTATTATGCTGCTATTGGTACAGTCATGTGAATTTATCAGGAAAGCGAAGGCGCCATCTTTACGAGAATGACAAAAAGAGTCAAGAGAAAAATTGAAAATTTTAGGTATAGGCCAAGCAAAAAACCGTCTCACATGAACGAAGGAGTTTCCTCCATGTCTAAGTCACTACTTTCAAGGGCATTTGTCCTGCTACTCATTGCGACGCAGATTTTGGGTCCAGGTGTCTTGTGGGCGGCTGAGCAACGCGGCATTCAAATCGAAGCCAACGACCGCATAATAATTTCAGCCCTTAATGAAGGAACCTTGATCGGGGAGTCTAGCAACGAGTCAAGAACACTCCATTTTGGTGATGCGGTAAACGTGGGAGAGCAAATCAAGACGGGAGACAACACCATGGCCGAAGTGCTCATCGGCAATCGCGTGGTGGTCACCTTGGGAATGAACACGACTGCTCAGTTGACGACCCTAAACCGAGAGCAGGCAACTTTACAAGTAAATAAAGGCATCGTCCGAGTAGCAGCTTCATCAGAAGCATTAGGGGAAGAGGGCTTGGTAATCATTCAAACACCCACCAATCAAGTCAGAACACGTGGTGGCATTGTTCGAGTGATGATCAAGACTCCCAATGACTCGATCGTGCACCAACCCCGAGAAGCGAAGCTTCATTACGTGTCCTTCACACCCTATACCCTGGTAGCAGCCCTTGATGCTGATGGCGACATCATCCAGATCGAAGAGGGCACCGCTGAGATTCCCGAAGCTGGTCCCGGAGGTGAATCCCTCACCATGCATTCAGGTCAGAGTATGACATTTCCGTCTGAACAGACTGGCTCGGTGGCGGAGCTAGAACCACAAGACAACATGCGGACTGGAGTCTTGGCCAACACCAAACATTCTGATACCCCACAAGAAGGTCTAGATAATCTCATCGCTCTTCAGGTAGATCAGGCAACCCAATTGGGCCAGGCATTGACCGGTGCGGAAAAAACAGGGCAAGACGAATCGGGCAAGGGAGACGACAGTGAAAACGTCATCAATGGCGCCACGGGGGGAGTGCAAGTGGCCAATGTTGTCAGCACATTGTTTAGTAATGGAAATGCATCGGATCCAGGCTCCTCCAATCCGGTTAACTCCCTTGGGGGAGGGTTTTCCAAACTAAAAAGCAATGGCACAGAACCAGCTGTAGGCTCAACCCAAGGCTACACGGTGAGTGTGAACGGAGGAGAAAAACCCTTGCTAATATTTACCAAACAGGAACCAGTCCAAACGCATTTTAATGGTGCTCCATGTGGCTTAGATTGCGTCGGAACTGTACCTAGTCTGAATGATCTGGAGTTCGTACCTCTTCTACCACCAGTTACCAGCAAGATCACGGTGGAGAGAGAATTAGTATTGGTGGGAGGGATACCTAATAACTTTCATGGCGGGATAGCCCCAATAGATAGACTTATTGTTAGGGGAGTCAATTCAGTATCTAATATTGACATCCCCGCTACAACAACTAACGATCCATTCCAGGACATGACAGGCTTGAGTCCCTTAGCAATTCGAGAGGCCAACAGCACCTTCGTATTTCGGGAAGGACTTGATCAGTTCGGCAATAGTACCCTAGGAGTACAAGGGAGTGAAATTGATACTTTTGTTGGGGGAGGAGGTCCTCTTTATGGAGGAATTTTGGGGCAATTCTCTAACGATTCAGCTGGACCTGCCACGACATTTCTGAATCTCCCCACGACAGAACAGTTGATTGGGAAGGTCACCCGTTCTATTGAGGGTCTAAACGGGAAAGGAGTTACTGGTGCCATCACTGCCACCGGAGCTAATGTAATTCTCACTGGAGGAGTGACTTTGGATCGAGGGACTGTGGCGACCATTGGTGAGACCGCCGCGACCAAAGCATATTTCACAAGCCCTGGTGGGCCAGGTGCTATGTTTACGGACTCCGCCGCCCTCTTTAGCGGGTCTCTGCTGGCGGTCATCGATGGACAAACGGGCCCCGCTGCCGTGACAGTGGAAGATCGACTACTTGGCGTCTACGATGGCAGTGAGATCCTGATTCCCGAGAATGGGGAAAATAAGGCCCTCTTGAGTGTGTTGGATGCTAAGCTCAAAGGACCACCTAACATACCACTGATTGAGATTAATAACGCGTTTAAGGATGCGGATATGAGTAACGGCTCAGAGTCCGGCGATACTCCTAAAGTCACGGTCACCTCTGCCGTAGTCACACGTTCCACCATTCCGTTAGATAGCGCTCTGGTTGAAGCCTCCGCTCCCTTACTAGCTCTAACACAGGCGACAATGACCACCAACAGTCACTTCGCCGACTTGGCAGGGAACCAGGCAACTTCGATCCAGTTGAATAAGGATGCCCTCGTGGCCCTCAATGCGTCACAGTTGATGATTAACAATGGGCACCTGCTAAATTTATTTAGTGCCTCCGCCACTGTAGAAGGTTTTCTCTTCTCCTTGAATGACACTAGCAGTCTAACGATCGCCGATGGAACGCTCTTTAGCTTAAACGAGGGGTCAGCGTTAAACCTAACGGCCAGTGCCTTTGGTGTGTTTGGGAATGGAAACAATACCCTGGCAATTACAAACGATTTGTGCGCAACTGCATGCGGCACCTTGGTGAACAGCGCGAATAATCCATTCATGCTGCCTAATGGCTCACCCTTACAGGCTGCAGGGGTGACACAAAACGTAGTACTGCCAGACGGCTTTAAGCCGTTCGCATTAGCTGACGGCGCACCCACACCGAATATTACCGTAGAAGGCGCCCTCTTCGAGGTCAATACAGGCTCCACCCTGACCATCAACCAGACGGCCGTAGTGAACTAGAGGCTAGTCTGGGGCATTGCCAGAGGTCATGGAACACCAGAGCAACAGCGCTGAATTCTTTTTAGGCGCCATTAAGGTTGTTGAGTGTACTGGCTACATTGCCTAAAACAGCGTTAGGATGACATACGGGATTTATCCTTATTACAGATCATTCTTGCCAACTCCAGGGCCGATATGCCTCGTTAATTCTTACGAATTCAAAAGTATGTCCCGTGAAGGGTTAGGCTCAAAAAGTGACTTCTTTAACCCCCCAAGACCTGCCACTTATGGAACGGTTTTGTTCTAGTCTGCGATTCACCCCCATGTAAGACAAAGGTCCTCCGCAATTTTTACGACATTCAAATACATTGTCTGTGGTGTTATGTGGGCCTTATCTTATTTTTCTTCTGCTACTGCTCTGGCAGACGTTCAATCACTTACTGCAAAGACCCTGTTTCAACAAGAAAAAATTTCCAAACTTACGGACCCTTATGCCATTTTGTCGGCGCACTATGTCGCCATCGGAGGCCTAGAACGTCTAAAAAACGAAAAAACTTCCTATATGCGGGGAACCATACGCTTTGCAGAAATGGATGGTGAACTTCAGGTGTGGGCAGAGGGAATACGATATCGTCGAGAAGTTGATTACCCCGCTTTTTCTCAAATTGAAGGGGATAATGGCTCCTACATGTGGTCGGTGGATCTGAATAACAAACAGCTAGTTTATAAAGATCCTGAAACGTTAAAGAGGAGGAAAATCAGAGAATTACTTGAAGACTTTGAAAATTTTAATCCCATGAGTGAATACTTTGAGCTGATATTTAAGGGCATCGACGATGTAAACGGTGAACAATGCTATGTCATTGAGACCCGCAATACGATCAATCGCGATGTTTACTATGATTACTTCAGTATCGAAACTTTTCGGCTATTACGACAGACCATCCAAGAACCGTATTTGAAAATTACGACCCATTACAGCGATTTTAGAACTTTGAATGAGATGACGTATGCCTTCCGAAGTGAAACAGACATTTCTCCAACCGGGAAAAACATCCTCATCCAAACGGAGAAACTCTCAATTAATCTCCCCGTTAAGCAAGAAACATTTGCACTTCCTGAAAAAGACGTTCGAGATTTCTCTTTTGACAACACTTTCAATACGGAAGCCATCCCTTTTCTCTTTGTTGAGAATACGATATTTCTTCCTGTCGCACTTCATGGCGAGACACATTATTGGGTGCTTGATAGCGGTGCTGATATGTCGGTTATCGACGCCGATTATGCCAATAGGCTTGGCCTTACACAAAAGGGGGTGCTTTTAGGAAACGCTACAAATAGCTTGGCAGAGTTTTCTTTTGTGAACCTGGCAGCGTATCAGGTACAAGGACTCAAGCTTTATGATCAAACCATATTGTCCTACAAGGGCTTGGCTTCCAAATTCTATGAACCTGAAATTGTGGGGATTTTAGGGTATGATTTTTTATCACGTTTTATCACCAAAGTTGATTATTCCAAACGTCACGTCTCTTTCTACGATCCTGAGACCTTTGTTTATAAGGGCCAAGGGCATCGTATTGATGCTCCATTGCAAAATAGGCTTTTTATGCTGCCGATGCGAGTCAATGAAACCTTTGACGGTCGGTTTGGGTTAGATCTCGGGTCATTCGATGTCACAATGAATTATCGTTTTGCCAGCAAGCATGGGTTTTTAGAGAAAACAGGAATTAAACGACTAAGCTCGGATATTTCAGGCATGTTTTATGAGTATCAGATTAAAACACAGTCATTAGAGTTAGCCGGCTATCAAGTCAGAAATGAATTAATGAGCTTCCCTTTAGCAGAGGGAATTGGCACAAATTCCAATGAAGAATTAGACGGGCTGATCGGGAATACGCTTTTGCGGCATTTTACCCTCTATCTCGATTATAAAAATCAACAACTGATCTTTGAAAAAGGGGAAAATTTTGACCATGGGTTCCCCGTAGACAAAAGTGGAATGACTATTGGCTTATCTCCCAATAATCAGACCCAAATTTTTTTGGTGGTCGACAATACCCCTGCGCATGACGGAGGTTTTTTACCAGGAGATATTATTCTCGGGATTAATGATCTTGAAGGCGAATCGTTGCCGAGCATTGTTAAATTAAAGCACATGTTTCAGGCCGAATCTGGAACAGATTACACACTCAAGCTCTTGAGAGATAAACAGAAAATAATATTACCCATACGACTGAAAGACCTCTATGAATAATAGGTATGTTACGCGTTGCCCTTTATCTGAATATCTTTTCTTTATCTTCTTTTTAGCATCCTGAAATCCAAGCTTTCTCGGAAAATCCATAACTCCAGGGGCTTCCTCAGCCTTTCCAGCTACCTTGCATGACAACAGGGTGCTCCCAAGGTGTACAATTTAACGTGAAAACTCTCGTGGAATTTATGTTGAACAATTTAGCAAAGACAAAAAACAGAAACGATCCCAAGCAAAACTTTTTATCACGAGCTCATGAATAGAATTGAGAATGTAACGATGATGTTGCATAGATTTTTGAAATTTCCATTACCAAAAAGTAACACATTCACTCTTTTAATAATCAGCGTATGTGTATGGATGATAGGTTCGTTGGCCATGGCGACTCCATCAGGCCTGCGCATTACGATTCGGACATTCGCCCCATATTACTCCCCAACAGTCGTTCATATTGACACAGGAACCTCAATTTCCTGGGATAACCCAACAAATGCTCTTCACTCAATCACCCACGACCAGTGTAAAACGGGTGCAGTATGTGTTTTTGATTCCGGGCCGCTTGGTCCTAATGGAACATTCACCATTCGCTATCTCCCGCCAGGCTCCTACCCCTACCATTGTTCCTTCCATCCCATTATGCAAGGTGTTCTCCTGGTCCAAGAATCTGATAAGACCAGACAAACATGAAATTCTTTCCACTTTGGGCGAATTCCCCCAGCCCTTAACTCCTCTATAGATACGTCTTCTTGATCAATGAAGTGTAGGCCTGCACCTTTTCTATTCAATTTTTTTAGCTTAACTGTACTGACGTTCACCACACCGAGCATGAAGCCCGAGTAAAAAACAGGCAACTCTCGCACCTTTCTTGTACATCCATTTAAACCGCGCTTCTTTTATTTCTTGACACTGCTAGAACCTGTTGGTAAATTATTAATGAAATTAATAATGATTCTCATATTCATAATTAATTAAACCCTATAACAAGATGAACCAACTACAGACTTTTTTCATACACACAACTCAGCGTTCTTCCCGGGCGAGGGTTCTCCTCTCCCATTGTGGGGTGAGGCACTTTCCCTCCTGTGGAGCGCCTCACCCCATTTTTCTTTAGTCGTTAACAAAACCAAGGAGATTTCACTGATGAAAATTGGACATTCCACAATACCACGCATGCGCGTACCTGCTTTATTGAAAGGCAAGATGACCTTGTTCGACTTGGCTAGCCTGCAAGGACGATGGAGCATGATTTGCTCCCTGCCTCCATTTGAGTTTGGCGAAGCAGTCTTTCTCAATCAGTATCATCGAACTGTTCAGCAAAAAGGAGCGACGCTTTTAGGGATGTTGTCATGCACCGACCCTTTTCCCGACCCAAACCTTCCTAAGATTAAAGTCCTCCGCATTCCCTTATTAGCAGATCCACTACAACGATTACGGAGAAAATTCGGGTTGGACGGGAAACCTTGCAGCAACCGCTGCCAGAGTTTCATCCTTGATCCACAAGGCATAATCAGATACCACCTCGTCCATCAGCTAAATTGGCGTGGACTCTCTTTTCTTATGGAAATCCTGAAACATTGCCAAGACCAACTTTCTCTCTCTACTAAACCCTCTCTTAACCTTCGACTGACAACAAGCCCGATCGTTGGACGATAACGTCAGACGACTAAAACCATTTCCATGGTTTAATCATCAACCATAAGGGATAGAAGGAGAAACATACGATGCCACTGAACCAGCGACTGAAACTGAATATTTGTGAATGTGGTGACCTCCACCTGACCTATCAATCCATGACCTTTCATTTTACTCAAGAAGACTTTCTGTACTTTGCGACACATGTGGGCCGAATGGCCACTCATGTATCAAGCCGGGCTAGATCTCGACAAACAATGTCTTTCACTGATTCATAAAATTCCAATTATCATTGAAAGGAGAAGAAAAACCTGTGGACGAGTTTATCGGGAAACCCTACTATGTTCAGGTGACTAAATCGCAAGACAGAGGGCGCAGCCGCCACTCAACATTCTGTAGCCACTTGTGGACTGGAAGAACCTTTTTCGAATCAGAGGAAGGTCGATCTACCTAAATCATACGAGGCACAGCCACAATGATACCTTGGAATTCAATCATCCAACTATTCCAGCCTCTGACATTGGCATCTTTTGTTGCCTGCTTGGGTATTGCGGCATTTCATCAGCCCGCCCTCGCTAATCCTGGACTTTCGAATGAACCTATCATCGTGACTCTTAAAGATTTTCAGATTCATACCAGTATAACTCAGGCCAAAAGTGGGGGGCTCACGTTCAAAGCTGTGAATGAAGGGAAAAATATCCACGAATTGGTGATCATCCAAACTGCCATGAACCCGGCTGAACTTCCCCGAAAGGAAGCCGAGAATCAGGAAGGGATTGTCACTGGATACCTGGTGAATGAAGAAGACACGCGCCTTGAGACAATTGACGAAATTGAGGAATTCCCTCCCGGCTCCAGCCAGGAGAAAAAGGTACTCTTAAAACCAGGGCACTAAGTGCTTTTCTGTAATATCCCTGGACATTATGACCAAGGAATGTATTCCTCTTTTCTCATCCTGCCAGAGTAAGATCCTCTATTGTCTTGCCTCACCATCAACATACGTCGGACCAACTATCGGTAACTGTCTTTTTATAGATCTAGATTCTTTCTTTGTAGACAAAGTTCTTTTCGACGAAAAGTTGACTTGGTCAATGATTAATCGGGCGTTGTGATAGACCAAATACAATCCCCCCATCCTCCAAGGGATAGCTTTAGTCTCCTGAATTTTGACTCGTAAGACAATGCACGGTCTAAGCAATCCTGCACATACACGATCCGAAAAAGGCTAGGAAGAATCCTGGCCTTGTTGTTTTCGCATCCCCCTTTGTCTTTATCACATCCTGCAGAAGGTTTTACTCATACCCGATGTGCTCGTGTTCATTCTTCGAGTTCCAAAAAGTTGCATTCTGGCATCTGAATAAGTCTTCCATGCGAGGGGATCAACTGTTCAATCTCGTTCATTCGGGTAATGGATGCGAGGGAATTGAAGGGGATAAGATAATTACCAAATAAAGGAACGTTATGGCAAAACGATATTGCTATCGTAGTGAAGGAGAAAAACTCTCGATGAGTGTAGGGTGGTGGCTTTTGATCTTCTCTGTAATTTTTGTCTGGCTATGGAAATAAGAATTTCCTGATAACAGACATTATTTACCTCTCCCCCTCTCTAAATGCTTCCCGAATATTTCTTTTGCCGTTGTGCTTGACCGAATGCAGATCCACCGTTCAATGTTGAAAATTATCGCTCTTCTTCGCTAGGATTCAGTCCGACTCCTGAGCGCCCTAAGATCCACCACCTCGAAGAAGGCTTGCACGATCTCAAAAATTAATTCGCCCTCCCTAAAGTGACAAGAGTGTCTTGCTAAAGCTTAGCCATTCTAAAAATCTCACCGACAGGACTCTAAACCACCACAACAAGGGTATCGGCAGGCTAGCTGAATTACCTACAATTAATTTCGGAGATCACCAATTTCAAGTGACCTCAAATTCGTGAGGAGAGTAAAAGATGGCTCATGCTCTTGAAATTGCACAACTTGGTGCTCCAGTCATACGCAAAGAGGCCGTCAAGGTCACAGATATTCAAAACCCTGAACTTCAGGCTTTTATTGATGATCTGCTAGTAACCGTAGCAGATGAGGGTGGTATGGGCATCGCCGCCCCACAAGTCTCTGTATCCAAGCGTATCATCATACTTTCTCCCAAACCTAATACCCGATATCCCTATGCGCCACTCATGGAACCGACGATCATGATCAACCCAGAATTGACATGGGCTTCAACAGAAAAGGAAAAAGATTGGGAAGGCTGCCTCACGGTGCCTGGCATTCGAGGGCTCGTATCGCGACATCAAACCATTCGTATCCGTTATCAAGATCGTAATGGTCTCTTGCTCGAAACCGAATATCATGGGTTTCTGGCCAGAGTCTTTCAACATGAAGTCGATCATTTGGACGGCCTGGTTTTTTTAGATCGCGCGGAGTCAACCAAAGACCTCGTTACCGAAAAGGAATGGAAGAGGATCATGGCGTCACACAACCAAGCTTAATTGTCTCAAAACCATTCTAAAATTGGACTACTCAAAAATGCTTTCCTACTCATCAGGAAAAAATATCGCAGTCTCCTTTCTTCCTTTTTATTTCAAAAAAATCCTAGTCATTTTAAAATTGCACTCCTCCCCTCAATCTAATTTCCTTGGAGATTTTTGTAATGGGTAAAATCTTTGGCAAATTTGTGAACGATAATTGCGGAAGTCTGTCTTAAAGATGCCACTTGCCTTTACAGCACGTAGCAGTGCTCATTGATTCAAGATCTCATAATCAACCTACAACGTTCGCTATCCTGCTAGAAAACTCGCTTGTGGGGTATAAATATTGACTTTATTCAGGAATTATGCAAAAAACTCAAACGTAGATATAAATGTAGATTCAATAGATTTCGTCCATCGCATTCCCTTTAACAAGAGGTCAATTATGAAGTTCCGCCCTTTTCTCATTATCTTTTCCATAGTTCTGTTAACAGGATGTTCGAAGCCACTGACCCATATTATGAATGAGCATGGCTTTCAAAGGTTCCAACCTCCACATAAAATAATTGAACCAGGAACACTGATCGTCATAGAGAACGTCGATGAAAAAGTTGTTTCTGTCATACCAGTTTGCTGGAGACAGCAAGCTTTTCCAACATTATTAACTCCTAAATCTAATCCGACAGCTGAATTGGAATTTAAGAATAAGGTCAAGGACACCTACAGCTTGGAACCTGCGTATTTACAAAGAGTGAAGGCGAAGTACCCAGATGTTGATGAAATTGAACTTCTTCTTTCCAACCCATCAATCCTTGAATATCCTGATGCTAAACTCTATGAAGGCATCGCTTCACGATCAAATGCATGCAAGGATGCTGTGACAGCACGAGAAGCCAAAGGCGATAGGGTTTATACTGTCTTAAGAGTTTTAAAAGCAGACGCTACATACAAAATCATTGGGGAAGACCGGACAAGACATGTAAAGGGCAAATTGCCGCAAAAAGTCCTTGAAGACTTAAAAAAAGAATTAGGTGGATCATCAATAAGCACCTTTGGACAAACGATTAAAGGGGCTTCACTTCACTGGGGACTTCAACCTGATATTATTGCATTTGAATCGCTTCCTGCTGCAATGGCCGCGGCGGCGGCTACCCCTGATGCTAATCCTACGGAAGCCACTGCCCCTGATGCTAACCCAGCGGAAGCTGCTGCCTCTAGCCCAATGGAGGCTATTAAGGCTGCCCGATTATCAGAAATGGAACGAAAATCAATTATTCAGAAAGTCGCTATTTTAAAATACGGCAAGTCTGATGCGGATCGCCTGAAATAGTATTTCCTCAAGCTACACTCTCTCTCATTATCTTTCGCTTTAACAGAGACTCCAGAGTAATAATTTGAGAAGTGCGGGGGGAGTATCCCCCCCGCACTTTTTTTTGAGTGGACCCCCTAAAAAGAATGGCTAGAGCCAAAAGATCAGCCATGTTAGGATTTCTAAAAATTGTCTCGTATGATTAGATTTCAGACCAATTTAATCAGAAATATGAAGCGGGGTTACTAGACTTCTCTCAAGATTTTACTTGCAGGTAAGCAGTTGCATTAGAGGAATTTCTCAGGAATATAGCCTTTGTGGAAAACCGGACGAAGTATTCAAGAAATTTTCGACTACTGATTTTGTGCATAGGTATTATTGCTGCTGGATGTACGCCGCACAAATATAGTGACGAAAGATTTATAGGAGAGGGATTTCGAACCTTCACCCCCAGCATGCAGACCCAAGTCGTAGTAGGGGGAAATCGCTATGAAGCTGTGAACCAAGCAATCCACTGGTTGAATGATAATAAATTTCTAGTCGTACACCGATGGGTTACAGACGAAACAAACGGAAAAGACCCCAGCTTTAAAGCCAACAAGCGTGCTCAATTACTGTTCTTGGCGCATAAAGTTAGAGCTCCGTTAGCCATCTTTATACAAGTACAGAAAAAACCGTTTAAGCCAAATGTTGATTTTTCAAGTGTTCATACACAACAGCCAAAAATTATTGAGATTGAAATTAGAGGACTGAATGTGGAAACGGCCGAAATCGTCTTTGAGGCAAAGGCATGGAATTCTGAGCCCCTAGTTGAATCTCAACAGCTGCTACAAGAACTCACAACCTTTGCCCTATACAAGGCCTTAAAGGACTCTCAAACCACTTTGCCTTCTCGGCCGGCAATGCACCAAGACCAGGGCATAAGGGAACAGGCAACGGTCTACCCTATTCCACAACAGGAAGAGATTTCTGAGGAGACTATCGCTCCTTCCTCAGCTGAGGATCGCTCTATCACATCTTTACACAAATCTGATGGGTCGCCTCACCATGATAGTAGGAAGAAGACGGAAGAAGGTCCCGATACCCTTCTTGCCAAGGCTCCTGATGAAACCACGACCAATGCAGAACTCCGACAATCTCAACATGATAAACCTGATGATGGAATGCCTTCTGAAAACTCGTCTCTAAGGCTTCAAATTGCCAGTGGCGCCTTGTCAGTTCTATATCTGCCATTCAAGGCTACTTATGCCGTGCTTGGAGGATTCTTTGGTGGTTTCGCCTATGCCTTAACAGCCGGCGATGAAACAGTGGCTGATTCAATTTGGAATGCGAGTCTGGGTGGAACGTACTGGCTGACACCCCAACATCTGGGTGGAGATCGACCAGTTTATTTTATGGGACAGTCCGATAATGAGGAAGGATCTCCTTAAGTAAACTCGTTGAAATAACGCCCTGCATAGAAAAGATCTAAGACAATACATTATTCGTCCCTGCATTTAAACTACCCTCCTATCCTGATACTCTCGGTCTGTAAATTTTTTGGTAGCTTTATACGGTGAACTCTTGCTAATCAATCAAATCCATTTCCCTTTTTCCCTTCTTTTTTTCTTGGTTGATCAAATATTTTGGCTAATTTGATAAATAATTCTGAAAATTCCATGTTCAGGTCATAATTTTTAAATTGTCAATTAGACATTTTAAACTTACTGTATTTTCTCAAAATCCAAGATGGGCAACTCATAACATATACATTCTTCGAATACGGAGGCATAAAAAGATGCCAACATGGAGAAACATTCTCCTAGGAAGTTTGATCCTCTTGGCTTCTACCCTTCTAGGGACAGCCGACGGTTCTCCTGAAATCCCACTCAACTTCAAAAACACTACGCCTAATAGCCAAACCTTTTCTGATGGAATAATAGAAAGAGTCCGAGTTACCGCAACAAAACCCCCCAAAGAATCTGCCGATGCCGTGCTTATTCAAGGAGCGGAATGGCAGTGGAATCGCTATCTCAAGAACGCATTGGATCTCCCCGATTGGCTGGATTTGGGGCTAGAACACCGAACGCGCTTTGAAGTCTATGATCACCCCTGGCGATCTAGCCAGAGATTAGGGAGGACTGACCCACAAATTCAACAGCGTTCCCGTGTTCGCCTTGGTCTGAATGGGGAGACATTCCAATTTTTATTTGAAGGGCAAGATTCAAGAGTGCATCTTAGTAAAGCGAGTCAATTTGACTTTCTCAACACCGAAACTCGGAATGAATACGACATTCTGCAACTCTTCGTTTCAGCCACAGCAAAGAATGTATTCGGGACCGGCCTCCGAACTGACTTACATCTGGGTCGCCTCACCATGGACTTTGGCAATCGCCGGTTGATTGCCCGGAACAATTTTCGCAACACCATCAACGCGTTCGATGGCGTGCATTGGCAACTGGCTAGAGAAAAGCTCTGGCGAATTCGCACGTTTCTTGTTGAACCGGTCATACGAAATCAGGTCCAGCTTGATGAACAATCGAAACGATTTGTGTTCTGGGGGACATATGTAGAAACGCATCATATGCCATGGTTGCGCCTCAACGCCTATTATTTTGGACTAAACGATCAGCGCAACTCTGGTATCAGTTCCCAACGAACATTTTCCACCTTTGGCCTGCGTCTTTATAAAAATCCCCTCAACAGCCAGATGGACTATGAAATCGAGACGGTGTGGCAAACGGGGAAACGAGGCAATACCGATCACTTTGCGCACTTTCAGCATCTCAATCTAGGTTATACCTTCGATTTTCCTTGGTCGCCAAGATTATTATTTCATTACGACTATGCAAGTGGAGACCGAAACTCGAGTGATAACCAAGACTCGACATTTGACACACTCTTCGGAGCTCGGCGTTTTGAATATGCTCCCACAAGTACCTTCGGGCCGTTCTTCCGATCCAATATCAGTTCCCCAGGGTGGCGCCTAATCGTAAATCCAGCCAAGGGCTGGAAATTCCAGTTAAAGCAACGATTCTGGTATCTGGCTACTTCACGTGGTGCTTTTGCTGGTAGCGGACTCCATAATGCCACTGGTGAGTCGGGAAATTATCTAGGGCATGATGTAGAATTGAGAGTTCAGTGGAAAATCAATAGGAATGTAGAATTCGACGTAGTCTATGACCATTGGTTCAAGGGCAGTTACTTTAACCGTCTACCCGCCAGCGCAAGTCTGCCTCCCGGTGGAGAGAAAGACACTGACTATTTTTATATTCTGACAAAGTTTAGATTTTAGAAAAAAACGAACTAAAGTATCTTCATGATCACTAGAATATTTTCAATTCTCCTCTTGGTCACTTTTTATATTTTTTTGACAATGGCATCGGCGGGCGAAGTGCGAGTAGCCGTCGCCGCAAATTTCCAATCAACCCTCCATGAAATTACCACTCATTTTGAGCAAGATACCGAGCATACAACTCTGATCAGCTCTGGGTCGAGCGGAAAATTTTATGCTCAAATCAAACATGGGGCCCCCTTTGATGTGTTCTTTTCCGCCGATGTGACACGCCCACAGTTAATTGAAGAAGAAGGACTCGCAGTACAGGGGAGCCGATTTACATATGCCATTGGACGTCTAACGTTATGGAGTCCTGATCCCAAATTACTCATAGAAAATGGACCCAGGATCTTGTCGAAAAACCGCTTCGCGCATCTGGCTATTGCCAATCCGAAGACAGCCCCCTATGGCATGGCGGCTCAACAAACTTTGGTCGCGCTAGACTTGTGGAATCATGTGAAAGATCGAATCGTGCAAGGAGAAAATATTGGCCAAACCTTTCACTTTGTATTCTCTCAAAATGCGCAACTCGGTTTTGTGGCACGCTCTCAAGTATTGGATCCTAAAATCAATGGAACCGGAAGTCGGTGGGATGTGCCAGAGAATTTATATGACCCTCTACACCAACAAGCCGTGCTCCTGACCCACGGTCAACATAATAACGCGGCCAAAGCTTTTCTTGATTATGCCCAAAGCCCAAAGGCCAGAAAGATCATTAAACAGTTTGGATATGGGCTTGAATAGTTTCAGGCCGACTCAGGATGCTGGTTGAAAAATAAATAATAGCCGACAGGCTTAACAAAACTTTACTCATCTTTTCGTTTGTCCTCGCGTATTTTGTTATACCGCCTCTCATCATCTTCATATTGAGGCAATTGATACGTCTTATCGATTTGCTGCACCCTCTCCAAGCAACGTAGTGCAGAAATCTTGTCGCCACGCTCTTCATACACGTCTGCAAGCAAACGCAAGGCTCCGGCTTCTCCTGGGCCGTTCCCTAACTTAATGAAATGTTCGGTCGCATTATTGAGGCAGGCTTCTGCTTTTTCGAAACGACTGGTCAAGAGAAATGTTTTCCCGAGTTGGCCGTAGGTTGTAGCCAACCCATCCTCATTGCCTACTTTTCGGTGATATTCCAAAGCAGTATAAAACGCCTCAATGGCCACGTCAGAATTGTGCAATTGAAGTTCTTGAAGGGCGAGATTGCTGTAGAGAATACCGAGGGCTTGATCACTGTCGAGGGGCTCTAACGTATCTAAGGCCTCTAGATAAAACGCTCGCGCTTTCTCCGGTTGACCAGTGTCCGCTTTCAAATTTCCAAGATTCACCAGCGTTTCACCAATAATATTATGTTCTAGCAGCCCGCGCTGAATATCTAAGACCTCTCGATAACATGTCTCTGCTTGCGCATGATCTTCAAGTAGAGCACACACATTGCCTAAATTGCCCAAAGCATCAGACAAGTCCTTGGGGGACCCCTCATCTCTTGTTTCAGTGACGGCCTGTTCATACCAAAGACGTGCCTGAGTCAAATCTCCACGATGCAGAAATATTTCTCCACGGCGAGCAGCTTGGCTGGGCATTGGATCCGAGAGAATTTTGAAAAGGTTAAGAACCGCGGAGAACTATTAAGGAGACTTTAAAGCCATGTCGCTTCTTGCACAAAGAGTAAGTCTAGCATATCAAGAAGACATATGACTCCCTATGGAGGTCAAAATTTTGAGGGAACTTCAGGCCCAAACATTTGGGGGGATTCCTCTATTCCCTCTTGCGGAATATTTCCATCTTGTTCAATGAATTGGCTTTCATCTACAAAATGAGTACGAAAGACATTGGGCACTTGATGCGTATTATATGTTCGCCCCGTTTCCTCTTTTTCGTCTTCTTTGATGATGACTCGACCTCGTGGCGTGATTTTCCATTTCTCAAAATCTTTTCGACATTGCTCTAAATCTAATTCGCACCAGACGAAATGTTTATCGTCTAACGTGCTGAGATAGAGATCGACCTGCTCCTCATTATCGGCGTAATTCGGCGAATACGTGGCGCATCCGCTGAAGAATAAGAAAATACCCACCATGGCCATTACACAGGAGTTTCGCATTCCAACCTCCGACTTTTTACTTCTATCGGCTAATACCGAAATTCCTGTATGAAGAAACAAATTACTCCGAAATTTCCTCTAAATTCCTTGAACTCATTGTTCAGTCCTCTCAGTTGATCTTCGTTTCTTACACGGCTCGCTTCAGCAATATGCTATACTCAGACGCGGAAAACTTGACTAAATCAAAGACAGTTTCGTCCTTCCAACGTGAGCTATCTTTGACAATCATCTGAAAATTTTATTTGTAAATAAAATTCACATTGACGGAAGATAAAGTTAAAACTTTACAACACTTCACACATGTCTAAACTGACCCCTTTCAAAAATTTGATGTCGATTTCCGGCCTTGTCATGTTTTTGATGACACTGCTTGGAACTGTCATCTTCGCCCAAGATACTCAAATTGTCTCTGGAGACGCCGTAATAGATCGTGCGAGACAGGCCTGGATTGATGGGTCTATACCTCATGCCTTGGATATGCTGGAAGATGGACTTCGTGAAACTCCTCAGTCACTTCCCCTTATGAAATTACGCGGAGATATCCTGACCACCACGCGTCGCAATCAAGAGGCCCTGGAAAGCTATGAGGCCATTCTCAAAGAATTCCCAGATTCTTTAGCTGTTCGCTGGGCAAAATGGAGTGTCTTAACTCGCATGGGAAACGGAGATTTAGCCATTGACGAATTGCGACGAATAGCCAAACAAGAAGCCAACAATCCCTTGGTTCATTTGCGGTTAGCCCATGAACTTCGGAAACTTGACCGATTAGAGGAATCTGTTGAGGGATACCAGAAAGCGGTGAAATTGGCTCCAGAGATGGCAGGTTGGCGTTTGAGTCTCGCTCGTGCTCTGTTTGATGTCTTACAATATGAGGATGCCCGTAAAGCCGTGCAACATGTCTTGAAAACCGCACAACGTGGCTCACCAATAGAATTAGCTGCCCGTAACCTCTTAATGATTACTTACGGCGCCACCAAAGAGCGAGGCCGACGGTATCAACCAATTTTTAGCCCTGGTGGATCTGCCAAAGAGCGCAAGCGATGGGGCTTGATTCGGCATCAAGGCTGGGAACATTTTGCCAAGGGACGCTATCAGGAGGCCGAACCAATCCTTCGGGAACTTCTTTTATTGAAGCCAACCGATCATCGAGTCACCTATGAATTAGGAAGTACATTGATGGAGCTTGGTCAACATGAGGAAGCCGTTGCCCTTCTTCAGAAAAGTATTGGACTGGGACCGACCAGTGAGAGTTTTTCTGAGATCTTCTTAGATTCTATTTTTCGTATCGGCCAAAGCCTTGTGGCACTAGAACGTTGGGAAGAAGCCTTACTCCATTTTGAGATTCTTCAAGAAATTGCGACTGTCCCTCCAGAAATACTCAATGCCACACCACCAAAAGAGTTGGAGCCACCGGCGCTCGATCCGGAGTCAGGGGAAAACATTGATGTCCCCTCGGCTACATTCAGTGGAAAAATTATTGATCAGGAAAAACTTGCTCCTTGGCTAGAAAAAGTTTGGCAACATATCCCCAAACCAGAAAAGCCCCCTCAAGACGCCAACGAAACTTTACCGGCAGCTGATCCCACGGAAATACCTCCAGATTACTATACGAATCTCGCCGCGAAAAAGTTTAAACCTGATGTACTGATCCACACACGGGCATCGTTAATGGGTCGGGACGCCGATTTTAGCTGGTTTCGATTTGTGATACCTGCTAGTCGAGTCATGCGAGATGATCTCCAAGTCGGAAACCATGAATTCATTCCTATCGACCCCAAAGACACGTTTCATCCAAATCAAGAAGAGATTTATTTGGTCTTTGCCCTGGTAACAGCTTCCTACGATGCTGTGCCATTAACTGCTGAATGCTATCTTGAACCATCCAAAATTACGTGGGGACAACCCCCACTGGTTCACGATCAAGTTGTGATGTCCATGAATGAACAATCAGGGTATTTTGTCTTATCATCCCCAGAATCCGGATGGTCTCCTGGACTCTATCGCTGTGGACTGTTTGTAGGAGACGAAGTCTCTGCGTACACACAAGCCGATGAAGTTCGATTTAGAATTATAGAGCCGAGTCAACCTTCTTAAAATCCCCACGTAAGCTGCAGAGCGATAAAATGATGTGCCGTTTGTGCATTGTCAAAATCGTCAAAGACAAACTTGTTTTTATATCGTCCATATAAGTAATCGGCCGATACCGTCATATTTTCCCATAGAGCCCAGGTACCTGATATGCCGTATTGCCATTTCGGTTCATCCATCAGTTCTTCGCTATGCTCTATACGAGTAGCAACCTGAATCGATTGAGTTGGGAAATACGCTAACTCCAAGTTATAGGCAAAGGGTTGATTGGCATTTTTAGGAAATTCTTTAAATGTATGAGCTGCTCGGAGAATTTCGGCAGTGACTTCTAAAGACGTCATGCCGATAAGCACATAGGCATTCCATGCCGGGACACGACGCAAAAAATTATTATTGAAATCTAGTAGTAATTCATCTTGACTCTCCGCCAAATCAGAAAGATATCCTACTCCCATCCGTATCGATTCATCTTTTGAGACATACTCAAGATTCACACCCCAATCAATTTCATTATGATTCTCACGCCTATCGACTTTGCTATTAAACATATAGGCAGCAAGTTCGACTGAATCCGTAAATGTATAATCCATGAGAACGGCATCTCCCCGTGTTTGTCCAAACTCAAGTAACGGGCCCGTCACAAAATGGCTAAAGTAGGCCCCAAATGGGACATAGAGCCGGCCGATCTTTATACCCAATTCATCTAGATTCACACCCACGAGGCCTTCATCCAATTCCTGATAATGCCGACGACCATTCTCTTCAATTGCAAAGAGGACTTCTGCTTCAAGCCAATCGTGGTAGTCCACTTCGAAGCCTAATTCAATGGCTAGCTCAGGATCTGTATTCTCTAAATCATTTTTTCCTTTAATAATATTTTTCTTCCATTCTTTTTCTAGTTCGACCACTCCGCCGAATTTTAACCACTCAGTGATCTGCTTGCCTAAACCAGCTTCTCGTCGCTCCTCCGGGTTTCGATAAATTCTCACACGTTCAGGTGGAGCCATTTCTTGATCATTGGATGCTGGCACTTCGGCAAAACCAGGAGTAGTCCATACCACCATGATGAAAAGAATAAGGATCAACATGCTCAGCCAGAATTTCATATCTGAACAATACCCATTTTCACAAAAAGATAATGTACGGATTCTAGAAAAATCGGCAAGTCTATAGCTGCCTAAACAACAACTTTATGACAAGTTCACCAGATCGTAATGTCGTGACTCTAAACGTTTGGGCTACAATACATCATTTCATATAATCACCCAACGAACTTTGAACATTCCGTGCAAGAGAAGTAAGAACCTTGACTTATTGTCCAGGTATTCGGGCAAGATACTCGGGAACTACAGTCTTGTCGCGCAGAAAAAGTCTTTATGAGAATTCTATTAATTGAAGATGATCAGATCATTGCTGATTTCATTCAGAAGGGCATGAAAGAAGCTGGTTTTACTATTGACCATTTCAGTGACGGATCGATAGGGCTTCACGCCGCACTCACCGGCAGTTATGACGTCGGCATCCTTGATTTGATGCTGCCTGGCTTAGATGGGCTGAGAATCCTAGATCGCTTACGGCAAGAGAAAAAAAATCTTCCTATTATTATTTTAAGTGCAAAACGATCCGTTGATGATCGCATTAAAGGGCTGCGCCATGGCGGTGACGATTACCTCACGAAACCCTTTTCGTTTAGTGAACTCCTTGCCCGAGTAGAGTCGCTTCTTCGAAGGGCTCAACATATCCTCGAGCCCACGAGCCTGATATTTCACGATTTATCGTTAGACTTGCTGGCCCGTACCGTCGTCCGTGATGGAATAAAAGTTGATCTCCAGCCAAAAGAATTCTCCCTTTTAGAATACTTGATTCGCAATGCCGGACATGTCGTGTCCAAAACCATGATTATGGAGCGAGTCTGGGATTATAACTTCGACCCTGGCACTAATGTCGTTGAAGCACGAATTAGCAAACTTCGAGAAAAAATTGACAAGGATTTTTCAACCCCTCTCATTCATACGATTCGAGGCCTAGGATATGTCTTGAAAGCACATCATGATTAGAATCCCGAAAACGCTCGGCTTTCGCCTCACGCTGTGGTATGCCTCGGCCTTTCTCGTGTGTTTAATTGTCGCATTCGTAGGCCTGTATCTCTCACTGAATTCTATTCTCAATAGTCGAATGGATAATGATTTACGGGAGGACATTGAAGAGTTTCAGGAATTTTTAAACGAAAATGGGACCGACAAGGTTATCACCGAAATTAAACGTGAAATGAAATTAAGTGATGTCGGTGAAGTATTTTTTCGAGTGTATGATGCCAAAAGAAACTTAGTGTACAGCTCTAATACATCTGAATGGGCAGGCCTCGATTCTGCAATGACTCTTCCATCTCTTGACAGTCTTACCACATCAGGCCCTTGGTTGGAGACTATTAAACTAGTCAGCCAGGATTATCCTACGAGAGTCGTTTCCGGTCTCATTAGTCCTTCCATCACATTGCAGATCGGAGAGACCCTCGAAAAAAAAGAAGAAATCATGGAACTGCTTTTAACTGTCTTCGGTTCCATGCTTTTATTTGGCATTCCTGTGGCTTCAAGTGTCGGTTGGATGATCGCCAGAAAGGCCGTGAGCGGAATTACAGAAGTGAGTCGAGGTGCAAAGGCAATCGAGCAAGGCAATTTAGACCATCGTGTATTGGTCAATGCGAAAGGAGATGAGATTCAAACTTTAGCTGACACCTTTAATGCGATGGCCAGTCGAATTAAACACGTCATCAATGAAATGCGAGAGATGACTGATAATATCGCACACGACCTTCGAAGCCCTCTCGCACGAATTCGCGCTATGTCTGAAACCGTCCTTACAAAGGGGAACAACAAGGCAGACTCTTCAAAGATGGCCGCCGCTACCCTCAAAGAATGTGATCGGCTGCTACATCTTATTAATACTACCTTAGACATGGCAGAATTCGACGCGGGAGTCACAAATGTCCAAAAGGAGCCAATTCCCCTTGATAGACTTATTGCTGATCTCGTGGAACTATTTGAACCATTAGCAGAAGCAAAACACGTCACGTTTAAGGTAATACTTGCCCAAAACTGTCAAATGGTTGGTGACAAACACAACCTTCAACGGATGATTGCCAATCTTTTGGATAATGCCATTAAGTATACCCCCCAAGGGGGTCAAGTGAGCATCACGTTGGAACAAACATCACATGAATTTCGGCTCACGGTAGCTGATACGGGACTAGGCATTCCTCTTCCAGATCAGCCCCGAGTCTTTGATCGTTTTTTCAGATGTGACCACAGTCGCTCCCAAGAGGGCTGCGGGCTAGGATTAAGCTTTGCACGTTCTGTAGCACGCGCTCATGGAGGTGATATTACCCTGATGAGTGATGCCTCCAAAGGGAGTAGCTTCACGAGCATTCTTCCCTTCACACCCTCCATCTAGGCTCTCTTCTTTCCTCAGCAAATTACTACCTGGTAATAACAGGGTCAGCTTACGGTGAACCTGTCTTTGTAGGCTTCATGGTAAATCTCACGGATTTATCATGGCCTCAAAACAATTTCAGCTCTCATGCTTAGCAGAATGCTTCAAACCATGCGTTAAGAGCGTAGTTTTTCGGGCATTGATGAGTGGCATCGCATTTTTGATTGCTCTGTGGATTGTCAGTGTTACCGCTTTTGACCATAAATTTTTTGAATCCACACATCACCAAGCGCCTAAGGGTAAAGTCCTTACCTATGTTGGTCATTCCTCGCAATTACATAGTTTTAATGTAGAAAGACAGGTCTCAAAATATGAAAAAAGATTACCTGCTTCCAGGAATACCCAAGACTTTCCTGCAACAATTCTTGCCGCCGGGGATATCGCCAAATGCGATGGTGAGGATACTTGGAAAGATAAATTCCTGAAACTAGCAAAACTATTACCTGACGACAGTCCGCATGAACCTTTTCTAGAAAACTTTCTTGAGTTGCTCTCCATTAGCGAAGAAACCGACTATCCAGCTAATGCAGCATTGACTGCCAATCTAGTCCTTCGTCTACCTGGGAGAGTGCTTGCCCTAGGAGACTTAGTGTACCCAACAGGGTCAACACAGCAATTTCGAGAATGTTACGAATCAACCTGGGGTCAATTTAAAAAAAGGACATATCCCGTTCCCGGCAACCATGAATACAAACAAAAAAATGCCCAGCCTTATTTCGATTACTGGGGAACTCAAGCGGGGGAAATTGGAAAGGGTTATTACAGTTTTGACATAGGGGAGTGGCACATCATTGCTTTAAATAGCAAAATTGAAAAAGCCAAACACGAGCGCTCCATTTCTGCACAACATCGGTGGCTTCAAAACGACCTAACAGATACAAACGCTCGCTGTATTCTGGCATATTGGCACCATCCGGTTTTTAGTTCGGGGCAGCATTCGGGCACCGCCAGAATGAAGAACATTTTGCGAACCCTTTACAAGTTCGGTGTGACAGTGATCCTAACTGGACATGCGCATCATTATGAACGATTTGCTCCTCAGAATCCTGAAGGGGGGAGAGACCTAATCCGTGGCTTCCGTCAATTTGTCGTCGGGACCGGAGGGGTTCCTCTCCGGCCTTTAAAGAAGCGCCACCGAAACAGCGAGAATTTTCAGGCGGATTCATTTGGCGTCCTAAGGCTTGATCTACATCCTAATCACTACGTATGGAAATTTTTATCTGTCGATAAAGTTCAACCATATGATAAGGGCAAAGGAAGATGTATCACTCCCCCAAAGCCTAAGGCATTACAACAACGGACCTAACGTTATTCATCCTCAATGTGGACGAATAAACCTTCTATGCCCTCCCCTAGATGAGCGATAGGGTAACTGGCAAATAGGCTCACATTTCATGGAAATGTCAACCTAACGAACATTCCAGACTTCGCAAGTAATTCCCCTAGATTATTGTCCTTTGATTAATCAAGAATCAGATTGAGAACTCCACATATCCAAATCAGAAAATCCTGGCTTCAATTGACAAGCTCTTCATTTCTTCAAAAAAGACCACTCAAGCTTTCTATCGCCTCTTTTTTAATTGGTTGCACTGTCACGCTCTTAAGTGGGGAGATCCTCTTTCGTTTTTTACCAACCGCAGAAAGTCGCCATCCGTTGCCAGTCAACAAGGCCAATCCCATAATTCGTTTCGAAGCGAACAGAGATTTCATATACTCCAAAGGGTGGGATTTTTCCATCATAGCCAAAAAACATTCGAACAATTATGGATTCCTGAATGATTCTGACTATGGAAAGAATTCAATGACACCGTTAATGGCAATTATCGGCGATAGTTTTGTTGAGGCGAGGCAGGTAGAAAATAAACAGACCATGCATGGAATATTGTCTAGTTTGTATCGACCCAAATGCGGTGTCTATAGCTTTGGCGCTTCAGGAGCCCCTCTGTCCCAATATCTTGCTTATGCCGAATATGCTCAAAAAGAATTTCGTCCTTCTCGCTTTGTCTTTATCATCGTTGGAAATGATTTTGATGAAAGTTTAGTGAAATACCGAGGTCGCCATGCTTTTCATTATTTTTCAGAAACTTCGAATGATCTATCAAAGAAGATCGAGTTAAAGCTTATCGATTATCAGCCTCAGAAAACAGCGATTGCTCTGAGAGAGTCTGCCTTATACCGATATCTTTCTTTAAATCTAGGAATAAAACAGCTTCTTAAGATACGAAAAAGATATTCCACAGAAGCTCAAAAAAGAATGTATGCTGGAAATGCGTTAGCCTTGGTAGAAGATGAACGCATGAACGATTCGCATTTTGTCGTCAAGACATTCTTCAAACAGCTTCCCATGAGAACCGGCTTATCACCAAAGGATATTCTGTTCATACTTGATGGCATACGCCCTCATCTCTATTCTAATCGGGAACTAAAAGCAGCCAATGGGAGCTACTTCTCTTTAATGAGAAAATTCTTCATGAAATACGCCGGCTCAAAAGGATACGAAGTCATCGATATGCAACCTATATTCATGGCTAACTACCAACAAAACGGAATGAGGTTTGAATTTCCCAATGATGGGCATTGGAATGAATTAGGACATCAAGTAGTGGCTGACTCAATACATCGTTCCACCGCGATCTCGCGTTCAAGCTGTTCATAATGATTTTTGCTCATTTAAAATTTACGGAATAGTCCTACTGAAAAAAATGTCGCCCCCCAAAAGTTACTTCTCGGAGTTTTCACAGACTCGAGCAACTAGATCAAGAAACTCCTTGAGAGGGAATGGTTTTTCCAAAACCTCTGACGCCCCTGCTTGCAATGCCTGTACTCTCAATTGCTTAGTCAATTGACCGCTATAAAAGATAATCGGCAACGCATCGGTCTTCTGTTGACTTCTTACACTTTTCACAAGTTCCAAACCTGTAACTCGTGGCATCTGATGGTCAGTCACAATCAGATCGACAAGATATCCTCCCTTTAACCAATCACTCGCATCACCGCCATCTATTGCTTCACTACAAAGATACCCCGCCATCTCCAAACAGGTTCGCAGGGTGGTCCGCAGGCTCGAATCATCATCAACAAGAAGTATTCGTTTGCTTGTAGACATGGCACCTCTTTTCTATTGTACACCCTGAATCTAATTCCATGCGCAGAAGATTATGAGTTGACTTGCATCCATGATTCCGAAAACCTTTCACGCCATGACTCCTTCCGTTACAATCATGAATGAGACCGATGATGATCACCACTCCCTGGACCTCCCCTCCACAAGATTTATTGAACAGTCTCTCTCCACAGTTGGTCCATGTTTGGCGAGCACCACTCGATGACTCACCTGAACGAGCTTCTCGATTTCGGCGCTACCTATCTGATGCTGAACGCACTAAAGCCGATCGGTGCCGTACGCCCCACCCTCAATATCAATTTGTGATTACGCGCAGTATTCTCAGGATACTGTTGAGCCAATATCTGGGAGTCCTTCCGACTCACATCCAGTTCAACACTCAACCTCAGGGGAAGCCAATTTTGGTGAAGCCTTCCTCCATTCCCATTCAATTTAATGTATCGCATACCCGAGGAATGGCATTGATTGCGTTGACTCTCCAATATGCCATCGGCATTGATGTGGAAGGAATAGATCGAAAAATTCAGGCCAGTGACATTGCCAAACGATATTTTTCTGCACAGGAATCGGCGTACTTGGCATCTCTGTCGCCACCAGAACGTCTCCATCAATTCTTTTCGCATTGGACCTGCAAAGAAGCGTATCTCAAGATGGGAGGAGAAGGAATTACAGGAGGGTTAGCACAATGTGAGCTGACATTTGATTCTCAAGAATGCCAGGTTGGGCTCTTGAACCATGATCCACAAAGCCAAGGAAAACATTGTTCGCTGTATCAAATAACAGCTGGGGCAGGACATGTCGGAGCGGTTGCTATCGATTGTTCCTCAGCTCAGATCTCTTATTTGAATTGGCAGGATGAATATGTGACCTGACACGTTCTTTTACTTCAATACTTTTTTTGAAAAATAACCTCAAAAAATAATTCAATGAAAATCTTGGATGTTGTAAAACTTCTACATCCTGTGCTGTTTGAAAGGGCCATTCCATCCAGCTATGCTACTTGTTACTATGCTAAGCTCTTAACAATTTCAAACGCGGCCTTTTCGCGCTTTCCCACGTATGCCATTAAGAATCCTTTCTTTTGTCAATGAACATCTGACGTGGCGAATAGCACAGACTCCCGATGGTTATTTTCACCGAGAGCTCTCAGGCATGCCAGAATGGCTCATAGGCCTCCCCTCTGAAATAAGTTCCGATGTTGTGGAAGGTACGTTTCAACAATTTCCGGCAACCGATACTTCTCTCCAACCCACAAACCTCTCCTTCAAATTGACGTATCGAGAGGGACATTCCAACGTGGAATGTTTTATTTTTGCTTCTTCTGAAGGAGACCAATTTTTAGTCAAAATCCCACCAACAACATTTGTTGCCCTGCAAGATGCGTTTCCCTCCCACACCCTTCCCCGAATGCGAGTCGCACGCCTTGTCGTGAAACAGGCTATGAACTTAGGCTTTCCAAGCGTCGAACTGCGACCTGGAACCCCATTGTATAAAACCCTACAATCTCAACTATCTGAATCCTTTTCCTAAAAAAACTCCAGCTAAGTTCGTTGATCCATGACTCGAACTTTGGACACACCGAGTATCTTTCGGCACAATCTACCCTAAAAAAATCATGTGGTTCGAATACCTGTTTATGAGTGAGGGAATTTTTCCGTAGAATGGGTTTGAATATCTAATTGATAATTCAAATTTTTCAATAACTTATGGGAATTTTCCCTAATCCACTAATTCTGTGGATATTACTGTTGGTAAACGGCCTAATTTTTAAATGATTCGTTCATTCATAGACCAATTCATCACTTTGCCCATTAATTAAGCATTGTGCTGTTAAACAAAAGCTCCCACAAAATATATGGTGAGGGTATTCCCCAGGGCGTATTACGTATGTACAATGCATAATTAGCAAATGCATCTTGACGTTTGAGCGTGACGAGTCAATTTTAAATTTTTATCAGTCAATGTTGATTGCCCTTTCTAAATAGGCTATTTAGATGACCAATAGGCCCACAGAAGTAAGTCGGCATGTTCTCATTGTGGATGACGAACCAGCAGTTCGTCGCACAGTCCGGGGTGTATTGGAATCATCAGGGTTTCAATGTGAAGAATCTGAAAATGGCGCTTCAGCGCTAGAATGGTTGGCAGACCATCATACCGATGTGATCATAGCTGATTATCATATGCCCATCATGAACGGACTGAATCTCCTCGAAAAAGTACAAAAAAGGCTCAATGGGGATACGCCACGTGTCATCATGCTGAGCGGAGTCATAGAAGAAAAAGAAAAACTCAAAGCGATCGATCTTGGTGCTTATGCCATCATTGATAAACCGTGTAATTTTCGCGAGCTCGTTGTGAAGGTCAACGAGGCGATTACCCCCTAGCTTCTCTCGTTGACTGCATATCTTTCTCCCCTCATTTGGTTTGACATCATTATAGTCTGATGGTAACAAAATTCCTTCAGGGTGTATTCGCAACATTACGGTTCGAGAATTTGTGAAAGCCTTCTAGCGCAGTGCTGAACTTTATTTCTCTTGTCATCAAAACAAAAATCTTTTTAGCACTTCTTCTTTTTGGATGCGATCATCTGCTTCCTCCAGCAGTGAAAGGAGAAACACCTGCCCCGTTCATTCATTGGGGAGCATTATCCTACCCAAACCAAGAGCCTGAACTTACCATAGGCCTTTCACTCTTTCGATTCACGGAATTTAATGGGGAAGGCGAACGATTCAATGGTATCGGTGAAACTATTGGGCTAAATCTCATCACGCTCAGCTGGACTGAACATGGGGAAGATCGGCTTGAAGACTGGAGTACCAATTTCACCTTAGGAGTTGGACCAACAAGGAATCAGCCTACAGAATGGCTACAAAACGACCTCATTCACGACGGAGTCTGGGGCATTGATTCAGTGCCCGTCGGTAACAAACGAAAACAAACAGATTTCTCCATCTCAGGTTCGCTGACGCATTGGTGGGACCTTACCGGACAGAAACGTATTCTGTATTTGAGTGGCGGTGGCCAATCTGGAAGCTTATTCCATGAATTATTTGCGAGAACGGGATTTCGACGTTGGTCACCAGTCAAAACCATTGAACATCTGAATGGACATCATGATGGAATTGTAGCCAGCGTATTGCGCCCACTACGGTTCTCAGGAATGGTGCGAGCTTCTCGCATCGAAACGGGAGCAGCATTCCATGACTTGGCAAATAGTGCCTACTCGGCGCAAGGCTCCGTTAGTTATGGATGGTATGATGAGCACACACTTCGCCCATGGTTTGAAGTGGAAATCGGCGCCACCATTGATTCCGGAATTTTTAACGGCGCTTTCGGCGACTCATTGGAAGAACGATTTTGGACCGCTGCCCTGCGCGCCTATCCATTTACGATCGAAACCTGGAATGACCAACTCAACAGCAAAGATTTTGGTCCCACCTATGGCGCCCGCCTCATCATGGACCTCTACTTCCTCCTCCCTGATTCCTGGAAGAGTTAAGAAATTCCCCATATAACGTCCTCTAGCTAGAATGCTCACGCTCTCGATTCCTCAACTCACAAAAACTCGTCAACCTTTTCAAAAGAAGAAAGATGACTCATGAAAGAATGGGGAAGGAATTTGGCTAGGCTATGAAAGATCATAGCCCAGCCCTAAATTTTCGAAAAGATCAAGGTCAAAAGGTATACCTGACTCCAACAAGGAAGTTCAGGGAAGATCCATCAAAATTTCCATTTGAATTGCCCACTTCGATATCACCCCTGTTACGCTTCCAGGCAATTTCTCCATTGAGCATTAAATTCTTCGTTACCATCTCCAAGGGATAATTGACTCCTCCGGCAAGGCGCCACGCGAATGTATTATCGATATCAAAATCTGTGACACCCGAATCCTCATCAAAGGTATTGATGTTGACTCCAATAGCCGTGGAAAGATAGGGAAAAACGGATTTATAGGAACCCAAATGCCATAGGGCCATAGGCATGAGCGAGATGGTATTTAAGCTTCCTAAATCATTGCTATTCTCGTTTTCGAAGGACCGATGCTCCCATTCAAAAAGAAACCCTGCTGACAGCACTGAGCTGAGTCCATATGATATTTGGGCGTTTATCAATGGTCCGACGTCACCATCCGTTCCCTCAACAGCTTCTTGGGTTAATATGCTCAGACCCGTATTAAATCCTGCGGTCCACTTTCCTTCTTCCGCTTGAGCCACTTCAAGTCCACTCAGGCTGGTCGTAAGCACACACACCATTAAAAAATGATTGACACAACTCCGCCGCATAAAAAACCTCCCTACTTATTAATAGTATTATAAAATTTGGGGGCCTCAGCACACCACAGATAGTAACGCATGCAGTGAGTCTCATATTTACATTGATCGATTATAACTCTGGTATTGGGCACAAATAAACGCTGTTTACTTTTTTTCATCAGCGATTTTTTAGTTAGGTTTTGGGAAACGCTGACAATACTTAAGCGGGGGATCTTTTCTCGTCGGATGAACTGACCAATCGAATTCTTTGGCGAGATGGGTGCTGGCTGTATCACAGGGCTGAAGCAGGGATCAACGGTAGTCGACTCCACGATTCACCAGCATCTGCAGTCCGATAAAGCCCGCCCCCGTTAGTACCCACATACAGCACTTGAGTGTTACTGGGGCTAATCTGCAAGCTACGAATGCTCGTGGCATCTAGTCCATTTACTTTCGAGTACCATGTGACACCGGAATCTTCACTTTTTTGCACTCGATCACTCGTAGCCAGATACAATGTGGAAGGTTGAGAAGGGTCCAATTGAATCGCACTGACATAGGAATCTTGAATACTCCCCTCAATCTTTTCCCAATGCTCACCTTGATCTTTGGATTTATAGAGACCCTTTGTGGTGCCAGCATACACAACATCACTATTTGTGGGGTCAACAGCTAATCCATTCACTCCCAACGCCATGGATGCCATCTTGGCATCGGCAGCAACCATCCCACTAGACTTCTTCTCCCAACTCTCTGTGCCATTGATGGTGCGATACACACCACCCGTCGTCCCCGCATACAACACATTTGGGCGTTGAGGATCCATCGCTAACGACACGACAAAATTCACTTCATTCATCCCAACCATCCGCTCTACCCAATTCCGACCCCCATCCAAACTGCGAAACACTCCAACTGTGGTCGCAGCATAGACCATTTCCGTTCCCCTGGGATTAAACACGACTTGATTAACAATGGCCGAAATCGTTCCCTTCTGAATACCCGCATTAAATTGATACCAGTTTCTCCCACCATCTGGGCTTTTGTACGTCCCGTCCCCCATCGTTCCAGCAAAGACTGTGGCTGATAACTTGGGATCAATGGCCAAACTAATCACTCGAGTGCGTGCCAATTCCCCAGCAAATCGCGTCCACGTCTCTCCCGTATCGCTCGATTTATAGACAGCTTCATCTGTCGCCACATAGATGATGTTAGATTTCGTCGGATGAAGAGCGATCGACACAATGGTATCACTACGCTGTCCGCAAGCTGCGAACTGCAACACAATGGCTGTAATCAAACAGATACAAGTGGAAAATGGGAAGTGAAAAGTTCTGAATAAGGAAGGAGGAGTCTGGACAAAGGAGAAAAAGCGAGGAGAACTATCAAGCACTTCTTTTTTCCTCCATCTCACTTTTTACTTTTTCCTCCTCCGGCATAGGGTTCAGCATAGCCCGTTAATTCCACATAGCCTTGCCCTTTGATATCCTGCCCCTTCCATTGTCCTGCCACCTCAACAGCGCCTTCCCAATAAGTCACCCCTGTACTTCGTGTCGTGACCAGTTCTTGGTTGGACATGCGTGGGGACAGCGTTAGCGCTATCTGTTTATCGGGAATCGAAAAGGTCCATTGATGAGGATATCGAGCTCCACTCACAGGGCTGGACCAATATTTATTGACGGAGATCAGCAGATCGTTCAAAGCCAAGGCCTTTGACGATCCATCAGGTAAGACAAATGTCCCGCTCGACGCAGGATCAAACGTTCCATCAGCTCGACGCAGTCCATACGCCATGATTTCATGCTCATTGTCCAGTTGGAGACTGAACCAATCCCAACCGACCAAATTCTTAGCTAATTCTCCTGAACCAAATTCATGATCCATCCAACTCTCACCTTGAACGGTCATCATCTCGTCACCCACTCCCACCGACCCTGTGGTGTGAAGACGTGTGAGAGAATAGTAATGAGAGGTCTGACCAGGTTGCGACCCCTTGAAACTCACACCGTCAACTCCATGCATGACTGGAGGCTTTTGTGATTCAACAATGAGATCAATGGAAAATTCCTCAACTTTGGCTTGGAGATGAAATTGTCGATGAGCAGGACTCACAGCCTTAACACTCCACTGGTCGATCCAGACATCTAAGACATCGGCCCGGGCTCCAGCTTTGTGGATGCCAGCCCGACTCATTTTCTCGGCAACCCGAAATTGATCGGCAGATTCATCAGTCAAGGCGAAATGCGCCAAATACACATGCCGCAGCGACCATTCAGACGGGTTAGCCCAAACATGTGGTGAGTCAATTCCACGACGAAAAAAAGTTAATTCATAGCCAAAACGACGTCCGTTGGCCTCCTGCAAATGCCCTGTAAAATACCACCATTCAGTCTGAAACTGGTCATGGCTCCCATGGTCACGGGGAAAATCATACGTATAACCGGGCTTTGCAGGAGAAAACTGGCGACTAATAAGAGGGGATTCAGCCGCAAAGATTTCCGAACAACCCAAACAATACATCATCACAACAAGCATGGTTGTTTTCATTCTGTCGTTTATACCACGATGTCGTAAAGCGTACAAATCCCTTGTCCCACAAGCATTTTCTCATTTTGTCAATCATTCTGCTGGAAGTTCGCTACGTTGACTTTCAAGAAAATGCTCGGCTATCGTACCGCATGTCTTTGCATTTTTCTTCAGAAGAGTCCGAGACGTTTTCCGTACCGGATATCGTGCCGATTTTTCCGCTTCCGACAGTCGTTTTTTTCCCAAAAACCTATTTGCCACTTCACATCTTTGAACCCAGGTACCGGGAAATGATTCAAGATGCTGCAACGCACGAACAGTGCATTGGTATGGCATTATTGAAAGATGGATGGGAAGACGAATACGAGCAGGCACCACCAATTCATCCTATTGGGTGCGTTGGGCGGATTATTAGCTCTCATAAGCTCTCGGATGGTCGATATAACATTGTCTTACAAGGACTATATCGATGTAGCTATGAAGAACAGACGGTCATGACGAATTATCGACAAGCTCGTATCACTCCGCATATACCTGAAACTTCCCCGTCGTTGACATCAGACGTCCGGCGCCACCTCGAACAGACCGCACAGGACTATCTTACGTCCAAGAAAGCGAACGAACTCTGTGACATCATAGGTTCCGCCAATCTCACGGATCCGATCCTCGTCCACAATCTGTCCGCGGGGCTTGATTTATCACCGCTCGAAAAGCAATTCTTGCTGGAGTCTGATGACCTCACGCAGCAAGCACGCCGACTGATTGATCTCATCCGCTTCAAACTCGCCGATCTCCAAACGCAAGGCTAACTCACATGTCCACTGCTGCTGCCATTGAAGTCTCGAACCTCGGCAAAGTCTATGGTACTGTCGAGGCCGTTAAAAATCTTTCGTTAAGCGTGCAGCACGGGGAAATCTTCGGACTCTTAGGACCAAACGGAGCAGGGAAAAGTACGACCCTCCGAATCCTGATTACCACGCTCAATCCCACAACGGGCACAGCTACCATCCTCGGACACGATGTCGTCAAAGAAGCCGATACCGTTCGACGACTCATCGGCTATGTGGCACAAGAACGTGCCATTGATCGATTTCTGACAGGACGAGAACACCTGCTGCTCTTTGCCGAACTCTATCATCTACCCAAACAAGAGGCGCTAAGCCGCATCAGCTCTCTCTTGAAGCTTGTGAACCTGGAGGACGATGCCGATCGAGTCGCGAAAGGTTATTCAGGCGGCATGAAGCGAAAACTAGATATTGCCTGCGGATTGCTCCCGCATCCCAAAATACTCTTTCTTGATGAACCCACTCTGGGGTTAGATGTCCAAAGCCGCCTCAATATTTGGGAGCACATTCGGCAATTAAAACAGCAGGGGATCACCATTGTCATCACCACGAATTATTTAGATGAAGCCGACCAACTTTGTGATCGGATTGCGATCATTGATCGCGGAGAAGTTCGTGCAATCGGTGCCCCCAAAGATCTCAAAGCCAGTCTGGGGGGAGATGGGGTATGGCTGACCTTAAGCGATGCAACTCCCGAAGCTCTTGCTCAACTGACCACGGCCCTTCAGGGCTTACCCTTCGTTCGAGCTATCCGTCCTAGAGAACAAGGTCTAGATATTCGTGTGGATGGACCAGAAAAAGCCCTCCCGGCCATCATGGAGACAACCAACACTGTCCCTGGTTGTCGATTAGATGGCATTGAATATCATCGACCCCGCTTAGACGACGTGTTTGTAGCCCACACCGGACGATCTCTCAAAGACGAACCCCCTGCCCCCGCCGCGGACTAATCCTCTCGATCATTTTATCTCTTAGGAACAATTCAGCCATGAATGAACAAATACAAGAAGTACTGGCCCTGACCAACCGATGGGTCAAGCGGCTAAGTCGAGAAAAATTTAGTATGCTCTTTACCCTTGCTCAGCCTATGATTTTTTGGCTCATCTTCTTTGGCAACTTATTCCAACGAGCAGCGGATATCCAAGTACTGCAAGCCCCAAACTACATGAGCTTTCTCGCTGCCGGGGTCGTGGTGATGACCGTGCTCAACAATGGATTAGCCGGAGGAATCGACTTGCTATTCGATAAAGAAAATGGATTTCTCGAACGCCTCATGTCCACTCCCATTCGTCGCTCTTCAGTGATTCTCAGCCGTTTCCTCTTTGTCATGGCCATTACTGGAATGCAAATTCTTGTCATTTTAGCCGTAGCATTTCTCTTTGGAGTCATTCCAGAAACCGGCATTTTGGGTATAACCGTCATCCTCCTCATCGGCATGCTATTTGGAGTCGGATTAACAGCCATTTCTATGGCCATGGCCTTTACCGTCAAGAGTCATGGAGATTTCTTCTCTGTGCTCGGCTTTCTTTCACTGCCCATGATTTTTCTCAGCTCCGCGCTTGTGCCGTTGGCGGCCATGCCAGGCTGGATGCAAGCCATGGCCTTTTTTAATCCCATGACTTGGGTCATTGATGCCGTACGCCCACTCATTATCTCGGGTTGGAGTCAAGCACTTCCACAGGTTGGCATGGCGCTCGTGGTCCTCGTCGCCTTTGACGCCTTGTGCCTCTACGGTGGAGCCAAAGCTTTCAAACGGTCCGTTGGTTAAACTGACATTTACTTGAAAAATTCCTAGAAAAGGCTGGGACGCAGTGCCTAAAGACAAGCCCGTGCCATCCGATACCACCATTGTGAGTCTTCCTCCAGATACCACCATCCACGCACTTCTTCGTTTACTCTCTGACCCAAACGAACAGGTCGCTCGCACCATCCAAGACCAATTGGCACGCCTTGGATCAAATGTCCTCCCCTTTCTTGAAAAAGCGGGGAACGACGATGCGGCGTTGCAACCGCGAGTGGCATTCATCAAAGAGGAAATTCGCTTTGGACAATTACAAGATGAGTTTCAACAATTTGTTTCCAAAAGCGCCCGGCAAGGAGATTGGGAATACGGTGCCCTTTTAATCGGGAAGTTAGCCTATCCAGATCTTTCCATTCCACATTACATCGAATGCCTTGATCAGCTAGCCGAGGAATTTCGCACCAAGTGGCATTCCCCGGAATCCCCATCAGGAAAAGCAGCACGTTTACTCAGCAACTTCCTGTTTAAAGATAAAGGGTATTCAGGGAACCGCGAGGAGTATTACGAGCCGGATAACAGCTATTTGAATCGCGTTATTGACACCCGCCAAGGCATTCCAATTAGCTTATCAGCTCTCTATGTCTTTGTGGGAACACGACTGGGACTTCCACTTGTCGGAGTAGGGATGCCAGGACATTTCCTCGTCAAGATTGAAGATGAAACGCCAGCTCAATTCGTCGATTGTTTCAATGGTGGAACGTTCCTGCGAGAGAAAGACTGCGAACAATTTATCACGGCTTCTGGCTTGGACTATGACCCAAGATTTCTGGAAAAGACCTCAACGCCAACGATGTTAGCGCGCATGCTCAGAAATCTGTTGAGTATTTATGAACAGGAGCCTGATGAACAGATGGCCCGCCGGGTTCGATCATTCCTCGAGTTGCTAGAAAACGAACAGCCTGACCCTTGAATGATCTCACTGACTAGCTTTCCGTTCAGAATCCTCTCTAAAAAAAACAAAACTCCTCAACAAAACCTGATTACTATTTTGTGTGTCAGTTCAAGGAACAATATTGACACCAATTTCCGCAATAATGTTCCTTCCATAAGCAATTGTTATCAAAGCTATATCCAACTTCTTTTCTTTCAGAGAAGGGAAGGGCAACTTCTCCGGCCGAACAAAAGACACTTCCCCTGTTTGCTTAAGCAGAGTCGAGCCTGAATCTGTTGAATGGTAAAAAGTATAGAGAGTTTGTGTCACATCTCTTCGGCTTCCATCTTCATATTCCGCCTCAACACGAAGCTGAACCGTCGTTCCGACCTTCGCATGAAAAATTTTTCCATGCGAGCGTCTCAGTATTTCATCAACGGATAGCGGTGGCTCAGTCCGCACATGCAGGGTAATAGGCTTTGGGACATCCGCCGGTAACTCAGGCGGCCCAAAAGAGTATTTTTCATCTGCAAACACACTGGAGGAACTCATCAAGACCAAGACATTCACCATGGCCAGCAGAATTACTAATGAGTTTCTCAGCACAACTTTTTCATTCTCCTTTTAAAAGCTAGAAATAAATAGAGGGAGCAAACACGCTAGTCAGAGTCTCATCCACCTGATAATTTTGTTTTCGTGTATCGGTTCCAGCTTAACCTTACCACTTGAAAGAGCTGGGTTTCGGCCGGCAGCCTAGGTCCTTTTCTTTCGGGAAAAGGACCCAAAACCATTTCCGCCCAAATCGGCAAATTGAATCGTTCTGACGCAAGTAAGGGAGGCACGGCCCAACTCGCCAAGCTCAAACATGGCCCGTTCCTTAATTTGAGCGTCAGCTCGGTGAGCCGACTTGCAGGCGATAAGTTATACGGTCACCTGCCAATTTAGACCACTTGAGGTTTTTCCCCAACTTTTAAGGTCAGAAGATCTTTTCCTTTCACAATCGGTCCTTTGAAGAACCGGCGGGCTTGGGCCACGACATTGGACTGGTCTGCTGTTTCGTAAAAATGTGAAAGAACCAGTTTTTTAGCATTGGCCTGTTTGGCCACTTTCCCACATTCTTCGGCATGCATATGCGATCCACCTGGCGCATGAGATGAAAAGGAGCAATCTAAAATCGCGAGATCGACATCCTGACAGAGACTCACCAAATTCGGAGAGGTCATCGCATCTCCTGAAAAGGCCATCGACCGGCCTTGATACTCAAGACGATAGCCGAGACAAGTTTGTTGATCAGAGTGGGTCATTGGCAACGGCGAGACTTCAGTCTGGCCAATCGTAAACGACTGGTCTTTGACTTCCTTGAGCGTCACCCGAAACGGCGGATCAGACCAATTGGGGAACGTTCGGAACATGGTCCGAAAAAGTCGTTTGGTCCCTGGTGGACCATAAATGGTGAAATCAGGTCGAACATACGAAAAGGCAGAATGGCAAATGGCATCAAAGAAAAACGTCAGAAAATCTGAGAAGTGATCGGTATGATAATGGGTAAACAGTAGGTGTTGAATACTATGGCGGTCCACCTCAGTTTTCAGTAAATTAGAGAGCGTTCGTGGACCAAAATCCAGTAGAATAGGCCGGTCCGTCTGGACAAGATAGCCAGCGGCTGCCCGAGTAGGATGAAGATTGGTCCCTGAACCTAAGATGGTTACTTGCATAAGAACGATCGACTCACGTCATTCACAGACCAAATATGTTAGTTCATTGAGCGATTGATTAGATGCCAACTCCGACACAAACACAACCGGAAACCAATCGGGCCATCAATCCGTTTGTTGGATTGCTTGGACTTGGCCTGATCGTAGCAGGTATTTGGGTCTGGCATCATCTCAACTTTGATACCCAAGATTATATCGTTGATGAAATTATTCCTATCATTGGTATCATTGGTATCCTGAGTATCGGAATTTTTGTCTTTTGGCGGAAATGGCGTGCTCGCAAAGACCGCCTTCAGCTCCGTGACCGCCTCATCCAACGATTTCAAAAAGAACCGTCTCCACAAAAACAGCGAGAGCTGGCGTTTACTCTAGTTGAAGTCAATCAATTCGAGCCGAACGGATTGGAAGAAATCGCCGAGACTATGGCTAAACTCTTTATTTGGACGACGAACACAGCTTTAGGAGATAAGCAACATCGGGTTCGAGGAATGGCCGTCAGCTATTTAGGCATTCTCAAACACGCCGAATCGATTCCGTTACTCATTCGATTCCTAGAAGATGATCATGCGCATGTCCGGGCTTGTGCGGCGTTGTCCTTAGGGCGAATGCGAGCCCAAGAAGCGAAAGAAAAATTGGAAGAAAAAATGAAAGAAGACTGGGATCAAACGGTCCGCAGTCGCTCACGGGAGGCACTCGAACGTCTTAAGTAAGGAGTGAATAGTCCAAAGCACGAAACAAAATGAAAGAAAGCTCCTCTCTTCATTTTTGTTTTTTCATACCTGATTCCCAACGACTTATTTTTTACTTGTGAGAATTATTCTAATTCACGATTCAACGTCGTTTGATCCGCCTTCGTAAATCTGTACCCTTTGTTCATAAGAGTCTGCATGCTCCCCATTAGAGCAGGGAATTGTACTTCCGGCTGATTGCGATCAAACAAACCAATCAATTGGCTTACATATTGATCGACTGATTGCCCGCTACGGTAGGTCCGATCAAAGGCATCCAACACATCTTGCATTTCTTGTGTACTATAGGCGTGATCATCGTCCCCATCACTGACGAGAGCCATTTGAAAAAAAGTCAGACTAAACGATAATCGTTGCTGGGTATACCCAAAAGCCTCCCTGGCGGCCTGCAGACCATTGGGATAGCGTTTAGCACAATCAGCCGTCACGTCTGGCTCGGATATGGGTACATAATGAATCTTCTCAACTGCGGCGGCTGGTGGAGGTTTCTTCCCCATTTTCTTGTAAAACCAACCGGTGCATGTATCAGCCTCGGCAAACGCCTGCTTATCTTTCACAATCTGCGCACTAATATGTTGAGTGAACCTCTGAAAGACTTCTGTGCCTGGTGACGCCTCAACCGACTTCTCTAGTGCAAACAAGAGCCCCATAGCCACAAAGGCCGAAAGGAACAGTCGTGCATTCAACCTATAGAGAATATTCATGATCATTTTCTTTTCGGCCAATTTCCTAGTATATCATCAGACGTTATAGCTTTCGAATCAAACCTTCCGCAACAAGGCAAAAACCTAACTAAGTGGTAGAATATCAATATGGACACTCAAACTGTCACCCTTCATGGGCATATTATCGATTCACTCATCCTCGCAAAGGTCTTAGACACGATCGTCATGTTGGGAGGGACCTTTACCCTCTCGGAAGTCACGATAGGCAGCAAACGGGAAGACCTTTCCCATTCCACAATCCATATCAAAGCGCCTACCATCGAATTATTACAGGACATTCTGACTGCCATTCAGCCGCATGGAGCGGTGGTACAGGCCGAACAAGATTGCATGGTAACTCCCTCCCCAGCCGATGGAATTTTGCCAGAAAACTTTTACGCCACATCTCATCTTGCGACTCAAATACGGTGGAAGGGAAAATGGATAGATGTCTCACACCCCGAAATGGATTTGACCATCGTGGTGAAGACCACTCCCCTGTCTGCTCACATGATTCCCATGGGATCGGTGAAACTAGGTGATCTCATCGTGACAGGTCGTGAAGGGATCCGGGTATTCCCACTTGAGCGCCCAATAGAACGGGACGTTTTTGGGTTCATGGAAACTCAGGTTTCTTCCGAACGTCCGCACCGCCACATCATCGCCGACGTCGCCAAGCGGATGAAAAACATCCGACAACACCGACAAGAAGACAACGCGTCGGCCAAAGTATTATTTGCGGGTGGTCCGGCGATCATCCATGCAGGGGGACGGGAAGCCCTAACATGGATCATCGAAGAGGGTTACATCCATGTGCTGTTTTGCGGAAACGCACTAGCTGCGCACGACATGGAAGCCAGCCTGTATGGGACATCATTAGGATACAATCTGGGGATCGGCCGTTCCGTGCCCCACGGACATGAGCATCATCTTCGCACGATCAATCGCGTGCGAGCCTTGGGAAGTATCGCAAAAGCCGTCGAAAGCGGAGTCATCAAAGAAGGGATTATGGCAGCCTGCATCAGACAGGAAGTCCAGATGGTGTTAGCCGGAACGATTCGCGACGATGGCCCCTTGCCCGATGTCATCACCGATGCCATCGAGGCACAAGAGGTCATGCGGACAGTCATCCCTGGCGTCGAGCTCGCATTGCTTGTAGCCTCCACGCTCCACGCCGTGGCGACGGGAAATTTGTTGCCCGCATCGACGCCAACCGTCTGTGTCGATATCAATCCCGCAGTCCCAACCAAATTAAGTGATCGTGGAAGCTTTCAGGCCGTTGGGCTCGTCATGGATTCTTCTTCGTTTCTGCGAGAACTCGCCCGAGAACTCGGCTGGAAGGGTTAACAGGATACAACGATCATGAGCCGTCTTCTGATGTGTCCGCCGGATTATTACGGGATCGAATATGAAATTAACCCATGGATGAGGGTGTCCAATCAATCCAATGGCGATCGCGCTCGAACACAATGGCAGGCATTGACTCAGATTTTAGAAAAAGAGATTGGTGCAAAACTAGAATTCCTGGAACCGGTACCAGGCTTACCCGATTTGGTGTTTACAGCCAATGCGGGTGTCCTTCATGATGGCAAATTCGTCCCCAGTCGATTCCGCCATCCTGAACGTCAGCGTGAGGAACGCCATTTCATTGATTGGTTCACCAAAAAGGGTTATGAAATCATCAACCTTGATGCCACTATATACTTTGAAGGCGCCGGTGATTTATTAGGATTTCCGAAATTCTGGATCGGAGGTTATCGCCAACGCAGCGACATCCGAGCCTATGAGGAGTTGTCAAAAATTTCTCATAAAGAAATTCTTCCCGTGGAACTGGTGGATCAACGCTTTTACCATTTGGACACCTGCTTTTGTCCGTTAAGTGGGGGAGAACTCTTATATTATCCTCCCGCATTTGATGCTTACGCCCAAACCGTCGTGGCGTCTCGTATTGAGCAGAACAAACGATTTGTCGTCCCACCTTCAGAAGGCGAACGATTCGCCTGTAATGCAGTGTGCATCGATCGCCATGTGGTGCTGCCAACAGGATGTCCAAACACCATAGAATGGTTGGCCAAACATGACTACATTCCCCATCCTGTTGAGCTAGACGAATTTCTCAAAGCTGGTGGATCCGCCAAATGTCTCACGCTCGCCCTTGACTAATATTTCAATAAACTTCGATTATGCATGAAAGCGCCCCCTCCATTGGTAAGGAACATGTGTGCCCAGCGAGACACGACAAGCTTTAGCCAGGGGAGATAGAATCCTTCATTGCGACAACATTCGTTCACCTCAATACACAATTATGACGAAGGAAAGCTTCTACGATCTCGGCGACTATGATGCCGTACAGCGACACATCAAGATTGAACGGGATAAAGCCAAAAAGCTTCGGAAGTCACCCTGGTGGGAAGCACAAATTCAGAAGGGCCTCTGCCACTTCTGCCAACAAGTAGTGGGAGCGGACAATCTCACTATGGACCATTTGGTGCCCCTTGCCCGAAATGGCAAAAGCACAAAGGGAAATATCGTACCCGCCTGCCAAGCCTGCAACAAGAAAAAGCAGTTAGATACGCCAGTGGAGTCTTTGTTGGATAGGTTAAAGGCAGCGCAAACCGACCAGAATTCGAATTGAAGTTCGAGGTAGCCCAGAAGACCAATTTGGAGATTGTTTTTTCTATGCGCTTGGGAAAGCCGTTGACTCTCTCATACCCTTCAAGGGAATCAACTTTACAAAAACGGATGTGGAACAGACCACATTAGAAGCGGACGAGAGTGACATCAACGACACAACCCATAAAGGGGAGTCTTTCTCTTCCATAGGTCCAATGGCCTCAACCATAGCTTACACCGACAGATGCCCACTTAAGACAACCGGTTTCTTATTCACACCCTGTGCGGTTAATCGTCGCCTTTCCCATCACCGTCACGCCCTTATCATCGCCACCCCCTAATACAGTCGTCCCCCCTTTACTTGAAGCCAGATGTGCCTTGCAATGCAGATTGATCGTGCTGGAAGCCATCACATTGACCTTCGATATCAGGCAATACCAGCCGTTTGGGTTCGTCAACGTCATGGAGGATCCGGTCATAATACTGACATTTGGATGGATCAACACCAGCTCTGGTTTTTCAGTAGGTGTCGATTCATTGATGTCGTCACCAATCCCAAAAATTTTCACTCCACCGGATACGGATCTAAAAGAAGGATTATTAGCATCAAAAGGGTGATCTGGCCAGGAAGCTAGGCAGGCTCGCACTGCATCGAGATTGGCTGAGGCCAATGTTGGTGCGAGTAATGTACAGAGTAGAACAAATAAGAACGTCATTGGTTTCATGTTGAGCGCCTCAAATTATTATAATAGTTGTACCGCTTCGTTCACCTGCTTTATGACACAAGCGGCGGATTAGTCATGAAAGGACTAGAATACAAAACCGCGAAAGCCGAGTCCAATCTGGGCTAAATCATGTGCAGTCTGCAACCATGCCTGAATAAGGCGGAACGTTTCATTTATCGGCGAACAAGGCGAACCCATCGCCACATATTGACGAGGCTAAATAGCGAAGAGGCAACATAGGTCAAGGCAGCGGCTTTGAGAATGCGTCTAGCGCCCTCCATATCCGTAGGAGCCAAATATCCTCCTTCCTCAAGAATCGGCAAAGCTCGACGAAAGCTGGCATTCCACTCCACCGGCAATGTGATGAGATGCACTAAGGCGGAAACGCTCATCGTGCCTATAGCCACTACCAGCACAGCGAGGCCCACGGCAGGAACCCGTGTAATTCCCGCCAATATTGGCATGCCCAACATGAGATACGATCCAACCTTTTCAGCTTTCTGCGCAATTTTGACTAAGTGTGCCCGGTCTTTCAACAGCGAGTAGCCGTCATGATCTTGCAGAGCATGGCCGACCTCATGCGCCGCAATAACCGCGGCAGTCAAGGATTTGCCATTGAAATGCTGAGGTGACAAGCCCACGAATTTTGTTTCGGGATTGTAGTGATCACCCATGGGGGTAGATTCGACGCGCACCTCTTGCAGACCAAAGCGATTCAAGAGATGACGCGCCAGTTCACCACCAGTTCCTGGCAAATCTTCACGTGGCTGCCGATATTGCTTAAACACCCACCACACCCACAACTGCGGACCCAGTACCAAGGCAATCAATATGATGGATAAGAAAATTATTCGCATAACCAAAATACGTCGTAAAAAGTGAGAAGGGAAAAGCTAACTCGATAAGGCATGTTAAAAACCATCGCTAACTGGGAAAGAGATAGTACAAAAAGGCCCGTTCAGCAAGGGCATAGCCACTGAGACGAGCCGAGCGTACTGAGGAGTACTTGAGCATGTCTCAGATGAGAGAACACCGCTGGCGGGATGTTGCAACAGCCCTCATCAGGAAGAACAACTCACAATGATTGGCGGGCTATCATCCGGAGCAGGAAGGGCATAGGCTTCCATACCTGTTTGATCAGTAAACGGATGACTCAGCAATTCTAATAGCCGGTCGATTTCTGAATAGTCTTTCTCCCGCGTGGCTTGTTGGATCGCGTGTTCTGCCAGATGATTTCGCAAAATATATTTGGGATTTACCTGATCCATGCGAACTTTCCGTTCGACATCCTGACTTTTCTCGGCTAGTAATCGCTCACAATAGCGGTCACCCCAATCATCAAACGCTTCTCGATGGAGAAAGAAATTTCGAAGGTCTGAATTGTTGGAAGGTTCCTCCAGCTGATAATTCCCCAATGCTCGAAAGAATGTCGTGTAATCCGTTCGACTTGAATCCATCAGATTCAAAAGATCCGTGACCAATTTGTCATCGCCCGCATGACTCTCAGTAAACCCAAGTTTTCCCCGCATCAATTCCGCATATTTTTCGAGCATGGCCTGTTCATAGAGCTGCGGCGCCATCTTTAGCGCTTCTTCATCGATTAGTTGAGACAGCGCTTGGCCCAGGGCGCGAATGTTCCAATAGCCAATATCCGGTTGGTGTTGAAAAGAATAACGACCCTGATGATCGGAATGATTACAGATAAATGTGGGATCATAGCGTTCCATAAACCCATACGGACCATAATCCATGGTTAAGCCAAGAATGGACATGTTGTCGGTATTCAGCACTCCATGCGCCCAACCTACCGCCTGCCATTGAGCAACAAGGTGGCCCGTCCGCATTGCCACTTCATGCAACAAACGGGCATAAGGATTCTCTGCCTCTCGGACATGTGGGTAATGATGGTCGATGACATAGTCAGCTAAAAGTTTCAAGTACTCATACTGACGTCGGTAAAAAAAGACTTCAAACGAACCAAACCGAACATGTGATGGCGCCATTCGCAACAGCATCGCCCCGGGCTCCGGCATTTCCCGCCAAACAATTTCTTCACCGGCCACAATACATAAACTTCGAGTGGTAGGGATGCCTAAAGCATGCATGGCTTCGCCACAGAGATACTCACGGATGGTGGAACGTAAGACAGCTCGACCATCCCCATCACGCGAAAACCGGGTAAGCCCCGCCCCCTTGAGTTGCAGTTCCCACGGTTTACCCTGTTCATTCTCCACCTCGCCCAGCATAATCGCACGCCCATCACCCAGCTGGGGCACATAATGCCCAAACTGGTGCCCAGAATAGAGCATCGCAAGGGGATCACTCCCAGGCAGCAACTTCGCGCCACAAAAATATTCCGCAAAGTCAGACCGAGCGAATTCTCCGGGGTCTAGATTCAGTAAATCTCCCGCACTTGGATTCACACTCACCACATAGGGATTCGGAAACGGTGTGGGCTTCACTCGTTCCCAAAACACCTCGGGTAACTTCGCATAGGTATTGTTGAAGGAAAGTTCTTCAAGTTTTTTCATAGGAGTATTATCTCCGCCAATCCCGACTTCCACAAGCGACAACCTATTTGATGAGGAATATTTTACCTATTTCGAAGGCCCTCTACATTGCACTGGCTCATTGAAGCGCCTGTATCTCATTCGATTCAATGGTGTATCTGTTTGCCACTTAAAAGAAATCCATATCCTCCTAGAAAGCCCAAAATTCTTGTGTTTTAGGGAGTTTCCTTGAAATGAATTCCTGGCGTTGTTCTTGCTTATTCCATTTATAGCGTTTGTATTGCTCAATAAATCAGTAAACGATTGGAGTAAAAATGACTCAAATCTGTGCATGGTGTCAGCATGAAGGCCAACAAGAAATATATGAGCAGAGGGCAGAAAGCCCGCTTGGACAAATATCTCATGGAATTTGCCCAACACACGCACTCCGTCTTCGCCAAACTATCCCAACCTCGCCTCAACGTCCTCTTGCCACATCTGCCCATTCCTAATTCTTCAAACCATTTCTAAAATCCGCTTTCGAATTTGCTTTGATTCTTTTCCGACCGTTGAAGTGAAATCAGAACACACTTCACATTTCGAAGACACATGGGACAATTTTTAGAACAGAAGGGATGAAAAGCAGAATGGCTTGGGTGAAGAAGGGAAAAACTCGGAAAATTAATTGAAACCCTTTAATCGGTTTTTGACCATCACGGTCCCTAAATGAGGCAAGCGGGAGGTCCGTCGATTCTCAAACCAACCAAAGACCAACACACCCAGAACAAGCACCGTTCCGAGTACAATCGTTGGCAGATCATTTCCTATTACAGCAGAAATCGAATGCATATGTCGTATTTCCTCATATCATTGATGTTTTCGGCCGGTTCCTGAATATCTTGAGACCTTCGGATCGAATGAGGGCTCTTCTTTTTATATAAATATTTTTACTTAAGTACATATTTCATATTTTACAAGAAAATTTCTGCGCAGCCTCGTTTGCAACTTTCGCCCCAAAGAAGTCTCACAGTATAATGTTGCATGCCTATGACATCAAACATCAACACATTTCCTCGCCCCCAACTCATGCTGGTCACTTGGCTAGTGGCCACATTCTTTTTCTCGGTTTCTGTTTCCACGGTTTGGAGTGCGACTCCAGCAAGTCTCACTCTGGATCCAAACTTAGAAGTTCTTGAAGAAATCATTCATATCCGACATCGAGAATTTCAACCGGAAGCATTGACCATTCTGGTCGGACAAAAAACGCGGTTGGTCTTGAAGAATTTAGATACCGAACTGCATGCCTTTGTCCCACTAGGCTTACTAGCCGATTCCCATGTAGCAGTGAGCGGTAATGGGGCTCCACAATTTGCTAAAGAGGGATTTGTCCGTGTATTGCTTCCAACCCGAGGCCAGACGGAAATTGTCTTTACACCTGTACGTCCAGGCACCTATCCTTATTTCTGCGATTTGCCAGGCCATATCATGCGGGGTACCATCGTAGTGCGTGAGAATCCAGGTATGGTACAGTGACCGCTTTGCCTTACGGGATCAGTCGCCCTGGCAAATATCAATAGTCACTTTTCATTCAACATGTTTGTGAGGAGGAGTTGGGTTCCATGAGTATAGTTCGTTATTCACTGATTAAAAAAAATTCCCCACAATACGGAGCCGAATGTGCTCCTGTTTCTTGTCATCCCCGTCAAATGCGCAAACTCCAATGGGTCCCTCTTATCTGTGCCTTTCTCCTCTTGCCGCTAGCCACAACATGGGCAAGCGAATCACATGTTGTCAACCAAGAGGAATTGCTTACCACCATCACTGAATATGCCCAAGCCATTGGCAAGAACGATCGGGTTGCTGCAGGACAACGCGATTTTGTCTGCCTCATGAAAATGGCTCAACAGCAATTATTGAGCGACGGGAATTTTCCTGATGCTTTGAGCCCTGTCTACGAATGGTGTGCCAAACGGCGCACTGACGCGCATGGGCGAGTCCTGAACCAACATGATGGGGGGTTAGATAATATTTGGCCTGGCCCCGGTAAGTTAGTGGATTTCGAAGACTTTCAGCGGTTTTATATTGCTGAAACATCAAGCAAACAATTAGCTCCGTCATTTTTTGTCATGCATGAGATTGCTCGACATGAGCCAGAGCATCCCTTTACGATCGAAGCAGTAGAATCAGGAACCTTGCCTCATGCGTCTTTTCCCTCTCCTGATGAAAGCACCGTTCATGCAGCTCCCACTTCGTATGTCATAACAACGGTCTCCTACCCAAACCCTTTAACAGCACCGGTTTCTAATGGACCCGGAGCCGCTGATTGGGTTGTCCCCTACAAGAAAGTACAGCGTGTCGTTCAATCTGTGAAGGTAAAATGGGTCGTGCTTTCCGATCTCAAACAATTGGGGTTTCCTATTGATCACGCGGTACTTGATCTTCCTTTAGATGGGCCTCATGGAACCACCATTCCATTCGTGGTAGACGCGGGAGGACTTGTCCCACACTCAACGAAATGGTTCGGGCCTGATGATCAAACAGAAGCCGCCCTAGCTGGAGTCAAACAGGCACAAGCTGCCTCAGCCCCTTTAGACGCTTTAATGCAACTCAATCGTGCCTTAATGATTGCGCCAAATAATCACCAGGTATTGAGTGTCTTCGCCAATGAACTCTATGAGGGGCTGCTGAATTATGGAGGTCGTCTCCATGGCATTTCCATCGAAAATGCCATTTTGGCTCAGCGATTCAATGAATTGTATTGGACGGTGAAATCACAGACAGACCGCTTCGATTTAGGGTTGGGCATGGTGACAGGTGGAAAGGCTGAACCGACGCCTGCTGACTATTTGTATCGCATGATTCCAGTCATGGAAGCCCTCGCATCCCTCGAACCTGGAGATTTCAACAACCGGATGCACCTGATCTCGACATATCGCTGGAATAATGATCAACAGGCAGCATTGTCTGCACCACAAGAACTGCTAGCAGAAGTGCCTTCGGAACAAGACGAAGTGCGTTCAAAAGTGCTCTTGGAATTGGCCTGGGCTCGCATTGGAAAAGTTGCCTGGAATCGGCATTTTGACGATCCTGATATTCACAAAGGTTACAACGAAGCAAAACAGGCACTTGATTTGACCAACGATCCCCTGAATAAATTTACGGCAACCTATGCGATGGCCTATAGCCTGGCTTTTCACGTTCCTCGTGACAATCAAGCCATGCTCAAGCTCTTACTCCAAGCCAAAGACTGGTACGAAAAAATTCCGGGTGCGAACGCACAAAGCTGGGCCTATATGCTGGAGAACGATACCCTCAAAGGATTAGTTCAGACCAATCCAGCCTTCAAATCATTATTGGCAGCACAATAAGACCAAAAAAAAATGAGAAAGACTTGTGAAGGGGAAGAAGTATGAATTTAAAAACTCCGATTTTTCGATTTGACTTCCCCCATCACGCCTAGCAATTCTGTTCTCTCACGTCCCCTGTACGCTTCACGCCTTTCTCTATTCATCACATGGAACTGGATTTCCGAAAAAACCCCTCCATCCTGAGCAACATGCTAGATGTCATGGCTGACGGCGTCTTCACTGTGAATGCCCAAGGCCATATTGTCGCCTGGAGCACCGGCGCAGCACGGATCACCGGCTATTCGAGTAGTGATGTCATTGGACAATCCTGCCATATTTTAGAAGGCCAAAATTGTAAAGGGTTTCGAGTCCTCACAGAATTCCTCGACAATCCCTCGCCCTATCCTTGGGGCATCTGCAATCAAGAATGTAAAGTCTTAGGGAAAGACGGAAGAGAACTCTACCTCTTTGGCAATGTATCTATTCTCAGAGATGAACAAGGCAGCGTTGCAGGGGCGGTGGGGACATTTACCGATCTCACCTCATTTATTCTCAACAATCAAAAGATCGCCGTTCTGGAAGAGCAAACTAAATCACGAGAAGCCTTCGAACAACTCATCGGGAAAAGCCCTCCGATGCAGGAAGTCTTTCGTCGATTGCGGTTGGCCGCGCAAAGCGATGTGACAGTGTTGCTCACCGGAGAATCCGGAACGGGAAAAGAGTTGGCAGCACGAGCCATCCATGCCTTGAGTACCCGTAAAGATCAACCTTTCTTCGCCATTAATTGTTCGGCTATTCCTGAAACATTATTGGAGAGCGAATTGTTTGGCCACGTTAAAGGGGCATTCACTGGCGCTATTCGCGATAAAATTGGTGTGTTTCAGGCTGCAGATGGCGGAACCTTATTCCTCGATGAAATCGGGGACACCAGCCCCCTCCTTCAACTCAAACTGTTACGCGTATTGCAAGAGAGCGAAATTCGACGGGTGGGGGATGATCGCGCACTTAAAGTGAATGTCCGTTTGATTACCGCCACCAATCGCAACTTACAAACGCTGATGACTGAGGGAACATTGCGGGAAGACTTTTATTACCGTATTCATGTTTTTGAAATTACACTGCCGCCACTCCATGAACGCCGTGCAGATATCCCACTTTTGGTCAAGCATTTCATGGAAGAAAATGCGAAGACGTTCAATCGCGAGGTAAATGAAATCGCACAAGATGCATTGCAACGACTTCAGGAATACAATTGGCCGGGCAATATACGAGAGTTGAAAAATGCCATTGAACATGCCTTCGTGACCGTGGCAGATAGCTGCATCACACTTTGGGATCTTCCACCAGAAGTCCAGCGCCCTTCCTCAAAGACCTCGTCTCCTTCCCCTTCTTCTCTCTTAAAACCTACCGAAGAAATTCGCATCCGAGAGGCTCTAAAAGAGGCCAACGGCAACAAAACGGAAGCGGCCAAGCTTCTAGGCATAAGCCGCGTCACTCTCTGGAAAAAACTCAAACACCTCGACATTACATATCCAGCCTCAACTTAACGCCAGACATTTCCGCAACACGTTAACTTGTTAAGTTAGCAGTTAACATATTCTGTTCATTCTTTCCGTTCATAACGCAACCGTGTATTTCTATGATCTTCAGATACAATCCATAAACTATTGGTTTTATTTAATATTTATATGAAAAAATCGCCATGGCATAAGGATTGCTTTTATATAAAGAGTTATAAGGCCATGAGTTCGAGTTATCGATATGATGTGCGAATAGAAATCTCTAGACGTTTTGACACCATTTCAACCTGAAGACACAACAAACGTACATAAATAGAGGGAGACAAATACATGACGACAACATTGCTCGATCAAGAACAAATTGCTGAAACATCTGCAGCAAGCAACAATGCCACTCGTCAGGATCTCAACCCTTTGTATGTGGATGTCCGAACACCTCAAGAATTTGAGAATGTACATATTGATGGGGCTCGAAATATTCCCTTACCAGACCTTCATGCGTATATCGAAGAACTGAAGACGCTCTCTCAACAACGCCCGATCATGCTGGTCTGTCGCACTCAAAATCGAGTGAAGATTGCCTATGACTATTTGACGAATAATGGCGTGACATCGTGTGACATTCTGGAAGGCGGCATCACCACGTGGGTTGATCAGGGAAAACCTGTCATCAGAGGACAACAGGGAATTTCTCTTGAAGGTCAAGTTCGAGCCATAGCAGGTGGCTTGATCATACTAGGCGTTGCTTTGGGCTTTACAGTCCATAGTGGATTTTTTTTCCTTCCCGCTATCGTAGGAGCTGGGCTCGTTCACGCCGGAGTCACAGATTCCTGCTTGATGGGCATGTTGTTATCCAAGCTCCCGATGAACCGAATCAAAAACTCCCCCTCGACATCGGTGAAGAAAGGAGATTCATGATGAATTGTCCACGATGTGAAGGATTATTAATGAGCGATCAAGTCTATAACCAAGATGAAGCCATGTATGTGTTGGCAATTTGGCGTTGCCTCAACTGCGGCGAAAATTTCGATTCTTTGGTTCTCCAAAACCGTACACAGCAAAAAGAGAAAGGGATGCCGGAACGTTCAAAGTCAACAAGTTGGGTCGACCAAAGAAGCCCGTTGGCTATCAAAGGATAGAAGGCCTATAATTTTCTCAGTTCGTAAACTCGGAATTTTGATCAGTCCATCACATATTCATCACAAGGAGGTCGGTATGCAGCGTTCAATCCGTTCTTTATTATTCATCGGAGCTTTGAGTTTTCTGGCGATGGGGTGCATGACCACTCAAGCCATGAGCGAAGGGAAAAGCCCTACAGATGGGTATGATATTCATGTCCAAGCCCCGCATATGATGGCAGATGGATCAGTGGGTGGACCATACCATCATTATTGCAAAGGAATTTCGGCTGAACTATTACAATGCCAGCTCTATGAATCCACAGACCCGAACGCCAAACTTGTCGCAATTGAATATTTTATTGCGAAAGACCTGGCAAGAAAAAATGTGCCATTGGTTCAATGGAATAGAGCCTTTCACGACCATCAAGTCGAAATTGACACTGGGCGAGTCCAAATTCTTGATATTGAGGATCCTGAAAAAGTGAAGGCCGTTGCCGAAGCAGCCGGAAAAACAGATGGAGTCATTTTCCACCTCTGGCCTAAAGGTCAGGTTGTGCCAGACGGCTCTGTCTCAATACCCACGTCACTCGGCCACGTATATCGAACCGAATAACCTACCCACACAGGGAGAGCGAAATTATGCTCTCCCTGTGTTCTGTCACACATCATATTGATAAAGGAAACTTTGGTATGCCAGGGAAGATAGGATTGCTATGGGTATGTGTTCTTTCATTCCAAATTTTCTTGAATTTCCCCTGTATAGCGGCTGATCCTGCCGTATTACAAGAACGTGTGCCTCCAGACCAAATTGACGAAGCACGATCCTGGGAAAACCCCTTCTCCGCAACTCCTGAGAATGTTGCGAAAGGGAAAAAGATATTCCATGGAAAAGCATTCTGCGTCACATGTCATGGCCGAGACGGGAAGGGCCTTGGAAAGATTCCAGGATTGGTGGGGAAACTTCCAAGAAACTTTACAGATAAAGCCTGGCAGGCGGCTCGAACAGACGGGGAATTGTTTTGGATCCTGAAAAATGGCAGCCCCGGCACGGATATGGCGTCATTTATCCCACTTGTCCTTGGTGAAGAGGAGGCCTGGTATGTGTTATTATACGTGAGAACATTTGGCAATGAGTAAATGAGTAGAGAAGGAGGACATCATGTCAAGTTTGACCCTTCTGGCCTTTTCAAGCTGGCTCATGTTCGCTTCGGTCCAAATCTCCAACCCCGTTTTAGAGCCTCTACCTCCAGAACCCGATGAAGCAACCCGCATCGATGAAATCTATGACCAAGAATCGCGCCTCTTTCTTTCCCTATATTCGTTAAACGACGACGGAAAAGTCGATTATATTACTGGCCGCACAGTGGAAGGCCATATTCGTAGCAACTATGGGAATCCGGTGTACTATCTTCCCGAGCATCCAATCTTTTATTGGTGGAACCATACTATGTGGAATGACCCTCAATTAGATGGTGTGAACGGAAATGAATTGGTCTATCAAGAAGACACCGAGTTTGATGTTTCCCGATACAAGCCATGCCTGTTCAACGGCCAACCTTGTTGAGATGTGAAGTCTTACATGCAAAGGAAAAAGAAATGTTTTTCCATACAGTTTCTTGCCCGATGCATTACCATTCATTCCAGCGCTGAAACACCTCTATTACATTTTCTTACAACCCTAACCTTCGTTCTCTTCCTCGGTCTCCTTCCGCCTTACTTTTCCTCATAGGTTTTGGATGCGCCACGTCAAAATCGTTGCCACCATTGGCCCAGCAACTAGTTCCCCAGAAAATCTAACACGACTCCTGAAAGCAGGCATCAATGTCGCGAGGTTCAATATGTCCCATGGAACCTGGGATTGGCACCGAACAGCGATTCAGCGTCTTCGTCACTTGGCCCTTGAGGCAAAAACGCCAATTGCCATCCTGGTAGATCTGGCCGGGCCGAAAATCCGCGTGGGAGATCTTCCAAAAGAGGGAAGACAATTCGTTCGTGACCAGAGCGTATCGCTCATACCCAAGATTTCTTCGGCTGTGGCAACCCAAAAAGCGGAGAAGATCGACCACGAACTTCCGATTGACCTACTGTCTTTCCCCAAAGCCCTCAAGCCTGGACAAATCGTGTTGATCGATGACGGAAATATCTCACTAAAAGTACATACCCCGGAGCCTGATCGCTTGATTTGCACTGTTGTCATTGGTGGAACGGTGACTTCACGAAAAGGGGTGAATTTTCCAGGCCTCCCACTGGATATGCCAGGGTTTACGGAAAAAGATGCAGAAGACCTTCAGGTAGCCGTAAATGAACGAGTGGATTACGTTGCCCTTTCTTTTGTGCGCAGTCCAGAAGATATTAAAACCCTTCAAACTGCTCTATCTGAACAATCGTCAACCATTCCCGTCATTGCCAAAATTGAACGGCCCGAAGCCCTGACATGTTTCGATGAAATACTTAATAGCGCTGACGGGGTGATGGTCGCCAGAGGCGACTTAGCTTTAGAGTTAAGTCCTGAGGAAGTTCCCCTTTTGCAAAAGCGAATCATCACCCAAACCAATCTAAAAGGAAAGCCTGTCATCACGGCCACTCAAATGCTGGAATCAATGACGAAAAGCCCCATTCCCACTCGCGCGGAAGCCTCGGATGTGGCTAATGCCGTGCTAGATGGAACCGATGCCGTCATGTTGTCGGCCGAAACGTCGACCGGAAGCTACCCTGTTGAAACGGTTGAAGTTATGGATCGGATTATCCGCCAGACCGAAAAGGAAGTTTTCACTCAAAGGAAAAAATCCAACTCACCAACACCAATTCTTCTCTCAACACCAGAAGCAATCTGTGAGGCTGCCGTTTCTCTTTCCGGTTTAGTTGGAGCCCAAGCCATCGTGGTGTTTACCGAGTCTGGCCACACCGCCATATCATTAGCCCACCATCGCGCGACAGTCCCAATTCTAGCGCTCACGCCGTCCGAATCCGTTACCCGTCAATTGGCATTGGTTTGGGGCGTGGCCTCATTTGTCTTTCACCAAATCGATGACACCGATGAGCGCATTCATACCGCACAAGATTTCCTAAAAAACCTAGGTCTAATTCATGAAGCCCAACTCATCGTCATTGTGACCGGAGAACGACTTGGGCATGCGTTCGGGACAAATTTAATCAAACTCCATTTGGTAATTTAAGTTCAGGAAGGAGAAGACTAAATAGCATGTCCACCAAAATCCTCATCGTGGGAGGAGTAGCGGGTGGAGCCAGTGCGGCAGCCAAAGCGCGTCGGACCAACGAATCCGCTAATATCGTCATTATTGAAAAAGGGCCGTATGTGTCCTTTGCCAACTGCGGGCTGCCATATTATGTGGGAGACACAATTCAAGATCGTGATGAACTCTTGCTTCAAACACCGGAACGCTTCTGGAATCGGTTTCGCGTCCGGGTTCACACCTTACACGAAGCTCTCAAAATTGATCGAAATGAAAAATGTCTTCTTGTAAGAAATTTGGTGACCCAGGAAGTCACCTCCCATCCCTACGACAAATTGATTTTGGCCCCAGGTGCCGGCGCTATCGTCCCCGACATTCCTGGCATTCATGCCAAGAACATTTTTACCGTCAAGACCGTTCCCGACTCCGATAAGATCAAATCGTTCCTTCAAAACCATCCTTCACAGCATGCGCTGGTGATTGGAGGAGGCTTTATTGGCCTTGAAACGGCTGAAGCTCTGAAGAATCGTGGGCTGCAGGTGACTATCGTGGAAAAGGCCCCGCAAATTCTTCCTCCCTTTGATCCTGATATGGCAAGACTCATAGCTTTTCACCTACAAGAAAAGGATGTGAGAATCATCGCAGACGATGGGATTCAGCTCTTCCATCAAACAGGGGAATTGTCCAAAGAAGCTGAATTAGAAAGCGGAAAGCGCCTTCCAATGGACATTGCGATTCTTTCAATTGGCGTTCGACCAGAATTAAAACTTGCACGAGAAGCCGGACTAGAAATAGGAGGGACAGGAGGTATTGCCGTCAATGACCGCCAGCAAACCTCTGATCCCGATATCTATGCAGCAGGCGATGCCGTCGAAAGCATTCATTTGGTTACCGGTAAACGAGCCCGGATTCCTTTAGCTGGACCAGCCAATAAACAAGGACGGGTAGCGGGAGCTAATGCCGGCGGTGGGGACTTACATTTTCTAGGCGCCCTGGGCACCGCTATAGTTGAAAGCCTGGGCATCACGGCTGGGAAAACGGGGCTGACCGAACACGAAGCCAAATCCCATGGATTTCATTACTTTGTCTCACTCACACATCCCCTGGATCACGCAGGATATTATCCAGGAGCAGAAGCCCTTCACATCAAATTAGTCGTTGAGCAAAAAACAGGGAAACTATTAGGGGCACAAATTGTTGGAGAACAGGGCGTGGACAAACGGATCGATGTCTTGGCTACCGCGTTACATGGAAGAATGACGGTCAAAGATTTGGAACAACTGGATTTAGCCTATGCTCCTCAATTTAATTCTGCCAAAGGTCCAGTCATCATGGCTGGCTTCGTAGCCAGCAACACATTACGTGGAGAGGTCAAGACTATTACGAGCGATGAATTGAAAACGAAAATGGAAACGAACACTTCTCTTCAATTATTAGATGTCCGAACTACAGAAGAATATCAAGAAGCTCATCTTCCTCAGGCCTGTCTGATTCCCGTTGACGAACTCAGAGACCATCTTCAGGAACTTGATTTCTTCCAAGAAACCGTGGTGTATTGCAGAGTTGGACTGCGGGGCTACCTCGCCGCGCGCATTCTCCTCCAACACGGATTCACGAATGTTTATAATCTTACGGGAGGATTGTTGAGTCATCCATCGTCTGTTTCATAACATTGATGCTCAGCAAAGAAACTAGTCATAATGTCTGATGAATACACGTACGATGAGTTGCAGAAACTTGTTACTGAATTACAGGATAGGTCTGACAAAGCTGAAGAATTCTATAAAAGTCTATTCGATCACAACCATTCAATCATGCTGATCATTCATCCTGATAACGGAACGATTTTGGATGCCAATGTCGCAGCATGTGAATATTATGGGTATACAAAAGATGAAATAACGAATATGAGAATCATGGACATCAACATGCTTTCTGAAGAAGACGTGCGTGGGAAAATGCAAGAAACCCAACAAGGGAAACAGAAGCAGTTCACTTTTCCGCATAGACTGGCAAGCGGAGAAATAACTGATGTTGAAGTCTTTAGTGGACCGATCACCAGAGATGGTGAGGCAGTATTGTTTTCCATCATTCACGATATTTCCGAGCGCAAAACATACGAACAAGAAAGAGAACGACTCATTACGGAACTTGAAAAAGCTCTTGCTGAAATACAGACCTTACGAGGGATTCTTCCCATCTGTGCGACCTGTAAAAAAATCCGGGACGACAAGGGGTATTGGAATCAAATCGAAACGTATATTGGTGCTCATTCAAAAGTGGTGTTTACGCATGGGATTTGCCCAGAATGCACTGGAGAATATTATTCAAGCCCAAATGGGCTTAGCGATAACTGAAGGAATAATTAGTATCAAAGCACTCGGCAATTGAGGTTCTCTTTGCTCAAGATACCGTTTAGCATCAGGAAGAACAGTCTAAAAGAATTGCCATAAATGATTCGCGATGGTGCATATCTAAAGAAATGATCTTCAAAAAAACCTACCGTAATGTTTCGTCATTTTTGTTAACCGTTAACCTTGTTAAGGGTTAACTCGCCCTCCTATTTCTCTACACATTTTTTCTTGTCCTCAACAAAATTCTGATTTTTCTGTATTTTCAATAGAAAATTTCTGCTTATACATTGTGGCGCTGATATTGCTTTTACCAAAACTCAAGTATTGGTAATTTCATATTTGGGGCAAAAGACGACAGAAAGATCTATGAAGGGTTGTGGCATATTTCCACACGGATGATCTTGTGCGGATTATTAGCGAATAATCGCGAAAAGGAATATTAAATATTGGGTTTATTCACGGAGGACTCAGAATGATCAAAGTATTTCGATCTCTCATTATGTCTCAAAAAAAAATGACGGCCTTGTTTCTCATCAGTCTTTCCCTTTTTACCACCTCCAGGCCAAGCTTTGCCTCTGATGCTCAAGAAGCTGAAAGTATTATTGCAACGGTCTGCTCGACTTGCCATAGATTTGAGGGGAAGGAAGAGAGCCGATTCAACCTGAAAGCCCCTGATCTTATGTGGGGAGGGAGCAAATTTCAACGAGATTGGCTAGTTGGCTGGCTGACAGGAAAAGAACCGATGTTATATGCCAAGAGTTATCGGTGGGATCAGACTCAACAGCCTGAGGAGCACATGTCCGTCTCTCAACGGGAAGCTGAAGACCTTGCCGACTATTTCGAAACACACCTCCAGGATTCGCGAGTCAAGCCACAGTCTATTGATATGTCCACCTTCAGTAAACAAGAGGCCAAGTTTGGAGAGGAAATCTTCACCCAACATTCCTGCATTGGCTGTCATCAGATTATGGTAGATGGGGAAAAAACTGGAGGCCCACAAAGCGCCTCGTTCTTTAACTCGGGAAAAAGGCTGAAGGCTGATTGGATTTATCGCTTTAACTCCAACCCCCCCGACTTTGTACCCCACAGTGGAGAATTTGTTGGGGATGTGAGTGCACTCGGGCTGCGATATGTGACCGGGTTTATAGCCACCAGAGGGAATGAGGATTTCCCCTATTATGAGCCCTGGAAAAGCGCAGAGTTCGATCATCCGAATGTCGAAAACGGTGGGAAAATTTATCAAGAATACTGTGCACAATGTCACGGTGCTGAAGGAAAAGGCGATGGGCCTGCGGCGTCGGGTTTAAATCCTAAACCGGCGGTGCATGCCAATATTCCCTTTGAAAAAATTCCTCTCGATTATCTGTATAACGTGATCTACTATGGGGGGAAGGCTGTTGGGAAATCTCCCATGATGCCGTATTGGGGATTGACCATAGGCGGGACAGAAGGCGTATCCGATGTCATTGCCTATTTAAAGACCACGTTTAAGGGTGCCCCAGAGGTGGCCAGCACGACTTCACCATCAAGCGGACCTTCAGGAGTCTGCCCACAACCACGCAACACCAGGCAGGCACCTGGAAAATTTCGCAATACGACTAGTCCCTTACCCACCTCTCCAGAGCACATTAAAGCGGGGGAAAAGCTGTATCACGAAACTGCTCAACCGTTGGCCTGTAAGCAATGTCATGGCGATAAAGGGGACGGGCAAGGACCAATGGGCGCGGCGTTGAATCCACATCCTCGAAACTTTACCTGTGGAGAAACGATGAACGATATTTCTGACGGGCAACTGTATTGGATCATCAAAAACGGTTCGGTTGGAACAGGAATGATGGCCTTTTCCGGAATGCCCGACAATCAAATCTGGCAACTGATCCAGTACATTCGCACATTAGCAAAATAAGGTTTCCTTCTACTATTATAAGCTTCCTATGGAACAGCAATATTCTGACGGATTCACTCGCCGACGGTTTCTCCTAACAACATTAATTGCTGGGGGACTCTCAGCAATGGGGAAACTGCCGGTCCGCGCAGAAACGACTTCAAGCATTACTCTGCCATTTAAAAGGGGCGAGCGCCCGTTTGTGGCCTTTCCAGAGAAACGCCCGCTGATGGTCATGACGACGAGGCCACCACAATTAGAAACGCCTTTTCCTGTTTTCAATGAAGATGTGTTTACACCCAATGATGCATTTTTTGTCCGCTGGCACTTAGCCAATATTCCCAGCGCCATTGATCTGCAAACTTTTCGCTTAACCATCCGAGGACGGGTTAAACAGGCATTGTCATTGAGCCTTAAAGATTTGCAAGAACAATTTGATCCTGTAGAGGTGGCGGCTGTCTGCCAATGCGCAGGAAACAGTCGTGGTTTTTCTGATCCTCGAGTAGCTGGAGGGCAGTGGGGACATGGAGCAATGGGCAATGCTATGTGGAAAGGGGTACGCCTACGCGATTTGTTGGAAAAAGCTCAATTGGAAAATGACGCCCAGCAGATTCGCTTTGACGGATTGGATCGTCCTGTTGCCGATGGCACACCAGATTTTTTGAAATCTCTCTCCCTTGATGATGCTTCTGCTGACCATGTGCTCGTGGCCTACGAGATGAACGGTGAACCGCTGCCATTTCTCAATGGCTTTCCTCTGAGACTCGTCGTTCCCGGATGGTACGCCACGTATTGGGTGAAGATGCTCAATGACATCGAAGTACTCAATCATGAAGATCACAATTTCTGGACGGATCCCGCATATCGTATTCCTGACAATGCCTGCGGGTGTTTAGAACCAGGGGAAAAAGCTAGGCAGAAAATTCCCATCTCCACAATGAAGGTGCGGTCCTTTATTACTAATATTATAGACGGGGCCACCATGAATGCCAAAAGCCAGGTCCTCGTCAAAGGTATCGCCTTTGATCAGGGATATGGAATCGATCGAGTCTTACTCTCAATAGATGGCGGACAACATTGGAAAGCCACCAGACTCGGAAAAGATTTTGGAGATTATTCTTTTCGCCAATGGGAAACTCATGTGGAATTAAAACCTGGGCAGTCTTATCAATTGCAGTCCTTAGCAATCAATCGGATTGGAGAATCCCAACAACTTGAGGCCAAATGGAATCCCAATGGATATTTACGGAATGCCGTTGAGGCTATTCAGGTAAGGACCCAGAGTTGATACACCATATGTTAGTAAAACTTACAAGTTTCTTCCTTATTATAGGAATTCTCCTGGGGAGTTTAGAGACTGAAATTCTTGCTGGAGAAATTGGCAACTCAAATCGCAGCATCACCTTTCCTACGGACCCTTTTTCTTTTCAACCGGGTCCAGGCCAGGAGATTGCCAACTCTTATTGCATCATTTGTCACTCGGCCGATTACATTTACATGCAACCTCCTCATTCACAAGAAAGATGGACAGAGATCATTAAGAAAATGAAAGACACCTTTGGCTGTCCCATACCTGATGATTCCATTACCCACTTGGCTGAATATTTGATGAACCAAAAGGATTTACAGTCTGCGACCCTATATCCCATCAATGTCCCCAAACCATCGTCTTCTTTAGGGGCGGGCACGGGAAACGCAATCAAGGGTCAATCCATTTATGCGACCCATTGCATCAACTGCCATGGAGTCCACGGACAAGGTGATGGGCCAATAGGAAAAATGTTAGTCCCACCAGCCGCCAACTTAACGGTCCTTGGGGAAAAATCAGATCAGGAACTTCTGACAACTATACAGGATGGCCGCCCGGGAACCGCGATGCCTTCCTGGAAAGGAGATTTGTCGGCACAAGATATCAACCATGTTTTGGCTTATGTGAGAAGTTTAGGAACGAAGTTACCAAAAAAGTAAACTCTCAGACTTCGTGACAAATTAAACCCTATTGGTTCCGAGAATTTTCCTGAACACCATTTTTTCAAGTTATTGTGTGTTCTCAGAATCCTTCATCCTCCTCACTTGTCTCCTGCTCCACCTTCCTCATACAATATTCTTAGAAATCCCCCTCCTGTACTTTTTCTTCATTTTCATTCTAGGAGGTCATTATGAAAAACGCATGTTCAGCGTTGATTGTCGGTTTTGCCTTGTTGAGTCTGACAGCTTGTGGCACGGCGGGAAATGTGGGATTGGGGATGGTCGGCGGAGCTGCCGCTGGGGCTGGTGGGTATGAGTACCACCTCAATAATCAGAAAAATAAAGTTGAGGACGATTTTAAGGATAAACAAATTGATGAGAAGGAACGGGACATTCGGCTGGATCAAATCAAACGAGACTCATTACTCCAGTAGAAAAGACCAACAGCCTGTTTTGTCACAAACATTCGCCGAAGGAAAGAGAGACAAGCTCCCTTTCCTTCGGTCATTCTCAAAGCCATTCCTCTTGTCTACATGTTTCTCAAGGCAATAGTCATTTTCCTATTCCATATCAAAGATTTCAAGAATTATTGCCGAATCTCTCTTACCGACTACCTAAAACTTTCTTCCTTCTAACATTGGATACCTTCCCTACTCATGGATCTTGACTGGTTGTTAGCACTATTGTCCGGGGGATTGGTCGGACTATTGCTCGGTTCCACCGGAGGTGGAGGGTCCTTAGTCGCAATCCCATTATTGGTTTATGTCGTCGGGATTCCCGTTCAAAAAGCTAGTGCCATGTCGCTGATTGTCGTGGGCTATTCTGCTCTTTTTGGCGCATGGCAGGAAAATCGTCACCAGCGAGTCCATATCCCTGCCGCTCTGGTGTTCAGTTTAACCGGAATTCTTGGAGCCTGGCTCGGGGCACAAGGACATCAACTCGTTTCCGAAACCGTGGTGTTATTTTTGTTTGGGAACTTATTACTGTTTATGAGCCTATGGACATTTTGGCAACCTCAGACAGACGAAAGCTCCCAAAGTGCAACAGGGTGCGCTCAACAATTTTCTTGGCCCTGTGCATTTAGGGCTTCAGCTATTGGATGGGGAGTTGGGTTACTCACCGGGTTTTTTGGAATTGGTGGAGGATTTCTGATTGTGCCCGCTCTGATGATTCTTTTGGAATTTCCTATCCGCCTGGCAATGGGCACGTCATTTTTAATTATTGCCCTGATTTCAATCGGCGGGGTGATTGGGCATTTGCATCTGGCATCCTTAGATATTTTTTTAACGGGATTGGTGTTACTCGGAAGTGTGCTAGGGTTGGTCTTTGGATCAAAGGTCACTCGATCCATTTCTTCTCATCACCTGAGACGGTGCGTAGCCATCCTCATTGGCATCATCGGATTTGGGTTAATCCTCGATAATGGTTGGCACTTCGTCTTTTAAGACATGGCGAACCTGTTTTTTATTTCATCACCATTGGGCATAAAGGTTTCGGGACGGCACGCCATGTCTGTGAGAGGGAATGTTCAAAAAGTTCGTCCAGTAAGGCCGCAACCCTTTTGGCACGCGAAGCGTACATGCCGTATGTGAGCACGGAAAATGGCGAGAACACCGCTGGCGGCTTTTTTCAACAGACCTACAATCGCACTATGGAATATCAGGGCCCGGTTTACTCTCCACCCTCACCTGGTTCGTTCGTGCATAATAGTCTTTCCGTAGGTCATCCAGCGCCACTTCGACTTCCGAAGCCTCTTCACCCATATGAAGCAATGCTTCGCGCGCAAGTTCTACGCTAGCCTCCAGGGTCTCTGAAATGGTGAAGTGAGCCCCAAGGGCTTTAAGAGCTTGGCACATCATCATGTCATGCCCGCGCACAAAAATAGGAACAGCTGGATAGGCCGCATGAAGAGTGGACACCACGCGCTCTGTCGCCTCGCGATCATCAATGGCCACGATCACAAGGGGGGTATCTGCAGCCCCGACCGCTCGGAAAACCTCGGCACGATTGACATCTCCAAAATACACCGGCTTCCCCTCTGCGCGTTCACGATCCACGAGAGCGGCATTACTATCAATAGCGACATATGGCACCTTCATTAACTCCATAACAAAGCCGACCTTGCGACCCATCCGTCCAAAACCAATAAGAAGCACCGGCTTACCATCTTGCTCTATCCTGGCAATTTCAACCTCAGGAATAGTCGTGCTCCCTTCCCGAATAGAAGAAAATATCCGGTACGCGGCTTTCTCGAGCGCTGGGGTGGCCAACATACTCAGGAGAACAATAATCAGAAGATGTTGAAATAACGTTTCATCTAAAAGCCCCATACCTTTTGCTAAGGCGAACAGTACCAATGCGAATTCACCGCTTTGGGCCAGGAGTAAGGCGATCGAAATCGATGTCGTGTTCTGTATGCCAAACACACGCGACAAAGGCCAGAGAGTGAAAAACTTCCCGGCAAGTAAAGCAACCATAATACCTAAAAGGATAAGAGGGTTCGCCAAAAAGAGAGTGAGATTTAAGGACATGCCCATGGACATAAAAAACAGCCCCAGCAACAAACCACGAAAGGGTTGAATCTCGGCAATAATCTGGTGCCGATAGGATGAATCAGCAATCAAGAGGCCAACGGTAAAGGCCCCCATCGCCATGGAGAGGCCAATACGTTCCATGACATACGCTGAACCCAAGACCAGCAGTAACGCCGATGCGGTAAATATTTCTGGAGAACTAAACCGGGCCAATCTATTCAGGGTGGGGTTCAATATAAATCGAGCAGTCGTCAGAATGATGACGAGAATGAGAAATGCCTCCGCGAAGGCAAAAAACACATCTTCGGCAATTGTTAACTCCGGTGTGGCCATCAACGACACAAAAGCCAGAAGTGGAACAACCGCCAGATCTTGTAACAGTAAGATAGCCACAGCGGGTCTTCCATATTCAGAAGAAAGCATCTTCTTTTCCGTTAACAGTTGAAGGACAAACGCGGTGGAGGACAGGGCTAACGCCGATCCAATTAACAACGAAATTCCCCACGAAGTATGAAGGGTTGCATGGACGATGATTGTGATGATCCCTCCAGTAATAAAAACCTGAAGCGATCCCAGTCCTAACACCAGCCCCTTCATCTTCCAAAGACGAGAGGGATTCATTTCTATCCCAATCACAAACAACAGGAGCACAACGCCCAACTCAGCAAGATGCGCAATCTCATTATAATTCTCGATAAATCCCAGCCCCGATGGCCCTAAGACAATCCCCGCCACCAAAAAACCCGGGATGGCACCAAGACCTAAAGATTGAAACAACGGGACCGCAATCACCGCCGCAGCTAACAGAACAATCGTGTCCGTCAAATATTCTGTATTCATAAGTAGATTCTCATCTATTCTGATCCCTCAGACAAGAGAACTTTTTCAAAATATGGACGAATCCAATGACTTGCTTTCCAAAAAAGGTGTGACATGGTGGTTGCAACTAGAACCTACGGAGTCATGCCATTCATGAAAAAAGTCATGAAAAGATATTTTTTCTCTTAATGAGTTTGCCGAGTTTCGGCCCGCCAACCGAGGCCCTTTTTGTTTCGGTAAAAGGACCCAAAACCATTGATGCCCCGTCTGGCCTCATGAGGAGAAGACGTTCGCATACCTATGGAGAGCGAACCAACTCGCTTCGCTCAAACATGGCCCGCCCATTAATAAAGACGTCGCTCCTTTGGGTCAGACGGTAGGCACAGGAAATAAAAGAAAAACTTGATCGGGCGTGGAGAAAAGTGGAAAAGGAAATAATTTGGAATCCCTATAAAATGTGAGAAATCTTTATATAAATGACCAATACAATACAGTCCAAGAGGAAAGGAGACGGGCCAGAGCAGCTGATTCATAGTCAGTGGGCCTGCAAGTGCAAACTCCTTTGTTGTAAAGGCATTGGGCGGGGGCTCGATAGAGAAAAACCTGTTGTGAGAGCTGTTTTTGAATTGGTGACTGGAAGAGAATAACCGAAATAGTTGCCATCTGATCTGGCAACGATGGCAGATCAGGTCGTGATTTGATCGTCTGCTTTCTCGCGGCAACGGCCGCTATGGGGCGGCAATTGCAGCGATTTATTATCCGGCATTGGCCTTAGATGATAGAACGAACGACTGGAACCCGCCGTATGCCATTCGCTCAACATCAAAACCTGAATTCGATGAATTGATCAAATTCGCCATTCTTGGGTCAGCGGCGACCTTTTCATTTGCTAAATCACGTGCCTCACGAGATTCAAATACCACCCATCCAAACACGATGGCTTCAGCCTCGGTTGCGGCTGCGAGATCAGCGAATGAGCGCGTTCCCTCAAGTATCAAGTCGTCGCTGACATATTCCCTGTATTCGAGCGCGCCGTGTTCCTTCCAAATATCTGCAACCGCTTCAACAAGACGCTTATACTCGTCTAGGCGTTCGCGCGAAATGGGTAAAACGAATCCGTCGATATAGTTAGCCATGCTTGCTCCGATAGTGATAACTAATCTTAGCCGGAAAACTACTATTTGTCAGGAAAAAATTCAGCGAAACGCACCTATATCGAATAAACCGCTCAAGCCCGCTTTGAGTCGCTTCAGACCATAAGCAGACATTCGTATTTTCCTAATTTACGCTTATCGCTCAATTTGAACAGTCAGAGCAGGCCTTTCTTCTATTCAAAATTTTATGAAATAGGGCTCTACAGTTTTAAAATCTCTCTACCGAAAAAGAAAGTTAGTCAGACGCATTATTGTTTTCCAGACGTGAGAACCAGCCAAGCCTAGGGGGGGGCTCCGGGGAAGTAATTTCCGAGGCTCCAAATGCCCGTATTCTCTCAGACAGACACCCTCCACTTACAAGCGGGGAACCCCAGACACAGTAAGTCGCGTATCCTCAGCCACCATTCCAGCAAGGTAAAGCTCAGAGGCTCGGCTTAAAGAAAGGCGATACCATGAACGTCACCGCGCAGCAGCAACAAGATACTTTAATTTTAAACCTGGCCGGAAAATTCACGTTTGAGTCCCGCAAATCTCTTCAAACGGCGCTCACGCAATCAGTGACCCCTGATATTCGGAAAGTCTCGCTCAATTTCTCTCAAGTTCCGTTCATCAACAGTGCGGGACTGGGCCTTCTCATGTTGACCTCACAGGATTTGGAAAAAGACAACATTCGCTTGGCGCTCGCAGTCCCGGATGGGCATGCGATGAACGTGCTGCAGTTAACGAATATCGACCAAAAAATTCCCATCACCCATATAGGATCCCAACCCGCTTCGTACGTCCCTGCACAGAAATCCACGGTATCCCAGATGTCGCTAAAACCTCCCTTGGCTCTTGAATCCTCAGAAATGCAGAACCTTCTGGCCCCCATTTTAGATACGTTAGAACAGAAGGAAATGAGTCTCCCCACACTCCCACAGGTCGCGACCCAAGTCCTTTCCCTCACCACGGATCCGAACGCATCTCCTGAGCAGTTGACGGGCGTCATTCAACAAGACCCCATTCTCACCAGTAAAATATTTCAATTAACAAATTCTGCTGCCTACGGCACTCGACACCCCATTACATCTTTACCTCAAGCCATTGCCTGGTTAGGCTTTAATTCCGTGGCCAGCTTGGCCTTTGCCTTATCGGTGCAAACGGGGATTTTTAATGCTCGGGGCTATGAAAAGGAAGCGCGGGCGTTATGGGCGCATGCTATTGCCACAGCCTTTTATGCCAAAGCGGTCGCTGGCATGGTTGGGAAAAATCAAGATACGGCATTTCTTTGTGGTTTATTGCACAGCATCGGCAAACTCTTTGTAATCCATACCGTCAACCAATCTCGATCCTCCTCAGCTCTTCTGCTGCCGTGGGCGGCCATGGTGACCCTCATGGAACAATCCTATATTGAAGTGGGCCGACAACTGGCAGAAGCCTGGAATTTTCCACCTCCGGTGAAAGAAGCCATTAACCTGCATGACCATTATTCTTATCATCTCGCCACGGACTCCTCGAATGGCGCAGCGATAACCTGTCTGGCTCGACATGTTGCGACCTATCACATCGATTCTGTCGCCATGTCCGAAGAGATGATACGGGTTCTCCCTGTCGCTGAAGCCCTTCGTATTCCTCATGATGTGATGGATGAAATCTTTGCGATCAAAACGGTCATTCAACAGCAGATTGATTCTCTGCTACTTTAAGCGGTAATCGGGCTTCTCCCAATAACCCTTATTATTTAAATGATCGTCTGCATTCGGCCAAAAGTAGTCATTCATCGAGCGATGTATTCGGACTACTTAAGCCAGACGCATCATTGATTATCGTTACTAATGTAACGGCGGTAGCCAGAGAGAAGCTTCCCCTGCGACTTTCCTATGCTATGGCCCTGTCTTAGTCCATTCATTCGTACGAAGGAGACTGCATACCTGAACGCGATAATCCGCAAAGAATGCCTCTTGCCTTTGCGGTTGCACCATGACGTGCTCTGTGTGAGTTCTCCAAGCATCTACCGCTGCAAGGGATGCAAAGTCACCAAGTACCGGGGCATTGATTTTTTTCCCGTTAAGACTGTCTCCGGGTTAGTGTCACGTGCAGATCTTTTTCGATGTAGATTTCCAGGAATCCAGGTAGCCCCCCCGCCTTGATCATATCCTCGAATGGCCGGTGAAATTGCCGGTCGTAGTTTTCGGTGAGAATGACAATGCGCCAGAGGTTCAAGGGGGTATCTTCAGTTCCCCCGACGGCGTGCATCACGTGAAACAAGGGCTGAAATCCGTTGGTTCGAAGAGTCTCTCCAGTCTCAGTTTCCATTTCGGAGCGCCCGAGAAAAAATATCTCCTGCTCTTGGTGATGAATGAAGACATCTTCGAGTACAGGACCTCTCGTGTTGGCGATCCAAGCTTGAGCGGTTATTTCCCTAAATAAACGCTCGTTGCCGTCGTCGAGAAAGTGGCGTCCCCACGAATGTTTGCGGGAGACGACATACGGGATATAGGAAGCTGGATCCCAGGCCTTCTTAAGCTCCATGTCCCAGACCAGACTGCGTGTCAGTTGAACGGGCTGGCTGACCTCGTAACAATCACTCAGTACCTCGTTGACATCAACCGCCGGCAACTCAAACCGCGTGTGTCGCTGGTTTTCCCATGCGCTTTCGAATTCCTCTTTCGCCGCAGCGAACGAATGGCTGGAATTCCGTATAGGGTTCATTTCCTCTCTCCTCCTTATCAACATTACCACAGCACCATGTTCAACACAGGTGGAACCGGGGAGTATCATGAGACTAAGTCATGACATGAACAAAGAAAATACTGGCTTATGATGTTTACGGTTAATCAGCATGGCTCAATCAGTCAGACGATTAGTTATTTTCACCAATTCATCAATCGTTGCCTTGAGCATCCCCGCGTGACGGTCATCTTTCAGGTGTTCATTTTCGTCAAAGGCCTGAAACCCAGAGCCAACAGCAACTTGTGAAGGCACAACAGTCACACCAATATTGCCCAGCATCATCCGCAATGGCACAAGTCCACGTAAGCCACCTAAGCCTCCTGGGGAGACAGCCCCCAACGCTGCAATTTTTCCGTGAAAAGCAATCAGAGACGCTTCATGTTCTTCATGTGGGCGTGAGATCCAGTCCAATGTGTTCTTCAAAAGTGGGGGCATGGAACTATTATATTCTGGTGAGGCAATGAAGAAACCATCGTGTTCGACAAAAAGTTGTTTGAGTGTTTTGGCTTTTTCAGGAATACCATGTTGTGCTTCAACGTCACCATCATAGAGCGGCATGTCAAAGTCTTTCAAATCAATATGTGTCACTTGTGCGCCAGCATCCTGTGCCATATCGGCGGCTAGCTTTGCTAGTTTCTTGTTCAAAGACTCTTTACGCACACTTCCTGCAAAAAACAGTAATCTAGCCATGATTGTGTCCTTAAGATTACGGTTCAAATTTTTCGGTGGTGATTATAATAATCTGTACATCATTCTGGTGTGAAGTATCAGGGATCGGGATGGAGCGAGGCAAGTAGGAAGAACGCTCGCCCCATTCAACCCCCCGTGGTCGTCATATCGACGATGAGTAGATGTTAGAGAAGAAAAGTATTTTTTCGTACTAACCGTAAATATAACAGGCAAATGCCGCCATCGCCTCTCAAACGGGTTCTCCTCCAAATTAAAATCGGCCACGACTTAATGTAGTCGTTCTCTCAGAAAGTTAGGGACTGATTCAGGGCCTTGAGGAACGCTCGCACGTGAGTAGCCTGTATGTCCGCTGTGGGTCGAAAGCTGACGGTTAACCGAAATCAGTTACCTTAAGATCAAAGGAGAAAAGATTCCAGCCCGATTTCCAGAAACAGGTTTAAAACATACTTCGCCCCGAACGGGGTGCTGGCGTGAACGACCTCAGTCGTTGAGTTGATTTGTGGGTCGTACGGGGGTCGAACCTGTGACCCTACCCTTCGGTTGGGGCGAGATTAGGGATTTGATAAATATCCTCTATTTCTCCAGTCTGAGGAGGCATGTCATCAGCATATACTTTCCATTTTAGATTAAGAGTTCCAGCACAAGCTCTATCAAGACACGGATCTGAAGTAGCTTCACTATTCCATTCTGACAATATGTATCCAAACCGAATGTCACCGAAGTGAGTAATTGGTGTCTCATCCTCTGGGAAAAGACATTGTGTATTTAAGTAGGCAACGTAAACAGCATAAATCGCTCCATCTATTTTTTTATTTCCCATTTGCCTAAAGCCACATAAATTTTGATTTGAGACCGAAATTTCGGGAGGCCAATATAAAATCAACTTTATATTTCTTGCGGCAATACCACCCTCATTCTTTAGGTTAATACGTAAACTTTTTATTGGCCCAGGATCATAGTAAATTGATAAAGAAATAATTGGAAAACGATTGCGCTGCATGACATCACGAACTTCATAATCTTCCATTGCGATATTAGAAAAATTGAACCTCTTATAGTATCGTTTATCTTTGGACTGATGAGCCGTACAACTTTGAGGAATATCCACCAAATAAGCTATCTTTCCAGGATTTGTCTGGTCTAAACGGATTGGCTTGATGGTTAGATTGGGAATTCGAGGAGAGACATTGCTCAAAATGATATTTTCTAAACGTTCTTTTGAAATCTCAGTAGGATCAAGTTTGCCATCTAATTCCTTAGGAAGGCCTGGGTTACCTTCACCCTGACTGTTTTCAGTCATCCCATAAATAATTATTCCACCTTGGGAATTCGCCATGGCAGACACGTCTTTTCCGATTTCCTCCTTCTTCCGGGGATTGGTTAAATCCAATAAAGAATCGCTAGCTTTATATTCAAGATCTAATCGTTCCTCAACCCCATGATCGATTAACGCCTTAAGGTTTTCCTCGTTCCAGTCTAATGGATTCTCAAAGTCCATACATTCTCCAAACTGCCTTCTGATAATCAAATGGTGCTTACAAAAACTTCTGATATTCGATCTGATAACCCTCAAGAAAAGACACTCGAATTATAGCGGTTCGATCATTCTAGCAGTAAATATTGTGGGGACTAATTCTTCCGGGAACTTCTTCGTGGTAAAAAAGACAAAGCCTCTCGTTGAAATGAAGCTATCCAATTTCCAGAAACAGGTTTTTCCCGAACGGGGTGCTGGTTCGGACGCCCTAAGTCATTAATTTAATCAGTGGACTGTATGATAAAGAGTCAGCTGCTCTTTATAAAGATACCTGTTTTTATTTATGCATTCGGTTTTTCGTCTTAAACGGGATGAAATTGTTCTTCTCCTTCCATGATCTGACGCCTGCAGTCCGGCCTTAGGGATGGACGCTCCTATTATTGGCGGACCTTGTTTGAGCGCAGCGAGTTAGTCCGCTCTCTACCCTGCGTCCATCTCTGTGATGTTGCCGGACTGGGCGTCAATGGTTTTGGGTCCTTTTGCCGAAACAAAAGGGCCTCGGCTGCCGGGCCGAAACCCGGCAATCCAAAGAAGACCAATAATTGCCGGTCAGAGCTATAAGGGTGAGAGATCAATATACTTGTTCTAATCTAACAAGATGGAAGTTAATTGGGAAACTACATTAGTGGACTGTCACATAGACTGAACTTGTGGCCCACAGTTTAAATTATGCCTCAGACTTTTCATCTTGAACCGGACGAAACAGCAACATCACATCACCCGACTCCAACCGTTGCCCATCTTGAAATTCCCATGGCGATAATATCGTGCCGTGCCGATACACTCTGAGTAGGACATCTGGCTGCAAATCATGAGCAGTTTTCCCAACATCCTCCGTTTCTACTGTTCTCTCTACAATGTTCACCTGCCCTCCAGCAGTCAGGAAGTCTTCCAAATAGTCAGCCAAATATTGCTGATCCACAGCAGCGGCCAACATATACCCCCCATATGTCGCAGGAGAAATAATCGTTTGGGCCCCACCTTGGCGGAAGAGTTTCACATTTTCTTCTTCTTTGGCACTAACGATCACTCGACATTCAGCATTGAGGTTCCTAACCGTTAACAGAATGAGCGCATTGCTATCGTCCCGACCTGAGGCAATAATGACGGCCTTGGCTCCCCTCAAAAAGGCGCCATGTTGTAACATCCCTTCTTGGGTCGCATCGCCTTTGAGGGCGACGACACCCAATTCCACAGCGGTTTGCACACGATCATCACGAGGATCAATGACGATGACATGTTCTGGATTGGTTCCCTTTGCCAGTAATTCTTTGACGGCAGAATAACCGGTATGCCCAAAACCGCAGACCACGACATGCTGATCGAGATTTGATTGGAGTTTTGCCATACGAAATACCTCGGTAAATTTTTTGACCGCCAATTGATAGGCGGTTCCTAAAAAAATAATCCAAATGAAAATTCTGACAGGCGTCACGACCAAGGCATCAATCATCCTTGCCCGTGGCGTGACTGGCACAATATCACCATATCCAACAGTCGTAACGGTGACCATCGTGAAATACACCACATCTGAAAACGACATGTGCCCATCGCTATGATCCTGTAATCCCCCACGATCCAACCACAAGATACTAATCAATATTCCAAACAAGAGCAGAACAATCCCCAGCCTAATCACCACGGTCCGACCAGGATCCAAGTCCGAGGGGGTATGGACCACTCGCCTCATGAAGAGAGAGGACTTGGGCGTCGATTTCGTTTTAAAAGGAAAGGCCATATACGTTTTCTGTTGTTACTTCGTTTCGATGCTGTGCCTGTTGAATATTTCTCTCCAAAAACCCATCTTTTCTCAAGAAGCCTTCCATGTTACTAGCTGACGGGTATGGTCAAAAAAGTCGTCCAGCAAGACCGCAATCATTTTGAAGCGCGGAGCATACTCTCAGTACGTGATCATGGCAAAAGGGCGAGAACGCCGCTGGCGGCTTTTTTCAACATTTCCTTACTACTCAGTTAAGGGCCAGAATATGGTTAACAACGGGAGGGACACCGCAAGGATTAAGATCTCCAGTGGTAACCCCATACGCCAATAGTCCCCAAATCGATAGCCCCCGGCACCCATCACTAATAAATTATTTTGATGCCCAATCGGTGTGAGGAACGCACAGGACGCTCCGATGGCCACGGCCATCAGAAACGGATCGGCTTGGACTCCAAGGTTGTGAGCCACCGCCACACTAAACGGAGCCATCACCACGGCGGTAGCAGCATTATTCATGACGTCCGATAACAACATGGTTAACACCATAATGAGACCCAGCAAGAGAATAGGCGAATACCCTGTAGTCACATTGACCAAATAATTCGCTAAGACAGTCGTTGCCCCACTCTGCTCTAATGCTCTACCAAGCGGGATCATAGCACCAAGCAAGACCAACACTGGCCAATCAATCGTCTGATAGACATCTCGCGGAGACACAATTGTCAGAACGACCATGCCCAAGGCTGCCCCCATTAACGCAATCGGTAACGACACCATCCCTGTCAACGCACTCATCAACGCGACACCAAAGAGCCCGCCAGCTAACAAAGCTTGGCCAGATTTTCCCAATTGAATGCCTCGTTCAGCCAACGGCAGGCATCCCAATGATACAATCAGGTCTAAAACCTGTTGCTTATCCCCTTGTAATAACAGCACATCTCCCGCTTTAAACCGAAATTCCTTTAATCGCCCACGATACGGGGTTCCTTGTCGTGATACACCTAGCAAAGACACGCCAAATCGACTTTGGAGTTTTAAGGTCCCGGCCAATCGACCGACCAACCAAGAACGGTCAGGAGGCACCACAGCCTCCAATAATACTTCGTCCGGATTCTTCGTAAACTTTTTGAGCTCGACTTCCCCTAAATCTTCCTTCGACTGAGTCCCTGTGAGTTCCAAGCCTAAGGTTGACACAAATTTATTGAGCCCTTGATGGCCGGCCTCCAAAACTAACACATCACCGGCCTGAATCTGCTCCCGCCAGGCCGCTCCCCGAATAGATTGTTCTCCTCGAATAAGACTGATAATTAAGGCATCTGAATCCTCGGTCGCGGCTTCTAATTCCGAGAGTGATTTACCAATAGCCTTGGAACCTTCGGGAACTTTGACTTCAGTAAGATATTCTTGGATATGGAATAAATCTTGGGGCGCATTTTTCGATCGACGTGCCATCGGAATCAAATGCCACCCGATTAATGCCACAAAAATAATGCCCGTGACTGCCACCACCCCGCCTACGGGAGAAAAATCAAACATGCCAAATGGCTGCCCGGTAATTTCTGCCCGGTAATTGGCGATGATGATATTCGGCGGTGTGCCGATCAATGTCGCCATACCACCTAAAATCGTTCCAAACGCTAACGGCATCAAGACGACGGCGGGTGACCGTTTCGCATCAAGCGAGGATTGAATCGCAACCGGCATGAGCAGCGCTAACGCCCCAACATTATTCATAATAGTAGAAAGCACCCCCCCCACAGAAGACAACCCCACCACATGCAACGTGGGGGAAGAAGTCGCCCCCTTTATATAACGGGTAAGAAATTCAACAGCTCCAGCATTGCTTAATCCGCGACTGATGATGAGCACCGCAGCAACGGTGACAACGGCAGGATGGCCAAACCCTAAAAAAGCTTCATCCGCAGGAACAAATCCGAGAAGTGTGGAAATTAACAACCCTGCAAGAGCAACAAGATCGTAGCGCCACCGTTCCCAAACAAAAAACACGACAAGAATGCCAAGCAGACCTATGAGAAAAATCTGGTCAGTCGTCACCAGTCAACAACATCCTTTGTGATAAGGGTGATCTGGAAAGAAAAAAGCAACGAGAACGTGGAAGATAGCCTGTCCCATTGCTTTCGAAAAAAATCTCGTTGGTGATTTAACCAAGATCGGAAGGCAAACTCAAACCTCTGATAAGAAAGTGACGTCGAGAAAAAACGAGTGGGGAAGAAAATCTGGCGATCGAACGCCGCCTATAATAGATGTATGGATTGTTATCGAACTCGTTTGAGATATGTCAGAAGAGCCAAAAGAATGATCATTTTTTTGACAGAGGTCCTAATCTTACCTCAGAACAACACTCATCCCATCGTGAGACATGTTTCATCCTTGAGACAATAATTCAGCTAAACGCCTGATACCAGGCACTCAGGTCACGCGGTTAGTCGAGCAACTGGAGTGCGGGGAGCTCGCCGTAACCGCTTCCGAAACGGAAGCACTTGAGCCTGTACGGGAGTGGAACGATGTTGATTAATCACCGGATCCATGAGATTACCGCACATGATACATCGGTAAGCTCGAATCCAGAGCTCTCCCATGCCACCTTTCACGTCTAAGCAATCATCAACCACCATGAGCCCATTACATCTTGCACAATTCATAACTCTCCTCCTTTTGAAAGCCTCCTGCTTCCCATTGTTGTCAATAGGTGAGTCGGTGCATCATGCATGCCACAGAACTTGTGGACATTGGAAAACAACTAGCGTATGTGGTGTGTATGACTGCGGAAAAATGAAGAGAGATCACGAATTACTTAAATGAATTTTAGGAGTCTACAACATTTTGTAGAAAAAAAAAAGAGGAGACATGCATTTTGTGGGTTCAAAAGAAAAAAAAATTTCTACTGCTTTACGACATATTAGTAGGAACGGGATCACACAGTTGAAAAATTTGAACTGGTATTTCAAGGAACCTCTGTTGCGTGTACAAAGATTGTGGTGAGATCTGCCAGGCCTGTTACAATCTTGACAGGGTTCATGAATTACCCGGGATTGAGGCCAGGGCCATCCGGTAGGCCATGAGTCTTAAACATCAACACGTCAAATGCACTCCCTAATCTGGCTTCCTTGGTCAACAGATCAACTTCCTTTTGTCGAGATGCAGAGCCATTCCCCTTCCCGACATAATTCTGAATACCGAGATGAGTAAGCCAGGCCCCCTGCGAAGTGCAACCAGCCAACTCTAGCCCTAACGCTGTCGCCTCTGAAATGACCGCGGTGAAATCGACATCAGCCGTCATATCTTGTTGTCCAATTGCAAAAAACGGATCATGAATCTGTTGTTGTTGGTAATAGGAACGCAATGTCCCATTACGATGATGATATGAATAGATATTTGACGCCTTGTCACCATAATCAACAAAAATGATATATCCTGGATTGACCACTCGCTCAAGCTGTTGGAGAAAAGACGGTATTTCCAAACACAGCTCAGCAATATGTCCCCGTCCAAGGTGAATATCTTCGTCTTGTAAACGCTGAAGTAATTTTGGTGTCGAGACGTCACCGGGTTGTTCGCATAATTCTCCATCTCCATCTACGTCAACGAATAATTCACAGACTTCCTCGTTCGCTAATCCCATGACCCGGTGGACGGGCAAGGCATCTAAGACTTCATTGCCAAAAACAATCGTTGGGGCTGGCTCAAGCCCATTTAATGTGTCTATAGACTTCAAGCCTTTTTTCACTTGCTTTTTTCGAAATCCTGGACTGGTTTCAAGCACGACATATTCATGAGGGATAGAAAGAAAAGAAGTCATATATGATCCTAATTGCCCTGTTCCTCCCCCAAGTTCCACTACTCGAACTGAGTCACCTATTTTTTTGGCCGCTTGGGTAATGGCTTGAGCGACCCCAAATGCAAAAGCCGTAAATTTGGTGCTGGTGTCAAAAGGACCACCAGAACTCCCAATGGCCGGAGCTTGTGTATAAAAACCATAGATTTCATGAAAAAGCGCCAAGGACATGAAATCTCGAAAGGTCATTGGACCTTCAGAACGAATTTTTTCCTTTAAGAGCACGGCCAGCTCAGTATTAACCCGTTTCAAGATAACATGTTCCTGGGTTAGTTATTGAACAAGAAGAATGTGTTAAGCATGGCCGAAATAAGGAAGTAATACTTGGTTTTTTCACCATAAAAAAAAGGGTGCCACTAGTGGCACCCTTTTAATACTTACAGAAAAACGAGTTTCTTTAGTTAATGACCGTTGACTTGGCCCCCGCTGGATTGATGGGCACCTTGTTCATCGTGTCAGTTTGTGGCAATCGCCCAGCGCCCATGGATTTTTGAATCCGTGCTCGATTGGAATCGCTCACGTCATTCATAGCAGCCTCGGTCCCAAAGCTTTGAGAGGCTTCCAAAGTCGCGCCCCCGACTGCATTTGTTTGTCCCGGATCATTTGCCGTGGCTTGCCCTGTAGCTGGAGACTTTCCTTTAGCTGGGTATCCTGGATGTTGGGGTAACAACCCTGGATTGGCAAAGGCCATGGATAGGGCAAAACAACTCGCGCCTACCGTTCCAAGAATAATTCCGATCGCTTTCATAAGACCGCTCCTTTGTTAGTTATAACAGGTTAACAATAGAAAATGGTCACAATCTATTATGTGATTTTCAACGTTCAATGAAAGAGCGGGAATCTTAGGCAGAATAGACGGTGGTGTCAAGCCTGTAGGCAAAAATGACTACAGTCTAGATTTTATTCCTTCGATCCACTCCCACTCGTCCTACGAACTGGTCGACGCGAACGATAGGGGGTTCTAGGCTTGGGAGCCGGCATTAATAAAGTCAGGGTCGTTCCCTTGTCTGGCTCACTGGCTATTGTAATGTTTCCCTGATGTTCTTCCACCACTTTTTTTACGGTCGCTAAGCCTAAACCCGTTCCTGAACGTTTGGTTGTAAAATAGGGCTCAAACACTTTATCCACAAGCTCTGCTGGAATGGGGACCCCGTCGTTGGCAATCACAATTTGGAGTTCAGGCTTTCGTGCCCTCGTTAACATCACTTCCACACGTAAACGACCACCAGGCGACATCGCTTCAATGGCATTTTTAAAAATACAGAGAAAAACGTGCTGCATTTTGCCTTCATCCCAACGAACTTGCGCTAACCGAGCGGGAACTTTTTTGACCACTTCAATGCGATTCACTCGCAAATCAGTGGAGACTAAGGAAAACGCCTCATCCAACAAATCTTGAACCCGACACATTTTACGATCGAGTTCTAAGGGCCTGGCAAAGTCCAATATCTCATTTAAGACGGTTTCCATTCGAATCATATCCCGCATGGCGTTTTCCACCCGGGTCTGCGAATCAAAATCCAACTCAGAGTCCGTGGTAATTTCTTCTAACTGCGCTCGAATAAACCCGATAGGCTCCCGAATTTCCGTGGCGAGGAACGAACTCACTTCGTGGAGAGCTGAACGTCGTTCTTCTTTCCGCACATCTCCTCCTTCGGGAACAGCTGCCGGTTGTACTTTTCCATCTTTCTTAGATAGCTGCTCAGATTGAACCGGGGCTGGCTCCATCACCGAGAGATGGCACGAGGAGTCTTCAAATAATTCCACGAGTTTGGCGGTAACTGATTCAAGCGTTTTGAGATCACTGCCGTTGTGATCAAACTGGTTAGGATTTTTAGAGGCCAACGTGAGTGTTCCTGCAACCCGACCCCTAACAAAAAACGGGACCACAATCGTGGATGTAAATTTATCCTTAAACAATTGCTTATAGTCGTGAAACCGCCCCTGGGTCGAGGCTAAATTATTATCACTTCTAGCCTTTCGATGCCGGACACACCAACCCGACGCAGAATCATCCAGAGAAAGTTGCGACCCAGGGCTTAAATCACGTTTTTGAGTACCAAGGACTCCAAGTATTTCTAATGACGCCAGCAGCGGATCATAAATCGTCACCCATCCACGATCAAACGAAACATCACTATCAACTTCTGTCAAAATATTGACAATCCGTTCCTGCACATGCTCATTCGTATAGGTGCGAGCCACAACCACTTGTCCTTCAGGACTTGGGAGACTCAGTGGCTCATTAGCCACAACAGGATTCCCTAAAATGACGGATGAGCCAAACAGGCCCGCCTTTTTTAACTCCCCAGTAATAAAATTGACATTCGTGGAGAGTGTTGTTTTTTCTCGCTTCGTCAAGGGAACATTTTCGCGACGAGCGAGAACCAATGTGCCATAGACCCGTCCACCAAATTTCAAGGGTAGCGCGAGTACGACTTTGGTACCAGGCGTGACCATTCTCAGACGAAGAACATTGTTTAATTCGCTCCCCTCCCTCGCATTCCGAGGATTGACACTTTTGAGTTCTTCCAGAGATAAAGCCCGGAGGATGGCTCGGATTTCTCGTGGCGAAAACCCTCGTGAGACCTGCTCAATGAGGGGCCCACCATCATGCGCCATAATGGCTACTAAGGCCGCCTCCATCCCGACTTCATTTACTGCTGATGTCAATATTTTCTGGAGAGTACTTTGCTGTTTCGAGGGCAAAGTGGATTCAAGACGGTTGGCCATGCATAGGATTCCTCTCTATCACCATCATTTGTTTGGATTCTTTAAAATTGAGGAGACAACTTCTCTGATTGTTGGCTCTCACAGATTCATGAAAAGGGAAATGCATCACATGCAGCTAATTAATATGTCGAATTTTTCGTCCGCTTGGAGAACGAGTCACCATCTCTATGCGGCCTTGTTCTGAGACCCACATATTGAGAATCCCGCTTACAATACTAATAAGAATAGCACCGCCGACCGCAGGCCAAAACCCGGACACCAGGAACCCCTTCACTATTCCGCCAACAAGATAAAGGAGAAAGGCATTGATCAACACCATGAAGAAACCCAACGTGACTAAAATAAACGGCGCAGATAACAGGTAGAGGATCGGACGAATAATGGCATTCAAAAATGACAGAATCACGACCGCCGCCACACCTGATCCAAAACTGAGAATTTCGATACCTGGAATAATTTGGCTCGCTAATAAGACGGCGAACCCCGTAATCCCACACCGAATAAAAAATCCCTTCATCATTACATCATACCGGCCTCTTGGCCATGGCCTCAAGCAAAGAAAGCCTGTGGTGGGAAATCTCTAGTCATAGGAGCTATCTCTACGTCTTCATTGGTGATCAATGGAAATCGCATTTCCTCGCCATAGGGTGACGATTAGGGCTGCTGTCAGTGGAACAAAAATAAAACAGCCAACCATGCCCATGAAGACTTCCCCAATCCAAAATGTCACACCCAAGTTAAACACGAGCACGCCATAATAAAGGCCAATGCCTAATAATAATTCTCGGCGCACGACTTCTCGGGGAACGAAGTCTTCCGCAAAAGCCCCTCGCTCTAACCACCGATAGAACGACAAAGACACAAATCCGACTACGGCCCATCCTGCAAAATTGGCTAATGGAATCCCAAAATAGATGGCCTCATGAGGGTAGCCATAGATCTTTCCCAAAAACCATCGTTCGCCCTGCAAAGCCACCGGATCAATAATGACATCGGAAAATGTGAAGAAGACAACCGTCAGTCCAACGGCAGGCCATGAGGTCCGCAGTGTAGGATCAAATTGCCACCCACGGTGCTCAGCTATTTTCGCATGTGGAAGCACAAATACAAGAGCCACACAGTAGCTGGCAAACAAGAGAAAGGAAAACGAGAGGGAATCCATAAAAGGAATATTGGAAATGTAGAGTTCTTGACCCACTGTGGAGCCGGTATAGAAATAGTCCCCAAACGGAATCCCAATCCGTGTTGAAGAAAATTCCGCGATAAAGGCAATGGCCCAGGTGATGCCAAAGAGTCGAGACGTTCGCTTCCATCCTAACAATTGTCGAGCGATGTAGAGCGAGACTGCAAGAAATACAAAAACATAGGGCCGAAGAATGACTGTATTCGCGAGAAGGAAAAGAAAGTCCACGGGTTGACGTCGTAATGCAGAAAATAGCGGTGTACAGAGATTGACTTAGACGTATCCAAATTGGCGAAACCACTGTACTGCTTTTTTGAGGGCCGTTTCCACTGATGTCTGGGGAAGGTCAAGTTCATTTCGTGCTTTTGTGCAATCATAATGCATTCGATATTTAGCCATTCGCACGCCCTCCAAGGGAATTCGAGGGGTCTTGTGTGTCACATAATTAGCAATCCAGGTATTCACATGAGCAAGCGGAACGATCCACTTCCAGGGTAGTCGAACACGAGGCGCAGGCACCCCGGTTAATTGACTCAACATCTGACAAATCTCGCGAAGCATCAGATTCTGATTTCCAAGAATATACCGCTCACCAATACGCCCTCGCTTCATGGCTTGGACATGGCCCATCGCCACATCATCAACATCGATAAGGTTCATCCCGGTTTCGATATAGGCAAACATCCGTCCCTTCATAAAATCGACAATAATTTTCCCAGTTGGTGTGGGCTTCACATCTCTTTCACCCACAGGAGCCGTAGGGTTAACGATGACCACGGGCAATCCTTGTTTCGCCATTTTCAGCACTTCTTGTTCGGCTAAAAATTTTGATCGTTTATAATCTCCAGAAAGTTGGGATTCCGAAGGAAAGAATTCTTCAGAACCCAACCCTCCATCACCTGGCAACCCAATCGCCCCAATCGTACTCGTATAAACAATACGTTCAACACCCGCTTCTTCCGCAGCCTGAAAGAGATGTTTTGTCCCTTCCACATTCACGTTATAAAACGTCGAAGGATCTTGATCCCACAGAGCATAATGTGCCGCCACATGATAAAGGCCTTGGCAACCCGCTAGAGCCTTTTTTAATGATGAGGGATCTTGCAAGTCTCCTTCAACAGTTTCAACCGGCAACCCATCAAGATTATTTCGATTGCTCGTGGGACGAACCAACACCTTCACTTCATCGCCTTTGGCCACCACAGCACGTGTCACCGCTGCTCCAATAAATCCCGAAGACCCGGTAATAAGAACTTTCATGAGAATCGTACCTGTGGTCCCAGATCAAAAAGTGACTCAATAACAACAGAGAAATGTAACCGAATGGGAATGAGGTTGGGAAATCAATAAGAAAGTCAAGAATGATTCAATTGCGCTACTCCATTCAACGGTAACGCAATCACAATGGCGACTGAAAAAGACCTCAGCTTCGGCGCCTTACTATATAAGTAGCAATATGTCGCAAAGGATCAGCTTGATGGTCGAAAGATTGCAATCCATTGATCGCCCGCTCAATACATTCCTCACCTAATTTCTTCGCACCATCAATACCGAAAAATGAGGGATAGGTTTGCTTTCCTCGTTTTTCGTCCGTCCCAGCATCCTTACCCAGTTCCTCACGTGTGCCTACCATATTCAGCACGTCATCGGCGATTTGAAACGCTAATCCAATATCTTCAGCATAGCCTGTCAAAGATTCCAATTGTGGAGAAGAGGCTCCACCAATAATACCGCCAATACGGACCGCCGCCCGAATCAATTGTCCGGTCTTATGGGAATGGATTTTTTGGAGATGAGCCAAGTCAACCTCTTGGTTTTCAGCTTGGATATCCATGACCTGACCACCCACCATGCCTTGATGCCCGGAACCAAATGACAATTCCCGAATGATATCTAATTGTTGCTTGGCTGTGAGACCAGAAGCAGATCCATCTTGGCTACATAATTCAAAGGCCATGGTGAGCAGCGCGTCTCCAGCCAGAATCGCCATCCCATCTCCATACACCTTATGATTTGTGAGTCGGCCACGGCGATAATCGTCATCATCCATCGCAGGCAGATCATCATGAATAAGCGAATAGGTGTGGACAAACTCCAGTGATGCCGCAAATGGCAACATGGCGTCGTCGTCATACCCTAAGGCTTGAGCTGCGGCAATCGTCAAAATGGGACGCACCCGTTTACCGCCAGCCAATAGGCTATACCGCATAGATTCATAGAGTTTATCGGGGTCACGCAATCTGTCTGGAAGGCTTTGCTCCAGAAATCGGTCAACCCGTTGACGCTGTTGGTCTAAGTACTGATTAATGTCCACAGAAAAGTGAAAAGGTATTATTAGAAGGCTAGAAAAGCTTCGACGACCCTATCAAAAGTATTTTTTATGGTCAAACGGGCAGGGAAACACTCGGGAGGGGTTAGGCAAAGCCAGGGGAAAAGAAAAGAAGCTAGAAGAACAATTTCTGAGTTAATCATCTCTTTATTTTATTCTCCTACGTAGTCATTCCCGCAGGTAGTCCGCGGGAATCCATCTTGATTCTTCAAGATGAAGCACCTTTAGTCAGAACAACGTCTAAGTGATTTTTGTTGTTGCCGGGTTTCGCCCCGGCAGACGAGGCCCTTTTGTTTCGGCAAAAGGACCCAAAACCATTGACCCCCTGTTTGGCTATATGGGATGAGACGGACGCGAACACCAGAAAGGCAGCCTAACTCGCTACGCTCAAACAAAGCCTGCCTAGAGACTTGGGCGTCCGCCCCAGGGACCCACCAGCAGGGGTCAGAAACGAAAAACCATCTGCAAATTCAAAAAGTGGGGTACATGCGTTTATCCGAAGGGGTGAAACAAATAGCGAGTTCCATTTTTTCTTAAAAGGAGGGGCAGAAAGTACTCTGATTTCCAATCCATGTAGCCCTATTGGTTATTCGGTAACATTTTCAGTTATAAGGTCTTCTTTTTGAACCACTGCAATATCGTTTCGTCCCAAGTATGCCGTTCACCATCCGGCTGGCGAAGCCAGATAACGTCAGGTTCGCTTACCACACCTGAGAGAACAGTCCAGATTTCGCCTGGTTCGTGATGACCGGTAACACTGCCATCATGATCCTGGATCTTTATTCGACACAGTAACTCTAATTCGTCTCCGGTCTTGAGACCACATGGGTATTTCATCAAGTTGTAATCATTCACTAGTCGATATGTATCGTCACTCATACTGCCCAATCCCAAGATAGTTTATTGCGTTTAGCTAAGCCCATGTAACACTATGGGATATTCAGTAACTTAATTGGCTGCTTTATGCACCAACTAGCTGCTGCGTTAAGGGATTTGTTAGTTAGCTTCTAGTCGCCTCCATCATCACTAAAATCTGACGACTCCTCCCAGTTTCTATTACGCCCACCGTGCCCCCACCCGGAATGCTCATTTTATGTCGGTAGGTACACCCTTAGATTTTGTATGGTCAGTTTCTTCGTCCTCTGCTTTATTCAAATAGCGTTTAGTCATGAAAACCGCGACACCAATAGAGAAAAGAAGAAATCCCAAGACGAATATTGTCCTAGAAAACATCCAGCCAATCGGGACGAGTATTGTTCCAAGCGCGATCAAAACGATACCGATATAGTTCCTTAGTTCCATCTTTCTCGTTTCCATGTAACAGAATTACCTATTCGGTAACATTTTTGGCTTGATAACATTGGTTGCGGAAGCTGTATATCCTGCGAGCACAGTCAATCTGGACTAAACGCCTCTGATGCTGAAAATTCTCCCAAGATCCCAGCAACTCCCTCTTCCGCCACACTTGCAAGTCGTTGTTTAAGGGAAGTGAGTTCGTGAATGCGCTTGGACATGTCCTCCTCTCGCAATACTTTACGTTGCGTGATCAGGGCCTTCAAAAATCGGATACGAACTCGGAGTAACCGCTTAGCAAGGTGGCAGACATTCTTCGCCTTCTTCCTTCGTTTGTCGTGATCAGCCTCTGCCAAGAACGCCACGGTAGCGTGTTCAACCAACTGCTCCGCGTCTTTAACAGCGCTTGTATGGTTGTATCCAGTGCCGAAACCTGCCCACTGTGCCACTCAAACCCTCCTCAGCACATCCGTGTTACTACTGAAAATAAATTGCTCATTATCGTTTTTCATTGGATCAATCTATTGTTCTATTCGGTAGGAAAACGAACTTTATTAGCGGATAGATGTAACACGATGGGGTTTTCGGTAGCATTTTCAGAGCTACCCAAATGTCGTCGGCAGGGAAATTCGTTCTATATCAAAACCTTACAAGATCCATATGTTCATTCGTGGCCACCAAAAACGTAACAGTTCTCAAAGGGAAGTGTTACATTCCCCCATTTTTATCATCTCAAATATATATCCGTTTGCTCTATGCCTAGGCTCTTCTATTTGAGCTTCGTGCACTTAATATCTTCGTTTTGTTCGACGCCTGCTGGCTGGCCCTCTGAGCGGACGCTCTTATCAATTTGCGGGCCCTGTTTGAGCGGAGCGAGTTGGTTCGCTCCTCCCTATCCTGCGTCCGTCCCATGGAATTTGGCCAGACTGGGCGTCAATGGTTTTGGCTACTTTTGCCGAAACAAAAGTAGCTCGGCTGTCGGGCCGAGACCCGACATCGCCAAAAACCATGAAATGGAAAGGGCTAGGGAGAAATCATTTGAGGCAAACCTCTGACCGGGCCGGTCTCATTGTTTTCATCCTCACCGGGCCAGTATACTGTTCTCCTTATGAGTATTCGAAATCGAGCTGGAGAATGGGAACCTTTGCTTCTCGGCATTGAACCCGAACATTGCGGAGTCTGTGGAGAAGGGCTCTATCGCGATCACACCATACTGCGCGGAGGATGGTCTCGATGCAGTCTCTGCGAACATTTTGTGCATTATAGTTGTCTGGCCAGCGGGAAAATCTCGTATCTCAAACGACGCCCTCGTGTCTGCCAATCCTGTGATAGCCTTCCGCCGACCTCGGCTTCAGACAAAACTGTGTCGTCAGTTCCCTCTGAAAGTAAGTGAATGAACAATCCTGAGTTTTCTCTTTTACGATCCATGGGATCAAATAAACTTTCGACTCTTTTTCTCTACTACGTGCTTTCTCCGCTACTCTGTGCCTTTAGCGGCTTTCATATAACGAGTTACCTGCTAACTGGTCTCTACACCTGGCCTCGAACCAGTCGAACGATTGTGCTGACTATAGGAACCCTCATCTTCGTATATGAATTTATTTTTAAAAGTCAGGGGCCCCAATTCGCTTCAGGCAAAACATGGTCACAAGGCGAATGGGTTCTCTATACCTCAGTGCTCCCTTTGGTGTGCGGCATAGCAACGTTCCTAGCAGCTGCCGGATTTTTCAACTAGAAAAAACTCATCAGAGCATTGATCCGTTTATGACTTGTAACATAGGGAGGACTTGCACATGAAAAACGTGGAATTGAGCGTCGAAGGTACCATGTTGACAATTAAGGTAGACCTCTCACAAGACTTTGGTCCCTCGTCCTCAGGAAAAACCACCATCATTGCCTCAACCGAAGGTAATGTTTCGATCCCGGATCGAGAAGAAAAAATTGGACTGAATATTTATAAGAAAAAATCTTAGTTTTTCTTCAGCGCCTTCTTATCCCCCATCAAAGCCTGTCCGGTTCGTGAAATCGGAACCTGCATCACGGCTTCTGGAGTTCCTTCGGCAACTACACATCCACCTTGATCTCCACCTTCCGGCCCTAAGTCGATGATCCAATCGGCATTCCGAATTACATCCAGATTATGTTCGATGACTAATACCGTATTCCCGGCTTCAACCAATCGATCAAGCACATCAAGTAGCCGTTGAATATCCACAAAATGTAGCCCAGTCGTGGGCTCATCCAAAATATAAAGCGTCCGACCAGTCGGCCGCTTTGAAAGTTCCTTCGAGAGTTTCACTCGCTGCGCTTCTCCACCTGACAATGTGGTGGCCGATTGTCCTAGCTTAATATAATGAAGGCCGACATCCGACAACGTTTGTAGCCGCACACGAATGGGCGGGATATTGACAAAAAATTCCAACGCTTCTGCCACCGTCATATTCAACACATCAGCAATGGTGCGCCCCCGATACATCACATCTAACGTTTCTCGGTTATACCGCTGACCGGAACAGACTTCACACGTCACATAAATATCTGGGAGAAAATGCATTTCGATTTTGATCAAGCCGTCTCCCTGGCAAGCTTCACATCGGCCACCTTTAACATTAAAGCTGTACCGGCCCGGCTTGTACCCCCGAACGCGTGACTCCGGTAATTGAGCAAACACATCTCGGATAAAACTAAAAAGACCGGTGTACGTTGCGGGATTCGAACGGGGAGTCCGTCCGATTGGTGACTGGTCAATATCGATGAGTTTATCCAAATGCTCAAGGCCTTGTATTTTTCGACAACCTTCAAAGACAGGCTTTTTCTGTGCAAAGCCTTGCCCCAATGACCGAAACACCACATCAATGACCAACGTACTTTTTCCAGACCCTGAAACACCGGTCACGCAGGTCAACAGTCCCAAGGGAAAGCTCACGCTAACATTTTGCAAATTATGCTTTTCCGCACTCACCACCGACAAAAATCCTTTAGGTGTTCGTTGGCGAAGCGGTAGAACTACACGCCGACTTCCATTTAAATATTGTCCAGTGAGTGAGGTCGTATCAGCCATGACAACCGAAGGCGGACCCTGAGCCACTAACTTCCCTCCTTCCACTCCAGCCCCAGGGCCTAAGTCCAACACGTAATCGGCTGCACGCATGGTCTCGGCATCATGTTCAACGACTACAACGGTATTCCCCATATCTCGTAACTGCAGCAGCGTTTGTAATAATCGGCGATGATCACGTTGGTGCAATCCAATGCTCGGTTCATCCAGAATATATAAGACGCCAACTAAACCCGATCCAATTTGAGTGGCAAGTCGTATTCGCTGTCCCTCACCACCCGACAGGGTGGCAGATGGTCTATTTAGAGTGAGATAAGCCAACCCCACATTAAGAAGGAATTCTAAACGCTCACGTATTTCCTTAATAACTCGTTGACCGATTAATTTTTCACGATCTGTGAGATTCAATGTATCCAGAAATTCCAGTGTTTGTCGCACGGACAAGTTCGTGACATCTGCAATCGATTGCCCGCTGATTTTGATCGCGAGACTTTCCTGTTTCAGGCGACCACCTCCACAGGCCTCACATGGAGTATCAAATGTCCATTCTTCATGCTCAGGAGAACCTGAAGACTCAAACCCAATCCCATCGCATTCAGGGCAGGCTCCATGGGGGCTGTTAAAGGAAAAAATTCGTGGAGCGATTTCGGAATAACTGATTCCACATTGAATACAGGCCAGCTGCTCACTATACATTCGAACTTGGGCATCTTCAGTCAATACTCCCACGAGGCCCTTGGTCATCTTGAGTGCAGTTTCTACTGAATCCGCCAGACGCCGTGCAACACCGGTCTCGGCCTTCACAATCACCCGATCAATCACAATTTCAATCGTATGTTTCCGCTGTTTATGTAAAGTAATGGTTTCGCCAAGATCACGGATCGCTCCATCAATGCGTACTCGAACAAATCCGGCTTTTCGAGCCCCTAGAAGTTCTTTGCGATATTCGCCTTTTCGTCCTCGTACAATGGGCGCTAAAATTTGTATTTTGCTGCCCACCGGAAGGCCCATGATGGCATCTACCATTTGTTGTACGGTTTGTGCCGCAATGGCATTCCCGCATTGAAAACAAAATGGTTGCCCAATTCTGGCAAACAACAAGCGAAAATAATCATAGATCTCCGTAACCGTTCCCACTGTTGAACGAGGATTATGGCTTGTCGTTTTTTGCTCAATGGAAATCGCAGGAGAGAGGCCATCAATGGAATCTACATCCGGCTTGGTCATCTGCTCAAGAAATTGCCGGGCATAGGCGGACAACGATTCTACATATCGCCTCTGCCCTTCAGCATAAATGGTGTCGAAGGCTAGAGAAGATTTCCCTGACCCACTTAAGCCTGTAATAACCACAAGTTGATCGCGGGGAATGACGAGGTCTAGGTTTTTGAGATTGTGTTGGCGGGCGCCTTTGATCACAATGGCGTTTTGCATGGGATGCGAGTATATCATAAGGAATATGTAGGCTGAGACATTCCGATACATTCAAGAATTGACCCTCTAATGAAGGGTCGGATACAATCTTTCAGGCTCTCATTGCACAACACCATACAGAATCCTTCTATTATTTATTATTTTCGTTTTCCCGATTATTTCCCTTACCAAGAGGAATTTCATGATGAATGTGAAACGGTTATTTATTTGGCCATGCCTTATTCTGGCCTTGCAACTCCTCCCGTCTCTTCCCTCAACATGGGCGGCCAAGTATGAACTCACTCGCAATAGCGTCGAAAATGCCAAAGACGTCGATGCCAAAGAGGTCGCCCTGTTTCGGGTCAAATTGGGAGATTCCGAAATACAAGCCGTGGAATCATTAGTCGAACAACGACTACCCGGCGTACGCGCCGAACAAGAAGGCACGTTTATTTTGTTATGGGACAAGGAAAACCCGACTGGTGCCATGGCTGGAGTCCGCATCACAGACGGGAAAGTCGATTTAATTTTCATCAACAACCGATTTGCCCATAAAGTTCGCGGTATTTTTCGGCATGTCTTGGGAGCCATGACCCTGAAAGAAGTTCGCGACCTACTCGGACCTGAAGACTTCCCAAATGAAACACTTATGGGAGCAAAGCTCCTCTACGAAGAAAAGGGATTTCTGGTAAATTATCTTGATAAGCAAATCAACGTCGAGTTTTGCCTGGGCTGTCAAGATCTCTATTCAGGATTCTAAGCAACAAGGCGGCTTTCTCGGCTGGCCTGGCAAGACTCCTCTCTCGGTTTTCATCTCGCACAAAAAGGGAGTCCCCCTCTCCCTCATGTTCATACTCATCATGTTGAATACTGTTGTAGCCAAATTTTTTCATAAAGCCACCAAATAAATGGAAGACCGCGTTCTCTCCACTCATGCGATGGCAGAAGAGCAGGGCCTCGAAGGTACGCTAAGACCCCAGCAGCTAGGTGAGTACATCGGCCAAGATCGCATGAAAGAATCGCTCCGAGTCTGTATCGATGCCGCCCTTGGACGTGGAGAAGCGCTGGACCATGCAATTTTTTACGGCCCGCCAGGATTAGGGAAAACAACCATTGCCCATATCATCGCCAAAGAAATGGGAGGAACCATTCGTTCGACATCGGGGTTGGTCCTAACCCATGCCGGAGATTTGGCCGCCATTTTGTCGAATCTTCAACCTCGAGACGTGTTATTTATTGATGAAATTCATCGTTTGCCCCCGGCTGCCGAAGAAGCGCTCTATCCCGCAATGGAGGATTATCAAATTGACCTGGTGATCGGGCAGGGCCCGTCGTTACGTACGATGAAGTTAGATCTTCCTCCTTTCACCCTCATCGGGGCGACCACTCGAGCTGGCGCTCTGACCTCTCCTCTGCGTGAGCGATTTGGGTTGGTTTACCGATTGGATTTTTATCAGCCTGAAGAATTACAAATCATCATTTCACGATCAGCAGAGTTGTTGAATGTGAAAATTGATGAAGATGCAGCATTGGAAATTGCGAGACGAGCTCGTGGTACGCCCCGCATTGCCAACCGTCTCATCAAACGGGTTCGGGATTTTGCCGAAGTCAAAGCACAGGGTCATGTCACCCAAGCCATTGCCCAAGAAGCATTACAATGGTTGCAAGTCGACGAGGCCGGATTCGACGAACTGGATCGCAAAATTTTATTAACCATCATCGAGAAGTTTAGAGGTGGCCCGGTAGGCATTGAAGCGTTGGCTGCAGCCATCCAAGAAGAAAAGTCCACATTAGAAGATGTACATGAACCCTATCTCTTACAATCAGGGTATCTAGACCGGACAGCCCGAGGTCGTCAAATTACTCAAAAAACCCTACAGCACTTCGGAAAAAGCTCAGACCTATTTTCTATCAATATCTAAAGGTATCATATTTTTTCGTTCTCTTTTCCAAAAGCCATGTACCCTCAAACTTCATGCACAGCGTTTCTCGCCATCACATTTATGCCATCAACTATCAAAGCTTAGTGTCCAATCACACATGATTCATTGCTGTGAGAATTAGGGAATTACCTAAGAAATATACCTAGCATCATTTTGACCAAGACTGATCCTGGCTTACAAAGCCATATTAAGAAAAATATGATTTTTTCATGATGCAGTGATCTGTTTTTAGCTTTCCTTACCTCAAACTTTGTAATCGTTCACAAGCTACATCTAGATCCTCATCCGTCTTGGCAAAACTAAATCGAACGTACGACGCACCTTTGTCTCCTTGGAAAAAGGCTTCACCTGGGACCGCGGCCACCCCAGACTTTTCTAATACATACATTGCACGCTCCTTCCCTGTTGTCCCAGACAAGCGACGTACATCAGCTAAAACATAATATGCCCCCTGAGGAATGGTTGGGGACAAACCGATGTCTTGCAGCACCTGACAAAACCGATCACGTTTTCGTTGGAATGATCGTCGTAGTTCCTGATAGAACGCCGCATCCAATATTTGAATGCCCATCGCCACGCCGTATTGTAAGGGCGCTGGGGCACAGACATAGACTAAATCATTCATTGCACCAATCATGGATGACCATCTTGGAGCCGCCACGGCATGGCCAATCCGCCAACCCGTGATACTAAAGGTTTTAGAATAACCGGAAATGGTGATCGTGCGGTCAGCCATCCCTGGAAGAGCTGCCATACTCACATGCTCCTGATTATCATAGACAAAGTATTCATAGATTTCGTCGGTAAAGATAAAGAGATCATGTTGACGGGCTACTGCAGCAATCCCTTCCAACTCTTGGGTCGTGAACACTTTCCCCGAAGGGTTGCCTGGCGTATTTACGACAATGGCTTTAGTGCGACCCGTGATAACGCGCTCTAGATCATCCAGCGACAGACTCCAGTCCGATCCTCGTAACGATATGATTATTGGTACAGCTTCCACGGCCAGTATCGTACTCAGGTGATAGCCATAATACGGCTCAAAGATAATCACTTCATCCCCTGGCTGCAGTAGCCCCATGCACACACAATGAAAAGCCCCTGTCGCTCCTGCGCTAACCGTCACATCAGTTTCTGGGTTGACAGTCATATAATTGAAAGTCCTCATGCGTTGCGCCAGCGCTTCTCGCAGTTCGGTAAGTCCATCAAAACGGGTGTAGGTGTTGAATCCTTGATCCATGGCCTGCTTGGCCTCATCAATGACCACGGGGGGAACACCCGTATCACACACGCCTTGGGCCATATTGATCCCATTGGCTTGTGTACAAGCTAACGTCATCGCTCGAATTTCAGATTGTCCTAGTCCAGCTAACCGTTGATTTTCACCTAAACTCATGAAAAGCCCCTTCGTTGATCGTGTTTTTCTAAAGACATGGGACGTGCATTTCTCTCATGGGCTCGCTTCGGCACCAGGGAAATCTTGCTCCCAAAAGTGCTCGTCACCTACACTGAGCCAGTTCCCAATCAACATTCATCCTATCGTTAATTGCCAAAAGAAGGCGAGACCACCGTGTTGAAATGCTCAAAATGCTTTTTCTTGTCATTACTCCAATTTTCTTTGTTATCACTTGGTCTGCTTATTATAAATGCCTCGCCAGCATGGGCCAAAATGGAAGCTGCTCCATCCGCGGTTGATGTTCACCTGCAGAGCATCGCTCGTTTTGCCAAACCCTCACCGATGGTATCTATCCCTGCCGGCTGGTTTTTGATGGGCACCAATCGGGAGGATGGCGACAGGCATACCTTTGAAAAAAATTATGACAACACAGAATTTCCGCAACGCCGAATTTGGTTGAATGCATATCAGATTGATCAATACGAAGTGTCACTTGGAGAATTTTTGCAGTTTTTGCCACAAAGTGATCGGAAGATTTCTTCTGAAGTGCGGAATCTCATTTGGCATCTCATCAGCATTCACTTCATCCCTGACCAGGCACTTGCCCCCTGGCCAGCTCTGTACGTGACCTGGGACGAAGCTCATGCCTTTTGCCTGAATCAAGGGAAGCGCCTTCCATCTGAAGCCGAGTGGGAAAAAGCGGCACGGGGAACAACAGGAAAGACTTTCCCTTGGGGAGAACAGGACCCCTCAGAAAAGGTTGCAGTCTTTGGAGCCTATCATGTGCATGAGATCCCGCTCGTCGCAAACGTAGATAGTTTTTCGGAAGGCAAAAGCGAATGGGGAATTTATCACTTGTCTGGGAATATTGCGGAATGGGTGAATGATTGGCTCGGGCCAGACTACTACCCCATCATGCCGAAGCGAAATCCGCGTGGACCTAAGTCAGGTCGGTATAAAGTGGTGCGTGGAGGATCGTGGAAAAGCCTACCTGTGATGCTCCGTACCGCCACCAGGGGTGGTGCCTTTCCCAAAGAACGATCACCCAATATCGGCTTCCGCTGCGCTCAGTCTATCCAAAAATAAATGCCACGGAGATAATTTCTATCATTAACTCAACACTTCAAATGCTTAGCAAAAGGAATGGAGATGCCGTTTTCTTATCAGAGTCAATGAGATTCAAGTCGTTACCCCACAAAATGAAAGATTAGGAATTCCCCCATAACTGCTCCAGTCGTTTCGCACGACCACAATTCCATTTGTAATATTTGTAACGAATGGGGTTCTTAGCGTAATAATCCTGATGATACTCTTCAGCCAAGTAAAAAACTGAAGCAGGAGCAATTTCTGTCACAATGGATTCCGGAAAATTTTTTGAGTTTTCGATATTTTGCTTAGATGTATCAATTAATTTTTTTTGATCCTCATCATGGTAGAAAATTGCGGTACGATATTGATTTCCATAGTCACAAAACTGTGCATTGGGTGTCGTCGGGTCTACATTTCTCCAAAATACCTCTAGTAATTGTGCATACGTCACTCTGCTCGGATCATAGATCACTTCTATGGATTCTGTATGACCAGTACCACCAGCGGAAACTTGTTCGTACGAAGGATTCTTGACTTGCCCTCCAGTATATCCTGAGATTGCCGATACTACCCCTTCGACTTTTTCAAAAGCCTCCTCCATGCACCAAAAGCAGCCTCCGGCAAACGTGGCTTTAGCCTGTTGTCGCCCTGTATCTGAAATGCCATGCGGAACTCCAATCAGATTGACTAGGATCAGTATTGCTAGAACAAGACCACAAAAATTTTTAAACTTGCGCGTCATCATCTTCCCCTCCTCATTTTATTTTCATCTCTTTTTGTGACTCCAATATCTCTCCTCAGTTTCCTCGGTTATGCCTACACTGATGTAGTCTTGAATACCGCCAAAATATTACGCACGCCATATTGAACATACAAAGCCTACCATGGGGCTTGCTCTAAGTCTCAGCTTGCCCATCAGTTCAATTTATCGCTTGAGCACTTAGACGTTCGATCCGGGACGATTGAAAATGTTGCAGAAACCCAACAGGCAATTTGTTAGTTGTACCACTAGGAAAGACTACATCTCATTCAACACAACAAGCTTCATCCTTGTTTACACCTAGAATTCACACAAGTCGTATTCAAAAACAACAGGTTGTGCATAGCTGCGCATTTGCCTTTAAGAATAAGTAGGCAACTTTTTACCCTTTGTAATATGGCATTTAGGTTGCTTACAGATCGACTAAGATTATTGAAGATATTTTCAGATTCCCCAATTTAAGAAAGACAGGTCATGGTGCGGACTGTTTTCTCTTTTTGTATCGGATTGTGCTCAATCCTCATGATGAGTCATGTGGTTTTGGCTCAAGATATTGAGCTACTTGTTGCTCGCCTCGGCCTGCATACTTCTTCCCAATCAATGCGATGTCAAACACAAGTCTCGACGAGGGGAATCTCCGCTTTCTCGACGAATCATTCTTCTCAATGTGCCAGATTCTTTGATGACCCGACACCAGAACGTATTAATCTTTCGCGGAAACATGAAAGATTTTCTATTCAAAATATTCGAAATATTTCTTCACTCGGCCATCAAGGGAGTCGCTTATTTCAAGCAGCTAATACCATTCCACTTATCTCAGATGCCCTTTCGGCAGGCATTGAGATGGTGTATCGAGATCCGTTTCTCAGTGCCAATTCGACTCTTACTCCAAACACACAATTGGGCACACAGGTCGTACTCAAAGGCTCCATGAAGAGAATGACGTATCGCGCGGTGTATGGCTATACAGGTCAGGATATAGGAAGAACCTTGTCTTTTGCTCCTAACGATCAGTTGGGCGGGAAACTCTTATGGGAATGGCAACTTCCTTTTGTCACGCCTAAGGTCGAACTGAGTCGATTCTCCAACAACGTAGACCATGATCCAACACGTCAGCAAATGATTTCTACACGTCAGCAATATTCTCTCGATTGGACTCTCCCCAATTTACCGAGCTTCACATTGGGCTATGGTCGCGAGCAGAAAGATATTTTAAGCCTCTCCGATGAATCTCGTTCGCGCACAACGTTGCGAGAAACAGTGACAACGAAGATCGCATTTGAACGCTCAAGGGGGAAAGGGGAATGGGCATCTCGACTTTCATCTTCACAGAACGACATACACGACCAAGGAATTCTTGAAGAACTTCACTCCACCTTGAAGGGAACGCTCAACCTTTATGCACCATTGAAAATTTCTCCTAGTTTTGGCTTTACCCGAAAAAATAATGCCAAGCAAGATTTCGCTCAAATACGTCGATTCGCCAACCTCGAAACAATTGTGCGCCTCTCAACTGAACAGACAATACAACCCAGTTTTGAATGGAATCGGATGAGCCGCAGAAATCAAGGATCTATTTCAAATATTCTTTTGTCGAAATTACGATATTCATATGAACCTTCTACTCATGGCTATCATATTTCGATCATGGGCCAATACGTCCTCAATCAAACCACACAACAGACAAGCAATCCTCAAACCTATGACATGTCTGTCTTCATTCAAAAAGACTTACATGACCTCTTCAATCTCCCCCATCAACAACAAACCGTCAGTCTCAAATTTACCCACAATCAACAGGTCAATACGGTTCCTTCCAAAACCCACAAAAAAAATTCGACCGCCATGCTCTTGGTTAGCATCATACCGTAAAGAAATATTGTTCCAGCACCGTTTAAGAGTAGTAAATTTTTATTAGTGAAGTAGCTGCTCAGGCAAAGAACGAATTTTCCAAATCTAGCCCATAGCATTCGCCTCTTACCGGTAAGTGTAAAGGAGAGGCCCTAAATATAAATGTTACCAAATATTTTTGAGCCTTAATTTTTTCTTGAATTCATTTTGTATCGAAATATCCATAATTAATATCATGTCAACATTCGACCGTCCTCTATCAAATCACTGATGTTTTTGATTCACAACCGGTCGCGTAATCCACGCAAGACAATATCTCGATAACTCACTACACCCACGACAGTACGGCTTTTGACGACTGGCGATAAGGTCAGACCAAACCGCTCAAATAGACGGGCGCAATAACGAATATCCATATCTGGGTCAACGGATATCACCGGTTTGCTCATGATCTCATAGACATTAACCCGATCCGCAGCCTTATCAGCCCCCAATACTTTTTTAGCAATATCAGCCAGCAACACGATCCCATATTCGTCATCATCATTCCGGCGGTCTACCAACAGGCATTCGGTCTCTAAATGCTTGGCCTGACGCAAGACATCGGCTACCGTTTCAACTCCATGGATCAGATCAAACTGAATTTTCATGACATCTTTTACGCGTACCAATTCACCGTGTCTCATAACTCTTCCTCCACCATATCCTTGAGTTTGACCATTTGATGTACGACGCCCACCGCGTCTTCGACATCAACTTGAAACGCGATTCCTGTTCCTGGTTTAGCATCAAATTCACCAACCTTAGAGATTGATTCCAATATTTCTCGCGACAAATGCTCTTCCACAAGGAAAAGGATGACATCGCGTTGAGTTTCCAAATTTAAGCCAAAAAACGTTTTTTTGACCTCTAGCCCTTCGCCATGGGCACTCGTAATTACCGTTGCACCGGTGGCACCTTTTTCTCTCGCCGCATTCATCACCACGTTAGTTTTGTCGTCTTGGACAAAAGCACAGATTAATTTGAAATGCATAGCATGGCTCCCTGGCAAGAATTTATTGTGGTTTGGCCCACCAGGCAGAAATTTGCGCGTAGGCCATGACGGTAATAATCGGGAACAAACTGGCGAAGGCAATGAGCCCAAACCCATCAAACACAGGATTGCGGCCAGGGACGTTACTCGCTAAACCCAGTCCCAATGCTGCGACAATGGGAACCGTTACAGTTGAAGTTGTGACACCACCAGAGTCATACGCCAAAGGAATGATCATTCGTGGCGCAAAGAGGGTTTGAACGATCACGACCCCATATCCCGCAATAATGTACCAATGCAACGGCGTGCCGGTAATTATGCGGTAGGACCCCAGAGCAATACCGATCGCCACACCGATCGCCACGGCTATTCGTAACCCCCACACACCAATAACTCCACCTGAGACTTGATGCGCCTTCAAAGCAACAGCGAGCAACGACGGTTCTGCAATAGTTGTTGAAAAGCCAATTGCTAAAGCAAAGGCATACACCCAGTAGTATTGGCTCCAGTCCAGATCTTTTATGGATCCATTTGCTTGTTGAACACCTGCAATAAATTCTGGGGCCGTTAATTGTTGCGCCATGAGTTTCCCAATAGGAAAAAGGGCCATCTCTAACCCCTGTAGGAAAAATGCTAACCCGACTAGAACAGACAAGAAGCCTATCGCCACTCGGCTCATGTTTGCGATTGGACGTCGGATGACAAAAGTCTGAAACCCTATAATAATGAAGGCAATGGGCAGGACATCCGTAATGGTCGCCCAAAATGTTTGCAGAAGGTTGTGTAGCAAACCGTCACCCCATCATGCCGTATGCCATAACAAAAATCATGGGGGTGAGGGAGGCAAAAGCAATCAACCCAAACCCATCAATCATCGGATTACGGCCACGAATAGAGGAAGCTAAGCCGACTCCAAGGGCAGTTACCAAGGGCACTGTAATAGTGGATGTGGTCACACCTCCTGAATCATAGGCAATGCCAATGATCTCTGGAGGGGCAAAAAGCGTCATCACAATGACCCCTAGATATCCTCCAATGATCAAATACTGTACAGGCCACCCTCGAGCGATGCGCAAAACACCAATGACGATCGCGAATCCAACTGACACGGCAACAGTCAAGCGAAGACCACGTGCATAATCCGTGCGTGCTTGATCCGTGGCCTCAATCACATGGCCTCCCGCCGCAACATTCGCTGCCTCTTGAGCCACGGCAATGAGAGCTGGTTCTGCCACAGTGGTCCCAAATCCTAAGGCAAACGCAAAGATCAACAACCAGGTTAAACTGCCTTTGCGAGCAAATGCGAATGCTAACGATTCACCGATGGGAAACAAGCCCATCTCCAATCCCTGCACAAACAATGTCAGTCCAATCAACACAAAAAATGATCCGGCTAGGATCTCCAAAAGGTTGGGAATTGGCTGTTGCAAGACAACCAATTGAAAAAATCCAATGACCACCACAATAGGCAGGAGGTCATAAAAACTTCCTAATAATGACTGAAGAAAAACTTTGAACATGAAATGGGTATAGTGATTCGAACGATGTCAATCAGATTACTTTGACATTGTTAAGGTAACAGGGGTGGGATCTAATGACAAAAAATCAGTTATAGAGAAAAAATTTTGCGTTGAGGTAAGAGACAAAAAGAGGAGGGACTAGGTCATTCTGGCAATATAATGAAAGAGAATCAGGTGCTCTCCTCTCATACGGTGGGTCGTTTCAAAGAAGAACGGGGAAAGAGATTGAAGAACCAATTCAGGCCATGTCCTTCGATATTAAAACAACCATGGAGCCTCTCGAGAACGCCGTGCTTCATAAGCAGAAATGGCTGGTTCATACTGTAGAGTCAACCCAATACCATCCAACCCTTTGATCATACAGTCCTTGCGAAACGGATCGACTGTGAATGTGTACCTCTCGCCTTCGGGCAGGGCAATAACTTGTTCGGCTAAATCCACTGTGACCTGATACGTATGCTTACTCAGAACACGATCAAACAGTGTTTGAATTGCTTGGGCAGTTAAGACCACCGGAAGAATGCCGTTTTGAAAACAATTATTATAAAAAATATCGGCAAAACTTGGGGCTAGTATCGAACGAATACCATAATCCAACAATGCCCAAGGCGCATGTTCCCGAGAAGATCCACACCCGAAATTATCCCGAGTGAGCAGAATAGAAGATTCCTGATACTGTGATTGGTTTGAAAAAAAATCAGGATCGAGCGTACCGTCTGGTCGTTGGCGCCAATCCGCAAATAACCCCTCCTTTAATCCGGTTCGCTGAATCGTTTTCAGGTATTGTTTAGGGATAATTTGATCAGTGTCAACATCTGCACGATCCAAAGGAGCGACAGTGCCAGTTAAAGTCGTAAAAGCTTGCATGGTTCTCTCCACAAATTCAAAAATTATTGTTGCGTTACATTACAACGACGACTTCCGGTCCTTACGCTACGCCCAATCTCGAATATCCACGAAATGGCCAGCCACTGCTGCCGCTGCTGCCATCGCGGGAGAGACTAAATGAGTCCGACCACCTTTTCCCTGCCGTCCCTCAAAGTTTCGATTGCTCGTTGAAGCACATCGTTCACCTGGAGTGAGCACATCCGCATTCATCGCCAAACACATGCTGCAACCAGGCTCACGCCATTCAAACCCTGCCTCTCGAAATATCCGGTCAAGCCCTTCCTCTTCTGCCTGTTGTTTCACGAGACCCGAACCAGGAACAACCATGGCCTTCACCTTCTCAGAAACATGTTTGCCTTGAACATATTTTGCAGCCACCCGTAAATCCTCAATGCGGGAATTGGTGCAGGACCCAATAAACACTCGATCAATCTTAATATCACAGACAGAAATACTGGGCGTAAGACCCATATAGTCCAACGCCCTTTGAGTCGCTGATCGGACTTTCTCATCTTCGATATCAGCTGGATTTGGAACTCGCCCTGTCACATCTGTCACCATTCCAGGATTGGTCCCCCACGTCACTTGAGGCGGGATGTCTTCCCCTCGAAGCTCCACAACTTTATCAAACCTGGCCCCCGGATCAGATTTGAGGTCTAGCCATGCCTGACTGGCTTGCGCAAACATGTCTCCTTGAGGGCTAAGAGGACGCCCTTTAACATACGCGACTGTTTTCTCATCTGGGCCCACAAGGCCAGCCCGAGCCCCGGCCTCAATGGACATATTACAAAGAGTCATCCGACCTTCCATAGAAAAGGAACGGATGACGGATCCGGTATATTCCACAACCTGCCCGATGCCGCCACCAATCCCAATGCGTCCAATGATGGCCAAGATGACATCTTTAGGCGAACAATAGTCTGGCAAGATGCCTTCTACTCGGATTTCCATGGTTTTCGGCCGTTTTTGCACTAAACATTGGGTCGCCAACACATGCTCGACCTCCGAAGTCCCAATTCCAAATGCTAGAGCTCCAAATGCCCCATGTGTTGAAGTATGAGAGTCGCCACACACAATCGTCATTCCAGGCAAGGTTAAGCCCTGCTCTGGGCCTATCACATGAACAATCCCTTGTCGGATATCTTGCATGCCATAATAGGAAATTCCAAACTCTGCACAATTGTTTTCTAAGGTTGAAATTTGCAACGCACTCATGGGATCGCTAATGCCTTGCTTGCGGTCCGTGGTAGGCACATTGTGATCAGGCACTGCTAGGGCCGCCTTCGCTCGCCGAGGGGTCCGCCCAGCTAACCGCAGGCCTTCAAACGCTTGGGGTGAGGTGACTTCATGGACTAAATGGCGATCAATATAGAGTAAAGTGGTGCCATCAGGTTCTTCTCGAACCACATGTTGATTCCAAATTTTTTCAAATAACGTTTGGCTTCCCATCACATTCTTCCTCTCCCAGATAAAGATGTATCCTTGTATTTATCGCCTTTGTCTTCTCACTGGCAAGAGGCAGTCATACATATTCATCATTCGCTACTTTGCTCGGATTAATCTTTGTGGTCTTTTAGGACTTCTGATATACTTTTTCTTAACGCTTCCTAAGTATCCACCTCACTGTTTTTCTTGACAAGAAAATCCATAAGGCGAATTTGCGCGACAACTCGTCTCATCTACCGTTTGAACCTATCCAACCGTTTTCTGGCCAGATGTGAACCATACAACCGAGCATCGGATAGACACTATACTCAAGTGCTTCAAATGAAAGCCTGCCTTTTCACAAGGGGAAAACAACCCATCACTTCTCTATGATCATGGACTACACCAATTTAGAAAGACAGCTCTTCAAGACCTTCAACCATGTTTAATTTGCTCCGTCGTTACTTTTCACAAGATATCGCCATTGATCTGGGCACCGCTTCAACTCTTATTTATATCAAAGGACAAGGCATTGTCCTGAACGAACCATCTGTGGTGACTATTGAGGCTCATTCTAAAAAAATTTTAGCAGTGGGGGAAGAGGCTAAGAAAATGGTAGGGCGGACACCTGGAAATCTGACCTCAATCCGACCCATGCGCGAAGGAGTCATTGCTGACTTTGACATGGCCGAACGGATGCTTCGGTACTTTATCCAAAAAGTTCATCAACGAGGTACACTTGTCCGACCTCGCATTATTATTGGAGTTCCATCACAAATTACCCAAGTCGAACAACGAGCCGTCAAAGAATCGGCAGAATTGGCGGGAGCCCGAGAAGTCTTTCTTATTGAAGAGCCAGTTGCTGCTGCGATTGGAGCAGGGCTTCCCATCACCGAACCTTCAGGAAACATGATCGTCGACATTGGTGGTGGCACAACCGACATTGCCGTTATTTCTCTTGGCGGTATCGTCTATAGTGAATCAGTTCGTATTGCTGGCGACCAAATTGATGGGGCAATCATGAACCATCTGAAACGAGAGTATAGCTTATTGATTGGCGATCAAATGGCCGAACGAATCAAAATAGGAATTGGCTCAGCATATCCTCTCTCCGAGAAAAAGCAAATGGCGGTGAAAGGAAGAGATGTCGTGTCTGGAATTCCACGAACTATTTTTGTCGATGACACCGAGATTCGAGAAGCACTACAGGACTGCATTACAACCATTGTGTCCGCAATACGACTGGCATTGGAACATACTCCACCCGAATTAGCCGGTGACATCATTGACCACGGAATTGTCCTTACCGGTGGTGGGTCATTGCTTCAAGGACTGGATGATCGAATCCGTGAAGAAACAGCCTTGCCTATTGTCACCGTTGACGACCCCTTAAGCTCAGTTGTGTTGGGCGTGGGCAAAACATTGGAAGAGCTGAGTCTACTTCAGAAAGTCTCAACTCATTCGAGTTTGAACCCCTAAGTGTTCCCTGATTTTCATGCCTCGATCTGAACATACCTCATTACCCATCACCACTGGACTCCGCCGTGTTCTCGTGGGAGTCTTTATCGTCTTTCTGTTTCTTGTGCTGTTCTTGCCACGACAATCGCAAGAATGGCTTGGACAGGTGGGAGGCCCTTTGGGCATCATTCTTGAGGGCCCTCTACAGGTTGTGGCTTCCATTCAAGATTCTTTGGAAGAAACGTGGAGTCACTATATTGCCCTCCAACATGTGTGGGAAGAAAATCAGAATCTGAAATTAGAGATTCAAAATTTGCAAGGCGAACAGAATCGGCTCCGTGAACAAGCCATTGTGGGAAGGGATTTTCAAAGACTCTCGATCTATCAAGAAACCGCTCCCATGACCACCCTCGCTGCTCAAATTATCGGACGCAATGTCTCGAATTGGTATCGAGCCATAGTTATTGATAAAGGAGCACGTGACGGAATCCGCGCAGAAATGGGAGTCATTACAGATGCAGGTGTCGTGGGTCGGGTAGTCCGTGTCAATTCAATGACTTCGGTTGTCCTGCTTCTCTCAGATCCGAATATAGCAATTACGGGCATGATTCAAGCCAGCCGTGACGAAGGCATCATTCAGGGAACCCCACAGGGGAATATTCGCATGAAATACCTTCCCCCACTTTCTCCGGTTCAAATCGGCGATGCCATCGTCACCTCCGGCCTCACCGATGACTTCCCACGAGGGCTTCACATTGGTCAAATCCAGCAAGTGACAAAAGCCGCGACAGACTTATTTCAATCCGGAGAAGTCACGCCAATTGTCGATTTTTCAAAGCTTGAGGGGGTCTTGGTCATTACCTCATTCCAACCCCCTATCTCGGTCGAATCTCCTCCGTCACCAGAAACGCTTGCTGCACCCTAACTGTTACCATGCTCGTTCTTTTACAAACAATGTTGTGCGTTGCCACTGTTGTCGTTCAAGCAACTCTCAGTTCTGTACTATCGATCAACAATGTCTATCCAGACCTGTGCTTGGTCTTAGCTTGCCTCGCTGGATTTCTCTCGAATGAATATAAAGGGTTAGTGATGGGGCTCACAGTCGGACTGCTTCAAGACCTGTTGACACCGGGAGGTATTGGGCTCAATTTACTTCTCAAGGGCCTGACAGGCGCGCTTGCCGGCATGACCACCCATACCGTTTCGACCGTGACAACCGCAGCAGTGGCAATCGTCACGTTGGTGCTTTCCTTAGGATGCGGGCTAGCCTCTCTCATTGTCGCCTATCCAGACATCAAAGGATCAGAAACCTTTCATGCTATTTCTTGGATACTCGTTCCGCAGTCTCTGTATCAGAGTTTCCTCGCTGCTGGAATTTTTTGGCTCACTCACAAATTTCGGCATTCGTTTGGTGTGGTACACTTTGCTCAAGGCCGCCGATAACAATACACATACAACCTCCCTAGCCTAGAAAAAACCAAGCCTCATGTTTGATTCCTCACGACAAGCGAACGAATTGGCCGACATTCAAAGTCGATTAATTTTTGTCAAAGTCGGATTACTCATGATTTTGGTGCTCTTGGGATTACGACTGTGGCAATTACAAATTCGGGATGGAGTGTATTATCAGGAATTAGCACGTGATAATCGAACAAGATCTATCGTGCTCGAACCGGCCCGAGGATTGTTATATGACCGAAATGGTGAATTATTGGCCAACAACATTCCCAGTTTTCAATTGTATCTTTCATTAGAGGATGTTCAAAATCGCGAGGCGCTCATCACCAAACTCCCCGAATACGTTGATGTGAATGTTCAGAGCATTTCAGAAAAACTGGCTACGAAGCGGAGGCGGGGTCGGATAAAACTCAAAAGTGGTCTCACACTCAAAGAAGCGGCCCTCATTGAATCACATCGAATTGAATTGCCTGGCGTTGCGATTCAGCCAGAATACCAGCGCAACTATCCGCTCGAGAACTATGCAGCGCATGTGATTGGGTATGTAGGAGAAATCTCTGAATCCCAATTAAAAGATCCAGAATTCATTGACGTACAAGCCGGTCGTACGATTGGACAATACGGCATTGAACAGACACTAGATGCGCATTTATTGGGTGAAACGGGGCGGAAAGTTATTGAAGTCGACGCCTTTGGATATCCCAAGCGATCGCTGTCTCTTCATCCCCCTTTAGCCGGGAACGATCTCTATTTAACATTAGATATTCGTCTACAGCGATTGGCCGAAGATCTGCTTGGAGAAGAGTCTGGAGCAATCGTCGCTCTCGACCCTTGGAATGGTGATGTCCTGGCATTAGCGAGCCAGCCGGGGTTTAACCCAAATGATCTGTCTGGTGGTATTAGTCCACAGGCTTGGCAACAATTACTCCAAGACTCTCGACATCCTCTCACCAACCGAGCCATTCAAGGACAATATCCTCCGGGCTCAACATTTAAAATAGTCATGGCCGCTGCGCTTTTAGATACTCAAACGATGGGTGCGAAGGAAACAATGACATGCCATGGCACTTTCCCTTTTGGCCGTCGAGTCTTTCGTGACTGGAAACGTGGTGGACATGGGTCTGTGGCATTAACCAAGGCCCTCGCCCAATCCTGTGATGTGTACTTTTATAGAGCAGGGAATCAACTGGGCATCGACGCCATTTCCAAGTATTCTCGACAATTTGGATTAGGGTCAAAAACGGGTATTGCGTTATCATCAGAGCAATCCGGCTTAGTCCCCTCAAAAAAATGGAAGCGAAAAAATAGGGGAGAGCCTTGGTATCCTGGTGAAACCATTTCGATTGCTATTGGACAAGGCTTTTTATCGGTGACCCCCATTCAGATGGCCAAAGTGGTTTCCATTGTGGCAACCAATGGTCAAGTAGTGGAACCTCGTTTATTGAAAGGGATCCGGCTTAGACGGACAGGGAATTTCAAAGAAGAACCACCGTCTTCAACTCAGCAACTATTGATACCACCTGAAACCTTCTCCAAAATTAAAGAAGGTTTGGAAGCTGTCGTCACGAAAGGCACAGCTAAACGCGCACAATCAGATGTGGTGACCATAGCGGGGAAAACCGGGACCGCACAAGTTGTCGCGTTAAAAGACGATGATGACAAATCCGAAGTGGCCAAAAAACATCGGGACCATGCCTGGTTTGTGGCTTTTGCCCCTGTGGAACAACCCAAAATAGCGGTAGCAGTCATTGTTGAACATATGGGGCATGGAGGTTCAGCCGCCGCCCCATTGGCGAAAACCTTAATTGAAGCCTATATGAACGCAGAAAAACCCGAACAGGATGAGTCGTTTTAAGATCTCTTGAGTTTTACTCCCATCTGCAAGATAACCATGAGCCCATTAATGAACGACAATGTGAATCGCCGTGGACTGGACACATTTGACTGGTGTTTTCTAGGGATTATCGCTGCCATCATTTCAATTGGCATCCTTTCCATCTATAGCGTCACGAATACGAGCTCATCGACAAAATTCCCCATCTATCTGAAGCAGACGACCTGGATGGTTGTTGGGACGTTGGCGTTCATCGTGGCAGCTGGCATCGACTATCACAAATTCGCCAGGTTCTCCTATCTGTTGTATGGCGCCGGACTCATCTTGCTCATTATTGTCCTTATTAGTGGAAAGACGAGCCGCGGTTCTCAACGCTGGATCCCTCTTGGGCCATTAATGATTCAACCTTCTGAATTCATTAAGATTCCACTCATGCTCACATTAGCCGCCTACTATGGCGCAACAAACCGAGAAGGATGGTTGCGTCGTCTCATAATTCCGGCGCTCATCGTTCTACCGGGATTCTTGCTCATCCTTAAACAACCAGATTTAGGGAGTAGCTTAGGGTTCCTCGCAATCTTTCTGGTTATCGTCCTCACGGTAGGCATGAAGTCCAAAGCGTTCGGATTCATCGTACTAGCGGCACTCATGTTATTCCCGTTTGCATGGGGAGGAGTATGGGGATCTCTGCATAGCTACCAACAAGATCGAATTTTGAGTTTCGTGGATCCTAGCTCTGACCTTGGTGGAAAAGGTTATCATGGACTGCAATCTCGCATAGCCATTGGCTCTGGACAATTAGTGGGGAAAGGCCTTTATGGAGGAACCCAAACACAGTTCAAGTTTCTCCCTGAAGGTCACACCGACTTCGTATTTGCCGTCTTTGCCGAGGAATGGGGATTTTTGGGATCACTGGTTCTTCTGTCATTGTATGTCATTGTTTTACTCATGGGGCTGGAAATTTCGTTCAATGCAAAAGATATTACCGGATCCCTTCTCGCAGTTGGGGTGGTCACTATGCTTGGATTTGGCATCATCGTGAATATTGCGATGACGACCGGGCTCGCCCCCATCGTCGGCATTCCCCTCCCATTGATGAGTTATGGAGGGAGTGCCATGGTTGTCAACCTCACAGCACTCGGCCTCTTGCTTAATGTGAAGCGTAGGCGCCTGTCTCTCTTATAGCCATTCTTCAATGGGATGAGAAAATTTTGACTTCCTTTATCTAAATATGTGGTACCCTAGAAGGGTCATTCTATTTCACAGATCAAGAAGCAGCCCATTTTCAATGTCAGATATCAGCAAATATCTATCAATCCATTTCAATATGAAAGCACAACACATTATTCATCTTATTGACTAGAACACACGTCTCAGAAGGACATTGCGATCCAACCTAATTTTGTGAGCTCCAGCCGACAGCGTGGTTGAGGTACAAGCTCCATCAACTCACGGCAAAAAAAGAGAAAACCATTCTCCAACTCTTTCTCCCTCCTGGACTCATAAATAATTCCCACCAGACAGGACTGGCCCGCTCGACCCTCTGTGTACGTCAAGGAGACATCTATGGGATCTGAAATTGCTATCAGTGTGACCCGAGAGGAAACTCGGGTCGCTGTTTTAGAAAATCGAGTCGTCACGGAACTTTTTGTCGATCGTCCTCGAAAAAAAGATTTCGTTGGAGATATTTATAAAGGAAAAGTGATCAAAGTCTTGCCAGGCATGCAAGCAGCCTTTGTGGACATTGGCTTAGATCGGGCAGCTTTTATTCATGTATCTGATCTCTCGGTTGGGACAGAACCTGGAGATACACTGGTAGATAGCGAAGATGACGAACCTAGCTCCGAAATGCCACGTCCTCGACGCCAGACCGCCCGTCCTATTGAAAGCCTGTTGACGGAGGGGCAGGAACTTCTTGTTCAAATATCCAAAGGCCCCATTGGAACCAAAGGGCCTCGTATTACGACATATGTTTCACTGCCGGGCCGGTTTTTAGTTCTCATGCCAAATGTCGATCATGTTGGCGTATCCAGACGGATCACGCACGAAGAAGAACGCCATCGCCTCAAAGACTTGATGCGCCGCATTCGAAAACCAGAATATGGATATATCGTCCGAACTGTCTGCGAAGGTGTGCCCGAAGAAGATTTATTGTCCGACACCAAATTCCTGACGGCTTTATGGGAGGACACGCTGAAAGCGGCAAAGCGGCAACCAGCACCCTCTCTCCTTCACACGGATCTGTCTCTCCCTCTTCGTATTGTTCGCGACTTGTTCACCAATAAGGTCGACCGATTATTAATCGACACCAAAACTGGATTTGATGAAATCAAAGATTTTGTACGACGGTATCTTCCAGAACAGGCATCTCGAGTCCATTTCTATGATAAGAAACAAGAAGGTCTCTTTGATCACCTAGGCATCGAACTAGAAATTACTCGAGCACTGAGTCGAAAAGTTTGGCTGAAATCAGGAGGCCATATCGTGATAGACCCGACCGAAGCGATGACGGTCGTTGATGTCAATACTGGAAGATTTGTGGGGAAACGTGATCAAGAAGAAACTATTCTCAAAAACAATTTGGAAGCCGCTAAAGAAATTGCCTATCAAGTGAAATTACGAGGCATTGGCGGAATTATCGTGATTGATTTCATTGATATGGAACGAGAACGAAACCGCGAAAAAGTGTATCAGGCAACGGTCGAAGCCATGGCCAATGATAAAGCTCAAACGCGAATTTCACGTATTTCCGACCTTGGACTCATTGAAATTTCCCGCGAACGCGTGAGAGAAGATCTTCTTCGAACCTTGTCAGAAATTTGCAACGATTGTGAAGGGCGAGGATATACGAAATCTACCATGACGGTCGCCTATGAAATTTTTCGAGATATTCGGCGAATCGGAAATACCCGAAGCCAAGGACAACGTATTGTGGTGGGAGCAAACCCCAAAGTCATTGAACTCCTTTTTGACACCGAGCATGGAAGCATCGAACAATTGGAACAAGAATTTCAACAACAGGTCCTCTTCAAGGCTGACCCCCTTTTACATCTTGAGCAATATGATATCGTTATCGTTGGTAAAGTTACGCAGCGAAGCGAGTCTCGGACAGCTTCCTAGAGGAAAAAATAATGGGCACGTCCTCTGTCTTGCAAAGATGGTTGGAGCTGCGCGCGGTTAAAGGACTCGGGGCCATCACATTTGCGAGACTGATTAATCGATTTGGCTCACCCGAGGCTATCCACAATGCCAATCTCTCGGAACTGGTCACAACAGGCGATCTGTCGCCTTCTTTGGCTCAAGCGCTCAAGCAACCGCTTTCCCCAAACGTACAGAAGCACATTCAACGAGAATTGGATGCCGTGGAAACAGGGAAATTTTCCATTCTCACTCTGTCTGAGCCTCAATATCCTCATCGCTTAAAAACGATTGCCGACCCACCTCCGCTCTTGTATTACACTGGATCATTCCAGGAATGTGACCAACAAGCACTGGCCATCGTGGGAGCACGAAAGGGATCGCATGCTGGCCGGGCCTTTACTCGTACACTCAGCGGCGACTTGGCAGCTCTGGGCTTCACTATCGTGAGTGGCTTAGCCCGTGGCATTGATGCGGATGCCCATCAAGGGGCATTGACTGCAGGAGGCAGAACACTGGCTGTTCTGGGATGTGGAATTGATCGAACGTATCCTCCCGAGCACCATACACTCCGACAGCAAATCGAACAGCATGGTACGGTGTTTTCGGAATTTCCCATGGGAACCAGTCCGCAATCCTTTCATTTTCCTCAACGCAATCGAATCATCAGCGGACTTTCATTGGGGGTGATTGTGACAGAAGCGACGTTAAAAAGTGGATCTCTCATTACGGCTCGAATGGCGTTAGAACAAAATCGTGAGGTCTTTGCTGTACCAGGAAATGTGGCACATCCTCTGAGTCATGGACCCCATGGCCTCATTCAACAAGGAGCAAAACTTGTTCAACAACCTTGGGACATTGTGGAAGAAATTCTTCCTATGTTAGAACCCTCTTCCCGTGAAAATCTGGAAAGACGGCACAATGAGGTTGAAACACAGACAATACCCCTGGTACTGGGACCCGAGGAACAACACCTGTTCGACAGAATCCCTCTAGAGCCCATTTCACTTGACGAATTAATTACTCAAGGTTCATATTCTTCATCCGAAGTGATGAGTATTCTCTTGTCATTGGAGATGAAAGGACTTATAAAACAAGTACCAGGTCTTCAGTACGTCCGAATTAGTATCCGATGAAGGCCACCAGCCAATTTTCTTAACGAAACATGCATCATCATCCGACAAGCAATGTTTTTATATGACGACAACGCTAGTTTTCATGTTGGACCGAATTGATAAACCCTAGTAAAGTTGACAATTTTCTTCTAACAGACACGGAGCTAACACGCCTTATCTCTCTCAAGAATATTTATGTCGACGGCTGGGAAAAATGAGTTAAACACCCATCATAACTTGCCTGTACTCTACGCCGTCCTTATGATGAGCACGCAAAAAACCGCTCACATCACGGCAGGTGGATTGTGACGGCACTATTTTCACCATGAATTTGTACTGAATCCTGCACGCGTGACTATCAGTTTCCCATACATTAAAGATGCCAAAGGAGTCTTCCCCGATAGGGGTTTCTAATGAGTAAATCGTTGATAATTGCCGAGAAGCCCTCTGTTGCAGCCGACATCGCGCGCTCGATTGGCGGGCTGAAACGTGAGAAAGATTATTTTGAAGATGACGACTATGTCGTGACTTCGGCCGTTGGACATCTACTTGAAATCAAGGCGCCTGAAGGCGTAGAGGTCAAACGTGGCAAGTGGTCTTTCGCTAACCTGCCGGTCATTCCCGATCACTTTGACCTGAACCCAATCGCCCGAACCGAGGACCGACTCAAGTTGCTCGCTAAGCTCATCCGCCGAAAAGATATCGATCGCATTATCAACGCCTGTGACGCTGGGCGCGAAGGCGAGCTAATCTTCCGGCTGATTGTCCAGCACACGAAGGCCAAGCAGCCGACAAGCCGTCTTTGGCTACAGTCCATGACGCCCAAGGCCATTCTCGAAGCATTTGAAAAACTGCGCGATGACGAACAAATGAAACCACTCGCCGATGCCGCCCGTTGTCGATCAGAAGCAGACTGGCTGGTTGGCATTAATGGCACCCGGGCTATGACGGCGTTCAATTCTCAAGACGGAGGTTTTTACCTCACGACCGTTGGCCGGGTTCAAACACCCACCCTGACCATCGTCGTGGAACGCGAGGAACAGATTAAGCAATTCGCCTCGCGACCGTACTTTGAAATCCATGCCCAGTTTGATGTCGAAGCCGGACAGTATCCAGGGCGCTGGTTTGATACGAACTTCAAAAAGAATGACGAAGATGCGGAACGGCGAACAGAGAGACTGTGGGAACGCAATCAGGCTGAAGCCATCATGCAGGCTTGTCAGAATCAGCAGGCGGTGGTCACGGAAGAAACCAAGCCGACAACACAAAACGCGCCAATGTTGTTTGACTTGACCAGTCTGCAACGTGAAGGCAACGCCCGGTTTGGCTTTTCAGCCAAGGCAACATTGTCACTGGCGCAAGCGCTCTATGAACGCCACAAGGTGTTGACGTATCCAAGAACCGATTCACGCGCGCTGCCGGAAGACTATCTCGCTACAGTGCGAGATACGCTGGGCATTCTGCGTGATGAGTCAAGTGAGCGTTTGTCAGCCATTACCGACGGCAGCGGTGGCAATCCGATCGGGCCCCATGCGGCAAAAATTCTGAGCAATGACTGGGTCAAACCAAACAAGCGCATTTTCAATGACGCGAAAATTTCTGATCACTTCGCCATTATTCCTACATTGCAGGCACCCAAGAATCTCAGCGAAGCCGAAGCTAAAATATACGACCTGGTCGTGCGTCGATTCATGGCTGTATTTTTTCCACCTGCAGAGTTTCGAAACACCACCCGTATTTCCGAGATTGGCACGCACCACTTCAAGACCGAAGGCAAAGTAATGGTCCAGCCGGGTTGGTTGGCCATTTACGGCCGTGAAGCGATTGCTGGTGAGGGCACACTCGTTGCGGTTGCTGAGAATGAAAAAGCCACGGTCGGCGACATTGAAGTTCGCGACCTAGCAACCAAACCACCGGCCAGATATACCGAAGCCACATTACTTTCTGCGATGGAAGGCGCCGGTAAGCTGATTGATAATGATGACTTGCGAGAAGCCATGTCTGGCAAAGGTCTGGGCACACCGGCAACCCGCGCCGCGATCATCGAAGGTTTGATTGGCGAGAACTATCTTTTGCGCATAGACAAGGCATTGATGCCCACCACCAAGGCCTTTCAACTGTTGACCTTATTGCGCGGGCTAGGAGTGACTGAACTCACGATGCCGGAACTGACCGGTGAATGGGAAAGCAAGCTTTCGCAGATAGAACGTGGGCAATTGGACCGCGAAGCATTCATGCAAGAAATCGGTAAGGTCGTTGAACAAATGGTTGCGAGGGCCAAGAACTACGGCGCAACAACCATTCCAGGCGATTACGCAACATTACAATCACCCTGTCCCAAATGCAGCGGCCTGGTCAAAGAAAACTATAAACGGTTTGCCTGCACACAGTGCGACTTTTCAATTACGAAAATTCCTGGCAGCCGTCAATTAGAAGTACCCGAAGCAGAAACCCTGATTACGGAACGCACGATTGGTCCGTTGCAGGGATTTCGTAGCCGGCTTGGCCGACCGTTTGCGGCAATTCTCAAACTGAACGATGAGCACAAACTTGAATTTGACTTCGGTCAAAATGATGACGATGAAAACAGTGAACCGGTTGATTTTTCTTCCCAGGAATCACTGGGCAGTTGCCCGAAGTGTCAGACATCGGTTTATGAACACGGAATGAACTATATCTGTGAAAAGGCAGTCGGTCCGAACAAGACCTGCGATTTTCGAACGGGCAAAGTCATATTGCAACAGGAAATCGAACCCACTCAGATCCGAAAATTGCTGAGCGAAGGCAGAACCGAATTGCTGACCGGATTTGTTTCATCACGAACCCGTCGAAAGTTCAAGGCTTACCTGAAGCGCGGAGATGATGGAAAAGTCGGTTTCGAATTTGAAGCCCGTAAGCCCAAGGCCGGCGACGATAAGACCACGAGCAGCAAAAAAGTACCTGCGAAGAATACGGAGACCAAGAAACCGTCCGCAAAAAAATCGGCTGCGAAGAAACCAGCTCGTAAGGTCAAAAAACTCAAAGCCCGTTGATGACATACTGGGAAACACAGCCCCGCAATTCCCAGAAACAGATCTATAACAGATTTTATGTAAAAGAGAGCCCTGGCGGAAACGACCTAAGTCGTTGATTGTATTGGTGGGACGTCTAGGGCTCGAACCTACGACACACTGATGAAGAGTCGAAATCTCACAGAAAGGCTAACGGCTTCATTGACGTCTGATTTTCCTGTTTAGGCAAAAGCTTTTATTCCTGCAGCCGATATACCACCTGTACCATCGCTATACGGGAACAAGCCCAGCAATCGGGCCTGCCCTCAATGTCAATTACCGTTTTTAGTCGAGAAGTACCGAAAACAAACGGATTCCCAAGTGGCTTGCATGATAAGGAATGTGGGTATCAGGAGTCGGAGGGGAGAAAAGAGAAAGTTACGAGCCGATAGCAGGCTTGACACCCTTCTGATGCTCAAAAACCTTAATGGGCTCGCCCTTACCATGAATGGCTTCTTCTGTTACTAACACTTCCTTCACATCAGGCTGAGAAGGAATATCGTACATCACATCAAGCATAATCGATTCTAAAATTGCCCGGAGCCCTCTGGCACCCGTCTTCTGTTCATAAGCTTTTCGTGCAATACCCTGTAGAGCACCTTCCTTGAACTTCAGTTTCACGTCATCAAAGGCCATGAGTTTTTGATATTGTTTGATCAACGCATTTTTGGGTTCAGTCAAAATTTGCACGAGGGCAGATTCATCTAATTCATCAAGGGTCGCGAGGACTGGCAAGCGGCCAATGAATTCTGGGATCAGGCCGTATTGCAGAAGATCTTCTGGCTCGACATTCGAAAACAGGTCCCCGATTTGGTTTTTGCCACGTGCCTGGACGTTGGCTCCAAAGCCCATGCGTTTTTGGTTGAGTCGACGCTCTATAATCGCATCCAGTCCCACAAACGCCCCCCCACACACAAACAACACATTCGTCGTATTCACTTGAATGAATTCTTGATGAGGGTGTTTGCGCCCACCTTGCGGAGGCACATTCGCAACGGTTCCTTCGATTAATTTTAAGAGCGCTTGCTGAACCCCTTCGCCCGAAACATCGCGGGTAATCGAGGGGCCATCCGCTTTCCGCGTAATTTTATCGATTTCGTCAATATACACAATGCCGCGCTCTGCGCGCTCTACATCGTAATCAGCCGCTTGCAAAAGCTTTAAGATGATATTTTCAACATCTTCCCCTACATAGCCCGCCTCTGTCAGCGTCGTGGCATCGGCAATAGTAAAAGGCACATCTAAATATTGGGCCAACGTTTGGGCAAAGAGTGTCTTTCCTGTTCCAGTCGGACCGACAATCAGGATATTTCCCTTTTGCAGTTCCACATCCCCTGTTTCGTTGGCCGCAATGCGTTTATAGTGGTTATACACGGCCACCGAAAGTACGCGTTTGGCATGATCTTGCCCAATAATATATTGATCTAAATGCTGATGAATGTCGAGCGGCTTACAGAGTTTCGTGGCAATTTCTTGTCGGGATTCCTGCCAATCTTCGGAAATAATCTCATTACACAACCCGACACATTCATCACAAATATAGACAGTCGGGCCGGCAATGAGTTTCCGGACTTGGTCACGGCTCTTTCCACAGAAAGAGCAACGAAGATTGGCATCAGACTTTGCTTGTCGCGCCATATGAAGAATCCTCCTCCACGCTTACTCTTTGTCTTTACCCTTAGCTCCGGACTTGTCCTCATCTTTGGAGCCCTTAGCCTGACTGCGAACAATGACTTCATCAATTAAGCCATAGTCTTTGGCTTCCTCACCAGACATAAAATAATCCCGTTCGGTATCTTTTGCAATTTTGTCTAACGGCTGCCCAGTATGATGGGCCATAATTTGATTCAACCTTTCACGAATTTTCAAGATCTCCCTGGCATGAATATCAATTTCCGTCGCCTGACCTTGAAAGCCGCCCAAAGGTTGATGAATCATCACTCGGGCATTCGGCAAAGCAAATCGCTTACCGGTGGCTCCCGCTGTTAACAGCAACGCACCCATACTCGCAGCTTGCCCCAAACAAATCGTGCTGATGGGAGATTTCACGTATTGCATCGTGTCATAGATTCCCATTCCGGCTGTCACACTCCCGCCAGGAGAGTTCACATAGAGATGGATATCTTTTTCCGGATCTTCTGCTTCCAAAAACAAGAGTTGGGCAATCACGACATTGGCAAACATATCGTCGATTGGCGCCCCAATAAAAATAATTCGATCTTTTAGGAGGCGCGAATAAATATCATATGATCGTTCACCACGATTCGTTTGTTCAATGACCATCGGAATGAGCATGCCCTGGGACCTCCTCGGTTTTAAAATAATTATCGGCTAATCACGTCGGCGAACGCTACCTGTTTACAACACGTTTGCTTATCCTTGAATCACCGCGTTTTGATAGACAAACTGCAACGCCTTTTCCGCTTTCATCCGTTCACGGAATTCTTCTTGAGCGCCTTGACCTCCGGCTTCTATCATCCGCTGAATTTCCCCAACCGGTAGCTTCAACGTTGTGGCAAGCTTTTCCACTTCGGCTTGGACATCATCATCAGAAATCTCAAGTCCCTCTTTTTGGGAAATAGCATCCAGGATCAAACTGAGCTTCACACGCTTCTTGGCTTCAGGTTGCTGCTCTTGTTGCAGCCGCTTGGCTTCCTCTTGTAAACGTAGGGGCTCCTCTAAATCATCAGCTCGGTGAGAATGGCGCTGTTCTTTCATTAATTGTTGTCGCACTAATGTTTGAAGTTCTCGATCGATCAACACTTCAGGAATATCAAAATGGTGCATCTGCAATAAACGTTCGATCACTTGATCTTTATACCCTTCTTCCAGTTCCTGCTTTAAAATGTTTTCCAGTTGCGTCGTCACCGCAGTCTTCAAATTTTCCAAAGATTCATAATCACCGCAATCCTTTGCAAATTCATCATCCAGTTCCGGTAATTTCTGTTCTTTCACCGCATCGATTTTGACCTTCAACACCATCGTTTTTCCGGCTAAATTGGCATCAGGATGATTGGGTGGGTACGGCTGAGGAACATCAAAGGTCTCCCCGACAGTCTTACCAATTAGTTGCTCATCCAGTTCTACGCCAAGAATAGGAGTGTTTGACCCAATTTGGTGAAGATGCCCATTTTTCTGTGACCCTTCCACCGATTGGTTATCCACAAACCCTTCAACCGTGAGGACAGCATAAAGACCATCGGCAAGAGCTGTCCCTTCAGAAACCGCATCAATCTGCGCCTGTTTTTGCCGTAACGTTTGTAGCGCTTGATCAATTTGCTCATCCGTGACGGATCGAGCGTCTTTTTTTATTGAAATGGGATTCGGCGGCCGATAATCGCCTAATTTAATTTCCGGTTTAATCTCAACAGTCGCCGTAAAGGTAAAAGCCGCATTGGGCTCAACCTTCATACGATCTAAAGGAGGAATGTCCACCACGACAGGAACGACTCCAGACTCCTTGACTGCTCGCTGGTAATAATCCGGCACTAACTGTTGGACCACATCTTGCCCCACCATTTGCCCATAACGCTTTTGTAGGAGATCAAGTGGCGCTTTTCCCGGTCGAAAACCAGGGATACGAACTTGCTTCTTCAACTCAGCATAGACCTTTTGAAATGCATTCTTGACCGCATCTTCAGGTACTTCAATTTTCAGGGCTCGTTTAACTGGCCCTAACTCCGTCATTTCTAGTTTCATAAAATAAGGAATCCTTGTGTAAGAAACCCGCGTAGGGATGAAAGTAAAAAATGGTGCGAGAGGGGGGACTTGAACCCCCACGGTTACCCACAAGATCCTAAGTCTTGCGCGTCTGCCAGTTCCGCCACTCTCGCACTTGTACGTTATATTTCTGTATATTGGAGATCACACATTGATCGTTCTAGCATTCAACTCCATTCGATACAGTGAAAGAGAACTCTGAAGCCAAACCTCTCCATTATAAAAGGTCTTTCTCGTACAGGCCATCCCCAAATACCGCCAATAATAAGCCAGGTGTGAATAAAGACATTTCTATCGAAACCCACATTCCCTACTTGATAGCATCCTACGACTGGGGTAAGGTAGAAACAAATGAACCTCAAACAGCTCTACCTAGATATTTACCAGAAATTTCAGGAAAAGAAAGACAATCATCAAGGGTATGATTTTCAACATTCCCCTGTAGGGTCCGCTACGCCCCCAGCTCCAACATTTCCAGAAAAGGTGAAATGGTGGACATTGAACCGCCCCAGTCGGCTGCAAAAAATACGAGACAAGCGCGATCAGCAACAACAGGATATTATCAATTTACAATCCCCGCCCTCTGCTAAACCATAAAAAACGAGACCGTAGTATTTTTTCCCTCATGCAGGGCTTCCTCCAAGCAACAGTTCGATTATACCACCAATCCCTACTAGCGACTGTCCAATCCTTTCAACAAAATTGGATCCTCATCCCCGTGCTATTGGTCTTTACACTGGGCATGGTGCTTACTACCTCACTCATTGCCCCGCTGGGGATGATCGGAGGGTTTATCCTGGGAGCGGTCAATGCCTTGCTCATTGGCGCCACTCTCAGCTTAACGGAAGAAGCCATCCGTGGTGGGCGGCGGTTGCAATGGCAAGATATTCATCGGAGCATGGGACAATATTTTTGGGATGTGATTTCCGTCGGATTTATGGTGTGGTTCCCGTTGCTTTTTCTACAAATGGGGTTGCAAGCCAACCCTTACCAGCCTCTCATCGCAACGGCTGTGTTTTTTCTCATGTTTGTGCTCTTAAACCCAGTACCAGAAGTCATATACCAAAGCCGAAAGGGATCAGCCCTGGAAATCATTCAAGAAAGCTATGAGTTCGTCCTAGAAAATTGGATTGAATGGTTTTTGCCGGTTGCTATCGCCCTGGCCCCATTTGGCCTGTCCTTTTTCTTCCAGATTTCCAGCCAAGCTGGGCGAAGAGGCGGGTTGGATTTTGGACAACTCATTACCTTACCTTTTTCCATCCTCTCTCAATGGCTATCCCTTCTGGGAATGTCTTCTACGACGAGTTTTATCATCGTCCTTCTCATCACCCCTCTTGCGGCCGTATTCCTATTGCTCTTCCGCGGCCATTTGTTTGCCGCCCTTCATGGATCATCCCGCCGACAACGCATGTTTCAGTCTCGAATGCAGTAGAGAATGAGCAGTAAAGAGTAAGGAGCCTAAAAAAAATGTCATGCTCCTCTCCATCCTGACTCAAGACTCCTTAGCCCCTGACTCCTACTCTTCATTCAATTGCTTGTCGCCCCTGGGACCCCATGGTAAGATGCCAGCCTTTGATCTATTTACATAGGGGAAACACACCAAAAATTACGTTACTAGCGAATAACACCTAGCTTTTAAATAGATAACTAAAATTACGGAGAGGTGCGAGAGCGGCCGAATCGGCGTGATTGGAAATCACGTGTACCGGCGACGGTACCGTGGGTTCGAACCCCACCCTCTCCGCCATATAGTATTTTGCAAGAAGTCGATAGATAGCATGGCCTTAACGATTACTGAAATTCCTTTTGTGGGATATCCCGTCTCAGATATGAACCGGGCCAGAGATTTTTATGAACGTGTTCTTGGCCTCGAACCAGGAGATATAGATCACGAGATAAAGGAGATGCCAGGGAAGTACTGGGTGGAGTATGAAATCGGAGCACAAACTCTTGCTATTTCGAACGCGTGGGAACCTTCCGGACAAAGCGGCCCATCGGTTGCCTTTGAAGTGGAGGACTTTCAGGAATCAGTAAATCACCTGAAAAAAGAGGGAGTAAAAATTTTGGCCGAATGTATTGAAACATCCGTCTGTCGAATGGCGTTGATAGAAGATCTGGATGGCAACGGGATCACTATTCATAAAAGAAAATAAGATCTCATTAGGAGCTTGCTTAGTGATACCGGAAAAATGAAGCTCTCCATTTTTCCTTGTGAGGCTTTATGAAATAATGGGCATGAAGACAATATGGTAATAGATGTATGAAAGAATTTTTAGTTCTGATAAATGGTGGGCAAACCGCACAAGACACTATGCCTGAATCTAAAAAGCAAGAATACTACGGAAAGTGGGCGAAATTTTTGGATTACCTCAAAGAAAAAAATATTTTCGTAAACGGCAACCCCTTGCGAAGAGAGGGAAAAGTTATTTCTGGTACCTTTGAGAATCAAGCAGATTGGAAATTTGAAGCAGATGTTTCAACTGGTGGCTATTTTGTCATCCTCGCTGATAACTTAGAGGAAGCCATCCAGCATTGTAAAACATGTCCGGTCTATGAAACTGCCGGTACGGTTGTGATCAGGGCAAGTGAAGAAATGCAGATAGGATAAAAAGTCTAATGGGCCTATCAACAGACAGCCCAACATTGAATCAATAATTGGCAGTTGAGCTAGGGGCTGGGCCCTGTGCAACAGAATCCTGCGAACTCCGCCAGGTCCGGAAGGAAGCAACGGTAAGTGGGCTAGTTTGTGTGCCGCAGGATCACCTGGCCCCGACTTTTTTGGGAAAAGTGAGAAGGAAACAGTACATAGTGAGGAGAAACACTACTCAATCATATTCCGTCTTTATTTGGACACCTCACTCCTCACTATTCACTCCTTACTAAAAAACCGCCTTATAATCTTCGAACGGTTTTTTCAAATGGAATTTCAGGTTTCGGCTCGCAAATACCGCCCCTCAACTTTTGAGGAAGTCATGGGACAAACCCATGTCGTGCAGACCCTCACCAATGCCATCGCCAGACAACGAGTAGCTCATGCCTATGTGTTTTCGGGCATGCGGGGGGTGGGGAAAACCACGGTGGCTCGAATTCTTGCGAAATCACTAAACTGCGACAAGGGTTCTACTCACGAACCCTGTGGCACCTGCCCCAGTTGCGTTGAAATTACCCGGGGAAATTCCGTCGATGTCATCGAAATTGACGGTGCCTCAAACACCGGGGTGGACGATGTGCGCGAACTCCGAGAGAACGTGAAATTTGCACCTTTTCATGGTTCCTATAGAGTGTACATCATCGACGAAGTCCATATGCTTTCCAACTCGGCCTTCAATGCCCTGCTCAAAATATTAGAAGAACCTCCAAACCATGCGGTCTTTATTTTTGCGACGACGGAAGTCCATAAAATTCCTGCAACGATTCTGTCTCGCTGCCAACATTTTACATTTCGACGCATTTCTCGATTGGAAATTATTTCCCAACTGCGCCACGTCGCCACGCAAACGGGCGTGACGGTCGAGGATCGGAGTCTGTCCGTATTGGCCAGAACAAGTGAGGGGAGCATGCGTGACGCGCTCAGCCTGCTGGATCAAGCAGTGTCATTCGGTGGCGAGATACTCCAGCATGAAGATCTAGAGGCGTTGATTGGCTCTGTGCCCGATGAATTAGTGCGACAAATGATAGAAGCCATGTTAGCCCATGAGGCTTCACGAGCTATGACCCTGGTAGGAGAAGTGGTTGATCAAGGATTTGATGTCCGTGTCTATTGCCGGGCAATCTTGGAGCGTATTCGCAACCTCCTCGTGGCCTGCGTCGTACCTTCGCATCAACAGGTCCAAAACCTCATAGAGTTGGGAGAAGAGGAAGGCGCACAACTTATTGAACAAGCCAAACCACTCTCAGAACCCTATTTACAAGCACTGTTCTCAATCATCTCGCGAACAGAAGACAGTCTCCGTGGGAGTTCTCATCCACGGTTTCTCATTGAGGCCGCGGTAGTCCGGGCCGCGCTTTTGGATCAGAGTACAACGGCATCCACAAATGCGGAACCAACGGCCACATCTAAGCCTCAACCCCCACAGCAACGGAAACCTTCCCTCGCTACCGCTCCGGTTCAGGCCACACCCTCAGCAGTCTCAAACACACGCCCGCCCACAGAACAACCTCGTATCGTTCAGAAAGTCCCTGAACAAAACACACCTTCTGCTGGTGCAGCCGCGATCTTTCCCCCGCCTTCTGCACCTGCAAAGGAAACACCGATTCCGCCAAAACCTGTCGCTTTCCCAGGAGAACCCGCAATACCTAAAACGTCAAACCCTACTTCAAATCAGACTGTCCCATTTAACTGGGAACCAGTGGTGAGTCGTATAATGAAAGACCATCCCAATGTCGGCAGTTTTTTGGAGAAGGGGAGTGTGGTGACATTGGAAGCCGATCATGTGGTCATCGGTTTTTCAAAAAGAGATGCGATTGCACGATGGCGAACTGACAAACCAGAAAATCGCGCGCTCATCGCCGGCATTTGCGAAGAACTGGCGGGATGTCCTATTCGAGTCCAAGTTATCGAATTGCACGATGGGCAAGCCCGTCCGCCATCCATGGGCGAGCTGCGGGCAAAAAAAAAACACGAGGATGACCACGATCTCATGGAACAGGTAAAAACCCATCCACTTGTTAAGGAAGCATTAGAAGTATTTGGTGGAGAATTGGCGTCAGCCCAACGAATTCCGCAAAAAGAGGAGGCCAAGTAATGTCGAAAAACCCTTTTGCCAATATGGGCAATTTACTCAAACAAGCGCAAGAAATGCAGTCCAAGATGGGGAAAATTCAAGAAGAAGCCGCAACCAAAACCGTGGAAGCCTCGACGGGCGGAGGCATGGTCACCGTACAAGCCAACGGAGCCATGCAAATTACCAATATCACCATTGATCCTGAAGTACTCAAATCAGGAGATGCGGATATGTTGAAAGACCTGCTGATCGCCGCGACGAACGAAGCCCTCCGTAAAGCCAAAGAACTGATGGCAGACGAAATGAAATCCCTCACAGGTGGGATGGGCATTCCCGGTATGTTTTAAGAACATCAAACGACTCTCACAATCATGGCAGACATTACTTCATCAACTTCCAAAGCCAACGGCCAGCCTCAAGGTCTCCTTATGCGCCTCACCAGAGAGTTGGTGCGCTTACCGGGCATTGGCCAAAAAACAGCGCAGCGGTTGGCGTTTCATCTCATGAAAACCGATACGGAAGAAGCCCTTCGCCTGGCAGAAGCTATACGAGAAGTGAAAGAAAAAATTACATTTTGCACCCAATGTCGGAACATTGCTGAGGGGCCACTCTGTGCCATTTGTCTTGATCCCAAACGAGACACCAGCAGCATTTTGGTGGTGGAAGAACCCAGCACGCTCCATGCGATTGAACAAAGCCGGGCGTTTCGTGGCTTATATCACGTACTCTACGGCGCTCTTTCTCCCTTAGACGGTGTCGGTCCCGCAGACATTCGCACGCATGATTTGGAGAATCGCGTGCAGCAAGGAGGCATTACCGAAGTGATTGTGGCGACAAATCCGACGATTGAAGGAGAAGCTACGGCTATTTATCTGACTAAACGTCTGAAGCCACTCGGTGTGAAAGTTTCTCGTATTGCGTATGGGATTCCTGTTGGCATGGACATTGAGTATGCTGACGAAGTGACCTTGTTGAAGTCTATTGAAGGTCGCAGAGATCTAGGCTAGCTTCTTTCCTCCTTACCAATCCTTTTTCAATATAACTTCAGAACTCCCTCGCCCTTGAGGGACTTGGCCTCGAAGAGAGGACAAGGTTGGGGTGAGGGTGAAGACGCATCTGTAGCAATAGCCCTTTCTCGAGAAAAATTACTATTCCACATATTTTTCCCTCAGTGGTAATTGCCGGGTCTCGTCCCGGCGGGCGATTTACTTTTGTTTCGGCAAAAGTAAACAAAACCATTGACGCCCAGTTCGGCTTTTAAGATGGCTGGACGAAATTTTTGGTAGGGTGGGCAAACTCGCTTCGCTCAAACAATGCCCACTCTTAATTAGAGTGTCCACCCAAGGAGCCAAACAGCAGGCGTCGGACAATGGGAAGAAAGGGAGTAGTAGCTCAGATCTGATCTTACAGACAGTGCCAGATTAGATCGTGCGATTATCCGATTGCGGACGTTCGTGTGACCCGAATTGCACCCTCGAAACCAACCGTTATCGGCCAAGAGCGGAAGTCCAGCGCCGAGATCGCGCTGCCACAAAGCGGTCCTCTGCTCTGTTGCATTAACGTTTGAATTCAGGCGCCGGCGTAGCCGGTCGTCTACAATGAGTTGTTAGCCGTCACGCTCCACAGCGGAGGTGGGAACACGACTCATTCAGGATCGGAAGTATCACCGTTCTTGAGCTCAGCGAACTTTGCGGCCATTGTGGGGTTACCCTTAGTCAGTTTCTTGACGGTCAAGTCGTCGGCTTTGTTGTTAGCAAGACGGAGATTGTTTTCAGAACCGAGCAGCGCATCCTTGGTCTTCTGAAGATGGTCGATGGTTTTGTCGATCTCCTCAATAGCTGTTTTAAACTTCTTGGACGCAAGTTCGTAATTCCGAGCGAAGCCAGTCTTGAACGCCTCGAGATCGTTCTCGAAGTCTGTGATATCAATGTTTTGTGCTTTCACAAGCGCGAGCTCTGTCTTGTACTTCAGTGAGTTCTGGGCAGCATTTCGGAGCAGGGTAATGATTGGGATGAAGAATTGCGGCCGGACGATATACATCTTCCGATAACGGTGGGACACATCGACAATACCGGAGTTGTAGAGCTCGCTATCAGGCTCAAGAAGTGAAACAAGGATCGCGTATTCACAGCTCTTTTCATTCCGGTCCTTGTCGAGCTCTTTAAGAAAATCTTCGTTCTTCTTCTTGGAAGCTGTTTCGTCACTCTCGTTCTTCATCTCGAACATGATCGAGACGATCTCAGTGCCAGCCTCATCCGAGTCGCGAAAGATGTAGTCTCCCTTGCTGCCAGCTCGCGCGTCGTTATCTTTTTCGAAATATGCCTTTGGAAACGCGGTTGCTCGAATGCGATTGAACTCGGTTTCGCAGTGCTGCTCGAGAGTTTCTCCAACCATCTTGGTCGACAGGCGAGCCTTCATATCCCGGAGGCGCTCGATCTCGTCATCACGATCCTCGATCTGCGTCTCATACTTATCCTTGAGCGACTTCTCGGCAAGCTGTTTCTCAAGCTGCGCTCGGTCAAGTTCGCTCTTCAGTTCATCGCGCTTCTTCTCGACTGCATTGACCGCCTCAGTAATCGCGAGCTTCCGCGCAATCTCGCTGGAGTCGAGCTGAGCCTTCAGGCCTAGAATTTCCGCGTCCTTGGCCGCAGCGGCCTTTTCCAACCCACTGGTGACCTTGGTTTCCGCGAGCTCAACGGCACTCCGCTTGTCCTGCTCGGCCAACTCAAGCCGCTCATGCAACTGCTGCTCGAACTCTTTGTCGCGAACCTGCTTGAGAATGTCCGCGTATCCGGCCTCGTCAATCTTGAATTCTTTCTTACAATGCGGACAGCTGATTTCATGCATGACTATTTATCCTTCGCCTTTGCCATTTGCCTGAGTGGCGGCTAACAATGTTTAGGTCGATCCGAATAAGAGCGGGATTTGACATTTTCTGTCCGTACAAGACGCCACTATGGTTCGTGAACAACACGCCATAACTGGTGCCGTTTCAATGAGTTGCAACTGGGCGACGATGTATCACGGGTTCTTATGCGGGTCGGCATAAGACCCCCTTCTGATAGCAGTCAGTCGTATACTTCTGATTTGGGTCGAGAAGAGTCATTGCTCTGCAAGGCTCGTGAGCGTCCGCTTTGAGTCAATCTGAGACTGTCAGCCAGATCAAAACCTGACTACTACACCTAAGCCACTCGAAGATGATCTTCAGGATTTCACACTTGTCTTAGTTATTCGATATTAGCGTTTTACTTTCTGTTCGATGGCTTGGAATTGGGCGGGGAAGACGCCGAGCCAAAATCCTATCTGTTGAATTTCTTCTCGCCAATATTTCTCATAGCTCTCTTCCTTCATAGAAAATTTTACTAAGTCAGCGAGCAATTGGTTCACTTTCGGCTCTGGCAAGTTCTCTGCAAATAATTTGGGAATCATGAATCCTTCGGACAAGCGAATGAGGTTATCTTTTTCTTGAGGATAGAGGTCTAAATGACGAAGCACCGCTCGGAGACGTGAACAATCAGGGTCATTCCGTCGTTCCATCGCACAAGCGAAGAGCCCACCGATGTTGTAGCGTTCAGTCGAAGAAAGCAGTGGTTCTTTGAGCTTGGAGGTACGTTGAACTGCAGGGACTGATGATGTTGTGCTCTTCTGCAATGGCTTCTTCTTTTGGCTCGGTTTCGTTTTTTTCTTCGCAATTGTCCTGCTCTTTTTTTGAACCACAGAAGTTTTCTGCACAGTCTTTTTGGCTTTGAGCTTTGAAACAGCCTTGGCCCGGATCTTTTTTGGAGTTGCCTTCTTCTTCAACAGAACCTTTTTGGCTACAACCTTTTTCTTCCTAGAAACGGCCTTAACCGGAGCTTTCTTTTTCGCAACAGGCTTAGCAACAACTTTTGGTTTCTTCGCGACGGCTTTGCCCTTTTTACCTGCAGTGGGTTTTGCCTTCTTTTTAGTTGCAGTACGTGTAGTCGTCAGCTTGGCCTTACTCTTTTTGGCAACAGGTTTTTTCTTTGCGGTGTCTTTTGCCTTCAGCGGTTTCTTCACAGCTACTTTTCGAACAGATTTCTTTGAAGCCATCAAAGTTCCTTTCTCTATGAAAAAAGCAGTGGGTGTTTCAAACGTAATGGAACAGAACAAAAATGATAACTGGTCCGAAGTTAGTCAGCAAGAGAGAAGGGCATTATTGAATATCCAAACTGATTGGCAGGATGGTCACAAGAGTTGCGCAACGAGTCCGCAGCTAGCGAAGGGATGAAACGTCTTCATGTATGTTGGGTTCCCAAGTGAAGCGAGAACAATGCTGACGGCCATTTTCACCATCCTGGGAATGTTGAAAAAAGCCCACCAGCGGCGTTCTTGCCCTTGTGTCGTGCTCACGTACTGCGGGTACGCTCCGCCCGTCACAAGACCTACGGCCTTGCTGGATAGACTTTTTTGAACATTCCCTCAACTGTTAGGGGGAGACGCCGCTTTTTAGGACAATTTCGCAAATATGATCAAGGCGTTCGACATGTTCGTAAGCCGACCAAGGATCAGGGGCCATCGAACACACGCCATGATTGGCCTGTCCCACGATATCGAAATCTCCAGCGGGGTTTATTTCCGTAACCCCTAAGGCTTGTGCAGTGGCTTCACCCAACTCTGTACTCACGGCAGGAAGGGTTGGGACGGTTGGCCCAATTCGCGTGTAGCGGTAGATTTCAGGGAAATCAGCACATATTTGTTGCAGATCAAAACCCCGATAGATAGCAGCAACAACATTGGTAGCATGAACATGGACCACCGCCCTGGTCTTGCTCATGCCTTTGGTTAACAGGTAATGCATGTGCAATTCCCCTGAAGGTTTCGTGCCCGAGGGCACTTCCATTTCCCCATCCTTAATTCGTATTTTAATCATGTGTTCAGGGTGGATAATGGTTTTTCGCCATCCTGACGGCGTGATGGATAGATAAATACTCCGCGCTCGCCGAAGACTACAGTTGCCATCTCGACTGGTGATCCAGCCTCGGTCATAACATCGTCGCAAGACATCCCCTATTGCCGTAATCATATATTCGTCTCTCCTGATTTATGGTGTGTTCACATCCAAGATTTCTTTATTCACTTCCGTTGGTGCGAGGGAGTTTTTGAGGTAACTTTTCTGGATCAAGTGTACCACTCCTTTGTGCTTTCGTCTCACCCTATCGCTCAAGGCCGCACAGGGAGTAGGATGTAGAGAGAAGATATTCTTGTGGATTTCTCATAAGAATCACGTTTTCACATTACGGAGGCCATATCATGATTCTTCAAGCTATCAAGAGATTTCGATTTGTGGTTCTCACCTTAGGCCTATTAGCCCCCGGGCTTCTTCTCTTTGCCATCCCAGGATCGGTCTTGGCCGATTCAGGTAAGACAAAAGTGCTATATCACGTGGACGGAAAGGATCCAGATGTCGCCAAATATGCGATGGCATTAATCAATAAGCACATGGAAGCGGAAGGTGGACCTGAAAAAATTGACATCGTCTTAGTTGTACATGGACCAGCCTTGAAGTTATTTGAAAAAGAAACCGTTGATCCAGCGCTCCGTGATAAGTTGAAAGTAATTATCGATAAAGGCGCGCAGGCAGAAATGTGCCAAGTTTCCATGAAGCTGTTTGGGACACCTTTGGAAAAACTCGTGGCAGGGTTTAAACCAACCGAACATCCGGTGGCCGTCAAACGTATTGCCGATCTGCAAAAGGAAGGCTATCTCTATATCAAACCGTAATCAGTTTTTACGACAATCCGTTACTATTGCCTTTAAGAGAACCTCTTCATTCTTTAGTGCCATTAACCTCAGGAATTTTGAAGTGGTCACTCTATCTACAATATTATTCTGAAGAGGCAGGAATGACAGTATATCCCTTAGCCTCCATACAACCTTCGAATGAGTATGTTTGTTGAGACACTTGATTATCTCCTATGGCCAGCAACCCTTCCTCGCAAGCGGTTTTATCTTTGATAAACGTGGCTTGGCTAGTTCCAGCCCTATACCATTTTACAGGTGCGGTGGAACAGCTGAAGAGAGGAATAACGTTGCAACACAACATTATTGTCAACATGGGGATATTCATCTTCATAATTTCCCGATCCTTAAACTATTAAGAATTATTGTGATCCTTTCAAATTGGATCATGAGCAGACCTGTCCCTGAATAGAGTACAGCATCTTACATTCATCTGTTGGATTGGTCTCAGTATGGGTTTTGATTCTGAGCCCACAATAACGTTTATGAAGTACTATCATCTAGCTGCGCAAGCGTCCACGATACCAAAAAATTTATGTGTGGGTTGGATCTGTTTCAAAGCCTGTCGGAGAGCTAGGATATCAGCGTTCCCACCCTACTTTCCTAATCGAAATGCCGCTCTGACCGAACCTCGGCACTGGAATCTTGAAGAAAATGAGGCTGATCGAGTGATTGGCCTCCGTTGAGATTTTTCTTCGTTTTTTCACCATTCTTTGACTTGCTCCCTCCAATTCGCCACTTTCCTCCTTCAGACAATTCAAAGGTCAGCCGAGAACTTCTGAAGTAATCATCACTTTGTTCTTTTGATGGGAGGAATTCTCATGGCTCGACTATCTCTCTTTCACTACCCATTATATGTTCTAAGTACCCCATTTCTCTCGTCCATATTCCTATTCATGCTCATGAATGGTTCGCTCGTGAACCCTTATGCGGCCCAAGCCGGTCGTCACGCCGCACCTGATTTTAACGTCTCTTCTTTAGATGGAGAGCATTTTTCAAACTTTAAATTGGAAGGAGAGCAAGCCTTATTAATGTTTTGGGCTCCCTGGTGTGGTGTGTGCCAAAGAGAATTACCGAAAATCTCCAAGTTTTACACACACGACATGCCCAATGATTTACAAGTACTCACGATCGCGTCATCAGCATCGCGTAGGGAAGTGGAGCATTATGTAAACGAACATACACAGACTTTTGTCTTTCCGACCGCATATGATGCCGACAAGTCAATAGCGAAAGATTTTAACATTCGAGCCTTTCCTACTTATGTCCTTCTTGATGAAAACGGAGCAATTTTACACATCCATCGTGGTAGTGGAATTCTCAATGATCGAAAATTTCAAGAGTTGACCCGATAAATAAAGAGGCTGCCATGGGCACCAACTTCAAAGACCGCGTCCTACAATTGTCTCACAAGATATCCTTTTTCTTTCAAAACCTCTACTAAGCCTTCCTTCCCCAGAAGATGCAGAGCGCCAACCACAATAAAAACAGGTTCCTTCTCCTGAAGCGCTCGCTCAATATGCGGCAACCAGTCCTGATTTCGATTGATGACTATGGCTTTATATAGTTCAGGATATTCCCGAATATCAGCGAGTAACGCTTCTAATTTCTGAACATTTCCCTGCTTCCATGACTTGATCATATCACTGACCTGTTGATCGAGATTCTTCAATTCTTTCAATGTTTGTAAGAGGAATTGCTCTTGAGTTTCGAAGGGTAGCTGGTCAAAAAGATTGAGTTGAAACTCCACCGTCTCGAGGCCTTGTATGGCTTTCCCCGTCACTTGTGCTTTCTCATAAAAGTGGCGATCAACGCCATACGCGCTTTCAAATCCAAGCTTTTGAAGTTGCAATGCCATAGTCGCCGTAGCCACCATCCAAGGCTTCATGCGATGAAAGTCTTCGATCTGTAACCCAAGCTCGCTCAAATTCATTTTGGCTGTAACATAATTTTCTGGTGACAAAACAGTACGTAAACTTTCTCCATTGAGATACAGACCTGTTCTCATCATATTCTGTTGGGCCAGGGGTGTAGTCAGGCCATCCAGATCTACTTCAAACATAACCCGTGAGGATTGCTTGAAGGCCTCATCAAACGCTTGATGCAAAGGGTAGTGATGCTTTTGCAAAACATGGATCGACCCCGCCAAGAAAATGGTATTCTGCTGCGACTGAACTTTCCATAAAATTTGGGAGGACTCGGTAACGGGAACGGCTTGGGGAGGATCAACAGCTAAAGCTGTGTGACACCAGAACACGATCAACACAACAAACAGGCTTAATGTCTGGACAACGCAAGATATTTTTTTCACCATTTCTTGTGGGTGGGTCATCTTTAATCCTCGGGCAAGGCCAAACCGAATTTCAGAAAAGGTTTCAGAAACTCTGCTTCTGATCTAAGGAAAACCGCTTTATCACGAATGTTAGAAAGAGCGTAAGAATATTGTGAATGAGACGCACACGACTTTAGCGTCACAGAGCCAATCTTCCTTATAAGATTGGCCAAAACAATCTTAAGGGAAGCATACCCATAATTTTACAGAAATTTTGGATTTTGCCCCCATGTCTTGGAGAACACAAATTCTTGGAGAGTCTTTCTGGACCGTGAAGCTTGCTCTCGTTCGCGAAACTCTTCGGGAAGGGTCGTGAGATCTCCTGGGTAACCAATGGCCAGCGCCGTGACGGGCTCATACCCCAATAGCAAAGAATAAGATTCGCGGATCTGTTCTGGAAGGATCCCCGCCATCTGATGGATAACGAGATCCATCGTTGTAGCTTGAACCACTAAATTACCCACCGCCAAGCCTACGTCATGTATGGCATGTCGGTTGGTATGGCCATTGTGATCAAAATGTAATTTGGCGACCGTGATCATCAAGAGGGGAGCCCGCTTTGCCCAAACTTGATTCCCCTCGACCAAACAACTAAGGAGACTGTTGTGTGCAGCAGGCTGGTCATTCGTCGCGATAAGAAAAACCCAAGGTTGTTCATTAAAACAGGATGAGGCCCAGCGGGCGGCTTCTAACAACCGCTCAATTTTCTCCGTTTCCACCGATCGTTCAGCAAACGCACGAGGGCTCCACCTTCGTGCTAAGAGATCATGAATCGGAAATTGCGTGTCTGCTGGCTTTTCCATGAGAAGTTTGTCTAAGAATCGAAGCAAAAAAACGATTGATCTCTACGACCCCAAACTAGAACCTTAAGCATTCTATCTTTCTGCCATTAAGCTTCGCTCAATCCTTCAGGTCATACACTTTTGCTTAGAGCGGTATTAACTAATTCAATCACGGTCTTCAATTGAAACGGTTTGGTCATTCGGTATTGCGCCCCTAATCGTTGCGCCAACTCTAACAAATCAATTTTGGCACCTTCGCTTGCGGCCGACATCGCAATAACAATCACATTGGGGAATTCACGACGAAGGTCAAGGATAGTTTCCAAGCCTTCTTTTTCGGGCATGAGAATGTCTAACAGAATTAACTCAGGAAGATGTTGGCGGTAAAGACAAATCCCTTCGTCCCCATTTAATGCACTATGGACAGAATGTCCTTCTTTTTGCAATACCTGCTCTAATAAATCACAGACTTGCGGATCGTCATCAATGACAAGAATGGTCGCCATCGCTTGAACTCCTTCTTCGCCCCATATCGTCGCGGCTTTAACCTCAACATAGTCGAACCAAACGAACAATATGGGCGATCAACTCTGGCATCCCCATGGTTTTCTGCGAAACCTGAAAAATTCAGATGAAAAAAACTTGATTACTCATGGCACAAATTGTTCCTTTCATTATACATTTCAGATAATTTATTTCATAGAATATTTCATCATCTATCAATAATTATTTTGAAATTTCACACCAACGGGGAGAACGTTTTATCAAGCACATGGCGGACAATAGGAGCTAAGTCCCGAATCGCTAATGGCTTCATGAGATACGCTTGGATCCCCAAGGTTTTGGCTTTTTCCGCCGTCATAATATGACTAAATCCCGTACACAATATGATCGGAAGCTCGGGTCGTATGCGCAAAAGTTCCCGCGATAACGCTTCACCTGTCAGACCGGGCATTGTTTGGTCAGTAATAACTAAATCAAAGCGTTGAGGGTTATTCCGGAAAACATTCAAGGCTTCTAAAGAATTAGTATGTACCTCAACCGTATACCCCAATTGTGACAACAGTTCTTTCCCAAGCCGAACAATCGTTTCTTCGTCATCAACAAATAAAATGGTTTCCTTCCCGAGAGGGATCGTACTTTGGTCTCCTAACCCATCCCATGCTAGCGTTGGAATCACAGGGAGATACACTTCAATTTTTGTGCCCTTGCCTCCAAGACTATCTACCATCAATGCTCCACTATGATTTGCGACAATGCCATGAACCACAGCGAGGCCCATCCCCGACCCTTCACCAATCGGTTTTGTTGTAAAGAAGGGATCAAACATCCGCTCTAGCACATCAGTCGACATACCCGTGCCATTATCTTGCACGATGAGTCGAACATGAGGTCCAACCTTTAATCCTGCGACGGAACTAACCTTTTCTTCTGTCACATCCACCTCTTCTAACGTGACCTCCAAAAGACCTCCTGTTTCCCGCATGGCATATTCTGCATTCGTACATAAGTTGACCACGACTTGATGTAGTTGCGTCGTGTCAGCCAAAACGGAAGCCTCGGTTAGGAGAGAATGACGAATTTCAATCGTGGAAGGAATAGTCGCACGCATGAGCTTCAGTGCTTCTTGAATCACAGTATGCATAGGCGTAGGATTTTTCCCCTGCCCTGACTGTCGACTAAAGGCTAAAATTTGTAAGACTAAATGCTTAGCGCGATGCCCGGCCGTCATGACTTCTTGAAGATTGCGATGTGTTCGACTGTCTTTCGGTATCGACGCCAATCCCAGCTCCGTGTATCCCAGAATAGCCGTCAAAATATTATTAAAGTCGTGGGCAATCCCGCCGGCTAGCGTTCCAATCGCCTCCATGCGGCTTGACTGACGAAATTGGCGTTCTGTTTTTACTAAAGTTTCTTGAACGCGTTTTTGTTCGGTCATATCTTCAGCGATTCCGACCATGCGAACCACTTCGCCTACTGCATTCGACAAAGGAAACGTTTGCACTCGAATGAACCGCACCCCCTGATCCGGCTTGATAATCCGAAACTCCGCTTGAAATCCAGTCGCTTCACCCGCGGCGACGCGCGTCAGCACATATTCCTGATCTTGCGGATGCACGGCATCCCACAGATCGTGGGGGTGGTCTACCAAAGTGCCACAATTTCTTCCCCACACCCTTTCATAGCGTGGACTCATATAGAGGATCCTCGAATGGTCGGGTAAGGCTATCCAGAAGACTTCTTGAATATGCTCAACTAACTGCTGGAAACGAGCCTGTTGTTCTTCAAGAGACGCCGTTTGCGTTGCCATACCAGCTTGAAGTTCTTTGATAGAATTCGTCACATATGATCGAAAGGCACCATGCACATGATTCAGGAGGATTGAAGAAGATGGAGCATTCTCAAAATATATAAGGCTATTTCCTTCAGAAATCTGGGGTTTCGAATGGAGAGACTGAAAGGCAGCATTCAAGACAACGCGGATCTGGCCATTCATACGCCTCAATTGAACGAGCAATTCAACTCCCGTCTGATCTGGCTGCTGCATATTGATCAGGGCAACAGCAAAGGGCTCGCATTCGGCAGACATCAGCGCTTCATTTATTGTAGAACAACACACAACATCATGCCCCGCTGCATCCAAAGCCTCATTTAATAACGTGAGGGTGCCTGGGTCATCGTTCACGAGAAGAATTCGGGACCACGTTGTTTGCATCATGATTTGTTCCCCCGAATAAGCTTGATTAGAATGACTAGCTATTATTTTTTCCAACCCTTGTCTTCAATGCTGAAGCAATGTCGTCTTGTATCCGTTGAGCTGCTTCTCTTCGGTTCTGGGCATCTCGAATCGGGCGGCCAACCACGAGATAATCGGCTCCAGCTTGAATAGCATCGAACGGTGTCAACGAACGTTGATGTTCATGGGTATCGTGACCAGCTGGACGCACACCTGGTGACACAATGACAACTTTTTCGTCAAATCGTTCTCGGAACATCTTGACATATTTTCCTGAAGCAATAAGCCCATCACAACCCTGAGCCATAGCCATTTCAGCCCGCCATATCACATAATCATCCAGAGTGGAAAAACGAACGCTATCTCCGTTATTGCTTGGTAACAATCCAAGCTCCTGAAGGTCCCTTTCTCCCCAGCTTGAGAGTAAGGGAACCGTTAAGATTTTCAGCGGACGATCCCCTCGCCCATGAACTGCCGCCTTTGCCGTCGCGTGATTGCCTAAGATTGTTAAGAAATCCACGCCCAAATCCCCCGCCAAATTGACTGACCGACGAACGGTTTCATCGATATCATTCATCTTAAGATCCAGAAAAATTCGGCATTGCCGCGCCCTGACCTCTTCAAGAAACTCACGATTGACGGCTAAAAACAGCTCCAACCCAATTTTATAAAACCAGACGACACCCTCCAAATCATCAAGATATTTCTTGGCATCTTGAACGGACGGAACATCCAGCGCCACAATCAAGCGATCACCTGACGATAGTGCTGAATGTAGCATATTATTATTAGCTGAGATCTTCATGCTCTCCCAATCTAGAAATCACAGACGTAATCTGGTCAATCACTCTTAAGCTTCTAAAAGAAAAATAACGAGACCAGCCTGCCACAAACATCATAGTAACTCAAGGGGCAACTTCTCCCAGGTAGACCTCCGGCTTCACACCAGGCAATGGCCATTGCACAGCTGAACAACCGAGATGTAACAGTTAGAATACAAAAGGAAAAAAGAGACTCAAATAGAATGTGGAAAATGGAGAAAATCGATCATAGAACTATTTGACGATTTTAAAATTTTACAAGCCAGAAGCTAGGCCTAAAAAACCTTGAGCAGGAAATGGTTTATGGATATTCCCAGCCTTTTACCTATTAGGATGTTGAAAATATCAAAATAAAGTATTTTGCAAACCTTCCGAAACTATCCTGCGAGAGAAAGTTTGGCACCTAAGACTCATCGTAATATGGGTCATCGTCAAGAAGGGCAACACAAAATTAAGTAAGCGTTAAAATCGTTCAATCATCATAGGCTTCTTCTCGATAAAGGCAAACCCATCGTGAGGTGGGGACGCAAAGCCACGGGTCAGAAAAATTCTGATAGCCGGGTTACCGAAGGAAGAAAAAAGAGCGGGAATGGAGCCTTTTATCGTTACAGGAGGCTCCTCATGTCCCACCTATTGACCACTACCAGTATTATTCGAAAATGTACAGCATTCATTCTCGTTTGCTGTATTTTTCTCTTCCCAGCTCTGGTTCAAGCCACGACTAACAATTCCCTAACCCTTCAATGGGCCCCGAATCAAGAATCGGACCTCGCAGGATACCGGGTCTACCATGGAACCACACCAGGAAACTATGGAAATTCATTGGATGTTGGAAAGACGACTTTTTATAAATTCGCCAACTTAGAATTCAATAAAACCCATTATTTTTCAGTCACAGCTTATGATGAATTAGGCAATGAGAGCTCTCCAAGCGTAGAAGTGTTTCAGCCCATCACTGCACCCGATAGCTTACTCTCTGTTTCTGTTAGTGGAGAGGGAACCATCACGAGCAATCCAACTGGAATAGTCTGCTCTAGTGGAGCGTGCTCTAAAACATTTCCACAAGGATCGAATGTCACACTCTCGGCTGCACCCAGCAACGGAAACACATTTTCTGGGTGGAGTGGTTCATGCTCAGGTACTGGATCTTGTTCTCTAACTCTTGGGACTTCAGCATCAGTCACCGCTACTTTTGCAAAAATTATTACCCAGAGTAGTTCCATGAAGCCACCGACACTGGTCAGTCCCGCGCCTGGCTCAACGCTCTCGACCTCGGGCATGACGCTCCAATGGTCCCCGGGCAATAGCGAGTTCGAGTATTTCCTCGGCGTGGGCACGAGCCCCACAGCGGTCGCCACTTCACCCTGGGGCAATATCTTCGCTCAAAAAACAGGCGATAAAACCTCCCAATGGATCTCCGGTATTCCCTTAACTGGGAAACCGATCTCCGTACGCCTCTGGTATCGTGTGGCCAAGTCAGGCAACCCTTGGTTCTTTACCGACTTCACGTACCAAACGCCGGGTGTCAAATAATTTCTATGGATAGAGGCCCAAGCTAAGAACCATACGCCTATGCCGGGGAAGAATTACGAGGATAAAATTTGTTCGCATATACTGCAAAAAAGAGAACACAAAAAGCCGGCCCTTCTCAACTCGAGGAGGGTCCGGACTTAAATGAACTAGGCTCGAGGCGAGTATGCCATGCAAGAAAATTGACATGAAGTCACCGGCATGGTGTCGGTTATCGGGAAGAGGAGAGTACCGTTAGATGGAGTTGACTCGCGGTGCTCTTGCCTCCCTGGGGCATAGAAGATATTTCCGCTGGTCTGGCAGATCTTCTCTATTTCATTGCTCATTTTGTTCAATTTCCCCACTCTGTGAACATGCTGGAATTACTAGATCCCAGAATGACTGATACGCTATAGCGATGGAACAATCATTTGATTCAATGGGGGTGGAGCCTACTACCGCAAGAAAGCAAGAGTGGAAACGCGCCTTGAATCTTATCTCAAAACAAACACGTACACGATACGGTCAAACCATTCACACGCACGATTTTTCTCACGTTTCTTTATCACCACTTACACCTCGGGATTTAACGTTTGTGGTTCCTAAAGGGGTTCCATTGAAAGAAAATATTTATGAACTCCTTAAAAAATTATTGGACAAGGTGGAAGACACCCTTGAAGCGATCAAAAAGTAATCCGGCTTAAAATGTAAGGGAATTATTCGCTCCTGTTTCTTTCCACTACCCAAACAGTGTCAGCTTTACCCTTTCCTCTTCGGCAGTAGCCCTTCTTTCTCTAATTCCTGAATCTTTCCCTCGACCACCTCCAACACAAAATCCTTGACTGTTCGATGTTCGGCAGTATCAGCTATGAGGAAGTCCTGTTGTAAATCAAGGGAGTGGGAATCTAGGGAGACTAAACTCACTCCACCAATTTCAAACGGCAATTGGAGAAACGCCTGTTAGTGAGAATCGGCAACTCAGATAATGCATAGCGTGTGCAGTCAATTTCGTCCTCGATGGCATCAATGTTTTGCAGCAGTACCCGCTTCCGTTTGGCGAGTTCATCCGCATCTTCGTTCCATCGGTGCTAGTATTGATTTGGTTTCGTTTGAGCCCCACGAGGTCTTCAATGAGTTCTTGGAGGCAACGTTCTAAGGGATGGAGCGTATCTACTAGGAGAAGCTTGGCTTTCATAATGATCCTCCTCCATTGGCAAGTGTGTAATGGAGAGAATGAGGACCATCAAAAAGTCTACACAGTGGTTTTTGATTTTATTGGAAACTGCGAAAGCACCTATAGATAGTGGCTGGGGGACCAGGAATCGAACCTGGGTTCTTAGAACCAAAATCTAATGTCTTGCCCCTAGACGATCCCCCAACCTAGGGTGCACTTTAAAACGGCGTCCTGTAGGCCGTCAAGATAATCAAGTGCTAAAACACCTGTCCGTAGACTATCCAATGTCGATCATCCGGAACATCCACGAATAAGCGACTCAAATTGAGTTCCGCTAAATGCGCTGCCACTTCATCTTCTGTAAAGGCCGCTAATAAGGAATGATAAAAATCTTTCCGCAATTGTTCTGGTTCATCCGCTGCTTGCTCATCAACAATAGCCTGTGCCGCTTCAGGGCTCTCAGGACGAAGCAAATCCATAACCAAGACGGGGCCACCCGGTTTTAGCAATTTTTTTAAACAATACCAAAATCGTAATGGGTTCGGAACATGATGCACCAAACTGTTAGAAATAATGGCATCAGCAGGAGAAGACAAAGTCACATCTTGGAAACGTTGGCAGAGGAACTGCACACGATCCTGAATTCCGGTTTCTTTCTGTAAGGCCTGTTGGGCATAGGTAATCATCGGCTGCGAGGCATCAATACCTGTCACTCTACAAGTGGTATAACCATGGGCCACACGAATCGGAATATCGCCAGGCCCACAGCCTAGATCTACAATATGCGGGTTCTCCAGGTCCGGATACAGGGTGAAAAACTGATCTACGAATCCTTGATTTTCTTCTTCAAAGTCGGCTTGAGCGTATGCCAGCACTTGCTCAGAGTCATCCATCACTTCTGCTTCAAGCACACGTTCCATCATAGCTAAGTCCCTTCAGATAGCGCTTCCACCCAAACAGGGTCACCTTTCCGAACTTGCCCTTCGGAGAGCACTCTCGCATAGAGTCGGCTCCACCCCGGAAACTTCCCCTGATCAATTCGATTAAAATCTCCCTCATGAAACCACTGCTTGATACGTCGGCAAGGCTCGCAAAAACTCGTGAATTCAATGCAAACCTCTGCTCCAAGCTTCATATGATCGCCTGGTTGAATATGCACCCAATCTAATCCGGCGAGGGTGAAGTTTTCTCCTAATGCTCCAGGATACAAGGTGTGTCCTTCTTGTTGTAGCGCATGAATCAACTCGAAAGAATAGACACAGATGGCACGATCAGGTCCACCATGCAACACTTTATTGCGCTGCCCATCATCCCGAATGCCTTCCACTGAAACCCATGCTTCTAGCACGGAGGTTTTGGGAACTCCACCCCGTGATGCATTAATTTGATAGAGATGAGGAGAAAGAGCCATGGTGACGGATGCAATAGACAGACGAAGGAGGAATGGTAGCCAGCATGAGAACAGTGGTCAACCAATAATCTGTAAGGCGTCAGAAAATCTACTCTTACCTGAGAAGAACGCTGTGAAGGAATGAGTCGATTTCTCGAAAATAGTGTTCCCCACCAATAAACGGCACATCATTATGCTCAGCCCCTGAAACAACAAACCACCGTTTCGGTTCATGAGCCGCATCAAATACTTGCTTACCCAATACGATCGGCACAATTGAATCCCGCTCTCCATGGATCAACAGCACGGGAACATTCAGAGCGCTTACCTTTTTCGTAAGGTTGAATTCCACATCCATCACCCATCGTGCCGGCAACCCAAAGTAATGATGGTCAGACATGGCCTGTATAGATGGGAAAGCCCCTTCCAGGATCAACCCAGCTGAAGTTCGCTGAACGGCAACTTCTCCAGCCACACTTGAACCTAATGATCGCCCAAAGAGAATCAGGCGCTCAGGCAAAACCCGTCGTTGATGAATCACATAGTCATAGCTAGCTAGAGCATCTTGGTACAATCCTGATTCAGAAGGCTCTCCCGTGCTTCGCCCATAACCTCGGTAATCAAAGATAAAGACAGAGATTCCACGTTGATAGAGCAACCGTATATTTTCTAAGCGATGACTGACGTTGCCTGCATTGCCATGACACCAAAGAATGACAGGAGCTTTTGGCCCGGCATCAACAAACCATCCAAAGACCGTCACCACTTCATTCACAGGAAGCCATACTTCCTCTAGAGGCAATCCGCTCAGTTGCGCCCAATTTCGATCCTCCCAGAGTGAGGGTTGGAATACAAAGGTATTTTCAAACATGTGCGAATTGTCTCAGTATTAGCCGTTTAACTCATTCGATAGAAATTTTGTGCTACCTAGAACTTCAGGTACAATTTATCTGTCTGTTCAACCTCCGTCATCTTCATAAGTGGGACTAGTGGGATAATGGCAACCTACGCAATCGGAGACATTCAAGGGTGTATGACCGCTTTACAGCGCCTCTTGGATCACATTAAATTCGATCAAGCTCAAGACCGTCTCTGGCTAGTGGGAGATTTGGTCAATCGAGGCCCCCATTCTTTGGAAGTGCTGCGGTTTGTGAAACAACTGGGCCCGTCTGCCGTCACGGTTTTGGGGAATCATGATATCCATCTCCTTGCTTTATGGAGCCAGATCACTCAGCTGGGACGAAAGGATACCTTGCAGCCTATCTTATCTGCCCCCGATGCCGAGGAATTATTGCATTGGTTACGGTTTCGGCCACTTCTTTATGCGGAAAATGGCTACACAATGATTCATGCTGGGATGTTGCCAGCTTGGTCAATGTCTCAGGCCGTTGCCCTAGCTCGCGAAGTTGAGAAAGCCTTGCAAGCTGAAAATTTCAAAGAAACGTTACCAACTATTTATTTTCGAAAAACTGATGATCTTTCGGATGACCTGAGCGCAGAAAAACGCCTAGGACTAACCACCAATGTCCTCACTCGCTTACGGGTGTGCACTCATGAAGGGGTTCCAAAATTTTCCTTCAAGGGACCACCGGGAGAAGCTCCGCCTGGCTATTTCCCCTGGTTTCAAATTCCCAACCGTGCCACGCAACACGATACAATAATATTTGGCCACTGGTCTGCATTAGGCATTGTCCAAGAGGACCATATCATCGCATTAGATGGTGGATGCGTATGGGGCCGAGAATTGGTCACTATGCGACTCGAAGACCACCAACTGATCCGTGTGCCCTGTGCCAAATAAACCCGTCCTCCTTTCCCGCTATTCCCTGAATAGAACATTCGTATACATTCACGGGTTCAAGAATGCAATCTCTCTGTTCTGCACGAATTTGATATTCAAATATAGATGCTAATTTTGTATCTAAACAGATAACATATTGTATCTGTTCAGATAACTTTTTAAGCTCTTCCGCCTCACTCTTCCTCACACCTAAGTCACAAACCTCTGGAAAAACCTGATTTTTAAGGTTTTCATTTTTTGAAATTCAACGGCATTGGTCTTGCTGTTACTTATATCTGTGGGTAGGGAATTTTTTCTCAGATAGACCAACCCACTCAAAAAGAATCAGGAAAAGAGAGGTTAAGACTCTAAGCTCTTGAACACCCATATTTTTTTATAATTCGCAACCAGGAGTTCCAAGGCTATGAAAACTCAACGACAGCACCTGACAAACCTCACACGTAATGAACCAGAGAAAGCAATTCGAAAATATAAACGGCGCCATACACGAGTCCACCTTGACTCTCTGAAGCCTGCCCCTCCAGTTTTCTCAAAAGGCTCACTTTCGCAATGCCCTAAATGTGAAGGGCTAATTTTTATTGAAGCGGGAGAAACGATGAGTCAAACCATCATCCGATGCCTCAACTGCGGATGGCAACCGCATTATCAAACACCAATCATCCGAGAGACAGAGGAATCGCGCACGATGCGCACCCTCACAAACCAATTTGTTTCTGGGTGTGATTGGGACCGTCTGCCGATCGGTTGGTAAAAACTCCCTTTCATCCATCTCAAGAGAATCAATGAATTTGACCTTGAGAACAGAAAGGCAAATACTGCCTGCTTGTTTTTAAGTAAAACCTCCTTACCAAAATCCCCTTGCATTCTCCCTTGTAAAGGCAGCTCACTTGATTCCAATTGTGCTTCCTTGATTATGTTCCTTTCGCTTCTGCATTAGACCCTTATCCCTCAAACCAGGTACCATCCTTGCCTTCAACAGAATGACGGGCGCGTCTTAAGAGAAAGGCGATCTGGTCTGAGAAGTGCGTAAAAACTACGCCTATCTCCCGACAAACACATAACTCCCTTATGAAATACAAAAGAGGGTTGCCGTTTATCAGAAAACTAATGAAAGGTATTTTCTACAGATATCAAGGATTCCTAAAATGGGTGAAGCATGCGTGGTTGGTTTTCTGTTTAGGACTCTGCATCTGCTTGCCCAACAATACCTATGCCGAGAACATCGCGATTCTGAAATCCGCAGAGATCGAAGCCTACTCTGAAGCCATTCATGCCTTCAAGCAGTCCCTTCCATCATCCCATCATGTCGTCTCAGAATATGATCTTCAAGGAGATATAACGAAAGGACAACATCTGGCCCGGAGCATTTACGCCTCTCATACCCACATAGTTTTAGCGGTAGGCCTCAAAGCCGCCTTGGTAGCCAAACGAGAAATTCTGGACATTCCCGTCATCGTCTGTTTAGTCCTTGATCCTAAGAAATATGACCTTCCAACCAGCAACATGGTTGGCCTTTCCTTGCGAGTCCCCTTCGAACAAGAACTCAAACCACTTCAGACCTTGTTGCCACAAATCTCCCGAATCGGGGTGTTATTCGATCCACAGAAAACTCAAGGCTTAAAAGATCAACTCGAACAACATGCCAGAGCTTTTGGTCTTACCCTCGTGTCCCAGGAAGTCCATTCAGAACAAGAGGTTTCCCTTGCCTTGAAAACCCTAAGAGAGGGGATCGACGTCCTGTATCTTATTCCCGATAGTACGGTCATTACCGAACATTCCTTGGACTTCCTCATCAGCTCTACATTAGAGGTCAATATTCCTCTCATCGGTTTCTCAGCTGACCTCGTACGAAGCGGAGCCGTGACCGGTGTGTATGGCAATTATGCAGACATGGGCCGGCAAGCAGCGTCATTGATTTCAACATTGCTTACCCCTGAGGCGTCTTTGATTGTTGGTACGATGGTGATCCCCGATGTCGTCTCCCAAGCGATTAATGTGAAGTCCGCTCAGTATCTCGGATTACCCCTCACGACTCCTGTCCTACGGTCATTTAATGAGCAATATTGAACACAACAATCCAAAACATCCTATGGGACCTTTAGGTAACCTGATCGAAAAACGTCCGATGTTTTCGAGCCTTCGAGCCAAGTTTTCTCTGTTTGTCAGCCTGATGATCATCTTGGTGTGTATTGGACTTAGTGGCTTCCTCATCCAACAAGAGGCTGAGATTATGAAACGTTCGTTGTTAAAAACAGGAAGCATCTTAGCCACAACCTTCAGTAAGATCAGTATTAATCGTTTAATTATCCAGGATACTGACTATTTGAATAAGATGTTAGAGAGTGCGCTGTCCGCCCCAGAAGTCGTCTACGCCATTGTACGGAATCAACAGGGCAAACTATTGGTCAGCAAATCCAAAGGTATTCTCACCAACCGCTCTGAGGTTACTCGAGATGCCAGCCAACCTCTCTTTCCTAGTGAAAGTCATACCACACAATTATTCTCTGAAGGACACATGACGTCTATTGTTGACAAGCCATTGATCACGATTCTCCGAACACGGAATTTTGAAGGCACTATTTCACTCCGTCCTTCTAGCCCACTTTCTAAATCACAATCCTGGTCGATTTCCCCAGAAACTATTTACGATTTGGCGATCCCAATCTATCATCAACCTCATCAGTCAATGACTCTAGACTTGCTTGCCTCGGAAACACTTGGCCAATCGCCTGCAACGCCGCGCAAGACAGCCACTATTATCGGAATGATTCAAATCGGTATTTCCACGACTCATATGCAAAATGCCTTAAATCAGACCGTATGGAAAATTGGACTATTCACCTGTGGCATTATTCTGGTCGGTATTGGCCTAACAGTTCTACTGACCAACCGTATTGTCACTCCCCTTCGGAAGCTCGCGAAAGCCGCACAACAAATTGCTGAAGGTAATATTCACGTTTCGGTTCTACCCGATACTCAAGATGAAGTGGGACAACTCACCAGAAGTATCAACCAGATGACAAAAGGACTCCAACATCGGGAATTATCCATTTCTACGTACATGACGACCATTACCAAGCAAGTCCGTCAACTAAGTACGCTCCACCAAACCGGAAACATGATTACTTCTACCTTGGACCTGCAAAAACTTTTTTCCACCTTGCTCGATGTCCTCCATGAAAATTTGGGATTTCATAGGATGGTGCTCATCCTCAAGGACGAGGATCAGAATCAGGCTGTCATCGTACAAGTTTCAGGTGTGCCTCTGGAATATGTTCCAATGCTCGAAAATCAAGCGTTCCCCATTGTCCCCGGCACAGTAGATGAAACCCTCTTGATTCATGGCCAACCAGTTTTAATCACCGATTTGCGAAATATCGGAGACCAACTGAATCCCGTCATCCGATCCGTCGCGGATATCTTAGGTGTGACCTCCTGCATCGGTGCCCCTCTCATCAGCCACCAACTTGTGTTGGGATATTTGGGCGCTGATAAAGGAGGAACCCCCTGCACGCAAGATGATGTCAATCTTTTAATGACGATCTCTGGCCATGTGGCCGTGGCCATCGACAACGCCCGAACATATCAAGAAATGGAAAATCTGGCCCAAAGCCTGGAACAACGCGTCAAAGATAGGACTGTGGATTTGCAGTCAGCCAATGAACGTTTAAAAGAACTTGATCGCTTGAAGTCAGCTTTTGTCTCGATCGTGTCTCATGAGCTTCGTACTCCCATGACATCGATCAAAGGATTAGTTGAGAACATGATGGATGGACTGACGGGAAATTTGAATGAACGACAATCATTTTATTTGAGTCGCGTCAAACATAACATTGAACGACTCACCCGCATGATCAATGATCTGCTAGATCTCTCGCGCATTGAAGCTGGAAAGATGGAACTTCTTCTTGGACCAGTCAATGTCGGCAGCTTGACGCGCGAAGTTGCTGAACTCTTGCAGCCTATGGCCCAAGATCGTTCACTCACACTCATTGTCCAAATTGCAGATGCCATTCCTCTTATTCAAGCTGATCGGGATAAATTGATTCAGGTGTTAACCAACTTAATCACCAATGCCATTAAATTTAGTGGTCCTTCTGGCACTGTGACCATGCAAGTACGACAGCAAGAATCTGGATTTATAGAAATTGACATCAAAGATGGCGGCTGTGGCATTCCCTTAGAAGAACAACAGACGATCTTCGAACGATTCTACAGAGGACAAATGGCTGATATGAAATATCGTGGTGCCGGGCTAGGCCTTGCCATCACAAAAAGCTTAGTAGAATTACATGGCGGAACTATCTGGGTCAGCAGTAAGCCAGGAGAAGGTAGTCAATTCTCTTTTACGCTTCCCACACAACCTCTCGAAGTAGCTGAGAAATCTACTCTCTAATTTTCCCTGCCACACAACCTCTTTCTCATGACAAAAATCCCCTGAAGCGTATCTTTTTCGATACAAATTTTATCAAAAAGGATACGTCTGTGAACGACTCCTCTTATAGGATTCCTGGAAATCAACGATTTAACTAAGTCTCAAATTTGCAGTAGTTAAAGTGCTATGTTTAGTCGTATTTCGCCGGCTAATTGAAGCAATTATCTATTTCCAACATCTTCACAGTCTATCCCTCTGCTTACTAATCACTGATATAATTGGACCGTATGCCTGACATGCCAAAAATTTTGATAGTAGATGATGATCCTGACATTAGTTTGGCACTTGTGGACTATCTGCACCAGGAACAATTTGATGTGGAGATGGCATATACAGGGAAAACAGCCCTAGAAAAGGGGTTGGCTCACCATTATGATGCCGTTTTACTAGATGTAGGGCTCCCTGATTTGGACGGTATTGAAGTCCTAGAAAAATTATCTAGGGAAAAGCCTGAGCTGCCGGTTATTCTCTTGACGGCTTTTACGTCTCTGAGCCAAACCAGTCCTTCGGACATCCTGGAAAAATCTTTCGCTTATCTGATCAAACCCTATAGTCGGGAAGAGATTCGGCATGCACTTCGCCAGGCAGTTAACTCCAAAGGTTCTCAATATCATAGAGACACTTCATCAGAGGATAGCGCGAACCTACAACCCTTCCCTTCTCCGAATGTGCAACCCAGCCCTAACTCAATGCCAAAAACTACAGGCCCTTACAATCAACTTTTATTGTACGAATACCAGCGACTGGTAGAGTCCGTACAACTCATGCAGTTTGCCTTTGATCATGTACCCGAAGCCATTCTGGTCGCCGATGCCGACAAGCGATTTCGGTTTGCTAACCAAGCCGCGCACCAAATTTTGGGTTACAACAAAGAGGAATTGGAAGCCCTACGGATTCCGGATATTGCCCCAAACTATGATTCTGAACGTTACCATGACCATCTCAACGAGTTGCGCCAAGGAAAACCCCTCTCCTACTACACCACACACCGTACCAAGCATGGGCAGAATATACCTGTGGAAATCTCAGTCTATTTATTGAATTTTCACGGACAGGAATTTACCTGCGCCATCTCCAAACAGATTACAGAGCAACCTACTGCAGCGGAGAAAGACCATTCTCACACCGGCCTATCAGGCTAACATATTTCCCAAAAAAGGAAGACAGGCCTGCTTACATATCTTTTGTTTACTGAAGGAAGAAGGACGTATGTTAAATCGAAGAATCTGTGTTTACGATTCTTCGGTACCTTGCTGAATATTTTTTTGTTTAATAAGGCGAGAAAGGTAGGTCCGTTGCAAGCCCAGCAATTCCGCAGCTTTGGTTTGACTCCAATTGCTGCGTCGCATCGCTTGTTCCAAAATATGAGTGCTAAACCGATCAAGGGCATCATGATAGGGCAAGTTGTCTAATTCCTCTAATTCATCTTTACTCCCTCCTAACCCGAGGAGATCAGGGGAAATTTCTTCTTCCACTCCAAGGACAACTGCCCGGGCAATGGCATTATCCAGTTCACGAATATTTCCCGGCCACAGATAACAACGCATGGTCTCGATGGTTACTTTTGAAAACTTCCGTTTGCGTCGCTTCATTTCGCGCACATGACGGGCCAGAAAATATTCTGCTAACGGAATAATATCCTCAGGACGATCTCGCAAGGGTGGGAGGGATAAGTTCACTACATTCAATCGGAAATAGAGATCTTCGCGAAATGTGCCGGATTTGACAGCTTGTTTTAATTCCTTATTTGTCGCAGCCACCACACGAATATTGACCCGTACTAGGCGAGTTCCTCCTACACGGGGAAATTCATGATCTTGGAGGACACGAAGTAATTTCGCTTGTAGACCTAAGGGCATATCTCCAATTTCATCAAGAAAGACTGTTCCACCATCAGCCGCTTCAATTTTGCCTTTCTGCAAGCTATCTGCTCCGGTGAATGCCCCTTTTTCATGTCCAAATAGCTCATTTTCTAAGAGGGTCTCCGTGAGAGCTACACAATTGATGACGCTAAAAGGCATATCCCTGCGATTGCTCCATCGATGAATAGAACGAGCAAAGAGCTCCTTCCCAGTCCCACTCTCGCCCAAAAGCAACACCATGGCATCGGCATCCGCAGCGCGTTTAGCCATTTGTACCATTGAACTCACTTGAGGGCTCTCCCCCACAATTTGGCTGTAACGGCTTTCGACCTCTGTCCGCAATGACACCACCTGCCGACCCAAGGCTTCTTGTGCCAAAACTTTTTTTAGTACCAGGGACAAATGATCAAGCTCAATAGGCTTGGTCAGAAAGTCGTATGCCCCGGCCCTCATAGCTTCCACTGCTTTCGTAATAGTGCCATGCGCCGTCATGACAACCACGGGGAGAAAAATGGGTTCCCCTCCACCAAATCCTTGCAATTGGCCATTTCCATTTTTTTTTGCGCTGATTCTTCCTAACTCATGAAGCACCTCCATCCCAGTCATTTCTGGCATTTCCAAATCCAATAACATCAAATGAGGAAGATACTGATCGAGTTTCTGCAGAGCATCTTTTCCATTTTCTGCGGCCACTGTGTCATAGCCCAAAGATTCAAGACGATCAGTCAGCATCAGTACAATGTCGGGTTGGTCATCGACAATCAGAATTTTCTTTTTCATAAGGTTCCTATTGGTTAAATCCGCACCGGATTTCCGCCAAAGGTCCAACGATAAGTGTCATGCAAAAAATGTCGCGTAGAATGAACAGTATCGCAATACTCTCCAGACGGATTCATCGGCGTAGTCCCTCCAGTACCGCAGCGGCCAACAAAGGAACCATCAACTCATGATGTCCGATTAAGTTATAGCCTTTCCCGCCCTTCTGGGTCGGACGTTTCACAACATTCGTTAATGGCCGATAGTGCGGGAGAAAGTCCATATTCACCGTCGTAATACGTTTGAGCTGGCGCCCGAGGTTCCGGCCTAAAGTCACGGTTTTCAAAAAGACCTCAGGCAAAAACACGGCCGAACCCAGATTGATATACACGCCACCTTCCATCTGTGAGACCACTGCGGTCAACTTGCGAAAATCCAATAAGGAACTGCCGCCGATGGCTTCGCCATTTGCAATAGGATGCATATGAATGATGTCTGTCCCGATAGCCACATGAACGGTAACAGGAATACCCAACTGAACACCGGTGGCAAGCAAGCTTGAGCGTCGATGGGGAAACAGTTTAGGACGTGAGGTGATATAGCGACCAACCGCCTCGCCCAACCCTAATCCCTTCTGCCACCCGTCCACCATGGCCTCATTGAGAATACGCCCCGTATCCTCCGCCATACCAAACCGTCCAGAGTCAATTTCAGCTTCGACTTCTTCCGAGGTCTGTCCGTGATACGCTAATTCAAAGTCATGAATCACCACCGCACCGTTCACCGCAACCGCCGTGATCACTTCTTTACGCATCAGATCAACAAGGATAGGATTCAGCCCAACTTTTGTAGGATGAGCACCCATTCCCAAGATCACCGGTTTCCCGCGTTGGCGGGCTGTCACAATAGCCGAGACCACTGATTTAAAGGTCTGCCCGGCTAAGATATCAGGAAGGGTTTGAAGAAATTTCTGAAACGAGCCACTCCGACGCCAGGGCGTTGCACCATCAGCCACCTTTACTTTGGAATGACGGGTACGAAGGGGATAGGTGCGCAGCCGAGCAAGATTCAGCTTTGGCCCAATCGGGAAAGGAAATGGTTTAGACTTGATCGCCAAATAATCGCTCTTCAATTAATTCGCACAAGACATGTCCAAGTGTCATATGGCATTCCTGAATACGCGCAGTCACCGAAGAAGGCACAGTGAAACAATAGTCCACCACATCGGCCAACTTTCCACCTCCGGCGCCAGTCCACCCTACCGTCACCAACCCACGTTCATGGGCCGCTTCTACGCCACGAATGACATTTAAAGAATTCCCGCTTGTGCTGAGAGCAATGGCCACATCGCCTTTTCGGCCATGTGCGCGAATTTGACGTGCGAAAATATCAGCAAAATCGTAATCATTCGCGATACATGTCACAGCAGCCATATCGGTGGCTAACGCAAGAGCGGGCAAGGGCTCTCGGTCTCGACGATACCGCCCGACAAACTCCGCCGCAATGTGAGAAGCATCGGAGGCACTACCACCATTCCCAAACAACATGACTTTTTTAGAATCATGGAAAGCTCGAATCATCAGTTGTCCAATTTCCACCACACTTTCGGCATGTGTGCGAATGAAATTATTTTTGACATCCGCGCTGGTTTCAAACGCCTCAATGACATCTTCGATTTCCATAGCGCACAGATCTTAGCAGGATGGCACTCAGATTTCACATGCCAGCAGAATGGAATACAAGAATAACCACACTCACACTAAGATTTCTTGCTGGTCCCATGAACCGATGATATAGTTCAGCCATTGTGAGTGCCTACCTACCCACCAAAGCACTCCTGCTCGCCGTCCAATCTGATCCCGCCCCCGCGATTGCCATCTTGAGAAAACTCAACCCGGAAATGGTCTGTTTTTTCCTGGAGGAATCTTGCAAACACGTGGTGGAATCCGACATACACCCTGCCCTCTCTCAGATGCCTCAACGCTGGGATTGGATTCTCACGGCAGATTCAAAAAATTTACCCACCTGTCACAAAACCTTGGCGCAAGCGTTGAGCCCTCTTCTCAGCCAATGGAACGTCACCTCAGGAGAGCTGACTATTGATTTAAGCGGTGCTTCTCCAGCCATGGCATCAGCGATGACTCTTGTGGGCTTTCCATTTTCCACGCAAGCATGCTTAGACCCAGGCATCCCATTCAATGTGGAGACAACAGAATCTTCTCCTCAGCAGGACACCTCAGAAAATCCGTGGGATGAAGAGGCCCCAAGATTTCGCCAAGACGCCTGTCACGCCTTCAATCAAGGCTGGCTTGAAGCATCGGCCCATACCTTTCGCCTCTTAGAACACCGAGTCAGTGGAGGCTCGAAACCACTATATCGTGCCTTGGCAGATGTCGCATTAGGCTATGGCCTTTGGGAACAATTCCAATACCGTCCAGCTTGGGACAAGCTCAAAAGCAGCATCAAAGCGTTAGAGCTAGCTTCCGTGTGGGGTGGGCCGCCAGGAATGGACCATGTCATCAACTCTCTCAAAAACAATCTACGGTTTTTGGAGTCCATTGTCCTAGATCCCAAGGATATTAAACGCTCACTCGCGCTGGACCTCCTAGCCTGGGCAAAAAGACGAGAAGACCGGGGACGAGAGGTAGAGATGGCAACTCGCGTCCTCTTTCGCGCATTAGAAGCTGCCGCGCAATATGAATTATTTCAGCACTATCAATTGAAAAGTTGGGACATCTCTATCGAACAGCTCCCAACAGACATGCAAGAAAACTGTCGGACTTGCTACTTAAACGAAATTGATGGGAAATATCGTTTGCCACTTCTCGCGCAATTTGAAGCGTTAGCAAGATTAGACAACCCCATGGGCCTACGCTTTAAAACAGAATGGTCAAAAATGAAGTCGTTATTCGACGCCGCAGATCACGCCATCCTCGGATATGGATTTGAATCGCTGAAAGCTGAACGATTTCATCAATTATTTGAGTTAGCCTTAAAATTGACCAGCATCCCAACTTCAGACCTTCCCGTCTTTCCAACATTGAAGCTCTAAGTGGGTAAACACAAACCCATGGAAGTGCGGATTTATTATGAAGACACTGATTGTGGTGGCGTCGTCTACTACGCCAATTACCTCAAGTATTTTGAACGTGCTCGCACGCACTGTCTTGAAGAACATGGGCTGTCTGTGAGTGAGCTTATTCAGGAGGGAACGGAATTTCGTGTGACCAAAGCTGAACTGGCCTATCGATCTGCCGCCGTGCATGGCGAAATGTTGGTGGTGGAAACAATCGTCTCGGCCAGTCGCCGTGCATCGATAATCTTTTCTCATGTCATTCGAGAACGCTCAAGCCAGCGTCTTGTCGTCGAAGGCTCAGCCACCCTCGTGACCGTCGATTCTCAGGGCAAGATCACACGCATCCCTCCACCGATCTTAGAAGCCTTGAATATCTCAACAAATTCTCCCCCTTCCTCAAAATAAACTCCTGTGCTTCTTTAAACTGGCGTGCCACCAAACTTTTCAATAAACGGAAAATTACTTTCCATACCTATCTTATCCTTTGCCGAATCTTTAGAACTACAACAAACCCTAGTCAGACAACGAGCCGGTGAACAACAACGAGACACCCTAATCCTCACCGAGCATGAACCGGTGCTCACATTAGGTCGGACCACAAAACCCGAACATTGGGAACCACATTGGCAAAAACTACAAGCCAAGGGAATTTCCCTGCATCAGACAAATCGAGGCGGCTCGGTCACCTATCACGGGCCAGGCCAAATAATTGGCTATCCAATTTTACGATTGCGAAACTTCTGCCCAGGCCCAAAGATCTACGTGCAAAAATTGGAGGAAGTATTAATCAGAACACTAGAAGAATGGGGAATTGTAGGATGTCGGCATGAGTCATTTAGAGGAGTATGGGTGAAGCATGGGGCGGGTCAATTAGAAAAAATCGCATCTATCGGCGTGCGCATCTCAAAAGGCATTACCATGCATGGTTTCGCCCTCAATGTGAACCTAGATCTTCAGCCCTTTTCGCTCCTCACCCCCTGCGGAATTGAAAACTGCAAAGTAACATCGATGAAAAAAATTCTTAATAAACAAGTGGATAGTGGACTTGTACGAAAGCGCCTAGCGACTAATTTTGCTGAAATCTTCAATTTAGAATGGAACGAACTGAAATCGGAATAAAACCAAGAATATGGCATTCCAAGACTTGACCCCAAATATTGGCTTTATAGTGAAGATTTAGTCAGGATCGGCTTCCCTTTGGAAATATAGGGAATTGCCTTGCGGGAATCGTTATTGGTGCATGGATTATCGAATGGAAATACCCAATCCTTTATTCAATTACTTTTTTTGCTTCATTAAGTTCGGAGCTTCATTACATTTTGGGTGGCAACGCTAAGGGTTCCACTGTTGCGCGGCACCTTTTCGATTTGTGTTTCGATTCGAAACTTTGAATTCTTACTGACAAATCTAGAAACCCAGTCATGATTGTCACGATAAAAAACTACTGACTCTGCACAGCGTACGATAAGTTTGTTAATTAAATGAACCTCTTTACGGTTTAGCTTACGACGGCTGTATTCAAAGTTTGAAAAGGATAAGTCCTTTTGGGCTTTATCGCGAAAGGGATCAGGGCATATTCTTATCGCAAGATTCGGCGAAAGCGGAATGATCTTGTTTCGGATAGAAGAGTGGCTACCCATTTCAAAAGCGATAGGAAAGTCACTCGTGAAAAAGGCACTATCGTCAAAGGGATTAAGTAAAACTTCCCACCTGAAGTTTCCAAAAGTAGTTATTAATTCCATTATATTGCCAATTCCCAATGCTTGAGAGTATTTGGGGTCAACTTTGATAACAACTTTTCCATCATCAAGAAGTTCCGTGAGATTTTTTCCACCAAGTCCAGGGGGAGGCTTAGAAATCACCCCTTGTTTATCAAGAATTCGAGCACACTCTTCAAGTGAGGACTTTAAGGGAGGAGAAAAAATTCGTATGCCGGCTGGCGAACAGACAAGAACATATGAGACAAACCCAGCGACCGTGTAAATGCAATCATTATCGATATGGCCTTCTCCTATCTGTTTGAGGGTCGGGTTATACTTTGGCTCAATACATTTTAGAAATTCTTCAACTTCACGATCTTCGCGTAGGTATGAGTTGGTATTCCCATCTTCAATCCGACATATAGATTGAGCATTGGGAGTGAATGAGTTCAGATCGTTCTTTCGGATGGCATACATCAGTCCAGCAAGACTGGGGGAATAGAAGTTTTTGAGATAAACCTGAGACACAAAGTGGTCAAGAGGCACAACATGCATTCCTTTCCTGAAATATGCTGGAGGGATTTTAACAAATCGAATACATGGCAGGCTGATTCATTGATATATTGATCTTAACTGGAGAAGTCTGGCGGCAAAGACCTAATCAACCGAAGGAGATGACAACAAATGATTGGAAGTAGGTTCTAAGCAAACTCAAAAGAAGCGCATTCGACTAATAGGGAAACTTCTATATTGCTTGGAAGAGATGAAGAGAAAGGTCTCCAAATTATGAAAATGAGCTTAATAGAGATTTTTCTCAAAACCGCAGGTTGGCGAGAATTGGGGGTCTAGTCTTGCAATACCATGTTATATTTCTTTTTTAACGACGCCTGCTGACTGGCCTCTTGGTCGGACGCTCCCATCTCTATGCAGACCTTGTCTGAGCACAGCGAGTTGGTCTGCCCTCCTCAATCTCGCGTCGGACGTATACGATTTGGCCAGGCTGGGCGTCAATGGCTTTGTTTACTTTCGCCGAAACGAAAGTAGATCGGCTGCCGGGCCGAAACCCGGCATTTACTAGGAATGTGATCAATCTTCAGTTGAAGCAATAAATATTTGAAGCAAGCAGAATAGGTTGCAGTCGAACAAAAAAGAAGCAGTTTTTGAAATAACACTAGATCCCCCATCCCCCACTAAGATGCAAATTCGCCCCCGTCACATACCGAGCGTCATCGGAGAGAAAATACCTCACAGCTTGCACGGTATCTTGAACCCCTCCGATATAGCCAGCAGGAATTTTCTTAGCCATCCCTTCCAATTCTTCAGGCGGGGCACTTCCAGAATCCACAAAACCCGGAGAAATAGCATTCACCGTGATGCCATGGGATGCAAAGAGTTTGGCCAATGTTCTGGTAAGAATGAGCACGCCGACCTTGGCAATATAATGCGCGGTGACGTGCGTCTGCCCTTCCATTTTATCCGCATTTGCCATACCAAATGAGATTATTCGACCGTATTTTCTAGATTGCATTCCTGGAGCCACGGCCTTGGCCAGATAAAAAATGGGATCGAGATTATTCGTGAACATTTCCGACCAACCTTCTGGCGTTTCTTCCAATAACGATACACGGTGATATGGCCCCGCACCGTTGATGAGTGCATCAATCTGGCCATAGGCTTGTTCGACTTGTTGGACGAGCTTCGTGGCTTCATCAGGTTTTGAGACATCGCATTGAATGGCCATCGCTTTTCCACCCTGGCCTTCAATCGTGTGTTTGACCTCTTCTGCTTCTTGTTGGCTCGTGCGGTAGCAAATCGCTATATCCCATCTGTCTTTGGCAAGATCGAGTGCAACTCCACGCCCAATGCCTCTGGCACCTCCAGTAATTAATGCTACGCGTTCAGGCATATTTTTTCCTCTTGGTTTTGGAACGATTCCCCATAGAGTATTTTCGTCAGTGAACCTTTATCCCATTTCGAAACAAAACCATGACAAGTCCTGTTGTATTTCTTGTGTTTTAGACTGACGCCTGCTGTTCGGCCTTCGGGATGGACGCTCTTTTGTTTTCTGCGGGCCTTGTTTGAGCATAGCGAGTTGGTCCGCTCTTCTTCTGCGCGGCCATCCCTTCAAACATGGCCGAACTGGGCGTCAATGGCTTTGTCTACTTTCGCCGAAACGAAAGTAGATCGGCTGCCGGGCCGAAACCCGGCAACTCTCAGGAAAATCAATAATGTCCGGATTGAACCATAAAAGATCGCTACATCATTTACTGACGCTGGGCGACACGTTTTTCCAACTCTTGTAACACGTTTTTGGTCCGGCTAGAAAATGTTTGATTTTTTTTATCTTTGGAGTCATGAATAAACGCCTGAAGGTCCTCAATCGTATCCAGATCACGTAACATCGGTAAAATTTTTATAGTTAGATTCAGCATCTTGGCTTTTTCATGCGTGAGAGAAAAGACCGTATCTGTAGACCAAGGAACATTTTCAAAGAGTTGCGGGTTAGGCGATCGGAGGCCAATCAGATAATACCCTCCATCTTCCGTGGGGCCCAAGACCAGGTCATGATCGTTCAGGCTATTGCATGCCGTCGTCAGGAGCGGAGCCGTAATGCCAGGGATGTCCGTCCCTATGATGATGGCTGACCGATAGGGTGCTCCAAGTGCAGACTGGAAGGCATGCGCCATACGCGCACCAAGATTATCGCCTACTTGATCCCAGATCGGAATCTTAAAGCGGGTTTTCATCGCACTAAAGAAAGGATGGTCCTGAGTTGGTGATCCTGCCAATATTCGATCACAGCCTTTGAGTGTTTGGCATCGTTCAAGAAGATCTAAGACAAGGCTTCCATGAAGACTGGCTGCTTCATCCGGCATGAGAGGCGGGCAGAGTCGTGTTTTAACGTCTCCCGCCACCGGCGCCTTAGCAAACACGATGAGCGCTGCAGAAGCAGGCGGGGGAGCAGGGTGATTCCGGGCATGGCTTCGCTTCGAAAAATTTGAATGTCTTCTTCGTGAAGAGTTACCGGACATGGCTATAATACTGGTGAAGACGGTGCGGATCCCATCCCATCCAATATAGAAATCGCAAGGCCCACATTCGCAGAATTGTTCGGAAGGGACCATATTGTTCCCACCGTCTGAATGAGGTAGTGACGGTGTTTTTGAGGGCCACCACCATACCTTCTCGTTTTAACCGTTGACTAAATTCTAGATCTTCCATCAGCGGGATATTGGCAAAGCCTCCCATAGATTCGAACACAAGACGACGCACAAACATGGCTTGATCACCGGTACAAATACCTGACAACCGTGAGCGATAGTTCATCATACGGCTGATCACCCACGCATAACTTCGATCTTGAGGAAACCGCACATCAAATCGACCGCCAACATGATGATCATTGGACAGCGCCTCCTGAATGACAATTTTCGCATTGTGCGGCAACTGTGTATCGGCGTGCAAAAAGAGGAGAATGTCTGTCGTGGCCAGCGCAGCCCCCGCATTCATTTGTACGGCACGTCCTTTCGGTCCAGGAACCACACGACAATGAGAGTGAGATGATGTTTCCAAGAATGTCTTTGCAACCTCTATCGTTCGATCTTGGCTATGACCATCGACAAGAATAATTTCTTCAAAACCCAATGGCAGAAGTCCCTTAAGCAAAGAGGGGAGTGTCTCCTCTTCATCCAGGACGGGAATAATGACCGCAATGCTCATTTAGGGTCAACACAAAACAAACAGGAAGCGTGAGAATAGAATGGATTCGCTTACGAACTGGCTGGTTTCTTTGGGGTTTGGAACATGAAAAAGACCACCATTCCTACCGTACCCCAATAAATCATATATTTATGCCAAAACAGGACCTCTCCAAAATGCATAAAGGCCATTGCACAAAGCAACGAAACCGCCATCACTGCATACCGAATCGTTGGAGTATCCACAGAGGAGTAAGCCCACAGAGCCATCCCTGAAAAATAAATAATCATGGGAAAAATACTAATTTCCGCGCCAGTATTCACAGAAAGAAAAACCTGCAAAAATCCAATGAAAACCATCGCTGATCCTACCATCTTCATCGCCACTTGCATTTGACGATTTTCTTGCTCTTCTACCTCCTCTTCCCGAATCGGTGGAGGGGGGGGAGCGTTTGGCTCAACGGGGTCTGCAGATGATGGCTCGTCTTGGTCTGTGCTCATAATTACCACTTAAAATGTTTACTTAACGTCAGTCCTTGCTGAGAATAGGATGAGCCCATCGACGACCCATACAGCTGTGTGGGAATGTCCTGCATATGCTCATACATGACTTTGAAAAACGTTTGCCCGTCTTGAATCCTGAAGGGAACATCATGGGGGCGTACTTCTAACACTACCTGCGTACCTTTGCGAGTGGGGTTAGCATATCCAAACCCAGGATCGAAAAATCCCGCATAATGCGTACGCAATTCTCCACAGGCAGCCTCATACGCTACCATTTCCGCAGAATATCCTGGGGGCACTTGGATCCGCTCTTTCGAGGCTAAAATATAAAATTCCTCGGGCTCTAAAAGCATGGTTGCGGTATCATTGCGATACAGCGGTTCCCAATAATCAGCTGCGGCATAGTGACCAATTTTGCTCAGATCGATGATATGACTATTTTTCTTTGCTCGATATCCGACGATCGATTGACCCTCATCATCGTTGCCTCGCAAATCTACTCGAAGAAACAATCCCTTATCCACGCGCAAGTCCTTAACCGGTAAGGGTTGATCAGATTTTCCGTCTTCGCCATTTCGGCAGAGCAAGGGCGTTTTCCGATGAACGGTTCGTAGAGATGAATCTGATACCAAAGGCTTTCCTGACATGAGTCGTAATTGGTTTAACGCTAAACCGGCCTTGATTCGAATGGTAAAAGACCGCGGAACAATCTCCAAAAACAGCGGGCCCTGATAGCCTGTGCGTATTTCATCAAAACCAACGTGAAGATCCGTAACTACTCGAGTAAAAATATCCAAGCGGCCCGTGGAACTTTTTGGATTTGTCCGACCTCGAATGTCTTTGGGAAGCTTCAGCTGTTCCATCAACGGCACCAAATAAACATGGCCTTTTTCCAGAATCGCTCCCTCGCTTAAATCCATGTCGTACATCACCAAATCAGAACGATAGAGATCGTCAATGGTGAATTGTGACTGGAGATCAGAAGGTTCAGGAAGAAAACTGCTGAGCAGTCGATAGGCTCTGTTGCCTAATCGTAGATCCAAACTAGCAGGTTGGATCTGCTCTTGCGTGATCGGCTCTTCAGCACGGACAGCTCCCTGCCGCACTAATGTCCTCAATTGTTGAAAAGGAAGAATGCCTGACTTACGAGGAGAGGCCATTAATGGTCATCCATCGCCCCGGCGCTGCACATATCGTGCGAAACCGACGTGCTCACCATTGGCAATTCTTTCTTGTCAGTCGTTGTGGGCTGCGGATAATGATAGGTTTTATTTTCAAAATTTTTGAGCACTGCACCTTTTTCATCTAAATCCAACAGATATTCGTTCGGTAACAACGGGATTTTCCCACCACCTCCCGGCGCATCGATCACAAAATGTGGAACCGCCATGCCACTCGTGTGCCCTTGGAGAGATTGGATGATTCGTAGACCTGTTCCCACCGTGGTTCGAAAATGATTCGTGCCTTTTGTAAGATCAGCCATGTACAAGTAATAGGGTTTGATGCGAGCCAGAAGCAATTGATGCATCAGACGTTTCATGATTTCGGGGTCATCATTCACCCCTTTGAGCAACACGGTTTGTGCTCCCAAGGGAATCCCCGCATCCGCTAAGCGCCCACAGGCCTCTTTGACTTCCGATGTCAACTCATCTGGATGGTTGAAATGCAAATTCATATAAATGGGATGGTATTGCTTGACGATTTCACACAATTCCGGAGTAATACGTTCTGGAAGGGTTCCCGGCACCCGAGTCCCAAATCGAATCAATTCCAAGTGAGGAATGGACCGAAGCGCTTTCAGAATGCGTTCGATCAGATTATCTGGCAAGAGCAGCGGATCGCCACCTGATAAGATGACATCCCGTACTTCGGTATGTTCCCTCAGATAGGCCACAGCCTGATCTAATTCGCCTTTCTTCAGAAAACCGGGCTTTCCTACCAATCGCTTGCGGGTACAGAACCGACAATAAATCGGGCACTGGTTCGTCACCATGAGAAGGACCCGATCTGGATATCGGTGCACTAAATGTGGCACTGGACTATCGGTATCTTCCTCCAGCGGATCATCCTTCGCCTCAATATCATCCAACTCAATCATCTCGGGTACCACCTGTTTCCAAATGGCATCGCCCTTTTCTTTTATCGTGGCCAGGACGGTCGGCGTAATACGCATCGGGTAGGGGCCAACAATATCTGCTATTTCTTTTTCATCTACACCTAACTGCTTGGCCAAGTCCTTCGGCTTAGTGATGCTTCGGGCGAGAACTTTTTTCCAATCCTCCATAACTTAGTCGCTCCTTTCATCTGGCGAACTGAGGGGTGGGTTGGACGCTACTTCTGACTCATGCCCAGTAGGAACGTGCGTATCCAAATAGTTCACAATCTCATTAGTCTCCGTCAATACCGTCTCTCCATCAACCAGAACGGGCACATAATATTGGCCAGAAGCGTCATACACCGATTTTCGGAGAGGACGGACATCCGGGACAATTTCATCTTCGTAGGGAATACCCTGAGTCACCAACTTTCGCCGGACGACTTCACATTCTGGGCACCATTCTGTGTGATAGAGCTTCATATTAGTTCCAAGTCTGGCAATTTAACCCAATTATCCTACTGTACCAGTCTTATTCCACTTCTGTCTGTTACAACGATTGACATTTAGCCAGCACAATTGACGGCACAAGGCGTCATGACGGAATCTCGCATGCCATGAATAATTTTTTTATCTTTTGGGCAGATTGTGGCCAACACCCCTCCTAGTTCGGCCTGCCCATCCACGACAAAATAATAGGGCGACAATCGTACTCGCCCTTCCATCGAGACCTCAGACCCAGTCACCCCCTCATAATATTCAACCACAACTAGCTTCCCTTTGTGAAATGTTTGAAGAATCGACGGAGTGGCCTGAAAGGAATCCAGCGACTGGGAGAGGGTGTTCTTCCATTCTTGCTGAGACATATCATGACCAATCGATACGCCACGACTGCCCCAGGCCAATTCAGAAAACCCGGACACTTTAATCACATACTGGCGTTCTTTTTGGCTAGCGTCGCTCAACCAATCCCAGTTGGACACGGCGTGATTGCGATGCCGCAACCCAGGAATGACCGCAGTTGGAGGTAATGGCTGAGGATCTAAAACCCAGGTTTGGGGAATAGTCGCCTGTAGACAACCGAGTGTGTCAGAAGACAGAGCCTTTTCCCAAAAAGATTCCAACATTGGATGATGGATCAAGGCCAAGGCCAATTTTTCCTCCATCCAGGGCTTATACGGAGGCGTGACAACGACCCGCCCTTTTTTTGCGCTGTAGAGTATCAATTCTCCTTTGGGAATGTTCTTGAGATCAAATAATTCGAAAAACCTATAAATAAGAGAAATAGGATGCTCTTTCCCCCGTTGTTCAACAAACAGGCCTTCTTCCGTAAATCGGATATCCCGAGGATGGCTACAATAGACTTCCCATCCATCTTGAGCCAATTGTGTCGTCATCCATTGCATTTCTGCCCGATAGGCATCGGCTTCATCAGATACAACAATGGCCATAGTCAGAGCTTGATTTTTGAGCATCCCTTTCAACATTCGTGAAAAATTTTTGATCAGGCCATCAGAGCTGGGCCACACCGGCATTCCCTGTCGAGCATACATGCGGCTCAGACTGCCAGTTAAGCCCATTCCTCCTGGCACTGAATCGAGTTCCGTCAACGCCATGCCAGAATCGGTCGGAATCAGATCAGGGCGAATCACCCCTGGTAGGTGATTCTTAAAACGATTCATCCTGGCAAACTCTAGTAGATCATCTGGTTTCCCAATATCGAAATATTTGTGTACCCACTGGGGTTGAATACCCTTCAAACTGTCGATGTATAAGCGATTGATTGAGGCATAAAACGCCAAAAGATGCTGGCCGAGGTCTTCTAGAAATTTGACCTGCTGAGAGGAGAGGACAAAAGGACGACACCCAATGCGCCAATAATCTTCTTTGCCATCCACAAACAGTCCATCATTTTGGAGATGCTTGCGAAAAGTTTCATAAGGATGAGGCGTCATGAGGAACTCTCTTAGTTGATAATCCGCGATAGCACTTACATCATTCGTTCGAGATCCCAGGAGAGGGCAAAATCTAGGACGACGAGAGACGGCATTCGTGAGAGACGATCTACAGTGATTTCCTTGATTCGATGAGAGAGAAAATAGTGACGTGAAGTATGCAGGGCCTTCGACCCGAAGGGGTCACAGTCAAGCACCGTGCCTGAATGTGCTTGTCGATGCATAAAATTACCTAAATGCTAGCACGCCCTCGTAAATCTAGACAAGATGAGATTCATAAAGGCGAGCGATGCACCGCTCTTTCCTAGTAGATCTACCATCCCGTATAAAATAGCCATGTCGTAATGATTCCATAATTTTTGTCGTCAGCCTTTAATTTGAAACCAGAGCACACAATTCATGTCCTTCACCCTCAATCCGTTGAACGTTAAGGATCAGCTCAAGGCCCATCAATACTTGACGGCCACAGAGTTAGGCGGCAAGACCCCTCTTGCTACCTGGGCTTTCTCACCTCATTACATCTGGAAAGACGTCTTGGGGTATTTTTGGGCAGAAGTGGACGGCTGGTGGTGTCTTTTTGCTCAACATGCTGACTTTCTGTTTATGCCCTTACCTCCTTTAGGCCCGAGAGTGGCAGCAGGAGGTCAAGCATCAGGTTCATTACAAGAAGTCATAAGCCAAGTCATGACATTTATGGATACCCGAAACACAACATCACAGGCCTCTCGAATTGAAAATATTCCCGCTGAACTCAAAGACGTCATCCAGACTTGGGGATATTCTTTGGCACCAAAGGATTCGGACTACCTCTATCGAACCTCGGATTTAGTACAACTGAAAGCCAATAGCTATAAATCTCAACGTACGGCGTATAATCGATTCTCCCGTGCTCACCGTATTCGAATCGCTCCATATCGGGCTTTAGACCGCGATGGATGTCTCGCTTTGTTTCATCGATGGGTCAACCAAAAAGACGAAATCTCCGTTCCTCAAGTAGGTGCCGTTGCCGAAATTTCCCAGTTGATGTTGCGGGATACTGCCTCCGCACATCGAGTCATACTTCAAGAATATCGGGAACTCGGATTGACGGGTCGAGTCGTCTGGGTTGATGGCTCGATTAAAGCCTATGCATTTGGGTTTCCCCGAACTCAGGAGGTCTTTTGCCTGTTAGCAGAGGTCGCTGATCGGTCAGTGTCAGGATTAGCCCAATATCTCTTCAGAGAATTCTGCCGAGAAATTCAACAGTATCCCTTCGTCAATACGATGACTGACTTAGGCAGCCCAAGCCTCGCACGAAACAAACATGCTTACCGCCCAACACAGCTAGTGCCAAATTTTGTCGCCCAGCATGCCTGAGAAAGCAACAAACCAAAAAACTACTTGTCCGGCTCAAAGGAATAAATATTTATCACAATCGGAATTGCATCCATTTTCTTACTATTCAAAGGAGACGGAGACTATTCCACGTAAACTTGCCAAATGAGTAACGAAGATATATGTAGCTCATTCATTTAATCTAGAAAAGGTTATTGATTTTCCTCTCGATGAAGCAGGCGTTCAATAAAAGGTCGTACATTAGGAGGGACGGTAGCTAAAACGTCTTCTTCTGTTTGATAGGTCTGGTCATTCGAAGGATAATCCTCCCAACCTTCCATTGCTCCCTCACCAAGAAATTCTTGTATCGAAGATTCTTCACGCTTTGATAGGAACCCATTTGGGGAAACTTCATTTGCATATGATAGTGCCATATCGGCCATGGGCTTTCGCCGTGAGCCGATCACCACCATTTTCACCTCACCGGTCTGAAGATGCTTGCTTATACCATAGTCCCACCCGTTTAATAGGCGTTCAAGCCCTTGTTCCAAGGGCAATCCCCCGAACACATCAGAAACCAAGGCGGAGTTGTAATCCACTGGATCCAATATCGCTACTGTGATAGTGGTTTGTTTTTGAATTTGCCCTAAAACACTAGACAACGATTCATCAAAAAGGTCGGCCGTGAGAGCTTGTTTTTTTACCAGGATAGTGGCCTGGGCACCGACGGACAACAAAAACCAAAAGGTTAACCCTGTCAGAATCGAAATATTCGTTTTCATGATGATTTTCCTCATAAGAGAAAAGTTTTTCTGATTCATTCGCCTAGCACTGCCTGACTAACTCCTTAACAAACTAAAAAGAATGTAACCGAGGTCCGTCCAGAAAGTTGTTGGCTTGCGAGACGGACCTTAATATTTATGTGTCTTTATTAACTCTACTCGGCATCTTGTGTAACAACGGTATAACTGTTGATGCCAGATCCCTTTTTTGGCAATAAACAAAACAGGGATCCATACGAAGGGACACCCTCATAGACGAATGGCCCAAGTAATATGGCCGCTAATACTTCACTGTCGGCTATACTGGTTCCCAAAAGCTTTCCGTTCACTCCCCTAAAGACCATTTGACATCTTATGTTTTCGAAATCACTGTTATGCTTAACATCGACAGATACCAGCTGAACAAATTGCTGTGTGTATGGCTGAGGTATACGTATTGGACAGGTCACATGGACTGAATTTGATTTACTGAAATTTTGAACCAATTGGCTATCGTAGTACAAGTTGTCTCCCGCTACCGGTGTATAAGGTTGACACATAATTCCAGGATAGGTCTCGAATTCTGTAGCTTGGGCATTATCATTTTGGACTCCAAGAAAGCTGCACAGCAGACCGACTCCCATGATGACACGTACAAACTTTGTGGTGTGTTTAAGAGTTTTGTTCATGGTGCTTCTCCTTTTGAATATAGATTGACTTTCTTTCAGCCCAATCGTGTGGTGGTGTATAGTTAACTGGTTTCTACAGATCTGTTTGATTTCTCTTTCATGCATAACCATCCTCAGAGCACAGCCCATGCCAAAAACAACATCGACGTAAAAAATTTATTCAATCCTACTGTAGGTCAAGGATATTCTGACTGAGAGCAAAGAAAGGTAGGCTTATCTATCAACTCGAGGGTGTACTAGATATTTATATTGATATTCTTTCTATTTTCATATTTCAAACCGGTCTTTTCATTAAATATTCGTAGGCTTTTCGAATCTACACTGTTTTAGGCTCATCTCCACAGTGAGTGGGTTTAGGAGGGCGTTGGCTTAGCATTTTGTCAGAGTTATTTTTTTGACTTTTCCCAATAAGAAACGGACCCAATCGCTATGCTTTTGAGAGAACTTGCTTCAATAGAAGAGTTATTATTTCAAATTGTTTAAATTCCTTTCCTACTATTTGATATGGCAGAAAAAAATGCACAGACCAAAGAACAACCAGTTGCCTAAACTCGTTTGAGGGAAAGTCAGCGACTTCCCTTTGACAAATAGGCCAACTTGCTAGCATTAACCAGCAGTGAATACAGCTAATACCGCCGAGCACCAGACCTACTTAATAAAACTAAGAACCAATGCTGGGTCATTAGAGATACAATCTTTTACACTGTGGACACCATCAACGAACAGCGGATCTCTTCCTTTTAGACTTGAGAACTCGCCTGCTCAATTAATTTAGTGAGGTTGTCCCCCTATATACACCACCGTATAATGGAGCGAGTCCCGTGCCTCACCATTCATCACCATATATTGAACAGGATTGCTCATGAAGGGCCAAGAATACGGTATTGAACAATTTCGAGTGACCGAAGAACCGTTTTACCAGGAAGTGAACGGGGAAATCGGTCTCTTTTCAGTTGGAGCTAAAAATAAAATTCCGGTCATGCTGAAGGGACCAACCGGTTGCGGAAAAACTCGGTTCGTTCAACATATGGCCCACAAACTGAATCGCCCACTGATCACGGTCGCCTGCCATGAAGACTTAACGGCTTCGGATCTCATCGGTCGGTATTTGTTAAAGGGCGACGAAACGGTGTGGGTGGATGGACCTCTGACCTTGGGCGTGAAACATGGGGCCATCGTCTATCTTGATGAAGTCGTCGAAGCTCGCAAAGACACCACCGTGCTGATTCACCCTTTGAGCGATGATCGCCGTTTTTTACCGATTGAGAAAAAAGGCCAGGTCATTCAAGCTGTAGATGAATTCTTATTGGTCATTTCCTATAACCCCGGGTATCAGTCTGTTCTCAAAGAGCTTAAACAAAGCACCAAACAACGATTTATGGCCATTGAGTTTGGCTATCCGCCCAAAGACACGGAAATTCAGATTGTCGAGCATGAAGCAAAAATTTCGAGAGACATGGCCACGCGCCTCGTTAAACTAGGAGAAAAGGTACGAAACCTTCGGAGCCACGGGCTAGAAGAAGGTGTCAGCACTCGGCTTCTGATCTATGCCGGAACGTTAATTGAGCAGGGCGTGGCACCAGACCGAGCTTGCGATGCCGCCGTCACGCGCCCCATTACCGACGACACTGACATGCAACGCAGCATTCAGGAATTAATTAAAGCTATTTTTTAGTTGGTTGGCCTCCAACTAATCGAAGCCTGCCAATCCCCTTTAGTCTTCCTCCAATCTTACCGATAACGTCCAAAGGGCTTTTACAAGTCTTTGGTAGATCCCTCGCAAAGTCGATCAGCTGAAAAAAACTAAAGGAAGGAGTTAATCGGTGAAACCAAAAATCTCAAACGATCCCATGTATCAGTTGCTCCGAGAAGGGAAAATTACTGAATTCAATGCCCGTTTTGAAGGAGGCGAAAAACCGGATCTCGCAAATTGCGATTTTCGTAGTGTAGATCTTCGTGGTCTGGATGTCGCAGGAGTGAATTTTAGTGGGAGTTATTTTCGTCAAGCTGACATTCGCGGGTTAGACCTCTCCCAATGCAATGTTGAAGGAGCCAGTATTAACGGCGCTCATATTTCTGGCACGTTGTTTCCCAAAGAACTGAGTGCACAGGAAATTCTTCTGTCTCACCAACAGGGAACGCGAATGCGATACAGCATCTAAACATCATCTCTCTAGTCTATTAGTTTTTTCCACCTTATCCCCATCCTCTCTCTCACGTTCGTTGACAGTCTTTCGTCGTCTACTTACACTAAATCTCTTCGTACACCTAGAGAAACTACTATGACTCATCCGCATAATATCATCGCACTCGTGTATGACTTTGATCATACATTGAGCCCCCATTATATGCAGGACCATACGATACTTCGCCATGCCGGTATCAATCCTAAAGAGTTTTGGCCAAGCTGCACCGCCCTCATTAACGAAAAAGGCTATGATCAAGAATTAGCCTATATGAAGCGAATGCTGGAAGTTGAAGCCATTCGTGCATTATCAAACAATGACTTGAAGAACATGGGGGCCGATTTGACCTTTTTCCCTGGCGTCCCCGAGTGTTTTGAAGAACTCAATGCATTGTTCAGTCCCCAGGAATATGAAGAGCTAGGCATCCGACTTGAGCATTATGTGGTGAGTTCAGGACTCAAAGCCATTTTGGATGGGAGCCACATCGCTAAGTATGTTAAGGCCATATTTGGATGTGAATTTGATGAGGATGACGGACGCATTAGCTTTCCCAAGCGTACGATTAGCCATACACAGAAAACTCAATTCCTGTTCCGCGTCAATAAAGGATTGTTGGATATGGATCAAGATGTGAATGATCATATGCCGGAAGAGGCTCGCCGAGTGCCATTTCGCCATATGCTGTATGTCGGTGATGGGCCAACAGATGTTCCCTGTTTTACCTTGATGAAAAAAAACGGCGGCTTTGCTGTAGCCGTCTACAATGCCGAAGATCATTCGAGACGGTCATTTGAAAAATGTTTTCAACTCGCACACCATGCCGATCGAGTCCATTTCATGGCTCCAGCAGATTACCGTGCCGGAAGCCATCTGCGACTCATTCTTGAGCAGCACATCAAAGAAATTGCCAACGGCGTCTTAGAAGAACGGCGTCAAGGGGCCGAAAAGAGTCGCGTGCCCGCGCCAACACCATAATTTGTCGTTTATTCAAACGTTTAGAGTTTTTGTGCCAACAGACCATTTCCCTGCATTGCACAACTCTTTTCCAGTCGAGTAAGGTATAAGAAGAACATGACTTTATCGCCCATCGCCTTCTTGCTAGGAGGTGAATCATGCATAATCTAAATATCTCTCTTCTCCCCAAAGGGATTTCCCTAATATTTATTCTTGTTCTATTCGGTAGTCCTTGCTGGGCAGATGATCCCTTTGGCAATTCCACACTGACTCCTAACAACAATTCCCCAAAAGAAATAGCCTTCGATCAAGTTAATTGGAAACGCGTGCAAGGTATCTTTAGCTGGATCACGATGGCCAGAGGATTCAGTGATACGGCTTGGAATTCCTCAGAAGGCAGGCCAGGATGGCGGACGATGGAAGATGCCTACGTCAAACCCATTGACCCAGGCGTGTCTGAATTTCCGGCTGATACTGACATTTTTTATATCGTCTTTGAAGGGCAGCCATTAGATGCTCCTGCACAATTTGCGGCAGCCTGGTTTGAAATGAAAGACGGAAAGGTTGAGTCAAATACGCCAGTGGACAAAGATGTGATTGAGTTGGAAATGAATCAACGATTTGGATATTTCGAGATTTACCAACCAGAAAAAGGATGGAAACCTGGAGACTATTTGGTCAAAATCTTCTATGGCTCACCTGGACAAGACCTTCACGCTGTCAACGTCATCGGCACCATGCAATTCACGATTACAAATTAAACCTTTTAAAGATTTGCAGCCCATCGAAATAATTCCCAAATCTTGCTCAAGGGACTCATCCTCGTCATCATCCTTGACCGAATGAGGAATACTCGCAGCCGTCCAAGCACAGTCTGTTGGAATGAGATTTCCCATGTCCCCATCGGCTACTTATCCGACCCCTGTCGCTCATTCCTATGGGTGGATACTTTCATAACCATGCGGGCCTTGTTTGAGTGAAGCAAGTTAGTCAACCCTCCCTGAAATGTGACCATCTCCCATGATGCTAGACAAGGGATCAATGGTTTTGGATGCTTTTTACCGAAACAAAAGGATCTCAACTACCGCATCGGATTGGGTGCAGGATTAGGAGGAAGCGATTGTGAACCTGATGGCCGGCGGGAGCGGAGGATTTCTTCCAGGGTCAGGAGGGCATCACGGCCGGAATTGGTTTCGAAGCCTTTAGAAAGACTCGTATCGGCATAGGTGTGACCCTGTTGTTGAGTGGCACTTTGACTGAGACTGCCAGACCAGGGTCGCGGATCCCGTGAGCCATGCTTCCGACCCCAAGCCGCCAGACAAGCTTTGGCAATGATTTTGTTGAGCGGTGCTGGATTGTAGAGCATCTTTTTGATGTTCCAGGGTGTGAGACTCAGCGGATTATAGCCATTCGAGAGATAGCCTTCCGAGAGCAAGCGTTCTTCCAGATCCGTATTAGGCTGAATTCCTAAGAAAAACATCAACGGAAAGACCCGCTCTTCCCCTAATATCGACGCCACCATTTTATAGGACTCAATACTTTGCAGGAGCGTCTCTTCGGTTTCATCGGGTGAATTCAGCGAATAATTCAGGATCACTCTTCCCTTAAACCCAGCTTCCTTCAAATGCCGGCACCCATCATAGAGATGTTCAAGTTTGAACCCCATATGCAAGCTATTTAGAACTTTTTGTGACCCCGCCGTGACCGCCACTTCTAAATCCCCCACGCCTGATTGCACCATCAGTTTTGCCATGGCGGCATTAATCAAGGAGGTACGGATATAGCCAGACCATTCAATATCTAATTTCAGGGCAATGATCCGCTCCAATATCTCGGTGCATTGCGGATAAGCTTCCTTGCCGGTAATAAATTGCGCGTCGGTAAACCAGAACCTCCGTGCACCCCATTGATGGTAATACTGCGCAATATCCTGCACGACATTCTCGGCAGGACGATAGCGAACACGCTTTCCTTCGATATAGGGGTAGAGACAAAAAGCACAATCATACGGACAGCCACGCTTGCTTTGGACCCCGATACTCTCACCGATGTATTCCGCGTATTGAGGGAAAATCGAAGTCAAATAGGAAATATCGACTGATAAAGAATCCAACAATGCCGGAGTCGATTTCGTCCCTTTGGTCACTCGGCCCTCTTCTCTTATGATAAATCGTTCCTCGCCCAAGGATTCACCATTGAGCACCTTCAAAATGGCATCCTCGCCTTCACCTAAAATCCCGATGATGCCCTCTGGAAGCTTCTCCATTAATTGATCAGCAAAAGCCGTGAAGGCCCCTCCCCCGATCATCATTCTTGTCGAAGGAAATTCTTTTTGTATCAGCCAGGGATAGGACAGATTGTGTCGAATGTCGGTGTAATAGCGGTAGAGATTGCGAAGACCCTGGACAGAAGCCACTGCACGTTTAAACGGATTACTGGCATAGTAAAAATTGAAGGCATGTTCGAGTGAGGCATCCCCTTCATGTGGGGAAAAAATCTGAATATCCCGCCACGAAAACCCTACTAACTCGGGCTGAAAGACCTTAGTGGCCTCACGGAGTTTGGCTTGACGTTGATTGGGAGGGAAGAGAGAGAGATCGAGAATTTGCTGGCGAACATCTGGACGCCGCCGATGAATAAAATCGGCTAAATACGTGATCCCCGTGGGATACACTTTTTTACAAGGCAGAAAAACATACAGAATGGAATTCATGGGGTTACTTCACCGCCACATGGATCGCGACGATACCACCCGTCAAATTATCGTAGTCCACCGTTCCAAAACCGGCATCTTTCAACATTCCACACAACCGTTGTTGATCGGGAAAATTCCGAATCGATGCGGGTAAATATTCATATACGCCCGTCCCATCTCTGGCCACGACAGTGCCGATCCATGGCAAGAGATGAAACGAATACCAATCATAGATCTTTCGAAATCCCGCAGACACCGGACGGGAAAATTCCAAACAGACAAAGCGTCCACCGGGTTTCAAGACACGAGCAATTTCCTTGAGGGCTTGCGGAAGATTGCCGACATTGCGAATACAAAAGCCAGCCGTGACCGTCTCAAAGGAATTATCGGGAAAGGTCAGATGCTCCGCATTCATTTGTAAGCAGGCAATTCGACTTGCTAATTTTTTTGAACGAACTTTTTGTTGCCCCACTCGTAACATCGCCACATTCAAATCAGCCGCAATGATTTTTGAGGAAAATTCGAGATGGCGATCCAACAAAATAGCCAGATCACAGGTTCCAGCCCCCAAATCTAACGACTGCGTATTGAGCTGTTGTGGAACATGCGCGATGGCCTTGCGTTTCCATGAATGATGCAGGCCAAAACTGAGGAGAGAATTGTTCAGGTCATAAAATCGAGCGATCGCCGTAAACATCCGTTGAACAGCTTGCTCGCGGGCTGGGCCAGTCCATGTCGAGGCCGATTTTCCTGGAATGTGAGCGTTTTCCATGGCAGGAACCATCCACAGGACCTAGCACCCGTTCTCGGGATTTGTCAAATGAAATGAAGGCATCAGCACCATACATGAAAATGCAAAAGGCAGGATGGGTTAAATAAATAATGTTGTTTCAGCACCAGCACAAGCAGCAAGAATGGCAGGGAGTCCCAGTACTTCGTCGACACCGTCCGTCACCGCTTGAGCATCCACGCCCATATATTCCAGGCCAGCGCTACAAGCTACGAGTTTGAATTGTCCAACTTGTTTGGCTTCCTGAAACATGTCAGAGATTAAAGGCACCTTCCGTTCCTGAATTAATCGGGCAACTTCAGAAGCCTGTACGGCATATTCTGGAGGAAAATCTAATTCATTCAACCGCCCTTCGGCTAATTTTTTGATGGTCCAGAAAAGCAGTATCACCATCACATCCTTACCCATAGCCGACGCGGTCAAACCCAGAGTGGCCACTTGATGCAATTTATCGTATGTCGCATTGTGAGCGTAAATGACGAAACGCGGCTTCGCGTTCTTCTTGCTCAAAGATTCAGCACTCACAAACGTGATGACTCCAACAGTATCAATTCGATGTTTGTCACTGATTCAAGGCCTATTCGGCAGCAGGTCTTACCGCTTCACCGGACGAATGAGTGCGGGTGGTTTTCGCCGTATGAGCGTCCAGTCTTCTTCTTCATACAACAAACAACATTTGAGACGACCGCAGACGCCGATACGATGGCTATCCATATTGTTGATTGGACCATCCCCGCGACCTCGAGGATACACCGGCTTGAAATCAGTTAAAAAGCTCGAGCAACACAACACGAGCCCGCACGTATCCACTCCACTGAGCCTTCCAGCTTCCTCACGCGAGGAGATTTGCCGCATTTCGATTCGACATCCAAATCGGCGCGCAAGATCTTTAACCAGCTGACGAAAGTCAATTCGATCATCGGCGGTGTAAGTAAAAGTTAATGATCGCCGTAAAAAAGACCCAAAGACTTCAACCAATTTCATCTTGAGGCCTAAGGTCTCTATCAGTTCCATGCAATAATCATGGCCTTCTTGCGCCAACCGCTCCTGACGGACAATGCCTCGTTCATCATTTTCGCTTGCCTTGCGAATAACCGCACACATCGCTCGCATCGGTGGAGTAAAGGGCAAAGATTGAGGGGGGAGATAGACCTTGGCAAACGTGTGATCAGTCTCTAGATCTAACAAGACCCAATCACCGATTTTGATCGAAGGATCATCGGTCCGCGTTTTCTTAACCTCTCCAAGATCTCGCACTTTCACGCCGATCACGATTACCTGATCGGGATATGTTCCTTTTTCTTCAATGTCGGGTGCCATCACGCATGCTCCCAGGAAAAATTAGGTGGAGGTTCGTTCATCACGCTCAATCATACCGAACTTCCAGCGGGAGGCCAAGATAGCAGAAATGGTGAATGCAAAAGAACTCAGGAGCCGACCACGCCAAACATTCATCAATCTACTGTGGGTTTCGCAAAAAAGGGGGTGCCTCGTGATCCACTTGAAAGAGAGCCACTGGAGCCAGTTGGTCGGAGCAATGACGAATGCTGGTGTCTCCTTGAGACCCAGGTTGAAAGACATCAAACGCTTGACCATGATGATACCGACACCCAAATGGCTCCAGGTCCTGCTTAAGGGCCTCTGGTGGGTCCCAATGGGCAGTCAGTAAGGCGGTTCGCGCAGGATTCCTAGCACTAAACATGAATGACAAATGATCGGGATACCAATCTGCGCCCCCCGTGGCATAGGAAACAAACTGTTTGGCTTTAGCTGTTTGGCACAATTCTGAAAGATAGCCATTGGTGAGAAAGCCATTTTCCCCCACATCCAGCCATTGACCTGGATGCGAGAGGCACGCATAGGCAGCATAGCTTCGGACTTCTTTGAGTTGTTGCTGTGAGGCAAAGACCAATTGAATAGGGCCGTATTTCGCCACAAGTTTTTTCATGACCTGGTTTTGGAGCGCGGACTGACCATCGTTTGTGGGACCACTATCGGCATGAACCAGCACATTTCGCCCACGGTCCACGATGAGATAACAATTACGAGGCAGTTCCACATCGCAGGGATCTTCCCCATAAAACGGAACCGACACCACTTCAACCTCACCCACTCGCCAGGATTCCCCATGCGCCATTTCTTTAATTTGAGTAAATCCTAATTCCCTCAGTAACGAGAGATAATCATAATGAAAGGTTTTGCGATTGCGGCGGCTGGGTACCACAATCGGGATATCTTTGGGTAGATGATAGAGCGTACGCGGATCCACATGATCATCATGGTCATGCGTTAAGAAGATCGCCGATGGTCGGGGAAGCAAGTTCGCCCACAGAGATGGCACAGGCGACTCGGCGAACCACGGCATAAGCCATGGATCAAACCATAGAAAATGTTCTTGGTGACGATACATGAGCGCGGCGTGCCCGATATGGACAACATCTTGATCACCAATAACCTCTCGCCAATGTGTCTCAAGTGAAGATTGGGGCGAGACTGCAAGACAATCATGATCCTGTAAGAGGGTAAAGAGACGAAGAAGCTGAGATTCCAAATCTCGTCCGCTGGCTTGGGCCACCGTTTGGATTTCGCTCATCGTGTGCCGCCCTGTGAGAAAGCCTAAGAAATGCCCGATCTTCGGTCCGATCGGACGTTCAAATCCAAACGAAATGGCTTGGCGAGCAACTGCGTTGAAAAGGCGCAATCCTCCGTAGGTCATCGTATCCGACGCCGAAGGATTTTTTGGGTAATTCCAATGAAACGTGCCATCTGGCTTCCGTCCACATTGAATATGCTGCTGTAAGACTGGACGAGAGGCCACCACTTCTGCATAAGCATCTTCCAAACGACTGGCGATTTGTTGATCATCAATGGTGGTACGTTTAGCCATAACGTCGCTAATCGCTGTCTCAATCCCGCTCATCATGATTTCATGTACTTGATGCAGACTACGAACCACATCCGGATCGACTCCCCCTAAGAAGGGAAATGGACCAGGCGGCTCGGCACTTTCCAATTGCGCCCATACCCAAGGGTTCAGACCAACAAAGAGGTTGGGAGCGATGGTATTCCAGGGATTCATATATTTGTCATGTTTGTAAAGAGTAAGAGGTAAGGAGAGAAGATAAAGCGAATTGGCTAAGAATATCTGATAAGCGGTTCATTTTTCTAAACTCCTTATTTCTTATTACAGTTGGACTGATGGTTCAAATAACACTTGAATAACATTGGAATCGGGATCAGCCATGTAGAACGAAAAGCTACCGTCACGATGTTGCTTGGGCTGTTGAACAATGGTCACACCTTGTGCTGATACTTCCTGAAACAAGGCGTCGACACTATCCGGAGAATCCATCAAAAACCCCAAATGATCCAAGGGATGGTTGGGAGAGACGGCGAATTTTGCCCACTCATCAGCAGGCACTTGATGCAGAGCAAGATTATCCGCCCCAGTACTCAAATACACATTGTTAGGATCAGGGTGCCATACGACTTTCATATCAAAATGCCGCTCATAAAAGGCTTGAGAGACCTGGACATCACGCACCCGAAGCGCGAGATGTCGTAAGCCACGTGTTTTGCCTGTATAATCCATCAGATAGCCTTACTTGCCTGTTTCTCTTAATCTTTTCTTATATTCTTCCGTCTCTCTTTTTCCCTTTGCTCTTCTTAACCCTGTCTAAGGTTGGGCATCATACCCAGGACCCCTGGAGGGAGCAAGTTCAAGATTGCTAGAGGAATATGCTATTTTCTAGAAAAGGAATTATTACTTTGCAGGCAAGGGCTAAGAGAGGGGAGTATGCGATGTCTCACTTAGGATTGGCACGATGCATTCGATTTATCACATTTGGATTTCTACTCATACTAATCCCGATGAACGGCCAGGAAATAGTCCAGGCTGCCAACACATTACCATCTACGCTTACAGGAAAAGACGGGGCGCCGATGGCGTTGATTCCTGAAGGCCCGTTTCACATGGGCGTTCCTCATGCAGCACGAGATGGAGGTGTAGACGAACGACCCAACCATGAAGTGTTCGTGGACAATTTTTATATGGATCTCTATGAAGTCACCAATGGACATTACCTCCAATTCGTGACGGAAACCGGGCACCGTGTTCCTGAGCACCCTACAGATCCCAACAGAGGCTTGTGGAAAGGTAACATGATGCCGGAGTCCGTGACCGATCTGCCGGTTATCAATGTAGATTGGTTTGACAGTGATGCCTATTGCCGTTGGGCTGGGAAACGGCTTCCCACGGAAGCCGAATGGGAAAAGGCTGCCAAAGGACTAAACGATTGGCGATTTGCCTGGGGAGATGTGGAACCCACTACCGAGCATGCGAATTTTAATCAACTGGCTTGGCGCGGGGAAGCCACCCTGGTTCAAGTCGGAATTTATGAGAAAGGGAAAAGTCCATACGGCATCTATGACGTAGCCGGTAATGTCTGGGAATGGGTCTCAGATTGGTATCAAGTTGATTATTATTCACAGAGCCCGACACACAATCCTCAAGGCCCAAAGACGGGTAAGTACAAAGCTGTTCGTAGTTCGGGCTGGCAAGGTGAGACGCCTCAAATGCGGGTGTTTACTCGAATCAAAAGTTTGCCGAACGATCGAAATAATTCCACCGGGTTTCGGTGTGCGCAGGATGTACCTACCCCAACGACTCCCTAACCTCAAAATCTGTTTGTCTAACTTAGCCCTATGAATCACGAACTATCTCAGTCCGGTTTTCAAGGTCTCCGGGTTGGGGCTCTTGAAAGCCGAATGGCCCCTGAGATGGAACGTTTGATCACAAGCCATAAGGGCATCCCTGTCGTCGCACCTTCAATGCAAGAAGTTCCTCTGTCTGACCACCCACAAGCTCTGGCATTTGGCGAAATGCTTCTTGCTAGAGAGGTTGATGTCGTGGTGCTCTTAACCGGAGTTGGCTTTCAAACTCTGTTAGATATTTTAGTGACTCGGTTTTCACGTGAGGCCATTACGGAAGCACTAGAGAATACCGTTTTAATCGTCCGTGGTCCAAAACCTACTAAAGTTCTTAAATCGCTTGGCCTGACCCCACAGATTCAAGTTCCGGAACCCAATACTTGGAGAGACGTCCTCGATGCCTTGGATATTTCCTATTCAAAGGGACTGACAGGAATGCAGGTAGCCGTTCAGGAATACGGCGTCAGCAACCCGGAATTGTTAGATGGCCTCAGGCAAAGGGGCGCTCAAGTGACTCCCGTGCCAGTCTACCGGTGGACGTTGCCAGACAATCTGGAACCACTCCGACAGCTTCTAGAGCAAATCTTGAACAAGGAAATCCCCGTTCTGCTTATTACCAATGCCGTTCAGGTCGATCATTTGATCAAGGTGTTGGAAGATCCTTCGAAAATTAACCAATTAGAAACGGTGCTATCTCATATGATGGTGGCGTCTATTGGACAGTTAGCCAGCGAACGGCTGCGACACCATGGGTTTCCAGTCGATTTAGAACCCTCTCATCCCAAAATGGGCATCCTCGTCAAAGAAGCCAGCCAAGCGGTTCACTCTATTCTGGCCACCAAAAATACCCCACCAATTTAGATAGAATACATGACCTTACCCTCCGCCCTAAGTGGTCTTTTACCTGTGTTTACTAGGGGACAAAGGATTGATCCCTGGAATATTGGTTTCATTCAAGACCAAATCGAAGTAGCGCGCAAGCCAATCAAGTTTTCCCCTTACACACACATCATCCCGAAACTGTGGATTGAACAACTGTCTAGCTAATTCCCTTCTAATTACTCTCAGCTGATCCACTTCAGGGGCAAGATCGGGGTCAGTCTGGTTAAGAAAGTCAAGAAATCGCCATCCGTCATCTGCATCCTGTCGTAGGTATAGTGATAGGGGCCCAAGCCTTGGTAGATCAACTTGGGCAACCAGATTGTAAGCTTCAGAAGAAAAGACTATGCGAGGAAATTTAGCACCATTTGTCTTATCCTCCTCAAGATCGATGGCATCAATGAGTGCAGGCCCAAAGCAGAGATCCTGTTCATGGCAAAGCTGCCCAAGGCAGACGGCTCCGCGTACAAACACCCCAAGCTCCGCAAGATTGACGGAAAGAGCCAACAAGGAAGTAACAAGATCCGTGATAGAACGATCGTTGTGAGTTGCGGAAAGGACCAGGCTATCGGAAAAACTATAGCCGCGTTCGGCAGCGGCGCGTTCATTGACCAATTGCTCTGCCTCGACTCGAGGATCCACGACACCTTCTTGTCGCAATCGGGCCTCGACAATTTCTGTCGGATTATCCCGTTCCCAAACAGGACGTGCCAGAAACACTTCGCGAAGGGCCTGTTGTATTTTTATCTGCAGGCTCGGACGATCGACGCTACGCCGAACGAGGTCACGAAAACCCAGAATGTCTACGAAGGCACAAAGCCGGAGCTCATAAATTCCATTCAAGGACATGTTAGCCACCCAAAGTTGTGTTAACCCGCCAACTCATCCAGTTAGTTTTACCAGATCAAAGGGATGAGGCGATTTGTTTGAAGCCGATAGGCATCATATTCAGGGAACCGCGCCAGCAGAAATTGCTCTTCATAGCAAAGTTTGACCCAAAGCGTTACCACCAACCCTACCCACAAAATCATTCGAAGTGGCATAGGACGCTCAACCACCCATCCTAACGTGATCAACAACAGACTGGTGTACATAGGATGTCTTACCCAACGATATGGTCCGTGAACCACTAACCGACCATGTTGAGGAATCTCCGGGAGCGCTCGAATGTTTCCCAAACCCATGGCGAGAAACGACCAGAGGGCAATACTTCCACCAAGAACCATCATTCCTTTCACACTCCAAAGAGTCGGCCACAGTGGACCAACGAGCATGATCAGCGCGATCAATAAAAACTGCATAGCGACTAACATGATGGAAAGCCACGAATGGTATGTGTCTTCACCGTTCTTGAACACCATCACGAATCAGCCCCCATCATTAAGATCTTCCCAAAATCTTCCGACGACAATTTTAAGTAAGTACAATGAATCTATCACCCTCAAAAGTCCAGACCGCCCTTCTGACATCAGCCAATTCCGCCATGAACAATGTGATGAGCAGCCTGCAAAATTCGTTTCTTAAGCCAATTCTTCCAGGATTCTTTTTTCTAGCAGGAGTCACTTATGATTCGCTGACATTAACCCGTATTGACCGTCCGCTGGATAACCTCATCCTTCTCCTCTATCTCGCCGTCCTAGGAGTCCTCGTGATTCTGACCGGGCGATTTCAATTAGGGTTGATTCCTTCGACATCTAACCACACATCGTGGAACGCACTTTCCCTAATCCATCGAATACAGCCACATTTGGCCAAAGCGCTCCAATTTTTATTGGGAGGCCTCTTTAGTGCCTATGCCATCTTCTACTCTCAAAGTACATCTTTTTCCACTACCGCAATCTTTTTGGGACTTATTGTGGTCTTTCTCATCGCCAATGAGTTTCTGCAAACCCGCTATTCAAGCCTGAAAATGCTGGTGAGTCTGTTTGCTCTAGTCACCCTCAGCTTTTTGACGTTTTTTTTGCCCGTGGTGACCGGATGGATGAATGATGTCGTTTTTGTCACCGGTGTCCTCATGACAAGTGTCATTGTTTGGAAGCTTGTTCAGCTCACCTTGCGAGGCTTACCCAATATCTCGCTCTACACGGCTTTCACGATTAGTTTCCCAGCTTTTTGTTTGGTGACTCTCTGTACCGTGCTGTACTTTTTGAATTGGATTCCACCCATTCCTCTCTCTTTAAAGTTTGGGGGAATTTATCATCAGATTGAAAAAATTCATGACAAATACATTCTCACCCATGAAAAAGGTCCTTGGTACGACCTTTGGAAAGAATCAAATGATCGAGTAAGAATTGATGCTCCAGTCTATTGTTTCTCGTCTGTGTTCGCACCTGTCACCCTTCAAACAACGATCTACCATCATTGGCAATGGCGACCACTTCATGAACTCGCTTCCTTTACAACAACGGATCGCATACCCATCACGATTACCGGCGGACGCGAAACAGGCTACCGTTCGTATACGACGAAACACCGCGTCCAGACAGGTGAATGGCGGGTGAATGTTGAAACAGAAGACGGAAGAATCCTTGGACGCATGACGTTTGTTGCTCAAGAAAATTTTTCTCCCAAACATGTTATGACTACCATTACTCGTTAGGAAATCGTTCAACGTTTATCAAAAATTTTTGTGGCAATCATGTCATCAACAAATATTTTTTCATGATAGATTATTTTTCATTTCACACATGCAGAAAAAAAAATTCAAAAAAATCTGGAAATAATGAAACAAACGTTGTAGTATGTTTCAAATACCAAGATGCAGAACAACCGAAACACTTTCTTACCACAAAAAATTTCTCCTCACACGAACACTACATTTTTTTTAAATTCATCTTTCAAATTGAACAACCGAATTAATCTAGCGTGCTCTCATACATCATTTACATGTTCAATTTTTCATGTTCAACAACTCACTAGAATGATTGGTGAGTCTTTACTGCGACTTCGAGTCGCATCTATTCTGAAGGGGGGTGAGTGCATTGGCCACTAAGAAGAAAGCGCCAGCCAAGAAAAAGGCTGCAAAGAAAAAAGCACCGGCAAGGAAAAAAGCGCCGGCCAAGAAAAAGGCTGCTGCCAAAAAGAAGGCACCGGCTAAGAAAAAAGCCCCAGCTAAGAAAAAAGCTGCTACCAAAAAACGGTAGGTTCTTGAGTTGGGTTGTGATAACGCCGGATGGGGCTTGCTCCATCCGGCGTTTTTTTTCGACATCTCCCTCCCTGATTTCATAATCCACCAGGATTTTACGCTTTTCAGCCACTCCCAGTTCTCTTTCGATCTACTCAACACGAAGATCCCCTTTCTGGGAATATTGAATAATTGCATTCTCCATAGGGCAAATGAGCCCACAGCTGTCTTGAACATGGGAATCTTGAGTCGGTTCAAAAAGTCTGCCCAGCAAGGCCGCAGCCAAATTCAGGCGCGGAGCGTACCCTTTGTACGTAAGCACCGGAATTTGACGAGAACGCCGCTGGCGGATTTTTTCAACAGACTCTTTCTGTTTCGTACCTTCTCTTGACGCCACTTAGGCTCACCTGGAATGATCCAAAATTGTATGGATTGGTGGAATTTTTTTGATTTCTTGTTTGTAGGGAAGGATTTGCACATGTCACAGATGATTATTGCCACTTTGATGATGTTCTCACTTTGTTATCTCGGATTCGATTTCACACCCCAGTCGACCTGGGCCTCTGCTACATCAACGGCCTCGAATCCAAAGTCCGCTTCGGCCATGAAGCAACGAGCCGAGGAGGAATTAGTGGATCTTCGAAAGAATCCTAAAGAATTTCGCACGCTGGTCACTGGCATACAAATCTTCTTGGGACGCTTTGGATATGGAGTTGGCCCGTTTACCGGAAAACTTGATGATGCCACCAAGCAGGCCTTAACTGCCTACCAAAAAAAGACAGGTTTGTCTGTCACGGGAGACGTAAATTTTGAAACCTTACAACGTTTAACGGAGGATGATCAGGTTCTCAATCGAATTGTCCCATATCTCCCTCCGTTACAGACTCGCAATGAAGACTGGGAGAAATGGATCGATGTAAAAGGGAGTTGGATGTTAAAAGAAGGTAATACGGACGACGTGTTGCATACCTCCAGAATAACGTGCATGCACGAATTTCAGCGCTGTATCGATTCCACCGCTTCTCTGGTGAACGGCAGTTCGCCAGAACTAAAGGTCCACACCCATGTGTATGACATAAAGGAATGGGATGAGCACAAAATTGTTTCTCTACCCTATGATGGCGAAGCCTGCGCCATCAGCATTCTGCGTATCTCCAAAAACCCACTCCTCGTCACCCGATTCGTGACCCTCAAAGATGGTCCAGGGCCCTGCGCCAATGTGAACGCCGAGGATCACCAATACATCTTGGATGATGGGCGGAAAGTTCATCATGCCTTGAAAGTCCAAAAATCCCAAGCCATACAACAAATCTTGCAAGTTGCTCAATAATGACACGTGAATAGCCTGTCTTTTCAGATTGAAACAAATGTGGATCCCGCTGAAGTCGCCGATGTCTATCGACAATCAGGGATTACGCGGCCCATTGAAGACCTTCCCCGACTGACGCACATGCTGCAACATGCCAACCTTCTGATCAGTGCACGTGACCAGGGCCGACTCGTCGGCTTTGCTCGTGCACTGACTGATTTTAGTTATTGCTGTTATGTGTCTGATCTGGCGGTTGCTCAAGACTATCAACGCCAAGGAATCGGCAAGGAACTTCTACGCACTATGCAAAAGACATTAGGGGACAAGGTGATGGTGTGTCTCTTCTCAGCCCCCGAGGCCATGTCTTACTATCCTCACGCGGGATTTCAGAAAGCAGAACAGGCCTGGTGGATTCCCCGCAAACGTTGAAAGGCCCCATCCAGATACAAATAGCGATCAACAGTCCGCTGCCCTTCCTATTCTTTCCCGCGATAGACCCAAGAGAAATACAAACCAGCGACCGCTATGGTAAACAGTTGAATAGTATGGAGGATGGGACTGCGTTGTGCACCCTCCAATGGTGGTGAGAGAATAAAATGAAACCCCAAGAACTCGGGAGTTTGGTCTAGCGGAGTTTGCCACGGGGGAAAGAGCACAGCCAGGATCAAAAGCCCTACCATGATATACAGAATCCGAAGGTTCAACGGCTCTTGTTGAGTTTCCGGTTCAGCGTTTCGGTCTACCCGAGTCCCACATTTTGGGCAAAACCGACCTTTCAGAGTAAGTTCATACCCACACGACGAACAAGGTTTCGTAACGCTCACAGTCAAACTGACTTTCGAAAGATGGAAAATGGTGGAACTCCCATGGCTTCTCTATCTTGCCGACATTCTTCGAGTTCGTCTAGATAATCGCTAAAGAAATATTTGACCAAATTCATCTTCATTCCTATAATTTATTTACGAACATCACCACCTCTTCTTTACTGAGTATCGTTGCCCCTCACATCATTTTGATTTTTTCTTGTCCCATTCACGCTGTTGGTCGTTGGACCAATGCGGCGAACTACTGTCTCATCTTTTCAAAGGAAATGACGTGACCACTTCCTCTTTTCGAGTGATTTCTGTGATTGGAGCAGGAGCCTGGGGGACTGCTTTAGCCCATTTACTTGCCACAAAAGGGCTGAATATTCGCCTCTGGGCTTACGAACCTGAAGTGGTGGAAAGTATACAAATCCAACGTGAAAATACGTGGTATCTTCCGGATGTGGTCCTTCCTAACTCCATCCAAGCCATGAGCAGCTTATCTGATTGTATACAGGGTACCGATCTTATCGTATTGGCCGTGCCGTCTCACACCATGACCAGCATGGTCTCACAACTTCGCCCTCTTCTGAAAAAGCCACTGCCCATCACGATAGCCTCTAAAGGCATTGAAGAAGATACACTCCTATTAATGAACCAGGTCCTGGAAGGCCATTTACCAGAAGCTTGGCACACCTGGCTCACAGTACTTTCCGGCCCAAGCTTTGCTGCCGAAGTCTGTCGATGGAAACCAACGACCATATTATTAGCCGGACGGGATTTCAATTTAGTGAACCGACTTCAACAGGTCTTTCTCACACCGCAGTTTCGTGTCTACGCTGGCCGAGATATAATTGGAGCCCAATTAGGCGGAGCCCTCAAAAATGTCATGGCCATCGCGGCAGGGATCGTGGATGGTTTGGACTTAGGATCAAATGCCCGAGCCGCCCTCATCACGCGAGGTTTGGCAGAAATGATTCGCTTGGGCCGAACGATGGGAGCCGACCCCTCCACATTTTATGGCCTATCAGGGTTGGGGGATTTGGTCTTGACCAGCACTGGAACTCTCAGCCGCAATTACCAGGTGGGTCTCCAACTGGCGAAAGGAATAGATCGAACAACACTCAGTGCAAGCACTCGCACCGTCGCCGAGGGTATCACGACCGCTCGAGCGGCAATGGCCTTAGCTTCGAAACATCGTGTCGAGATGCCTATTGTCCAAGGAGTATATGGTGTGCTCTTTGAAGGAAACAATCCACGCCACATTGTGAGTGATCTCATGTCGCGCACGGCCAAAAGCGAAACTGAACGCACGGGATCAGGCAGTATGCATACCTTTGCCCCCTCCAGTCATTCATGAATCAGAAACACCTGAGGCAGTTACTGAAAGAAGTGCAGGCTGGGAATGTATCGATCCCCAAAGCCCTTAGCCGTCTACGCACGCTTCCCTATGAAGATTTGGGATTTGCCTCGGTTGATCACCATAGAGCCCTCAGGCAGGGATTTCCCGAAGTGATCCTGTGCGAAGGCAAAACGTCCGCACAAATTCTTGCTATTGCCAAAAAACTTCTCAAATCCAATGGCCCGTTTCTCGCCACTCGTACCGATCCTGCTATCGCCAAGCGACTGACCCGTTTACATCGCCGAGCGATCTACCACCAAATGGCCAGAATTGTAGCCGTCGCCGACTCAACACGAAAACCAGAAGGGCTCATTGTGATAGTCACGGCGGGAACATCCGATATTCCGGTGGCCGAAGAAGCACGAGTCACCTCAGAAGTCATGGGCAGTCATGTCACTACGCTGTATGATGTTGGAGTAGCCGGCATCCATCGATTATTGGATAAGCAGGCAATCTTACATCAAGCGAACGTGGTGATCGTGGTGGCCGGAATGGACGGCGTGTTGCCGAGTGTCGTGGGAGGACTGATTGATCGCCCGATTGTGGCAGTCCCGACCAGTCAAGGATATGGCGCGAACTTTGGGGGACTTGCCCCATTACTGACGATGCTCAATGCCTGTTCCTCCGGCATCGGGGTGGTAAATATTGACAATGGATTTGGAGCCGGCTGTCTGGCTCATCGCATCAATGCTGGGATGGGTTCTCTTCAGAAGTCAAAGAAGATTCGGTAGGGACCGGATCAATAGGCGGTTCAGAAATAGGTTTTGAAGTTTGATCCACCATCGCCGAAGGAGCTTCGGAGCCAACAGGAACAGATTCCAAGGAGTCGGCTTCCTTTAATAACACCTCTCCTGGCACGAGATCTTCCATGATTTCATTCACTGTTTCTTCCTTAGTTTCAGCCCCGGCCGACCCTTCTAGCACTTGAGGGCTACCATCAACATCTTCTCCAGGAGTGCCTGAATTTTCCTCAGTGACTACTCCGCCTTCAACCACAGAAAGATCTTTCGCAGCCAATTCCTCCTGTTCAAGCGCTTCAATCTCCGCAGGCACCTCAGGCTCAGGTGGCAGAGGAGGCAAAACTTCACCAGCATACGCTAAAGCCTCTAACGTCCCTTGCACACGATGAGACACAACTTTTGTTCGAGGACCATTCCCCTTATCTTCCATCACTTTGGCTTGAATCTCATAAAAATACGAACCATCCGGAACTAACTGTTGATATTGATCCTTCCCATCCCACACCAAATCCACCGGCACCAAATTCAGAAGCCCTCCTTGAGTAACTTCTGCCAACGACAATCGTTGACTCACAAAACTCATGGATTTACGGGTAGGCGAAGTAATCAACGCCGAGACTTCCAGGACTTTGTTGTTCACAGCGGATAACGGCACCTTCACCATCATGGAAAGCGTCATAGGGCTCTTTCCAAGAATAAAAGGATCGGGAAAGGTTGCAATCTCCTGCACTTTAACCGGCGAAACAAAGCGTTTTCTCTTTTTTCTGGCATCAGCCTGTTCACAAAGAAACAACGTCACAATCACGCTCAGGCATATCACCAGTAGTTTCGGCCACATTCCTTTACCCAACAGACACCTCTTTCCTTCTATATGTTTCGCAGACATCCTTATCTATTGTGCCAAACAATTTCTCTTCACACCAATGAAATTCCAAATTTTTTAACCATTCTTGATTTCTATGCTCTTTGGAATGGTCAAGGCTTCACCTTGATTAACTCATAGGCAAATGCCTAGCGTCTCCAGGGCATACAAACGAACTACGTCCTGTTCGTCGAGTTTTGCGGACAGTTGTATTACCCATGTTGAACATACCTACCCATTTTCTTCTACACTCTCAAGAACGGCTGAAAAATCAGATATATTGATGGACGACGTGATGTCATGCTTATTAAGCCAGTTGAGTAACTCATCTTTCTTCTTTCCCACAGGATCAAGTATTTCCAACTGTTCTTCCCCATGAACTTTTCTAATTTCCAATTCATTCATACACCCGAAGCCTATGATTAATATCATGTACGCCAGTATGAATCTGTATTTTTGTGAAATTAATCACTGCATAGAATATGAAACCCTTTAAAATTAGTAGCTGAATAGTGCCCAATTAACTCAGACCAACAGTTACTTAATTATCCTCCAGAGTCCCTCTAATCCAAATATTCCGTTTTCATTCTCTCCTCTGCATTTTCTTGATCAGGTACTGACGTAGAGTCGCATTGAGGATATTGATGTGATAGATTTTCATCTTGGGATATTTTTTCTACAAACCCTTATGAACAAACATCTTCACATTGATGCATTTTCCGGTGTCAGCGGGGACATGTTTCTTGGCGCCCTAGTAGATACTGGTGTTCCGTTATCCGCTCTAAAAAAAGGTCTGAAAGCCTTAGGCATCAAAGGCTATCGACTTTGTGATCAACAGGTGATTCGCAACAGCCTTCGAGCCACGAAGGTGGATGTGGAAATCCAAAAAGGTTTTACGAAACCGTTATCACTTACAGCTATTAAAAAAACGTTAGCGAATAGCCGTCTGCCAGACGCCATTCGTACTCAGGCATTGCAGACATTTCAGCTCATTGCTGAAGCTGAAGGAACAGTGCATGGGAAATCCCCTGCAAAAGTACACTTTCATGAAGTGGGCGTCATCGATTCATTGGTAGATATTGTGGGAACTTTGTTAGGCATAGCACATCTGAATGTGACAACGATTTCATGTTCCCCTATCAACCTTGGATCTGGCACGATTTCCACGGCACATGGAGAGCTTCCCGTTCCCGGACCCGCTGTTGCCCATATGGCTCAAAATGTTCCCATTTTTTCCAACGGTCCAGCGTTGGAATTCACCACTCCTACCGGTATGGCTTTAGTTAAAACTCTTGTAAAGAATTGTATGACGCTTCCACCTTTAACGCCACACACCGTCGGTTATGGCGCGGGTACAGCCGATCCTGAGGGTTGGCCAAATGTGCTTCGGCTCTTTCTAGGGCAAGAGGAAGCAGAATCATCGATCACCTCTGAACGGATTATTCAACTGGAAACCAATATTGATGATATGAATCCGCAATTGTATGACCTGATGATGACCCATCTCTTTGACGCAGGAGCCCTAGATGTGACCCTGACTCCAACCATGATGAAACGGAATCGTCCCGGCACGATTGTCTCTGTGGTCGCTTGGCCCAATGATCTCCAAGTCTTAACAGCCATCCTGCTGTCGGAAACTTCTACCCTCGGTGTTCGAGTTCAAGAACTCTCGCGTGTGGTTGTCCCTCGTCGGATTCAAACAGTTCGACTGCCTCATGGTTCAGTTCATGTCAAAATTGCGGATCTTGGTCATGGTGAGGTGAAGATCACACCGGAATATCGAGATTGTGTTGCACTTGCTGTGCGCACCATGCAGCCTGTTCAAACCATTATGGACCTGGCCCGACAAACAGTTACAGAGACCAACAAGTCGAAAACGACTTCTAGATTAAAGAAACACACCAGGAATTCTCGATAAGATCATTCCCACATGGCTGCCTTACCTCACCCGAAACCGATTCTCGCCATCACCATGGGTGATCCAGCCGGCATCGGCCCTGAAATTATTGTAAAAGCCTTACAGATGCCAAAGGTGTGGCGTATATGTCGGCCCCTGATTATTGGTAGTCGACCGATTCTCGAACAGACAATTCAATCACTCAACACTTCTCTTGTGATCGTCTCCATAGATGATCATGAGGAATCCTCAGCGAAGCAAGCGTTTCGACGTGGTCGCTTACCTTTATTTGAACCTTTTTCTAAGCCGGTGCATTCACTCAAGCCGGGACGCATCTCTGCCAAATCCGGAGAAATGGCTGTGACCTGTATACAATCCGCTGTGAGGTTGGCCCAAGCGGGTTGTGTCGGTGGTATTGTGACAGCGCCGATTAACAAAGAAGCGATGCATCTAGCGGGACATCTATACCCCGGGCATACGGAAATGCTGGCCGATCTAACTAAAGCCAAAGAGTCCGGCATGATGATCATGGGTGGTTCTCTCAAAATCGTCTTTACAACAACTCACATAGCATTACGAGATGTTGCTGAAACATTGACCGTTCAAAAAATTGTGAAAGCCATTCGTCTGGCACACTTTGGTCTGAAACAATTATTTGGTGTGAAAAAACCTCGGATTGCAGTCGCAGGATTCAATCCCCATGCAGGAGAAAATGGCTTGTTTGGAGACGAAGAACAGCGACTTATTCTGCCAGCCATCAAGCGAGCCAGGGCCCAACAGATTGCTTGTAGCGGACCTCACCCTGCAGACACTATGTTTGGCAAGGCTTTAACTGGAGCCTTTGATGGCCTTGTCGCGCTCTATCACGACCAAGGTTTAATCCCTTTAAAAACCGTAGCCTTTGGCCATTGCGTGAACATCACGGTAGGCTTGCCCATCCTTCGCACATCAGTTGATCATGGAACAGCTTTTGATATTGCCGGAAAAGGAATAGCTGACCCCACGAGTTTGGTGGATGCCATTGAAATGGCCGCACAGTTGGCTCCCATATTCACATCTCGAAAATTAGATAGAAAAATGTTTACTCGAAAAGGGTAAAGCGAAAAGAATTCTTCCTCCGCAATCTTTTCACCCCTTAGGCTTCACGTCTCACGTGTTTTAGGAAATATTCGTTCTTCCATGGCTCTTTCTCCCTCAAACTCCAGGAAATTTGCCTGCAAGGTTCTGCAGACCATTTTTCGAACTCAAGCCTTTGCCGATGATGTGTTCGATGCCACAGTCAAAGACGTCATGTTGTCCGAGTCAGATCGCGCATTGGCCTTTGAACTTGTCTATGGAGTCTTGCGACGTGCAATGACGATAGATTGGCGGTTGGATTATCTTTCCCGAAAACCCATGGCTCGCTTGCCACTGAATGTCGCCACGGTCTTAAGGGTGGCGGCCTATCAATTACTCTATCTAGACCGCATTCCCAACTCCGCCGCTGTGAACGAGGCCGTCAAACTCATTCGGAAACAACCAGGACATGATTGGGGAGGACTAGTGAATGGCATCCTGCGCAATCTCATTCGGCAACCAGCTCCCTCTCTTCCTGACATAACGACGGTCCCTATTCAAGCTCTCTCCCTTCACTACTCCTGCCCGGTCTGGATGGTAGAACGATGGATCAAAGCCTTTGGACTCACCGCTTCCGAAGAACTCTGCAGGAAGACCTTGGAAATCCCCCCAATGACTCTACGGACCAATACCTCACGTTGTTCCCGCAAGGCCCTAATAGATCGTCTGGAGGCGGAAGGAATTTCTGTGCAAGAAACTCCAGTGAGTCCATTGGGAATCACAGTGGAAAAATGTGGCAATCCTGGCGATTTTTCTGTTGTGCAGGACGGATGGTGCTATATTGAGGATGAAGCGGCTCAGCTTATTCCTCCTCTTCTTGATCCACAACCCGGTGAAAGAATTCTTGATGCTTGTGCAGCTCCCGGCGGGAAAACCACACATCTCGCTCAACTCATGCAGAACCAAGGCACAATCATCGCGCTTGACCATCGAAGCGAACGACTCACCCGCCTCGCTGAAAATTGCCAGCGGTTAGGGATGACTATTGTTCACATGCATGGACATGATGTCGCGACTGATTCGCCCAACACCCTACCCACATCCCATGATTCACCTCTAGCAGCCACAGCCTATCTCAGAAAACCATTTGATCGTATCTTGGTTGATGCCCCCTGTTCAGGACTAGGCATCTTACGACGGCATCCCGAAGGAAAGCTGTTGAAACAAAGCTCAACGATTGATCAATCCTGTCACACTCAAAGGCAAATACTTGATCATGTCTGCACCCTCTTGAGACCAGGGGGAATCATCGTCTATAGTGCCTGTTCAATTGAACCGGAAGAGACCACAGAAGTCATCTCCGCGTTTTGCCAAGAACATCCAGATTTTCAACCAGAACCCGTCACACCTTGGGTGCCCAAAGCAGGGCTTTCACTCGTGACTGATCAGGGTCATTTGTGCACTGCCTTTCAGTCGTTTACCATGGATGGATTCTTTGCATGTCGATTGAGAAAATCTGATACACCATGACGACCCCCTTAATCGCCCCTTCAATCCTATCCGCCGACTTTGCGCGTTTAGCTGACGCCGTCCAACAAGTGGAAGCGGCAGGAGCTGACTGGATTCATATTGATGTGATGGATGGCCACTTCGTGCCCAATCTCACCGTAGGCCCGCCCATGGTAGAAGCACTTCGCAAGGTGACAGCGTTGCCCTTAGATGTCCATCTCATGATGACCAACCCTGATGAGTTTATTCCAGAATTTGCCAAAGCAGGGGCTGATATTCTGACAGTGCATGTGGAGGCCTGCCCTCATCTTCATCGAACCGTTCAGTCTATTAAAGAACTCAACGTGAAGGCCGGAGTCAGCTTAAACCCTGCCACCGCTGCCACCACGTTAGAGCATATTATTGCCGATGTGGATCTGGTATTAGTGATGTCCGTCAATCCCGGGTTTGGCGGACAAAAATTCATCGAATCCACATTGAATAAAATTCGCCAGATTCGGGCTATGATTTCGGAGTCAAATGGTTTGTCCTATCTCGAAGTGGATGGCGGGATTACCGTAAAGAATGTGGCTTCTGTTCTGAAAGCTGGGGCCAATGTTCTCGTAGCAGGCTCAGCCATTTTTGGCAGCGACAATATGTCTGACACCATTCGACAACTGCGTAAAGCCGGGCAGACAGTAACTGTTTAATTACTCTATGGATTCCCCCAACCAGACGGATAGTCTCCATCCTCTCGAAATCCAAGTCCTCCGAGCCCTCGGCAGTGCAACGACCGAATCCCTTAAAGATCCCGAACTCGTTCGATCTACTACCCTCGCGCCTTCTCAGATTAGTATGGCAGTTGGCTGGCTCCTTACCAAAGAATTGGTACATCTGGTCTCTGAAACAACTACTACCTATGTAGCACTGACAGAAGTAGGCACACTATTTCAACAGGCGGCTTCGCCACCAGAATGGATTCTTCAAACTGTTCAAGCGGCATCTGGGGAAGGTCAAACCACAACGGTCAAGGATCTTCAAGCCACAGGGAAATTTCAACCTTCGGAACTCAGCCGAGCCTTTGGTTCGTTAAAAAAAGAGGGCGTAATTTCTTTAGGATCCGGCGGATCACTTCAAACCACTGGACAGAAGAGTGCCTCCGTGGAAGCGTTACGATCGTTACTGAATCAGATCCACGAAGGTTCACAACCATTGGATTCATTTTCTCCCGTCCACCAAGCCTTGCTTCGCCAATACTCCGTCAAACGCGGCAATACCCAAGAGCCTTTTCGTATTGATGACCATACCGAACGCGCCTATGCCCTAACACCCGATGGACGAAATCTGTTACCTCATTTGCGAGAAGACGCGGCACAAGAAATTTCGCAATTGACACCAGAACATTTAAAAGACGGTTCTTGGCGAAATTGTTCGTTTCGAAAATATTCCATCCACCTTCGTCCGCCTCGCTTAGCGGTGGGTCGACGCCATGCGTATCGCGAGTTTTTGGATACCGTGAAAACCAAATTGACGAGTATGGGATTTCAAGAAATGCGTGGCGAGCTCGTGGAGACTGAATTTTGGGATATGGATGCCCTCTTTATGCCACAATTTCATCCTGCGCGCGCCATTCATGATGTGTACTTTGTAAAAGAGCCCAACCATGCCAAACGCATTCCCGAACCGTTTCTCAGTCAGGTAGCCGAGGCTCATAAGAATGGTGGAAGCACCGAATCCAAAGGATGGCAATATTCCTATGACCCGGAACGAGCCAAGCGCTTGGTTCTGCGGAGTCAAGGCACCGCGGTCTCAGCTCGCACATTGGCAACCAATCCGCCTAATCCTAGTAAGTTTTTTTCCATTGCTCGATGCTTTCGCTACGACCAAGTGGATGCCACTCATGCCACCGATTTTTTTCAGGTGGAAGGAATTGTCCTCGGCTCGGATATTAACTTTCGAACATTATTAGGATTACTCAAACTTTTTGCGACGGAAATGGCACAGGCCAAAGAGATTCGATTTCTCCCAGCCTATTTTCCCTTTACCGAACCTTCCGTCGAAATGCACGTACGCCATCCTAAGCTTGGTTGGATGGAATTAGGTGGCGCAGGACTGTTTCGATCAGAAGTCACCGTGCCATTAGGCGTGACTGTACCTGTGATTGCGTGGGGACTCGGGTTGGACCGAATGGCGATGGTGGCCTTGGGCATTCAAGATATTCGAGACTTATTCACTTCAGATTTAGAAGCCGTGCGTAACATGCGCCGACAATTCTAAAACCCCATCATGCCTACGATATCTATTTTTCAAGAAGATTTTTCTCAACTGGTTGGACAACCTGCTTCCATGGCGGACATTGAACAATGGATGCCGTTGGTCAAAGGCGAGGTGAAAGACACAGTCCATGACACGGGTGAAGTGCGAGTAGAATTACAGGATACCAATCGTCCTGATTTATGGTGCGTGGAAGGCATTGCCCGACAAATTCGTTCGGTTCTGGCAGGAAACCTAAAGACCTACCCCTTCTTTTGTACTCGTGGACGAGCTAAACGACAGATCCAAGTCATGCAAGGGATGGAGACTGTTCGCCCTTATGTCGCAGCCTGCGCCTCTCTTGGATATCCTATGACTCAAGATGGTTTGGCGCAATGCATACAAACACAAGAAAAGTTAGCGAATGCTTTTGGGCGCAATCGAGAGACGGTCTCTATCGGCCTCTATCGCTTATCATCGATTGCGTTTCCTGTGACTTATGGTTTGGTGAAACCCGACGAGATCCGGTTCACGCCATTGGGCTTTGATGAAAAAATGACCCCTCATGAGGTTTTGACCGTGCATCCAAAGGGACTCGAATATGGAGGCATCGTCGCACACCACGAGCGCCTTCCTCTGCTCTGGGACACCAATGGGCAAGTGCTGTCGTTTCCGCCCATCATTAATAGTCGTGAACTTGGAGAAGTGCAAATTGGCGACACGGAATTACTTGTGGAAGTGACTGGCACAGACTTATCGATGGTGATTCTCGCCTTGAACATATTTGCTAGCAATCTCGCTGATCGTGGTGCGTCCATTGAGCCCATCGACATCGTCTATCCCTATGAAACGGCAATGGGGAAAACCGTAAAAACTCCATGTGACATGAGCAATACTCAACAGGTGTCCTTTCATGCAATTGAACAAGCCTTGGGTATGCCATTAGGCCAAAAAGCCATTCAGTCCGCTTTGGCTTCCTACGGCTATCAAGTCAAATCAACCCGCCAGGGGATTTCCGTCAAATTGCCTGCATTCCGTAACGACTTCATGCACGTGATGGATGTCGCAGAGGACGTCGCGATTACGCGCGGCTATGATTCTTTCTCCCCAATCATGCCCCAAACATTTACAGTTGGAACTTTATCTGAACAGGAGCAGACAAGTGACCGACTTCGGGATCTGTTAGTGGGATTTGGATTTCAAGAAATATTTTCGAATATCTTGGCTTCGCGACAAGAATTTGTTGAACGAATGCGTCTGACCGATACGGAACACGAATCGCTTGTAGAAATCGATAATATCATGTCACTCACCTACGCCTGCTTACGGCCTTCCATTCTTCCCTGCCTTCTTCGTGTGGAAGCGTTATCACCCCGTGTGTTTTACCCACATCTGTTATTTGAAGTAGGGGAAGTGGCGCGGGTAGATGAGGAAGCGAATGTTGGATCGCGTACTGTATTGTCCCTAGCTGCGATTAGTGCGCATCCGGGTGCGAACTTTTCAGAAATACATAGCTACTTGGATCTTTTAATGTATTACATGGCCTGTCCCTATGAATTAGAACCTGTTTCTCACCCATCCTATTTAGATGGCCGAGTGGGTCAGATCCGCTGCCAGGGTTTGATGGTAGGCTATATTGGAGAGTTTCACCCGGAAGTGTTGGAAGCGTGGCAAATAGATATGCCTACTTCCGGGTTTGAGTTTGAAATAACGACGTCGAAGAGTTAGGCTGCAGCTGATTGCTCCTCACCTTTAGTGAGTGTAACCAGGTGGGTAAATCCTTTTGGGTCGTGAATCGCCATTTCCGAGAGCATTTTTCGGTTGATAAGCACATTAGCCTTTTTCAGTCCATTAATGAACTGACTATAGGTCCCCCCTTGCGCACGAACCGCTGCATTAATTCTAGTCACCCACAGTTGACGAAAGTTCCGTTTCCGCTGCTTGCGTCCCGCATACGCATAGGCTTGCCCTTTATCAACTGATTCAGTCGCAGTTCTGAATAATTTACTCTTACCCCCGAATTGCCCTTTGGCAAGTTTCAATCGCTTCTTTCGTCGTTGCCGCGTTTGCGGTCCACCTTTGACTCTTGGCATATCCTCTCTCCTTTGTCTTCATGAAAACTTTTTACGTTCTGCCTATCTCACTCAACAGATGTTCCTGCACTCGGTATGCCTTATTTATAGGGAAGGAGTCGAGAGAGCGCATATTCATCAACTTTGCATACGACAGCCGATTTGCCTAATCGTGCTTTGACGCGTGGGGCTTTGCTCGTCAAAATATGACGAACTTTGGCCTTGCGACGTATCCACTTTCCTGAGCCCGATCGTTTAAAACGTTTACTGGCTCCTGAATGATTTTTTAATTTTAACCCTGCCATGATGGTGTTCCTTTTTTCTGAATACGTGATCGCTTTGTGCCCTAGCTTCCCCCATTACTTACTTGGGGGAGACCACCATATATAAGTTCCGTCCTTCCATGCGAGGAGGACTTTCAATATTCCCTGCGCCTTTTAATTCCTCAATAACCTTTTGAATCGCCTGGAAGCCAAGCTCTCGATTGGCCATTTCACGCCCGCGGAACATAACCGTAACTTTGGTCTTATTCCCATCTTCCAGGAAATCACGGATTTGCCGGACTTTCGTTTCCATGTCATGCGTGTCTGTACGAGGGCGGAATTTAACTTCCTTAACTTGGGTCGACTTTTGGTTAAGTCGCATCCGATGTTCTTTTTTACTCTGCTCATACTTAAATTTCCCATGGTCCATAATCCGGCAAACCGGCGGTTCAGCGGTTGGTGCGACTTCGACCAAATCATACCCCCCATCCCTCGCTTGCCGGAGCGCTTCAGACGTTTTCAGAATCCCAAGTTGTTCGCCTTCTGCCCCAATGACCCGGACTTCAGGCACTTTAATGAGATGATTGATTCGTTGTTTAGGAGTAGCCACTCGCGTCATTCGAAGAGAAAAGAGCCATTTTTAACGGCCTCGGGCATCTCATCCCGAATAAGCTGTAGAATTTCATTCATAGACATCGTTCCCAGGTTTTTACCATTTCGTTGGCGGACGGACACGGTCTCGCTTTCTGCTTCCCGGTCACCCACCACTACCATTAGAGGCACCTTCGCCTTTTCCGACTCACGGATTTTAAGGCCAACCTTCTCATTTCGCAAGTCCAAGTCTATCCGACACCCTTGTTCTCGAAGGTTTTGCCCCACCTTTTTGGCATAGTCTTCATGTTTTTGCGATATCGGTAGAATGGCGACCTGAACCGGTGCCAGCCAGGTTGGGAAGGCTCCGCCGTAATGTTCGAGGAGAATCCCAAAAAATCGTTCGATCGAGCCCAATAATGCTCGATGAATCATGATGGGCTGATGGGATTTCCCATCTTCGCCAATATACGTCAACCCAAATCGTTCTGGGTTATTAAAATCGACTTGCACAGTAGAACATTGCCAGGATCGTCCAAGGGCATCTTGAATTTTCACATCGATTTTTGGACCATAAAAGACGCCTTCCCCTGGATCTTCTTCGTAGGCATAGCCCCCCTCTTTCAGAGATGCGGCCAAGGCCTGTGTGGCTTGATCCCATTGCTCAATCGAACCGACAGCCTTTTCTGGCCTCGTAGAAAGATACATTTTGAATTCACTGAAGCCAAACGTGCCCAACATCAACGTGGTGAATTTCAGCACCTTCCGCACTTCCTCAGCGAGCTGGTCAGGTCGACAGAAAAGATGGGCATCATCCTGGGTAAAACCTCGAACCCGCATCAGTCCATGAAGGACACCTGATCGTTCATACCGATACACAGTCCCCAATTCTCCATAACGAATCGGCAAATCACGATAACTACGCAAATGTGATTTATACACCATGATATGAAACGGACAATTCATGGGCTTGAGCTGATATTCGTTGGACTCAACCGGCATGGAGGCATACATATTTTCTCGGTAAAAATCTACATGCCCACTTGTCTTCCACAAATCTAAGCGCGCGACATGGGGGGAATAGACCAGTTCGTAGTCGTTGGCCACATGTTGGGCCCGCCAAAAATTCTCGATAAGCAAACGAATCTGCGATCCCTTTGGATGCCACAAAATCAGACCCGGGCCGGTTTCATCTTGAATGCTAAACAGATCCAGTTCCTTGCCCAACTTTCGATGATCACGTTTTTTAATCTCTTCCAGATTATCCAAGTGCTTTTGTAAGGCATCTTTTGAAGGAAAGGACGTGCCATAAATACGCTGCAACATCGGGTTACGTTCGTCTCCCCGCCAGTAGGCTCCAGCACTATTCAGAAGCTTGAAAGCTTTAACATATCCCGTGGAAGGGAGATGAGGGCCTCGACAAAGGTCGACAAAATCTCCTTGGGTGTATGCAGACACCGGTTCGTCATTAGGAAATCCCTGGATAAGTTCCACTTTATAAGATTCGCCCAGATTGTTGAAAAATTCGATGGCCTCTTCTTTGGAAAATTCCCGTCGCGATACCAAGAGGTTGCGTTGGATAATTTCTAATGCCTGGGCTTCGATTTTTTCCAAATCTTCTGGAGTAAACGGGCGTTCAAATGCGAAATCATAGAAAAACCCATTTTCTATGGCCGGCCCGATGGTCATTTTGGCCGTGGGGAAACATTCTTTCACGGCTTGGGCCATAATATGAGTGCTGCTATGACGATAGACCTCTTTCCCTTCAGGGGAATCAAATGTGAGCGGTTCCAACGTTGCATCTTCGTCTACCGCTGCCAATAAATCTCGTTCTACACCATTCACCTTCACGGCAAACATTTCCTTTGATCGAAACCCACCAAGTTTGATCAACGCGTCTTTCGCAGACGTACCCCTGGGAAACGCTTGAGGGTCTTTACCCGGAATGGTTAGTTGAATCATGCCCATTATTCACTATTTGCTTAGAACTTCAATGTTGAAGCAACATTCTTAAACCAGTTTCTTCTACCACCACGCAATAAAAGGCACCTCTCCCTCCAAAAGGAAGCCGGATGCCTTTAAATTGTACCGGGAAATGGTAGGCGCGGGCGGTATTGAACCGCCGACCTCTACCGTGTCAAGGTAGCGCTCTCCCCCTGAGCTACGCGCCTATATTTTACTCGACTTATGCTAGTCTGCCAAGGAGGCCATGTCAAGAAATCACTGTTAAATAAAGGGAATGAGGAATCTCATAGGGAGGGATCTTGAACTGACCGCTTACGTTTTCCCGGCGCAGTTTCTTTGGCCTGGCTCACGGAGATATCAAACTCGGTAATTTTTTTCCGCAAGGTATTACGATTCAACCCCAACAAGCGGGCTGCTTTAATCTGATTGCCATGAGTTTCGCGCAAGGCCAGCTCAATTAGAGGTCTCTCAACTGCTCGCATTAAGGTGGGATACAAGTTTTTGCCCGATCCCACATTCATGGCCCGCACAAAATCCCCAATTTTCTCCTCCACGTAACTGGGTAAACTCACATCTTTGGGGTCGACGACCGGTTCACCAACCGCTTGAGTGCCCATAATCTGTGGAATGCGATTTAACGTATGCCATGCAGGTAAGGGTCCGGCATACACAAACGTCTTCGACAAATTTAATTGTCCATTCAACTCAGAGAGATTCGGCAGGACATCGGGACTCGGCTCATCCAATATCACGCCCGTAAAAGCCTCGGACCCCATAGCGGTTTCCAATGATGAACAATCATCGACCACCTTGACGGTATCTTGAAGATCTCGACTAGTGACCTTAGATTTTAATTCGGGATTCTTAGTCAGGAGGGCAAATCGGAGTTGATGTGCGTGAGGTGGCATGATTGGTTGATCAAGAGACAAAGAACGCCGATTATGTCGAAACGATCGATTACTTTCAATTGAGAGAATTGCCTAATTAAGATTCCCACTATGGGGCCGTTGAATGGTAACTCGGGCAAGAAGCAACGTTGCCCTTGATCGCTCTCGACCCCGATCGCTAAGGGAATGGTCAAAAAAGTTCATCCAGCAAGGCCGCAGCCTTTTTTTTCGCGCGGAGCGTACTTGCTATACGTGAGCACGACAAAATGGCGAGAACGCCGGTGGTGGCTTTTTTCAATATTGCCACTATTCAAATCCCAACATCGGACAGAGCACGCGCAGCAGACACCAAATCACAATACCGCCAATTACATCTAATATGAATCCAGCTTGCACCATACGAAGAATGGGTACCCGGCCTGTACCATAGACAATTGCATTGGGAGGAGTGGACACTGGCAGAACAAACGCCAAACTCGCCGCCATACAAGCGGCAAGCACGGGAGGAACTGGAGAAAAATTCGCGGAATGCGAAATCGCAATAAGCACCGGTACCAGCATACTGGTAGCGGCGGTATTCGAAGCCAATTCGGTTAAAACCAGAGCGGTTAAAATCGCCACACCCATTAAACTCCACACCGATTCAATCCCAAACAGCCCAACCATTCCTCGACCAATGGTAAGGGCGAGTTCGGTCTTGACCATCAATTCACCAAACGCAATGCCACCGCCAAACAATAAAATCGTACCCCAATGAATATTCGCCGCTTGTTTCCACGTGAGGGCGAAGGTCCCTTCCCGAATATTTAAAGGCAAAAGAAATAGAAGCCCTGATGCAAAAATAGGAACAAGTTCTTTAGGAAGATGGGCTTTGACCCATTGTACGAGAGAATGGCCAGGTTCAAACCAAATCGATAATAAGGCTGGTAACACCCACAAAAATACCGCCAAGAGAAACACACCAAAGGTGTACATTTCGCCGCGGTTCCATGGTGAAGGATGAGCTATTTCCATAGCAAATGAAGAATCGGTGGTTGAAGCTATGGAAGACGGCGCATACAACCAATACAACACAATAAACATGACGAGAAGCATAATCCCGGCCACAGGCAAGCCCATTAACATCCATTGGTCAAATGAAATGGTGGTATTGGCCTGTTCAGCTAGTAGTCCAACGCCAATTAAGTTCGGTGCAGTGCCAATCAATGTCGCCACACCGCCAATGCCAGCCCCATAGGCCAGACAGAGCAAAAAGCCCGTTTCAAACTTGCCGAGGTCCTTTCCGCTCTGCCTCAGAGCATTCAACACCCCCAGCGCAATAGGGAGCATGACCGCCGTGGCAGCCGTATTGCTAATCCACATAGACATACCTGCCACCGCTAAACTCAGCGCCATCATAATTCGCATAGGGTGACTGCCGACCCATTGGCGAGATAGCAACCAATTCCCAAACCGTCGATCCAACCCATGAACCGTTAAGGCTTCAGAAATAAAAAAACTTCCAATAAACAAAAAAATGATGGGATGAGAAAAGGCCGCAAAGACCGATTTCATTGTTCCCAATCCAGTCATTACACAGAAGCCACAACCCAATAAAGCCGTAACCGGGAGGGGAATGGGCTCGGTAATCCACATCACCACCACCCACATTAAGATTGCAGCTAACGTTCGCGCTGGATCCGAGAGAGTGTCGGAAAGGAACAAAAACATCAATCCAGCGAAGATTGGGGCTACAATCAAGCCTAATAGATGCGGAGAAGGTTTTTCTGATGGTTGGGAAGTGGAGGAACTCATGGGGTCAAGGAGATAGAATAGCTATTGTTCAGTACAACTCTGAAAGCAATTTGCAAAAACTCCCGAATCTAACAAGGATCATACAACAGTTGAAAGATTACGGGAAATTGCCAAAGGTTAAATTTCACTCAAAAATTGTCATAAGTCTTTTAATAGGTTCCTGACACCTTATATTAGATTTCTTCTCGTGCTTCATACGGTGATGTTTTTCTCTGAATTTGATACCATATAGCTGCGTACAGACAGTTATGGAGGTCTTCGATGGAGAATGAATTTGTCCAACAAAATTTCCCCCGCTTGTATGAGATCTACACTCTGAGCGACCAACAGAATTCAAACAATTGTCTCTATGGATTTAGTGATTTAAGACCAGAAAGTAATGATAACCAGCTCTATGAATATTACGAAAATTTATTTCAACAAATTGATCAGGACAATTGGGAAGTGTTCAAAGAAAAACTTTCAGAGAAAGTGCTTGGGACACATTCGGTGGCTAAAATAAGCATCACTGGTAAAAGCGATCCGCAAAAGCACTCCCCTCTATATCCAAAATATCAAGGTTTTGATTATTTCAACGAAGTGCATGGCTATCTCTATCTTAAGGACCGGATGTGTTGCGAGAAAGTTGCGTTTCTTCAAGAAACTCAAAATAAAACACCCGATTTGAAGGGTGTTAAAGGAAGCTCCGCCTTTGTTCTTGAGGTAAAGACTATAAATACGAGCGATGATTTACAGGCATACCTTGAGCGTGTTGTGAGAGATGAGCAAAAGGCACCTGATGAAAAATCAATAGACCAGGATTACCCAAGGACAGAAAAAAAATTCTTAGCGGACTAGAAAATAAGATCAAGAGAAATGTAGAGCACGCTAAAAGTCAGATGGTTGGTTCACCAGATGCTCACAAAATTGTGCTTTTTGTCATTGACTTAGATGATCTTAATGTTCGTGATTGCCTTAAGCAGAATCTCAAGGAGATTAATGAGATGAATGAAGAAATTCAGATTGTCGCAGGCTTGCAGAGTCTTTCGAGACCCCAAAATATAGGATATGAATGGTTATACGAGAATTAATCTCACTAAAATTTCTCTGTTCTTTTCCTATATTAAGACTTGGTTTTCCCACACTCCATTTCTCATTTTTTTTATTTTTATCCTCTTGTGATAACCATTATGCGAACTCTAGTAGGTGAAAGTTGCACAAAAAAAGGGAAAGAATCAGGTAGTTCGTTTGAAAGTACGCTTTGGACGACCGCGGGGACGGAGGGTGCTTTCGAGGTTTAACCGGCTAGTTATACGTTGTACCCAGGCCTCCTTACCGAATGGTCGGCCTCGTTGGACACATTGACGAACAGCGTCCAATTCTTCCTCTGTTTGTAAATCGTTGATTAACTTCACCCATTGTCGTGGGCGCGTGACTGGCCAATCGGTTAGCCATTGATGTTGTTTGGGGCCTTGAGCTCTTCGCCATAAACTTGACCATTGCCAGTTCTCCGCACGCTTCACCAACTTTGCTCGCAATGCATTCCGTTCGACATAGCGGCAGACGGTCAAGAAATGTTCATCGGTTTGAACGGGAAACGATTTAAAGCGACCCTGATACAAATGTCCACTGCCCACTGACTGATGTTGTGCATGCCATCGTTGCGTATGAGTCAGTGTCAGCCAAGCCATAAATTGAGATAACTCCCCATCCCGTCTAGGCCATAGCACCAGATGCCAGTGATTTGGCATCACACAATAGGCTAAAATCCGAACAGGGACATGTTCACGCGCTTCAAGCAGGACGTTCTCCCACAGCTGATAATCCTGTGGCGTGTCAAACATGACCTGTCGGCCATTGGCTCGATTGAGAACATGATAAATAATACCACCGGCGGCTGCGCGTAATGGTCGTCCCATGATAAAATCCTAGCTTGATTGTCGTTGAGGGTCAATAGAAAGGTACCTGACACCATTTTAAAAATCTATTTGCGCAACGATCTGGTCAAGCACATTACGACACACCAGGAAGCCGGAGAGCGAATTGTTTTCACAAACGGCTGTTTTGATTTGCTTCATATCGGCCATACACGATATTTAGAAGAAGCCAAAGGGCTGGGCGATTGTTTGATCGTCGGGATCAATAGCGACCATTCAGTACGGCAATTAGCCAAAGGCGCTGATCGACCGATAATAACGGCTGACCAACGAGCGGAAGTGTTGGCGGCCTTAACCTGTGTGGATTATGTGATAATCTTTGACGAGCCCGATCCCTTAGCCCTTATTCAAGCCCTCCGCCCCAATATTCTAGTGAAGGGAGGAGACTGGTCAACCGAACGCATTGTCGGAAAAGATTTTGTTGAATCCTACGGAGGTTCAGTATGCAGCATTCCTCTTGTCCCGGATGTTTCTACGACAATGATCGTTACTCGAATTCTTAGCCAGCAGCACTTGAATAAACCCCACTAGAAAGTTCATCCAACCCTGTTTCGTTGTAGAATACCTTCATGAAACTCCCAACAGTAGTTCAGTCTTTCAAGAATCAGTTACGCACTGTAGTCCCAACTATTCCCGAAAAAGAGCCACCACCCTGCCTGATTAGTACGCAACCTGGCTGTTTAGCATTAGGTATGGCCCTCTTAGCTCAATTCGAAGCATCGACTTCAGCAACGGAACCCCAGACTCGCCTCATTCTGACTCCGACCGAAGAAGAAGCCGAGCATCTCTATGAAAACATCAAATTTTGTGTAGATTTTCTTGGGCTTGCACACACAAACCTTGCGCTGTTTCCACCTTGGGCGACTATTCCTTATAACCCAGCGCTACCGGCGCATTCAGTCATTTGTCAGCGTGTCAGAGCCCTGCATGTCTTGTCTCAGGGCAAGAATGTCGTGCTGATTAGTTCGTTGCCAGCGGTACTTCATAAATTGCTTCCACCTTCGGTTTTCTCGGAAGCCTGTTTTGCTCTCCATGTAGGGGAGACAATGGAGCGAGACCGGCTGCTTCGATCACTTATTCGGTTAGGCTATACACGGGGTTCCTTAGCTGAAATCCCCGGTGAGTTCAGCGTACGTGGAGGTATTGTCGATATATTTTCCACAGCCCATGATCACCCTGTACGAATAGAATTTCTTGGTGATACGGTCGAATCCATTCGCACGTTTGATCCCTCAACTCAAGAATCGTTAGCTCAACTTAAAGAAACATGGATTCTTCCAACACGAGAATTTATTCCGCCCGTTACTCTAAAAGAGGAGGACCCTTCTCTCATCACTCCAAGCATGGAATGGGATCTTCCTCACTATTACCCGGAACTCGTCACGCTATGTGACTATGTGCAAAATCCTTTGAGCATCTGGCTTTCTCATCCGGTTGATCTGAATACCGCCGCTACTGATTTCTGGAACACACTCTTGGAAACATGGGCACAATTGGATGGTGACCATGAGCATGCCGAACCAGATCAACTTTATGAAATGTGGGATACGCTTAAACTGTTCATCAGCATGTGCCCAACTATTTTTTGGGATAGTCTGGCCCCCGATTCTACAACGATCCCACATGTGCCAGTGACATTGAATGCACAATCGCCAGCTAGTGTCGGCTTAGGTGTACGAGGGCTGCCGTTGAAAGAAACGCTGACGAAACTAGATCAATTACGTGTGGAAACGGGCATCTTTCTCATCGCACGGAGTCCCGGACAAGTCGAACGGTTAATCGCGCTGCTACATGATCATGGATTCCCAGCCAATGCCTGGCAACCCCCCTTTCCTCAAGAAACAGGGGATAACCGACTCCCGTTTTATTGCCTAGAAGGGGAATTATCAGACGGATTCATCTCGCATGATGGCCGGCTGGCCTTCGTGACGGAAGAAGAACTCTTTGGAAAAGGCATTCGGCATCGCCCACAGACTAAATCCCCAACAGCCAAATTTTTCTCAACGTTAGATGATCTGAAAGAAGGCGACCTGGTGGTCCATCTTCAACATGGCATCGGACGCTACCTGGGTCTGCGACGACTGGACGTCCAAGAATACACGAGTGATTATTTGTTATTGCAATTCGGAGGCACCGACACGCTCTATGTGCCCTTGGACCGGCTGAATCAAATTCACCGCTATCGCGGGGCCGAGCAACGTTCACCCCGATTAGACCGACTCGGGGGAACCGCCTGGGGGAAAACCAAAGCCAAGGTCAAAAAAGGTATTGAGGATATGACCGAGGAATTGGTCGCACTCTATGCGAATCGAGAGGTGGCCCGCCGAACTGCTTACCAGGAAGACACGTTGTTGGTTCATGAATTCGAAGCTGGCTTTGAATATGAAGAAACCCCTGATCAACAAAAAGCCATTGAAGAAATTGGCCGGGACATGGAATCACCAAAACCCATGGATCGCCTGGTTTGTGGCGATGTCGGTTATGGAAAAACCGAGGTGGCCATGCGAGCAGCGTTTAAAGCGATCCAAGCGAATCGTCAGGTCGCAGTTTTAGTCCCGACGACGCTTCTGGCTCAACAACATTATGAAAATTTTTCGATTCGCTTTGCCCCATTTCCTGTGAAGATCGGCATTTTATCTCGATTTCAAACATCGGCAGAAATCAAAGCGACACTGAAAGATCTGGCTGCTGGGCTCATCGACATTGTCATCGGCACCCATCGCGTTGTGCAAAAAGACGTAGACTTCAAACAATTGGGGCTTGTCATTATCGACGAAGAACAATGGTTTGGGGTCCGGCACAAAGAACGGCTCAAACAGCTCCGAACCCAAGTGGATGTACTCACGCTTTCGGCCACGCCGATTCCCCGTACCTTGCAAATGGCCTTTTCTGGTGTACGGGATTTATCAGTGATTGAAACAGCACCACCAGGACGTTTGGCCGTGGAAACCCAAGTCCTTAGGCACGACCCCACAGTGGTACGAGAAGCCATTCGGCATGAACTGGCTCGTGGAGGACAAGTCTTTTATGTCCATAATCGCGTCGAAACGATGGAACAAACTGGTGCTTGGCTCCAAGAACTCTTACCCGAAGCCCGTGTGCTTATGGCCCATGGGCAAATGAATGAAAAATTACTAGAACGCGTGATGCTCCAGTTTTTCCACCAAGAAGCGGACGTGTTGTTGGCTTCTGCCATTATCCAATCAGGATTGGATATCCCGAATGCCAATACTATTCTTGTGGACCGGGCAGATTTGTTTGGGCTGTCACAACTCTATCAATTACGGGGGCGAGTGGGTCGCGGAGGCCAACAAGCCTTTGCTTATCTTTTTATTCCCAACGAAGAAACCCTTAGCACCGATGCCCAAAAGCGCATGATGGCAATTCAGGAATTTGCAGAACTCGGGTCAGGGTTCCGCATCGCTGCCGCCGATTTGGAAATTCGTGGAGCTGGGAATTTACTTGGCAAACAACAATCCGGCAATATTGCGGCTGTCGGCTTGGATCTGTACTTACAAATGGTCGAACAGGCCGTCCAACAACTCAAAGGGCACGAAATCCAGGAAGAATGGGAACCAACACTCCAACTCGATGTCTCCGCCTTCATCCCCGATGACTATGTGGAAGATGCATCGCAACGCCTAGGGCTGTATAAAAGACTGACTGGGAGCGATCGGCTTGGAGATCTGGCCTTACTCTATGGAGAAACACTGGATCGGTTTAGCACTCTGCCAGAGCCTATGGAACGACTCTTTGAGGTCATGCAAATAAGAGTCTTGGCGAAAACCCTCAAATTAGAATATGTTGAACTGCGACATGGCGTGGTCAATGTTCGTTTTCACGACCAAGCCAAATTACCTGACCAAGGGCTCCAACAATTGATGGATGCCTGGAATGACCAATTGGAATTTCTTTCTCCTCGAGCGTTTCGCGTGACGATGGTCGAACAGGAATGGGGCGAGATGTACCCCCAGGTCAATACATTTCTGCAGGGCTTAGTACAATCCATAGCCAAACAAGAGGAATCATAATGCGTTTGACGGTTCTTTCAACTTCGACTTTGCCCACCCTATTCTGCATGGCCATTGTGTGTTTGATCGCATCGGCACTCGCTTCCACAGAGAGTTTCGGATTTACGGATCGAATCGTGGCTGTGGTCAACAAAGAAGTTATAACCTGGACCGAGCTACAACATGAGATACGTGACGAATTTAGCAGGCTCAAAGCCAAATACCAGGGACAAGAATTTGAACGACGTTATCTGCAAAAACAACGCGAAGTTCTCAATAGATTAATCGATGAACGCCTTCAGCTTCAGGAGGCCAAAGCGAAGAACCTTTCCATTACTCAAGACGAAATCGATGCGGCGATCAGGCGAACGTCCCTCCCGCCGACACAAACCGAAGAAGAATTCGGCCAACAACTTCTTCTGAACAAACTCTTTGACTTCGAAGTACGCCGAACCGTCGTGGTTGAAGAGGAAGAATCGCGCCGCTATTACGACGCCAACCCGAATACTTTTCGCACACCACCGCAATATCGCCTTACGCAAATTTTTCTTGCTGCCAACAATGATGATGCTCTCCAACGAGCGCGATCAAAAGCTCAAGCCATCTATTCCGCTTGGGAACCGGAAACATCTCTTGAAGATCTTGCAGCCCAATATGTGCAATCGGTCAGTGAATTAGGCTGGGTGAAAGAAAAGGATTTGGTCGCCCCTCTGGCTCAGGCTTTGAAAGAGCTGCTCCCCAATACCTTGTCGAATCCGATTGAAACCAGACTCGGTATGCATTTACTCTTCGTCGAGGAAGTCAAGGAATCACGACCCTATCCCTTTGAACAAGTAGAACGGGAAATTCGTGCAAAATTGTTAAAGGAACGAAGTGAAGAGATCTATCGTGATTGGTTCAAAAATCTCAAACAAAAGGCCTTCATCGATGTAAGGCTTTAGGTTCCCAATAGATCCCGAAGTTGCGACAAGACTTGGTGTTTACCTTCGCCGGTGTAGGCTGATAAAAAGGTCGGCCCTTCTTGTATGCCTAATCCTTTCTGAAGTTCTCGAAGGGCTCCTGAGCGTTTTCCGCGCGGCACTTTATCGGCTTTGGTAGCCACAAGCATCATGGGAATGTTCAACTGCTTCACCCAGGACACCATGTCCCGATCTGAGTCTTGAACTCTCCGTGAATCTATCAACAAAATCACTCCACGTAGATTACCGCGGGTTTTGAAAAAGGTTTCGATCAACGGAGCCCACTGTTGTTGAACTCGATCAGGCACCTTGGCAAATCCATAGCCAGGGAGATCAACTAACATGAAGCGCGGCCCATTGGTTTCAATCTGAAAAAAATTGATAGTTTGTGTTTTGCCAGGGGTCTTGCCAACTTTGGCCAGGCCTTTATGATTGACGAGACAATTGATCGTCGACGATTTCCCCACATTGGACCGACCCACAATCGCCACTTCAGGTAGAGTCGGTTTGAGAAACTGCTCCACAGCTCCGCAACTCGCTTTAAATTCTGCCGAATATATTTTTAATGCTGCCATTGCTGAAACAACTACAATCTCTAGGGAAAAAGCATCAAAAGAAGAGTTATTTATTTTCGAGAATCTTTCATGGCACGGTCGATTTCTCGTGAAGCTTCTCGTTTTTTGATAGTTTCGCGCCGGTCATAGGTCTTCTTTCCTCGCGCGACAGCCAATTCTAACTTCGCTCGTCCTCGATCATTAAAATATAAACGCAAGGGTACAATGGTCAGGCCTTTGAGTTTCACCTTGTCCATCAACCGTTCAATTTCTTTTTTGTGAAGGAGCAGCGTTCGTGGGCGTAAGGGTTCATGGTTCATCTGATTGCCATGACTATAGGTCCCAATATGGCAGTTATGCAGCACCGCTTTCCCCTTGGAAATAGACGCGTAACTATCGCGAAGGTTCAGGTGCCCTTCTCGTAAGGCTTTAACCTCAGTGCCAACCAGCATCAGCCCTGCTTCGATCTTTTCTTCGACAAAATAGTCGTAGGTGGCCTTCCGATTTGTGCCAACGACTTTGTGTGAAGAATCTTGCTTTTGCTTGGCCATGAGGTATTCTACCCGACTACTCTCCACTACTGGGAGTGTTTAAAATCCTACTGAGTTCAATTGGTACCGGTTATACCAGAATTTATGAGAGATAACTCACGACAGATGATTCATTGAGTGAGTTTCGCTACAATGTGGGTATTATGGGTGCGTTCGAGTCGATTCAGGCAGTCATTCAGGATGTATCCAAGGGCAGTGCTCTTGCCCTCAAATTGTCCGAATCCCGCTTACAACATGAATGGGAGGGGTTGGTGGGTCAAACGATTGCCAAACATTCCTACCCAGAAAGTATTCGTTATAAAAAACTGTATTTAGTCGCCGATAATTCGATTTGGCTCCAGCAATTGATATTTCTAAAAGCCACGATTTTGGAAGCGATTCACTCAATGATGCCAGACTTAGCGCTCACTGATATTATTTTAAGAATTGGCTCACCCTCCAACAAACACTCCATGCTTGAAAGGACTCGGCTTGAATCTTCTAGCTCACCTATCCTCCCCTCACCATTTGCCACTGCACTCACTCAACAATTGAACAATCCTGATTTGCAAGCCTTGCTGTCTCAAACTATCACCAAAGCTCTCTCGCAGACCTCGCCGCCTACTCCTGAGCAGACATAGCTCCTTCTATGACGTGTTGCCACGGTTCTTGGAAGATCCACTGCATCGTCAGGGTCCGGTCTTTTGACTGGCTCCGATTCCACGGGCCAATCCACCCAGCCTGACCAGTATCGTCCGCACGATAGCCAGCTCTTACATTGGCTTCAAATTGCTGGCGAAACTCTTGGTCTACAGATGTTTGTGATTCAACGGATTCGCTGTTCACGTAACGCTGAAACGTATCCGGTTCGGTCCAGGCAGGATCTGAAAATATAATGATCTGAATGATTTGATAACGCCCCTGTGGATCTCGCGGTGTTGTTGGACGGATTTTCATTTTGGCAAAGTCCCGTGTGGCTTGCCCAACCTTCCTAAACCGTTCAAGTAAACTTTGAATTTCAGGATCACTCGTCCAGGAAGGTAAATGTAGCGCAACTAAGGTCCCAGCTTGGGCACCAACACTATATGGTGGAATGGATCGGTCAGGGCGAGAGAGGTACATGCCGAAGGCAATGAGACAAAAGCCTCCGAGTAAAATACCTAACCCCATTTTGACAATGGGATCTATACGTTTTTTTTTCGACTTCATGAGACCATCGTAACATTGCCGTATGACTCACCTTAGAGAAACGGTGAAAAAACCTCTGGTCGCCAACGTATTCCTAGGCACTGGGTTCAGAGCTTGAATCCAAGACCTCTGGGCTATCCACCCCAGATCCTTCAGGAGCCTCTTCTTCAGTTTCCGCCAATTTCGCCACTCCAACAAGACGATCATCATCTGGTAGGTCCATCACTCGCACCCCTTGGGCATTGCGCCCGATTTCGCGAATGTCTCCCATGCGGGCCCGAAGAATCATGCCTTCAGCAGACATGAGCATGACTTCATCCGCTTCCCACACTTGATGGAAGGAAATGGCTGGCCCATTTTTCTCCGTCACTTTCACACTAATCACACCTTTGCCTGCTCGAGACTGTGTTCGATATTCCTCGACTTGTGTGCGTTTACCATAGCCTCGTTCTGTCACCGTCAAAATAGAGGATTGTGATTCGCTCGTAATCGTGACCATCCCGATAACCGCATTCTCTTTACTTAAGGCAATGCCTCGCACACCTCGCGCCGTTCGTCCGACAGGCCTCACATCCTCTTCACGAAAGCGAATGACAATCCCCAAACGCGTACCCAGCAAAATATCACGAGTCCCATCGGTAATATCCACACCGAGAAGTCGGTCACCTTCTTCCAACGTCAACGCAATAATGCCACCTTGCCGGGGATGGCTAAAGGCAGAAAGATCCGTTTTCTTGATATACCCCTTTTCCGTGGACATGACTACAAAATGATCTTGGCTAAATTCCCGAACAGGTAAAGTGGCCGTCACCCGTTCGCCTGGATTCAAGGCCAAGACATTCACAATGGCTTTCCCTTTGCTCGAACGGCCGACATCTGGTAATTGATAGACCTTCAACCAATAGACTCGTCCTGAATCGGTAAAGAATAAAAGATAATCATGCGTTGACGCCGTGAAAATCTGTTCGACGAAATCTTCGTCTTTCACCCCCATTCCCACTTTACCTTTTCCACCACGATGCTGGGCACGATAGATAGATGCGGCGTTGCGTTTGATATAGCCAGCATGAGAAATGGTGACGACGACTTCCTCTTCCGCGATCAGATCCTCCATGTTTAATTCGGCTTCAACTGGAACAATTTGAGTCCTTCGGTCATCGGCAAACCGTTCTTGGATTTCTTGAATTTCTTGTTTGACGATGGCCCTGACCATTTCCTCGGATCCCAATATCGAACGTAAATGCTCAATACGGGCAAGCAATTCACGATATTCTTGAGCAAGTTTGTCTCGTTCCAATTGGGTGAGTCGTTGTAATCGCATATCCAAAATAGCATTGGCCTGCAATTCACTTAACTCGAACTGTTCCATGAGTCCATGCCGCGCTGTTTCTGGTGAAGAGGCGCCACGAATGAGGGCAATGACTTCATCAAGCGATTCAAGGGCCCGCTTCAAACCTTCTAAGATATGCGCCCTCTCTTCAGCTTTTCGCAGGTCGTAGGCGGTACGACGAACCACCACTTCTTTGCGATGCTCAATAAAAGCTTCAAGAATCTGCTTCAGGTTTAAGACCATCGGCCGGTTCTGCACCAACGCCAGCATGATGACCCCGAAGGTCGTCTGCATGTTGGTGTGTTTATACAGTTGGTTCAGAAGGACGGTGGGGTTTTCATTTCGCTTGAGTTCGATGACCATGCGAAGTCCATCTCGGTCGGATTCGTCGCGGAGGTCGGAGATGCCTTCGATTCGTTTCTCATGAATGAGCTCGGCAATTTTTTCAATGAGCTTGGCTTTGTTAACCTGATAAGGCAGTTCGGACACGATGATCCGTCCCCGGTCCGTTTTTTCATCGACTTCAATTTCGGCTTTGGCGCGAAGCGTTAAGAGCCCTCGGCCTGTTTCATAGGCGTCTTTGATTCCCTGTGTCCCATAGATAAATCCCGCGGTTGGGAAATCCGGACCTGGGATACATTCCATCAGTTCTTGAATGGTGGATTCTGGACGATCCAACACGGCAATAAGACCGTTTATCACTTCCCCTAAATTATGTGGAGGAATGTTGGTGGCATACCCTACGGCGATTCCGCCTGCTCCATTGACCAACAAGTTCGGAACGCGGGCAGGCAAGACGACAGGCTCGACTGAGGATTCGTCATAGGTCGGGGCGAAATCGACGGTCTCCCGATCGATATCAACGAGCATTTCTTCAGCCAGCTTGGTTAACCGGGCTTCGGTATACCGCATCGCAGCCGCAGGATCACCATCGACTGAGCCATAATTGCCCTGGCCATCCACGAGTCGGTAACGCATGTTGAAATCCTGGGCCAAGCGGACCAATGTATCGTAAATCGCCGAATCACCATGTGGGTGATAGTTCCCCATAATTTCGCCAACAATTTTTGCTGACTTCCGATAGGCGCGCGCAGCTGCCAACCCCATTTCATTCATGCCATAAAGAATGCGGCGATGCACAGGCTTGAGACCATCACGCACATCTGGCAAGGCACGGCCCACGATGACGCTCATCGCATAGTCCAAATAGGACAAACGCATTTCATCTTCTAGGGCGATTTTTGTTAGACGGTCTTCAGGTGGCATGGATTAGGAAAAAGTAAGAAGTGAAACGTGAGAAATAAACGAAAAGAATATTTTTGACTCCTTCACATTATACGTCCAGGTTACGGACTTCGAGCGCATGTTGCTGAATGAAATTACGGCGAGGCTCGACTTCATCTCCCATTAAAATGGTAAAGATCTCATCAACGCCCGTCACGTCTTCTAATGTCACTTGGAGAAGACTGCGAGTTTCAGGATCCATCGTCGTATCCCACAATTGTCCAGGGTTCATTTCCCCGAGACCTTTATACCGTTGAATAGATAGGCCCTTTTTCCCGGACTCCAGAATTTCTTTTACAAGATCGGCACTCGTTGAATAAGAGACTTCGCCACCTTTCCGTTTCACACGATAAGGGGGACGTCCTAAGCCTAAAGCGGCAGGGGCTAGTTTCTGTAATTCACGAAAATCAGCAGATCCGACCAGATCATGATTCACGACATAGGTCTTGTGGTTTCCACTACCTGAAAGACGACACATAATCTGATGAGTATCATGTTCGTCATCTTGTTGAATCTCAAGGCTGACTGTTCCCTCGGGAAAGACAAAATTAAGCATGCGTGAAGCTTCCTGGATAAGAGCCTCCAATGTGTTTCGATCTTTCAACAGCTCTTTGGTTAACTGGCGAAAATCGACAAAGACACGTAGAAGAGAAGGATCCATATGTTTTTGAGCCAAACGAGTAAGAAGATCTTCAAAGGATACAAGTTTCTGCAAAATAGGGAGTAGGCCGTCCCGCGTCACAAATTCGTTAGTATCCGGCAGAAAAAGTTCCGAATCTTCCACGGCCAGATTTGAAAGATAGTCGTTCATCGCTCCCTCATCTTTCAAATACTTTTCCCCTTTGCCTTTTTTCACTTTAAACAGAGGTGGCTGCGCAATATAGATATAACCTCGTTCGAGGAGTTCTGGCATTTGCCGAAAAAAGAAAGTGAGTAGGAGCGTACGAATATGGCTACCGTCCACATCGGCATCCGTCATGAGAATAATTTTGTGGTACCGGGCGCGATCAATGTTGAACACATCTTTATCTTCTTTGCCCTTTTCCGCATCCTCTCGTGGTCGCCCTATTCCGGTACCAATCGCCATAATGAGTGTGCGAATTTCTTCACTGGACAGCATTTTATCGAATCTGGCTTTCTCGACATTGAGGATTTTGCCCTTGAGCGGCAGAATAGCTTGAGAACGCCTATCCCGACCTTGTTTCGCCGACCCGCCAGCTGAATCGCCCTCGACAATATATAACTCACTCAACGCGGGATCTTTTTCGGAGCAGTCGGCTAATTTCCCTGGGAGAGAACCGCCCTCCAAGGCACCCTTGCGACGGATCAACTCTTTGGCTTTTCTTGCGGCTTCGCGGGCACGAGCAGCGTCCACAGACTTCCCAACTATTTTTTTTGCGACAGAAGGGTTTTCCTCCAGATAGTTTCCCAGGGCTTCATTCACCGCAGACTCGACAATGCCCTTCACCTCGCTATTACCGAGCTTCGATTTAGTTTGGCCTTCAAATTGGGGATTGCGAATTTTGACACTCACGACAGCAGTCAAGCCTTCCCTGACATCTTCACCACTGAGGGATTCAGTCTCTTTTTTGAAGATACCCGCTGTGGTTGCATAGCTGTTAATGGTTCGCGTTAAGGCCGACTTAAAGCCAATGAGATGTGTGCCCCCCTCACGGGTATTGATATTATTGGCAAACGAAAACAAGTTTTCGGCATACCCTTGGTTGTATTGAAGCGCCACCTCCAATATGAGGTCAGGTTTTTCTACTTCGACAACAATTGGAGTATGGAGAGGCGTCTTGGCTTCATTGAGATGTTCGACAAATGAGACAATGCCGCCCACATAGCAAAACACTTGCTCCTTTTCTTTGTCCTTTCGTTCATCCTTGAGGGTAATCGCTAGTCCTTTGTTGAGAAAGGCCAATTCTCGTAGTCGTTGGGCTAAGACATCAAAACTGAATTCCACGGCTTCGAAAATCTGCGAGTCGGTCTTAAACACCACTTTAGTGCCACGTTTTTTGGTTTTACCGGTGATGGCCAAAGGACTGCGGGGTTTTCCACGGTCATATTCTTGCTCAAAGATTTCTCCATTTTGCCAGATTTCTAATTCCAACCATTCGGAAAGACCATTGACCACGGATATACCTACTCCATGCAAACCGCCTGAGACCTTGTAGGCACCTTCTTCGAATTTACCCCCCGCATGTAAAACCGTGAGGGCCACTTCTGCCGCCGATTTTTTCTGGGTGGAATGCATACCGGTAGGAATGCCACGTCCATTGTCCGAGACCATGACGCTTCCATCAACCTGCAAGACGACCAGAATTTCCTTTCCAAACCCAGCCATATGTTCATCAACGCTATTGTCCACCACTTCATAAACCATATGGTGCAACCCATCAATTCCGGTGCTGCCAATGTACATAGCTGGACGTTTGCGGACGGCTTCCAGCCCTTCCAAGACGCGGATTTGGTCCGCATCGTAATGCGTGTCGGACTGGGCAGACACAGATGGCTTGGCAGATTCTGGGCTTGCTTGTTCTGGTGATTCCATATGGCTTACGCTGTGAACACGTGTAGGAGAATAATCGTCTGTGTGGCCAAATCCACTAGACCTTCACGGGCATGACAACGGCTTTGAATGTGGGGTTACCCTGTTCCTGAATCAAACAAGGGCTTAAGGCTGTTTCCATTTGCAGAGACAACGATTCAGTTTCAATCACCGACAACACATCAAGGAAATACCGAGCATTAAATCCAGCTGAGAAATGTTCTCCTGTATACTGTGCAGCAATTTCTTCCTCGGCTTCTCCCAAATCCGGACTTTTGGATGACAGATGAACATGCTCAGAATTAAAGGAGAGTTTCACGGCGTGGGCTTTATCTTTTGACAAGATGGCGACTCTCCGCAAGGCCCCCTCTAGTTCTGATTTGTTCACTGTCACTTTCTTAGAAGATTCCTTCGGGACGACTTGCTGATAGTTCGGATAGGTCCCTTCCATTATTCGGGACGTGAGAACAAGACCACTCTTTCGGAGAATGAGCAAGTTTTTCGTAAAACCAAGTAGAGGCTCTTTATCATCTTCTTCCAATAAACGCCGGATTTCGATTGCCGCTTTTTTCGGAATAATAACTTTGATTTCTGAGGAAGGGATGGCTGAATTATCAGGAGTGACTTCCTGCTCAGCCCAGCCTAGTCGGTGCCCATCGGTTCCGACCAGCCTAATCGTCACCTTCTTTCCGGAAGGAAGCAGGGAAATGAGAAGTCCATTCAAGACATAACGAGTGTCCTTCTCGCCAACAGCAAATACCGTTTTCTTGAGAAGTTGTAGTAAACCTTGAGCAGGAATCGATAAAAGTCCATCTCGTTCGATTGCCGGAAGTGCCGGATAGTCTTTACTAGCTAACCCCACCACGCGAAACTGACTCTTGCCAGCCTTAACAGTCACCCAGTTGTTGTCGCCGACGACTATTTCGATTTCAGAATGTCGGACTTCCTTTAAAATATCAAAAAGCGTTCGTGCTGAAAATGTCACGGCTCCGGGTTCATCGACTGTGGCCTTATACAGGCCTCGCATCCCAATTTCTAAATCGGTTGCCACAATATCCAAGCCTTCAGGCTTGGCTTCTAAAAGAATATTGGCCAGAATAGGCATGGTATTTCGCTTTTCGACTACACCCTGCACTCGTTGCAGAGCGGTCAATAAATCTTCCCTGGCCATGCGAACTTTCATAAATGTCTTTGAATAAGACCTCTAGGCCTTACCAATTTCTTCTTTAAGACTTTCGAGTGTGGCACGAAGCGTCGCATCTGTTTCCTGAGATTTTTTCATCTGTTTGCAGGCATGGATAATCGTCGTGTGATCTTTGCCGCCAAAGTCCCTTCCAATTTCTGGGAAAGAAGCATCTGTCAGATCGCGACACAGAAACATCGCAATTTGCCTTGGATACACTAAGGTCTTGGTCCGTCGTTTGGATTTCAAATCAGATATTTTGACATGGAACCGGCTCGCCACCGCTTCTTGAATATCTTCAGCAGTAATGACCTTTCGTTTACCCCCAATAAGATCACGCAGAATATTTTTAGCCATCTCCACGTTGATTTTTTGACCAGTCAGGGACGCATAAGCTCCAAGCCTGATAAGAGCACCTTCAATTTCCCGAATGTTACTTTTTAAATTGGCCGCAAGTAATTGAATCACATCCTCATTGATCGCTATTCCCTCTTCTTCTGATTTCTTACGAAGGATGGCAATACGAGTTTCCACGTCCGGTTGCTGGAGATCCGCAATAAGACCCCATTCAAAGCGGGAGCGCAACCGCTCCTCCATCGACGGCATTTCTTTGGGAAAGCGATCACTCGAGAGCACAATTTGTTTCCCAGCCTCATAGAGCGAATTGAAAGTATGAAAAAACTCCTCTTGTGTTCGTTCTTTGCCAGCCAGAAATTGAATATCATCTATGAGAAGCATGTCCACATTGCGATACCGTCTCCGTAATTCCATCATTTTGTCATAGCGAATGGAATTAATGACTTCATTGGTAAATTGTTCTGTGGTGACATAGGCAATACGAAGGTCCGTACGATCGGCGATATAATTTCCAATGGAATTTAAGAGGTGGGTTTTCCCTAGCCCTACTCCACCATAAATAAATAAAGGGTTGTAGGCTTTTGCTGGAGATTCCGCTACAGCCAAACATGCGGCATGAGCAAATTGGTTACTAGCTCCTACCACAAACGTCTCAAATGTATATTTAGGATTCGGGAGTGGTTGGCGTCTTCCTTTTGAGGGCGGGGGAAGCGGATTACTTGGTTTCTTTGCTTGGGTTCCAATAATTTGAGAATTTGCTTTTTCTTCCTTCAAGACAAAAATGATATCTGTAGGCTTTATTCCTCCTGCATGGAGAAAGGCTTCAATTAACAAATCCTTATAGTTTCGTCCCAGCCATTCCCCAAAAAATTTATTAGGAACACGAATCGTCGCTTGCTCCTCAGAAATACCCTCAATTTCAAGGGGTTGAAACCATGTTTCTATGGCTTCGTCTCCTACTTTCGGACTGATAAATTCTAAAACATCAACCCAAGTTTTATTGATGTTTATATTATGAATATTCACATTATTCACAGATTTATTCACAGTTGTTAATAATTTATTAAAACAAATAGATGATGATCGCGATTACAATAAAATATATTCATACCCCATACACAACTTTTCACAACTTCTTACGTCAACATGTACCCACTTTATCCTCATTTTGACATCACTCATTAGCCATATAAGTTCTCGACTTACCAAGAGATATACCGTCTAAAAAATTTCATACACAGAATTCTCAGGACCTACGACGACTACGACGACTATTTCTTTAGTTCTTATAAAGAAAGAAGTAACAATTAAATGACTACAGATAAATCATGTGAAAAAACTTGCTCTAACATTTCCTGATAGGAAATAGTCTTCTTAGTATTCACTCCGTCATGAGGTTGTTCACCCATATCTAAATTACACACCTGAGAAACAGGGATATTCTCTATGTTTTGTTCGTGATGAAGTAACAACAAAGAAATGGTGTTTTGAGTAGAATCTCCACTTGTACGAAGAGTGAAAATATCCCAATTTTCTATAGGTTTTACGCAAATATACAATATTTTTTTCATAGACAATTCTGAATATTAAAAGGCTAAGACACGGTCAGCCTGTTCAAGAAGAGAGGCCATTTGTAAGGATGAGGATTCTTGAATCGTAAACTCTTCATCAAGAGAAAATGTCTCTCGGCTACCTTCTGGAAGAATGATAGGAATCTCAAGACTCTTTATCACCGGCAAATGTTTTTCAAGAATTTCGCCATCAGGTAAATCATAGGCATCATCAGAGACTAATTGTCTTGCATTATCCAAAAGAATAATTGAGATTGGGTTAGGTCCAGTAGAAAGTCCCAATGCAATTCGTATAGCTTCTGAAGCTCTATGTGTTGTGGTTGGGTCCTCACGAATAAGGACAACAAGTTGTTTAGGCATAGCTTGCAATATAATTAGGTCAAATACCTAAGTTAGATATATTTTTTTATCTTTTTCTATGAAGAAATTTAAAGAAAACTAGAATGGGTAAATTATCATTTCTTATTGAAAAATAAGAAAAAAACCCTAGCACCAGTCAAAAAAAATGTCAAGAAAAAAGCAGGGTATTTTTCAATACAGAATACTCCTAATACCCAGTTTGAATTCTTTGGATTATTTCCTTTAGTTTGACGATTTCCTGTGCCTTCGTTTGCATATTTCGGAGTATGGCATTTTCTGAATTGACTTCATCGTCTCCGAGGATAATGGCATATTCTGCTCTAAGCTTATCAGCTGAACGTAGGAGAGCTTTTAGGGTCTTCCCTTTATGATCGGTATCGGCTCGAATCCCGGCTTGTCGAAGCTCGTGTAGGAGTTTAAAGGCCTGAGGCTTTCCGATAACTCCGAAGCCGGCGACGAAAAAGAGAGGCACTTTCTTGCTTGATATTTCCTCTGAAAGGAGGAGAGTGACGCGTTCTAATCCGACTGCAAATCCAATAGCCGGAGTTGGCGGGCCTTGAAGAGCATGAAAGAGACCGTCATAGCGTCCTCCAGCTCCGATGGTACTTTGGGCTCCTAAATGGGGAGAAGTGATTTCGAACGTGGTTCGAGAATAATAATCGAGTCCTCTGACAAGTCGATGGTTGATGGAATAAGGAATTTCAAGGGCGCTTAGACCATCAAGGACAGCTTGAAAATGAGTCTTGGATTTGTCTGAGAGGTAGTTGATTAAGGTTGGAGCCCCTTCTGTGCTTTTCTGACATACCGGAACTTTACAGTCTAAAATCCGCAGGGGATTGGTTAAGTATCGCCTTTGGCAATTTCCACAGAGAATATTAAGTCGGGGTTCTAGAAATTCCTTGAGTTTCTGAATATAGACTTCTCGGTCATCAGGGGTTCCAATAGAGTTGACATGTAAGGTCAAGTCCATCAGCCCTAAGGTCAAGAAGAATTGCCATAACAAAACAATAACTTCCACATCAATAAGAGGGTCATCTGTGCCTAATGCTTCGACCCCAAATTGATGAAATTGCCGATAGCGACCGGCTTGAGGGCGTTCATGGCGAAACATGGGCCCTAAATAAAACAATTTTCGTGCTGTAGGAGAATCTAACAGCTTATGTTCAAGGACGGCTCTAACGACTCCAGCCGTACCTTCTGGTCTCAAGGTCAACGAACTGCCATCTCGGTCGGGAAACGTATACATTTCCTTTTCGACAATGTCCGTTGTGCCCCCGATACTCCTGGAATATAGTTCGGTAAACTCAAATATAGGAATTCGAATTTCAGAAAAGCCATATTGAGTAGCCATTGTTCGAGCAACCATCTCAATATGCTGCCATTGGGAGGCTTGCTGGGGAAGGATATCCTTAAGCCCTTTGACTGATCGCAACACGAAAATTCCTGTTCTTTTGTAGGGAAAATGGGAAGAAAAACAATTTCGACTATATCTTCAAGCCCCTACCCAGTCAACGAACTGGTTCTAAGCTAGCATGGGATTGCTCCGAGAATACGTTTGACTCTCATCCCATTCACCCATAGAATGTTCAGTTCATAAGAAAATGGTCTAAAGGAGAACAGTATCATGTCGTTTACGTCGCGAAAGCCTTCGAATCTAAAGAGAAAACGAGACCATGGGTTTCGGAAGCGGATGAGTACCAAGAATGGAAGAAAAGTTCTTGCTCGCCGACGGAAAAAAGGGAGAGCCAAACTGACCGTTTCTGATGAGTAGTGGGTGCATGGGAGGGTTCCCCATTTTTCTTAAAAAAGAAACATGAGTATGATGGGGTGAAGGCAACGGGTTCCGTATCAAGGAACCCATTTTTTACCATTATTCATTCCAAAGTACCCAAAGAGGAATGTCCTCGTGTTGGAGTGGTTGTAGGGCGTCGGGTCGGCAAAGCAGTTACGAGGAATCGGTTAAAACGGATCACGCGAGAACTCGTTCGAGCTTCCCATTCCAATATGGCCTTCGGCCATCACTGTATCGCTTATCCCAAGGTTAAAATTCTTCGTGCCAAGTTTCAGGACGTCGAGATTGCTTGGTCCCAGATGTTGAAAAAGATTGGCATGCTCCAATCTATGAGGCCAGAATGACCTGGATCTTGAGAAAAATAATTAGGGTATATCAGTATGGCATTTCTCCATACGTCGGAGTCTGTTGCCGTTTTGAACCGACTTGTTCTCACTATACGATGCAGGCTATTGAGAAACATGGGTCATTAAAAGGACTATGGTTAGGTGTGAGTCGTCTCCTCAAGTGTCATCCCTTCCATTCTGGTGGCCTGGATCCGGTTCCCTGATTTCAGCGTCACGATCTTCATTCCAACTGAAAATTGCTACCAGTGTTTATGAGACTTCAGGTTTAACAAGATGGAAAAGCGCGTCGTTCTTTTCCTAGTGCTTTCCCTTGGGATAATTTTTGGGTACGACCTTCTCCTGAAGGAACTCGGCTACTCTCCGTTTTCCAACTCACCGATTATCGATGAAGAAATTTATAAAGAAGAGTCACAAGATGGTTCGCGAACTGATCGTTCGTCTTCTGCACCCGCCGACTCAGCTCTAGAAGATCCCACAATTTCTTCAGATAACCCTGAATTAATGGCCGATCAGGCTGTCGTGGTGAATGAGGAAGTTCTTTTTATTGAGACGCCCTTGGTCCGAGTCGGGCTTTCCAATCAAGGAGCAGTCATCACCTCTTGGGAATTAAAAAAGTTTCTCACACAAACTGAAGAGAACACTCCTGTTCAATTGGTCTATACGAATGGGCAATATCCAGGGCCGTTAACCCTGAGGTCAGAAGGCCATGAAGCGTTGACCACCACACTTCGCGAAAACCCCTACCAAGTGAAAAAAGATTTTGAGAAACTGGATGAAAGAAATCCTACTGGAAGAGTGGTGTTCACCTACGAGTCAGATGACTCTGACGTGTGGGTGGAAAAAGTACTCATCTTTCATTACGACTCGTATGTGGTGGATTTGGAAATCCGCACACGCGGAATACCTGAAAAGTTGGATTTAGTCTTAGGGACCAACTTTGGGCTGGTGGAATGGGGGCAAGGATTTATCGGGTTATTAGGATCGGCCTGGATGATGGGGGAGGAATTGGTCAAAGAATCGCCTGAGGCAGACAACCCCACCATTCGTCGAGAAGGTCCTGTGAAGTGGCTGGCCCTCCAAGATAAATATTTTATTAGCGTCTTTATGCCCGAAAAAGCAGCGGGTCTTGTTGCAAAACTTGAAAATGAAAGTGTGGTATCCGCTGCCCTTAATTTACCCCTCGGAGATGAGGGACAAGTCCATAAAGCGCGCCTCTATGCGGGCCCCAAACAATTTGACGTCCTGAAATCGTTTGAAATAGGCCTGGAAGATACGATTGATTTTGGTTGGTTTATTTATGACAGTTTTGAGCCGGTCAAGTTCGTAGCCAAACCACTATTTTCGGTTCTCCGATCTATCAATGAGTATACGAACAATTTTGGGTGGGCCATTATTATCTTGACCTGCGGCATAAAATTGTTGTTCGTCCCTTTGCAATACAAAAGCTATAAATCCATGCAAGGGATGAAGACGATCCAGGGCCCAGTTGCAAAGCTCCAAGAAAAATATAAAGACGACAAACAAAAGCTCAACACCGAATTGATGAAGCTCTACAAAGAGCATAAGGTCAACCCCGTTGGCGGATGCCTTCCAATGTTTCTCCAGATGCCGGTTTTCATTGCCTTATTTAACATTTTGTATATGACCATTGATTTGCGCCAAGCTCCCTTTATGCTATGGATTCATGATCTGTCCATACAGGATCCCTTTTATGTGTTACCTGTGCTGATGGGGGCGTCGATGTTCGTACAGCAAAAAATTATGCCGACAACGGCCGACCCCAATATGGCCAAAATGATGCTGATTTTGCCGATTGGTTTGACCTTTTTATTTGTGACATTCCCTGCTGGCCTCGTATTATATTGGGTCACGAATAATGTGTTAACGATTGCTCAACAATTTGTTACAGATCGCTACGTTCTCCCTCCACCAAAACCAGGGACAACCGAAGTTGCCAAGACTGCACCATCATCTGGTCCTGAAAAGCCCGACAAGCCAGGAAAAAAGAAATCCTCTTCTCAGCAATCAGGTAAGTCCAAAAAATCCTAACCCCAGGTGTCCTTGCGAATGAGTGCTTTGGACGACACCATCTGTGCAGTTGCCACTCCTGCTGGTGAAGGAGGTGTGGGCATTGTGCGAGTCAGCGGCCCCCAAGCCTTCCCCATCGCTTCGAATATTGTTCGGCTGCGTAGCGCGAAAGCCCTTTCGGACATTAAACCCTATCAATTGTATTTGGGGAAATTTCTGTGGGACCAATTCCAAACATATGATCAGGTCAAACAGAGTTCTCCCGCCGTATTGGATGAAGTGCTGATCGTGAACATGCGCGCGCCACGTTCATATACGGGAGAAGATGTTGTTGAAATACATGGTCACGGAGGACCACTTGTCGTGCGGGCAATTTGCGAAGCCCTGACGCAAGCCGGTGCCCGCATGGCCGAGCCGGGAGAATTTACGAAACGAGCGTTTCTCAATGGGCGCCTAGACCTCACGCAAGCTGAAGCCGTGTTGGACACGATTCAAGCCAACTCCCTTCACAGTCTGAAATTAGCGCAGGAACACCTGCAAGGCGGTTTGTCAGGAGTCATTCAGGGCCATCGGGACGCGTTAGTTAAACTTCTGGCTCATGTAGAAGCCGAAATGGATTTTGGAGAAGAAGACATTCAATTCATTGAACAGCACGAATTACAAGAAAATCTCCGGAAGATGGCTAGGGCGATTGAAATATTAGTCGAGTCAACTCAAGAAGGCCGGATCATTCGTGAAGGGATTCGAACAGTCATACTCGGACGACCCAATGTGGGCAAGTCCAGCCTCTTGAATGCGATTCTCGATACCGATCGGGCCATAGTTTCCGACATTCCTGGAACCACTCGGGACGTGCTTGAGGAATCGGTTATGGTTGATGGAGTGATGATACGCTTGTTTGACACCGCAGGCTTACGAGAGTCGACAGACGAATTAGAGCAAGAAGGGATGAGCAGAGCCGAAGCGGTGATACAACGAGCGGATGTCCTTATTATGGCGTTTGATCAGAGTCATTCACTTACCGAGCAAGACGTGAGCTTTATCAAACTGTACAAACAAAAACCGCGTGTGATGGTTTTAAACAAATGTGATCTCCCGCCCAAGGTTTCTCTAGAGGACTTGCAGGCCCATGTTAAGCAGCATGAAACACAAAATGAGTTTGAAACGGAATATATTCAGGCCTCTACGGTTTCGGGGGAAGGCATAGAGGAGCTCAAGAGAAGGCTGAAAACTTTGGCGGTAGGGAAAAGGCACGAAGCCGTCGATTCCGTGTTAGTCTCTCGGTTGAGGCATAAAGTGCTGCTTCAACAAGCAACTGAGGCCTTGCAAAATGCCCTGGCGGCGATTGATGATACGCAATCGGCCGAATGTGTGGCATTGGAACTACGAGTGGCTTTGCAAGCCCTGGGTGAAATAGTAGGGGTTGTGACCAACGAAGATATATTGGATCAGATCTTTAAAGAGTTCTGTATTGGTAAGTGAATTGACTGAGCGAAGAATAATGTTTGATAAATGATGAGTAATGGATTGAACTGATGAAAGAATGTGACATTGTCGTTGTCGGTGGAGGGCATGCCGGCTGCGAAGCAGCTTTAGCGGCAGCTCGTATGGGCTGTCAGGTGCTCTTGTTAACCATCGATCCTGGAAAAATTGCACAAATGCCATGTAACCCTGCGGTTGGAGGAATTGGTAAGGGGCATTTGGTGAAGGAACTCGATGCTCTTGGTGGGGAAATGGGCGTGAACACCGACAAGGCCGGGATCCAATTCCGAATACTCAATACGCGGAAGGGCCCTGCCGTTCGAGCCACCCGAGTGCAATGCGACAAAGAACTGTATGCCACAAGCATGCAGGAGACGTTGGCAAATCAAGAAAACTTGACCATTGTGGCAGGCACGGTAGACCGGATTTTGACGCACAACGGAACAGTCACGGGAGTGAAAACCAGTACTGGCGACTCCATGGCTACGCGAGCCGTCGTGCTCACGTCGGGAACCTTCCTTAAAGGACTTATGCACATTGGCTTGACGCATCTTCCCGGAGGCCGGGCCGGGGAACCGTCCGCCGAGCATCTGTCGGATTGCATGTTGGATTTTGGGTTTGAGGTCGGGCGGTTAAAAACAGGGACGCCGCCGCGCTTGGATCGAGACTCTATTAATTTTGATGGCATGGCCCCACAGCCTGGGGACCCTGTCCCACGCCCGTTTTCCTTCAAAACCCAACACATTCCCAATCCTCAAATCGATTGTCATATTACCTATACCAATGAACAGGCCCACGACATAATTAAGAGTAATCTGGATCGATCACCCATGTATTGTGGGATGATTGAGTCCACCGGACCGCGGTACTGCCCGTCCATTGAAGATAAAGTCGTGCGATTTGCTGACAAAAATAGCCATCAGATTTTTATGGAGCCGGAAGTGTTGGGTGGAAAGTCGTATTATCCCAATGGCATTTCCACCAGCTTGCCGATTGATGTGCAGCAGGCCTTTGTCAAAATGATTCCAGGATTGGAACAGGCAGTGTTTCTCAGACCAGGCTATGCTGTCGAATATGATTACTTCCCTCCCCGACAACTTCATGAAACCTTAGAAACCAAACTTGTGAACGGGCTGTTTCACGCGGGACAGATCAATGGCACATCGGGGTATGAGGAAGCCGCTGCACAAGGGATGATGGCAGGAATCAACGCTGCTCTTCGAGCGAAAGGCGAAGCGCCTCTCATTTTAGATCGCTCGCAAGCCTACATGGGAGTGTTAATTGATGATCTCATCACCAAAGATGCGCGCGAACCCTACCGCATGTTCACGTCGAGAGCGGAATATCGATTGCTCCTTCGTGAGGACAATGCCGATTATCGGCTCAAAGAAATTGGCTATCGCCTAGGATTAATTTCCCAACAGGAATATCTGGCGTTTAAACGGAAATGGGAAACAATAGACAAAGAACTCCACAGGCTGGGGAGCATCCACACGAAGATTCCTGAACTGGAACGTCAGACACATATTACGTTTGACGGACCAGCCATTAGCACGTCACTTCTGCAACTGCTTCGCAGACCGGAACTTACCTACACGGACCTGCATCCCTTTCTTCATGGTGAAGAGGAAACGGATGTTGACGTGATTGAAGCCGTGGAGATCGCCGTGAAATATGAAGGGTATATCAAGCGGCAAGAGCAGGTGATCGAGCAATTCAAAAAATTAGAACACCGGCGCGTGCCTGATAATTTTGATTATCAAGGGATTAAAGGCTTCTCAAATGAAGTGGCCGAAAAACTCCAAAAAGTGCGTCCCTCTTCTATTGGGCAAGCCTCCCGAATTTCTGGAGTTACGCCTGCCGCCATCTCCCTCCTCCTCGTCGCACTCGAACGCCACAAAAAAGCCAGTTAAAAAAGTTTTGGTTCTGTCGAAAATAGCGTAATGCATTTGCAGGAACCGTTTTCAGGAGAGGTATGCCATGCCACGACATTCTTCAAATGACTATTAAAGGTGTCAGGAACCTTTAAATTTATTATTGAATTTGACTCTGCTCTTTATGGGGCATTAAAAAGCTTGCACTACCTAAGGTTTAGGAAGGAATTTATTCGAAAAAAATCCTCCACGCTTTGATAGCAATTTTAAATAAAACACCTGATACTTTTTTGATATTCCATTTTTCTAATACTATCTATATGCTACTTGCCTTCTGAAAAAAATCAGAATTTAGATCATGCATTTCAAAAAATTGATAGACCTGGCTTTATTTTGGCCTAAAATGAAAGTGACCTAGAATTGGAATGGTCAGGAAAATAAAAATCACAAATATTTGAGTTAGACCAAGACGACAAAAGAAAGATAATAAAGTACACAAGCCAAGTTGGTTTTTCAGATTAGTACCATATAAAAATAGAAAACTAACACTGAAGAAATCTGGAAATATTTTGGTGGCTACTTAATCTAGACAATAAGAAATTGTCTATAGAAACAGGACTGAATTTTCTTGTGACCATCTCTTTCATTTGTCTAATGTCTAATGTGAATAATTATGTTGAAATCATCATTTAGGCGGAAAAAACTAAAATTAAAGAAATGCAGCTATTATTTTTGTGTACCAATTAGGTTAACCAAAAAATACAATTACCATTATTGTTGAATTTTTATTTTTAAAGATAGGATGTTCCACGTGGAACATGAAGATAATATAGATAAATTTCTGAAATATTTCATCAAAGGTTCCCAAAAACTTGGGTTTTCTTTTCAAGAAGATATTCTAGAGAAGTTTTGCCTGTATTATAAGGAAATCAGTATCTGGAATCGTTCCATTAATCTGACTGGATTGCAAACACAACAAGAGCAGGCGGTTTTGCTTTTTGCCGATTCATTGGCTGGATCTTTAGCATTTCACAAAAATTCTTCAATTTCCCTTATCGATATTGGTACTGGTGGTGGCTTTCCAGGAATTCCTCTAAAAATTGCTTTTCCTAATTTGGAATGTACTTTATTGGAACCGCGTGGAAATAAGACGGCTTTTCTTCACACTGTTATTGGTAAGTTAGAACTCAAGGGCATATCAGTTCTTCAAAAACGTTTGGAAGATTGTCAGCCATTTATTAATGAAGAGGAAAAATTTGATGTTGCCATCAGTAAAGCGGTTAGCCTTGAAGTTATTTTGCCATATGTCAAAAACATTTTGAAAGAAAATGGGAAACTGGTTGTGTTTCGTTCTTCAAATATAGATAATCGTGACAATCTGCAAGGACTGACAATAGACCGAGAAATCCCCTACGAACTGCCTTATGAGTTTGGAACCAGAGTGCTTTCTGTGCTAAAACACGTTCCATAAATAATGCAGTTTTACAATGTTCCACGTGGAACATCCTATTTTTTGTATAAGCAAAATTATGCCATCCTTAGTTGTATTTTATTATATTTCTATATAAAACGTTTTAATATCTTATACTTATAAATTTTAGCCGTAAATTGTTCTTTTAAAAAATGGAATCAAAGTGACCCGAATTATTGCCATCGCGAATCAGAAGGGTGGTGTTGGAAAAACCACGTCGGCTATTAATATTAGCGCAGCGTTGGCTACAATCGGGCAGTCTGTCCTATTAATCGATCTAGATCCTCAGGCCAATGCCACCAGTGGAGTTTCAGTTGAGCCACAAGATGCAACGATTTATGAATGTCTTATGGAAGGCAAGCTTATAGAATCAGCAATTTTACCTACGTGCATACACGGTAATAATATCATTCCCTCCAAAGGAGATTTAGTTGGAGCTGAAATTGAGATCTCCAATATGGTTGATCGAGAAACTATTCTGAAGACTGTTGTTGGAGAAATTCAGGGCTATGATTTTGTCATTATCGATTGCCCTCCTGCCTTTGGGTTGCTCACGATTAACGCACTGGTGGCGGCTTCGGCGCTGATTGTTCCGGTGCAATGTGAATATTATGCGATGGAGGGATTGGGGCGACTGATGGGCAATGTGGACCGAATTCGTGATTCTTTCAATTCTGCTCTCGACCTACAGGGTATCGTATTGACGATGTATGATTCTCGCATTAATCTTTCACGACAGGTTGAAAGCGAAATTCGAGGTTTTTTCAAAGAGAAAGTATTTCAAACCGTCATTCCTCGAAATGTAGCTCTGGCTGAAGCCCCAAGCCACGGGAAACCAGTGATGTCGTATAATGCAGCATCCAGTGGTGCTAAAGCCTACCTTGATTTGGCCAAGGAGATTCTCGCGAATGGAAAAGAAAGCATTGGGTAAGGGCCTTCAAGCTCTACTTCCTGAAAAAAAGACACTGGCTTGGAAGGTTGAGCAGGATGGACAAACTGTTTCCACGATCGCTCTGAAACACATTATTCCTAACCGCTATCAACCGCGGACTATTTTTATTGAAGACAATTTAGCTGAACTCGCACAGTCCATTAAGGAGCATGGTGTTCTGCAGCCTATTGTTGTTCGGCGTAAAGGTGATGGGGTCTATGAACTTATTGCGGGAGAGCGGCGTTTCCGGGCGGCAACTCTTGCCGGGTTGTCGACGGTTCCTGCCATTATTCGAAATTCTAACGATGAAAAAGCCTTAGCTCTTGCGTTAGTTGAAAATATTCAACGCCAAAATCTCAACCCTATGGAAGAAGCGAAGGCCTATTCTCGATTGATGGGGGAATTTGGATTAACGCAAGACTTAGTGGCGAGTTCAGTCGGAAAAGATCGGTCTTCGATTGCGAATATTCTTCGTCTCCTGAGTCTTCAAAAGGAGATTCAGCAACTTATTGAATCCGGCGCATTGAGCCTGGGGCATGCTAAGGTTTTGGCAGGCGTCTCTTCGCCCGGTACTCAACTTCAGATAGCCAAGCGAATTGTGTCGGATCATCTTTCTGTGAGACAAACGGAACAGCTTATTGCGGGCGAAAAAAGTGGAGGTTCCAGCAAACACCTGAAGACTAAGCCGAACACTTTTCAGCCTTTAGAGGATCAATTACGAAAACATTTCGGTACTAAGGTGCAAGTAAAGACTAGTGCCAAAGGAGGACAGCTCATCATTCACTATTATTCTGATGAAGAGCTAGACCGTGTGAGTGCAATAATTTTGGAATAGAATTTGAATGGATACTTCATTGTGGCATGGGGTCTTCCTTGAGCGAATTAGCATAATTAATAAGTAATACTTAGTTAAAAATGGTAGTGAATAACAGAGTGGAATTGTGGTTGAGCATCAAGTTCACTCAATGAGGGAGGGTCTCCATGTTCGGAAAAAATACAGCTGAAGTTCCGCAAAATCCTGAGCCCCCGCAAGATGCCATGAAAATGCCGGGAGTTCTAAGTCCAGCGTTCTCAAACAATCATGAAGAGTCAGGCGATATCATTGCCTTTGTAGGAGAGGAGGTCGCTTTTAAAGGAACGATCCGTTACCAGGGCACAGTCAGAGTGGATGGGCGCCTCGAAGGGGAAATTTATACCGATGGGAATTTGATTATCGGTCAAAAAGCGGTCATCACAGCAAAAATTCAAGCCGGCACGATTACATGTCAGGGTCGAATTACTGGAGAAATTGAAGCGAAGAATCGAGTGAAACTTTTAAGCCCAGCAGTCTTTGATGGGACGATCATCACCCCCTTGCTATCCATGGATGAAGGCGTGATGTTTAATGGCTCTTGCAATATGCCCAAAAAAGGTGAGCGAAAAGGCAAAGAGGCAAAACTCGTCGTTTCAGTTGAAGAAGCGGTTAAAGTGAAATAGCACATTTCCATACTTCTTAATGTGTTGGGGAAATTATTCCCAGGGGACATGGAATCCTGGCTCGCCACCCGAGAGTCAAATACTGGATGAGAGGAGGGTTGTATGTGGGGTGAAAAGGAAAAGTCTAAACGAGAAGCCGGATTTGGGGAAGAGTTTTATACATTTCTCGGAAAAGGCGTAGATTTTAAAGGAAAGGCCCAATTTGAGGGCACGGTGCGGGTGGACGGCAATTTTGAAGGGGAAATCACCATTGATGATACCCTGATTATTGGTGAAACGGCCTTTATTAAAGGAACAATAACCGGTGGTACAATTGTGAGTAGTGGGAGGATCGAAGGAGTTGTGACGGCGAATAAAAAAATTCAACTCCTCAAGCCTGCTGTGCTCATTGGGGATGTGCATACGCCGACATTTGCCATGGAAGAAGGTGTGTATTTCCAAGGGGAATGTGACATGGGTGCTGCTCCGAATCTCGACATGGAATTAGATGAACGTATTCTGTCAAATGGAGAAGCCAAAACGTCTTCAGCCAAATTGGAAACCGAATCCCTGAGTCTCTAAATGCAATCATCTATTCCCAAAAAAGTCGTGTTAGGAATGAGTGGGGGCGTAGATAGCTCCGTTGCGGCCAAACTCTTGAAGGAGGAGGGCTATGAAGTCCTCGGCGTGACGCTTAAGGTGTGGGAAGAAGAGGATGAAGCCGCAACTTCCAAGCGTTGGCAGGAACGCGGATGCTGTAAAGTGGGCATCGCCAAACATGTGGCTGAACTTTTGGGGATCTCGCATCAAGTGATTGATACCAGAGAGTCATTCCAGCAAGGGGTGATCGATGACTTTATTGGTGGCTATCTTCAAGGCACGACACCTAATCCCTGTGTGCGATGTAATGAACGAGTGAAATTCGGCGGCTTGTTTCAAGTAGCTGAGCAACTCGGAGCAGATTATATCGCCACCGGTCATTTTGCGAGGATTCACCAAGATGAAATGGGTAAGCCATTTTTGGCTCGCGGACTGGATTCCAAAAAAGACCAGTCGTATTTTCTCTATCGAATTCCCGACAAATGGCTTTCTAGAATGCTGTTTCCTTTAGGCACGATTGAGAAACCACAAGTCTGGGCAGAAGCCGAGGCGATGGGACTGCCGGTTGATGAACTCAAAGAAAGCCAGGAAATCTGTTTTGTCACGCAAGGTGATTATCGGGATTTCCTGAAAGAACATGCTCCGCAGGCGACGAATCCTGGGAGCTTTGTGGATGCTGAGGGCCATAAACTAGGGGAGCATGACGGTGTAGCCTTTTATACTCCTGGACAGCGAAAGGGATTGGGGATCGCAACAGGTAATCGCCTATATGTGCAGCGTGTGGTTCCTGATCTTAATCTTGTCGTGGTGGGTCCCCCCGAAGACTTGGATACTAAGGTCTGTGAGGTAGCCGATCTCAATATCTTTTCACGAGAAAATTTGGTTGATGGCCAACTCATCGATGTAAAGTTTCGGTATGGTTCCCCTCCTGTTTCAGCAACAATTCATTGGAATAGCGAAACTTCTATGAAGGTGACGTTTGAAGTGCCTGTTCGAGCCTTAAGTCCTGGGCAATCTGCTGTCTTTTATCAACATGATCGAGTGCTAGGCGGCGGCATTATTCAAGCTCAGAAGAATCCTAAGTCCCCATCTCTCGTAACTCAGCATTCCTCTCTTCAGCCTCTTTCTTCATAAACTCAGTTGATAGAGGAAAATCCCTTTGCATTTGCTCTTTTTTGTTGACAGCGTATAACGCCCATGTTACGTTTGTTCGCTGGATACACGCCATTTTCCATTCAACACTTGGCTGCCTGGATTCTCTGTAAACCGTGAACCAAAGTACGATCGGGCGTCGGTATGCATCGGCGCTTTTCCAATTGCTCGAGGAATCGGGCGTCGAACCCGCGCGAAGTGCCTTAGGGGCGTTAGCCCAAGGCTTAGAAGATACCCCTGCCCTGAAACATGTCCTGGCTTCACCAGTCTTTAAATTTGAAGAAAAACAAGTGGTCTTAGGGGAACTCTGCCAGCGCATTCAGGCCCCAACGGTCGTGAGGGACTTTCTGAATCAACTCTTGAAAACCAACCGGGCTGTCTTACTTCCGGAAATTTCGCAGGCCTTTTCAGATTTAGCTGATCAGCAAAAGGGCATTCAACAGATTCAAGTCAGTTCCGCGACGCCCTTAGAGTCGACCCAACAAGAGCAGGTGAAGCGTGAGCTGACCGATTCGCTTGGACGATCTGTCGATGTGGTCTTTGAAGTCGAGCCGAAACTTATTGCCGGGTTAAAAATATATATCGGAAGTCAAGTCTTTGATAATACCGTGCTGGGACGATTGACCAGCATGCAGGATCAGTTGACGAAGGGGTAATCCATGCAGATCAAAGCGGAAGAAATCAGTTCTATCATCAAGGAAAAAATCAAGGGGTTTGACCAGCGCGTTGACGTCAAGGAAATGGGATACGTCATCCAAGTCGGTGACAATATTGCCAAGGTCTATGGACTAGAAGGTGCGATGGCCGGCGAATTATTAGAATTCCCCGGTGGAGTGTACGGAGTGGCATTGAACCTTGAAGAAGATAGTGTCGGTGTGGTGCTGCTCGGAGAAGACGTTGGCATTCGCGAAGGTGACCCCGTCAAACGTACGGGTCGTATCGCTGAAGTACCTGTGGGTGAAGCATTGGTCGGGCGAGTTGTTGATGCGATTGGAATGCCTCTTGATGGAAAAGGTCCCATCAATTCGACAGAAACCCGTTTGATTGAAATCAGAGCCCCCGGTGTGGTGGATAGGCAGTCAGTTGGTGAGCCCTTGCAAACTGGATTAAAAGCCATTGATGCCATGATCCCTGTGGGTCGAGGACAACGGGAATTAATTATTGGTGATCGCCAAACGGGGAAAACCGCCATTGCGATCGATACAATCATCAATCAAAAGGGCTTAGATGTCTATTGTTTCTATGTGGCGATTGGCCAAAAACGTTCAACGGTCGCCCGGGTGGTGAAAACATTAGAAGATCATGGGGCGATGGAATACACCACGGTGATTTCCGCGACCGCGAGTGACTCAGCTTCGCTGCAATTCTTTTCTCCGTACGCTGGTGTCACCATGGCGGAATATTTTCGTGATAATGGCAAGCATGCGCTGATTGTGTATGACGATTTATCGAAACATGCCACGGCGTATCGTCAGCTTTCTCTCCTTCTTCGACGGCCTCCAGGTCGTGAAGCGTATCCAGGTGATGTGTTCTTTTTGCATTCTCGGTTATTGGAACGAGCTGCAAAAATGAGCGATGAAAAAGGGGCTGGGAGCTTGACAGCCTTGCCAATTATTGAAACGCAAGCAGGTGACGTCTCTGCGTATATTCCAACCAATGTCATTTCTATTACTGATGGGCAGATCTTTTTAGCCGCTGATTTGTTCTACTCTGGTATCCGACCGGCAATTAACGTGGGGTTATCGGTTTCACGCGTGGGGGGGTCAGCTCAGATTAAAACGATGAAACAAGTCGCTGGGACGTTGAGGCTCGATTTGGCTCAATATCGTGAAATGGCGGCCTTCTCGCAGTTTGGGAGTGAATTAGATAAAGCCACCCAAGCGCAATTGGCGCGGGGTGTCCGCATGGTGGAATTGCTCAAACAAGAACAATACAAGCCAATGCCTGTCGCCGATCAAGTGATATCCATTTACGCCGGCGTCAATGGCTTTATCGATAATGTACCGGTGGATAAAATTCGAGAATTCGAAAAAGATCTTATGGCCTACATTAAAGAGAAGCATGCCATGATTCGTGACGAGGTCAAAAGCAAAAAGAAAATCGATGACGAATTTGGTGGACAACTCAAGCAAATCATTTCAGATTTTAAAAAAGCTAAAGGCTACGAATAATACGCTCGAGAAGTCTGAGTAATTATGGCAAGTCTGCAAAGTCTTCGACGGAAAATTGCATCCGTCAAGAACACCCAGAAAATTACCAAAGCCATGAAAATGGTGGCGGCCGCGAAACTCAAACGTGCCCAAAGCCGTATTTTGTCGGCGAGACCCTATGCGCATCAATTGCGTGAGGTCATGAGTAATTTAAGCCAACGTGTGAATCGTGCCTCACATCCGCTCTTGAGTCGGCGTGATGGGAATGCGTTGGAACTATTGGTGGTGACGAGTGATCGCGGACTCTGTGGAGCCTTTAACACAAATATTCTTCGCCGCGCAGTCGAGTTTTTAGAAGAACAACGTGGACAAGGAAAACAGGTATCAGTAAGCGTGGTAGGACGCAAATCCATTGATTTTTTTAAACGGCGTGATTGGCCTATCAGGCAAGAATGGCCTGGCGTGTTTGATAGACTCAGTTTTGAGCATGCGTTGGATATTGGGCAAAACGTCGTGTCTCAATATCATTCCGGCACGTTCGATCACCTCTATGTCGTCTACAATGAATTCAAATCGGCTATGCAGCAAGAAGTGATTGTGGAAAAATTATTGCCGATTGAATCCCTCCATGTTTCTGAAGAAGGGGAGAAACCTTCGATGGGAGGCGGTTATCTCTATGAGCCAGATGAAGGTGAATTGTTGGAGACCTTACTGCCCAAGCATTTTGAAATTCAAACGTACCGAGTCTTGTTAGAATCTGCTGCGGCGGAACAGGCGGCGCGGATGACTGCCATGGATGGTGCGACACGGAATGCTGGAGAATTGATTAAAAAAGTCACGCTGTTTTATAACAAGACCCGTCAGGCAGCCATTACCAAAGAACTGATGGATATTGTCGGAGGATCTGAGGCCATCAAATAAATCACGGGTTGCTCAGGAACCGTCTATTTCATACTGTTCCCCAACCTTTTCCAACCAAGGAGCATATGGTGGGTACCGATACTGGAAACGGAAAAATTGTACAAGTCATTGGACCGGTCGTCGATGTTGCATTCCCTCCGGGGAAACTCCCGAATATTTTTAATGCCTTGACGATTTCTCAAGGGTCCGGGGAGACGAGTGAGCAACTGACCATGGAGGTGGCGCAGCATCTTGGAGAAAACCGTGTCCGGGCTGTATCAATGTCCTCGACTGATGGATTGGTTCGTGGGTTGGAAGTAGTCGACACGGGAGCGCCCATCTCGGTTCCAGTGGGGAAAGAAACCTTGGGCCGTATCATGAATGTGTTAGGTGAACCGGTAGATGGATTCGGTCCGGTCCCGACGGAAAAGCGTTGGTCCATTCATCGACCTGCGCCAGCCTTAGAAGATCAAGAAACCAAAACCGAAGTCTTAGAAACAGGGATCAAAGTGGTTGATCTTTTAGAACCCTATGCCAAAGGTGGAAAGGTCGGACTGTTTGGTGGTGCGGGTGTCGGAAAAACTGTCATCATCATGGAGCTGATCAATAATATTGCTCTCCATCATGGTGGGTATTCGGTGTTTGCTGGTGTGGGAGAACGGACTCGTGAAGGGAATGATCTCTGGCACGAAATGCAAGACTCTAAGGTTATTGATCCTAAAGATTTTTCCAAGTCCAAAGCGGCGCTTGTCTATGGTCAAATGAATGAACCACCAGGTGCACGTCTTCGGGTGGGTTTAACGGGTTTGACGATTGCAGAATATTTTCGTGATCAAGAGCATCAAGATGTACTGCTCTTCGTCGATAATATTTTCCGCTTTACACAAGCTGGTTCAGAAGTGTCGGCGTTGTTGGGACGAATGCCCTCGGCGGTCGGGTATCAACCGACACTTGGTACGGAAATGGGAACGTTACAAGAACGTATTACGTCTACCAAAAGCGGATCCATTACCTCCGTCCAGGCCGTGTATGTGCCGGCTGACGATTTGACCGATCCAGCTCCAGCTACTGCCTTTGCCCATTTGGATGCAACCACTGTGTTATCCCGGCAATTGGCTGAGTTAGGTATTTATCCTGCCGTCGATCCGTTGGATTCCACCTCACGCATATTGGATCCAGCTGTTTTGGGTGAGGAACATTATGGAGTTGTGCAACGAGTGCAAGGAACTTTGCAAAAATATAAAGACTTGCAAGACATTATCGCTATTTTGGGAATGGACGAATTATCTGAAGACGATAAACAAACGGTGGCTCGTGCTCGTAAGTTGCAGCGCTTTTTATCGCAACCCTTCCATGTGGCCGAGGCCTTTACCGGATCACCAGGGAAGTATGTGAAATTGGCTGATACCGTTCGCAGTTTCAAAGAAATTGTTGATGGGAAATACGATCACTTGCCAGAACAGGCGTTTTATATGGTGGGACCGATTGAAGAGGCGATCGAAAAAGCCGAAAAACTTGGATATAAAGTGTAATGGATAATTCTGCTACCACCGTGTCAGCAGGCAAGTTTCTCTTGGAAGTAGTCACGCCTGATCATCGTCTGCTAAGTCAGGAAGTGGACTATGTTTCAGCTCCTGGGAGCGAAGGTGATTTTGGCGTTCTCCCTGGGCACTGTCATTTTCTCACAACGCTGCGTATTGGAGAGCTTCAATACCGCGTTGGCGAACAAACGGAATTTATGTCTGTGCTTTGGGGATTTGCTGAAGTGACCCCGACTAAGGTGACTATATTAGCTGAGATTGCAGAAAAGGCTGAAGATATTAATGTTGATCGTGCAGAAGAGGCTGTTCAAAAAGCTGAAGAACAACTGAAACGAGGCGGATTGCCTTCAGAAGTAGAAGAAGCCCGTGTGAGTTTAGAAAAAGCACGTCTTCGAAAAAAAATTGCCGACAGACACCGTCAAAAAGGCGGGGCCAGACTTTCCTAGCATTTCAACGCGTACCTTTCTTCCTTACTCTCCATGCCGCATGTCGAAACGCGGACGCAATTCATTGTCACCGCTGGGGAATCCCCTAAAAGACTTGACCACTTTCTTGCTAATCGCGATCCCTTCTATTCTCGAACAGCTCTCCAACGTTTAATCGAAGAAGGGCACATCACCGTTGATAGTCAGGTGGTGAAGCCCAGTCATAAGGTTAAACCCGGTGAAAGAATTCAATTGGTGGTCCCTCGTCCCGAACCACTGGATATACAACCAGAACCCATACCTCTCGATATCCTTCATGAGGATGACGCGCTTCTTGTCCTCAACAAACCTTCGGGACTCGTGGTACATCCAGCCCCAGGCCATTGGACCGGGACCATGGTCAATGCTTTGCTACACCACATGCAAAGTGGAGAAGGACATCTTTCATCCATAGGTGGGAGGGAACGGCCAGGACTGGTACATCGGCTGGATAAGGAAACCACCGGGGTATTAGTTGTGGCCAAGACTGATCACGCGCATCAACATTTATCTGCGCAATTCAAAGGGCACACGATTAGCCGTCTCTATGAAGCATTGGTATGGAGATCGCCAAAAAAGGGGGAAGGTCGGATTGCATTAGCTATAGGACGAGATACCAAAGATCGAAAAACCTTTTCTACTCATACGACAAGACCAAAAGAGTCTTTGACAACCTATAAAATTATCGATCGATTTGGAAAACTCGCTACCCATGTTTCGTTGACACCAGGAACCGGAAGGACCCATCAACTGCGCGTGCACCTCAAGGCCATTGAATGCCCAATTTTGGGAGATCAAACGTATGGAGGAAAAAAAGTCATGGAGGTTGGAGGCATTGACATTCCTCGCGTCATGTTACATGCCAAAGTACTAGGTTTTGTGCATCCTGTCACCAAACAATCTGTGACATTTTCAGCGCCACTACCAGAAGATATGGAAACTGTACGCCGGGAATTAACCAATTAAGCGGCCACGTCATCTTGACAGGGAACCCTATATTTTGACTAGATTCAGATCCATGAGTAACAAAGAAACCCTTCAACCCGGGCAAGTGGTAGATATCTTAGGCGAGTTGATTGCGAGCCTCAGTGCTTTTGCCTCCAAAATACCAGCCGCTTCAAGAATGTCTTTGCCTGGGGGAGTGAAACCAACAGAAGAAGCGGTTGAAGCGTATGAAGATATCGTCTACCGTTTTCGGGATCGTGCCGGGCACACCTATAAACCTCTCCCGCCTCTATTTGTGGAATCGCTAGAAGCTTTTGAAGCAGGGAAAGTGTTTGACGCAGTTCCGCCTCTCTTGCAATGTGTGGAACAGTTGGTTGATCTTCACAACCTAGAAACCATCAAATTTACCCCTGACCAACAACAACGTATGCGAGACTATCATCGTCGTTTGGAGAAAATCGTCCCTGAAGCTAAGCAATCTGAGGTCGATCTTCCTACACCGGACTCGTATTAAGATTTTTTAAAAACGGTCCTAACCAGAATGGTTGTTGTATATGGCGATGGAGCGTGGGGAACGAGAAGGTTTTTAGTTCCAGGTTTCACTGTGGAGTTGGTCAAGGTTGGTTCCAAAAAGAGGGCGGTTTTCCCGCGAGGAAGGATTGCCTATGACTCTCCACGAACTCCCTTTTTTCTCTAAGCCCTCTCCTATACGCACAAGATGATGCGAGACGTTATTCTCCATGATAGACACTCCATTGAGATCGAGGAGAAAAGTGGTAAATCCCAAGCGATGTGCTCGAAAGACTAATAAGGCCAGTTGTTTGGCTATTTTTGAGTGAAAGTGTCCACTCATCTCAATCAACAGAGTATTTGGAGATAGTTGTTGGGTTTGAATCATGTTAAGGCTCCCTGTAAAAATGATGTATCATTCTCCTTGTCATTCTCTTACAAGGATTAGAGCCCAAAAATGCAATTCCTTCTATAACCCAGATGAGGGGCAACTCCATGAGAAAGACTAGCAATGGGCAAGAATCAATAAAAGGATAATTGAGATGTCTTGCTGAGGAAGGAATAGTTGAGAGGATTGCCTGCTAGCAAAATGGAGGAGGTCCTTGTAGTTTTCGAAGTTGACGGGTCTGCTGGTAGACCGGTATAACGTGGCCTACCTTCCCAAACCTGTTTTGCAAAGAAGACGAAATGACTTAATGTGCGCCCGTAGCTCAATTGGATAGAGTATTGGACTTCGAATCCAAGGGTTACAGGTTCGATTCCTGTCGGGCGCACCAATTTCGAATTTTTCCTATTTTCCCTTCCCGGTATCAATACTAGATTTTCTACTAATAGTCTGATGTATTCATCCCTTTGTGGAATTCGTTTTTACTCCGAATACTGTATGTTAAGGAGGGAAACCATGAAATTGTATTTGGGGTTAGTACTGGCTCTTCACGACAGGTAGTGCGACGCTAGTCGAGGATGATCTTTCTGCGGGTTTTAATTAAACTGCGCAATTATACTCTGTTTCCTTTCCTTCTGGGATTTTTCTCAAACACAAACGAAAGAAAGTTGAGTTGCGAAGAAAATGGCTGTAAAGGTCATGCGTCGCTAACCCTTGTGTGGGAACAAACCAACACGAATTCTTCGGAATTGTTTGTCGGGGTTTCCGCTAGTGGTAGTGCAGTCTCGCGCGGTGTGCAGCAGGGTTTGGTGGAGATGTCTGGCTGATCAGTTTCTTATTGCTGTTCTTCAATCGCTTGGTCAGCGCTTCACGGTCGGTTCTTACCATTTACTTTTCTCGAGCTCTTTATTTTCGCACAGCGCACACCGTACGGATCCGCACAGTAACGTTATTTTCATGAAAGAAGGTGAGTATCGTTGTTGATCTCTTCATAGGATTGTTCGTCAGTTTATTGAGAAATGAGGGAAAAATAACCAGAAATGCTATTTGACATTCTTTTCATATTTCATGGCATGTGATTTGCCCGTAACATGGCAGATAGTAGTGCGTCCAGCATTTTTCCTTCAATTAAAAAGAGATGAAAAACTTCATATAGAGACTAAAATAGTATGGAGCAGGTGATGACAAATTGTCGTGAGTATCTTAAAACGTTTAACTTCAAAGAAAATATTGAGGGATTGACGAGCCATGAGCGGGGCGATGTCTTGGCGGGAATTACGCTGGCGATGCTCGTGTTTCCCCTGGGATTAACCTTTGGCGTGGTTTTCGGTCTTGGAGCCATTGTGGGTATGTGGTCTGCGGTTGCAGCTGGTCTTGTTGCTGGTCGAGTGGCAGAAGGGCTGCCTGTTCGTTTGGCGTTACCTACACTGAAGAACAATACATTTACACCAAATTTAGAGTTCAAATTGACGCGGTATCTTTGGCAGACTCTGCTATTGGCTCTGCTATTTCTTGGATTGCCAAATGTCATTGAGGCGAAGGTACAGAGTAAGCTGGTTCCCTATACTTATGGGGAAACTTCATTTAAGGGTTTCTTAGCGTGGGATGATTCAGTAAAGGGTAAAAGACCTGGGGTCTTGGTGGTCCATGAATGGTGGGGATTGAATGACTATGCCCGAATCCGTGCCGAGCAATTAGCCGCCTTGGGATATGTGGCATTTGCTGTGGATATGTACGGGAAGGGAAAAGTGACTACCCATCCGGAGAAAGCAGGTGAGTGGGCGAAGCTCACGAGTAGCAATGTAGATGAGTGGCAAGGGAGAGCAGAAAAAGGCTTGAAACTGCTTCAGGCAGATCCGAACGTCGAGCCGACCCAGTTAGCAGCCATAGGCTATTGTTTTGGTGGAGCGACGGTGATGCAGCTTGTCTATGGGGGGGCGCCTGTGAAAGGGGTAGTCAGTTTCCATGGGTCGTTGCCTCTTCCCTCTCATTCCAAGCCAATAAACAATTCGGCCAAAGTTCTCATCGCACATGGTGCATCCGATCCGTTTCTCACCGCCAATCACATTCAAAAATTTCAAGCTGCTCTGGATACCGCTGAAATTGATTGGCAGATGGTTCTGTTTAGCGGAGCCCAACATAGTTTCACGAATCCAACGGCTGACCAATATGGATTGAAAGGGGCTAAGTACCAGAAGCAAGCGGATCAACGATCGTGGTTACACATGAAGCAATTTTTTGAAGAATTATTTCCGTGACCATTTTTATGCAGATCCAAAAAAATACCGGTATAAACATTTGAAGATTTTTTGTATGCTCTCCTATTAATATGGGACGTCAAACTGTACATGCGATAATTTTCAACGTTACCTTGTCGGTTGTTTCAATAGTTTTTCTTAATTTTTTGAGTTATGCGGTAATTGTTGGATATTCAGTGTTTCTAACGTTCATGCAGCAGAGCGAAGATCCGGAACATTTCCAGGTTAGCTTACCCAATTACTCTCAAGATAGGGAGGCCGCCAAAATTATTTTTAAAGATATGGATAAGCAGAGTCATCAATATGCAGCTGCTATTGGGTGGTTACCAAATACCCTTCAAACAAAATCAGTTAATATTAATTCTGATCGAAACCGAATACATAAAATTCTTGAGCGTAATACCATAAATAAGCAATCGGTTTATTTTTTTGGAGGTTCTACGACTTGGGGAATGGGGGCGTGGGATAATGAAACGATTCCAGCTCTGTTCGGCTCAATCGCGAATCTTCCATCATACAATATGGGTCAGTCCGGATGGGTAAGCCGTCAAAATTTAGCACGATTTATAAACGTGTTGAGCCAAGGTACAAAGATAGATATAGCGATTTTTTATGACGGGCACAATGATGTTACGGTTGGTTGCCGAGTGGAATTGAACCCCCAGGACCATTCAAATGTGACAGTTTTTGAGCGGAAAATTAATAAGAAATCAGAAATTGACATCTGGGAATCTTTAGAATTTCTTACCTTAAGCCAGACGAAAAAATTGGCAGACAAAATACGAGGAAAGCTGCTACCTTCCACTGTCCAAGTTAATCTCGATAAATCATTAATTTGCGATAATTCCCAAAAACGGGCTCGAAAAGTTGCAACGACTCTTGTGAGCAATTGGGAAATGGCTCATGATATTGCTATAGCCAGAAACATAAAGTTTTACGCCGTTCTTCAGCCTACTGGATATTTTGGTATACCGAAGGTCGATCACTTGCAGCAGTATTACTCTTCCCAGCATCAAAAAGAAATAGCAAAGCAAATTCGAGCGGTCTATCCCTTGCTCAAGGAATTGGTACGAGAGCGCAAGCATGATTGGATTTTTGATTATACAGATGCATTCTCTCGTGATGAATATATTTTTATAGGAGCTGTTCATGTTTCTCCAAATGGCAATCAGATTATTGCTGAGCGGCTATATAGGGATATTGTTGGCAAACAAATGTAGGGTAATCCTTGAGCAAAGAAATAGAGCGTTAAATTTTCATTAAAAATTTCAAGGGTTCTCAGAAGTCTTTTCTCGATATATTCTTCAATTGATATGTCTTTAGTTGATAATTGCAATTATCAACTGCATACTCTCCTAAAGGTATGTCACGAATTTCTTGGGCCACATAACAATGGCTTACCCTAATCATTAAGTCTTTCACTTACCGAATGGATTGAATTCATCACAAAGAATTACAGGGACTAATGCGTTTCTGATAATGGCTACTCTCTCCTCCCCCAACGCAATTCTTGGAATATCGGCCTATTATCATGATAGTGCAGCCTGCCTTGTTCAGGACGGGCAGATTGTAGCGGCTGCGCAAGAAGAGCGGTTTACACGTAAAAAACATGATGCGGGGTTTCCATTTCATGCCGTGGAGTATTGCTTAGGCCAGGGGGGATTAACCATTGGCGAAGTCGATTATCTGGTGTTTTATGACAAACCTCTGATTAAGTTTGAACGCCTACTGGAGACCTACTTGTCTTACGCGCCACAAGGGATACGGTCGTTTCTCACAGCGATTCCGGTATGGATCAAAGAAAAACTCTTTCTACGTAATCTGCTTGATAAGGCTTTTCGTGAAGTTGGTGGTCTAGAAAAAACGGATGCTCTCCCTCCCGTGCTTTTTGGGGAACATCATGAATCCCATGCGGCATCGGCGTTTTTCCCTTCGCCTTTTCAGGAAGCTGTTGTGCTCTGTATGGATGGCGTTGGTGAATGGGCGACCACCTCAGCATGGGTCGGACGTAATAACAAACTGACACCTTTGTGGGAAATCCCCTTTCCGCATTCCATGGGGCTGCTCTATTCAGCCTTTACGTATTATACGGGTTTCAAGGTGAATTCAGGTGAATATAAAGTCATGGGCTTGGCTCCTTACGGTGAGCCCACCTATGTTAAAACGATTCTGGATCATCTCGTTGATGTGAAGCCCGATGGCACATTCCGTCTCAATATGGACTATTTTGCGTACTGCACTGGTCTTCGCATGACCAACGAAAAATTTGATAAATTATTCGGTGCGCCTCGCCGCGAATCGGAAAGTGAATTAACCCAACGAGAAATGGATTTGGCCAGATCGATACAGGAAGTCACCGAGATCGTCATGCTGCGGCTAGCCAACAGTCTTCAGAAAGAAACGGGTATCAAAAATCTATGTTTATCGGGTGGGGTAGCCCTTAACTGTGTGGGCAATGGCCGCGTTTTGCGCGAAGGCCCCTTTGAGAAACTCTGGATACAACCCGCTGCCGGTGATGCAGGGAGCGCACTGGGTGCGGCCTTGAATGTACACTATCATTATCTCGACCAACCTCGTCATTGTGAGGGGTTGGAGGATGCCATGAAAGGCAGTTATCTGGGGCCATCGTTTACCAATGATGAAATAGAGCAGATCTTACGAAAACTAGAAGCCAACTACGAACGCCTTGACGATGCCATGGTCTGTGATCGTGTGGCGGGACATTTGGCGGACGAGAAAGTCATTGGCTGGTTGCAGGGGCGGATGGAATTTGGGCCACGTTCGCTGGGTGGACGAAGTATTTTAGGTGACCCACGAAGTGAGAAAATGCAATCCGTCATGAATCTGAAAATTAAATATCGAGAATCCTTTCGGCCTTTTGCGCCGTCGGTGCTGCGGGAACGAGTCTCAGACTATTTCGATTTGGATACCGACAGTCCCTATATGCTCTTAGTGGCGCCTGTGGCTGAAAATCGACGAGTGGCCCTCCAGGCCGATCAGGAAAAGCTCTTTGGGATTGACCTTCTAAATGTACCGAAGTCGGATATTCCAGCTGTGACTCACGTGGACTATTCTGCCCGGGTACAAACCGTGACGGCCTCGACGAATCCTCGGTATTATAAATTGTTACAAGCGTTTGAAGAAAAAACCGGTTGTGGGGTGTTAATTAATACCTCGTTCAATGTCCGTGGTGAACCCATTGTACATACACCGGAAGATGCGTTTCGGTGTTTCATGCGCACAGAAATGGATGTGTTAGTTTTAGAAAATTGTGTGTTACTGAAAGAAAACCAGAAACCAGTTCCCAAAGACACCGATTGGATGACAGAGTTTGAATTAGATTAATTCAGAGGGAATGTTGAAAAAAGCCACCAGCGGTGTTCTCGCTATATTGCCGTGTTCACGCACTGGAAGTACACTCCGCGCGTCAAAATTGCAGTGGCCTTGCTGGACGCCTTTTTTGTCCATTCCCGTGGCCATGGGCATTGAATTTTTCTAGGAAATATACCGGCTTTTTGTGAGAAGTATTCGATAGGCCCTTAGGATAAAAGAATTATGGCTTCACAGGCACCACAGAAAGACGTCCCACTCAAACAACTCCGGCAATTTGGCTGGCTCATGGGTGGTGTATTTGTGATCGTCACCTTTTGGCCGCTGGTCTTTCGAGGTGAAGGCATACGGGTATGGGCCTGTATCATCGCTGGGATATTTGGCATGTTGAGCATGGTGTTTCCCAGTGGTTTAAAGCCAATCTATCGGGCCTGGATGATTTTTGGAGAAAAAATAGGCTGGTTGAATTCACGTATTTTGTTAGGGCTCGTGTTTTATGGCCTACTGACACCCATTTCATTCATCATGGTGTTATTGGGGAAAAGACCACTTCAGTTACGATTTGATCCTCAGGCCGAAACCTATAGGGTTCCGAAAGAGCCTCGTTCGGCTGATCATGTCCTCAAAGCCTTTTGAAGGAGAACGAGAGATGTCAGGTTTTTTAGCAGAACTATGGGATTTTATGCGAGAACGAAAAAAGTTCTGGCTCGCACCGATCATTATTATGCTCTTGCTCCTAGGTGGCCTCATCATCTTGAGTGAAGGCTCTGCGGTTGCACCGTTTATCTACACCCTGTTTTAAGAGGTCATTATTCATCATCGATTCAAGGACATCCTCTTGTTCAATAGAAATAGGGTGGTCTTGAGTCAGCCCTCTTGACTCTCAAAATTCGTGAATTATTATGTAAAAGATGGGGGATAAGGTTCTTTGTGCGTCATACGGGAACCATATGTAATACACCCACAGATTCATACTGTTAGTTTTTTGGAAACCCATATTTTTTGACCCGTATAATCTATCGGGTTCATTTCATGACGTATGTCTGGATCTGAACACGACCAGCTCTCTCAGCTTCGCGCCTTTCTGAATCGACAGGTCATTGGCCAAGAGGGGTTGACCCTCAGGCTCTTAATTGCCCTGTTAGCAGATGGTCATCTTTTGGTAGAGGGCGCGCCTGGCCTGGCCAAAACCACAGCCATTAAAACCTTGGCCACTGGGTTAGAGGCCGATTTCCACCGAGTTCAATTCACGCCTGATCTCTTGCCGGCTGATATCACTGGGACGGACATTTACCGTCCCCAAGACGGCTCTTTCCGCTTCCAACCTGGCCCCATTTTTCACAATCTCGTTTTGGCAGATGAAATCAACCGAGCGCCGGCCAAAGTGCAAGCGGCCTTGCTTGAAGCTATGGGTGAACATCAGGTTACTATTGGCCGAACCAGTTATTCTCTCCCAGAATTATTTTTGGTCATGGCCACACAGAATCCTATTGAGCAGGAAGGTACCTACCCGCTTCCTGAAGCTCAGTTAGATCGATTTCTATTGTATGTCCGTGTCCAATATCCTTCGGTAGAAAGCGAACGTCGAATTGCTGAGTTAGTACGGAAGCAGGCCAAAGCCACACCTCAGGACTCAAATGAGGATGTTTCGCCTATTCCTCAAAAGGTCTTATTGGCGGCACGCCAACACATCTGGAATGTCCACCTCGCGCCGACATTGGAAGAATACCTCGTTCAACTCGTGGTGGCGACGAGGGATCCTGCTCCCTACAGCGAAACTTTGAAACGATGGGTCCGCTTTGGGGCTAGCCCTCGAGCGACTATTGGGTTGGAACGATGCGCAAGAGCACATGCCTGGTTGGAAGGCCGGGATTATGTGTCACCTGAAGATATTCAGGATATGGCGCATGATGTACTCCGCCATCGAATTTTGCTCACCTTTGAAGCCGAAGCTGAAGGCATCACGACCGATCATGTGGTCTCTGAGATTTTGAATCATGTGGCCGTTCCGTAACCGTGCAAGTCGGCTTAGCCCTATAGCTACTCCACCGGAAGCCAACCTGTTTCGAGGAGTGCGGGTACACCTCAAGGACCTTATTCAGGCTCGTCATCATATTGGCAATTTAGGGGGCAAGCGGAGAACCCGATCCCATGCCTTATTAGCCGGAGGGGAACGATCACCTTTCAAGGGGCGTGGTATTGATTTTGAAGAATCTCGCCGTTACCAACCTGGTGACGATGTGCGATTGATGGATTGGCGAGTCACAGCTCGAACCAACGAACCTCACTTGAAGGTCTTTCGAGAAGAACGTGAACGTCCGGTCTTTATGATGGTGGATGATCGACATGCGATGCATTTTGGGACCAAGGTTGCGTTTAAATCCGTCGCGGCCGCCCAAGCGGCCGCTATATTGGGCTGGGCGTCTCATGACAGAGGAGACCGTGTAGGTGGAATTGTCTTTTCTGAAACCGATCATGTGGAATTACGGCCAAAAGGTGGACGAGCGGGCATCCTTCAATTATTGAATGTCTTGGCCAATCGATCTAGCAAATCTTTTAGTGAACTCCCTCAAGCAGATGTTTCAGCCACATCTTTTCGATTAGCGCTCAACCGTATTCTCAAAGCCGCCCGTCCGGGAAGTCTCATTTTTCTCTTGAGTGATTTTCGAGAATGGGAGCAACGCTCGAAGACAATGTTGCTTCGACTCGGGGCTCATCATGAGGTGGTCACCATGTTTATCTATGATCAAGTAGAACGAGTGGCTCCACCCCCTGGCTCCTATCCTATTACGGATGGACAAGCTCACGGGGTGTTGGAGACGCACTCATCACAGGTTGTTGAGGCCTATAGACAAGCTTTTTACGAGCGGTATGAAGAAGTTCGTCGCCTCTGTCGGTCACAAGGCATCGGGTTTGTGCCCTTGGCGACTCATGAAGATATTCCTTCGCAACTCACAAAGGGTCTTCAAATGGTCGGGAATCGTCGCAGTGCAAACCATTCGGGAGTTGCAGGAGTCGCCTGACATGCCAAGTGCACCCGATCCCTTACAAGAGTTGCGCGATATACATTTGCCAGAACCCATTTCCTGGTGGCCTCCCGCATTTGGATGGTGGATGATGATCGTGGCGTTAATCATTGTCGTAGGTCTAATTCTTTGGGCGAATGCCTATCGCCAACGGACTCGACCTCGACGGGTCGCATTGGCTCAACTCAAACAGGTAAAGCAACAATATGCCGTAGATTCCGATGACCAATGGGCCATCGTGCAAATATCAGATCTTCTGCGTCGCTATGCACTCGCCGTGTTTTCCAGGTCGCAGGTCGCAGGTTTGTCGGGACAAGCTTGGCTAAATTTTTTAGATACCACAGGCGCCACCAATCAATTTTCAGCAGGGCTCGGACAATCGTTGCGATCAGGTCCCTATCAAGCACATGGGCTCACATCGGCAGCGGACCTTCTCCCACTAGTTGAACGATGGATTCAACAGGTTCACATACCCGCAAGAAAGCCGGCAGCATGATATCTCTCGGCTTGCCATGGATGTTGATGTTGGGTTTCTTTCCCTGGCTAGTCAGACGTTGGGCTCCGCCAGCTCCTGAGCAAACAACTGCTGCCCTGCGTGTTCCTCACTTTCAAGATATGGCCCAGTTTCAGTCGGTTCGTTCTGTGGACATTCATCAACGTGGTTCTTCGAGATGGTTTTGGGTCGGTCTGGTGATATGGCTTCTGCTCGTCGTTGCTGCCGCCCGGCCGCAGTGGATTGGCGAACCGGTGGGTCTGCCAACTAGCGGACGAGATTTAATGTTGGCTGTGGATATTTCCGGCAGCATGGCGATTCCCGATTTCTCGGTCAACGGGCAAGAAGCCACGCGTCTGGAGGTCGTCAAACGTGCAGCCGGAGAATTTATTGCACGACGGAGTGGAGATCGAGTGGGCCTCATTGTGTTTGGATCTCAAGCCTATGTGCAGACACCGCTCACATTTGATCGTGAGACCGTAAGCACAATGTTACAGGAAACCGAAATAGGCCTGGCCGGAAAAGAAACAGCGATTGGTGATGCGATTGGTCTGGCTGTTAAGCGATTGAAAGAACAACCCGCTGGCAGCCGTGTCTTGGTGTTACTCACGGATGGAGCAAATACAGCCGGGGAAGTCTCGCCTGAACAAGCCGGAGATTTAGCGAAGGAACAAGGCCTTCGTATTTATACCATCGGTGTTGGGGCGGATAGCATGGAAGTTGATTCGATGTTTGGTTCTCGAACGGTGAATCCCTCGCGAGATTTGGATGAAAACACGTTGCGTCACCTCGCCCAATCAACCGACGGGCTGTACCTTCGCGCAAAGAATACAGAAGCGTTGGCCAATGTGTATGCCGAGCTTGATCGTCTCGAGCCTGTTTCCACAGATACTGAACTTTTTCGTCCGACGTCGGAACTCTTCATCTGGCCGTTGGGGCTGGCCCTGGCTTTTTCTGCCTTCATGGCGGTGTCTCTTTTAGTTCGGAATGGATTCTTCCTCGGCATGAAGTGGCGAGCGAAAGGCGAGAATTCAGAGTCAGTGGTGAGATCTTAAGCATGAATAGCTTTCACTTTCTTCGTCCAGAATGGTTGTGGGGCTTCCTGCCGTTGGTCGGTTTATTGGTCCTCCTCGCCAAGCAAAAAACGACAGCACAGTTGTGGGAGTCGGTCTGTGATGCGCATTTATTACCACATGTGCTGGTCCGAACCTCCGGGGCGAAATCGAACAGCCCAATCATTCTTATCGCGCTGGGTTGGACATTAGCACTCATAGCCTTAGCTGGCCCTGTGTGGTCCCAATTACCACAGCCCGTATTTCGCGCGGAATCGGCCTTGGTCATCGTCTTAGATGTCTCGCGCTCAATGGATGCTCAAGATGTTGCTCCGTCACGGCTTACACGAGCCAAACACAAAATTCTCGATATGCTCCAAGCGCGTCAGGAAGGGCAAACGGCGTTGGTCATTTTTGCGGGGGAATCTTTTGTCATTTCCCCGCTGACAGATGATGCCAGGACCATGAAAACTTTAGTGCAAACTCTAGAAACTAATTTGATCCCGGTACAAGGAAGTCGTCCTGACTTGGCCTTACAAAGAGGGAATGAATTATTAGAGCAAGCTGGGATCCCAGGCGGCGACCTCTTGCTCATCACAGACGGTGAGGTTATGCCGGCAACTGTGGCTACGATGAAACAGATAGCGAGTAAGGGCAGAATCATTTCTATTTTAGGCGTGGGGACTGAAGATGGAGCCCCAATCCCGGAACAAGGCGGTTTTGTCAAAGACGAGACCGGAGCCATTGTGGTCCCGAAGTTAGACCTCGGTTCCTTGCAAGCTGCCGCTCGGGCAACTGGTGGCCGATATGCGACGGTCGCGCTTGATGATCAGGATTTGGATTATGTGCTGCCCTCCTTAGATGGCTCAACGATTTCTACAGTCACCATGTCGAATCAGCGCACGACCAATATCTGGCGAGAAGAAGGTCCATGGTTGGTTGTGGCTCTTTTATTGGTGGCCCTTCCAGCCTTTCGCCAGGGTTGGGTAGGTGTTGTGCTGCTGTGCCTATTGCTTCCTCAAATCAGCCAAGCATTTACTTGGGAGAATGTGTGGGAGCGTTCTGATCAACAGGCGATGAAGGCACTAGAACAAGAAGATCCCAAGAAAGCGGCGATTCTATTTGAACAATCTGATTGGAAGGGAATCGCTCATTATCAGGCAGGTGACTACGAACAGGCAGAACAAGCCTTTGCAAAAGTGGATTCGCCGGAAGGTCATTACAATCGAGGGAATGCGTTGGCCAAGTTGGGAAAATATTCGGAAGCGATGGCCTCCTATAAAACGGCGTTGACACGACAGCCCGATCATGGAGATGCGCAACATAATTTGGATCTCCTCAAAAAAATGATGGAGCAGCAACAGTCAGAATCTTCTCAGGAAAGCGAATCCCAGTCATCCGATTCTTCTTCCGATGACCAACAACAAAAAAGCGAGGAGAACGAGTCGAATCAACAGAATCTGGAAAAGGACTCAGAAAACAGCGTGCTGGAAAAGAATCCAGCCCAGGCCGCGTCCAAGAATGACCAAAACAACGCAGAGAACGAGTCGTCCGAAGCACTCCAAGATTCTTCAGACAACGCCAATCAATCAGAGGAATCGCAAGCACAAAAATCTTCTCAGGAGCCAGAGGAAAATACCAATCAATCGGATATTGATCTATCCTCCTCCTCTGAAGAAAACGGGGAAGATGCCGAATCACAGGAACAACTGACATCTGCTTTCCAATCCGAAGATGCGCGCGAAGATCAGAAATCCGAACAGGCCCTTCAGCAGTGGCTGCGTCGCATTCCTGACGACCCAGGGGGGTTGTTGCGGCGAAAACTTCTCTTGGAGCATCGGCGGCGTTTGGAGGCGGGAACGGCGGTGGATGCGTCGGGGAGGCCGTGGTGAGACAAGCGAGAATCCATCTTGGTTTTCCCCTATCAACACCATGGCTAGAATAGAACACGTTCAAGGTGGTTGCCCAATAATACTGTCTAAGTGATTTTCCGTGTGATACCGGGGTTCGTCCCGGCGGCCGATCTACTTTCGTTTCGGCGAAAGTAGACAAAGCCATTGACGCCCCGTCCGGCCTATTGAATGGGACGGATGCATGATGGAGAGCGGACCAACTCGCTGCGCTCAAACAAGGCCCGCCGGAAAACAAGAGCGTCCGCCCCGAGGGCCGTCCAGCAGGCGTCAGACAGCGGCAAGTGGGTCAGTTGGACAGGAAGGCTTTAGAAATTATAGACACAGAAATTAAGGATTTATTAGATACGTTATAAATACATGCTTGTTTGAGTGGGGTAAAATTCCTGTTCTTACTAAGTTTTAAGATTGGAATTAGGAGTGGAGAAAGAATTAGCTTGCCAAAGAAATTCATTGATGCTTGATTGTTTTTCGAAATTAAATGCGTCGGTAAAGCTTGTTCAAGAACAGTGCGATGAGGGCGAATTTAAGCACTATAGAAAAACAATAGGGAGAATCATGGGCGAGATGTCTCTCGAGGTGATGATGCCTCTGTATAAAAAATATCCAGCCTTGGAACCAAAAGAATTAAAAAAAACTATTAGCCGGAATGACGAGGGTTGAGGAATTTAAAGTAGCTATGGTGGATGGGAACTGCAAAATGGGGAGAAGGGTGTTAGTTAAATTTTTTAGTGTGGCTCTGTTTTTAAGTGCATTGAGTGGTCCCGCTTCTGTGTGGGGGCAGTCGGTGAAGGCGTATGTTGATCGGAATCCGGTGATGGCTGATGAAACGTTTCGGTTAGTAATCGAAGCGGAGGGAGTTTCGTCTAGTGATGAGCCAAGCTTGCAATCACTGGAGGAGAATTTTTCGTTGTTGGGAACCAGCCATAATCAGCAAATGAGTATTATCAATGGCCGGACCTCGTCGGTGACGAGGTGGGTGACGACATTGACTCCTAAGCGAGCTGGGGTGCTGACTATACCTGCCATTCAGGTTGGAAGTCGGTCAACACTTCCGCTTTCTCTTACTGTGAAGGAGCCTAGCCAGGTGTCTGGGAGTGATGCACAGCGAGATATCTTCTTGGAAGCGGAAGTTGATTCTCATGTTCCGTATATTCAAGGTCAGGTACTGTTGACCCTTCGCCTGGTGTCAGCGGTTTCTCTGCAAGAGGGTAAATTGGATGATCCTGAAATCGAGTGGGGTATGGTTGAGCGAGTGGGTAAAGATGCGTCGTATGAAACGATTCGCGATGGACGGCGCTATCAAGTGACGGAACGACGCTATGTCATTACACCTCACATGGCTGGAGCTCGGATCATTCCTCCAGTCTTACTTTCTGGGTCGATTCCAGATGAACGATCCGGAGGTTCTACGCTCGACCAGTTCTTTAGCAATCGAAGGCGCAACCAAGGGAGCGGTCCATTCTCATCGTTGTTCCAAACAACCCGCCCGGTTCATATTCGCAGCCCCAAGGTTTCACTGACGGTCAAGGATATGCCGACGGACATCAAGGGCAATATGTGGTTGCCCGCCAAAGAGTTCACGATTAAGGAAAGTTGGTCTGGGGATACTGAAAATATTCAAATGAGCGAGCCGCTCACGAGAACGGTGGTCATGTTCGCGAAGGGATTGCGTGGAGAACAATTGCCAGAATTGCCAGTACCGGATTATGGATCAGTCAAAACGTATCCGGACAAGGCGAAAGCGACGACGGCCTTTGATGGCACCTGGGTAGTTGGCACTCGAGAAGAAAAGTATGCTTTGGTTCCCACGCAACCTGGGTCTGTAACTGTTCCTAGCATTCGCATTCCATGGTGGAATATAGAAAAGGCTCAATGGGAAACAGCCGAATTGCCGTCAAGAATATTGACTGTACAAGGTGACCTTCCGACGTCACCGACCAGGGTTCGGCAGCAACAACCCAATCAATTATCTGAACATCTATCGCCGGTTGGAGACGATCCAATAAAGGTTTCTCTGGATTCATCAGACCAATCCTCTCTGATATTTGGAGCAAGCTACTGGTCATGGATTGCGGGAAGCTTATTGGGAATATGGGTTCTCACGCTCGTGGGTTGGTGGTGGGATCGGCGGCGCCGAAGACATTCAAGCAAGCAAGGTGTTGGCACAAGAGTTCAGCAGACTTTGGAATCTGAACGAAAAGCGATGCAAGCGGTGAGGACGGCTTGTTTCGAACAATCGGCTCATAAAACCCGAGAAGCTCTCATGAATTGGGCTTCAGTCAAGCAGCAAGGAAAACCATGTTTGAGTTTGGGGACTGCTGCTCGAATGTTGGCTGAGCCTGTTCCAAATAATACAGGCCTGAAAGAAGCCATTTGGAACTTGGATCGGACCCTGTATACTACATCAGAGGAACAAGCATGGGATGGTCAACGTTTTTGGGAAACTATCCAGTCGGCTATGAGCGCGAAACCTGAAAAAATTAAGAACGCTCACGAAGTACTGCCTGAGTTATATCTGCATTGAGTGAATGGAAATGTTGAAAAACCTGCCAGCGGCGTTTTCGCCACTTGGCCGTACTCGCGTACTGGAAGTACGTTCCTCGCCTCAAAGGGGATTGGGTCTTGCTGGACGGACGTTTTGGCTATTTCCGTCGGCTGTTGATAGCAATTTCGCTTAGGGCATTTTTTTTGCGATGTGAGAGAAATATAACAGCCTCTAATTGAATCATTTGTGAAAGAGGGTATCAATGACAACCATGGTTGAGATCAACAATTTACGCAAAGCATTTGGCTCGATCGTCGCCGTCGATGGTGTGTCGTTCACGGTGGGCAAAGGAGAAGTGGTTGGGTTTTTAGGACCCAACGGAGCGGGGAAATCGACGACGATGAAAATGATTACTGGGTTTCTCACGGCGACAAGTGGCACAGTTCGAGTCTGTGGCCACGATGTACAAGACGACGCCCTTGCCGCAAAAACACGTATTGGTTATTTGCCTGAAGGGGCTCCGGCTTATCATGATATGACGCCGGCGTCTTTTTTGACTTTTATCGGAGAGATGCGAGGGAAACGTGGAGATGCTCTCAAGCGAACCATCTCCGAGACCGTCGAGAAAGTGAATTTGCAATCGGTCTTGGATCAACCCATTGAAACCCTTTCGAAGGGCTTTAAGCGACGTGTCGGATTGGCGCAAGCCATTTTGCATGACCCTGAGGTGTTGGTGTTGGATGAGCCGACTGATGGTTTGGATCCCAACCAAAAGCATGAAGTTCGCACGCTTATTCGGGCGATGGCGCAGGAGAAAGCTATTATTCTGTCTACACACATTTTGGAAGAAGTCCATGCCGTCTGCTCGCGCGCGATGATCATTGCGAAAGGTAAAGTCGTGTCTGATGGGACACCAGCTGAATTAGAAGGGCAGGCGCCTACCCATAATACCGTTCTGATCACGGTCAGTGGGGTTGAGCCCACTCTGGCTCACGACCGATTGATGATGGTAAAAGGGGTCAAAAAAATTGAAGAGCAGGGAAAAGATGGAGATCGGGTACGGTTGAGAATTTACTCGGACGATGGTCAATGGATTCTTCCTGTCATTGGCCAAGCTGCCCGAGAACAGGGTTGGGAAGTTCAGGAACTCTATCAAGATCGTGGACAATTGGATGATGTCTTTCGTCTCTTAACAACGCCGCAACAAGCTCTATCGTAAAATTCAGAAGGTGTTATGTCAGCAAGGAGGCATTGTGGAACGCATACGAGTCATATTTAAACGGGAGTTGGCAGGATATTTCGCCACACCCATTGCAGCCGTGTTTATCGTTATTTTTCTCATGCTCAGCGGTGCTTTTACGTTTTATTTGGGGAATTATTTTGTTCGTGGTCAAGCTGACCTGGTGCCGTTTTTTGATTTTCATCCATGGCTCTATCTGGTTCTCATACCAGCCTTGGCGATGCGTTTGTGGGCTGAGGAACGGCGTTCAGGCACTATCGAATTGTTACTCACCTTGCCGGTGACGATGTGGGAGGCAGTGGTTGGAAAATTTTTAGCAGCCTGGTGTTTCACTGGCGTGGCATTGTTGTTGACGTTCCCCATGTGGATTACGGTGAATTTGCTGGGTGAGCCCGATAACGGTGTGATCTTCGCCAGCTATATCGGCAGCTTGTTAATGGCAGGGGGGTTTTTAGCGATCGGTTCCTGTATTTCTGCGCTGACGAAAAATCAAGTGATTGCCTTTGTCGTAAGCGTCGTGATTTGTTTGGGATTTATCTTAAGCGGCTTCCCCTTAGTCTTGGAACTCTTTAGTGGATGGGCCCCGCAATTCCTACTCAGCGCTATTAGTTCGTTTAGTTTTTTGACCCATTTTCAATCTATTAGCAAAGGAGTGTTGGATCTGCGAGACATCTTGTACTTCCTTTCTCTCATTGCTTTTTGGTTGTTTGCGACTGCGACCGTTATCGACATGAAAAAAGCGGAGTAATGACTCGTACAGCGTAAACTGAAAAGACCACTCTGTTCAATCCATGAGGAACCTATGAATAAACGAATGTTGACAGGAACTGGCATTGCCCTGGCTGCTGTGTTGTTTGGGGCATTTAATATGATCAGTAGTGCAGCTTTGCGTTCTGCCCGTTTCGATTTAACAGACCATAAACTGTATACGCTGTCAGATGGTACAAAAAACGTCCTGAGTCATTTGGCAGAACCCATCACGTTGCGTTTTTACCTGTCGAAAAAACTCGCAACTGGACTACCAGGAATCAAGGGGTATGCCACGCGGGTCCAAGAAATGTTGGAAGAATATGCGCAAGTGGCAGGTAACCAACTTGTGCTGCAAGTGATGGACCCTGAACCGTTTTCGGAAGAAGAAGATCGCGCGGTCTCGTATGGATTACAGGGCATACCGTTAGATAACGGCAGCACACAATTTTACTTTGGTTTGGCAGGTACCAGTTCAACCGACGAGCTAGAAGTTGTGCCATTTTTTCAGCCTGAGCGAGAAGAGTTTTTGGAATATGATCTCACGAAAATGATTCATGCTCTGGCGAATCCTAAGAAAAAGATCTTGGGTTTGATTAGTTCGCTTCCCATAGATGGAGCGGGTGGGATGCCCATGATGCAGCAACCTGGAGGCCCACAGCCCTGGCTGATTGTGACTCACATTGAACAGATGTTTGAAATAAAAAAAATTGAACCGACCGTAAGTACGATACCGGAAGACGTGAGTGTCTTAATGGTCGTACATCCTAAGGCTTTAGGTGATCCAGTTCTCTATGCCATTGATCAGTTTGTCTTACAAGGCGGACATGCGATGGTCTTTGTCGATCCGCTTGCTGAATCGGACAGGAGTGGAGGTAATCCCATGAATCCAATGGGAGGACAAGGTCCTCGGAATTCTGATCTCCCGAAATTATTTGAGGTATGGGGTTTGGAAATGGTGAAGGGAAAAGTATTAGGTGATTTACCATTAGCCAAGAAAGTACAAATTCAACAACAGGCGAGAATGCAAGTGGTGGATTATCCGGTGTGGGTAGATTTTCGTCCAGAACATTTTAGTGCTGATGATATTGTGACTGCGCAAGTGCCGGCTATCACCATGGCATCTGCGGGAATACTCCAAAAAAAAGGCGAAGTTGGAACGGAACTGACTCCCTTAATTCAATCCGACGAAGCGGCGATGAAGATTGATGCTTCACGTCTGTCATTCATGCCGGATCTTGGGGGCATTCTGAGCAGCTACAAACCAGAAGGCCAAAAAATGATGGTGGCGGCTAGAGTGACCGGAAACGTGAAGTCGGCTTTCCCGGATGGCAAGCCCAAGGAGCCTGTGAAAGATGGAGACCCTAATTCCCCACCTGCAACCGCATTGGATAACAAATCATCCAAACCGCATGTGGCTGAATCGAAAGATCCCATCAATATCATTGTCGTGGCAGATACCGATATCTTGCAGGATAAGTTTTGGGCACAAGTACAAAATTTCTTTGGCCAACGAATTGGTATTCCCACCTCGGGAAATGGGACATTTGTCACCAATGCGCTGGATAATCTCACCGGGAGCAATGATCTCATTAGTGTGAGAAGTCGGGCAGGCTATTCACGGCCATTTACGTTGTTGCGTGCGTTGCAACAAGACGCCGAGCAACAGTTCCGTCAGAAAGAACAAGCTCTGCAAGAACGCCTGAAAGCCACCGAAGGGAAGCTTCAGGACATGCAAAGTCAAAAGCCGGAAGGCAATACGATGATTATGAGCATGGAACAGCAGAAAGCCATGGCGACGTTTCGGCAAGACCTTGTGCAAGTTCGAAAGGAATTACGAGGTGTGCAACATGAACTCGGCAAGAATATAGAGAACGTTGAAAGCTGGGTAAAATTCATTAATATTGGACTCGTGCCCATCCTCATTGGGATGGTCGGAGTCTGGATAAGTTCTTCACGCAAACGCAAAAAGTCTGCATAGGAATATTCATTTTCTCTGAGACGTCTCGCGATTATTAATAAGACATTTAAAGGAACGCTATGAAGTTGAAGACGATAGGGCTGTTAGCTGGTATGACTATGGTCGGCATTATGTTAGCGGTGGTGGTCAACCGTGAACCTTCTTCCACTATCCCAGAAACTGGGCAATTATTGTTTCCTGAATTCATGAGTATGGTGAATGAAGTAAATGAAGTCGAGATTAAGACCAATGAGCAAACAATCACATTACTACGAGGAGAACAGATCTGGGGTGTGAAAGAAAAATCGAGCTATCGCGCGGATGTAGAAAAGGTCAAGCAAGTCATTGTTGGCCTTGCGGATCTGCGTATTCATGAACCGAAGACCAAGAATCCCGAATTATATGAACGCTTAGGGCTGCAGGATATTGATCAAGAAGGATCCCTGTCGAAGATGGTAACGGTGAAAACCTCTAACAATCCTGAAGTCGCAAAGCTGGTGGTGGGCAATCAGAAACCGGCTAAAGGCAATCCTCAGACAAGTGATATCTATGTGCGAAAACTAGGTGACCCTCAAACATGGTTGGTGATCGGTAATTTACCATTAGAAACGGTTCCTGGAGAATGGTTGGATAAGGAAGTGACAGCCCTCACGACAAAACGTGTTCGTCAGGTGACCGTGACTCATCCAAAGGGAGAAACACTTCATCTGTCTAAAGCGAAACCAGAAGACTTAGATTTTCACATGGACTCCATTCCTGTAGGTTCGAAAATCTCCTCGCAATTTAACGTGAATAATGTGGTAGGGACGCTGGTTCAGTTGTCCTTGGAAGATGTGAAACCACTCGACCAGGTAGATTTTGTGGCGAACCCTGGAATGATGGTAGTTTTAGAAACGTTTGATGGGTTGCGGCTGCTTGTTCAGACAACCAAACAAGACGAGAACGTGTTAGCTAAGGTTTCCGCTGAATATGATGCTCATCTGATCCAACCCTCTGAATCCGAACCCAAACCCGAAGAGAGTGAAAAGTCCGATGGAGGAGAAGAGGAGAAGAGTGAAACAGATGTGTCTGGCGAACCAGCTAAGAAAGAAGCAATCCTCAATAAACCGGAAGACGTACAAAAAGAAGTCGAAACACTGAACCAACGAGTGAAAAACTGGGCCTATGTCCTGCCTTCCTTTCGAGTTGAAAATTTTTCCAAGCTGAAAAAAGATCTCATTGAAAAAAAATAATCATACGAATGCGCTGCCTATGTCGATTCTCCGAATACCTCTCTCAATTCTTCATATACTTGCATCAACCGCGAATCTTCCAGCCGATAGGCAAAAGCCAGGAGAATCACACCGCCGGCCAAGACCAATAGACCTAACGCGATCATGCCTACTGCCCAGAATATCCCACCCATCGTTCCAAATCCACCGTCCATTGCATACATCGTGACAAAACCCAATGTCCCTCCAATAACAAAGAGCAACCAAATTGACGTTAAAATAGCGGAAGACCACGGAATGCGTTTGGAGACATGGAGTTCAAGTTGATCCTCCAGAAAGCAATAATCAAGCGTCCCCTTTAAAGGCCAAGCCGTGCGAAACCGCAAGGAAAACATTTTGTAATAGGGCCGAATCACGATGGCTTGTTGATCCACGACCCAACGGGCCACCCCATGAGGAAGAGGAATAGTATTGTGTGTTTTAAATAGGCGAGGAAAAGAATCCTTTGGTTTTGGGAGTGAATCTTTGCGTCGTGCCAGCGGGCAGCCATACCGACAGGCCCAAGGCTTTAGTGTGGTAAATTGAAACCAATCACCGATAATCAAGACCAAGCCCATGACAATTGCAAAAATACCCGGGAGCAACATAGGGTGAAAAAGATATCACAGTGTCTGTCTCAACCACACGCTAAAATTTGCTGCAGTTTCATTGACTTCTACGCTGTGCCTCTACTACTATCGATTCGCGGGGTGGAGCAGCCTGGTAGCTCGTTGGGCTCATAACCCAAAGGTCGAGGGTTCAAATCCCTCCCCCGCAACCAACAATATGGAATTGAATCGTAAGCCCTTGTCGGTAATCCCGGCAGGGGCTTTTTATTTGGGAAAGCTCTGCTTAATACGAGGAAAAAAAAGGGAGAGGTCTTTTGGACCTCTCCCTTTTTTCTGACATTTTGGTGTTTTTATTAGAAACGGCCGCCTCGGCCGCCTCTATCTCCACCACCACCATAGCCACCACCACCCGTGCGGGGGGCTTGGGGTTTGGCTTCGTTGACGGTCAAAGTTCGGCCACCAAACTCCGTGGAGTTGAGGGCTGAAATGGCCGCTTGGGCTTCTTCGTTAGACGACATTTCGACAAATCCAAATCCCCGTGATTGGCCGGTGAATTTGTCGCTAATGACGTTGGCTGATTGGACCGTGCCATGTGCGGAAAACAGGTCCGTTAATTCTACTTGCGTCGCCGAATACGGCAATCCACCGACATACAATTTTGAACCCATGGGGCTCCTCCTTTTGAAAAAATGATATTGTCTGAGGCTCGAGAAAGATAAAACATTAGGAAGGAGTAGTCCGCGGACGCAACATTCAGGCGACTGAGGTCAAATACTTCCGAGTAAAGCTCTCGGGCGAAACAACACCGGTTATGGGCTTTGAAAATTGATTGCTCACCGCCAAGCCCCACACGATAAGTATATTCAGCGTAGCATAGGAGGATGCCAATAGATAGCTGAGTCCCATAAAGCGAAAGACCTGGGTGACACTTTTTCATTGGACTTATCCCCAGGATGACGGCTTTACTTTCAATTAGTTAATGCCTCCTCAAAACGCCTCATTCCAGTTTTTGGAGTTGTTGCTCATTAGAAATTACGGCTTGTTTTACTCAAAATTCCATTGAGTTATAAGCTCTTCTCTAGGTGCTATGGATATTTGTTAGAAGACTGGGTTTGTAATCAAGTCCGCTCTGTGATTGAGCGAAGCTATTGTTCGAGTTCAATGCCAAAGTTTTTGCCGATTCGTTGGATGAAGTTAGCAGTCGCTACCACATAGGCAATTTCGACAACCTGATTTAAGGGAAAGGCCTTCTGGAGTTCAGTATGGGTGTCATCTGACGCGGCTATATTCTTGGTGGTCTCCAAAGCAAAGCGAATGACCGCCTTTTCTCCCTCCGAAAATCCTGAACTTGTCAGACCGGATTCTCCCAACAACGCGATTTCTTCATCAGTCATCCCGGCTTGTTTCCCAAAGAATGAATGATGACCAACGCAATAGGCACATTGATTAAATTTCGCAACGGTGAGATAGGCCATTTCTCGGATGCGTGGAGTCAATGATAAATGATGGAACAGGTTATCGAGCATGGCACCCATGGCTTGTGTGGCAGGTCCGGAATGCCCTAGCACTTTGAGTAAATTGGGTACAAAGCCAAATTCGACTTCTACCTGGGCATACACGGCTGTGGCCTCTTCGGCTTCAGTGCCTTTTTCCGCATAAGGGATTCTGGGCATAGGTGTTCCTCTTATTGAATATTGGCTAATTGGTTAGTATTCAACAAACAAATTTGTCGACGATCTTGGATGAGCAACCCTTGACGCAGGAATTGACTCAGTAAGGCGCATACGGTCTCTCGTGAGGTCCCAATCAAGTTGGCTAAATTTTCGTGTGTTAGACGAATGTTGAGTCGAATATCGTCTTGCTCTCGTTCTCACATCGAATCGCCTAATTGTAAGAGCAGCTTCGCCAACCGTGCAGGTGCATTATGAAACACCAGATCGCCGTATTTCGACTCGATACTTCTAAGACGTTCCCCTATAAGTCTTGAGAATGCGTAGTCCTACGGGTGGGGATCGTACAATAAAACGTAGAAAATTTTCTCTCGCAATTTCACAGACTAAAATCGGTTTCAATGCTTACACGAGTGATTCATGAGGAGTGCCATCCATGCCTTCCACTTCGCCAAAAATTTCGCCCAGTTCTAACAGACACATCGTGGCTTCTTGACCATTTCCATTTTCTCGAGAAACTTTCACACGCCCTTCTTTCAGCAGGAACACGGTATCTCCAGGTCGTCATGGGAAACAAATGGCCTGATGCTTTCGGTAAGACACCATCTGAGATATGTCGCGTAATTCTCGCTTGTCTTCATTGGGGAGATCCGCAAAAACTTTGATGTGTTGGAGATGCCAATATCTAGATTCATGTAATTGTTCGATGGAGTGTTTTTTGAGAATTTGAGTCATAAGGCCATTCATCTTGGTGATTGATGATTACATAGAATAGAGGCTCTGATGATTCTTTATTCTTCTATCAGGTCGTGAGTATTCCTAGCATAGATGGTTGGCTGTGCTCACTGTCAGCGTTGTCTGTTTTGGATTTCCCATAAAGACTTTGGTCTCTGGATGAAAGGTATACCAGGCAAACCAATAGGCTGTCAGAGTGGAGAGGGGTTTACCTTGCTGATCAACAACTTTGGCACTCCTCGATTCGTTATCCCAACAGACAATGTAATCTTGATTGTTCAATGAATCCGAAAATGCCGGCCCCTGTTCTTCAAGAGCAGAAAAAGGGTAAGCCTTAAACTCCTCGCTCACCTCGACTCCTAACACCCATTCTTTGGGAGAGAGTCGAGCATCTTGTTTGGCTGGAGGAAATATTAAGGTATCGGTGAGGGCATAATGTTGATAGGGATCATGGCTATAGTCACGAGAAAATCCAGTTTGTCGAGAGAGAACTAACGTATTGGGATAGCGCTCACGCCAGGCTTTCCAGGTTGTGTGTTCTAAGAAAATTGGCTCAAGATGTTTCCCTAACAATGGTCCAGTGACCGCTTCCATGGCAATTTGTGACCAAAGACTTTCGGATTGATGATCATACATGAGGACATCACTTTGGTAGAGGAGCCCTGAGACACCAAAGGTCAGCAGTTGGTTGCCCACCTTTCGTAGAAACCCCATGCCGGTTCCACAAAGGGGGCAATAGGAAATTACCACAGGTGTCCCATCTAACGTGTCGTTCACAATTTCGTGCCAGTTCAATGTGGCAATGGGATAAGCCTTGGCTTGATGCTTGCCCTGAATACCTAAAACCCGGTCCTCGGGAGTTAAAAACGCCGCTTCATCAGCTAGAAGAAAATGAGGCGTCAGTATTGCCGGAATGCCGTCTCTAGGAGGACCTCCCGATAAAATTTCTTTTAGGGGAATGGAGTGAGGCTGAACTTGAAACCCATTAAACGCGGCATGACTGTTACCAGAAATAAGGAAAATTAGGAGCATGCTCACAAGCCATATCTGGCGAAGAAAAAACTGAGCGTGTGAGCGATTTAACAGGGGATGAGGCAAAAGACGAATCATTTTGGTACATGAACGAACAGTTGTGTAATCTATTTCACAAATATGGATATGTTTCATGTTCACAATGGATGACACTTAGTAAATGAGTCTATGAATGTCATAAAGCATTACAGGTATGGCGATGTGAGCTTAAATTCTTGTCAAAGGAATTTTCAGATAAAGGTTTGGCTCATCCATATCGTTCCTTCCTACTTATTTTCTTTGAGAGGAAATTCCGATTTGCTTCAATAGTTGAGAGAGGTTTTTCAAGTGGGCTTGAAGAAGGGAAACACTCTGGTTTCTCAATAAAGGAAATTTGACTTTCCTTGAAGTAGTCGCTGGTGCAAGTAAAGACCAAATAAAAGGTTCCTGGCACCTATATCAAGATTTTGCTTGGTTTCCGAGAGGACATATGGGGTTATTGTGGGATGGGTCGGTGTTGGCTTAACCCGCCTGCTCACCTAGCTCGTAACATAGAATTTGATTGTGATCCGAACCGTCTGACTCTGACAGAACGTAGAATTCCCCATTGAACAAAATATCTCTCATCTATGATGAAACGGATCTCGTAGAATACCTTAAGTAGACGTTAAGGAAGTAGATGAAACACGTACGTGAGTCAGACCTCTTACTTGAGCCGAAGAGACGAACAGACTGCTGTCCCGAATTATTTGTCGGCTATTCGGACTGGCAGGCTACACGCGCAAAATTCTGAAAAATGTTTACAAAATTAGAAGGACTGGAAAGGAAGAATGTTCATGCCCTCAATCCTCTGATGAAATGAACCGAAAATGGTGATGTGGAATATTGTATAACCCCCCCATGTTCATGAAAGTAAAAAATTGGAGGGGTGATGAATAATCCCATCGTTGTTGGATAGATAAACATGAGGTTTTCCCATGTCGTTTGTTGAAATTGATGATATTCAAGATCTCCGCATTGGAGTGTTTGTGAAGTTGGAAGGTTCCTGGTTTAGCCATCCATTTCCTACCAATACCTTTACCATTAAGTCTGCTGAAGATCTGAACACTATCAAAGGCCTGACCGACGTCACAATTCTGTACGATCCGGATCGCACACAGTCTGCCGATTTTGATGACATGCAAAACACTAGTAATGACGACTCGAGTATTTCGGCTGGGTCAATAGAAGTAGAAGTCTTTAACGTAGAGTCTGTTGGTCAGGAAGAGCAGACGAAACAAGAAGAGTCGCTGATCCCTGAATCGGCGTTGTCTGAACTACTCGATCGACGTGAAAATTATCATGAATTTTTCGATCATCTCAGGAAGGTTGAGGGGGCCTATCAGAAAACGTTGGCTCAAGGGCAGGAATTATTTCAACAGCTGAGTGGGCGTCGACCGGCTGGCCTTAAGACCGGCGATGCCATGATTACCAATATGATGCAGGCCTTGAATAATCAAAAGACAGCGATGTCTCTTATTGATCTTGTGGGGAGCAATGGTGTGGCATGGGGGCTCTCTGAGCATGCCATGAATGTGTGTACGCTCTCGTTATTGATCGGACGGCAATTCTCATTAGAGGATGACGTCTTGCTAGAGTTAGGCCGGGGTGCGTTGTTTCATGATGTGGGTTACCGGGCCTTACCCATGAAGGTCAAGTTTCAGGCTGTCGGGATGAAAGTCGAAGCTGATCCAGAGCTTCGCCTTTTACATCCTGAGATGGGCCATCAACTGATCGTCTCTTTTCTAAACGCTGGACCGATGTTAGGGGAGATTATTGCACAGCATCATGAACGTCTAGATGGATCAGGATTCCCAAAGGGCCTTAAAAGAGACGGTATCTCTTTGCTCACGAGAATTGTCATGGTGGCCGACCATTTCGATGAACTGTGCAATGCACCAGATCATGAAACGAGCCTTAATCCTCATGCGGCATTATCTCGCATGTATCGTCATGTGGTCAAAAAGAGGGAATCTTCAAAATTTTGTGAGCAAGTTGTGCAAGCCTTGGTGCAGGCTATTGGCGTGTATCCACCTGGAAGTTTAGTAGAACTTTCAGATGGATTTATGGGCGTGGTGTCTTCAATTAATGTACATGCTCCCACTAAACCGGTCGTCCTCCTGTATGCACCGTGGCTTTGTCGCAACGATGGGCTTCTGATTAATTTAGCCAAGGAAAGCACTCTAGAAATCAAACAAGCCGTCCATGCGAAAGATATTCCGGAACAAGTGTTAGGGTATCTCAGTCCAAGAAGAATGGCGATGTTTGTTCATGCCACGGAACCCACAACGATGGCCTTCAATAGCCGGCGTTCTAGTCACAATAAATCTGCTAGAGCTCGGTAACCATGTGTTCGGTAATGACATACTAGCTCATTGAATAACTGTTGAGGTTCTTGATGGATCGTTCGCGTACCCGTGTGTCAGAATCTTGTGACACATTATCCATGCTCATTCGTATGTCCATATTGATGTCTCCTTTGAGGTGATACCAATGTTCCATGAGACCGTTCACAATATTGGAACAGTCGATTTGTACGATTTTTGGATGTATCTGTGATGGATCAGCTGTGCCATTTGTCCCCAGCCGGGTTGGGTTGCCCTTAGTAATGTCTGAGCCTCGAAGAGCAAGATCTCCATTGTTGTAATAGAGGCTGATCTGACAACACATTTCATGAAGTCGGCCAAGGGGTTGGTCGGGTTCCAACACGTTATCATCCACGTCTGGGGAACAGAGGAAAATATTGTCGAAGATTCTGGGCAATCGATTCTTTGGGGAAAATTCAATGAGCCGCTGAAGGGCATGCTGCAAGACATAATTCCCCATGGAGTGACAGAGAATATTGACATTTTGTAAGCAAGGGTCCCATTTCTTCCCCGCTTTTTCTTCCAATGTCGTTGGCGGTCGGGTGGTTTCCGTCAAAAAATCACGCAACTTTAAGAACCCGCGTCCGAGGGCGAAGCCGGATCCAAGGGCCTCCGTGCGATCTGAACGGTAGGCTGCGAAGGGAAGTGCAGACCCATCGGATGGCCACGTGAAAAGCACAACCAAGACATTTTTATTCCTACCACTTGCCCCCCATCTTGATGGCCGATTGAGCATGGCTTGTAGCGCGAGAGCAGTGCCCACGGCTTTCCACCAGGACTCATTGAACCCATGCACGTAGATTAAGACATCTTGCCCTTGGCGAAGAACCCGCTGTACTTCAGCAAACATTTCAGCTGAACCTAATTTTTTCCCTTCTTGTCCGGTTTCGATTCGTTCGCGATCAGGAATATTTTCTCGATAGGCGACAATTTTCGCTTGCTTCTTGGCCTGCTTGGTCAAGTATTTGCTGAGTGCCACACCATCTCCTGGTCCTGCCCCTGTTTTGGTGCGGAACCATTTATCTAAGGAGGGGGTTTCGAGATCAAGCATCACCTTTCCCAATCGAAGGTTTTCAATCCCACTGACTGAAGGATGAACCCCATATCCATCTGGAGTGAATTGCTTTTTCCCGAGGTGATTGCGATTGGTGACATAGTAGAGTTTCAGTTTCATACAGGAACTCCTTTGAGACTATTTTGAGGAGAGACAAAGACACATGGGCTCAGATTTAAATGTTTGCATTGCAGATGGTTTTGCTGAGCTTCATGGGCCTGTCATTTTTAGGTCAGCGGCCTACGATGAAAAAATTTCTCATTGCTTATAAGAATTGTCAAGGTAACAAGGAAAAGCATTATGACTGATGAATATTCAAGGATGAAGGATCGGTTTGGCGCTTGACGTATTAAACAAACCTTCGGCTTCGGGGTAGAAGGTGAGGAAAATTTTCGTGGTCATGTTTGTAAGATGTTCAACTAGTTGGGTTGTGGAATCTTGCTGAATATGTTGGTCATGAGATGTTTGACATTGTTTCCAAAGCTGTTGCAGGGCTTCTTTAGTTTCTTTCAGACGATGTTCGGTTTCTTGTTTCCAGAAGAGGGGAAATTCACGAGGGTCGCTGTAATCCCCTCGTCCTCGTCCGCAATGGGTAACGGCTAGATAGCGCAAGATCGCATCCCGTGTTTGACGATCTAAAAAATCTGAAACCCACGAGATCCGATTGGGATCGTCTTCATCCTGGCTTTTCGCATAAGCGGTTCCGCCCAACGCTCCAATAACCGCTCCGCCAATGGTGAAGATGCCATGCGATAATCCGCCGGTTGCCACATCTGAAGCGAAGCCGGCAGCAGCACCGCTCAGCAGGCCATTCCAAAAACTCTCCTCTTCCCAGGGCTTTCGTTCGCCAGGCACAGTAATATCTTCCAGTCGCGATTGAATGGTGTGCGCGACGTCACCTGAGAGGCCATGAAGCGTAATTAATTCTGTGCTCATAGCAGAAATACGATGAGCCAATCGCTGATCCATGGCTTGCATGGCGCGCTTGACTATGTTTTTTTTCTGCCCTTCGGTTCTTTCCGGTATGGTTTCCGAGTCCTTGGCTGTCTCGATTAACATGCGAGCAATACTCGTCATGCTTTGCTGGAGTGTGAGTTTCTGCTGTTCGCACCAGACCTGAGCGAGTCTCATCATGATGGGTCGTTGATGATGGTGTAGAACATGGGAAAGGCAATTCCATAAGAGACCTTCCTGTACCCAACATCGAGTAAAAGCGTCCAAACTCATGATTTCCTTAATCACGGGCTGTAAGGCCCACTGTTGTTTCCAACGTGATTCGAGTTGACGCTGTTGCGCTGGTTCCACCAAACCCGTTTGGTTGAGGAGGACGATGACAGGTTTGTTGAGCCAGGTCAGGAGATCTAGTTCGGGTTGAAGGTACCCTGCCATGGCTGGATCTTCAGTCGCATTGACCAGATAAAGGACGATATCCGCCTCTTCCTGGACATTTCGAATGGCTTGCTGTCCACACCAAAAAGGTTTGTCTGCCAATCGGTCCCAGACTTGTGACACAAGCCAACCGATCGGGTTGGAAAGGCCTTGAAGACGTGCTAACAATTTATGACTATTTCCAAATCCCGGTGTATCCCAGAGTTTCAACTGTTGACCATCAGGTGTTTGCAGTAAAAGGAATTCCTCGTTGTGGAGTGTGACATGAGCCTGATCCATCACCTGTCCGATGTCTTTGCAGAGGAGTGTGCGGGCTAGAGTGGTTTTCCCTATGTTGGTATGAGAAATGAGGGACAATGTGATCGAAGTCTGTGTCATTTGATATCTCTAAACAGATGCTGGCCAAAGTCCGGTTTGAGCTAATTGCAGGAATTGGTCCAATGAGGTGGTATTAGCATTAAGCGGAACGATTGAGAGATGGTATTGGCTGCTCAAACGTTGCCAGGTCTGCCGTCGTTCAATGACTCGGTTGTCATCAAGGGCGGTACTATATGGTTCTTCATCAAGGAGCACTAGCAATCTTGATCCACGTCTGTGTGTTTCCATTTGTGTTTGCATGGAATGAAGCCATTCTCCCTGAACCTCTCCCTCTGGGGTTTGACCTGCATTAAAAATCACGACAGACGTACGAACTTCTTTGGAGACCTCAGCTGGGTTTGAATATTCCTGACCAAACGGAATGGGCTGTTGCCATTGGATGGAGGCTAAATTCCCACAGAGGTCCAGGAGTGCAAGGTCTAGAAATTTCTTTGTTTCCTGTGAGGGCTGATAACTATAGGACATGATATCAACCTTCACGCCTTGTCCTCGGTCTGGAGCTAACAGATGGACAAAATAGGGATGCTCTAGTGGTAATACAAATGTTTCCCTGGCTTGCCTCAAAGACCGTTGTCTCATCCATACCATGATGCTGCGTGGAATGATGATCGCGGCAATGGCTGTGACGGCCCACATATGAATCCATGGGGCGGCAGGGCCATGCTGGGGTGCTTGGAGACTGACAATTTCTGATACGTTGGGAAAAGGATGGTCTAGGAGCCATGCTGCAGGACTCAGGAGAAAGTGCAGAAACATTTGGACCTGGTTGGCTGAGAGAAATGTGCTTTCCCAGGTCGCCTGATAATCAAGAGCCAACCCCCGGATATACATACCCAGTATAATACCCACGGCCATGAAGACGGCACCGACATGGAGGAGTTGGCGAAGGCGTTCCGTCCATGTTGGTTTAACGTGAGGCCACCAAAGTGTTGTAAACCGTTTGGTGGTTTCTTGAACCCAGTAGGTGGTCGAAGAATCAGAAAATGTTGCGGTGCGCCAAGAACGTTGACTTCGGATTTCCGCTAATTTGGAGAGCCACGAGGTTGCCGTATCGAGCCATGTCGTGTGCACTGAGGATTTCAGAAATGGAAGCAATGTTGAAGACAAGTACATGCCACTATTCCAAAGCAGCAACAGAAGAAGAGGGAAATTGAGTAAATTTACTCGTTGCGATTCTCCCAACCCGTTCATGAATAATCCGGCCGCAATGGCTGGGATGGCCACGAAGGCTGTGGGAATGTCTACCTGAAGATGGTTCCAAGATTTCATGAAGGTGGGAAAAGCCTTGTCGACAAAAGCCCAAATAATTTCCGAACGTGCTGTAAGAAACTCCAGATCGGTCTCCACAGAATGATCGGAAGAAGGGGGGTGTTTGTCTCTAGCCCGTTGCGTTGCATGATGCCGCGTTGAAAGAGGCAGGTGATTCCCGTGAGGATCCGATTCTTCCAACGCTTGTACGAGGAGGACCTGGGAAAATTTTTTCCTATTCATGTGTGCTGTTGAATCGTGGACAAATGTAAATAGGTTTCCTTGCGTGAAGAGGTTCTCATGGTACTGGAGAAAGTAAATGGAAACAAATAGGCGACGGTGTGGCTCTGCTGTTTTGGGGAGAGAGTTTACTTAGAATTCTAGTAGGTGATAGTGGATTACGCCGTTGATGCCGGCTTCTGCTGTTTTGCGATTCTGGCGATAGAGGATTCGGAGTCCAGCAGAATGCTCAATCCGCGAGTAGATGGGTGACTCTCTAATGCGATTTTGACAATCATGGTCATGGGTACCGACAGCAACATGCCGATTGGGCCCCAAACCCATCCCCAAAACACCAACGAGAGAAACACCACGAGTGTTGAAAGTCCCAGTTTGCGACCCATAAGCTTAGGTTCAACCACATTTCCAAATATGACGTTCACTAAGCCATAACCCACGCCAACTAAGAGGGCACGTCCAAGGCCGAATTGAATATAACCCAGTAGCACTGGAGGTACAGCGGCTATGATCGACCCCAGGTTAGGAATGAAGTTTAAGAGAAAAGCTAGGAGTCCCCAAATAACTGGAAAGTCGATACCTAAAATCGCCACCCAAATCGCCACAATAATACCCGTAGCCAAACTCAATAGAGTTTTGATGGCAAGGTAATTGTTCACAGCATCGGTGATTTTGCTGAATTGCGAAAAGGTGCCCTTGGGGTCACCAAAGGCGGCATGGACTTTTTTGGGGAAACTCGAAGCTTCTAACAAGATGAAAATGACCGTGAGGAGAATTAAAAAGGAATTGGCCAACATGCCACCTAATCCTGAAAGCATGCGTCCTACGAGACGCATGGACGCGCCGGGATCAATGGACTTGAGTAACAACTCTTCATTGATTTGAAAGCCAAGCCCTTGTACCCATTGGAGGAGTGGGCCCATTTCTTCTGTGAGTCGAGCTTGGTAACGAGGAATGGCATCGGAAAAATCATCTAATGATGTGCCGATCAATCCAATAAAACCAAAGCCCAATCCTAGTACACCAAGAATCACCAAAAATAGGGCGACTGGAGCAGGAATACCTTTCTCTCTCAACCAGAAGACGGGGGATGCACTCAGTATGGCTAGAAAGCCCGCGATGAGGAGCGGAACAAGAATTGGTTCTGCCGCTCTCATGCCTGCGACGACGATGACGAAGGCTGCAGCCGTCAGGAGAAACCGACCATTTGAATGTTGAGTAGACGGGGATGATGGCAACATGCGTGAGCTATGACTGCTGCTGTGCTCTATCTAAAAATTCTTAAAGAGAGGACACGATCTGATTACGTGTCTTTCCTATGATACCTGCTTCTTAGGTTTTTGTCTTGAAGGAGAATACGAGGAGAAGATCCAGAAGCGGCCAGGGCAACCGGTTACGCGGTTAAAGATTACATGTAAAGTAATGCGCAGGTTGAGCGAGCAAAATTTAGTTTATTCTTCAATGGCCCTTTGTCGTTTTTGCAGGTACCCATTTCGGATCGCACCATACAAATCTAAGGTTCCCTCCTCCACACCCTGAAAGCTTTCTAAATTTAAGGAACGGAGATTGATATTTTCTGCTGCGGTCATTCCCAATCTTGCGTAGTTAATGGTGGGATCATGCTGAACCAGTCGAGGTGCATCAGCAATTTCAATAATAGGCAGGACAAGCCAATTAAACGGATCAAGAAACGTGTCTCCAATATAACCAAAACCATCTCTCAAGGTGAAAGGTCCATAGAATGGCACGACAAGATACGGACCAGGAGGGACCCCGTAATTCCCTAAGGTTTGGCCCAGGTCTTCAAGGGGTGTGTCCAAATCAAACATGATTTTTGCTGGATCAAATAAACCACCGACTCCTATCGTGCTATTGATGAGGAACCGGCTCATTTCAATGCCTGCTCCACGGAATTTGGCTTGAAACAGGTTGTTGATGAACCGAGGGACAAACCGGGCATTTTGGAAGACGTTCACAACGCTTTGTTGAACATTGGGTGGAATGAAAAAATTATAGACTTGGGCAGCAGGCTTGAGGAGGTATTTATCAAATTGGTAATTGAATTCAAAGATTGCCGAGTTCACGGGTTCTAGTGGGTCATATTCTTCAACTTGAGATTCGCTCGGAGATTCATCAAAGGGATCGAAGAGCTCATCGTCAAATCCTGCATCCTGATCCAAAGGAACCTCGGTAAATTCCACTTTGGTGAATTCTGAATTATTATTCAAATTTTCCAGTGTATGGGTCGATTGATCATTCCCGGCACATGCGCTGAGACTCATAGTAAGACTAAGAACTATTACCGCCCATCTCGATAAACTTTTGTGTCGGTATGAAGAGACTGTTGACTGAGACAATTGAGAAGGTTTGTTTATTTCTGTGGCTGACGGAAGAAGTATACGTCTCATGTTTATTCAACGATCCTTATTGAAATAACGGGAAAATCTTCATAAAAAAACGGATCGAACTGTACCAAAATACAGGGGTGAATCCAAGAAACACCGTATTTTCGAGGTGGTTTCCCAGTCCCTGAGAGGTCCTGATTGGCTCTCTTTTTGGTTGCTCGCAATGGATAGTCAGTTTGGCTAACAGATCGTTACAAATAGAAACGAAAGAAAAAATGACTTTGCATGTTGTCTTGCTCAGTTGTTCATGATTGTGTCAGTTCCTCGTTTAGAGATTCGACGATTTCCTTCCAATTCTTCTGCCAATACATCACTGCTCTGCACACGATTATACAACAGTTCTTCGTAACAACAATTAACTGTTCGAATGTTCGAAAAATTCTGTGCTGGCATTTCCTTTGCTCATCAGTTGGTAAGGACGCGAGCTTGGAGTTCAAAGGATATACCGCCGCCGCGCTGCCAGAGAAGGCCAGGTAAGAGATTGTTCGACTATGAACAGAAGGGAGACAGGAATGAGCCCATCAGTTTCATCGCAAAAATCTTCGTGGAATGGGTCGATTAAAAAAGGAAAACCGTCTCAAGGCTCTACTAAGTCGTCACCCAAGAACTCTACGGTAGGAGAAAGTGCAGCGAGCCTGCCAGACCGGCAGCTTCCTCTTTATTTAAAGGAAATTGGACAAGTCCTACTACTGGACCGTGATGGCGAAGTACATCTGTGCAAAAAGATTGAAGAAGCCAATGATCACATGTTGGAGGCCCTGTTTATCTTGCCGATGACATTGGAGTTTTTGAAAGACCAACTGGTGCGTCTCCGTCAGGGAGAGATCTTAGCCAAGCATATTGTGCAAAAGGATAAAGAAGTCGTGGTGGATGGAGAGGGGGAAATGGATCAAGCGGAAATTCAAGATCCCCAAGAAGAAGATGAAGAATTTCGGCAACGGGTTATTCAACAGCTCGAGGATCTTTGCCAATGCGTACAATCCCTTATTGATTGGTCTGCTGCAGATTCAAATAGGAAGGACAAGCTTTCTCATCAGCAAAAATATTCTGTAGAGAAAAAACAATTTTTGAAGAAATTGAAGACGGGTAATTGGCATTCAAAGGTTTTTCATCAAATAGAAAGCCGGATCCAATCTTTGGAAAGGCAGATTGAAGAAGTCTTAGAACGTTTAGGTGTTTCTCAAGGAGACATTCGTCAAATCGGGCTTCAGAAGACAGCCATGACTAGTCAATCTTTACTGACAAAGGACAATGACAATGAGGAAGAAAAATCAATTCAATCACGTGGTCGGCAAGAAGCCATAGAATATTTAAAGTACGTAGAAGAACATCTTTTACACATGCCCTTTGCAATTTTCTTGATCAGAGTTCAACAATTGGAGCAAGCGAAGGCCCGAGTCCATTTCGCAAAGCAATCGATGTTAGAAGCCAATTTACGATTGGTGGTGAGTGTGGCAAAACGATATATGAACCGAGGGCTTGATCTGTTGGATCTCATTCAAGAAGGCAATATCGGACTGATGAGGGCTGTTGACCGATTCGAATATCAGCGAGGATTTAAATTTAGTACCTACGCCACATGGTGGATTCGGCAAGGGATTACTCGAGCGTTGGCTGACCAATCGCGAACTGTTCGAGTCCCGGTTCATGTATGCGATGCGATGACGCGAGTGCGACGCTCATGGGATCGGCTAGCGGTTCAATTAGGCCGGGAGCCCAATCTAGAAGAGCTGGGTAATGTTCTTGAGCTTCCTTCGGAAAAGTTGTCGTCACTCCTGGATGCGACGAAAGGCGCTGTTTCCCTTGAGACACCGGTTGGCGACGAAGAAAACGCGCATTTGGCCGATGTATTGGAAGATTCTTCTGCTGTGTCACCGTTCTATTCCGCTGAGCGAATAGACCTCCAGAAAAAAGTGACGTTGTTGCTGCAGACGCTTACACCACGAGAAGCCCATATCATTCGAAGGCGTTTTGGAATCGGAGAACTCGAAGATGCTACTCTCGAAGAAATTGGCCATGAATTCTCTGTCACGAGAGAGCGGATTCGGCAAATTGAAGAACGAGCCTTATCTAAGTTGAGGGAACCTCAACGGAACCACACACTACGAACATATTTTCAATTGTCAGGTTCTGTGTAAATATGGTGAATAAGCAAGACTGCCAGTAGGTCTTTAAACGTTCGTGAAGTATGAAACGTCAGGCGAAAGAAAGCATTTCGCCTGACGTGTTACCGCTGGATTTGGATTTCTCCTCACTCCTCATTCTTAAAAAACAAGTCACTGCTCGAGAAGAGTGGATTTTGAGGGTCAGTTTCCTGCTGTAGCCCTTGGCTTTCTTTAAAGTTGGTCGTAGTGGTTTTTGCATTCAGAAATGACGCACCGTTAAGATTGGCTTGTTGAAAATCAGCTTCGCTTAAGTCGGCTTCGCCAAAATCGGCGTAAGAACAATCTGTGGACGAAAAATCCGTCCCTCGCGCTTCTGCACGAACAAACGTGGCTCCACGTAAGGTGGTATGTTGGAAAACCGTGCCTCTTAGTTCAGCTTGTTGGAAATCTGCCCAGATGAGATCGGCTTGTGAAAAATTTGCCCAGGCAAGTTGGCTACGGTGGAATCGAGCACTTCGCAAATTGGCACCATGAAAGTTCGCCCCGCGTAGATCAGCGCCTTCGAAATCCGCACCTGGCAAATAGGCTTCTTGGAAATTCGCATTTCGCAAATCTTGATGGCGGAAATCTGCTGCCCGTTGGTCAACTTGGAAAAAATCTTGAGGACTGGGAAGAGGCGATTTCTTAATCTGTTCAATATCAGAGTCTGTTGAGCTTGTGATGCTCGTCGGTTGAGTTCGTTTCCAAGTGCGATGCGTATCGAGCAGAAACGCTCGATCATCCTCTAGGTCTTCTGGGCGAGAAATGGGCTGGGATGCATTATCTTCACGCTCTGTCATCATTCAGCTCCGAGACGTGAATAACAGACTATGGCATGATAGACAAACGATGGAGTAGTCATAATGACTCTTTATAAAACCATAGCGAAAATCCTGAAGTGGGTCCAGCCTAATCGTAGATGCGGAATCAGAAAGATATCGCGTTTCAGAATAATGGATGTATGCTATAAGCACGCCAGCTGTAGAATGTTTTTACAATTGGGTATGGTGTGAAATGGATGTATTCACGGTTGTATCAGGGGTCGTTGTTCTTGTGTTGGCCTATGCTCTGTGGATGTGGTGGAGAGACGGACGAACATGGGAACTGTTTCGCGGAAGAGTTCGTCTCCGTATGCAATCAGCTCTAGGAGTTGTGAGTCGAGAGGAAATGCGAGTCGTACAGAAAAATTTTGAGGAAAAAGAGCTGCAATGGGAGGCCCGAGTAACTAGGTTAGAGGCGACCGCCAAATTTTCCAGTCAACTGCAATATGTTTCGAAAGATCTCGAGCGTCGGTTAACCGAACTAGAACTATCTGAAAGACCAACGCTCTTGAGCGACAAACGGCTTGAGCAGCCACGATCTTTGGATCGATTTGGTGTTCGTATGACGCTCAGCGATGCGTTTTGGGCGAATCTTGGGACTCAAAGCGTCGAAAAAATAGAAGATCATCTCATCGATCGTATGATCCAAGGCCCCTTTTGTCCTATTTGTTTAAAACGGTGTGTTGGACGTGACCGTGCAAAGCACTCGGCAGAAATTCCGGCACAATGTCGACATTGCGGGACTTCTTGGGAGGACCAAGGAACTAGCCTTCCAATTTCATCAATTGAACTGAAGCGAAAAGTCTATGAGCAATTAGATCTAGAGTATCGAGCAGGAGGAACTTGAACATGGATAAGCTTGTAAATTTCCTCCCATAGCTTTGCAAAAGGTAAAGAAACGCCTATGTATGGTGTCCGGATGATGATTGAATGGATCTTGTCTGAATATAGTGGGAATGCTATAAACGACCACCATGTCCTCCTGTCCTTCTTGCTCCCAAGATAATTCCATCGAAGCAAATTTTTGTGCGCAATGTGGACAAGCCCTTGTCAAACATTCTCCAGAGCCAGATGTTGAAGTTCAACCTGATCCTTCTCCATCTCAAGCCACTCCGACCTCTCTTCAAGTATTAGAAACATTTATTGGGCCGAGTAAATCACTTCAGTTCTCGTTGAAAACTTGGTGGACGTGGCGCCCAGCCTTTTTGTACTACAAAGAAAAATTTGCCAATTTGGAAACTCCGGCTGGTCCGCGCTTTGCGCTCAGCTGGAATTGGCCAGCGGCTTTTTTTGATTCCTTTCTGTGGTTTCTCTACAGAAAAATGTATATGTTTGCGTTGCTATACGCGGTTGCTCCAGCCCTGGCCATTTTTCTCACAGGTGATATGACCGTCGGAATTGTTTCACGTATCTTGGCCGGAGCGAGTGCAAATTACCTGTATTTTTGGCATGTCAAAGACAAGCTGCAACGAATCATGGCAATTCCAAACATGGATGACGCGGCTCGAGCAAACTTAGTTCGTGAAGAAGGGGGGGTACAACCCTATGTATTGTGGCTGGGCGCAGCATTGCATGTTTTTATGTTTGGCCTTTTGATCGCCGCGATTTCTCAGGGGCCACCCGATGGAGATCTTCTTGAGGGAATAGAAGAACGGCCCACTCCCAAATTTTTTTAAGGGCTCGTAAGGACGTTCTAACTTGTTGATGGAATAGGTTGAGGAGCTGTAGTGGTTTGCCAAGTAAACCAGACTTGAAACCATTCATAGTCTGATTGATAGGCCGTATGCTTGGCATCTCCCTGTCCAGTCTTTTCCGTCAAGAGCGTATAGGTTCGAGGCCAGTTTTTCGTCCACCATGATTTAAGGGCTTCCGGTGTTGCAAGCGTTTCTTCGGATTGAAAGATATCTCCGGCAGTCACTAATTGAGCAATCAATTTCCAGGTCCGGTCTTTACCCAACCCTAAACTTCGAAAATGTTCCCGTAACAAAAAGACGACCCAAAGTTCGGCGCTGTGTTTTTTGTTATGTTTAAAGGGTTGTGTTTGGCGAAGAGGAATAGGGTCAAAGTTTTTCACAATTGAGGTATAATCTGGCCCACCATAGCTACCGACTATTTCCGCAATCCCTTCCACCATTTTTGCCAATTCCACTTCCACCTGTGGCCCTTGTGATGATGGTGTGGAAGGGGAGTCATTCAATAGATTAGGTGAGGTGAGCATATCAATGACTGGTTTCAATTCTCGAAGCCGTATTACGGCAGCTTTTAAAATTTGCGACGATTCTACCCAATAATCGGAATCATGCTTTGCCGTCCGTTCTTTCCCTTCCGGAGGAAGGACCGGAGGGATCCAATGGCGAATGAGGGTAAACAGAATATAATCAAGGTCACCGCCTTCCTGCGCGGCACGATCGAGGGCTTGCTCGGGTCCAAGTCCATGCTGAAAAAAGTGTTCTGTACGGTCTGCGACATGATGGCGACGGGCCAAAGTGGTCCACCACTGGGCGAATTGTTGCCATTTGATAGAATCGGAAGTCATGGTGCGCGAAGAAAGTGAGAAGGTTGAGGCCATGGTACGATTCGTTGCATGCCAAAGCAAGTCTGAGGAGGAGATGCGATGTCACAATTAGTCTTGATACGTCATGGTGAATCTCAGTGGAATTTGGAAAATCGATTTACCGGATGGGTAGATGTACCGCTCACACCGAAAGGTGAGGATGAAGCTCGAGCGGCCGGAGTAAAGCTTCAAGCCTTTCAGTTTGATTGCGGATTTACCTCGGTGCTGATGCGAGCACAGAACACCTTACGTATTGTGTTGGAAGTCATCGGTCAGACGACTCTTCCCATTACAGAAGATAAAGCGTTAAATGAGCGGATGTATGGTGAACTTCAAGGATTGAATAAGGCAGAAACGGCAAAAAAATTTGGGGATGAACAAGTCAAGGTCTGGCGTCGTAGTTTTGATGTGCCGCCTCCAGGTGGAGAAAGTCTCAAAGATACGGCGGAACGAGTCCTCCCTTATTTTGAAAGTCAGATTCGTCCGGAGCTTTTAGCCAAGAAAAACGTTCTCATCGTCGCCCATGGCAATAGTTTACGGTCATTGGTGATGCATTTAGAGAACTTATCACGAGAAGCTGTGCTGGAGTTGAATATTCCGACCGGTGCGCCATTGTTCTATGATCTGGACGATCGAGGTGCGGTGACGGCACATCGATATTTGTAAACCCGAAGATCCGATATGGGAATCATCGTTCTATTTTTTATCGCAGGGTTGTGGATGGCCGATGGCATTGCGCTGATCGTGGCTCCAGAACGTATGATTGCGACATTGCGCCAATCGCTTATTGTCGCGCCTGGATTTTTGAAATGGGGTGGGTTGGCTGGATTGTTAGGGTTGGTGTTGTTAGTGGTGACACAAGGCGTGGCGTATCAGCCGCTCTGGATCGTTGTGGGTTTGAGTATGGTGGCAAAGGGTATCTTTTTATATGCCGGTTCAGATCTTTGGCGTTTGCGCATTGTGAAATGGTGTTTAGAGCGCGAGCCAGTCGACTATCGCCTCTGGGGGTTAGGGTTATGTACGCTCTCAGTACTTCTGTTAGACGCCATGAATTGGGGTCGTGAATAGTGATAAGAGAAACGGGAAAAAAGAAACAGTGAGAAGTTAGATTTTTTTGGAAGTTTCTTGTTTCGCGCAAGAGGTAAAGCGTTAAGAAGAGAGTATTATTCGCCTCACGGGCATGTTGGTTTCGATATGAATCCGATGGATCGAGAAAAATTTGACGAAATGTGGCAGATGCATCAAGATGCTGATTGGCCAGGGGATCTGGGAAGCGACGAAGGTCAACTCATGACCTTAGATACCGTGATTTGTGGATGCCTGACCTATTTCTGTCAAGAGCATGATTTAGATGATCAACGCGTAGAAATCTTGCGTGATTGTCTTGCCGAACTCGAAGGAGTTGTAGAAGATATATCTGAAAACCCCTCCGAATATTTTCGCCGCCTGCAATATCTTGGAACCACCCTCCTTCAAAACTATTCCTAATACTCAATAAAAATGATTTTCTCCGCCAATGAATTAATCGGAATGCAAAAGATGATGAAATAAAATAGCCTAGTGAGCGGGACGAGTATGACACCTTATCCCATAGACATCTCATTAAATGGTGATTCTTTCACTATGTGATTTTCGATCAGGAAAAAGGGGAGTGCCCCGTCTTTTTTACTACACACAAGGAGGTTTCAAATGGGAACTGCTGGAAGTCGGTTTGAAGTGTTTGCAGGGAAGAATGGGAAATTCTATTTTCGTCTCAAAGTCCAAAGTGGAGAGATTATTCTTTCCAGTCAAGGGTACGCATTACGATCCTCAGCTCGGCGGGCCATCCAGTCAATTCGGGACCATGCCTCAGATGCCGCCTGCTATGTCACCAAAAAGAACAAAGCAGGGAAAACGTTTTTTAATCTGGTCGCACGGAATTCCAAAGTCATTGGTACTGGACAATCGTATGCTTCGCCTCAGGGTGCGAAAAAAGGGATTGAAGCCGTCAAAAGAGCGGCTGCCAAGGCCAGTATTGTCTAATGGCATCAAACGGCGGGGTGTCGAGGCACCCCGCAACAATCCTAAATGGAAGGGTTTCAGGCTTTCAGGTCGGTAAGCGGAGGAGTGCAATTTCTCACCCGATAACCCTCGTTTGACGCTGGAAAAAATGCTGTGGTACCGTGATTTGCGGTATTTTTCTATAAATCTTTGAGAATGAGTAGGGCCGAGTCTATGAACCAAGAAAAGGATCTCAAAACGATTCTGAATAACCTTCAGTATTCCGATGACGCCAAAGTGGTGGAGCAAATTTCGGCTCAAACCAAGATGGTCATGTCTCGGATGAAGGGTATTCGCCGCAAAGTAGTGGTGATGAGCGGCAAAGGCGGGGTCGGAAAAAGTATGACCACCGTGAATCTGGCTTTGGCGTTTGCTCGTATGGATAACAGAGTGGGCTTGCTGGATGTTGATATTAATGGGCCGTGTGTGCCGCAAATGTTGGGCATGAGTGGTATGAGTCTCTTGGATACCGCAGAAGGCGCCGTCCCGCCTACGGGTCCCTTAAATATCAAAGTAGCCTCGATGGATTTTCTTTTGCAAGCTAATGCACCAGTTCGGTGGAAAGGTCCTATGGATTTAAGTCCGGTCTGGTTAGGCATGACGGAAATGAATGTCATCCGGGAGTTTCTCTCGGATATGGCGTGGGGCGAGCTAGATTATTTATTAGCTGACCTGCCACCTGGAGCCGCGGCCGATAAACCACCGCTCTTAGCAGGGCTCATTCCGGATTTGGCAGGGGCAGTTGTGGTGACGACGCCTTCCGAAGTGGCTTCGAATGTCGTACAAAAATCCATCGCCTACGCCCAAGAACTTGGGATTGAGATATTAGGGGTCGTAGAAAATATGAGTCAGTACCGCTGTCCGTCCTGCGGAGAAGAAAACCCGCTATTTGAAGGCAATACGGACTCCATGTGTGAGGTCTTAGGGTTACCGCTCTTAGGACGTATTCCCTTTGATCGAAACTTTGCCCGCACCTTTGATAAAGGGGAGCCCATCTTGGATGGATCGAACCCAACCGTGATGAAATTTCAAGACATTGCAAAAAAAATTCATACTCTGTTGGATTATCAACAGGTAGTCGCGGGGAAATTGTAATCGCTCAACGCAACTGTTGGCCTGTGCTGACATTCGGAAGGGAAACGATATGAAATTTGTCTGTCTCAAATGCGAAACCTATATGACCTTTGAAAAAGTTGAAAAGCCAGCAGAAGGCTCACTGGGAGTATTCTTTGAATGTCCGTCGTGCACATCTCGGTTCTCGATGGTCACGAATCCTGGCGAGACTCAAATGGTCTCCTCATTGGGAGTCCAATTGGGTGGCCGAACTGAAGTACAAAAGCCCTTGGAAATGACTCGAGGGGGATTAGAGGACAATGTTTCGGCAGGTATGGGGCAGATGGCGGCCTATTTAAATGACAAAATTCAAGCAGGACAGCCAACTGAGGCTTCAGCGCCAGTTGCTTCCGCGAGTGCGGCACCTGGAGCAGGAGAGTCGGCTGAGAGCGGCGGTTGTCCATTCTCGGCCATGGTTGCCCAAATGGGCCTGGGTTCATCAGGAGCAACTGGGACAGCAGCTCAGGCTGCCGAGCAGTTACTGTGGACGCCAGATGCCCAAGAAAAATTAGCCAAATTACCATCGTTTGTGCAGCCCATGGTGAAAAGTAGCGTGGAAACCTATGCTCGAAAAAATGGCTTTACCTCGGTCACGTTACAAATCATGGATGATTCAAAAAATTCCACAACCGAAGGCATTCACTGGACGCCCGAGGCTCAACAACGGTTGGACAATATCCCTGATTTTATCCAGCCCATGGCACGTCGGGAGATTGAACGATTGGTCAAAGAACGCGGTGGATCGGAAATTACGGCAGAGATCATGGAAGAGGCCAAAGAAAAGTTTATGAAGTTTATGTAAGCCTCGATAGATATTTCAGGTCTTGTAAAAGGCGGCTCCCGAAAAGGAGCCGCCTTTTTTTATATTGGATGGTAGGACTAATGCTTAGTAGCCATTAAATTTAGAATATTTGAAAGAATGCCGATAAGTAATTTGAAAATAGCGTTTAAGCCTGTTGCGATATAAACGGAGATCAGAGAAGTCCAAGGGGATTAGTTGCTAGTACCTCACTGTTGAAAATATGACCGTAGAGCCAATCAGATGAAATTTTTTGGGAGATGACTATGTTCAAATTAACTTTGGCCACAATTTTTGTCTTAATGTGTTCAAGCTTAGCTGTTTCTCAGGAGATCACAAGGAAGCAATGGGTAGATCGTATGTCGACGGCGTTGCCTACTATATTTTGCCAGTCTGGGCAGTACTTCAGGGAGTGTTTTAGGGTTTCTCAAGAACAGTGCGAGGAAGTCGCGCTTTCGGCGACTCGTATTTGTTTGAAGGATAAGGCTGGCCAAATGCCCGTTTCCATAAATTCTACAAAAGATTCAACCCACTGGGGACGGGTAGTCGGAGAATGTGCAGGGAGTAACTATGAACTAACCATCATAGGGAAGAGGATTAACAGCGCGCAGTGCAATAACATCACTAATTGGGCCCAATGAAGTGAAGATATGATGGAAAAGGCCAAAGAAAAATTTATGTAAGTCTCCGTAGATATTTTAGATCTTCCTAAGGCGGCTCTTACAAGAGAGCCGCCTTTTTTGTGCCATGATCGTTAGTCTTTATCGTCATTCCGCGAAAGTAAGAATCCAGTCTTTCCATTAATAGGTATTTCAATAAACATCGGCTTTATTCGGAGGGATAACTACATGATTTCGACCACGTTTTCACTAACTGGGAATTATTTGAATGTATGAGAGATGCCGGGTTTCGGCCCGGCAGCCGAGGCCCTTTTGTTTCGGCAAAAGGCCCTAAAACCATTTTCGCCCTGGCGTGGCTCTTCGGGTCCCCTGCGATGCTCACGGACTCCGGCGGCTGCGCAACTCGCTGCGCTCAAACAGTGCTCGCCGAATCTCCGGAGTCCGCTCCGCTTCTCAGCCACGCCAAAGGCGAGAATTCTTAAGAGGAAATGAAATTCTGAAACCTAGAAGATAATTGTTATGAAAAGACAAGAGTCTTATACTGCTAATGCAAGCAGGCATTTATTTAGACCAATCAAAATTTCTCATAAAACATGCCAAGAATTTCAAAAGAAAAGGTAACTAGGTTATACGAGGAACTGGTAAGACAACATAAGGGGAAACCTATTGGTGAAGGGATTTTTAAGCGAGAAACAGGTCTAAGCCAACATTATTGGAAAGGGGGGTATTGGCGTTCTTGGTCTGCTTTCCAAAAGGATGCTGGGTATGTACCAAATATCAAAACTTCTAAAATTCCGGACGAAATCCTTCTGAATAGTTTTGCCGAATTGGCTTTAGAAAATGGTGTTATTCCGACCGAACCTGATCTAATGCTTCGGAAAAAGGATGATCCGTCTTTCCCAAATAAGCTTGCATTTCGTCGGTTGGGTGGTCGTGATCAATTGCTGGAAAAGGTTGCAGAATACTGTAAGGGAAAAGACAAATATGCACCTGTTCTCAATTTTCTTCAAGATGGTATTTCTGAAAGCCTAAAGCATAAAATCGAATCTTTGGGTGTTAAGGGTTTCGTATATCTTCTTCGATCTGGGAAAAAATATAAAATTGGTCGATCTAATGCTGTTGGCAGGCGTCTCCGTGAGCTTTCAATACAACTTCCTCAGAAACCTAATTGCATACATGTTATTGAAACTGATGACCCTGAAGGAATTGAACAATATTGGCACCTTCGTTTTAAAGAGAAACGGGAGGGAGGGGAATGGTTTGCTCTTTCCCAAGAAGACATCAGAGCTTTTAAAAAGCGCGGGTTTCAATAAGGGAAAAATTAAAATCAGTTCTTTTGTTGAGAGTTTTGTAGGGTTAAGAATATCAAGCGCTCATCTGCTCTCGCCTTGGGTGTGGCTTTGTTGCGGAACCAAATTCAACTTCTTTGGCGGCGACTGTTTGAGCGGAGCGAGTTTCGCAGCCATTTAATTTGGTGTCGGAACGAAGGTACCTCGAAAAGGCCGCGACCGGGCGAGAATGGTTTTGGGTCCTTTTGCCGAAACAAAAGGACCTCGTCTGCAGGGGCGAAACCCTGCTAATGGTTCAACCAAAATCCTTCCAATTCTCATAGGGCTTCAATCGGTAAATGTCTTCTACCGAATGGGTCAGGACAACTCCCTGCTGCTCTAGCACTTTCGCTGTTCTCCAGAGAGGTAGGCCGACGATAGTGGGGTAATCCCCTTCTATTTTTTCTATGAGCTGTGCCCCCTCCCCTTGAATGGAATAGGCTCCGGCTTTCCCTAGACTTTCCTTGTCGTCCAAATAAGTTTTGAGTGTTGTTTCGTCAAAAGGTTTGATCCAGACTAGGGCGGTTTCTACGAAATCGATGGAGACATTCAAAGACTTTTGAATGACGGCCACACCTGTGTGGACTTGATGAAACCTTCCACGAAGCTCTCGAAGCATTGTTTCGGCTTCTTCCATATTCTCTGGTTTGCCTAACAGCTTCCCTTCAATTTCAATGACAGTATCGCTGCCTATTACGAGATCTTCTGGGTATTGGTTGGCTACGGTTTGGGCCTTATCGCCCGCGAGTTTTCGTGTTTGCTCGCTTGGCGAGAGATGCGGTGAGAGAGTTTCTTTGCAGGTTGGGGGAATGATGTGAAACGGCACTCCCAATAAGTTGAGTAACTCTCGTCGTCGTGGCGAGGTTGACGCTAATAGTATCTGCATGACGAACGAGTGCTGGTTTTATGCGGATGTAGACGCAAAGGCAGGAGGTTCGGTTACGGCTTGCTCTTTCAAATATGCTTGAAGAAGATTTGTTACATCCTGGGTGCTATTGGTTCGGACCATTTTGGCACGCATAGCGGCGGCATGCGGAAAACTTGAGCAATACCAGCCTAAGTGTTTGCGCATGCGTACGAAGCGTTCCGTTCCATGAATGGTTTCGAAGCATTCGGCATGGTTAATCATGGCCTGAAATTTTTCATCCAGACTTGGTTCCGAGGTCTTCCATTCAAGTTGCGATCCAGTTGTGATGGCCTGACGAACTTGCTCGATTTCTTGAAAGATCCACGGGTTTCCTAGTGCCCCTCGTCCGATTAACACGCCATGGACGCCAGAAGTTTCGATACGTTGATGCGCTTCGGTCAGACTTTTGATGTCTCCATTTCCAATGGCCAAAATTCCGTGCTGCCTGATGCGTGTTGCGGCTTGTGCTATGGCCTTCCAGTCTGATTGCCCACGGTACATTTGCGAGAGGGTTCGGCCATGCATGGAGATGACTTCAGGGTGCCCTTGGATGAGACAGTCGCTCCATTCATCAATAATATTGCAGTCGAAACCCAAACGCGTTTTGACTGACAGTGGAATGGATGCTCGTTCTTGGTATTCGGTGAGGTCTGGATGCTCGGCTTTAAGTTGTGCGATAGCTTGGAGGGCACTGGGTTTGAGTCCAATTTCTGCCAGAGATTGCCCGGCGGCCCAATCCTGAATGCCTTTTCTCGCATGGTCCATCAATTCCAGGGCAAGGTTTGGTGTGCGAATAAGGCCCGCTCCGCTTCCAGACGAGGCCACGTTTTTGGAGGGGCAACCCATGTTGATATCGAGTCCATCAAAGCCCAGCTCACAGACAACATGCGCGGCCTGGTAAAATAAGGCAGGATCTTTCCCATAGATTTGCGCAATAACCGGACGTTCAACTTCGGAATAGCGAAGACTGTCGAGGACTTTCAGTCGCCCTGAGCAAATATCATGAACGTTGGTAAATTCAGTAAAAACAATATCGGGCTTGCCGTAGGTGGCGACGATATACCGGAAGGCTGAATCAGTGACGCCGTCCATGGGCGCAAGTCCGATGATCGGTTGTGGTAGGGTTTTCCAGAATGAAGCGGTCATCGTTCTCGCCTTATAAATTTTACCTTAAGTTTAGCGTATGAGATGCCGAAAAGGACAACACTCCTACGGTTTTTCACTTGTTTCCCCCATAAAATTATGCTGATGGAGAATGATGCTCTTAGAGCAAAGTGGCCAGTTTAATCACCAGCAGGCCTTCAAAATGTGAAGTCTACCATGGCAGAGAATATCCGGGCATGATATCAGATGGGGTAGCGCGGACAATTCTTGGTTTTTAGCCAGAAATTTCAAAGAATATACCAAGGATGGTTTGTATCTTATTGAAATGATAAAAACTCATTATACCTTCGACAATGTCTTACGTTGGTTGAATATCTGTTCCTTTTCTAAGCTAGATTTTATTTGAGTGCTATGTTCATTCGCCAATATTTCACTTCTTATTCCAACGTGGTAAGCTCGGCTTAGTAGGTGGATAATTTATGATGAAATTTGACGAATTAGTGCAGCCACATGCGCCTGATGTGGTCTTATATCATGCCGAATGCATGGATGGTTTTGGTGCGGCTTGGGCTTTGTGGAAACGATTTCCTCAGTCGAGGTTTGTTCCGGTCAAGCACGGTTTTCCGCAACCGGAAGGTCTTGATAACCAGCATGTAGTAATGGTTGATTTCAGTTATCATCGTGATGCCATCTTGGCTTTAGCGGATCGTGCGGCCAGTCTGCAAATTTTGGATCATCATATTACGGCGGAATCGGCCTTGGCCGACTTACCTTATGCTTACTTCGATATGGAGCGCAGCGGGGCTGTCCTTGCTTGGGAATGGGCACATCCGCAACCTGTCCCATGGCTGTTGCAATATGTACAAGACAAAGATTTATGGCATTGGCAGCTTCCGCATAGTCGGGAAATCAGTGCCGCGTTGGCATCATACCCATTCGATTTTTCAACGTGGGAACAATTCCAGTTTGATACTTTAAAAATTGAAGGCACCGGAATTTTACGATCCGAAAATAACTTAGTTGATAAGTTGGTCCAGGATGCGGTTTTGGTTTCTATTGCCGGACATATGGTTCCTGCAGTTCATTCACCAGTTTTGGCCAGTCAAATTGGCGAACGACTGGCCGCTCACCATGCTTTTGGCGTGATCTGGCATCAAAAAGAAGGGCGCAGATATTTTTCGTTGCGTTCTAAGGCTGGCGGGATTTCCGTTTCCGAGATTGCCGCACAATATGGCGGCGGTGGCCATACGCATGCTGCGGGATTTTCCGTTGCTCTGACCAATGACTCTTCTCCTCTCCTGAATCCTGTTTTAGATATTCCGGTTTCTCCTTCTCCAGTTCATCTTTCTTAGATTTTTGTACCCACCGTTGGTGTATTGATGATTCCATTGCGGGATGATAATCCAACAGAGATCACCCCAGTTGTGACAGTAATCACCATTGTGATGTGTGTCCTCGTCTTTCTCTATGAGGTGTCTTTGCCCTCGCAAACAAATCAAGCCTTTGTGTATATGTATGGTGCGATTCCGGCTGTCGTGTTTGGGCATGTGCAGTTGCCCCCGGAGCTTATGAGTTTACCCGCGTATGGGACGTTGTTCTCCAGCATGTTTTTGCATGGAGGCTGGATGCATCTCATTGGGAACATGCTGTATTTGTGGATCTTTGGAAATAATATTGAGGATGTGATGGGCCATGCCAAATTCATTGTGTTTTATTTAACCTGTGGTGTAATCGCGGCTCTTAGTCATGCAGCCATTGATCCGGAATCCACTATCCCGATGGTTGGTGCAAGTGGCGCGATTTCAGGCGTATTGGGTGCCTATCTATTACTCTATCCTCGTGCAAGGGTTCTGGTCTTTATCCCTATTGGGTTTTTTAGTCAGATGATTCATGTCCCCGCCGTTGTTGTTCTAGGCTTGTGGTTCCTGATGCAATTGATCAGTGGGGGAATGAGTGTTGGGCACGAAGGCGGGGGTGTCGCATTCTTTGCGCACATAGGAGGCTTCATCGCTGGCATGGTGCTCATTGGATTATTCAAGCATCCGCATGTTCCGTTTTTTAATGCCCCCCACGCATCTTCACGTCGACCAGATCGGTGGTAATTCTAAATAGAAGCAATCTTCATTCTTTCTTCACAAATAAGTTGACACAATCAATATCTTTGGATATATTCACAGTTCGCCCTTCGGGGATGATCTTTGAAAACTGAATAACTGTGAAACAAAAACAGTAACTAAAAGTGTTTTGAAATGGCGGCCCTTGTAAATAAATTTAACTTTTGAGAGTTTGATCCTGGCTCAGAACGAACGCTGGCGGCGCGCCTAACACATGCAAGTCGAACGAGAGGCTCTTCGGAGTAGTAAAGTGGCAAACGGGT
>CAKZPV010000032.1 GCA_937139405.1 uncultured Nitrospirota bacterium
CCACGCCCTTGGGTCTCCCGAAGCTTGCGTATTCCATCCTCAGCCCGTCGTGCCCGATGGGGGAAAAATGACACGAATCCCGCATCGATCGCCATTTTGGCCAACTTTCTATCCTTCCAACTTCTCCGGATATAGGTCATCACGATAATCAGTAACACCGCGACGCCTATTTCCAAAGTGACGAGCGACACTTTTTCTTTTTCCACCTTGGTCCAGTAATCTAGAAAACTTGTGGCGACAATAGGAAGCGACATCGCAATCCCCGCACTCAAACACAACACTATAATATGATAGCCAATCTCCGAGGCGTTCTTGATACCCTCACGGATCTTGGTCACAATCTTTTTCACCATTACTTCACTTACCCTTCTTTCGGTTCCCTAGAGAACCACTCAATCATTCACACATGTTAGACAAATACAACACATTCAGGTGTCGGACCAATCCGACGACCCTTTCTGTTCCTTCACACAACTCCTGGATCCTTGTTGGGATTGTTCCTGCTTTCAGGAGACCACGGAGGGTTTGAACAAAAAAATCGTGCAAGGCCTAGCTTCAATCTCGAGGGATCTGTCGCCCCAAGCAGAAGAGGTCTTACACGATACTCTTGACGGTATCACAGAGTTTTCACTCAAACAAGTCAGCCGATTGATCTATCGGAGCAACAGCGTCGGGACTTTAGCTGAACGCAACAGATCAGAGGTTTTACTACCGAACAAAAGGCTTCGCCATGGAGAATGGCTATACGCACCCATGATCAGCATATCGATGTCTTGTTCACGGATAGCTTTCGCAATGACGCTCTCCGCGTCACCAGGAATGAGTGAAGGGAAGATGGCAAAGTTTGCAGCCTCCAACGTGGACTTCGCCCATTCTAGTTGCTTTGATGCATTCTGACTTTCTTTCCCCGACATCAGGAGGTGCACCGGCAACCCACGAAAGAGAGGGCTCGCCGCCACCATTTCCACACCTCGGCGAGTAACGATCCCCCCATCGAATGCGATCATGACCCGACGCGGCTCAATAAATCTATCCGTGACCGCAAGAATCGGTCTGTGCAGAGCGCGCACCACCCGCTCGACATTACGCCCTAAATCACGCTGAGTCGCCTCAGCCGATTCACCCCGACGGCCAAACACAAACAACCGTACGCCGTCTTCCTGCTCGACCAAAGTCTCTTCCAGCACACCATAGCGTTGGCGAACATCAGGGGCTTTAACCCCGGCCACAATGGCACGCTCCCGCAAGTCGTTCAGGAAGATTCTGCCACGTTCACGGGCCGCCTTGCTGCGAGACTCATCTTCATTAGAGAGTTGATGTAACAGGATTTCTTGCGCGTCGAAACCGATGGCCCCACTATGATCATCCCCAGTGGCAATCTCCGGGTGCCGGTCAATGACATGCAGGAATTCTAATGGTGCCGCCATTCGGCATGCCGCCCAAGCGGCATAATCAGCCACATAATCAGCAAAATGCGATTGATCTACACATGCCAGTACGGTGTTTTCGTTTTTCATGAGGTAAGCCTCTCTTAGTGTCCCATTAGTGCTTCTACTGCATCGGGCTTATCATGAACGGCAAAGCGATCAACCATCGTGGCACTGGCTTCATTCAGGCCAATCACGTCGACCTCCGTTCCTTCGCGGCGAAACTTGATGACAACTTTATCCAATGCGTTGACTGCCGTAATGTCCCAGAAATGCGCACGACTGACATCGATACAAACTCGTTCGATGACTTCCTTGAAATCGAATGAATGGACGAAACGCTCAGCTGAGGCAAAAAAGACCTGTCCAGTGACCGTATACGCTCGCATACGACCACTGTCTTCTGACTTTCCAGCAACATGCAAAATTTTTCCGACCTTGTGGGCAAAAAAGAAACCAGACAAGAGCACACCAACTAGCACACCCTTCGCCAAATCATGCGTGGCGACCACCACCACCACGGTCGCGATCATCTCGACACTTGAACTTTTTGGATGTTCTCGTAGGTTGCGAATCGAGGCCCAGTTGAACGTGCCGATAGACACCATGATCATGACGGCCACCAATGCGGCCATTGGAATACGACCTACCCAGTCACCAATGTAGACCACCATCAATAGCAAAAATACACCGGCCGCAAGAGTTGAGAGCCGCCCTCGCCCACCTGATTTCACGTTGATGACCGACTGTCCAATCATGGCACATCCGGCCATGCCACCGATGAAGCCTGACGCAATATTGGCAATACCCTGTCCGACACATTCACGATTTTTATTACTCGAGGAATCCGTTAAATCATCAACAATGGATGCGGTCATCATGGATTCCAACAGTCCCACCACGGCCAAAGTAGCCGAAACCGGCAATATGATCATCAACGTCTCCCAGGACAACGGCACATCCGGCAGCAGGAAAATCGGCAGACTGTCAGGAAGTTGGCCCATGTCGCCGACCGTACGAATGTCCAAGCTTAGACCAATGGACACACCTGTCAGAACCACGATAGCCACCAGAGGAGAAGGAACGGCCTTCGTGAGATACGGAAAGAGATAAATGATGGCTAAGCCCGCCGCCACCATCGCATAGACCTCCCAGGTCGCACCAATCAGCTCTGGCAGCTGGGTCACAAAAATCAAGATAGCCAGGGCATTCACAAAACCGGTGATCACAGAACGTGCCACAAAGCGCATGAGGGATCCCAGTCTTAGCCAGCCTGCAAGGATTTGCAGAACGCCCGTCAGCACCGTGGCAGCCAACAGATATTGTAGCCCGTGATCTTTCACCAGCGTGACCATCAGAAGTGCCATCGCACCCGTGGCCGCCGAAATCATCCCAGGGCGACCGCCGGAAAAGGCCACAACCGTGGCGAGACAGAACGAGGCGTACAATCCCACCTTGGGGTCGAGTCCTGCGATCAGGGAAAACGCTATGGCTTCAGGAATCAATGCCAGTGCCACCACGAGGCCTGCCAGCAAATCATTTCGAATATTCATTCCTTCACGAATTTTGGCTACCATCTCTTCAATCATTTACAACCCTTCTTTTGATTTTGACAGCTCTTCTTTACAAAAAAATGCACGCTATGAGACCCCTAGGGGTGTCAGCTCCAGCCGACGACCCTTTCTGTTCCTTCACACAACTCCCGGATGCTTGTTGGGTTGTTCCTACTAACAGGAGATCAAGGAGGGCTTGAACAAAAAAAACGTGTAAGGCCCTTCTTCGTACTTTCGGGGTTTGTCGCCCCAGAAAAAAAGAGGTCTTACACGATACACTTCAAAGTATCACAGAGTGTTTATCCACGCAAGCTGGGCGGTAGGAAATGAGAAAGGAACGGCTCGAAAGACCCATATTTGGAGATATGAAAGTCGATTGACACCTGGGTGCAAGGAAAAAAGAAATTCAAAACAACGACGGCAATACAACTTTGGATAAATAGACGCAGGTGGAAAAAATGATTAGACGGTCTCGGGTAAGGCCGCTTTCATGGAGAGGGAGATACGTTTGCGGGAAATGTCGATCTCCAATAGCATCACGTTGACTTGTTGATTCACCTGGATGCCCATATTGGGCTCGCTCAAAAATTAATTGGCCAGTTGGGTGATGAAAACCAAACTATCCTGATGTAGGTCAACATCAACAACGAGAAGCATGAATCTAATTGAATGGCATACAACGCACGCGCCCGAACTCACCCTTGCCAAAGATCTCTTAACACGCCTAGATAACATCTTCCCTGGCCCCGGTGGCCAAGCCCCCGAAGCCTACGCCTGATAAAGCAATTTTCTAAATGACCGGAATACAGCAAGAAGAATCCCTGCAATCTCGTCCCTAGGAAAGCAGAACGAATAGATCCTTACAGATAACTGAGGCGAAAAGTATGTTCGATGGCATCGACGCCACGAAAATCGAACGGCTGACTATCAAGCATAGTCATAACACATTGACCCTCAAACAGTTTCTTGACAGCCTCGATATCAATGGAAAACGGTGGCCCCTTCAAAGCACCTGGGCGGTATTCGAAGGTAATCAATAGCGTTTGCGCTTTAACAGGTAAGAGCTCGGCCAACAAATCCACATAATGACGGCGCATATCCGGTGGCAACGCGACCAAAGCCGCTCGATCATACACACCTGCCACCTCTCGCAAATCTTCAGCAGTGAGAGCAAAACAATCTCCCACCAGAAGTTCAACATTTTTGCCTGAGTAGCATGTAAAAGAACCTTTTTGATCAACCTTAGGCGGCACCTCCCATTCTTCAAAAAATTCCTGCACAGCTGCTTCGCTTAATTCGACGCCCAATACATGATGGCCTTGCTCTGACAACCACAAAATATCTTTGGATTTACCACAGAGCGGTACGAAGACAGTGCGATCTCGGGTCAATTCCAAGGTTGACCAATACTGCTTAAGGAACCGATTAATTTCTACTTGATGAAATCCGATTTCCCGTTTTTTCCAACGTGCAAGCCAAAAATCCGCATCCATCCAGAACCTTTCCTTATCCAATTTGGATAAAATATTTGTAAAGCTGCATACCTGTTGAATGTCACCTGATCGATAGCAACGATGACGTCGCAAAGCTCAAGACACGATACGTGTGAGCGCAACAACGGCGACGTCGGCGTTCAGGTTGGGGTCCTCAAGGATCTCTGCTCCGGTGGTGGAGTCAAAATAGATTGCCTCCAGGATGCGGATTCCACGATTGGCACACAGCTCCTGAAAATCAAGAATCGAAGGGAACCGGCGATTCGGTGTGTCGTGCCACTCGTAGGCGTAGAGCCCCTCCTCCTTTGGAAGTCGTCCCTCTCGTTGAAACGTCTCACGCATGGGCGCATGAGCAAAATTCGGAAAGCTCACAATCCCGCGTCTCCCGATACGGACAACTTCATCCAGTACACCGGCCACATCGACAATCGATTGCAGGGTCTGAGAAAGAAGTGCGACCTCAAAGCTATGATCAGGGATTGCGGAAAGCCCCTGGTCGAGATCCGCGTGAAGGACCGAGAGCCCGCGTTCGACACAACACACCACCTGACTCTGGTCTCGCTCCACACCCAGAAGTGGTGCATATCCCTGATCACGGAGGATGGAGAGGAGTTCTCCATTCCCAGAACCAAGATCCACGACACTCGCATCCCGCGGCATGAGACGGAGAATCATTTTATAGTCGAGGCGCTGCGCATAGAAGATGCTGGTGGGTTCAGCAATGCGAGATTCATTGCCAAAATGATTTGATGTGCCCGGAGAATCATCGTTTGCCAAGAACGCATGAATCATTCGGCCACTGCCTTCCATCGTCTCTTCGAGCAGAAAAGAATCGTGACCGGCCAGGCTTTCAATCTCGCAACTACTGACGGATTTAGATTGCGCGACTAACGTATCGACAAGTTGTCGTGATGCCGAGGCGGGATACAACCAATCGCTCGAAAAACTGATAAAGAGCCAGCGACATGTCGAGGGTGCCAGTGACGCCGCCAATTTCTCCGCATTGTCACCAAGATCAAAAAGATCCATTGCGGTCGAGAGCGTGACATAGCTATTCGCATCGAAACGCTCGACGAAACGGTCCCCTTGATGAGCCAAGTAAGACCCAACAGAGAACGTGCTCTCGAAAGCAGAATCAACTGTTCGCGGTTGCAACCGTGTGGGGTCGAACTTGGCTCGCATTGAATCATCAGAAAGGTAGGTAATGTGCGCCAGCATGCGGGCCAGCGCCAGCCCTCCCTCAGGCGCTGGCCCATCGTAGTACTGGCCTCCCGCGAAGTTCGGATCATTTCTGATCGCGTTGCGACCGACCACATCAAAGGCTATTCCCTGAGAACTCAACCTGGCTGAAGCCGCAATGACAATACTCGACGTCACCATTTGAGGATGGTCAATCGCCCAGGTCAGCACCTGTAATCCACCCAGCGATCCTCCAACCACTGCACGCAATCGAGAAATCCCAAGCTGTGCGACAAGACATCGCTGCACTTCCACCATGTCTCGCACGGTGATAACAGGAAAATCCGCCCCGTAGGGCTGACGGGTTTCCGGATTCAGAAAATTAGGCCCAGTCGTCCCCCGACACCCACCGAGCACATTGGAGCAGATGACAAAATACTGATCGGTATTGATCGGCTTACCCGGCCCGACTAAGACTTCCCACCAGCCAGGAGTATCATCTTCATCATGTCGAACGACGTGTGAATCCCCACTCAAGGCATGGCAAATAAGCACGGCATTGTTGCCGTCCTCGTTCAGTTTGCCCCATGTCTCATAGCAGATCGTGACGTGTTCGAGACCGCCACCGTTCTCCAGAGCGAGGGAGTCATTCGAAGTCCATAGCTTGGCATGGCGCAATGGTGCACCGTATCGCTGAGAATCCGAGCTTGAGGTCAGGCTCACAACATCGACTCAAAGGCCTGCCGTCGCCTAGCGGCTTGCCTGCAGCGCCTGTTCCAGATCGGCAATGATGTCGGTCGCATCTTCAATCCCAACCGAGACCCGAATATATTCCGGGGTGACACCTGCCTTCGCTTGCTCTTCGGCAGAGAGTTGTTGATGAGTCGTTGAAGCCGGGTGAATCACAAGCGTCTTCGCGTCACCGATATTGGCGAGATGACTGGCCAGTTTGACGGAATTGATAAACTTCTTGCCGGAAGCTTCTCCACCCTTGATGCCAAAGCCCAAAACAGCACCGGCACCCGCACCCAGATACTTCTTCGCCAGATTATGATGCGCATGACTTTGAAGACCTGGATAATTGACCCACTCCACGAGGGGATGGGCTTCAAGAAATTTTGCGACGGCTAAGGTATTTTCACAATGTCTAGGCATGCGTAAGTGCAACGTCTCGAGCCCTTGCAACGTGAGGAAGGAAGCAAACGGGCTCATGGCTGCACCAGTATCACGAAGCCAATGCGTCCGCATATGTAAGATGTAGGCAATATTGCCCATCGGGCGCAGCGCCTCTTCGAAAACAATACCGTGATAGGAGGGGGAAGGCGTACAAAATTCCGGCCAACGCGTGGGATTATCGGCCCACGGAAACGTTGCGCTGTCGATCACCGCGCCGCCGACATGCACCCCATGGCCACCAATGAACTTTGTCGTGGAATAGATCACAATATCAGCACCATGCTCAATCGGTCGCAGGAGGACCGGGGTCATCACCGTGTTATCGCAAATCGTAGGAAGATGGAGCGCATGCGCTGCGTCCGTAATTTTTTTGTAGTCGGGAACATCGTTTTTCGGATTGCCGATACTCTCGAAAAACACGCAGCGAGTCTTCTCATCAGCCAGTTCAGCAATCTTCTCCGGCTTGGCCGAATCAAAGAATCGGACCTCGATTCCAAGGTTTTTAAGGGTCGTCGTGAAGAGGGTCCATGTCCCACCGTAGAGACTCGTGGATGAAAGAAAGTTCTGGCCCGAGTGGCAAATGGTGAGCAAGGCGGCCATGGTTGCGGCCTGGCCGGATGCAAAACTCAGAGCGGCCGCTCCGCCATCCATCGCCGCAAGACGCTTCTCAAGCACATCGTTCGTCGGATTCATGATCCGACTGTAGACATTCCCAAACTCGGATAAGGCAAACAGGTTTGCGGCATGATCGGTGTCATTGAAGACGTAGGACGTGGTCGCATAGATTGGAACCGCACGCGCATTCGTCGTGGGATCAGGGATTTGACCCGCATGAACAGCCATCGTGCCAAGACCGTGGGGTGTATCGTCGCTCATTTCGTGTCTCCTATGAATGTAGAGATGAGAAATAGATAAAAGCCTTTGTAAGTGGGCAGAAAAGTACCAAAGGATCGCAGAAGGGTCAATCAATCCTCAGGCAAAGAGCTCACCACGGCACACGTATGATCGAGTTTCTAGGAAAAACTGAGGTCAAACATCAGCACATGTTAAACGGTAGGGAAAAAGGCTGGACAAGACAAAGAGATTCGACTCCTTGTTCGTCCCTCGAGCCGTTCAACCGAAGATACGAGTCAGAACCAACCATCAACCTCATCGTCCAACTCGGCCTTGCACGTTTTTAATTGTCGGTTATACCACGTCGCACGTCGTTTCACTTTTTTGGCGACCCGTTTGAGCCAAGGTTTGGCTTCATAGGTTTTTCTCTCATAGCCACCACGACCTTCATGATAGGCTAAATATTGCCCATAGGCATCCCACTTGGAAACCTTGAGTCTTTTCTGACTGCCATGGGTATACCATCCAATAAAATCAATCGAGTCTTCAAAATCATCACGATCAGCACCAGAATTATCACGTGCGTCTATATATTCTTCCCATACTGGATCCTGAGCCTGTGCATATCCATATGCGGAAGAACGACGCGGCAAGGGAATAATCCCTAACAACCAGGGACGCGCTGGTTGCGCATCATCAACAAACCGAGACTCCTGGTGCATGATGGCCATCATGACGAAAATTGGCGTCCCCCATTGCGCCTGTGCGTCACGAGCGGCTTCATACCAATCTGTTTCACCAAAAAAAATACTGCAGATATTATTGAGATGAGGAGGCTGATAGGTACTACACCCCGATAGCAACAGGAAGCCACTGATGACAAGGTTTCTTATCATATTAATCTTCAGCATAGAGAAACGTCTGGTTCCCACTCGAGGGTTGGTAGTTCATAGTATCAAACGATTCAATCACATCGCGAATTCACCAACGGTCAACGAACTGCTCACCACACATCTGATTGTGAGAAACAGATCTAAAGGCAAAACCAAATTTCAGCTAGCCTCTCACGACCGACAACATTCGCCCGACCACGTGAACGATTTACCGGCATCAACTGTCTTGACAAGACAGAAATATCTGCTTGTTTGACCTTATTCTATCTAGGGGAGATACTGTAGGAAGAAGATGATGCACATATTATAGAGAGAGGAACAAGAAAAAATGCCAGATCAAGCGGTCATGGAATCCAGAATGGTAAAAAATGATTTTATTCGAATGATCCGCTACAAAAGTGAAAACCAAGTGGGAGTCTTAGCAGAATTTTTGACCACCATCGCAAACGAAGGCGGAAGCATTGGTGATGTCAAAACACAGAAGCTCGGGAAATTTTACATCTGGCGAGATGTGACCGTCATCGCTCAAGATCGCGAACACTTTGCGCGAATTCTCAAAGCGATTCGAACCTTAAAGCAGACCAAAGTGCGGCAAATTATCGATGAAGTGTTGGAACGCCATCAAGGTGGAAAAATCAAGATGGAGGTCAATACGAAAATTGACACAATCAGTGACATGCAGGCGGTGTACACGCCGGGCGTCGCGGAGGTCTGCCGGCTCATCGAGAAGGATCCAAGTGAGGCTAACAATTATACATGGATTCACAACACGGTGGCCCTCCTGACCAATGGAAGTCGCACCCTAGGGTTAGGGAATATCGGACCTGTAGCCGCCATGCCCGTCATGGAAGGAAAGTCCGCGCTCTTTAAAAAATTCACGGGCTACAATATGATCCCAATCCCCATTGATACCACAGACCCGCAGGAATTTATCGAAACGGCCAGACGGATTGCACCGGGATTCGGAGCCATCCATCTGGAAGACATTTCAGCGCCAGAATGTTTCGAAATTGAAACAGCCTTGATAGAAGACCTGAACATCCCGGTCATGCATGATGACCAAAAGGGAACGGCCGTCGTCTGCCTGGCGGCCGTGATCAATGCCTGTCGTGTCATCAATATCAGCCTAGAGAACATTCAGATCGGGCAAATTGGTCTTGGAGCTGCAGGCAGCGCGATTGCCAAACTGATCATGGCCTATACGAACCGTCCGGTTTGGTGTTGTGATAAGAATCAAGCCGCCGTCGATCGGCTCAACGTGTTTCGCCAAAACAGCGTGACCCTGGAAGAGGTCATGGCACAATGCGACCTCGTGATTTCAACAACAGGGAGAGAAGGGTTAATTGACCCGTCGATGGTGAAACCACAACAGATCATCCTGGCATTGACGAATCCTGTTCCAGAAATTACTGAAGAACAAGCGCTACAAGCTGGAGCAGCCTTTTACGCTGATGGCCGATACGTCAACAACTTGTTGGCCTATCCTGGGATATTCAAAGGGGCCTTAGAAACGTACTCGACGGAGATTAATGACGCAATGTTGCTGGCTGCCGTCAACGCCATCGTCGCGACGACGCCTCGAGGCGAAATTGTTCCGAGTCCTTTGGATCCGGCCGTGCATGATGCGGTCGCCAAAGCCGTCGCGAGAGCAGCCATGGCAAGTGGTGTCGCACAAAAAGACCTAGAGGACGAATCGTTCGAGACGGAAGAAAAATTCCAAGCCGTACATGCCCCTCAAACAACTTGAGTGCCGGCGTTTTCTTTCATTGGCATGACGAATCCGTCTGGACCACCGGTCAAGATGTCGTTATTCTAGCTCTCTGGCCATCGGAGCTGATCGCGCATTCACCCCCCCTGATGACGAAAGATCGAGAGTCGGCACCGTAATCAACAGCAAGTCGAACCACACAACGATCCATTAGGCCCAACATGGTCGTCTAGTATTCCATGTATTCGTTCAACACATCCCAAGCATACGTCACCCTCCTGTCAAACCTTCAGCAAGCATGATTCTGTACTTTTTTTCAATCAGTTGGGTAGCATGACCGCGGAACGGTTGATGAACCAGATTCGCAACGACATAAGACAACTCAAGCGAATGGGACAGAAAAAAATATCAGTTGGACGTTTCCACAAAGAGCATGAGTAATGGTCGTCGAATTCGCTGCTTCTCGTCCTGGGGTCCATTGAATATGTTTTCAGCAATGCCCACAGAGGCTTTCAAAAATTTTTATGTCGAGAGCCCACAGGCATGATCAAAACAATCGCAGGAAGAGCGCAGCCATGTTGACGCACGGAGCGTACTCCCAGCCCATGAACACGTCCACATGGTAAGAACGCATCTCATGGCTTTTTGCAACATTCCCTACCGCATGTTCTGGCTCATACCGATGCTTGTCCTGTTCGCGCTTCCAGTCATGGCCGAGAACAGCGACTCCGACGTGGCTGTGGTTGAGGAGGAAGTGGTCTACGACCCCTATCGCGGAGTGGATGAGAATGGCCGGATTCCCAGAATCGACAAGGCCGCGCTGGTCGCCAAGCCCGAACGCTGGCGCTATATTCCCGAAGGCCGACTCAAGCCGGGCGGGTTTTTCGAGCGCTTCCTGGTCTCGAGTTTTTTGTTTCCCATCTTCTTCGCCAACTCCGATGTCGGCGCTGGTGCAGGCGTGGCCTTCACCGACATCGATTTTCGCGCCCAACGTCGTCGCGAATTCATGGGCGTGTTCCTCTCATACACTACCAAGGGCCAACAGAATTATGTGTTCCGTTGGCAACGCTGGCTCAAGCATCTCGAAGTCCCCACTGGAGGCGTGCTCCAGGAGGAACGCAGCTTCGTCGGCGTGAGCGGAGGGTATCGCAAAACACTCACCCGCCGGTTCTTTGGCATCGGTCCGTCGACCAAGGAACGTCAGGAGACGAGCTATACCGACCAAGTCGCCTTTCTCGACCTGGGTCTCTCTCAGTCGCTCGAGGGATTATTTGAAGATATCGTCATCGAACTCAATATACGAGGGGAACACCACTGGCTCAGCGAAGGCGAAGTCGGAGACGCAGGGCAAACCAAGGAGGAGTTTCCCCAACTCTTCGCCGAAGCGGACCCTTATGGTCTCGGCTGGTTGGGCGGCGGCCTGCGCTGGGACACGCGCGACAGTCAGCGCAATCCTTACCACGGGACAGTTCTGGGCGCGAGAGTCGATGCCGCATTACTCCAGAAGGATTGGAATCGGGGCGTCATCTACCGACTCTTCGGCGACCAGCTCATTCCCGTCCCAGGGCTCTTTCACAACGGAGGCGGGCAGGACGAAGAGCATCCGCCGACCGACACCATCGCACTCCACGTCGAGAGCCAACTGAGCTCCGGCGACTTACCGTTCTTCGCCCGGCCGACGCTCGGAGGCAACCGTGCGCTGCGCGGGTATATCGCCGGTCGTTGGCGAGACGATGCCGCTTGGGAGGCAGCCACGGAATATCGCGTCTGGGTCTTCCCACGCGGCTTTACAATTTGGCGGTATCTTCGGATCGAGCGCCTGGGAGTGGCGGTCTTCTACGAAGTGGGGAGTGTCGCAGAGAACGGCATCGAACTCTTCCAGGAACGCGTGCGCCACAGCTACGGATTCAGCGGTCGCTTCACCATGGAGCGCGCAGCGATCTTTCGCGCCGATTTCGGTTTCTCCGAAGATGGCTTCAATTTCTCAGCCGGTTTCGGCCTCCCCTTTTAACTTATACCCCATGTCATAGAGCCAAACTTGGCCGGTGTGCATGCTGTGTCTCGCAGAGTATGGACCGTTATTGTGCCCTGTTCTTTCTTGAGGAAGCTTTGGCCTGGGATAGCCCAACCACTTTGGGATGAAGGGCTGCATTCGTTGCTCTTCCCCTCCAGCTACAATGATCGACCACCGCTTCCCTGGCTGCGGCATAATTCCCTCCATGGAAAATTATCGCGTTCCATCGAATTCATGGGGCCCTGCACAACAAAGAGGTTCCTCCATCGAAAACCCTCTCCCGCCCTTCAATTCCCGGGTAGAGTTGATCCCTCACAACAGTCAAAATGGTGGTCTTCTCATAAGGCTTTGACAGCACCGCTTTGGCACCAGCGTTCAGAGCCCTCTTCCACACGTATGCCAGGACATTTCCTGTGAGCATGACTGTCGGAGGCGGTTGGTCGACCGTGCGTGTTAATTCCTCAAGAAACTCACAGCCATTCATGTTGGGCATCTGATAATCGAGAAGAATGAGATCTATAGCATGTAGCGGAAGAAGGGCTAATGCCGCAGCACCATTCTCAGCCTCCACACACTCGTAGCCATGGTGTGTCAAGAATGTGGTGAGGATGAGACGACAATCAGCGTTGTCATCGACGATAAGAAGAATGGGCTGAGAACTTCCCTGCATCTCGCTGTTACCCAAACAACCGAACACATTTATTTTTCAGCTCTGTGAGGTCAATGGGCTTGGTGAGATAATCCATGGCGCCCTGCTCCAAGGATTCGATAATCCGTTTTTTATTCGATGGATTCGCCAGGACCATCACAGGGACGCCAGGGATGGTTCGGCGCAATTGCGACACCATCGCAAATCCTCTCAACGAACTGGCTTCAAGATCCCACAGAATGCCATGAATCGTATGCCCCCCTCTCAGGTTCACTCCACCGCCGGCTTCGGGGATACTGTGAAGCGTAAATCCCAAATCACTCAGCGTATGGGCCAACCATGCCTCGGTGGAAAGCTTGATCCCGAGTATGACGATTCGTTTATCACCTTCCTGTCCGAGACCTTCGGCAATGCCTTCAGACACACCATGCATCAATGGAAGTCGATCAGGATTCACGCCATTCAAATCAACCCCACTCCCGCATGCAAAGAACGGTGGATCAATTTCAGCGACAGTGGATTCATCACATGGTTGAGGAACAATGTCATCGTGTTGCAACATTTGCTGTCCTCCCCAGTCGACTAGCCACGGTTGTTGGTCGGATTCTCCACAAACTCATGCAAGCCATCTGGTTTCTTCACGAAAGAGGAAATGACTCAAAGGTCCCGAGCCATTGTCAAAATTTAGGCACAGCCATCGCCTTGAGAACAATGGCCCACGCCAGGAAAGACGATACGCGCCACGGGCTTCCTGCCCCTCTCATCAGCTATCGATGAAAAGATTCTATGAAATGTAAAAAGAGCAACGCCGATGCCAATCTCATACATTTTTGAAGAAAATAATTTCGTATGAACTTTCAACAGCTTGATCGACTTATAAACAACCTCACCATTGGACGCGACAAAAAAGATGAGCGAAATTTCACCATTCCGCCGTGCAAATTCGCTCACCTTCACACATTCCTGTGGTCGTTAAAAAGTTTGTCAATAAGAATCAAAAGGAGGGTCTGTGTATCGTTTGGGTGTGGTAGTAACGGATGGTCCCGAACAGACGCCTGTGATCAAGGGAACCAACTGGAGGCAATAACGCAATCAGGCTCAGGAAAAAAGCAAGATCTGTTCCCGGGCAAACCCGCCCACTTTGATTGCCGGAAAAGGAAGACAACCGTGTCAGAATTAATACCAGGACTCGACGATTTTTCTCCAGCCCAGAAATTGGCGACCCACTCGCTGCATCAATGTGGGGTCCTTGTTTTCTAGCGCCGTAGCAAGGCGAGCAATTTCTCCTTGGAGTCTGCCCACCCCTGTCGCGTGGCGTGCGGCGCTTGAATCTTTTTTCCATTGGTCTAATCCATTTTTGATATTGACGACGGTCAGGCTGGCGCTGGGATAGAGTCCATTTTGAATAAAATTTTTGGCCAGGGCTAAGTTGTCATAGATGACCAGGCGCGGGTCCGTGTTGACCAGCTCTTCCACAATCGCCTCTCGAAAGATTTCTCCGAAAGCTTGTTGAGCCTTCTCATAGTGTGCCTTGATGAGATGCTGCTTCCCATCATTGAGTGCCGCCGCGAGCGTTCGAAGGTCAACGAAAAAATCAAGTCCCACGACGCCGGCATAGGTCTGTTTGATGTCAAAGGACTGCAGGTGGTGATACACGGTGTCATACTCGCTGAGAAGAAAGAGATCATCCAACACCGGAACATAGTAATGTTTGGTCGTATTCCGTGATTCAAAGGTCACCTTTCCATACTTGAGTGTCGAATCGATTGTCATCGAAGGCAGATCTCGCTTGAGCTGTCCAACCAACGCTTCGGCCTGTTCGATATGGTGGAGGGCATCATCCGGCAGATCGATATCCAGCGCTAAATACGCGAGATTGATATGCCCCATCATTTTATGGATTTCCAGGCCCGTGGGAGACCGGTGCTTTGCCAAGGGTGACACTCCCGACGATTCCGCAGGAGTTTGGGAGCCTGGTGTTTCCCCATAGGCGGAGTGCCCGCACAGCAGGATGCCTAACGCGATCAACAGGAATCGTTTCATTATCATCAATACAACCTTCGTTGAAGATACATGTTCCGTGTGCCGCTCCCGTACCACCAAATTAAGCGATTTCCCATCCAGCCCATCGAGCCTAGCACAATCAAGCCGTGAACCGTCTCTTTAAAAAGCCAATGACGACTAGTGCAAAAGGATCTGTGGAAAATGTTGAGGCGGTGGGCCTGAAATCAAAGAGGCGTGGCCGCGCTGCCTTCACATAATACTACCGAACGGACACACGACTCACCACTAGCAAGAACCCTTGGTTCCCTCTTCAACCTCCCCTGGCGGTCTGACATGGCCCAGACGTGCCACCGGCAATGGAAAACAGACGAGCAACGTGTGAGCGGAGCAAGTTGGCTCACCGCCGGTGTTGGGGAACTGTGCAGAACACCTGAAAGGTCATGGCACGGCCAACACGGTTTTGGGCATGTTTGCCGCAACAACAGTGGCTCGGCTGCCGGGCCGAACCCCGGCTTCCACTTCCTCAGCGACAAACCTTCAGCAACAATAATTCTGTACTTTCGTTCATGAGACAAGTAGCATTGCCGAGGTCTCGTTGATGAACCAGGTTCACACCAAACCATACTAATCAACTGCTTGAGAGAGGCAAAGAAAATAAATCGAAAATTTCCACAAAGGGAAGACCTATGTATGAATCTTTCTTGTTCTCCGCTAAGTGAAGAGATCAGTCATCAGTCAACAACAGACTTAACCGGTACGTCGTCCTTTCATTAAGCATAAGAAGACAGATGAAACTCATATCCTGGAACGTGAACGGCATTCGGGCGGCCATCAAAAAAGAATTTGCGGCCTCGCTTGGAAGCATGAACCCTGATGTGCTGTGTCTGCAAGAAACCAAAGCCCAAGATGAGCAAGTATTGGAAGCCTTACAGGATATTTTCGGCTATCATATGTATACGAACTCCGCCATCAAAAAAGGGTATTCCGGGACAGCGATTCTTTCGAAAACGCAACCGCTGAACGTAAGCAAAGGAATCGGGATACCAGAACACGATCAAGAAGGACGGGTATTGACGGCAGAGTTCAAAGACTATTTTCTGGTCAATACCTATGTACCGAATTCCCAGAACGGCTTAAAACGCTTACCGTATAGACAACAGTGGGATCGGGACATGTTAGCGTATCTGACACGGTTGGACACGAAGAAGCCTGTGATGTGGTGTGGTGATTTGAATGTCGCCCACAAACCAATCGATCTGAAAAACGTTAAGGCCAACTACAACAAGACAGCCGGGTATACCCAGCAAGAGATTGACGGAATGGATCAGTATCACAAGAAAGGATTCGTCGACTCGTTCAGACATTTTTATCCGGAAGAAGAGAAATACTCGTGGTGGAGCTATCGGATGAATGCCAGAGAGAAAAATGTGGGGTGGAGAATCGATTACTTTTTGATTTCTGCGCCATTCATGTCAAAAATTGAGAACGCCTTTATCCTCAATGACATCTACGGCTCAGACCATTGTCCCGTTGGAGTAGAGTTATAGGCAGTGTTGAATAAGACTGCCCTCTACTGGCAAAAAATGTCCGCATTCACGTTGAATATCAGAGCCACGGGTGCGGTTGGATATTTTACTTGAGGACAGCCATGTAGACCCAGTCCTCAACTCCCTACGGAAGACAGCAAAAGGAATTGAAGGCCAGGGTATCTTCTGGGTCACCGCCGTAGAGCAAAGCGGGCACTTGTCACTGAAACGTGGCAACGTCAGCTTCCGGGAAAAAAGTGATGAGCGGAAGACAATCACACCGCGAGCACTTCGCGTTTGAAACATGGGTATTACACCAAATGCGAATCTAGGAAAGTCATTAATGTTATCCAGAACACATATCTTTACTCGTGTTTTTTGCCTGAGTGCAGGCCTGCTACTGTTTGGGCTGTGTTCTGACTTCGCCTATGCACACGGCATGTCCGAGGCTGAAAAACTCTCAATAATTGAAGGCGGTAATCTGCGCTATATGTGGATCGGCGCAACCCACATGTTGTCCGGTTACGACCACCTGGCATTTGTTTTCGGGATCATCTTTTTCCTGACCAGTTTTCGTGATATCGCCAAATATGTCACCGCGTTTACGCTTGGACATAGCGTCACCCTGATCTACGCCACGTTTAACGCGATTCAGCTGAACTACTTTGCCATCGATGCGGTGATTGGCCTGAGTGTCAGTTACATCGCCTTTGCCAACATTGACGGGTTTCGTAAATACCTCAACATCAATCCACCCAACATAATGGTGATGATTATCGGTTTAGGCCTGATTCACGGTTTTGGGTTGTCCACCCGTTTACAGGAACTGCCGTTGAGTGAAGACCACCTGCTGCTCAATATCATCTCATTTAATGTTGGCATCGAACTGGGGCAAGTCAGTGCATTAGCTCTGATGCTGCTGCTGATGGCCGCCTGGCGAAAAACCCACGCCTTCCAAACCTTCAGTCTTGTGGCAAACTATGGTCTTATTCTGATGGGAGGCCTACTGTTCCTTATGCAGATGCACGGGTATGAGCACACCGCCAATCCTGAAGAGTTTATGGTAAGCACAGAATCCTCTGCACCACGAGCAAAGAGTGAAATGGTAAGCAATCATGCCATGGTCCAGCCGACGTGGCAAGATTCAATCAGTATCACCATCCCAGCGCAGGGCGATACTGAATACAAATTTTACATGGAAAAAGACGCAACACTTGACTATGCATGGGAAACCGACGGGACAGAGCTGTTTTTTGATTTTCACGGCGAACCCGCAGGCGATACAACGGGGTATTTTGAGAGCTTTACAAAAGGTATCGACAGCCAGTCAAATGGCTCGTTAACCACGTCCTTTGAAGGCACGCATGGGTGGTACTGGAAAAACGACACCCCGTCCCCGGTGACCATCGAATTGAAAGTGACAGGTGCGTATCGGCGCCTGGATGTAAATAAGACGTCACAACAAACTGAAACAACACAACCCCTCATTCCAACAACCCACGATAGCATTGATTAACTGTAAGAGATTTGTATCATACAACGACAAACATGTGGACTTGAGTGTATGTGAGAATCGAATCATTCCACCAACGTGTTTCCCCCCACTCAGATCCCTAATACTCCATGTCAAAAGAAACGGCATCATAACAATGTGGCGGACAATGGCAGCCGTAATTGGTTTCCTGGAAAAGGAAAAGGAGTCAAATCATTTGTTGATGAATGATCTGTCCGCCACAGACAAAAATGGCCAGATGGATTTAAGGTTTGACAAATCTCGCTTTGCGTGTAGCCAAGCTGCAGAATCCAATTCGACCCCCAAACATTACCGACAGATACTTGCGTCTAACTAAAAGAGAGTTGCCTTCTCTACCAAACTCCCTTGGCCTGGCGACATGGCCGAGCAGTGCAACCGGCACGGGAGAGCAGGCGAGCAATGTGTGAGCGGAGCAAGTTGGCTCACCGCCGGTGTTGGGGAACTGTGCAGAACACCTGAAAGGTCATGGCACGGCCAACACGGTTTTGGGCATGTTTGCCGCAACAACAGTGGCTCGGCTGCCGGGCCGAACCCCGGCTTCCACTTCCTCAGCGACAAACCTTCAGCAACAATAATTCTGTACTTTCGTTCATGAGACAAGTAGCATTGCCGAGGTCTCGTTGATGAACCAGGTTCACACCAAACCATACTAATCAACTGCTTGAGAGAGGCAAAGAAAATAAATCGAAAATTTCCACAAAGGGAAGACCTATGTATGAATCTTTCTTGTTCTCCGCTAAGTGAAGAGATCAGTCATCAGTCAACAACAGACTTAACCGGTACGTCGTCCTTTCATTAAGCATAAGAAGACAGATGAAACTCATATCCTGGAACGTGAACGGCATTCGGGCGGCCATCAAAAAAGAATTTGCGGCCTCGCTTGGAAGCATGAACCCTGATGTGCTGTGTCTGCAAGAAACCAAAGCCCAAGATGAGCAAGTATTGGAAGCCTTACAGGATATTTTCGGCTATCATATGTATACGAACTCCGCCATCAAAAAAGGGTATTCCGGGACAGCGATTCTTTCGAAAACGCAACCGCTGAACGTAAGCAAAGGAATCGGGATACCAGAACACGATCAAGAAGGACGGGTATTGACGGCAGAGTTCAAAGACTATTTTCTGGTCAATACCTATGTACCGAATTCCCAGAACGGCTTAAAACGCTTACCGTATAGACAACAGTGGGATCGGGACATGTTAGCGTATCTGACACGGTTGGACACGAAGAAGCCTGTGATGTGGTGTGGTGATTTGAATGTCGCCCACAAACCAATCGATCTGAAAAACGTTAAGGCCAACTACAACAAGACAGCCGGGTATACCCAGCAAGAGATTGACGGAATGGATCAGTATCACAAGAAAGGATTCGTCGACTCGTTCAGACATTTTTATCCGGAAGAAGAGAAATACTCGTGGTGGAGCTATCGGATGAATGCCAGAGAGAAAAATGTGGGGTGGAGAATCGATTACTTCTTGATTTCTGCGCCATTCATGTCACAAATCGAGAACGCCTTTATCCTCAATGACATCTACGGCTCAGACCATTGTCCCGTTGGAGTAGAGCTATAGGAAGTGTTGAATACTACTGCCCTCTCATGGCAAAAAAGTTCACAATCACGTTAAATATCAGAGCCACGGGTCTGTTCAAAAAAGTCCGTCCAGCAAGGCCGCAACCATTTTTGAGCGCGGAGCGTACCTTTCGTACGTGAGCACGGAAAAATGGCGAGAACGATGCTGGCGGGTTTTTTCAACGGACCCCTATAAGAAAAGGGGCAGAGCAGAAAGCTAGTGCTGAAGGTGAAACTCAAAAGGTTTTCCTAGAAGCTCTGGTTGTGAGGAAAAGATAAATCGAAAATTCCGACAAATTCATTGATGACCTGTGAGCACTTCTTGTTCTCCGCCAACTAACGGAATGAGTGAGTAGACAACAATAGACTTGCCCCGTAGCTCAGAAAACTAGACGTAACACCCTTTTTTCTTTCTTGAGAAATCCTTGGCCGTGTGACAGGGCCGGGCCGGGCAGCACAGCATCCGTATCAATGATCAATGGCGACTATGTATTGTATGGAAGGAAGATGGACCATATGAAGTTGAGAGTACCGATGATCATTAGGGAGACGGCAACATGATAAAAAATGGGATGCGCCCAATTCATCCAGGAGAGATATTACAGGAAGAGTTCTTACATCCTTCTGATCCATGGCTGGATGCCAACACGTTGGCCAAGGCGCTTGCTGTGCCTGCCAACCGAATCACCGCCATCCTCAACGGACAGCGTGGAATCACGGGCGATACGGCGTTACGACTTGGAACCTTTTTCAATACCTCTCCTGGATTCTGGATGAACTTGCAGAAGACCTATGAGCTCCGCCTTGCCGAAAAAGCTCTGGCCGGCAAGGTCAAAAAACACATCCAAAAAAGCCGGGACTCCTTGATTTCAGAGTAATTTAAACGTAAACCCAACTGGCCGATTTGTTCTCTCAAAACCGCCAGACACTCTACCAGCAACCCTTGAACGGAAGAGATAAACAGGGTATCTTCTTAGAGAGTAGCCCTTTTCTATAGAGAACATTTCGACATGGCAAATCCCAAACAAGAATTACTGAAAGCCAAACGAAAAGAAATCCTGGCCTTAGCCGAAGCACACGGAGCCGCCAACATTCGTCTTTTTGGCTCAATCGTCCGAGGTGAAAACACCGAACTCAGCGATGTGGACTTTTTAGTTCAAATGAACGAAGGGCGGAATCTATGGGACTTAATAGGCCTGACACAAAATCTGGAAGAACTACTCCATTGTAACGTCGATGTGGTCACTGAAGGAGGATTGAGCCCCTACCTGAGAGAGCATATTCTTGCCAGTGCGGCGCCCTTATGAAGGAGGATCGCGTCTACCTCCTGCATATTCGCGATGCCCTTACCAACATTCAAGAATACACAAGTTCCGGACGAGAGTTCTTCTTCAAGGACAAGAAAACCCAGGATGCCGTCGTCCGTAACCTTGAAATCATTGGCGAGGCCGTTAAACATCTATCGGCGTCCTTGACCGCTTCTCATCCGTCTATTCCGTGGAAGCAAATTGCGGGCATGCGCGACAAACTCATTCACGAATATTTCGGAGTCGACCTGAATCTGGTCTGGGATGTCGTGGCCACAGGCCTTCCAGATTTGAATCGAAAAATATCGGAAATTCTCAAAAGCCTCTACCCATCGCAATCGCCTGAGACGTAACAAGAAGCTCGGGTTATAGACACAATCACTTCTTCCCAGTCGCCCCTTCCCTTCCACTTTAGCCTCCCTTGGTCTGGTGGCATGACCGAGCCGTGCACCTGGCACCGGAGAACAGGCGGGCACTGTGTGCGCACTTCGAGAAGACTCAGAACAGCCTCCGCGAGTTTCTCTCCGTATACTGCAATGTTGATCCGACGCCTGCCGGCTGGCCCTAGGGAGGGGCGCGCTTATCAGCGTGCGGGCCTTGTTTGAGCGAAGCGAGTTGGGCCGCTCTCTGCAGAGTTGCCGGCCTGCCCCTCCTCAAAGCAGCCAGACGGGGCGTCAATGGTGTTGGCCACTTCCTTTCTTGAAGAATCACTGGTCTGGTGGCATGGCCGAGCAGTGGAACCGGCATTGGAAGAAGGCGGGCACTGTGTGAGCAAAGCGAGTTTGCACGCCGCCGGTGCCGGTGAACGGCGCAGGGCACCCGAAGGGCCACGCCACGACCAACATGGTTTTGGGCCCTTTTGCCGAAACAAAAAGACCTCGCCTGCCGGGACGAAACCCAGCATCATTAATGAGTTCTTCAAATTATCCCAGACATTCCTTAACAAACATATTGTTTTTGCTGCCTACCCATTCACAGCACGCGCAGGGTCTTATTGGCAGACATTGTCAATGTATGCCATAATAAAAAGAGGAGGATATGCTATGGCAACCATGAATGTCTCTATTCCCGATCCAATGAAAGACTGGGTTCAAGATCAAATTGAAACCGGGAAATACGCAAATGCTAGTGATTACGTTCGAGATCTCATCCGGCGAGATCAGGAAAAAGTAGAAGTGTTGCGTCAGGCACTTCTTGAAGGAGAACGTAGCGGAGTGAGCCGCCGAAAAGTTGAGGAAATTATGCGCGATGGCAAAAAACGGCACCTCCGCAATGGGTGACTATCAACTTTCTGGAAAGGCCGATCAGGATCTCGATGAAATCTATGAATATTCGATTAAGCAATTCGGGGAACACGTAGCGGATGAATATTTCCTCTCCCTACGGGATTGTCTTTTGAAACTGGCTGATAGTCCAAAATTAGGAAAGGATTGCAGTGGCATTGTGCCCGGGTATTTTCGGTTTGAATGTGGCCGCCACTCAATTTTTTATAAGGTGCAAAAGAAAGGTATTTTTGTCATCAGAGTGTTACATCAACGGATGAACCCGGACAGGCACATGTGATCCAGCGAGACAGACCGTATGAGGTCGAAGTCCATCACAAATACCCGATCGATCTGGGCCATCAAAAGGTTGAACAATAATGGAAGTAATTACCCGCCAAACAGTCGTCGATAAGCTCGGGGCTTACTTACAACATGAACTCACACTGCCCACTCTCGTGACGTGGGCAGAAACAGCCATCATGGAAGGTGAATTTGACCCCAAACATTTCGGAGAAATTCGAGATGTCGTGGCAAGGCTTGGAGTCGCTGATGTGCGCGCCTTTGGCCTGACTTGGGAAGACTGCGAACAATTGCTTCAACGATTAGGCTATGCAGCGCATGTCCACATCGAAGCAACCTAGCCGAGAAAATCTCACAGCATAATTTTCTATGTTATGCCTGACATAAGTCCCTAGTTTTTCTCTTTACTTCTAACAAATCAACAACTGCAGATCGGCCGACTGGGCTGACGTTGTATGTGTGAAACGGCCCGTGTCCTAGGCTAGTGAATTGATCCAGCCTTCGCGAGTTTCTCTCCGTATACTGCAATGTTGATCCGACGCCTGCCCGCTGGCCCTAGGGAGGGACGCGCTTATCAGCGTACGGGCCTTGTGTGAGCGAAGCGAGTTGGGCCGCTCTCTGCAGAGTTGGCGTCCCTCCCTTCCTCAAAGAAGCCAGACCGGGCGTCAATGGTGTTGGCCACGTTTGCCGAAACAAAAGTGGCTCGGCTGCCGGGCCGAAACTCCGGCTCTACAAAATTATGTACTTTAGTTCATAGGTTGGGTACCATTGGATTCAATAGATTGAACTCTTCGTAAAATTACACACTGAATTGCAACAACTATTTTTGCTCGCTGCTCGTTTCAAAGAAATTTCCAGAATCTTTTGCTCAATCCCCAAAAGGTGCCCCATGACCCAAGACGCTTTACTCGAACAGGTGACCCGCACGATCGTCGAACGTTTTCACCCCAAACGCATCCTCCTCTTTGGAAGTCACGCTCGAGGCGACGCGGGATCAAACAGTGATCTGGACGTATTCATTGAAATGCAGACAACACGACGTCCTCCTGAACGAGCCATCGAAGTTAGTGCCGCATTTGGCCTTCGGCCATGGCCGCTCGACGTGGTCGTCTACACACCAGAAGAAGTGCAACGTCTTCGGGGAGTGAGTGGTACCCTCTTGTCAGTCATCGAGAAAGAGGGAAAAGTGCTCTATGAACAACCCTGAATCAAATTTCGCCTCATGGCTCCACAAAGCAGATCATGACCTGTTAAATATTACGAATAATTTGGCTGCCAGTCAGATCCCCTGGGATACCATTTGCTTTCATGCACAACAAATAGCAGAAAAAGTGTTAAAAGGATTTCTGGTCTACCATGGACGAGATCTCCTGAAGACGCACGATTTGATCGCCCTGTTAGCACAATGCGTGACTCTTGATTCCCAACTAACTACCCTGGAATCAGACTGTCGAGCCTTAACCTCATTTGGCGTGGCAGCACGCTATCCCGATGACCTCTTTGAGCCAACAGAGAGAGACGGACGCGAGATGGTGGAAGCCGCCCAACGAGTGCGGACAGCCATCCTGGCCAAACTTCCTCGATCTACCTAAAAAGCTTGCCAAGTTGCAGGCAATGCGACCCTCCACTTTTTCCTTCCGACGCCTGCCGGCTGGCCTAGGGAGGGACGCGCTTATCAGCGTGCGGGTGTTGTTTGAGCGAAGCGAGTTGGTCCGCTCTCTGCAGAGTTGGCGTCCCGCCCCTCCTCAAAGCAGCCAGACGGGGCGTCAATGGTGTTGTCCACTTCCTTTCTTGAAGAATCACTGGTCTGGTGGCATGGCCGAGCAGTGGAACCGGCACTGGAGAGAAGGCGGGCACTGTGTGAGCAAAGCGAGTTTGCACGCCGCCGGTGCCGGTGAACGGCGCAGGGGACCCGAAGGGCCACGCCACGACCAACATGGTTTTGGGCCCTTTTGCCGAAACAAAAGGGCCTCGTCGTTCGGGGACGAAACCCCGTCCTAAATCCCCCCTCGAAATTTCAAGGGCAACATTCGTCTTCGCTGGCATGCGTGTAAGCAGTTTTGTTGTTGTAAATTCTCGCAACCTTAAGGTACATTTCTTTGCATTAGTTTTCTTCACAATCCGCGAACCAGCTTGGATATGACCTGATCACCCCCAACAGGCCCATGCCAACACCAGAAGACCAAGCCACCACCCCAAAGACAATTCCCACACCTACTAGGTGCTTCCATAAATTCGTCTGCGTATCAGATTCGAATACCTTTTATAGTCCGCACTCCAAACAATAAATTCACACAAACATTTGTATGGAAATTTTTCAGTTAAATGAATTATGAAATAACCAATCCTGATCCCTCATCATTAATAGAGGCATTAAGGGCCCTTGGCTACAACCTCCCCACTGCAATCGCAGATATAGTCGATAACAGCATCACGGCCCAAGCAAAAAATATTAAAATTAATTTCCACTGGGCTGGTAAGGACTCGAGTATATCAATTCTTGATGATGGAGTCGGTATGTCTGAGACCGAACTCTCTGATGCGATGCGGCCTGGTAGCCGCAATCCTCTTGATCAGCGTGAAAGGAGCGATCTTGGGAGGTTTGGCCTCGGCTTGAAGACAGCCTCCTTTTCACAGTGTCGTAAGTTATGCGTTGCTTCAAAAACTGCAGGCGGTTGCCTGTGTGTTCGGTCGTGGGACCTTGATTATGTTACTCAAACTAAAGAGTGGCGTCTGAGAAAAGAACCGACTCTTGCAGCCGAAAAAATTCTTGGAGAACTTTCCGGTGAAAATTCCTGGACATTGGTTGTCTGGAACGATCTCGACCGCCTGGTTGGCAATGTCTCTGCCCATGATCCTGGAGCCCAGTCCAAGTTTCTCTATGCCGCTGATCATGTCATTGAACATCTGGCTCTTACCTTCCACCGTTTTCTAGAGAATAGAGTACTGTCTATTTTGATCAATAAAAGAGAATTAAAGCCATGGAACCCCTTCATGGAAACCCATGATTTTACCTACCAGACTCCGGAAGAAAGAATTCCCCTTGGCAATTCCGAGGTGTTGTTTAAAGGATTCATTCTTCCACACAAAGATCATCTGAGCTCGGAGGAATATGATTTGAATGGCGGTCCGCGGGGTTGGAATGGAGAACAGGGATTTTTTATTTACAGAAACCGACGTCTTCTCATACACGGCGACTGGTTACGTTTGGGGAGCCCGAATCCCTTGAGAAGGGAAGAGCAATTTAAGCTTGCGAGGATTCGTCTAGACCTCACCAATAGTACCGATAGTGAGTGGCAATTAGATGTAAAAAAGTCTACAGCCCGCCCGCCGAGCATCATTCGTGAACGCTTGACAGATCTAGCGGCGGCAATCAGATCTCAAGCTCGAGGGGTATTTGCCCATCGCGGCCAGTATGGCCCGAAGTCCGAACCTCAAACTCTTGAACGGCCATGGAGCCCGAGGAAACGTAATGGACAACATGTTTATCTGATAGACCGCGCTCATCCTATGGTTAACGGTCTAATGAAAAAATTTAATTCGGCTAAACCAGAGATTGAATCACTGCTTCGTTTTCTTGAAGAAACCGTTCCAGTTCAACAAATCTGGCTTGATACGGCTGAACAGGTTCAGGGACAAGGCATTCCCTATGATGGGGTTGATTTCGAAAATCTGCGCGCTGATATGCGCATACTTTTCGAATACCTGGTGCAATCAGGAATTAATGCAGAATCCGCCCGCCAGAGGTTACGGGCAATGGAACCCTGGAATCGCTATCGGGACTTAATAGGAGACCTTTAACTATGTCTGTGGATGGAGTCTCTGAACAAAAATTCAAGTTGGCTTTAGGTATGTGTCAAATGTTACTCCGCAACCAGATGCCGGCGAATTCTACTGTCTTGCCACCTGATGCCATTCATAACACTGTTGAAGAAGTCGTGGTTCTTGCGGCGTGTTCCGGTGTCGACAAAAATCGTCTTATTAAAGTCCTTGAGGAACGTTTTACGGTTCAGGCCCCAATCCACCGAACGCTTGGGAGCAACGACCAGCACATCGCATGGTTCCATCAAAAGCGCGGCCAGATTCAGTGGCGTCGCTGGGACCGATACCAGTTGTATCTAGGGGAACAAATTTCCGATTCCGTTATTAAAAGCCACGAAGACGTTGTGGATGATATTCTCGCACGATTGGAAGATCCTGATGATCTTAGTGGGAGGGAAGTTTGGGATCGTCGTGGCCTTGTTATGGGCCACGTGCAATCAGGCAAAACCGCCAACTATTGCGGATTAATATGTAAGGCTGCGGATGCAGGTTATAAAGTTATAATCGTTCTTTCTGGCATTCACAGTAGCCTTCGGAGTCAGACACAGATACGGCTTGATGAGGGGTTCCTCGGGTTCATGAGTGAACCTGGCGGCGGTGAAAGCCCACAAGCATTCCATCCAGTCGGGGTAGGCTTAATTGATTCCTCGGTCCGTGCTAATACCGCCACAAATCGCTCTCAAAAAGGTGATTTCCATAGGGCAAGTGCAAATAGGTTCGGGATTAATCCAGGCGGCCTGCCTCTTCTTTTTGTTGTTAAAAAAAATGCGACGGTTCTAGGACACCTTCTCAAGTGGATTCGTTCCTATACTGATGGTTCAGATTCCCAAGTGGATCGTCATTATATAAAAAATGTCCCTGCTCTAATTGTTGATGATGAAGCTGATCTTGCGTCAATCGATACGCGTCAGCAAACGTTTGACGAAAATAACAATCCAGATCTTGATCATGACCCGACAAAGATTAATCAGTTAATCCGCAAAATTCTCCGACATTTCGGGAAGGTAGCTTATGTCGGGTATACCGCGACTCCCTTCGCGAATATTTTCATTCATGAGCGTGGGTTTACATCGGAACTTGGAGAGGACCTTTTTCCACGTAGCTTTATAGTAAACATTCCACCTCCTACTAATTACATGGGACCAAAAAGGCTTTTCGGTATCGCGGGGGATGATATTGCCGGTCAGGAGGAAGTCGAGCAACTCCCTCTTTTGAGACCTATTCTAGATCATGCAGCATCCGAAGCTGTAGATGAAGAGCATGGGTGGATGCCTCCTAAATTAGTCAGACGCACTGAACACCAGCCCCTCTACAACGGAGAAAATTGCGTCCCTCCATCTTTGCGAGAGGCAATGATGGCCTTTATTCTGGCAACGAGCGTTCGGAGGATTCGGGAGTCTGGGCCTCTTTACAATTCAATGCTTGTACATGTAACCAGGTTTACCGAGGTTCAACGCCTAGTTTCTAAACAGATAGAAATCGCTCTCCGGGAAATTCTTCGACGGCTACAGTATGGTGATGGTGACCGTTTGCCCAGCATTGAGGATGAATTCAAAAGTCTTTGGGACAGGGATTTTATACCTGCCAGTCAAAAGTGCCGCCAAACTCTCGGTGAAACAGAGGTGCCCGCTACACCCAACTGGGATGAAGTGTTGGCGTTTTTGTACGAGGTGACAGCATCCATTCGTGTAAAGACTATAAACGGAACAGCCAAGGATGTACTAGACTATCTTGAGCACCGGACAACGGGGATGAATGTCATTGCCATTGGTGGTGATAAACTCTCACGTGGGCTGACCCTGGAAGGGCTGAGTGTTAGCTATTTCCTCCGCTCCTCAAAGATGTATGACACATTGATGCAAATGGGCCGCTGGTTTGGGTATCGCGTCGGATATATAGATCTTTGCCGATTATACTCCACGACTGAACTGTTGGGGTGGTTTGCGGATATAGCACTGGCAAGTGAGGAGCTTCAGGTGGAGTTCAAGAATATGGATCAAATTGGAGGCACGCCCCGAGATTATGGACTGAAGATTCGGTCGCATCCGATCATGCTTGTCACGTCTGCCGTCAAGATGCGCCATGGTTCACAAATGAGATGTTCTTTTTCTGGGAGTGTCAGTGAAACAATAAAATTCCATCGCAATCCTGATTGGATCGCACGAAATTTTTCAGCAGTTGACAAATGGTTAGCTTCCCTTGGGAGACCTTCGGCGGGAACAAGGATTGGTGGGTACACTTGGAAAGATGTCCCAGCTCAGAAAGTTATTGATTTTCTGCACTCTTATTCCACGCATGAAGTCTTTCGTTTGGCCGATGCCGGCTTGTTCATTAAATACATTAACGCGCAACTTCCGCACAACGAATTGGAAAAATGGATAGTACGGCTTTGTTCCTCAGGAGCAGCCAATGCCCAAGTGGCAGAGTTGAACGGATTAAACATTGGGTTGATCAAGAGAACCCCGTTTCCAAAGGAACAGCAGAAGGATAGTTATGGAATTCGCCAGTTGGTCAGTCCCAGCGACGAGCTTGCCTATTTGAACGACGAACAGCGGAAAGAAGCATTGCGGCTAACTGTTGAAAGATGGCGGGAGGATCCTGAACGAAAATCCGAAGATGTCCCCCCCACCAAACCTGGCCGTGAGGAAGCAAGAAAAGCAAGGGGGACGGTTTCCCCAATCGGGATAGGATTACTTTTGTTATATCCCCTCGACCAGGTACATGCCGGACTAGATAGAACCGTAAAACCGGTTATGGGAATAGCCCTCAGCTTTCCAAAAAGCGATACTGCTGTGGAAATTGCCTATACAGCCAACAATATCTTTACCAGTGGTGGTGGAGATGACGAAAGTCTCTAAAGCCCTCACTGTAGCGTGGGAAGCAGTTTCTGCTGAGCTGGGTCGGAGCCCTGGGTATTACCATCGGCGGTTACAACTCCAAATTAGCCTGCCGGCATACGCAGGGGTAGTTGTCCCCGGAAACTTCCGCCGTTTATCGTTTGATTTTGAGGAATTATCACTACGTGGGTTGAACCTACAGGACCAGACTCAGGGTTATCTGGTTGAAATTGAGCAGCAAATTGACAAAAAAAGGAAATTCGTACACCTCCAGCAAACCCCAGCTGCCTTACCTGAAGACTTGTTCAGAATTTTCTGTACAGATGTCCTCCTACACGTCGCCAATTGTGGATCCGAATCCGAATCCGGGAAAACTCTTCGCAACCGGCTGGAGCACTGGAGGCGCTTTTTTCAAAAACGTACCCAGGGAGGGCTTTCTCGCGAAGAATACATCGGCCTTTTTGCTGAAATCGAATTCTTCGAAATGTGCCTTCAACGGAATTTAAGCCCCGCAATTCTTTCTGATGCATGGCAGGGAGTACTGGGCGGAAATCAAGATTTTATGTTTGGAGAGATAGCTGTAGAGGTAAAAGCTGTTACGGCTAATGATGCGGGATTCTTCCATGTTTCAAATCTTCGCCAGCTTGATGGTACTGGACTAAGGCATCTTTTCCTCAGTCATTTTGCATATGATTTCCGTGAAGGGGCAGGGCGCAGTATGACATTACTGATCCAATCAGTAAGAACAATGCTAAACTCAGATCCCAGTGCTCTAGCGATATTCGATGATCGTCTGGTTGCCGCAGGCTATATAGAACCTGATCATTCTCCATTTTCCGGTTGTGGATTTACAGAGCGGCGGCGTTCGTATTTTATGGTCCGTGAGGGCTTCCCGCGTATTCTCGAATCATCTCTGGCTCCAGGTGTCTTTAATGTCTGCTATGCAGTTTACCTGGCTGCCTGCTCAGAATTTGTCATAACAGAGACTGACCTCATTGGTTCACTGCCACGTTAGGTTATTATGTCCCAAGAAACGGAATTGACCATTTTTCTTTACGAGCTAGAAAGCGATATTACGGAGATTGCGAATCCAGACGGAGATCCTTCGAGTGCTAATTTTCGTGAATCCGTCTTTACTGAAATTATCTCGGAAGAATTGGCTGTTTCGGGCATTCTGGAGTCCCCTGTTGTTTGCCACTTCGAGGGGGGAACAGGTTCGGGATCATTCAAGGTTAATGGTTATAGTCTTCCGGAAGAGGATTCCCGCCTCGACCTATTCGTCACCCACCACGTGAATTCATCAGATCGTCTGCAAACAATCAACGCTTCACATATTGAGGCGGCCTTTAACAAACTTGAACGTTATCTGGGTAAGGCAATGACTGGACACCATACAAACCTTGAGCCTGGACTTGATCCATACCTCATGACGGAGAGGATTTATGGGCGGCGTGAACGCATTGACCGGGTAAACTTTTCACTCTTTACGAATGCTCGCCTTGCGCAGCGACGGGAACGAGAGCGGAAAAGGGAGGTCCATGGATTAACAGCCACATTCGAAGTCTGGGATCTTGAACGTTTCCGCCGTTTGAGGGCAAGCGGAATGAGCTCTGAGCCTCTGAATGTAGGATTAAAGGGTTTGCCAAAAGGGGGACTACCCGCAGTGAAACTAGATTTGGGGGCAGGCGGGTGCCAAACCTGGGTGACTGTTTTCCCAGGTAAGTTATTGTTTGATCTTTATGAAGAGTATGGATCTCAACTTTTAGACCTTAACGTCCGTTCCTATTTGCAGGCCCGTGGTAAGGTGAACAAGGGCATACTTGAAACTCTTCGTCAAAGCCCAGAGGATTTCATGGCATACAATAACGGGATCACAGTTGTTGCAGAAGGTGTAGAGGCCGGAGAACTACCAGATGGATCAGTAAGAATCCTGGAGCTAAAGGGTATGCAGATTGTCAACGGTGGCCAGACGACTGCTTCCATTCATCGTGCGGTGAAGGATTTCCAGGTTGATCTTTCTCGTGTCTACGTTCAAGGGAAAATTACAGTGGTTGAACAGTCGAGATTCCAAGAAGTGGTTCCTCTCATCTCCAGGTATTCAAATTCTCAGAACAAAGTCAGTGAATCCGATCTTCGTGCCAATCATCCATTTCACGTGGGCATGGAAAGGGTAGCGCGCCGTGAGTGGGCACCAGACCAGAAGACGCGCTGGTTCTACGAGCGGGCACGCGGAAGTTATCAAACAGCAAGGTCTCGCGAAGGTACTACTCCCTCAAGGCGCAACGAGTTCGATAAACGGTATCCTTCCAGCCAACGGTTCACAAAGGAGGACCTGGCAAAGTTTGAGCATGTCTGGATGGGATTTCCACATTTGGTAAGTCGAGGTGCCCAGAAGAATTTCGTCCATTTCATGCAAAATCTCCATCCCTGTCCCGATGGGTGGGAACCGACGGTTGAGGAATACCGCAGATACATAGCGAAAGGCATTATATTTAAGGAAGTCCGGCGGATCGTGAGTCGAAATGAAGCAATTACGGCCTACAGGATCAATGTAACTGCCTACACTGTGGCATTGGTTGCCGATAGAACAGTCCGTAGAATTGATCTGGACGGGATCTGGAAGAATCAGGGTATCTCCTTAGCTCTCCAGGATACTATAGAGACCTGGGCCCCTGCAGTGTTCAACCATTTACCCGAGAAGGGTCGTAGCGAGGGGCACCACATCGAAGAATCTTTTAAAAAACCGGCATGCTGGCAATACATTCGTTCTCTCAAATGGGATGTTCCTACAGATCTTCAAAAGGAACTTGTTTCTTCAGTTAGATCGGCCGGCGCATCTGCAACTATTTTAGCCGCTACCAATTCAGGGCTTAACAATCTTGACCACAACAACATTGCTTTGTGCAAGGAATTGGATGAGGCGCAATGGCTTAAGATTACTAAATGGGGGCAGGAAACTGGAGAAATCGATGAGTGGAACCGAGGTATTGCCAGAACCCTTGCTGGTTATGCAGCAGAGGGCTGGAGGCAGGCACCTTCGGTCAAACAAGCCAAACGGGGGGCAGCTATGATTGAGAAGGCCCGTAAGGCTGGCATGTCTGGCAATGAGTCATAGGCAAATTAAAAATCTTGGCAGAGCTGGAATGAAAATTTTTTCTACTTCTTTCCAGGACCCAAAACTTTTACTCCGATTTCCCATACTGGTGATAAAATTTTGAGGTAAGTTCCCAATGGCGATTGACTTTAATGAGGCATTTCGTGTTGTTTTGGCCTTAATGAACAATGGCGTTCCTGTTCCAGAGCATTTTCGGAGTGAACTTCCAGCTATTGTGTCACACTGGTTGCACAACCCGATAAAAGATCCGCTAATCCTTGGAAATGTCGAGGGTGAGAAATGGCGAAGATTTCTATCGGCTTATGGAAAACTAAATCATGAGAGGTTTTTCATTTTAAAAAAATCTGCATACCTAACTCGAAACGGGTTTAAGGTTGATTTCACAGATTTCCCTTTTCCACCGACAAGTAAAAAGCCAAAGTTCAAGTTCATTGATCTGTTTTCTGGCATAGGTGGATTCCGCATTGCACTTCAAAGCTTGGGTGGTAAATGTGTATTTTCATGTGAAAATGATCCCATGGCTAAAGAAACCTATTTTAAGAATTTTGGTGAATATCCTTTCGGTGACATAAGAAAATTCACTGGGAAAGGTATCACGGACCAAGAGTTGGCTGAGTTCATACCTGATCATGACATCCTGTCTGCTGGATTCCCGTGCCAACCATTCAGCAAGGCAGGTGTGTCAGCACGAAATGCCCTGGAGAAGGAGAACGGGTTTTCATGTAGAGATCAAGGGGCTTTATTTTATGATATTCTTCGTATTGCTAAGATAAAACGACCTAAAGTCCTTTTTCTAGAGAATGTGAGAAACCTTGAAAGACACGATGGGGGAAGAACAATTCAAAAGATAAAAAATGCAATAGAATGTGATCTGGGTTATTCGTTTTATATGGAAGTCATCGATGCCTCATCTGTGGTTCCCCAAAAACGAGAACGTTGTTACATGGTGTGTTTTCGAAATAAAAGGCTGAAATTTTCATTTCCTAAAATTAATGGCGCACCCAAACCGTTGAGAGAGATCCTTGAACCATCTCCTTCCGCTTCGTACACAATTTCGAAACGACTATGGGTTGGGCATCAGAACCGGACTGTCCGTAACCTTAGTCGTGGTGTAGGTTTCACAGCTTTCAAGGCAGACTTGAATAAACCGGCGAACACTCTTGTTTCCCGTTATGGAAAAGATGGAAAAGAATGTCTGGTGCCACAGAGAGGGAAGAAGCCTAGATTACTTACTCCCAGGGAATGTGCTCGTCTTCAGGGCTTTCCGGAAAGTTTTATCCTTCCCCAATTTAAGCTTACAGCCTATAAAAAATTTGGGAATTCGGTTGTGGTTCCTCTCGTTAGAAAAATTGCATTTAAAATTACTCAAAAATGTTTTTAAATATAATCGGCCCTGGAAAACAAAAAGTTCCTGGCATTTCAAAGAGTGGCACTAGACCTTTAGTGTGAACTAAAAAAAATGTATTCGAATAAAAATATCCAAATTCCGCGCCCTCTTTTAAAAAGAGTACTTTTTCTTGTTGAAAAATATTTTGGTGCTGTGAAAATATTCCAGGATTGTCGAGGAGAACTTTTTTAAACATGTATTCATAAAAGAATTTTATTTTGTGCAGGCTTCCTTAGTAGCAAGAAACCGAAAAAGTTTTTTAGTAAGCTGTTCTGTTTTCGTAGTTTCACATTCCCATATAACTAATACCTTCCACCCGAGAATACGAAGGGCGCGTTCCTTAGCCCTGTCTCGGGCAGCATTCCCTTCTAGTTTATTACGCCAGAAGGTGCGTCGTGTTTTTGGCAGCGTAGCATCCTTGCATCCCTTATGACGGTGCCAGAAACACCCATGTACGAAAACCACAGTCTGGTATTTTGTTAGAGTTATATCGGGTTTTCCTGGAAGATCTTTGCGTTGAAGCCTGAAACGGTAACCCATGCTGTGCAGGACTGAACGAACTATTCGCTCTGGGCCTGTGTTGGAGCCCTTGATCCGGCTCATGTTCCAACTGCGTCGTTCCTTAGTCAGATTGTCCATTGAGAGGGTTCTTTCCGATAGGTAACCACTTTGGCTTCAACCAGTAAAAGACTCAACTTAAGGGCCTCATTATATATATTTTAGATGTATGGATTAAGACTTACATGTGCCCACATTGGTCAGTGCTAAGAGGAATATGGGGTCAGCTTTTGAATTCACACATTCTCCCAACCCTCTTCCCACCTTCCTACTTGTTCAAAATAAGTCACTGTTCTCTGCGGGTTCTCGTGAGGAAAAGTTTGAGCATCGCGAGTGTGGTCGCGCCATTTATTGAATCTCTAGATCATGGTCATGGGGTCACCCATTCGCAGGATGTCCTAGGCCAGCATGTTCAGTAATCCCAATCCGCTGATGAGCACGAGCATGCCTCCGATGACCTGTTTGAACCACTGATCATTTTTCAATATCGCATCATGAAATGTGAGCCCGATGACGTGGCCGATGGCTGCGATGGGCAGGAGTGCGAGGGCGGTGAGCAGATGCAGCTCGACTCCGAGCATCACGAATGTACTCATTTTAATCGCGACAATGGTAAACCAGAGCACGTACAAGGTGTTCCGGAGTTGATGGGTCGCAACATGTTTCATGATGACCGCCACCATGAGTGGTCCACCGGTCAGTGTTGTTCCCGCTACATACCCCCCCAGCGCCAGCAACAGCATGTCGCTCCAGCTCTGCTTGCTCGTGATGGCAAGATTCAAAAGCCACATCAACCCATACGCGAGAGAGATGGAATATATAAAGATGAGCAGCCACGCCGTCGGTAACGTGATGAGGCCGAACACCCCAATCAACGTCGTGGGGATGACAAACAGCGTGGCGTGCCGCAAATAGCGCCAATCGACATCGTGAATACCCGTCCGTAAGGTCAGCGCTGAAAAAAACAGGAGATGCGCTCCGATGACTGGCAACCAAAAGAGTGGTTGGTCATAGAGAAACAGCATGAGTGGGAGTCCAAGTGCAGCACCACCGAACCCCAGCCCGCTGCGGACAAACCCTGTCCAGACAAACAGGATTCCCACCAGGAGGAGCTGAAGGATCGTGAAGTCAAAGAGGATGTTCGTCATGGATTATAAGTCGGTTGAAAAAAATCCGCGTGTCCAGAATGTTTTGAGAAAGAGCGCGGACTCATAGATGTTCATTCAAGAATACCTGCCTAGGGGACAGGGCTTGCATTCTATTCCTAGAACAGAGGGATGCTACAGGTCTTTTAGATGCCGGGTCTCGGCCCGGCAGCCGAGGTCCTTTTGTTTCGGCAAAAGGACCCAAAACCATGTTGGCCGTGGCATGGCCCTTCGGGTGCCCTCCGCGGTTCACCGACACCGGCAGCGCGCAAACTCGCTTCGCTCAAACAATGCCCGCCTCTTCTCCGGTGCCGGCTGCACTGCTCGGCCATGCCACCAGGCCAGGGATTCCTCAAGAAAAAAAGTAGCCAAAACCATTGACGCCCCGTCTGGCCTCATTGAAGAGGAGGGACGCCAACCCTGCGGAGAGCGGACCAACTCGCTTCGCTCAAACAAGGCCCGCACGCTGATAAGCGCGTCCCTCCCTAGGGCCAGCCGGCAGGCGTCGGATCAAAATCAAAGCGTACCGAGACACACTCGCGGAGCTCACACACTGCGCACCTGTTCTCCGGAGTCAGCTGCACGGCTCGGCCTTGCCGCCAGGCCAATGATTCCTCCAGAAAAAAAGGCATGGGGTTAACTCTTACATTCATACATTCCCCCAGACCCCTTCCCATCATCCTCCTTATTCCGAATAATTCACTGTTCTCTGAGGGATTTTGTGAGTAAGAAGTTTGCACGGAGTGAGATGGAGAGGTCTCACATTTCCATATTCGTCGTGCCTGGCCTACGAATATCCAGCGAGGGCGGCCAGGTCTGCCTGAGCTGATCTTTGAATCATTCTGTGTGAAACCACGCGCTTGACGGCTCGATATTATGCCGATAGCCTGATCGATCAGCAATGAGTAAGGAGGTTTTCAGATGGCCACGACCACAATTTCATCGAAATTTCAAATTGTGATCCCCAAGGACGTGCGAGAGAAGCTTCACCTCTGTCCGCAGCAGCGCTTACACGTCGTTGAAAAGGGTGGCGTGATAAACCTTGTGCCGGAAGTGCCGCTCAAAAATCTGAAGGGAGCCCTCAAGGGGATGTCCAAGACCAGCATTCGAGAAAAGAAAGACCGCCTGTGAAGATTGTCATGGATTCCAGCGGATGGATCGAATTCTTTACAGGAGGCCCACTCGCCAATCACTATGCCGCCTATTTCGCCTCTCGGTATGACCGCATTACGCCAACTATCGTCATTTATGAAGTTTATAAAATCATTAAACGAGAAAAAGGTGAAGAGACCGCCTTATTATTTTCAGCCCAACTCAGTGCGAGTCATATTGTTGAACTGACAGAATCCATTGCCTATCTCGCCGCAGACCTGAGCCTCAGACACGGATTAGCCATGGCCGACGCGATTGTGTATGCGACGGCACAAGATCAGGACGCACAAGTGTTCACGGGAGATGCGGACCTGAAGGACTTACCTGGAGTCATCTATGTCAAATAAAAACAGCGTGCCAAAGGCTTGGGGCAGGTCTTGCATTCACCCATGCTCCTAGACCCCTTCCCACCTTCCTGTTTGTTTAGAAGAATTCACTGTTCTCTTTGGGTTCGTGTGGTATTTGTCTTGTAGATGTCGATGCCGGGTCTCGGCCCGGCAGCCGAGGTCCTTTTGTTTCGGCAAAAGGACCCAAAACCATGTTGGCCGTGGCATGGCCCTTCGGGTGCCCTCCGCGGTTCACCGACACCGGCAGCGCGCAAACTCGCTTCGCTCAAACAATGCCCGCCTCTTCTCCGGTGCCGGCTGCACTGCTCGGCCATGCCACCAGGCCAAGGAATCTTCAAGAAAAAAAAAGGCTGGGGGTCAAGTCTTGTATTCATACATTCTCCCAGACCCTTTCCCACCTTTCTCCTTGTTCTGAATCGTTCACAAATCTTTGCGGGTTCTTCTTATGGGGGCTTCGCCTAACAGACGGATGCCCAGTGGACAATGTCCTGCATGAGAGAACAGACGTTGGAATACTCTAGGGGCTATACTGGTTAGAAGTAGGAGGAACACTTAACAGCCCATGAGCCCCGAAGAGTACATGCGTCTGGCCATTGTTATGGCGCAGAAGGTCCCCCGGTATCCATTCGGGGCGGTGATCGTTCGACGAGAAACCGGCGAGGTCCTCGCCAAAGGGTTCAACCGTTCTTCTCGTAATCCTCTCGTCCACGGTGAAATCGATGTCATCAATCGCTGTGCGGCCAAGCATGCACCGGTGGATTGGACCGCACTCGATTTGTACACGACGGCGGAACCGTGCCCAATGTGTCAGGGTGCAATCGAATGGTCAGGCATTGCCACCGTCTACTTTGGCACGTCGATTCCGTTTCTCCAACAACACGGGTGGCGGCAAATCGATATTCGAGCCGAGGAGGTAGCGCGACGGACTCCGTTTCGGCACACCACCGTTATTGGCGGGATTCTGGAACGCCAGTGCAATGCGCTATTTGAAGCCGCACAGCGCAGTGCCTCTACGCCCTAAGTTTCTCGATCACATTGCCGACCCGTTCGAGAACACAGGGATCTCACCTGAAGCATGTTCGGTGTTTTTTTTCCGGCACGACTAATCCTCCAGCAGCAAATGCCCAAACACCGAAAAGATGCCGATCATGATCCCGGTAAAAAATTGCGCATGCACCACGTAGGCGGCCTTTTTCAACTCCTCCGGGGAAAATCGCCATGTCAAGAAAAAGCCAAACACGCCTTGCCACAGCACCAGCGCCAGGACGGCCGGGAAAAATAAGATGTCTGCGTGCAGGCCAACCATCGCGATGTGCAACACGATGACCGCGATGGCGGCAACCCCCACATAGACGTGCGTGCGATTCAACACATTGAGCAGGGTGCTGAATGGTGGGATCGCCGATACGTCATACTCGTCCGGGACGAGTCGTTGCGCGAGGCCACCCTGCCCAATCGCCAATTTGACCAAGGTCCTTCCATAAATAATGACGAGTGCCCAGACCCCGAGTGTGCCGAAGGCTTCGCCCATTTCATGCAGCAATGTTTCGTGCTCGCGATCCTCAGGACGATTCGGATAGATGGCGAGGAAGTACACCAAGGATGAGAGAAACACGCCGGCTGTAAATGTGAGGAGGTGTTTAAGTTTTTTCATGAGAAGGCTTGATTGGATATTCGTGTTGCTCCCGATGGGGTAGTGGTCATGTTAGGGGATTAGAACGCAATTGGGAATGGGACAGCAGGACAAACTTTTGTCGGAATGACAGATGAGGCTTGTATGGCATTGAGAAAGGTAGGATCTACATACCGGAGGGCTTGGAGGCAGGTCAGGCATTCACCCATCACTCCCCAGCCCTAGCCCACATTCCTGAACCTTCAGAATGGTTCACTGTTCTCTCCGGGTTCTTGTGGTAGTTGTCTTTTAGATGTAGATGCCGGGTCTCGGCCCGGCAGCCGAGGTCCTTTTGTTTCGGCAAAAGGACCCAAAACCATTGACGCCCCGTCTGGCCTCATTGAAGAGGAGGGACGCCAACTCTGCGGAGAGCGGACCAACTCGCTTCGCTCAAACAAGGCCCGCAAGCTGATAAGAGCATCCCTCCCTAGGGCCAGCCGGCAGGCGTCGGATCAAAATTAAAGTGTACCGAGACAAACTCGCAGGGTTCAAACACGGACCGCCTGTGATGTTTAGCCTCAACGTGGGTGCCTGCTCTGTGTGTTCCTTAATACAGGAGCCAGACTCGAATGAAATGCACTCGAATTATGTGATCCGCAAAATGGTATTTCGAATCTGTCCCCAACCCTTGCCGATATGAAATTGCGTGGCCAATGTTGAAGTCCAACACCAAAGATTGGCATCATGTCACAAATGCTACCCATGAACGACGTGCAGCAACAGCTGTGACCCGTTCTCCCCATTACCCTTGGACAAGTCCGAGAGGTAAACCAGAGAACGCGGTGGCGTCAAATGATCTGGAGCTTTTCCCATGCGATTCTATATTTTACGTAATCAGGAAGTGGTGTTGGCTTCTGGTGCGAAGGAATTTGGCGAATGGGTGGAAACGGCTGATCGGGTGGTAAGTCGCACAGAGGTCGGCGATGTTGAAGTATCAACGGTGTTTCTTGGCATCGATCATCAGTTCTTTTCCGGCCCTCCTCTCTTGTTTGAAACCATGGTGTTTGGTGGCGATCTTGATCAAACCTGCCGCCGCTGTTCCACGTGGGATGAAGCCGAGGCGCAACATGAAGCGATCTTGTCAGAAGTGTTAAACCGCATGTATGGCTATTATAAGCCAGGTTGAACTCGTATCTGTCGTGCCGATTGTTCGGCCTGGCATTCGCAGCCACTCCCAAGCCCCATTCACTATTCTTGATCGTGCAGAATGATTCACGTTTCTCTGCGGTCTCTTGTGGGGAAAATGTAAACAATCAAAGATGCCTGCCCATTGACTATGCCGGGCATGACGAGTTTGGGATAGCATGAAAGGTTGTTCAATCTTTCGCTTTGCGCGCTCAATTGCGGTATGATTTTTCTATGATGATCTCGTCATGGTGGGGGGCACTCACCATCATATTCGGGATGGTTGTGTTGGCCAGCTGCCAGTCCGTCACGCCGGTGGCCTTACAACATGAATCGCCTGAAGTCCTGTTGGTGAATATTGTCCCCTTGGACACGACGATGTTTGAACACCGACTCAAGGTCGACCTGCGCGTTCGAAATCCGAATGATTATGATTTAGAGGTCACCGGCCTTGATTTTACGCTGCACCTGAATGACCAACGCCTGGCCCGCGGCCTGACTAATCAATCCTTGACGATTCCCAGATTAGGCGAGGCCGTGCTTTCCGTGGAGACAACAACCTCCATTCTCGACGTCGTGCGGCAATTCTTAAATTTTCGCCAAAACCAGGACCTGACCTATCAGATGAATGGTGTGGTCCATGTCCAGGGCTCACGATTGCCCTTTGACAATACGGGCGTCTTACTGGACGCCAGCCCATCTTCCGACTCCGCTACCGGATTGTAGCGATCGCGTTGTTTATTCCAATTTGTCGGTGATGAGGGAGAGCGGCCGGGTTTCGGCCCGGCAACCGAGATCTTTTTGGTTTGGGAACAGGACCCCAAACCATGTTCAGTGTGTCTTGAACTCGGAGGGTGTGGGTCGTCAAGGGATCGCACGTCGTTTTTCTGTCTGATTCTGGTTCGGCACAACAAGCTTGCTGGGGCCAATGAGCCTCGAAGACTTTGCTTTCCTTGATTCAGTATAATTCCGACCATGCGGCATCAGATGATAGCGGCGATGCGACGCCACATGACCATTGTGACATCGACGGCAGTCCTTGTGCCGTTCCTCACCGTGTGCTGTCTCATCGTGCTGCCGGTATTTGGACAATCGATACAGCCCGAGGTCGATCAAGGAACCTGGCGCACGGCTTCGCCTGCACTGACAACGCGGACCGAGGTAGCCGTCGCTGCCTTGCATGATAAGATTTATGTCGTGGGCGGGTTTGAGGAGCCCGGCCTGAGCAATATCCTGAATTTTGCGATTACGCCTATCCTCGAAGAATTTGATCCCCTCACCAACCGATGGACATCCAAAGCGTCAATGCCCGTCGGCCTGCACCATGTCGGTATCGGGGTGGTCGGCGGCAAGCTGTATGTCATCGGCGGTTATACACAGTCGGGACTCAGCGTTTGGCAACCCGTGGCCACGGTGTACGCCTATGATCCAGCCACAGATACCTGGGCCGAGCGCGCACCCATGCCGACTCCTCGCGGCGCATTGTCCGTGTCCGAACACAACGGAACACTCTATGCCATTGGGGGTTACGATCGGGAAGCTAATAACGCCGCAGTCGAGGTCTACGATCCGGAACGCAACACCTGGGCTGCGCGCGCGCCGCTGCCGACCCCTCGCGATCATCTCGCAACCGCGACCGTGTCAGGCAAGGTGCATGCGATCGGCGGACGCTTGAACGGTGATTATGGCAGGAATCTTTCTGTCACGGAAGTCTACGATCCCGTCACCGACCGCTGGTCTCGGGCTGCCGATCTTCCGACTGCTCGAAGTGGCATCACCGTCTCCGTGGTTGGCAATCGGATCTACGTGTTTGGCGGTGAAGGGGAAAAAGGGACATTCCGTGAAAACGAGATGTATGATCCAGCGCATGACGCCTGGCAGACCATGGCACCGATGCCGACCGGGCGTCACGGCCTCGGATCCGCGGTGGTGCATGGACACATTTACGTCATCAGTGGCGGGCCGACTCCAGGCGGCTCCTTTAGCACGTTGAACGAAGTCTTTACCCCGCCGAGTCCGTGACCGCTCAATCCTCGCGATCTGGTGCATGCTTCGAACGCCCTCAAGCTTCTGATTGAAACCTCCGCTATAGTGTGTCCCCCAACATGCCTCGCAGATCCTCAATGCGTTTCCGGTTGACCCCGAAGTCGTAATAGCCCGTGCGTGCGGCCGAACGGAAGTGAATGGTTTTTGTTGCCTCATCAAACACAAACTCGACGTCATCCACAAAACCCAAGAGGAAACTCTTCACTTCGAAATGCAGATATGCCTCTTCTTCCTTCACCAAGTCTGTGCGCGGGAATCCACCGAAAATCTGTATCAACAACGCTTTGGCTTCATAAAGCGGCTTGTTGTATTGGAAAGGTGTGATGGTCTGGGATTCGGTCGTCTCCATTGTGGAGATGCAGTTGGGTGTGTTCGGACAGGCTAGGTGACTCTTCGCGTTCTCTGTCATATTCTCCTCCGTCGCTCCCTGCGCGATGACGGCCGACCCGATCAGGCACAGGAGCACCAAGCCCTGTGAAAACTTCTTTGTGCCTCGGAAGCGTATCATCCCCATCAACAATCTTTGGACCTTTTTCCTTGAGATAACGTCACAGATTTACTCGTTCATTTCTTAGGACCGGTCACCTGTGCGTCTTCTGCCTGCCAGGTGGGGTACTTCCCCAATTTTCCCACAAAAGGTAAGGCCAGCAGATTCAACCAGGTGAGCCGGGCCGGGTCTTGGTACTCTTCCAGGCCGATCGTCATTGCGGTGTGTCCACGGCTGGGTTCAGGCAAATAGGTGCCCAGCACCCGATCCCACCAGGGCAGATTAAACCCGAAGTTCCGGTTCGTCTCCCGGGGAATCACCGAATGATGGATCCGGTGCATGTCCGGTGTAACCAGGAACCACCTGAGGAGCCGATCCAACGGTCCGGGAATGTGCACATTGCTATGGTTGAACATGGAGGTGGCATTGAGCAGGACTTCGAAGGCCACCACCGCGCCGGGTGACGCGCCAATGACCAGCACCGCGGCAATCTTGATGAACATGGACAGGAGGATTTCGAGCGGATGAAATCGCACGCCGGTGGTGACATCAAAATCCACATCGGTATGGTGCACCATGTGCAAGCGCCAGAGGATGGGAACTGCATGCATCAGCACATGCTGCACATACACCACCAGGTCCAACAGGATGACGGCGAAGGTGAGTTCCATCCACCAGGGCCACTCCACCTGATTGAACAGCCCGACCTGCCCCTCCCCCGCCAAGAGCGCCGCCCCAAACGCGCCGGATGCGAGGAGCAGCCGGATCACCACCGTGTTGAGCCCGCCCAGAGCCAGATTGATTCCCCAACGCATGGACCGGGCTGTCGTCCATCCACGACGCGGAGCCAGCCGTTCCCACGTGGCCATGATGGCGAATATGCCGATAAACGCGCTGATGCGGATGATGAGTTCAAAGTTCATACAGGTGATTGACGATTCACACTCTACTCTACCTCACCTCCCCTTTTCCGAGAAAGAAAAAGCACGCGATTCCTTCTACACATTTGATGCTGACGGAAGGAGGGTGGAGTCATCGTGGCATGTTGTGACCGGAGCACAGATTCTTCAACTGCGCCTCAGCATACCAAGAAGGGAGAGAAAAAGAGATGCTTGATTGAATATGTCGGACAGGACGGAGGGAAGGGAGTAGGGTCAGGTCTTACATTCATACCTCACTCTAAGTAGGCTCTAACGACTTTCCCCCAACACCCGTTTATTTGGCTGCCAGGGTTTTGGAAGAGACAGAACGTGTTCGTTTGGGTTTTTTCCGATCGCTGTTGATCGCCGTCATTTTTCTTTCCACCCACTCGCCTAATTCCCGCCAAAGGGTTTGCTCTCCACTATCCTGAGAGGTGACCTCTTGCGCGAGCCTGAGAATTTCTTGATACGACTGCACGTGCAAGGACACAAGATCCTGCCGTACAGTTTTGGTGAATGCGGTCCAGTCTCGGGATCTGACTTTTTGTGCCAAGGGCAGGCCTGGATGGTCGGCATAGACAATAGCTACGGCTGGCTGCTTGTTTTTCTGTCGCCCCATTTTATAGGCCACCACCAGATTGCGCATCCATTGGTAGGCCGGTCCTGCGAAGGGGCATGGCTGATAATCTGTGTCGGCATCAAGATGAAAGACCTTCGGAATGATGTCCCAATATTGAATGCCTTTGTCGGTTAATGCACAACGACTACTTATGTCGTGCTCATCAGTACGGTTTTCCTCGTAGTTGCCATCGCATGGAGCAGCGCCCTTTCGCTTCACCGTTTGCGAACACGCACCTCCATCTGGCTCAGTAAATTTACATTCAAACAACATGATCGACTGGGAACTTTCCGCATACACATCCACTTGAGTCGGACGAGGTTCGTTGAACAATGTTGGGCGTGCCGTCCATTCCAGCGTGATATCCCAGGGACCACCTGTGGGGAGCCCCATGGTCTTTGCGAGGGCATCAACAATGCTGTCTCGGTGTGCAGAGGTTTTGATGGTACCAAAGACATCGATGGCCAGCGCCTGAGATGAATGCGCCACATGTGCCTTCGTATGCCAGGGAAATCTTTCCCATGGTACACAGGCTTGATGCGCAGCGGGGAAAATGTTGCCTTCGAGACGTGTTCTGGTGGCTTGGTCCATGGAGGTCAGCTTGTTCTCTAAGTAGCAGGATTGAGAGTTTGTCGCTTGTTACTATATCTATCGGTCAATGAAGAGGGGATCTGAAAATGGCCGTAAAATGGGTCTATGTCGTTTTTTTCTCTTGACGGGGTGCGTGGATGAAGATGGATGCCCGATGACACATGTCGGGCATGAAGAAGAGGGGGAGTTTTTGGCACAGTTCCCTCGCATTCGGCTCAGGATCTCTATTAGAGGAAAAAACCTGCCTACGCTTATTTACGTTGTTTCGCTTGGGAGGGCTTTCATGGAGAGGGAGATGCGTTTGCGCGGAATATCGACTTCCAACACCGTGACTTTGACCTGTTGGTTCACCTGGACAATCGTATTGGGGTCACTGACAAATTTGTTGGCCAGTTGACTGATATGAACCAGTCCATCTTGATGCACGCCAACATCAACAAATGCCCCAAAAGCTGTGACATTGGTGACCACCCCAGTCAAGACCATGCCGGGGGTGACTTGTTCAATCGATTGCACACCGTCATCAAATTTCACAGCTTCAAATTGCTGACGAGGATCACGGCCCGGCTTGGCTAATTCGGTTAGAATATCCGTGAGCGTTGGTTTGCCCACTTCGTCTGTGATGTATTGATTGAGATCAATGGCGCGTTGTCGATCCTGATCGCTCATTAAATCTTTTACCGTGCAACCTAAGTCCGCGGCCATGGTCTTCACCACAGCATACCGCTCTGGATGAACGGCGCTGGCATCTAACGGATGGTCGCCATTCATGATCCGTAAGAATCCAGCCGCTTGTTCAAACGCTTTCGCTCCCAAGCGGGGAACGTTCTTTAATGCCGTTCGGCTTTTGAAGGGTCCATTCTCCTGACGATAGGCGACGATATTGGTGGCCAGTTGCGGGCCCACCCCTGAGACGGCCGTCAGTAATTGAGGACTGGCCATATTCACGTCCACCCCTACCCTGTTCACACAACTAATAACGACATCCTGCAGCCGCTGTTTCAAGATACCTTGATCCACATCATGTTGGTATTGGCCAACCCCAATTGCTTTGGGGTCGATCTTGACCAGTTCAGCCAAGGGATCCATCAGTCGCCGGCCAATCGAGACAGCTCCTCGCACGGTGATATCTTGATCGGGGAATTCCTCTCGAGCCACCGCTGATGCCGAGTAAATAGACGCCCCACTTTCGTTAACCATCACAATGGGAATGGTCGATGGCAATTGTAGGGAACGAAGAAAGGTTTCGGTTTCTCTCCCTGCTGTTCCGTTACCGATGGCAATCGCTTCAATGTGAAATCGTGTGACCAAACTCTGAATCGTGTCACCAGCCTTGGCCACACCTCCGGGCCCCTGATGAGGATAGATCAGATCGGTATGCTGCAACGTGCCTTGACGATCAAGGCAGACCACTTTACAACCGGTACGAAACCCCGGATCAATTGCTAACACGGCTTTGTGACCTAAGGGAGACGCCATGAGCAATTGCTGAACGTTATGTGCAAACACGTCAATGGCGGTTTCGTCTGCCTTGATCTTGGTCTGCAGACGAGCTTCCGTTTCCATCGAGAGAGACAACAATCGGATCAAACAATCGTGTATGGCCATCGTCACCTGCGCCGATGCCTGACTACTCCCTTTCAGGAACAGGCGAGATAATATTGCCAGCGCTTCCGGTTCGGACACGACGACTCGAAACGTCAGATACCCTTCTTGTTCTCCCCGGCGCATGGCCAAGACACGATGGGAGGGCGCCGTGGCAACAGGTTCTTCCCATTCAACGTAGTCTCGGTATTTGCTTCCTTGCACATCTTTCCCGCGCACCCCGGTCGTCTTGAAAAGGCCCTGCTCTAAATACAGCGTTCGCATCGCGACACGTGCCTGCTGATCTTCATTGATCCATTCGGCCATGATATCGCGTGCTCCTGCTACGGCATCGTCCACTGTCTCAACATGCTGTTCTGGATTGAGATAGTTCGCTGCTTCAGCGAAGACATCCAATGTTGCATCTTGGGCCCAGAGACGTTCTGCGAGCGGTTCCAACCCTCGTTCCTTGGCGATCATGGCCTTGGTCCGACGCTTGGGCCGATATGGGAGATAGAGGTCTTCCAATTCTGTCATCGTCGCCGCAGCATCAATCTGCCCTTGCAGCAGATCGGTCAGTTTGCCCTGCTCTTCAAGGGACGAGAGAATGGCTTTCCGACGTTTATCTAACTCTCGCAATTGAGCGACGCGATCTCGAATGGCCGTAATGACGACCTCATCTAACCCACCCGTGACTTCTTTGCGGTAACGGGCGAGAAACGGCACGGTCGCACCATTGTCCAGCAACTCTACCGTGGCCGTGACCTGCTTCACCGCAATGCTTAGTTCCGACGCTATCGTGCTGTCATGTCCTATGACGATCATTTCTTTATCTCATCCAGAATGTGATTATTGAAAACATCTACCAGTTGCGTTTTTGCCGTTGCTGGACGAACTTTTTTGAACATTCTTTCTCATTGCTGCGTGATGTCTTCCCTGAGGCATCTATGGTTCATGGACCTCAATGATTCAACAGGACCAGAATACGTAACCTACCGTCTTTTCTTTACGTCTTTGGGGGAATCGAACAATGGCCGCTCTACTCCAACAAGAATTCAAAATCTTTCTGAGAAAGCGAGGTTCCGCCTCCTCGATGAGCCGCACCTTCTAACACGGCATCGTAGAGCTCCATTTTTTGTTGTTTGAGTGCCATCATTTTTTCTTCAATCGTATGTCGCATGAGCAACCGCATAATAGACACTTTCTGTTTTTGCCCAATGCGATGAGCACGATCTGAGGCTTGATTCTCAACCGCTGGATTCCACCATGGGTCTAAATGAAACACGTAGGAGGCTTTCGTCAAATTTAATCCCTGCCCTCCCGCTTTGAGGCTGAGCAAAAAAACGAACGGCTTTTTCTCATCTTGAAATTGCTGAACAATTTTTTTGCGGGTCGCCGTGGGCGTCGAACCGTCCAGTCGGACAAAGGGGATATGGTGCGTCTGAAATTCATGTTCGACCAGATCTAAATAGGAGGTAAATTGTGAAAAGACGAGCGCACTATGTCCTTCATCCATCAGCTCCTGAAGCCGCTCCACAACACATCCCAATTTGGGCGACGTGTCGGTACTGTCTTTCTGAATGAGTCTGGGCGAGAGACAAATTTGTCGCAATTTCAAAATGGCCGTCAGGGCAATGACTCGCGCTTGGGAAGATGATTTCGTGCGATAGGCTGATGCTATAGTGGATCGAATCGTGGCCACCGTCTGTTGGTAGAGGGCTTTCTGGCGATCCGTGAGTTCTAAGTAAATATCGGTTTCTGTTTTTGAAGGCAGCTCCTTCAGAATTTGTTTTTTCGTGCGACGCAAGACAAACGGCTTCGTTCGTTGCATGATGGTATTGAGCAAGTCAGGTGATGGCGTTTTCAGTTTTCCTTTCATCGTGTCATATTCACCGAGGAGTCCCGGCACACACAGATCCATAAGAGAATAATATTCCCCGACATGATTTTCTAATGGCGTCCCTGTCATGACACATTTAAAATACCCTTTGAGGCGTCGAGCTGCTCCAGTGGTCCCCGCGACAATATTTTTAACCGCCTGTGCTTCATCAAACAAAATGACATGAAACGCCATCTGTTCAAGAATGGCAATATCCCGGCGCACCAACCCATAGGTGGTCAGCACCACATCCGCATGGGAAAAATCTTTCTGGCGTTCTTTTCCGATATAACTGTGAATTTTTAAGTCGGGATAAAATCGGGCAATTTCCTGTTCCCAATTAAATATTAAACTCGGCGGGAGCACGACCAAATGCGGCCCTTGAATCGGAATCGAAGCGTCAAGTATTCCCTCATGAATGCCGGCTAACAAGCTAATCGCTTGGATAGTTTTTCCCAACCCCATATCGTCCGCCAGACACGCCCCTAGCCGATGCTGATATAAAAATCCCAACCAGCGATAGCCTTCTTGCTGATAGGGACGCAATGTGGCTTTTAGCTCTTGTGGCAGAGGCTTCGATTCAATCCGTTCAAAATTCAACAGACGTTCGACTAATGCTTCATCCTCAGGCGGAAGCTTCACTCGAACTCCACGTTTGCGCAGCGCCACCCAATCTAAAATCTGCAATTTTGGTACGTGCACGACGACCGGTTTATCGTCGGCAGATTTTTTTGATGACTTTGATGAAGACAATGCCGTGAACGCACGCAAGATTTCCTGCGTATTCTGATCCACAATGCGGACCTGCCCATCGACCTCCATGAGGCCACCGCGTTTCAGAATCGCTTGGACTTCTTGAGCCTCAAGACGCACCCCATCACACATAATTTCTGGGCGAAGCTCAAACCAATCAATAGTCGGCGGCCGACGGGCATCCACAGAACAATCCCAGTCTGCCGTCGCCACGGGTTTATCTTGAAAAAAGAGTTCTATCCCTGCCTCAGCAGCTTTGGCATAACATTCCGGCAGCCCAGCATAGAGCACATCCTGTGACAGGGTCATGGCATCATGCCCACTCATTTTTTCGAAGGCTTGCAATCCCCAAATTTCATAGGGAATGAGATACAACAGTGCTTCCTTCGCCCAATCGTTCGGCACGACACACCATTGTCCCTCGTGCACGAGTAACCGCACGCTTTCTTCCAGCAGCGGCGCAGCAAACATCTGCAAGACATCTTCTGCTTCGGCTTTTAACCGGAAAGGGCGAAATTCCTCACGTCTTAATGCGGCTTTAATGAGTCTCTTCCCTTCAATGGCTGTCTTCACACGACACAGTTGAAAGAATGTGTCATACAGCGCCGCTCGTCGTTTTTTCATGCGTAACCCACTGGAGACAGACGCACTCTGCTCGAGAAAAGGGAAAACATTAAACACCTGCTCACTCGTTCCACTCAAGCTGTTTCCTTGCCAGCATTCTGCAACAAGCGCCGCGACGTTTGGCTCGAGAAGCGGCATATCCACCAACCAGGCTTCTGGCATCACCGTCAAACGATACTGTTTATGCGGAAAGTTTTCCGCCAAATCAGATTGCACGAGAGCCACGTCTTGTCCCTCAACCTTAAACTGGACGGTCCGAAGCATATGCGGCAGATCTTTTGCTGGAAGATCAATTTGTAAGCCAGCTATTTCTTTGACAGGGATCGATAAGAGCGGCCGGGTATCTCTCCCTTCAGGTTGTTCATGACGTTTGAAGGATTGTGCCTCTCGCTGGCCTCTTCCTCTCTTGCTCAAGCTCTGCGCAGGCACTTCGTCTTTCTCATGAAAATTTTCGGACAATACATCATAGAATGCCCACCCCAACTCATTATCTAAGGGTGCAAGCTTGTACGCATCGAGATCAACCACTAATCCCATAAACAGTTGTGCATTCTCCTGAGCAATGCCAAATCGGAAACTCCGCGCAGCTACCATGACTTCCTCTCCGCGTACATCCAATTCTGTTTTAATGGTATAGGTCATTGTAGGGGCCCATTCCACTAACGTTCGTCCTTCAGTATTCTCAAAGTAAATGGGGAATGCCTGTCCATGATGTTTAAGGAAATCTCGAAGAGCATCTTGCACTGACCACGCCGGATCCTGTGTCGCACGCAAGAGTACAGCCAATTCTGTTGGCATGCCCAAGAACGTCTGACAGACCATTCCATGATTGGTGATGGTAATGGACCCCTGGCCTTGGCAATCAACTAAATTCAATTCGAACTGTGGGCGGGTGGAGCTTGAGTGAGTCACAGGTTGCGAGACAGCAACTCCTTGCAACAATTGCTCGGAGAGTGCTTCATGATTCGTCTTTCGTGTGGTGGCGACACGAAAAGTGTCGGGAACGAGTAAATTGACTGTCGTCAACAAGGCACAAATGACATGCTTGCATTGCGTTGAGGCTGTCCATGCGGCACAACGGCATGAATAGACCAATTGCCCACTCACCACAGAAAACGTCACGGCATAATATTTTGAGCCTCTCACCGATGCGGCAAGAATCGTTCTTGAGTGATTCCAGCTATACGATTCCAATCGTCCTTGCGCATGATATTCATAGCCGCGCAAGACAAACGCTTTGGGAGCGAGAAAATAAATGTGATTGGGAGAGAGGGCTTTCAGCTGTTCTAAAATACTTGAAGAATCTATGGCCATAGGCACTTACATACAGGGAATGTTGAAAAAATCCACCAGCTGCGTTCTCGCGATGTTGTCGCGCTCACGTATTGCAAAACAAGGCCATACATGTCTTACCGCCATTAATATTCATGATCACTCGTAAGGCAGCGCCAAGACACATTCATGCGAGTATCTCTTCTCGTGATATTAGAGAATGGGCACGACTGCAACATGCTTGCTCTTTTTCTTCTTTATTTTTTCGGCCACAATTTGTGCGGCAGGTGTTGCCGTAAAAAGCTCTAGCGTATCGAGCTCCTCGAGCCGGACAGGTTGCATCGCGGCATCATCTGACCCTGGTCGCAAGCCATGCAGGACATGTCGATACGCCCGATGAAACATCACATAGAGCGCCACATAACGAAGGTGTTTCGAGAGAATCTCCCAAGCATATCGAGCATAAAAGAGCATGGGATGTTCTGCCGGCAACCCAACACGTCGATCACGACGATACTTTCGACGAAAGACCCCGCTATCCATTGGATGGACGCCTTCAATTGTTGCTGCCGCGTAAAACGAGAGCATCATCCATTTCACTTTATTCATACTGAATTGCCAGGCTTTCGCTCGCCGAATAACCGTCTCGACATGCTCAGGGGTATAATAGGTATCCCACGCACACCGATAGGCCTGTAACAATTCCGACTCAGACATTCGAATATGCGGCATGGTGACATGGACGGAGTCGTAACTATTCATGTCCGATGCCAAGGGCACACCCTGTTCGTAGAGTTCCTTGTGATCTTGTGAACCTGGCAATGGCGTCAATATAAAAAAGTACAACAGATCAATCGGTAGTTCTTTTTGAATGATCTGAATATCGCGAGTAATGCTTTCAGGTGTATCGGTAGGAAACCCAAGGATTAATCCAGCCAATGTCAACGCGCCAACGTTATGCCACGCTTGCAGCATACCCCGATATTCTGTGATTTTATTTTGATGTTTTCGAGATCCTTCTAATGAGTCAGGGTTGATACTCTCCAGACCAATAAATACCCGATCCACACCCGCCCGGCCTGCTTTCTCAATAAACCGGGGAATCTTATGACACATCGTATCCACTTGAATGGTGATCGTAAATTGAAGATGCTCCTCTTCTCGCAACTGGATCATGCGATCCAAAATCGGCTCCCAGGCTTGATTCCTTGCAAAATTATCATCTGTCACAAAAAACTTATGGATATCTTGCGCCAAATTGGTTCGCACTAAATGCTCAATATCATCCGGTGAACGAAATCGAGATGTGCGGCCCTGAACATTAATAATCGTGCAGAAGCTACACAGAAACGGACAGCCACGACCCGCATCAAAACTGGTGCGCGCACCGGACATGCGATGAACCAAATGGGCAGGAAGATACGGCACCGGTTGACCTTCAAGTCCAGGAGGATCCGTCATGACATTATAGAGGGGCTGCAATTTTCCGGAATAGGCATCTTGGAGGAGCTTGGCGACATACCCTTCTACCTCTCCGGCAAATAAAGAAATGCCTTCATCCATCGCTTCTTGGAGGTCAGGTGGAATGGTCGGCAACATCGCCAAACAACCACTTACGTGAAATCCCCCAATGCAGACGGAGAGGTCTGCCCGACGGAATGTCCTTGCCAGATCCATGGCTCTGGGGAACTGATTGGTTTGAACACCAACCATCGCAATCAGACCATGCCCACCGGATTGTTGAATCATGTCTATCAATTGACGAGGTTTGATACGCGTATTGGTCTCATCAAGGGCAGTAATAGATACCTGCACATCACTTCCCAGAACCTGTTGTTCGGCACAGTCAAGCGCAAGCCCGTATATGGCCGCCATGGTGTTAGATGGGATGGACGAACGCACCCACTGAATCACATATCCCTCATCATCATAATGAGAAGGCTTAATGAGAATAAGATGAAAGGGTGTTGGGGGAGCGGCCAGATTCACAATGTCAATTCCGAGAAACTCTCATGATAACACTGCTGCACCTATTAGGTCATCTGCAACGAGTCATCATCCTCAACGAGAAGAGGTTCTAGAAGTGAAAAACACTGAATTGGAGAATGGCGAGTAGAATACTAGCGGGTCCCTCGAACCACCACGGTCCCTTGCATGGACCCAAGATGAAGATCACAATGATAGGGAAAGACCCCTGGGTTATTGAAAACCTGTTCAAAACGCTGCCCGGGTTTGTTGACCGTCAATCCGCTATTAAACGCCTTGCCACCTCCTGAACAATCGTTCACTCGGCAGCCGCCGCTCGTGACACTGTGCGGTTCTTGCGCTCCATCAGCATAGACCCACACGACCTTTTCTCCGGGTTTAATCGTGACCTCCTTTGGCACAAAAAACGTGGTTGCCCGAAAAGTGATCACGACTGCGCCAATGGGAGCTGGAGAAAGTCCCTCTTCGACAGAAACAGAAGCACGAGGCTCTCTGGCAATGACCAAGAATTCATCGTGCGATGGATCAATCTCACAATGTTTTCCTTCAGCAGCCTTCACCATGACAGCCTCAACTTGCTGAAAACGAGCATGGGAGACGACGCCATTTAATAACCCATCATCGCTGACGTTTTTAGTCGTCACGGTATTTCCTAGCCCCGTTGATTCTTGAATCTGTACCACACAATTTTCTGCGTTGAGTTTCCAGGTTAATTCGACAAAAAATGGTTCCCCCACTTCGTATTTGTCGACTAACACCACTTCATCGCCAGACTCCAGATCAAGCCCAAAATCCAGTACCATATCGCCAATTTCCCATCCCACCGTAGCTTGAACAAAAGGTGGTTGGACAGACCAGCATATGAACATGAGACATGTGACGAATAAGGGAAGAAGTCTTGCTTGACCGGTTACTTCAGTGACTTGGCTGGATAAAGCGCCGCGACTTTGAACCTGCTGTTCAGAGGCACATTTCAATGACTCTATCATTGTTGGCCGGGAACGATCTCGGGCACCAATTTGGTTCGAAAGAAATTCCCGCCTTTATGTTGCTCATCATCGGTTCCCCAGTGGACCTTCTTATCCTTTTTTTCTAACAAAGGAATATGCTTGGAACAATGAATATAGGCTTCTTCTACATGGACGATGACCCAACATTCCGGTTGATGCGTACCCTTTGTCCCAGAGTCTTTGATACCCGCTGGGTTTTTGCCGGTTAATCCAATTTGAGGCGCATGATCGGTCACCTCGGTCTTCCCATTCACGTGAAGTCCTATTGTTGTTTTAAAAAAATCAATAAACATCAACCCAACATGCGGATTTTCCAACATATTTCCAATACTAGCCATCACGCCATTGCCGCGGTATTCAGGAAAAGCCAATTGTTTGGAATTCAGAATGTGAATAAAGCCGGGAGGTCCTGCGCGAAACGATGAGTCTGCATTCCCCTGACTATCGGAGGTTGCCATAAAGAAAAATTCTTGCTGAAGAATGAATTTCTGCATCACGTCATTCAGCTCAGAACAGACTTGTTGTCGGTAAAATGCTTGCGCACGTTGAGAGGTTTCAAAACGTGATTGCGCAAGATGCTCACCTGAGGTTCTTAACAAGGAACCACTCTGCTCTCGAATACGTGACTCGCTCATATACGGTACCTACTTGATTTGAAATATGGATCAAACTTGTCTATGACAAATGCCTCACTGGAAGTCAGTTCCCATGAGGTCAACATATCGACATTCATCTTAAAATCCAATCCCAATACTGACCCCTCCACCAACTCGTCCTCCCGTTCCGCCTCCACCGAAGATGCCAAAACTCGGCCCTGCAGATTCTGCTTGATCAAATCCAGGTTCTGGCCAAACGTGCAGATGTTTCATCGTGAGAGTCGGATAACGATAGGCCATCTCATCAAGGCTCGCATCCGTGGCGCCTGTGACTTCGCCAACCACCGTCACTCGGGTCTGTGGAGGGAGCGTGGCTGGATCGAGAAAAGAAGACTCAAACACCAAAAACCGACCTTGAGAAGAGGTCTTATCAACAACAGGCTTTTCCGATCCATCTAACGGAAGTTGGAGAATTTCCAAACGGGTTCCTTCGGGTAAACGTTTGGCCGACAGAACTTCTCCACCTATGAGCACGACAGCCCCTTGATGAGCTGTCGGTTCGCTCAGGATCTGCGTGAACGTGACGGCAGGATCAATTTGCGTCTTCAGCGTCTCAGGTACCACATCGGGACCCAACGCACAGCCAAATCCAACCAACAACACCGAACCAAGTACCATTCTCGATAACCACCTGTTCATCGTGATTGTATTCTATCAGATAGCATTCGCGTCTGACTTTACCATAACGTCTTAGACGCTAGACTACGTTCTCGAAATTGTGAGGGAAAGAAGGGAGGCCCCAGAAGAGACGTCTAGTATAACGGGGCCTGAGGGCCGGGCCGTAAACCAATTAAGTCAGGATCTTCTCCATCCAGGACCGGACGGAGTTCTTCGTTTTCTGCTTTGCGTTGCTCTCGACGAGCTTCTTTATCTTGTTGCTTCATGCGTTTCTGCATCTCACGATTACGCTTTGCCTGAGTCACTTTAGCTGGTCGTCCCATATGGGGGCCCCCTTTCATGATCAAGCCTACAAGCACCACGATAGGCTGATTTATGAAACTCTTAAAAAACACGAATTGTATGAATACGCACGACAGGCTCTAACGCCGTCTTCCCAAGACGAGATGATCAGACTAACACCCTGTCAGAAAGGAGTCAAATTCAAGAGACCCTTGTAAAAAATGACAAGAGAAACGTGTGTTGTCTAAAGAGGAAACCTCAAATATGCTGAAGAGTTTAGAGCGTCACCTCTTCACCTTTTGGACTCCATTCCTTTGCTAATCGTTTGGCTTCTTGAATCTGCTCAGGACTCAACTCTTGTTCTAAAAATTTCACCGCCATCATCGCCGGTTCCACCCCCTGCTCCGCCGACAGATAGGCCCACTTATAGGCTTCAATTTCATCTTTGGCGATGCCCTCACCTTCGAAATACATTAGACCCAAATGGTTTTGCGCCCCACCATTCCCCTGCTCTGCGGCACGACGAAACCACCGCAACGCTTCTACATAATCTTGAGGGATCCCTAAGCCCTGGCGATACATGGCTCCTAAATTATTTTGGGCTCGAGCATGTCCCTGATCTGCCGCTAAACGATACCAATGACGAGCTTGCTCAAAATCCTGTGGTACGCCTTGCCCATACCGATACATATAGCCCAACATATTTTGCGCTTCAACATTTCCACGCTTGGCTAACGGACGCCATTCTTCCAACGCTCTATCATAATCTTCACGTAAATAGGCATCTTCACCAGCAAGAAAATTTGCCCACGCCGGCACCAGACTTACGAGCATCCACACAAGAAAGATGATCTTCATTATGAGCATTTTCTTCATCACAGCCCTCCTTCTTCGTGCAGATAGACCAACCCGACTCCTGTGACATTGTACCAAAATTCTTTGTCGCTTCACCTGTCTGAATAGGCTTGGTGTTTCGCCTCCAGTTCGGCCCATCTGGCATAGAGTTTCGCGACTTTCTGCTCGGCTTCCTTCAGCACGACATAGGCTTCTTGAAGACGAAGGTGGTCGGTTACCACTGATGGATCCTCCACATTCGTCCGGCACGTTCCAAGTACCGTCTCAGCTTGAAAGATGTTCGCCTCCATCTGATCATATTCTTTTTGTTCTTTATACGAGAGTTTTTTCGGTTTAGGACCTCCGGATGTTCCCTTGATTTTTTCAGAAGAAGTCAGCTTCTGCTTCTTGTCTTGCAGTTGACGCCTCAGCCAGGCTTCCCATTGTTCATAACTCGCAAAATTCCCATAACCCCCGTGACCATCCAAGCCCACAAACTCCCCACACACCTCTTCGAGCATGTACCGATCATGCGTGACCAAAATTAAGGCCCCAGGAAATTCCTTGAAACTTTCTTCTAAGATTTCTCGAGTTGGGATATCCAGATCGTTGGTCGGTTCGTCTACGATAAGCACATCTGCAGGCTTCAGCATAAACTGCGCCATGGCGGCACGCGCTTGTTCGCCACCTGACAATAACTCAACGGGCAGATCTAATTGTTCCGGCTCAAAACGAAAGCGTTTAGCCCATCCGACCAAATGAACCAGTTGTCCTCGATACATGACGGAATCTCCCGAATCTGAGAGCGTCCGTCGTAACGTCATCGTCGGATCTAACTGCGCACGATGTTGATCGAAATACACCATCTGCAAATTATCTGCATACTTCACCTCTCCTTGATCAGGAGCGAACTCTTTCGCTAACAGCTTTAACAATGTCGATTTGCCTGAGCCATTGTGTCCGATAATCCCTACCGCTCTTCCAGGTGACACCATCATTTCCAGATTGTGAATGATCTGACGAGAATCAAAGGCTTTCGATAGACCCGTTACTTCGATCAATTGCTTAGTTTTTCGACCAGATCCCACAAAATCAATGGAGACATCTTGCTGACGTAATCGCGTTGACGTTTCAGCTAATTCGGCTTGTAAGGCATGGGCAGTCTCTACTCGATACTTCGCTTTCGTTGTACGCGCCTTCGGCCCACGCCGAAGCCAGGCCTCTTCACGTCGCACCTTACCAGCCAGGGCCTGGGCCTGTTGCTCCTGATTATTCTGATGCGCATCCCGTTTTTCGAGAAAGCTTGAGTAGTTCCCTGGAAAGACTAAAATTCCATCGACATAGCGGCTATGGAGTTCAGCCATTTTATTTGTGGCTTGTTCTAAAAACCACCGATCATGGCTGACCAGAACCCACGCCCAAGGAGCCTGCGCCATGAGTTGTGCCAACCACTGCAAGCCCTCTACATCCATATGGTTGGTAGGCTCATCAAGTAAGATCACATCGGGATCCTGAACCATGGCACAAGCAATGGCCAGACGTTTTTTCCAACCTCCCGAGAGCACGGACACTTGCTGTTCTCCATCGTCAAACCCCACTCGTCCTAGGATTTCGTAGACTCGAATTTGGCTCTCTCCTTCAGGCAATCCAGACTTCAATGCCGACTCGAGTAACATAACTCCAACTGTTGTGTCTGTTGAGTAGAATGTGTCTTGTGGGACATACGCGACACGGAGCCGTTGCCGTCGCGTCACCGTGCCTTCATCTGGAGTCTCGAACCCTGCCAAGATTTTTAAAAACGTCGATTTCCCAGATCCATTGGGACCAATAATCCCCACCCGGTCATTTTCAGTAATGCCAAATGTGATTCCCTGAAATAACCGTTTCGCGCCGAATGACTTTTGTATTTTTTGTGCATAGATTAATGCTGACATACTAGACTCTACTCCTTGTCCACCCCTCTAACGAAGGGAAAAGATGTTTCTTTTTCCCATTCCCATTTCTACTGCCTCTTCCGGTACAATAGTGGACTATTCTTTCTCAACAGGTGAGCATGATGGGCATTGTACTTTCTGAAGGTTCCAAACAATTTCATGTGCCGTATGGTCCCGCCATGAGCGATGGATCGCTAGACGCTCGCTTCATTGACCTCAAAACGAATCCACAGATGATTCCTGTGTTGTCGCCTTGTGTCGGATGGCCGGAAACGCAGGAGCTCTTGACCCAAATCAATAAGGCTTGCTCACCCTTCATGACGCTTGCAGCGGATCAACGTTATGCGAAAGGGCCTGACCCTGAGCGACCAGTCATATTAGTTTCGTTTGTGTCGTTGTGCTTTGCAGAAATTTCCCACAATGCCAAAGATTTCGTATCAGATCTTGTGAGTTTTTTGCAGCAACAAATGGATGTCATTCTCAATGACGCCAGCACCATGTTGGACAATACCCTTGATCTTGAAATCATCCTAGAGATTCAACCCACGCAATTCCATTACCATAAGATTGAGGGTTGGAGCCTCACCGTCATGATGATCGCCTCTGGGCAAGAACACCATACTGTGCGTGGAACCTGGGGATGGGGTATTCAAGCTCTCCTTGATGGATTGAACGCCTATGCCCCTCAAGATGACTGGGCCTCTTCTTGAACGCCATCTACAACCTGATTTATCCCGCACTTCTTTTCTTCGAATATGTCTATGCAAAAGGCCAATACATTCGTTGAAGAATGCGATTCCAGAGACTTTGATAGGTTTCCTTACCTTGCAACACTTCACAATATCGATGAAGCACACGTTGATACGCACCTGGGAATCGTTGCCCGGCCCAACGATGTGTTGATCGAGGCAGACCATAAATAATTTTTCCTAATCGACCGGCCACTCGAAATTCCTGGCCAAACTCATTTTCCACGAATCGTTCATAGTCACTCAATCTATGCGTAGATGGGTTGGCTACCATGTCAATCACACTTCTCGCCGCCAATTGCCCTGATCGAATGGCATAATAAATACCTTCCCCCAATAACGGATCAACGAGATGCCCCGCATCTCCCACCAACATGGTTCGACCACACACTAACCGTCCTGCCCATGCCTGTCTCTTACGATAGGCTTGCGCTGAAGCAACCGGAATTGGATATCCCATTGGCGCGGGAACCATCAAGCCAGACAACAATGCTTCATGGTCGATAAAATCACGGAAGCTTTGCTTTGGACGCTTCGTTCCCTTCACAAATTCACCAACACCTAATGAAAGACCCTGTTGCTTCGGAAAGATCCACCCATAGCCTTTTTTCGCTGCTTGCAAACTGATTAAGGCGGTCGGAGTCTGTTGAAACGCATGCAAGCTTTCTCCAGGCACTTCACTCTCTAAAGCCGGAATGTTTCGCAGAAATCGCCTTGGGAAACATTGTTGCGCTACCGAACTCATCACCCCATCGGCACCAATAACCACACGGCTTCGATACCGTTTTTCTTTTGTCAAAACATCAACCCCTTGGTCTCCGCTTTGAATCTCCAGAACCGCCTCGTCCTCATGAATGACCGTTCCCACTTGACGAGCCTTCTCAACTAACCATTGGTCGAAATTTTGCCTCATGACCATATAGGCGATTGGCTCTGATGATTGAATCAGGAAGGATTCTTGCTCCCCATATGTAAATCTCACTCGATTGACCGATTGTTCTACAACGCTCAGAAAATCATCAGGCAGAATCTTTGTAATTCGAGCTGAGAGCCCTCCTCCACAAACTTTGTACCGAGGATGAGCCTGTTTATCAAAAGCCAAGACTGAGAGACCGCCTTGACTGAGCTCATAGGCTGCAGACGCACCCGCTGGCCCCATTCCCACGACAATCACATCATACGCGGGTGAAGAAAAAGAAGTACTCATCAGGAATTATTTGATGGCAAGAAAGTATTCACAAATGACTACGTCCCGATCACCAACATAGTGAACTCACCTGAATATTTGCAATGACCCATTCTTATTCGTGACACCACTGTACTGGAATCTCTGTTTCCATGACTACCAACACACACGTGGACCGTTGAGGAAAAGATGGAAGAGGTAGGTGAGGCAGAACTACAATTCAGTAAATTGGGAATAGGCTTCGTCAGTCTTATACATGGGAACAATTTTCTCGAAATTTATTCCTAAAAATATTGATTTCACTTGTTCTTGAGGATTAACAAGAATCACTCGCCCCTTCAATTTCTGAAAGGTCTTTGCCACAATTGTCAAAATTCCTAGACCGACACTATCCACAAAGGTGATTCCTGCAAAATCTAAAATTAATCCCTTTGCCCCATTTGCTTGATATTTTTCTGCAGTTTCCTTAAAGGCATTTTTAGAAAAAATATCGAGTTTTCCGTTGAGACTCAAGACTGGCAATCCGTTCACAGTTTTTTCTTTGATAATCATAAATTCTAAACGATACCTGACAATTCGCGAATCTGTGGGCTTTTGTTGACATGATCGGAAGGTTAGTGTGAGATCTTGAGAGTTCTTAAATGAAGCAGCGAGAAAATCAAAAGCACAAAGCCTCAGGCAGCTTTACGATTTCCCTAGCTTCACCGAAATATCACGATGGATATCCCCACGCTGTACCCGAAGGACGACCGTCTGCCCAGGTTGCGTGTGTTCAATAAGATAGTTTTTTAATTGAGCCGAGCTGGTTATTTTCAACTCATCAATGGCAACCAAGATATCGCCTTTTCGAAATCCCGCATGTCGGGAGGGTCCTGTGGCTTTGGCAACACCCAACTTCCAACGGCCTCCCTCTTTAAGAGTTTCAAGGTGAATACCTAATACCGAAAATCCTGGAATCTTTCCGTTTAGCACGGTATCGACCACACGTTTCACTAACATTCCGGGCAAGGCGAATCCCAACCGGCTACACCCTCGCTCTGCCTTCAATGTCTCGGTTTGAATGATCGCGTGCACAAGACCCACCAACTGTCCTTCATGATTTAGAAGACCTCCACCTGAATTGCCACGACAGGCCAAAAGATCTACCTGGACTAACCGACTTTGCACCGTCGGCAAAAATGTATTGGGATTTCCTACTCGTCCAAAGGTCAACGCAGGACCACGACCCATGGGAAAACCAACTGTAAAAACCTCATCTCCATATGTCACCTCAGCCTCTGAAAATTGTACATGTGAGAGAGGCCAATCGGCTTCATCGCCTTGGAGACTATACACCGCAACATCCATATAGGTATTAGCTCCTCGACGGATCGCCGGTACTTCTCGAAAATCGTCAGTCAACACATGAATCTCTTCAGGAACAACCCTTTTACCCCCTTCTGACCGCTCCACAGCATGGCGTGCGGTCACAATGACACCATCACCTACATGAATTCCTGAACCTCGAATTTTTACGGAGAGACGATAATCAAGGGCCTCGGTATTTGTGGCAAGAGTTGGGAGAATGCCGACAGTCGCAAGCTTTGCTTGTTCAATCGCACGAGCATACATGTTCGAGGCAGAGTCATCAGCCAGTGCGGGGGAGAGCCCCACACCAAGACAAAAAACTAAACTGCCAACGATGAGGAAAGAATGAAGCCGCATGTTCTTACGAAACGTTATAGGCCCAGGAATACCATATGTTAAACCGACCCGGTCAATGATCATCGTATCAAGAGAGATTACCGTCGAATAGCCCCTGATAATTGAAGCGAAACGGCCTTTAATTCACGAAAAATATCGCCCATTTTCTGATAAGAATAATGAGCATTGCGCCCACTAGGATTTGGCAACACAAAGACAGGAATACCTTCCAACAATTCACTCTGAAGGCCCGTCTGAACAGGATCGCTCGCTAACCGCTTTTTCGAAGTCGTGGACAGTACGAGAGGAAACATAGTGCGAGCCACGCTGATTCCTAACAACGCCACGAGTGTTGGTTGAAATTTTGTAATTTTCGCGACCAACGCCCGCCGCCCTCGTAGACAATCTTGTCTTGATAAATTATGAAGACCCCTTGTTGGCTTCGCGACAAGATTCGTGAATCCATACCCATAATCCAGCAACAGTCCATCATCGCGACATGTCATTTGATAGGGAGTTAAGCCGGATTCAAATAACAATTTCCAAAATCGATTCGAGGGACCGGCAAAATGATGCCCGACCTCAGAGGAGCGCAGTCCAGGGTTAATCCCGACAAAGAGGATAGAAAGACCCGGGACAAGATAGTCAGGAAGTCTACCGCGAATACGAGCCATAACCCTCAAAGGCAGAGTCCGCGTAGGGAAAGATCTGGGGACAAGACGGAGGGGAATAAAAAAATACGTTGATTTAACGTGCCATGAGTTGAGTCTGAATCTCAGAAAACGTTTCTTCAGCTTCAGGAATGAGATCTTCTCGCTGTTGGTTTTTCGCTAATTCCAAGGCCCGCTTGGACAGTTCATACGCTTCTTGGTGTTCACCTCGTTCGGCACATTGACGAGCGACAACCATCCGCGCATTGATTGATTCCGGTTCATCTTTAATCACTTGCCGCAACATGACTTCGCCTTTTGCATCATCCCCACCAAGAAATTCAGGAACCTCAATAAGAATCGTGCCTTTGGAAGACAAGGCATCAAGATGATTCGGGTTCAGGGCCAACGTTTGATCCAGGGCATCCATCATAGTCCCATAGTCCAACACAGAGAACACAACTTCTCCATTGGAACGCATCCGTTCCCCAATACTACAAAACAAGGCAAAATGTGCGTCAGCCGACTTATCATTAAGAGCTACAGCTTTTTCTGCAAGCGCGCGCCCACGATCAAAATACGCCCCACGACTTTCGGCATCTTTCGCACGCCGTCCTTTTTGACATTCTTCCATGGCTTGACTCGTTAATACTTCGACTGACTCCTCTGCCCACACACTTGTTCCGCTCAACACCGAGCATATGAGTCCGATACAGACAATACCTAGTCCTCGTCGCATAACTATCCCCTTAATCTGTAACATTGGCAATCTGGTTCTTTTCGGATGATTTCCTGAAATTCTGAGCCTAGAAAGAGAGGGCTCATTTTTATACCATATTCTTCTTTCCTTGCCAATATTTGTCATAAATATCACTTTTTGCTTGTTCCCAGACGAATGCATCACCATTCTTTTTTCAATAGCGCGTCCTCCAAACTTACTAAATGATGATATAGGCATAGACTCGCCTTCAGTTCGCCCTCTTTTTTGACGAAATACTCTTTAAGCACATAATTGGTAGAAAACGATTTTGCTCATTACCTTGTTTAGACAACATCCCCCTCTCAAACACTAGAATAAATTTCGAACACGAAAAAAAGGACCACGTTGCAATGGATGAAGAGGAAATTCGTCAACTATGGGCCGAGGGCGAAGATTGGGTCATCAAACGTCGCAATCATGAATATTCTCATCGCCCCGATGGTAAATATGGAGAGTGGGTGACAGGCCTTCCTCCAGGCGTGTTTACTCCTGATGTTGAAACTCTTTTCGATGATTAACGACTCTTGTCTGAGATTCCTGGCCCAATACTGGCTAAGGCAGTAAAACCAGGTTCACTTCGCACGCTCTTCACAATACCCTATCCTTCCAGCTACTCTTCTTGATGCGTTTGTCTGGACGAATCATCGGCCTTCTCAAAGAATATATGCATGACCTCGTCGAACAGGCTAAACAGGAAGAAATGTCTCACGCCGCCTTTGGTTTTGCGACTCTGCCATATCGAGCAGACCAAGCCATTTCCGATTTGCTTGCAATCTTGGATGACCGCATCGAGTCAGAGGGAGTCCAAGTCGGGCTTCCTGTTGAATTTCTCCATCAGATGTGGACCGTATGCAATACGGCCAGCGCGCACATTTCGGAAATAGTTTGGCTGCAAAAGAATATCGAGGGAGGGAATGGATCAAAAGCCGAAGTGAGACAACAGACCTATCACGCACTCATCATGTTTCTTGAATCCTTACCTGAAGACGATCAGGGAGAAGACGCCACAGTAAATTGAAGAGCAATCCAGCCTTCTCGATTCCGGATAGCCTGTTGCATCCAACCTTGGCCTGTGAACTGTTCTACGATATCAACCTGATCTTCTTCCAAAAGTCCTGAAAGAAACAATTGCGTCGCAGAAGAGCGCAGTCTCAACAATTCATGCGAGATTTCAAGAATCGTCTTTCGGTCAATATTGGCCACAATGATTTCAAATGATTCCGAACCAAGCTCTTCGATTCGTGCACATCGAAAATCCAATTCTTCCCCAAAGCCATTGATGATGGCGTAGTCTTTTGCACATTCGATCGCGACAGAATCGTTATCAATCCCTAACGCCGACGCTGCTCCTAGCCGCAAGGACACCATCCCCAGAATACCACTTCCAGTTCCGACATCTAAAATCCGGCAATTGTTCCACTCTGGGATCTCTTCGAGCCATTCAAGAAGAAGGTGGGTCGTAGCATGGTGCCCGGTTCCAAACGCCTGTTTAGGATCAAGAATGATTTCAATCCCATCCTTAGGCATATCCATCGTTGTCCAACTTGGGCGAACGCCAATACGTCGGCCAATTCGAATCGGTTTCACCGAAGCAGCCCATTGGGCATTCCAATCTTGCGGCATCACTCGTTGAACTTGAATCGATGCCACTGGAATGACGGCATGAAGTTGCACAAGAGCCTCTTGCACGTTTTGAACGAAGCATGTTTCACTCCCCTGCCAATAGATCATGAATGCTCCATCCTCTTCCCACAGGCCTAAAAATTCTGACCCAGCCAAGAGTCCAGAGAGTTCGGCTCCATTCACACAGGCAGGAATCTGGATTTGAAAAACGGTCGAAGACATCATCGTGAAAATATTTGACGGAAGTATGAAGAGTGGCTAAGGTCTTAAGCTGTATGTCATCTTCTGGCACCAACCAACGACGCGTCGCACTCGCTCGCCTTCTACGTCGGGGGGAACGCCTCGCAAACCAAGGAAATACAGCGAGTCAACGCTTTAGCCGATGGCGACTCACCATTTTTCTTATCGGCGCAGTTATCTGTGTTGGCCTATATCAGCATGCCTGGTTTCAGAGTGGCAATATCCTACTTTTACTCTTTCTTGTTATTTTCTTGACTACCACCTGGTTTCATCAACAACTTAAATATCGATTGCGCCGCTTAGCCCTGTGGCTCACAATCAAAAACGACCTGCTGGCACGACTGGAACTGGATTGGAAAAACATCCGGATTCAAACCCACAATCCTCCACCTCATCATCCCTACGCCTTGGATCTGGATCTCACCGGCCCTCATTCACTGTTAACCTTGCTCGATACGACATTTTCTTCAAACGGGCATACTCGACTGCAGGAGTGGATCTTTCAAGCCAATAATCCTGAACCCAACGGATTACCCTGGCACATACGACAAACATTCGTTCAAGAACTCACACCACTTTCACGTTTACGAGATCGCTGTCTGTTAGCTACGCGTCTCATTAGCCCTCATCCACTGGATGGCACCCGTATTCTTTCGCTCTTAAAGGAACCCATTGCTATCCCAAATCTCTCCTGGCTGACCATCGCTGCGTCCAGTCTCTGTATTCTCACCATCATCTTAGGCCTTTTGACGATCTTTACAGGATTATCGAATTTTTGGGTGTTCTCATTACTCATCTATGTCGGCCTATATTTCTCGCTATCAGGATCTATTGCGGCTCTGTTTGGCCGCGTGCTCACGCTTCACGTCGAACTCGAAAAACTCGTCTCCGTGATCACGATCCTGGAGCGAACAACATTATCCAAGCAACCAACAATCCGGCACCAATGCGAAGCACTGCTCTCGCATCAGACCCGTCCCACGTCATGTCTCAAACAGCTCAGTCGTATTTGCCAAGGTCTCAGCGTCAAAGCCCATCCACTCATTCACCTGGCCTTGAACGCATTCATCCCATGGGATTTGCTCTATGTCGGAAAGTTACATCGCCTCATCACAACATTGCATGACATACTGCCACAATGGTTAGAGGCTATTGGGCAATTTGATGCAGCTAGTGCCTTGGCACGATATGCCTATGTCAACCCTGACTATCATTGGCCTCAACTGGAAACACCGAATACATCCGATTGCCTCCCTGGCCTCACCACGCAGGGGCTTGGGCATCCACTCATTGCTCACTCTCAGCGGATTCGCAATAATTTAGACCTTCGAGGAGAAGGTCAAATGCTTATCGTGACTGGATCGAACATGTCCGGAAAAAGTACATTCCTTCGAACCGTCGGTATTAACATCTGTCTGGCACAAGCTGGCGGGCCAGTCTGTGCCACCAGCTTTTCATGGTCCTGGCTTCAACTCTATTGTTGTATTCGCGTCACCGATGCATTAGACGAAGGTCTCTCCTACTTTTATGCAGAAGTCAAACGACTTAAACGCATCTTAGATGCTGTCCAAGCAATCACGACGTACCCCGTGCTGTTTTTGATTGATGAAATTTACCGCGGAACGAATAATCGAGAACGACTAGCAGGGAGTGAAGCCTTTGTCCAAGTACTCCAACAGAGCCGAGGGATCGGCATGATTTCCACGCATGATTTGGAACTCACCCGACTAGCAGATAGCAACGGACATATTCGTAATGCCCATTTTCAGGAATCGGTGGAAAACGGGGTCCTTCATTTCGACTACCAACTTCGTTCTGGACCCTGTCCTACCACTAATGCGCTCCGCATCATGGCCCAAGAAGGCCTACCAATCCCAGAATAACAGTGGAAAATTCGTCACAAGAAGTAAAAAGGGACAACGTAGAGAGTAAAGAAAGACTTCAGATATGTGGCGTAATCCTACAATGGTAGAAAGACAAAAAAATCAAAACTCCTTCTTATACTTATTTATCACGTTTCAATTCTTCCACTAAGGGGCAATCAGCCCCCCGCCTTGCGCTTGGTCGGTTTTTGAACCCGTAGAAGTCCCGCATTGCTCACATACGTACTCGTACAGATTCCCTGTGGGAAGCACTAAGAGAAGTCGTTCGCGAGCCGGTGTTGCCGTCTGACATTTTGGACAAAATAACAACGAAGCACGAAGTGATTCAAATTGTTTTGGATCGTTTTGAGGAACAGGTGGACGGCGGGGACGCATTCCACGAGTGGGACGGGGACCGCCTGGAAATGGTGAGATCGGCATACACCAATCTTATCCAAGCAAATGAACTCGGTCAAGAAATGTTAACAGTATAAAGATGCTGAGCACGCTGTGAGATCGGAATAACATTGAGCCTTCTAACGATCTCATCTAGGCGAGACTCATAACGGAACGCTCATCACTAGCTTGCACTCCATCTCGAAAGAGAATGGTTTTCGAGGAATGTGAGGAGATACGGTCGCCAGGAAGAATGATGCCGATAAGATTGAGTGGATCAGCCGGTGCCAGACGAATTTCTTCAGCGCCAGACTGTAAGTCTCTTCGTACGGCTCGTAGGGCTTCAACCGCTTCAGGCAAGGCGAATTGCTCTCCCGTAAATCCGTCCACAAAACGCCCACCTCGCATTTCACCACGCCATTCCATTTTTCGATATTGTATGAGCAGCTCACGCCACGTTACAGAAAACGATTCACGTTTTAACACATCCCGAAACACGACCCCGTAACGTCGTGCCAACTGCTTTGCCCATTGCTCATGCGGATGAACCTTCGAAGTCATATCTACCTCTGAATCATTAGCATGGCCTTCAAACAAAGCCCAGCGTCCAACACTGTGCCGTGGTCGTCTAGCACGATCTTTCCCTTCCGCACGTCGCCGGCGAGGATCTAACAAGGCACGCAAGGGATCAAAACCGTCTGCCGTGACTAACCCTGCAGCCACTAACTCCCACAAGCCTTGTTCTACTTCAGCTGCTAGGTGCCCAGTCCGATTCGTGAGGTCTGCGAAGAAACACGCCCCTCGCTGATCCAAGCATTCATAGATGGCTTCTGCCACACCACTTAAACTTAAGCGAATATTCAGAGGCCTTGAAGCTTTACCAGGTCGAGCCATTGCTAACATCCAAGCAATATCGTCTCGCCAAACAAAACTGATAGGTGCCATGCTGGTTGGCGTGATACGCCGAAACGACTCCCCTGCCACAACTGGTCGTAAATTTGGTTTCATCTCAGGCGGCGTCAGTCGTCCCCAGGCCACTTCACCCCGTAAACAGAGATTGTCTAACCATTCAGGTTTGTAATTGGCGACACGGGTTTTGAGTAGAGACGACTCCCAAATAGAGGCAGAAGTTTCATATCCGCCTAACTGCGACAGAACTTCACGAAGTCCCGCTTCCCCATGAAGTTGAGAGCCTGAAGCACAATGCTGCCATCGAAACAGAAACCTCATAAAATCTGAAGCCGACACCGGCTCAATTTCTCGACGTAAAGCCGTGACCGTTCGACGATGAATGCGTGCAAGGAGACTGCGATCACACCATTCTTCTTCATGTTCAACAGAACGAAAATTACCCCGCAACACTTGGCCCTGGCTTTCTAACTGCAGTAATGCCTGATGAACGTACGAAGGGGCCACACCCAGTCGCTCTGCAAATTCTTTGACGGTGATCGGACCGATATGAGGCATCCATCCTTGCACGACAGATAGGGCTACCGATTCAGACGAAGGAATTTCAGTTTTATCAGTGGCACATGTATCTGGTGCTCCACCCAGAATTTTCACCTGATGAAATAGCAACTGGATATGTGTAAGATGCTCATGAGTCGTCCATCCTTCAATAATATTAGTTCCCCGAGATTCTTCAGTATTGACGCGAAGAAACAGGGCCCGGTCTTTTGTCACAAGACTATCCAACTCTTCACACCATAACGCTCCATCTTGAGTTGGCAGCCACCCCATGACCTGTAATACATCAAAAACCTCATCCTCATCGCGCACGGTCGGCCAAGCCTCCTCACAAACGGCCTGAATAGCTGTCACATCTAAGATTCCGGTTGTTCCATCAAATTCAGCCGGTAAAGTACGTCGAAGATTCACAGCTCGAGCCCGACGTTCCTCCAACGGCGCATCATCTAAAAATGCATAGGGATTAGCATTTAAAATTTCATGCGCAAAAGGTGAGGGCACAGGTGATTCTACTGCTCGCACTTGAATCATCTGTGAATCCATCTCTTCCAAAACCTGACGAAGCCCTTCAACATCCATCGCTTCGGTCAAACAGTCTCGCAACGTTTCCTGAACGAGCGGATGCTCAGGCACTGGAATATCACCCACATGATTATCGCCACAGGCAGCCGCCATCGGAAACGCGGCCGCAAGCAAGTCTTCGGCCCGCATTCGTTGAAGATGTATGGGCACGCGTTTCCCATTCTGAAATCGCAACAAGGCTAAAGAGCGACTCACATTCCATCGCCAACGTGTCATAAACAACGGAGTCGCCAGCGTGGCTTGAATCAACACATCACGCACTGTTTTGGGTTGCAGAAATTGGAAAATCGTCTCTAAAGGAAAGCTATGTTGTTCCCCAAGAGAAAGCACCAAGCCATCATCGGTAGCCGCTGCTTGTAATTCAAAGTCGAAATTCAGACAAAATCGTTTTCGCAGAGCCAGGCCCCATGCGCGATTCAGTCTCCCCCCAAACGGCGCATGCACCACCAGTTGCATACCCCCTGCCTCATCAAAGAAGCGTTCAGCAATAATACAGTTTTGTGTGGGCACTCCTCCTAGAATTTGCACACCACCAGTCACATAGGCTAATAATTGATCAGCCCCAGCGGCATCCACTCCACATTCCTCAAGCAACTGCAGTCGTGCCGAAGAAGAACCAGGCGTCGCCCCGCTCTCCAACAACTGCCGTACAGCCAGCCGCACATCGGCCACCGCATGCGAGAGTTCCTTCGATCGTGAGGGAGCTTCCCCACGCCAAAAAGGAATATTAGGTGGTTGACCATGGGCATCTTCCACTCGCACTTTTCCTGTTTCAATGGCCTTGATGCGCCAAGATGTCGTCCCGAGTAACATAATGTCGCCTGCTAAACTCTCAATAGCAAAATCTTCGTCGACCGTGCCCACAACAGTGCTATCTGGTTCGGCAACAACTGAATAGGTAGCAGTTTCAGGAATAGCGCCCCCAGAAGTGAGAGCCGCCAACCGACCACCACGTCGTGGCCGAAGTCGGCCCTCTCGCCTGTCATAACTCAGATAGGCATACAAGGGACGCCGGCCCGGCACAAATCCTTCAGCAATAAGTTCTATCAGTGATTCAAAGTCTTCCCAGGAAATATCTCGATACGGATAGGCCGACCGGCATAGGTCAAACAACTCTGTTATGCTCCATTCTTGTGCAGATACTTCAGCAATCAGATGTTGAATCAAAATATCTAAGGGGGCCGTAGGAATTTCAATAGTTTCCAATTGCCCTTGCCGAATCGCTCGTACCACTGCAGCACATTCCATCAACTCATCTCGCGTCGTGCAAAACAATCGTCCTTTCGGCACAGCCCCAACCCAGTGTCCTGCTCGCCCCACACGCTGAAGGCAAGTCGCAATGGCTCTTGGCGATCCAATCTGACACACCACGTCAATAAATCCAATATCGATACCTAATTCCAATGAGGCCGTTGCCACCATCACCTTAATTTTCCCTGCCTTTAACCGTTCTTCCGCAGTCAGCCGAAGCTTTCGAGATAAACTGCCATGATGAGAGGCCACTTGATCTTCGCCTAACCGCTCACTTAAATGATGGGCAATCCGTTCGGCTAAACGACGCGTATTGACGAACACCAGTGTGGAACGATGCTGCTCGCCAATTGCTGCAATGCGGTCGTAGATCTCCGACCAAATTGCATTCGTCGCAATAGCTCCTAATTCATCCCCTGGTACCTCAACTTGCAAATCCAACGCACGCCGATGACCCACATCCACAATATGACAATCTGACGATTCAAAGAGAGACCCCTGTTGTGCCTTTTTCCGATTAGCAGATTCCCCGACGAGAAATCGTGCCACCTGCTCTAAGGGCCGTTGTGTCGCTGACAAACCGATGCGAACCAATTGCCGTGTAGTGACCGCATCCATCCGCTCCAATGACAAGGCCAAATGCGACCCGCGTTTATTAGGTGCCAATGCATGAATCTCATCAATAATTACCGTATGCACACCCATCAAGAGTTCTCGACTGCGCTTAGCGGTTACCATCAAAAATAATGTTTCTGGAGTGGTGACGAGAATATGTGGCGGGTGCTTAAGCATTCGTTGCCGTTGCGCAGGAGGGGTGTCTCCTGTTCGAACTTCAACTCGAATATTGGGACTCAACAAACCAGCCGACAACGCCAGTTGACTAATCTCGTCTAATGGTTGTTGCAAATTTTTGTGGATATCGTGACTCAGTGCCCGGAGAGGCGACACGTAAACAACTTGAATACCTTCAACCAATTCTCCATGAATCGCCTGGTGCAATAACTGATCAATACAGGTCAGAAAAGCAGCGAGGGTCTTTCCAGAACCAGTCGGAGCCGAAATCAGCGCATGTTTCCCAGACTGAATAGCCGGCCAACTCGCCCGCTGCACATCTGTTGGCTCTCCCAACATGTTCGAGAACCACTCTTGAATCACCGGATGAAACGATCGCAGGGGCATGGGTCAGTGCCTCATTTATTTAGAGACGCAAAGACAGGATTGTCGCAAGTCTCAAGGAAAAATCCTTAGCCACCTTCTCACTCGTTCATTAAGGAAAAGGCCCACCTTAGGACCAGAATCAGCAAGAATACTGGCAGTTAGAATCTCAGACAAGCCGAAACATTTCCCTTACTCTCACTGATACACGGAAATATATACATCATCTGATCGTTTCTTAATCCAGGGAAATCGGAATAAAGTTCGAATTTGACTCGAATACTGCCCGACATTCACTTGTTGCCAAATACCCTGCTTGAAATAATCACGATTTCCTTCATCACTGAGAAATCCCGCATAGCGCTTTTCGGTAAAAAAACTCACAGCCCAACTATTCGTCCACGACGGTTGGCATTGCTGGACATACGCATCCACTTGGTAAAGAAGCGCTTGAATCTTTGGAAGATCAACCATCACAGACTCAGGAGTCAAAAGAAACAGGACCTCATGTCCTTGAGGAATCTTGATCAGACCAATTGCCTGCCCTAACTTCAGACATGCGGGTGTATCAAGAGCATAAACATCTGACTGGCCCGAATCGCCCTTCGGAATTGTCAGCGCTTGAGGAGAACCCTTTTTACATACAAACTTCAAAGAAGCTGGCGGACAATCCCAACGCAAATTCACCCCGAATTGCGCAATGTCGTCCAAAAGCGAAGGCATCCGAGGATTTAACACCAGCGCATCTTGAATGGACTCACCCGGAACAAGTTGAACGACGCGAGATCCGAGCTTCCAATCCTGAACGCGTTGCTTCACTAGACTTTCTTGTTCATCTAGACGAAACACAGAAAACCACTTCGAATCATTCGGAGGATTCCAAGGCAAATCACGAACGTTCACCGTTACCGTATCCTGACTCACATTCCTCAAATGAATATGGAGCTCATAAACTTGGGCCTTTGGCTTCTTCAAAAAAACCTCCATCGCCAACGGCAGTCGGGGTTCTTCCTTAGAATCTGCAGCAAGACAAATTGCAGGGAGGAAGGCACCAACAAATACCCAGAAATACAATCGCGGAACGCAAACATTTTTCATGGAATTTCCTAGCAATAATGCTCTTACAAAGATGGGACTGTTTAACAATCACTCTATAGAAAGATATGACCATTTCATACGAATGGTCAAATTAAAAGCGAGAAAAATGGCTAAAAGATTAAGACGGCATAGAGCCGCTGATCAACAGTCTGTCATTCTACCTCATGGACTGAGTTTCGGTCATTTCCTGCAAGCTTGATTAGCACATGATCAACCATTATGAAACCCATATTATCCAAATTGATAATCATCGCACTCAAAGATCTCTCCCCCCATCTGTTCGCGTCTTTACTCGCTTTTGAAGCTGCTAAATGCCATACAAATGACGTCTGAAGAAAATCCCATCGTGATCCACAATTTTTGATCTCGGAACTAATGGAGGAGACACTAATGGCTAAGCAAAGAATCGCGGTCATGGTGGCAAGAGGAACACAAGGCGGTGGCGTGGAAATGGGAAAGCTTGCCCTCAGGTGTTTGAACATCCAGATAAGGTGGGCGCGGTCCAGTACTTGGCTCAAGCTTCAGAATTCACCAGTTGCAGGAGATGATTAACACACTCAATGAACAAGACCACAATTATCAGTTCAAGCAAATTCTTCATGAAGTATTTTGATGTGCGTCCTTTCCTAGGAGCGGCCAAACCTCGAGAAATGATGAACTACTTTGAAGATTACACATACTTTGCTCCAAATGCCGACAACATGATATCTCTTGCACGACACTTACCCCCCGAGAGTTTTACGCACTTTGCCAAATGGGTGTCGCAAAATATGACATCCTAAAAACAATTGTACTTGAAGAAAATTATTGAGGAGAGAGATGGTCGGGATTACATCCTTAAGACATGAACACCTAAGGCGATTTGGAGTTTGAGAGGAACCCGTTCTTCAAGAAACCGAATGAAGGGAATGCTGAGTGCACCCTGCCAAAAACTTATCCCTATTATTCCCCCAAGGGTGTCGGCCACTAAGTCCCATCCATCAGTATGTCGAAGCGGCGTAAACCATTGGTGAATTTCATCGGTACAGCCAAAGAGGACCACAGCCACGATGGTCATGAGGCCGATGGAGATTTTTGTTCTCTCGTTGCTAGAATAACGGAAGGCTCGAAAGGTGAGAACCGCCAACACGGCATATTCAATTATATGGTAGAACTTGTCATTCACTAAAGAAAACACATCCCCCTCGGCAGGAATGATGGAATTCACCGCATCGAGCAAAACAACAAGTTCCTTCTGTGGGACTGAAAGGGAGGAGAGATAGATCATTGCCGTCGCATAGGCCGATAACGGTAGCCAATACCACACGAACCCTCCCCAGTCGACCTTCTTCACTCGCTCAAACACCAGTCCAATGGCTTGGATCTGGTGAAAAACCCTGACTACGATTTCATTCATTATTCTTACTTAGTCCCTACCCATTTACAACGCTCATTTTCTTGCCTAAGATCTTCGGCACTTGCCTAAGAATCCTTTACCAAATGATGTTTCATGCGAAAACAGACACATATTGCTATCAGATGTAGACAAGAGCGAAGGATCCAAAGGATTGGTTTGTCTCCCTTGTTTCCACGCTGGATTCTAGGTATACGAATGTGGGAATTTTGAGAAACCGAATTGAGTGAGCCAATTTCCTACATAATCAATATCGGCGATTCCACAAAAAAAATGCCTGAAAATAGTTCTCACCTTTATTACAGCTTCTGTCAGGTTCCAACCCTACGGAAACAGAAATGGTAGTTTAAGCTAGAGGAGTATGCATTCTCGCAAGTTGCTTTGGAGTGTGCCTTGAAATTTTCCACTTTTCCATGACTCTCACAGATCTTTACCTCCAGACAACCTGGCACATATGACCAATACAACCCGCTTTGAAATACTTGGATCAGACTCAAAATTGATCGTGGGTGATCGCCTTCTCGGTCACAACCGCCAACTATTATTTATTACGGGCTTTCTTTCCAAGCGATGGGGCACAAAAAGTAAAGCTCTCGCTGAATTATGCCGGAAACAACACTGGGGGTTTTGCTGTTTTGATTTTCGTGGGAATGGCGATTCGGAAGGAGCGTTCAGAGACTATACGCTTTATGACTGGCTTGATGATAGCCGTCGTGTCATACACATGATCAAGGACGGTCCTCCAGTGACTATTATCGGATCATCTTTAGGCGGATGGCTAGCCTGGATTCTTGGACAAGAATGTGAATATGCACATCAACTTGTTCTCCTGGCTCCTGCTTTCAATATGATGAACAAACGCGCAGAAGAAATCCCTGCTTCACGACGGGATCAATGGGAAAAAACTGGGTGGATGCCCTGGGCTGACGATGCCCTACATGGGAATTTCCCACTCTCATGGAAATGGGTGGAAGAAAGCAAAACGTTGTGGGCTCAAAGATTTCACATACGTCTTCGAATTTCCACGACCATCTTGCATGGGTTGCAGGATGATGTCATTCCTCCACAAGGCAGCTGGGACTTTACTGAAGAATTATTGAAGCAGGATTCGCAGTATCCAATAGAACTCCTTCTCAAGAACGGAGATCATCGGTTCAGTAGTCCTGCTAATCTTGCTACTTTCCTAGAGTTAGCGAGCCTGCCACAAGAGTAAATGAGCCTCAACACAATAGGGCTTTTGGCTTAGAGACCAACCTCGCAAAGATTTGATACCGTGCGTTCCCCATGGAAATAGGTATCGTCGGCCTTCCTAACGTTGGCAAATCAACCATCTTCAATGCCCTGACATCCGGAGGCGCTACAGCCTCAAACTACCCGTTTACAACGATTGAGCCAAATGTCGGCGTCGTCGCGGTTCCCGATGCCCGTCTCGCTCGTCTGACTGAATTATTCCAACCCAAAAAGACCATTCCGGCTTCCTGTCGATTCGTGGATATCGCAGGCCTCGTTAAAGGAGCCTCTCAGGGTGAAGGTTTGGGCAACAAGTTTTTGGCCAATATTCGTGAAGTCGATGCGATCCTTCACATGGTTCGACTTTTTGACGATGCCGATGTCGTCCATACCATGGGTAGCGTTGATCCCAAGCGTGATATTGAAGTCATTGAGATGGAACTCATGCTGGCGGACCTGGATAGCCTCACTCGGCAATTTGACAAAATCTCAGGTAAAGCTAAGTCTGGCGATAAAGCCTCGAGAGAGACGCTGGCCACCCTCGAAATACTCAAAACTGGACTCGAAGAGGGAAAGCCTGCTCGTGCGCTGGGAATTGAACCAAGTATTTTGAAGGAATATTTTCTGTTAACCGCCAAACCGGTCTTTTATGTGGGTAACACAGATGAGAGCCCAGACTCTGCAGTCCTAGCCGATTTTCAGACTTTCACTAAAGCTCGTGGCTCAGAATGCGTCGTCATCTGCGGCAAACTAGAAAGTGAAATTGCTGAACTTTCCGGTGAGGATCGAGAAATGTTTATGAAAGATCTCGGGCTAGAACAAAGTGGCTTGGAAAAGGTCATTGTTGGCGCCTATGCCACACTTGGGCTCTCTTCCTACTTTACGTGCGGCCCCCAAGAGGTTCGAGCCTGGACAATTCCAATCGAGGCCAAAGCCCCACAAGCCGCGGGCGTCATTCATACCGATTTCGAAAAAGGCTTTATTAAAGCAGATGTCTACGGATGGACTGATATCGATCAGCACCGCACAGAAACGGTTTTACGCGAAAAGGGGCTTATCCGCTCTGAAGGCAAAGAATATATCGTCAAAGATGGCGATGTCTGTCATTTTAAATTCAACGTCTGAGGTTCTCTTCTCATTCGCTTTTTAGCAGAATCTTCATTAGATCTCCATACTCCATACTCAGTTCTATTTTTCCTGCATTCTTTCTCGCTTGAAAAATTCAAATGTAATACTTTAAATATACGTTAACTCGAACAGCCTGCAATTTGGCTGACTTTCCGGCTTCAAATGAAACCTTCATAATACTTAAACTTACACTTCACATACGCCCAAAGAAAAAGCTGGAAGGATTCCGTATTATTCTCTCCCAATTAGACCAATATTTTGTTAGGTTACGCCCTTTATTTCCAGGAGACATATGGCAGCACGTGTGGTGATTACAGGGATGGGAATCGTTTCTCCAATAGGAATTGGGATTTCTGAATTTTGGAAAGCGGCCCTTCGTGGACAATCTGGCATTTCACCAATCGAATCGTTTGGCGATCTTCCGATGGAAGGATACCGCTCACAAATAGCTGGGCAGATCCCCTCCTTTCAACCCCCACATCCTGATGAGGACAAGTTTTCCTCTCGTGTTGACCGCTACGCTCAAATGGCCTTAATGGCCACCAGAGAGGCCATTCAGAATAGTGGCCTCTGCATAGAGCGTGAACGACCTGAGCGCCTTGGTGTGATGGCAGGAGTCGGCATGGGGGGCATGATGATGGGAGAAAGGGAATTGACCAATTTATATAATTTTCACAAACCTCATCGTGTTCACCCCAATTTCATTCCAACGATTACGCTAAACTCTGCATCGGGAATTATTGCGTTAGCTGTTGGGGGCAAGGGCCCAAACCTGACCGTTTCAACTGCCTGCTCCTCAAGCGTCCATGCAATTGGTCAAGCAATGCAGTGTATTCGCCAGGGGCAAGCTGATATGATGGTAGTGGTCGGAGCCGATGCCAGCATCACACCATTAGTGTTTGCTGGCTTTTGTTCTTTACGAGCTCTTTCCACCAGATTTCAAGACCGGCCCGAGCAGGCCTCTCGCCCGTTTGATCGCAAACGTGACGGTTTTGTCATGGGTGAAGGGGCAGGAACCATTATTTTAGAATCACTGCAACATGCCTCACGCCGGAAGGCCAAAATTTATGCTGAAGTGGCCGGTTATGCCGCGACGAGCGAGGCTTATCACATGGTGATCCCCAAGGAAGATGGCTTGGATATTGCTCGCACAATGTTACTCGCCCTACAAGATGCGAAGACTGAGCCTAAAACAATTGATTATGTCAATGCCCATGCCACATCCACCATTGTCGGTGACGAAGTGGAAGTGAAAGGCCTCCGTGCGGTCTTTGGGAAACGGGTGGAAAAAATTCTTGTGAATGCGACTAAATCCTTAATTGGGCATACATTGGGAGCATCAGGGGCCATTGCCGCAATTGCCACCACTTTATCTCTCGATAAGGGTATTATCCATCCCACTGCAAATTACACAGATCCAGATCCCAACTGTGCGTTATCAGGGATCTCAGCAACAACTCAGAAAAAATCCCTGAAAGCTGCATTGGTGAATGCCTTTGGATTTGGTAGTAATAATGCCGTACTCGTACTCAAGAAATTTTCATGACAATGTCCTTCCCCTCTTCAAATGGCCTTCAACAACAAGTTTACGCGACTTTAGGGGACTACCTCAGACGTGATCCTACAGTCTTACACCCAGAAGATTCCTTACGAGATGATCTAGGCTTAGATTCTTTGCAAACGATTGAGTTGGTGTATCAAGTGGAGTCAGCATTTGATATACAAATTCCTGATGAAGATTTTGGCCGATTGCAAACCATCGGGGATGTGGTGACGTATCTTGGGGAACGAACAGGGTTGACGAATAATCCTGTCTTGCCAACAAAAAGTTCGGCCAAAGCCAAGAAAACTAGCATTCATTCAACAACCAATAACAAAGCAATAGCCCAGCCTCGCTCAAAAAGTTCAACTCCATGATGAGCACAAATCACACACAGGCTCTCCCCGTTCCCATTGAAGAACTTGCACAATGCGTCCAAGCCACCCTACATGGGTCATCTGATGTGTTGATTTCAGGCTTATCCCATTTGGAAGGAGCGTCTTCTGGAGATCTCTCCTTTGTTTTAAAACCCAAATTTCATGAAGCAGCGAAAAGCTCACAAGCTGCAGCTTTTCTTACGGCTCATACTATTCCAGATGATCCTAGGCCTCAATTGATTTGTTCCAATCCCTTGCTTGCTATCGTCACGCTTGCCCAGAAGTATTTTTCATCCCCTCTCCCACAGCGAGGGATTCATCCAACAGCCGTGACCGGGCATGATGTACGCATTGGTCCAAATGTGGCGATCGGCCCATTGGTCACCATTGGAGATCGTGCGCAAATTGGCTCAAGCGTCACCATTTATGCAGGAGTACATATCGGAGAAGATGCCGTCATTGGAGATGATTGCATTCTGTACCCACACGTCTCCTTACTCACAAACTGTATTTTAAGGAATCGAGTCATTCTTCATAGTGGAACAATTATTGGAAGCGATGGGTTTGGGTACGCCCAGCATGAAGGACGTCATCACAAAATTCCACAATTAGGAAATGTCATCATTGAGGATGACGTGGAATTAGGCGCCAACGTGACCGTAGACCGAGCAACCTTTGGGAGCACCGTTATAAAGCAAGGCACCAAAGTTGATAATCAAGTACAGATAGCCCATAACGTGGCTATTGGGGAACATTGCATTATCGTTGCACAGGTGGGAATTGCTGGCAGCACTCGCCTGGGGCATCATGTGATGATTGGAGGACAAGCGGGGCTCGTAGACCATCTCATCATTGGCGACCAGGTACGGATCGCTTCAGGGGCGGGAGTCACGAATCATGTAGAATCCAATCACACCGTTGGCGGGCGACCAGCAGTGGCACATAATATATGGCGAAAAGCACAGGTCCTTCAATACCAACTACCCGATATGCGAAATGAATTGCGAGCTCTCCGGAAAGAAGTGGAAGACCTCAAGCAACATCTACGCAAATCTTCCTCACCCTCCTCATCGACCTGAATCATCATTACTCCTTCAACCTGTAAAAGGCTTAGGGACAACATGTCTTCTTACTTTTTCCCTGGAGGTAATACCAAACCTTTCCAGAAAAACATTTTGGCCCAAAAATACCCAGCCCATGGCAATGCAAACGCGGCAACTGGATGTAAAAATCCTGTCCACACGCAGATTCCTGCCAGAGTCAATAACAAGACAAATCCCAAGAAATACCATAAAAACACCAAGCCTCGACCACGATGCTCAATCGTCACATCTGAAACGGTCTTCTTAGCCTTTCGCACTGATCGTTGCGTAAAGGCCTTCATGCGATTGGCAAAGTATCCTGGAAACTCTCTTAAGAGATATTGTTGATACTTCGTTTGTGCCAATCCCAATAACACGCCAGCAATGAGCAATGCGGAACTATAGGTAAATGTCTCCCAGCCATATTGCCCCTTGTATAGCTGATAGCCCAAGGCCACAACTCCTACAAGGATAGCAATGAGACCTAAAAGGCTGGCAGGAAATAAGATATACGTACGGACAAACTCTTGAGCCTTTTCCGTCTCATCTTCATTCCGTCTGGCGGTAATAACTTTAGGCATAGTTTCCGTTCGATTAAAAGTTTTCAGTATCCCGTACTCGATCGCCGTTGTATTCTATAGGATCATCAAGGTCAGGGGCTTCATCTTGAGGAATACGATACTGCTCACCAAACCATCCTTGCAAATCAATTAATCGACATCGATTAGAACAAAATGGCCGATAGATATTGTCTTCCCAGGAAACTGCTTCATGACAGGTTGGGCAGCTATGTTTGCTTTTGCTCATTCTTACCCCGCTTTGTCATCAGGTTCTTACACATGAAATTGCGCTTGATACAGTCCAGCATACAGACCACCTTTTGCTAGTAAGGTCGTATGGTTCCCTTCTTCAACAATGGCTCCAGCATCTAACACCACGATTCGATCGACGGATTGTAAGGTTGACAATCGGTGAGCAATAATAAAGGTCGTGCGTCCTCGCATTACCTCATCCATCGCGATGCGAATATCGACTTCGGTTTCAGTATCAATATTTGAGGTCGCTTCATCCATGACAACAATCGGCGGATCTTTCAATAACACACGTGCGATGGCCATGCGTTGTTTTTGACCGACAGATAACTTTACCCCTCGTTCACCAATCCATGTATCATAGCCTTCGGGAAGAGCTTCTATAAATTCATGAGCTTGAGCTGCCTTGGCTACCGCTTCAATCTGCTCCCGCGATGCGGCTATCTCTGCATAGGCCAAATTGTCTCGAACCGTTCCGTTAAATAAAAATGGTTCTTGTTGAACAAAGCCAATTTGTTCTCGCAACGTGACTAATGGAAGATCTCGAATGTCATAGCCATCCAATTCAATGACACCCGCCCCTACATCATAAAAGCGAAACAGCAGCTTCATCAGAGTGCTTTTTCCAACACCACTCGGTCCAACCAAGGCCACATGTTCGCCTGGCTCAATTCGCAACGATAACCTTGAAAAAACTGGCGTCTCAGGACGGTAGGCAAAGCTCACATTTCTCCATTCAACTTTTCCCAACAACCGTGGGTTCTGAGGTCGAATTGTCCCCTGATCCGGCACTTCAGGCTTTGCATCTAATACATCAAAGACTCGTTCTCCTGATGCCAATGCATGTTGCAACAAATGATTGACTGAATGGATTTGGTTCACCGGCGTATAAAATAACACAAGGTAGGACAAAAACATGATCAACTCTCCGGTCGTCAATCGTCCTGCCATCACTTCCCCCGCGCCAAACCACACGATCAACACCGTCCCCAAACTTCCAATAAAAATCATACCGGGAGAATACACCGACCACAGGTACATAGCTTTTAAATTCGCTTGGCTATATTGCTGAGACATGTCTTGAAAGCGGGATCGCTCATAGGGTTGCCGATTAAAGCCCATCGTTTCTCGGATTCCCGACAATGCATCTTGGAGGTAACCATTGAGGTCTGCCGCATGTTGTCGAATTTCGCGATAATAACCATGCACTCGACGAGTGAAATAGACACCCCCTACAACTAAAATAGGAATGGGAATTAAGACTAAAAGCGCTAATTTCCAGTTCATCACAAATAAAATGGTGGTAATGCCCACCAGCGTTAATGTCGCGGTCAGCATACCCTCAAATCCATCGATGAATATGCGTTGGACAGGTTCCGTATCATTTACCACTCGCGACATAATTTCTCCGGTTGACCGATTTTCATAGTAGTTCAATGATAATCGCTGTAAGGCCTCAAACACTTCTTGACGAAGACGGTGTACCACTCGTTGTTCGAGCATGTTGTTAAATCTTATGCGGAGCGAATTACAGAGATTTTTGAGAGCATAGGCCAATACAAGTCCAATCAAGACCCATGACAGCAAATCTATATTCTTTGCAGGGAGCACGTCATCAATTACAATTTTAATTAGCCACGGGGGGAGGAGCTCTAATGCCGTAGTCAAAGCAGCAAAGAAAAATGTCAAACTGACCAACCCCCGGTAGGGACGGAGATAGGTTATAAAACGTAGCAGTGATTTCACAAAAGCCTCATAACACGTATTCTTGTAGAGCGCGAGACCTGATGAGAGGAACTCCGCTTTCTCGCTACAGAGAGGTAGATATGGTAACGGGAGAAAATGGGTAGAGACGGCTCAGACGAGCCGTTAAATCACCGTGGAGGATTCTTCCTTCCAATAGACATCAAATTCTTCCAACTGTGTCAGCGTAGACATGTCCGTCATGCGATCGATAAATAGTTTTCCAAGCAGGTGATCCATTTCATGTTGAATACATACGGCAAATAGTCCGTTGGCCTCAATATCTTGGAGCACACCCTGACGATCATACGCCTGCACACGGACCATGGATGGGCGAACGACCTTTCCACGCATGTTATCAATGCTCAAACACCCTTCCCACATTTCACTTTGCGTTGGTCCATAAAACACGATTTTTGGATTAATCAAAACCGTTTGGGGAATACCATCACTTCCTTCACATTCCATAACAACCACCTGTTCAGATTGAGCGACTTGAGGTGCTGCCAAACCAATCCCTTCATATTTCACCATGGTTTCAAACATATCATCCAGAAATTCTTGGAAACGTCGGCTGCCTATCGAAGCAGGATCAACAGGATTCGCAATTTGTCGAAGAATGGGATTTCCTACTTTTGCAATTGATAGCACAGCCATACCAGGTTACTCCTTATGATCGACGTCTATATCCCACATGAAGTATTTCTTAAAAATTGACCTCAGACATCCTACCAAAATTTATGAGGCTTGCTTAGTTCACATTCAAATTCGCTGGGGATTCTGGTGGGGTTGCAGGAGCCGCTCCACCGCCGAATCGGTCTTTATTTTCTTCCAACCAGGCCCACCATTCTTTGGCCCATTCTTTTCGTTTTTCTGGTGTCGAAATTTCCCAATCGTGAATGGAGCCACTAAAACGGGTAAGAATCCAAAATGAATCACGAGCCGTGATTGACACATATTGCTCAGGGTCGGGAATTACACCAATGATGATCGGCAACACTTCTTTTCGGTGTACATAACGCGCTTCAAACACAGCCGTGTTTCGAATCGTGGAATTGGGGTCTTTGGCCATACCTTCAATAGCCGGAATCACTTGATTCGGATCTAAGCGAGTTGCCACTCGAAGTGCATGTGATCGAACTTTGGATTCCTCCTTGGGATCCAGGGCTAATTCAACCAAGGCTGGGACGGCCGATGGATCCTTTATCATGGATAAGGTTTCGGTAGCATTAAACCGAATTCGAGGTCCGGTCATTTTCAACGCTTTGAGTAAATGAGGAACTGAGTGTTTGCCAAAATGTACAAACTCACCTATGGCCCATAGCTCCTGATTGCCCTCCAATAAAGGCAGGAGAGATTCCAACCGCTTCTGTTCCTTCTCGTTTAATTGCTCCGGAGCAGGGGTCGCATCTTCCCCGGGGTCGTAATCAGGTTGTGGTGGTGGAGAAAATGGCAGTTGAGTCAGATATATCTTAGGAGGATTGTCACTCTGTACCGCCAAAACCAAATCGGCACCAAGAAAAGACACCAAAGCCAGGCAGGATAAAACGTGAATTCGACGCATGAATGGCAGAATCATGAGATGCCCTTTCGTCAGTCTCATATCAAAAATAATATGATAAATTAAGTCTAGTGGTAGGAGGCTAAAACGGTCAAGCCAACTTCATTTCTTGACTCAGGATTTAACTCTCAACAGCTCCAATAATAAACCTTCAGCTCAGTCCAAGCCGAATCCCCCTGAAGGACAACGCGACATCATTCTTGATAAACCAGGCGACTCAATCCATCATCGATTGCTCTCCAAACACGTCACAATACCTGAACAAGAGTCAGAGAGCCCAATACAAGCAGCAACGGTTAAAGATACTGGCTGTTCATATATTTCCTGCGATACGCCCACCTGTAAAATCTTTCCAGCAGACATCATGCGGATATTATCTGAGAGCATAAGCGCTTCATCCTGTTTATGCGTCACACAAATAAACGTGGCGTTGACTTCTTGTTGCAACCGCTTAAGTTCTCTTTCATTTCTTGTTGTAGCTGCCGATCTAAGACTGCTAAGGGTTCACCTAGCAGGAGGATAACAGGGCGATTGACCAAGGCAATGACAAGGCGACGCGTTGTGCTTCACCTCCAGACAATTAGGAAGACAAGCGCTACATTTTCCTTTCCAATCAAACCAGAACAGTCATATTCCTCACTTCTGCTTGAATAGCTTGCTTTGCCTGGTTCTGCATCTTCAGGCCAAAGGCAATTTTCTCAAACACCGTCATATGAGAGAACAGAGCATCCAGTTGAAAAACCACATGCACACAATGAACATGAGGGAAATCCTCGTTGACGATTTACTGTTCAAGCGCAATCGGCCCGGAAGCAGGAACATCCAACCCCGCTATGAATCGAAGAATAGTCCTTTTCCCAGACCCATAGGCAACACGATCGAAAATGATTCTCCGCTAAGAATGTTCAACGACACATGATTAACCGTAACCATGACCATGATTTTCACAATATTATCAAGCACAACAGTAGATAACACCGGGAAAACTTCCACTAGGACAAATACAAGGACGGCTTTGAGTCCGACGAGATTCTAGGGAGAGAAGAAAAAAGAAGTCAATGTGAGAAAGACAACACAGAAGCGTTTTCAGAGCATCTTGTCAATTGATTCAGCAAAAGCCTACCGATTTTTCACGCTCATCCGCATCAGGGATTGCAACACAGCTTCTTGAACGGTCGAGCAGGGATCTTCAAGTGCAGTCGTCAAAGCTTCAAGGGCTAATCGTTGGTCAGATACCCCTGTGGTATCACCACCCAATTGAATGGCTGCATCCAAGCGGATATCTGGATCTTGATGAAATAACAGCGTGCGCGACGATCCTTCAATGTTTTTGTGACCAGTTTTTATATACATGCCCCATCTCCTTTTGCTGAATCCATTGCGTATTAGAGAATCCATCGGTTCTGCCTACCGACGTCTTAAGTCAATTGGTTAAGATATTGGAGGTTTTTCGATTGTAAAGACCGTCGTTACTTGATCCTCTTTTATTCATTTTCTCTGATTACTGCTTTAGGAATAGTCGGACTCTGCATCAGAATAAGAAAAATCAAACATCTCAAGGGAAATCACGTAGCACACCTGCTACTACAGGGCAGATGAATGGACGCTAAGAGTTTCCATGACAGGTTGCTCCTGAGTCAGAATTTCATCCATTGAATTGTAGATTCGCACCAACTTGGAGAAATTGACAAATTCGAGCATTTCCCGAACCATGGGACGAGGATTGACCAGACTCAAACGAATATGCTGCCGGTTAAGATGATGATAAGTCAAAAACAATTTCCCCAATCCACGGCTATCAATTGTCGTCAATGCTTGAAGATTCAAAAGAATATGCCGACCTTGGGCTTCTTGTGCTTGATAGACCGCTGACTCGAGAACGTGCTCGGCTTGTGCATCCAAGCATGCCCCAAGAGTAATCACATGCATATTTGAATGAGGGTTAGGTAGTGTAGACACGCGATTCATGATTAGCCCATCTTTTCGGTTTTCGACCAGAGCAACTTAAGACATCCACACCGTTTTACCATCACCTCTACGCAACCGATCGAACTTCTGGTTTATGTTGCACAATCGGAATAACTGTGGCCAAATTAACCAAATGCAATAATTCTTCAACCGATGGCCTAGGATTCATGACCGTGAGCGCAGCACCTTTTTTTCGCAAAGAATGATAGAGAAGCAATAATTTGCCTAGTCCTGCACTATCCATCGACGATACTTTTGAAAAATCAAGAACCACTTGCGTACACGGACGCCCTTCTCCTTCATCTAAGGCTGTTTCCACTGGTACTCGAGCGGTTTTATCAAACCGGCCCGATAGCAATAAAACTCGAATCTGTTTGTCCCATCGCGTCATGACTAACATGAACCATTCCCTCCCTTTGTTCGCTGCCACATTACTCTCATGCTACAAACCTTCAAACGTCTCTACAACTCTGTCTTCAGCAACCCACGTGCCAGGCAATCAACCTTCTAGAGCTGGCATTTGGCAGAAGGAATATTCGTGAAAATTTCGAGATTTCAAAGCGATAAGACTAGATGAAAATCAATTCTCATATCCAAATAATATATCGACACGGTGCAGACCTTACCCCATAGGAAAAAATGTTCCATAAGCCGACGATCTGCGGAGAGCAGACTGCTAGGAAATACAGAGGATATGGGCTAAGGGAAGGGTGGGGAATTGAGAAAGAAAAAATAACTGAGGACGTAGCTTAGAATGAAACACAGTGATTCCCTCTGGAACTATCATTAAGACCGCCTTCAACAAATTCCAAAATCAAAGAAGTAGTTTTTCATTCGTCAGGGGCAGAATGGATTACTATCCGTTCATCATTGTCACTTTCCACATCTGTCATAACATGACGCGACGGCGAAGGATTTTCACTAGAACAACCCTCATCATCAGTCACAGCCGAAATACAAAGCTCTTTTCGATCACGGACGACAACCTCAACATTACCTTCAGTCCGAACGAAGGCTGCTGCCAACACATTCATTATATGATTGAGAGCCTGGGCTTTCTCCGCAGGACTTCCATTTGGATCAATGGTCATGACTATATCGGTATCCATTGGCGTCTCGCCGAACGATAAATCGATAGTTCCTAATGGCAACCCAATGATAAGGACGACGAATCCCACAAAAGCATAGATTTTTGAGGTATGAACGTTCGTATAAGACATAATTTTTCCCTCCCTTAGACATTGTCGGACAATAACGTAGCGCTCTTTACGTCAAAAGATGATTCACCCTATAAATACGGTATAGAAGGCAGTCAAACAAAGTAAAGAATGACTCCGTTCAAAATTTGAGTACGTCTTCGCGGGATAGGGTTAGGCATTCACTTCAGACACCTCGTTTCTAGACTTCTCCTCAGCTCAAGAAAGCTTTTGTGTATAGAGATCGTTAGCGAAGAAGTGAATTTCTTGCTAGCTGCAGATTCTTCTGCCCTCTAGTTATCCTTCATCTCCACCTCATACATACAGCCAGTGGCCAATGCAACTAAAGTCGACAAATCTTTGGATCGACGGGATAAGGATACGGCCCTAAACCCTCGAGAGAAATGCTCAGAATGAATGAAATAAATGAGTAGTGGAACAAACAGAAAAAGTGTAGTTGAACCGTGAAAAATATTTGAAGGCAGGATGTCGACCTCGTTGTCATTGCTGGAATAATGCTACGCGATTAGAAACGAGTCTGAGCTTTAAACAATACGGGCCGAGAGAAGGCATGACGGCTCATCGCCCTGGCAAAAACCGACTCACAAAAACCACGAAAGCTACAATCCCTGTTACCCACAACCACACAAGCATCATTTCCATAACCATGATATGGCTAAATATATTCCCAACCACAGGATCCCCGCAGACATCAGAAGACACCACCATCCAACATGCTTCGAGGATTTTTCTCCCTCACATTGGTAGCCATCACGTGTTCTCATATCCATATACATTTACCTGGGTATATTTACATTCTACCGAATATGATTCACTCCTCACTATTACCCAAAGGAACGAGAGGTTTCTATAGACCCACAGACGTACTGTTACCTCTCCTAAGATATGCATGAAGCCATACCCACAAAAAATTTGAGAGACCGATTCGTGTACTGAAATCAAGTAACCAGGAATCGTAGAAGCGCGCGAGCAGACCTTTACCTAAGTATAGTACCCTTCACAATAGAGAGAGTCGGTCGAGAAATTTAGTGAGGTGAGAGTTGTACAATCCTTTACGGCTAGTCCTCTCTGACCACAGAATAAACCACTCACTATCTTAAAAGATTTTTACGGAAGGCAAGACCAGCAGAAGATTAGCATGCTTTGCGGCATACTGGCACAATTTGATAATTACAAGCAGGAGTGAATGTGGTAACGGCCTCAAAGATTCTTGGACATCACACGATTCAGACAAACATTGGGTATCTGCATTTGGTTCAAGGCCATATAGCCGCAACAATTAATCGTAGATCATTGATTGTGGATGGGAAAAAATGATTTTCAAGTCGATGGTGAAACAAAAAAACAGAATTAACATAATCTTATCTACATAAAATATCAGTCGTAAAAATAGGGGGTGAAATTTACAACAGATTCGTTTATTCGGTGCCGGAGGCCGGGCTCGAACCGGTAGTGGCCGTTAAGCCCGAGGGATTTTAAGACCTTCCAAGAGGATTGTTCACACGTCAATAAAACCGCGCAATTCCCCTTCCCTGCTTGCTGAAACATGGGAGGACCCTTCATCTTTTTTCACCATGTTTCACTTCTTTTCACCTCGGCTGTCTCTCTTTCTAAGACCTATTTAACACCTGGTTTCTAAGAGGAGGATTTATTCTCAGTGTAGTGCAAGAGGGGTGGGGGTTAAAAAAACTCAAGCTTTACCACTAGCGTTATAAGAAGTGTGGGAAATTTTTCCAAAAATTCAAATACAGATAATATGACCTATATGTGATTAGTTTTTCCTAAAGAAATATTTTCACAATGTTTAGGGGCCGTGCGAAGCCTAATCGCTGCGGCCGCGTTAGAGAGATACCAGGTTTAAATGGCCCTCTCATCAATATGACGGTCTTGGAATTTTTGACGTTTAATCAACCAGTCACTGTTTACACATTTAAACCCCATCCGTGAAATACGGTCCGAGGAAAACTCGGCGTGAATATATATGCACGTGCTTCGTGTTTACCTATGACCTCTATGCTTTCTCTTTATCTCCTCTGAAAAGATTTCGAGAATTTAAAGCGATGAGTCTATAATTTTGATTTATCAATGGGTAGCCTAACCACCTGAGGAACGTCGTGAAGGGGGAATTAGACGGCGGGGGGCAGGTCGAGAAGAACCGATTCGGGGTTGAGCAGTAACAATAATGTCTCCAATAGAAAACCTGCCATTTACTCCCAATTCATTCGTCATATCACCGAAACCAATTCTGGGTATTCCCTCCCACTCCTCTCGTGTTAAAGCCAGGGTTTCATCCACGTATACTTTAGCCACTCGTGAATCGTTTACTCTTAAGGTGTAGGTATGGAAGGTGTCCGTCGTATCCATCGTAAACATCTCGGTCTCGTCTCCCCATCCAATGGCGTTCTCATCAAAGAAGAGGATTTGACTTCTTGGGCTTCCAGTGAAGTTATCAGAGGGGTCTTTGGTAGACCCGTAAAACATAATGCCGGCATCGTACAAATTGTGGGATCGTTCCACTTTGTGGACTTTCAACGTGAACTCGATGGAGAATCCCCCATCAAAATCAAAAGGAACATCCTTATAAAACCATACGACTGCTTTGCCTGGACGTTGGTCATCATTACTTAGGACTCCAATTGTATTGAGTGTTAACGTCTGACCATCGGTCACGATGTCGACAGGGCTCACAGCATTGGACATAACCAACCAACCTTTATCTTGTGGTAACTGTGAACCATTTAACATGGTCGCTTGTCTCGATTGGGCTCCCCCACACCCAACAAAGAAGAACACCGAAACTAGGGCAAATGGAATAATGATCTTTCTCACCCGCATGACAGACCCCCTTGCAACAAGGCTTACCAAAAAGGAAAAGATATCGGAAATAGTCTTATATTTTTTAATTGATTGGAAATCACAACATCCCGTCACATGTCCTAGGATACGCCCCTTTACCTCATCGCACAAACATGCCCCATACCCTTAACGAGTAATGAGATTAAACGAACTCAAAGCAAAAGAACAGGGCCTGCATGCGCCACATGTTTATCTGTAGAGAGGTTTAATGCACCGACCGATTCTCTTGGTTGCCCTGATCCAAACGACATGCTTGGATGTGCTGTTCACTTTTATGAATAGATCCACCATCAGGCGAAAGACGGCTTCTTGAATCCCTAGCGCATGGCTTGCCGTGACCCTGCAACATTAAGAAGACATTCTAGTGGTGGAGGATAAATTACGTACTCATCGTAGTTATTCAGTTCTTCATCACCAGCTGGCCACATCATCATGTCCCTAACGGCTTGCTTGGACATGGCAATCGACTGATGGCAGCTTATCCGACTTAATTCCCCCACGTCGCCGATGGTGCCACTGATAGCCTGTTAGACAGAGGAGACCTGTTCCTAATAATAATAAAGAGGAAACAAGAAAAGTCAGAAACAGTTCGAGGTCGGCGTGGGCTATTTTGAATGATTAAATCCAATTCCCTTCGGCGTTGGGGTATCATCGACATTCTCAATCCAGTGCTCGACGGCCACGGGTTGGCCTGTTTGATACGACACCGCACAAAACTGTTCCCATTGGCCAGCGGCAAAGGCAAAATTTATTTGGTGGTCTTTTCCCTTAAACAGTAAGGCCCCACCACTAACCTCTACCTGATCGGCAAATACATACATTTCCTCTCTTTCGCTCATCTTCACATAATAATAGAATTGTCCGTGCTGATTGGCTTCACTCATCATGTAGCCTCCTAACTGGTGAATCCCAATCCCCATGAGGAAAAGGACAATGTGGAGAATCATTCGGTTAGGCTAAATCAAAATCCTCAGACACAGAGTGCAGAGACTAAAGATATGGTAAACACCCCCATCCTTCATTTTCTCGTCCCAAAAAAAATCAAGGCCTTATACCATCTGCCATACCCCCCATCCGATGAGCCCGAGTACGACTGCAACTGCCAGAATCACCGCCCATTCTATAAGCGCTCGTGAGGTCGTGCGATCCATCAGCCCTCCCTCAACCGATGGAAATACTTGGACGTACTGTTCACCTTCCTCAACACTTCCACCATAATATGAAACACCTCTTCTTGAATACCTGAGGCGTGACTTTCGCGTGACCCCGCCGCATTGAGCACACATTCTAACGTCGGAGGACAGATCACGTACTCATCATAGTCGTTGAATTCCTCATCTCCAGCGAGCCACAGCACTATGTCTTTAATGGCTTGTTTCGGGGTGGTGTCTGTGAAATCGACCTTATGCCATGGCTTCTGAAGGCGGTGGGCATATGCAGCGGTTTGTAACGAACCCCCCGTCAGTGGTCCATATGTGAAGATCACAGTAGCATCAGAATCAAACACGTTGGCTTTGGTGCGTGGTAAATATTCGGGAGAGGCCATCTCTTTGAGACGGTACTTAGAAGGAATGATCCCGTCTTCCGCTATGCGTCCCCTAGGGCACCAACCACCATGAGGCAGTTCACAATGAATGGCGGCATCAAGTCCACCACAGTCCGCGCCCGTTTGACCGCCTGAAAGAAACTTGGTGATCATGGGGTGAATGACGTCTATCAATAGTGACTACACTGAACTTGCTTCACCAACACACCATACTAAACTTAGGGAATAAAGGACACGCGACGGGAGCAAGGCAATAGACGCGCGGCGTTATTTCACATTTCCTAAGAACATGGGAAGCCCCAAACGTTTGCGTGGAGTTTCCCCTTTGAGTAATAAGGCCTTGCGTTCTGGCGCATCACCACGTTCACCCACATGCTGCGTGAAGGCATGGGCATCAAAACTTGAGCCAAGAAAGACCGTGTGTTTGCCATAGCGCCGCCGCAGATCATCTACCGCCCGGTACACCCGCTGATATTTCTCAATCTGCATCGGTGGATCAAAGAGCGTCAATTGGATTACCTCATCGCTTTGAAGCTTAAAGAGCACAATGCCAGTAGAACGATAGGAATATTTGGAATGAAACATTTCATCAAAGATCGGTCTCAATGCACGAATCACTTCATGGGAAAACGCTGTGGGCCTCGTAAAGCGCACTTCAAGTCCTGTATCTCTGAAATCTTGTGTCCGCAAAAGACAGGTCGCTCCACGCGCCGCCAAATGATAACGCCGTGCTTTCATGCAGGCGTTCTCGATATTTTTAGACAGCTGGGCAAATACGAAGCCACGATCTTGGGAGGGCGGCGAAAAGGTTTTAAACTTTTGGATTGACTGGTAGCTCTCCTTCGGGCGAGTCTCCAACTGCAAAAGACTCCGGCCCTGTAATTCCTGCCACAACTCGACAAATGGTTTGGTCAAATACCGTGTGATCCAGTTTTCCGACTTTCGCGCAAATTCCAATGCCGTGAATATCCGATATTTAGCGAGATACGCCGTCGTTTGCGCCCCGATCCCCCAGAGCTTATGGACTGGCAGTTCGGCCAGATAGTGATGAATATCATGACCGGGAATACAAGTCAGGCCTGAGGGTTTCTTCCATTTCGAGCCGATCTTGGCAATGACTTTACTTGGACCAAGGCCCAGCGAGAAGGTAAAGCCCAGCTCCCGATCCAATGTCTGCTTAATCCGCTCGGCAATCGTTTGATACGACCCCCTGAGGGAGCGTTGCATCCCCGTAATATCTGCAAAACATTCATCAATACTGTATTCCTCGACAACTGGAGTAAAGCGCCGAACAATGGCAAACATCCGCATCGAAAGTAGAGAATAGGTTTCATAGTCGGACGGCAAAAATACGGCATTGGGACAAAGCTTTCGTACTTCATGAAGACGCATTGCGCGCGTCACGCCGCGCGCCTTCGCTTCATAACTCATTGAGGCCACAATGCCCCGCTCCTTGCCAGTAATCACGGGTTTTCCCTGTAAGGCAGGATTGCGGGATTGTTCACAGGCCGCAAAGAACGCATCCGCATCCACATGAAGAATAGCCCGTGGCAAATGCACAAGGGTAAGCGGCCTCTCCATGCTTAGTATTTTCTGATGAGGCTACAGACCACGGCAGCAATCCGAAGTTCTTCTTGAGGGACAATAGGTGGGTATTTCTTATTGGCAGCTTCCAGGGATACTTTTCGCCCCCGTTTGCACAGACGCTTGAGCGTCCATTGTCCGTCGACTTGGGCCACGACGATCTCTCCATGCTTGGCTTGCTCTCGCCGTTCGACTAATACAATATCTCCCGGCAGAATGCCTGCGTCGATCATGGAATCACCTGTGACATTCAACATATACGTGGCTTCCTTATTCTTGATGAGAAACTCCTCAAGACTAATGGGGTCCAGCAGTTCTTCTTCCGCTGGATTGGGGTACCCAGCCACCACTGAGCCAAGCCACGGAATCTCAAAAAAATGTCGGGTTGGAAGCAGACGGCCTGTTGCGTCTTTTTTCAACCGTCCCTGTTCAATGAACCGATTGACCAGCTTGAACACGGAGTCTTTTGACCGAAACTTCACGAGCGACATGATTTCCTGATAGGACGGCATACGCTGGTGTGCATAATAAAAGGCAACAATTTGGTTGAATTGAGCGGCGGTGGCCATGCGCAGACCATAAGCGAACGTACGTTCGCTCGTCAAGCAGGAGGCAGATTGCCCCAAGATGAGGCCCTTTCTATGGAAATGCTAGTCATTCGCCTCAGGTAGCTTAGTTGCTGTCTGCTTGCCCCATTCCAATAACTGAATGGTGCGGCCTAAGAGAATCTTGGCGTGGTCGGCAGAGACACCCAACTGAGGGAAGGTTCAATACAAAAGGAAAAAGCCCCTCATCTCTGCGGACAAGAGGCTCTCATAAACATTCGGACTGAGTATGTAGACTACGCGGTCTTGGGACTCCACCACCGTCAGCCGACAAGTCCAACAATTCTAGGCCTACCAATAAAATAGCCGAGAGTGGGGAGGCAGAGGCTCTAATTCTGCACCCCCCAAACCCCAATGATCCAGTAACTCAAATCACCAAATCCTCCATGTTTCACGGCGCTGGAAGAGCGGCCACATTGCTATCAAACGCCTAGCCACCGCGCACACACCACGCGTGGAAGGGGACGATGTTCTTATCGCTATTGCTCACTTGGCCATTGGGCCAGGCCTTAGTGCTACCGTCATTACCAAAGACCAGGATAAACGCGGTTGCGGGACTGACCTCATCCGTCGTGGCCGACCAATAGTTGAACGACTGCACATTCTGAAACGGATGGCCGGCAGACAACGCGGGATTAGCCCTGCTGGGATCCGCCAGACTCCCTAACTCCTCCACCGTAGGCAGGGACCAGCCCAGGCGGCCGGCCACCCTCCGATGAGCACAATGGCTCATGGCAGAGGCCCAAAGCATGGTGCCAGTATCCGGTGAGCGCTCCCACACCAGATTCGTCTCTTTGTCCCAGACGGCTTCCCCGCCCATGACTAGCGCAAACCGGTCGGCGCCCGGGAGGGTCTGACTCCATGGAGGGAGCGCACTCGGCCCGCTACCAGAAGGAGTAAAGGCGGTATACGTGAAGTCGGTGAGTAACCACACGCCACCTTCTAGATGCCACAGGCGCACATACACGGTGTTCCCGTTCGTGGGAAGCCCATTGACCGTGGTGGATAACGAGGTCCCCAACGAGCCACTGTCCAATATGTCCTGCCCTCCAGGGCTCGTGCCCACATACAGCCAATACTCCGTGATGCCCGTGCCCGTCCACGCAAATGTCTGATTGTCTCCCGCGAGCGTAGACCCATTCGAAGGCGTACTACTCGTGATGACCGCCCAGACTGGGCTTGCACCCAACACCAAGGCCACATTGATCACCACACCGACGAGGAGACTCGCCATTGATAATTTGATTCGAGACATACACATACCTACCTTTCTTTGTAGGAACACCACCCTCCTCTTGGTGTCCTACAACTAAAACCATAGAGAGAATACAAGGTCCTACTCCCTTTGAGACTTGATGAATATGTTGTAAAGTCTCCGTACCCAACCGCCATCCTATCCAGAAACATATAAATTAATCCACTGAAAAAAAGGCAATGAGGATCTAAGTGGAAAGTCTACGTATTCGCTTCAGGATGCTTATGTGCAACTTGCTTCCCTCACTCCAATAACTGAATAGTCCGGCCTAACAACACCTTGACGTAGTCAGCAGAAAGACCATGCTTTTGAATCACTGCCATGAGTTCTTCAATGACCGCGTTCTCTTAAGCGGTGAATCATTGTGATGATGAGTCGGTAAGTTGAGGTGAGGAAGACTTCTGCTCAAGCAGTGTAGCCAAAATGATAATCTCTTGCTTGGTGATAAGCCATTTTTGCTCGAGTAATTTGCCGAGGGCCGCTAAGTCGATGGACATCTTACAAAGATTCTTGAAGTCTTGGGGATCAATTGCGTCGAGTATGTCAGTAGCCTATAGCGTGGTCAACAGGTATAGCAACGAGAAAAACACCCAGGCGTTTAGCTGAGATGAGATGCCACTGTCGATTCCTTTGATGGGATAAGGCTAGGTAATTCAACAAGAATCGATCTTGTAAATAATTATAGCCCAAGAGATGGCCTTAAAGATGGAAAGGAATTAATGAAGAATTATCAACCAGTTCGTAGTGTGGTGCCGGAGGCCGGACTTGAACCGGCACGGGCCGTTAAGCCCGAGGGATTTTAAGTCCCTATTTCGAGTAAGATTAAGCGAGACCTAGTGACATGTAACTATAAGATTTTACACATAAATTCATACAAATCTCACCTAATCGTATTCACTCCAATTTGGATTAATTGTCTATCAAGAGTGTGACTAAAAGTGTGCCTAGGTTAAATACCTAGATAGATTAAATTCCCCTATTTGGTTACCCTTTTTCCCAGGCTTACGACCAGTCACCCTAAGAGCTGTCAATGCTGGAACTATTTAAACAACTTAATACCTTAGAAGATGTGGAGAAATTCATTCAGGCTACTTCTGCTGACACGGACGCCCAATCAAGAGAAAACATCACCATTGAATATAAAGAAGCTCACCAAAAGTTTTCCAACACAAACGAGGTAGGCAAGGACGTATCTGCATTTGCAAACAGCGAGGGAGGCCTGATCTTTTATGGAATTGCCTGCGACAATAATGATAAGACAAAACCAATTCGGATTTCCGGCTTGCATCACCCTAACATTGAATCCCTCGACCGAATCATAAATTCGCATATTCACTACCCTATAAAGGGAATTCAAAAGAAATTAATTCCTCCCAATGGTGACCCTAAGGTTATGTTGCTTTACATTCCCCAAAGTGATGAATCACCCCATCAGAATGGTGACCAAAAATACTATATTCGCCTTGGCACAGAATCCCGGCCGATGCCGCATTATTTAGTAGAACTCCACTTTGGAAAACGGAGGAAGCCCAAACTTTCAATAAATTTTGAAAAACTCCCAAAACCTGACACCTGTCATGCCGAACCCTGGTCCGAGAGATTAAATCTACACCTAAGCCTGATAAATTCGGGAAACGGAATTGCCAAATACGTTCGAGTAATTTTTCTTTTTCCACAATCCGATCAATACCTTAAATCTTCCGATCAGGGTCATTTTTCCCATGACCGAAGATATACACTTCTTAGTAATTATTCTCCTGGAAACAGGGCATGGGAATTCAAAGACTATCAGGATGTAGTCCACCCACGAGCATCCATAGAAATTGGGAATGTTCTATTAAATTACCAGCACGAACTTATTTGCGATCCTGAAATAGAAGAAAAAAATCCTGTATTTGAATGGGAAGCTTTTGCAGAAGAAATGGAACCCCAGAAAGGGAAGGTAATTCTCACTTCTTTATTTTCTTGAGCCGTAAAAAATATTGTTTTCGAGTTTACACGAGAGGAAGATTCAGGAATTGGGAAAGAGAGGGCTGTTGCCGAAGAAGGGGAAGTTAAGGCTATACCGACTTGAGCAAATATTGCCATCTCAGAGTGGCACTCGAAAAGTCCGCCTTAGCGGAGAACACACGCATGCAATTAGTTATTCAGGTCATCTCTTTTCAGAGCCACTCTCTTACAAATTTGATTGTCAACGACAAGAAACTCAAGGATTATGATTTCTATGTTGTTGAGAAGAAGAAAGTCGTCCGACTTCATGGATGGGCCAACCTGCATAGCGTCGGCGCAAATCGAGACGGGCCATTAACATTGAGGGCAGGGCTACCAAATAAGCTATGTAACCAATTGTTATTCAAAGACTTTTTCTATTAAATATTTCATTGTTGCCCCCAAAGTTGCCCCCATATCTCAAACACTAAGAAACTTTTAGGTCATTTTAAAACGCTTACGTCAGCGAACAAAATTTGCAACTAATGGATGATTTCTTATTCAGAAAATCTTAAGCCAACTAAAGAAATTTTTTCTTAGTCAGTTAGAACGAAAAGGATTAGCCTGTACCCATGTTTCAGAAAATTATTCCTTAGATTGTCATGAGAAAACTACCCTTTTCTCATATCTGACACCCATTCATTCTTGAATAGCGTAGACATACAGTCGGGAATCTTTTTTATCGCTGACAATCGTGAGAGTGACTCCATCTGGGGAAATCGCCACACCTTCGGCTTTCCGAATTCTTTGATAGCGGCCAACCCCCTTTCCTTTCTTCCCAGCCCGATAGCCTAAGGGAATCCGTTGTGTGACTTTGTGCTGATGATAGTCATAGACAAAAAGAGATTGGCCTTTATCACTGGTGAGCCAGAAGACATCACGGTGAGCATCATACGTAATCCCAGAGATGTCCAGCTTTTCTTGCGAAAGCCCGGGTACCGTCAAGCCACGGTCCTCATCAAGAATCCAATGGTGAAGAATCGCCTGTAAATCGGCACTCATTTCAATGAGCATCGGAGGCTGTCCTTCTTTTACCCCCATAAATGTCCCTTGTGTCGCATTCCAGGCAATCCCTTCCAGACCCTTATTGCTCGTGGCGTCAGCAAAATAGTCCTGAAGGTTGTCAAAGCCATCCATCTCAGCGAGAGGAACTTTTTCCACTTCTTTAAAAGTGTCGGACCCAAGCCGAATGATGCTGTTGGTGCTTTCCTGAACGAGTACCGCTCCCTGAAATCTATCCATCGTTACCCCTTCCAACTCCGTCAATTCAGGGGAAAGGGAATAGGTCTTGGTGATTTTGAAGGTCGATTGGTCATCTTCATCTCGAGTTTCTTTCAAGACATACAACTTTGGGATATCGTCACTGACGACCCATAACCGGGGTTTGCGTTGTTCGGAATGTCCCCACGCCACACCTGAAGGCTCTTTCGGTCCAAGGTCCTTCAGGTCTATGTGGCCTAAAAATGTTAATGAGAGGACCTCTTGATCATGTCCCCAACCTGGCCCCGCAAAAAGGACCTCCAAACAACCAAGCACGAGCGGTAATCCCACAAGATAGAACCATGGTGAAGATTGTTGCATAGCCCCTTCTATTCTTTTGATCGAAGTCCCCTCTTTAAGAGTAACGGTGCCTCTTCCTGTGGAAGACCTTCTTGGAGATAGGAGCCCTTAACCCAGCCGACAGATTTCTGAAAACGAACCCGGCACCAACGAAGCGATACCGCGACGCCACGTTCGTATTCTGTAAAACGCTCCCAGTCTGTGATGGCAAAGTGTGGGCTACAGCCCAAATTCTCGAGGTGCTGGAAGTTGGACGGAATTCTACTGACGACGGAAAACTTAATCGACGGTCCTGTTCGTAAATTGAGATGATCGCCAGGTGAGACGCCATGCACCGCCCAGTAATCTGGGCCATCGGCTTCGGCCATGACAACATGCGGCCAACCCCCAACAAGAGTCAGAATAAAACAACACGAAATGCCAAGAATCAACCTAAAACGCATTCGGATGGATGAAGGCCAACTGGGCAAGATGGGGCAAGGCACGTTTTCCAGGACAATCCGTAGCCTTAAAGTCCTGGTGCACAAAGACCGCGCGGTCCGCAGGTCGCACCGAACCTAAATTCTTCATGGCGGGATACCTTCCATAATCCGGATGACTGGGAGCATAACGAAGCCATCCTAAAAACCCCGAAAGAAGATACATCCGCTTGGACACCTCGATACCGGCGACCTCGTCTTCGTCAAATTTCCCTGCTAAGGCAATGCCAATCCCTGCCGTATTTACCCCTTTCGTATGTGCCCCAGACCGATCTTCGCCTCGACCTTCACAGATCACCATGCCATTCTTCTTGGCCATAAAAAAAACCAGAAAATTGTAGGGCACATCATTCCCCAAATCAGGACGAATCGTCTGAATGCGACGCATGTGACGATACACCTCAGGCAACGTCTCCCACAATATGGGAGAGGCATCGTTCGTATCTGCCATGTCCGTATGATGAAGAATCACTTGTGTTCGCTTACTCCGTGGTACCTTATGGCCCAGTCGCGGAAAGGCACTCTTCGCACCCCATCCCTTGCGATCGACAAAGGTTAAGCCTGGAATAATTGTAAATTTAGCCATGTTGCCGCCATTCCTCTATTCATCTGACAAATGATACTTGATGATGAGAAATACCGGCTTTGACGAACCTGGAGCCAAAACACTAGCGGGAACATCATCAGGTGATATTGAAAGAGTAAAGCGGCCCTCACCTGATAAGTCAGGGTCGAAACCTTCTAGTGAGTGAGATTCTATCTGATCCTCTTCGATGGCATGAAGTTGTATCGCTTCAGCTATAATGTTCTTACCTTGCGTAAAATACGGAAAGTAATCTCGCGTAATAGAGAGGTCTAAGTTTGGTGTACCACGTGAAGAAAATGCATGCCATTCAGTTGAAAAATCAGCTCTCAGATTCAATAGGATACCTAACCCATTTACATTGACGTTCTCAATTTCATCATTAAGAAATTCAATCACTTTGCTCTTGTCCGTACCTTGTCTCGCCGTATAGCGGAAATGCAGGATCACATCAGAAATGGTCTGGTAGTCAAATTGCCGAAAGTCTTCAGGCAACTCCAGCTTCCAGGTGCTTACCGCCCCTGCCCCTTCAAAGGGAAGGAATCGAGCGTCTTGCAAATTCGTTTCAAACATGCCGCTGTCATTGTTTCCACTACTCGTAACAATGGACTGTACCGTACCAAAATAATCCACAAATCGATCATCTTCGCTACCCTGTCGTACGTAGGCCCCATCCTTAAGGATTGAAGATTTCCGTAAGGAACTTCGTTGTAAGGACAACGTACAATTCACACTCGTATAGGGCCCGGTTACCGCAGGAATAGACAAACTCACATTCTTGAGGCGGCGCATATAATGACCAGGTGTATCCAGATCAAACACCCACTCAGGCACAGTGACTTCGCATGAGCCTGTAGCTCTTAGGTTCAGTAACGCGATTGGATCGAGCTGCCGCAAAGATACATGTTTAGTTAACTCATATTCCCGCTTATTGTGTTCATGGTAGGCCAACTCCATTCGTTTCACGTCAAGATGCAATGCCTCACCTGATAACAGCCCCTTCCGCCCTCCATCCCAATAATTAAACTTGATGTAGTCGGTGGCATCCACTTCTGGGCGCATGAGTTCATGCTTCATCGTCCGCTCCGCCTTCTTCGCGGTATCAAACGCAAAGCGGTAATACTCGTAATACAGACGTGTCAATTCCCCCTGCATCCAAGCATACAGTTCTTCATTCGTAAACTTCTCATGAAGAAATTCATCCACTTCTTGAGAATGCTCAATGCGCTTTTGAATATTTTGATACTCATGATAAGCGATTTGTTCGGAAAGAAGAGAGCCCAGAATCTGACGCCCAATTTGCATGAGTTCCCGAGCGGCTAGATTCTTCTGAAAAATCCAGTCACCTGCACGACGTTGATAGCCAGCAGTTTTCACGGCAGCAGAACCGTCATGGGCATGATTTTCGGAAACCATACGCAGTGCTGTTGATATTACACTACCCGCATTTCCAAGAAATTGTCCCCCGGAAATCTCAACGTCAGCTCCAAGTCCCCAATAAGACCCTTTGACTTTAAAATTCGGAATATAATATAAGGCTGCCGTAATCATGTCATTTGTATGAGCCAGGTCTTGAAACGTTCTGGATGCAGGCATGTCTTCATTGAGTTCTTCATATTCATTTCTATTCAAAAACATTTCACCAGCTCCAAAAGCATTAGACTGACTATCAGGGGAAGAAACACCCACTAGATCCATCCGAGAATATTCATGCGTGGGAACTGGTTTTTCATACTGTCCAATCAATGCATCGTACACCTCATCAAAATTTTCTTCTGTCAAAGCACTGCGAGTAATACCTAATTCATCCTGTGGAGATCGTTGTTCTTGATCTTCTTTATCTTTGAGGCCAAGAATCTGCTGATAATACCTATACCGTTCGAGTGCACTCGCTCGGCTCTTCAGAAGAGATTCGGTGGATTCCTCCGCTTGTTTCCAACGCAGAAAACTCACATCTTGCTGCATTTGTTGAATCTTGATGTCCTGCTTCTGACGAAGCAAGGCCAATTGTTCGCCTTCCCCTTTTTCAATGGCTGATAGCAACAATCCCCCTAAGCCGCGCACTTCCCCACAGAGCTCCAAGGCCTTCTGGACATAAAACAACGCACGGACAGGTCCAATCGGTTGATGAAGTCCATTCACAATGGAACTGATATTGATACCAGCCGCAGCCGCTTTCACCAACATACCCGGGTCTATCGGTGGGTCAAAGAGCGCTAATTGGCGCACCACCCCCTGAATGTTCATGCAATGCCGAATCTTAAAGAGCCGATCGCCAACCGTGTCCCAATAACTCAGGAGTTTTTCATTCCGAGGAATACAAAAGTACAGGGCGCGACCAATCCCCAACAACGGCGAAGGCCCATGGTCCTTTCGGCTTCCTTGCCGAGATGAAGGCGTGCCAAAATGAAAAGGAAATTGCGCCTCGAGTTCCGCTAAAGCCAAATCCACCCGAGGACTGTCCTGTTGACGTAGATCCCTGAAAGTCTTGGGGCGCACTTTTCCTTTTGGCGGGACCTGTTGCGGCCGAGGCCCAAGAATATTGGATGCCAACACATAGAGCTGCATCGCTTCATTGATGGTTTCCATGGTGTCCTGCCGAAACAGGCTATCTCCCCAGGCAATCAAATTATCCAAGTATTTCATCACCACCGCATATTGATAGGACACTTGCCTTGTCCGGGCGACTACATGCGGCTGAAAGGGGTTCATTTCAAGCTCAGCCAGTCCATTCATGACACTATCCAAACATTGCCTCTGTTCAGAATCAAGGTTTGTTCGGCTCAACAAGGTGAGCAGTTCATCAATCTGTGTGATATGACAACGTGGCTCACGAAATGCCAAGAATTTCCAGAACCGCTTAGGTGGTGGAACCGATGTGTCGGTTGAAGTGGGATCAAAAATATAATGAAACCAGCGTTGCGACTCAGCAAAACGTTGGTTTTTACTCAAATGAACTGCGATGGTAAAGGGCACATGAAACAACAATTCCCAATTGTAATTGGCATAGGGCCCACCTTCTCGAAGATCGATCTCCTTGTTGTGAAATATCGTTTCATTAACATAAAAGCTTGATTCAGGGTTGGCTTGGTAATACTTACCGGGAAGAGCACTTTGGGATTGATTACCCACACTCGCATGAAAAATTGGATCAAATAATCCACTTAAAGATTTTTGATTCAGGTTTGTTATTAGTTCTCCCACAAATGGATGGAAGAAATTCTCGAAGTTGTAGTTGAGGACTTGAATACTCATATTATTTCCTTTTATTCAAAATAAGGTGTAATAAGTTAAGGCCTCCCCCCAGAGGGAGTAATTTTAATACCCTTGTAATCTATAGTGCTGAGCCCAACTAGCCCCCTCTTAATATACGTGTCTTCTGTGATGAATTGCGTAATAGCTTTTGAATCTAGCCTTTCGCCAGTAGAGGCTATCCCCAATAGTTCAACTAGTTTTCTAGCTATTGCTCCATCAGAGTCTACTCTTTGAACTAACGGTTGCGCCTCTTGATCGTCACTATTTTGAAAAAGAAAAGTCATCATAGAGAATTCGTCAAATTTGAAAACTAGCGGGCTTTCCGTAGTACGCACATAAAACACATGATGACTATCTGCATACAGAAACGGAGTATCCCATTTATCTTTTTGGATTCCTGATGAGGCCAAAACGAAGGGGGAATGTATCGAAGACCTGCGATATTTGAAAATATTGTTTTTAAAAGAGAAAGTTTCTGGCCCCGTATATTCAACATAATACTTAAATGACAATGGATTGCTTTCAGAATTATTAACCAATGAACGTACCTTACCCCCAAAATAAGATTCTTGGACTCGGAATGCCTCCAAACCCCTTTGATCGACCCTTGGGGCATTGTGCGAATTTTCGAAAATAAAAGAGTAGGATATTCCTTGGGTATCGTATTTATATTCACATATGATTCGTAAGCGTCCATTCTCCTCATTGCTCGAAAGAACCAGGAATGCCCGCTCGAAAGAACCTAAGCCACTCATAGGGAATTGACCGATAGAGAGAAGTGTTTGCATATCGGATGTTTTTGTTGGCGACCATTGATTATTGAAATATTCACTCCAACATAGCATCACCTGTACAGAAGGCTTGGTGCTTTGTTTTGCACTATCTTGAGCCGCCTTTTCTACAGCAGCATACGAGGCTGTGGCTAGAGATTCATCAGAATTAGATGTTTTAGGTGACGAACCAAGATCATCTGGACTCTGTTGCAAAATTTTGAGCCAGAAGAGGAAGAGGCGGTCGTTCCAGACCACTGGCAGAACTGGGTTGTCCTCTATATCCAAATGGATCTGTTCCCAAGGGGTCCAACCGGAAGGATTACGGCGGCGATAGAAATATTTTCGACCTGCACCAGCGGTTCTCGCGACCACATGGACAATACCCTCTTCAGACTCCTCTTTGCCCTCTTGAACATACAAACCGCAGGGTTCTAGTTTGGCCACTTCATCGAGCTTTGACAGATAGCCCAAGAGCGCGGTTGCCGCTCGATCTTCGGTAATATCACTTTGCAACAATTCACTCATCATCTCCTTAAAGAAAGGCGACTGGTTATCACGCAACTCGGGCTCCAACCAGTTTTCCGGATAGAGAAACACCTTCCGATTGGCCTCCCACACACGATATCGCTTCATCCATTCCCACTGCTGCGCATCAAGAGCTGAGGGGGCCACCTGGGGTTCGAGGTTCATGAAGCATCGCTCGATAAACAACTGAATGGAAGACAAGGCATGCCGAATCCGTGAAGTCTGCATGCAGGGATCCATCTGCACATCCATCAGGAAAAATTCAAACAGTTTTTCTGGGGTGTCAATATGGGTTTTGTCTGCTTGATTGTGCATGCGATGCAACAAATAGGTGACTAGGGCATCACGCCGCAAACGTCGCAAATCGTCATGAATGGGTTTTAAGACTTCCAGCCACCTACTGTGGTCATAACGAGCCCGTAGGGCGGACTGGAAATTCCTGAACACATCTGGGCTCGGATCATTCGTCGTCGCCTGAATCAGCGCTGCCGCCGAGACCCCACATTGCTGACAAGCCCGCATGGCATCAAAGACCCGAGCAAAGACAGATGGATGACCCAAGGCCTTTCTGTCCGCTTGATTAAACCGCTCTAGAAGTGCGGCTACAGAATCAGGAGCCCATCGCATAAGACTATGGAGCAACACATCACCCTTTTCGTTCTGAACATCAGGATCTTTAAGAACCTGCAGGAGTTGGGAACCTTGTTGCCGAAGTGAAAGCTTCACTCTGGCCAGATTTAATACCGTCTGTAATCCCTTGAACAGTGTGGCATTACGATCAGAATCAGTTGGCAGGACACTCGCGGGAAGGGTATTTAACCAATTTTGTTGTTCAATTCGTAAATCTTCCTGAGCACCGACATAGGCGAGCTCTTCAGCTGAAAGTGACAAGTGTTTGGCCAGAGAAGCCACTTTCATGAAACGAATGTATTGAGCAAGAAACGGCTCGACTCGGGCTTTGGCATACAACAATCGCGAAGGCACGTCTTCCCAGGATCCCATTGGGGTTTTCCAGCGGACTTGAATCCGCTCAGTGACTTTTTCAACTTTGAGAGAGATTGGATAGAGCCTGCCACCTTGAAGGTCCACCGGAAATTCAGGCGTCCACACTGCCTGGTCGGCGTCTCCCTTCAGAGGGATTTCCTCATTGTTCAGTCGAAACCTAACGGTGGCTCCGGCATCGGTCATAATACGAAACTGGATTGGTCCAGCTTGGGAGCCCTCTATCCAACCATCCCACTGTCCTGAAATAGGTTTTCCTGGAGTCGTATGGCGTGGAAGACTCTTGGAGCCCGTTGCTCCAGCAAAGGAGAGCCCGACGCCACTTTCGAAAATTTGAGCTGGTGTGTCTCCAACAGCAATGGATTCCTTAAAATAAAATTGCCCCGAAAGGCCCTGCTCCTCGATGGCCGTCAGATCATGAATAGCTGCTTGCGACGCATTATCAGTTGCATGCAGAACGAACAATGTGTCCGTCTCTGAAGTTTGTCCCTCCATAACCGCTTGCAAGAGTTGCGTCGAAAATTCTGCGTCCACCTTTGTCGCACCACTCAAAATTTGTATAGTTTGCTGCTGCTTTCGTCGACGTACCAGGTCAGGGAGAAGAGCCTTTAATACAGCTGCCTGTTTTTCTCCAACCGTTCCTTGGGAATCTTGATAGGTGGTCGCCGCTTCCTCCAGTTCTGGATGATCGTCAAACACCTGACGGGATTGGCGATAGAGTTCATCAATAGCTGTCTTGAATTTTCTAATTCCTGTAAAGCTATCGACCTCGTTCAATGCTTTCCATTGGGCTTTCGTCATCACCCCGCCTGTATACCTTAGTCGTTTAGCAAAATTGTCATAACTAATTGTTTGATCACCAGCATCTAGTATTTGCTCTGCCAATGTATCCTGATAATGTTCATAAGGCACATCAAGAACTATCTGGGTCTCCAAGATACGAAAAAATTGATTAGTATCATCCGTCCCATAGACCAACGCCATCTTCTCTCGCGTCTTTTGTCCATCCGGATCATCGAGAACGATAAATTCTTGCTCAATGGCAACGAGATCCGTACGCACCGTTCGCATCAGACCCAAGATCTCTTGATTTGATGGAGTCGAAGATTCGTTCAGATCCTCATGCCACAGAAGATACAGAGCTTCAGCCGGCAGTAACCCCGTCGTTCGTAGACGACTGAAAAACTGGATCAATTGCAGGATAGGTGGGTTGGAAGGATTTGAAAGATCAAAGGGATTCAGGCCTGTGCGCGTCATTACCTTCAAGAACTCAACGACACTGATTCTGAGCTGTTTGGCCAACCAGCCATGGCGAAATACAGCACTGACATTCTCGACTGTGAGCCCGGTTGCAGGGGTAAACTCTAAAAACTTCACAATGGCGGTAAACTCATCGCTCGTGAGTGAAAGAGCCGCACGCAAGGTTCCCTCGTGAGCCAACAACTTTTGCCCATCATCCGTTAAGAATTCACCTGACCCATTGTCTGCAAAGGCTTCATCATGATCAGTCAGTGAGGAACTCAAAAACATCTGCCGGTACAGCGCTGAGGACCCATAAGTTTCAATCGAAGCAAAGCAGGCCAACAATGCCGGAAGATCATTCTGGACATTTAATCCCAATCGACGAATGAGGCGTAACAAGACGCCTATCCGGGGTACCAGCAAAGTGAACCCATCGGAAAGGGCTTTCCTGGAAGAGGCTGTTGATAATTCAGGAACCAAAGCTGAAATGGCTTGATCAACCTGCTCATAGGTCCAACCTAAAAGATGCTTGAGGCGAAGCAAGTGAATAAACTTATACCATTCTACAGTTGTCAACTGGCGGCCATCGGCATGAAGAAACTCAAACTGGTCAAAGCTGCAGTGATCGATGGCATCCCCTTGTGATTGTCTAGGATCCGTGAGCAAAATGAGTGTCATAATTTTTGCATAGTGATCCTTGACCCATTTGGGAATGTTTCCATCATAGGGCGCCGTGTCAATGTCCTTAGGAAGAAGCGCAAGAAATTGTTGGTTAGTAAGGTCTCTCTCCTTTAATTGCGTTAAGACAACTATTGGCACACCCAAGCGTTCGAGTTTCGAAAGAAGCACGGCCTGTGGATTGATAAAACGAGTTTTCAGAATAGCGACCACATCGGCATAGGAGATGCCAACCCGACGCGAAAAGTCCTTCGCCTTCACCAATTGCCCCTTGACAGCCGCATCACCTTGCCCTTCGGGAAATCCATAGAGTTGCGATAACTTGAACTTCCAGTCTTTGTTTGTGACCACATTAAACGCTTGCCGGGAAATGCCAATCTCTTCCATCAAAATCTCTGTCCATCCGTAGTCGCTTTCTCCTTCACGAACTTCTCGCTCATCCTCGCGGAGCACTTCCATCACATCAGAAAGAGTCAGATCAAATCGAGTGAAAGAGCGTCGCAGATATTCAAGCGGTTGATGAAAAGGCAACCGGAGAGGAAAGCTGGCCTCAGCAAGGGTCTTGTAGGCGGCGTCTTGAACAATCTTGTAGGCGGCATCTTGAATAAAGTGTGGGGCGGCCAACAATTCTTCAGACGTCACGTCCTCAGGGGTACTATGGCCGTGATATCCGTTCAATGGCTCAGCATTCTCAATATGCGCCACATACTGCTCTAAGGTTTCATTCACCACATCAATGTAGGGTAATGGGATATTGGTGTTCTCACACGTAAGTGGTAAATGCTCAAGATCAGGCCGGCGGGAGAGCAGGATATCCAACGGAGACTTCTTCTGCTCAGGCATGCCAGCTCGTTCCCAAGCCGCTCGATCGAGGAAAGGATAGCCAGCTCCATGATGATCAATGCCCCATTTATTTCGAAATACTTGCCAGGCATCTGGGCTATATTCCAAAAATTGCAATAAATTCACGAGATAGGCTGCGGGGCTCAAGATCGATCGACAATGTTCACAGGCACAGTAGTCCAACTCGCCAAATAAGCTCTCTAGCGTGGGATAGGCAATCACGGACTTGCCTTGTTCTTCATCTGGCACGTGAGGCGTGGGATGAATAAAGACGCCAGACCCCGGAGCATCCATGCCCTCACCAATGCCACCAGATTGTCCGATCGTTGGCGCCGTGCGAGCCCATAGGAACGACACGGCAGTATGCACCATAGTCAAATGCACCTGCTCCGCTTTCCGATAAAGTGATTGCGTTAACAGTCCATCCTCGTCGACAAAATAAGGAGCGAAAACATTTTGAAACTGCTCAGGGGAATACCGAACAATCGAAGCAGCTGAATCTAAATTCGCCTTCAGCAAGGAGCGCATCATGAGATCATTGGGCGCTAACTGTTTCACCCGTTGAATCCGCTTGACTTCCTCAAGCATCTCAGGGTCCAGAGTATCCAACGATACCTGCTTGAGACGAAGAAACTGCTCCACGGGTTGAAGGTCAATAGAAAACGCCTCTTCATGTGTGGCCAAAAACTGATGCACTTTGCCCTTCAGACTCGCATCGCGAAGCCGTAGTTCACTGGTTTTTACCATTTGGCCAATAACACCAGTCGGAAAACTCAGCCGGATTTTTTCCGCCAGCACTTCAGCATAGCGTTGCCGTTTTTCCGGCAACGTGGCCCCAGGAATCTCCGGGGGGACTGGGCCATTCCCCAGCCGAGCCTTCCAATCTTGTGCGCGATAATATCCATGCCGTACCAGCAGTTTGGGATCGTTCAGGCGAGTCTGGCCAATGTGTTGATGCAGTTTCTTAATGAGCGGCGCGTTATTCATGGTCAACACTGCCAATTGCCCGTCCACACGTAGTCGGGTTTCCACCGCCGCCCCCATCTTTGTCTTCACGGTATTCCACAGCTTAACGGGATCATCACGAAACTGAAGATGGAGCTCTGTAAATTGTTGCTGCTTGGCGGCATCACTCCCCAGAGAAACGGAGAGCATCTCCTTTAAGGATGACAAACCAAGAATCGCCGGGCTCTTCAACGCCTGCTGTGTAGCCATGGTCTGAAAACGCTTCAGCTCTTGAGCCAATGCGGCACTTCCCATTTTGGGAACAATGCCCTGTTTCATGCCTTGTTCCCAAATGCCTTTCACAGTCGTGACATCGGTCTGATAGAGGCCGGCTTCGTTGGCCGGCACACCAGCACGAAACAGAGAGTAATATAAAGCCGAAGGAATTTTTGTTGGAGCCGTACCCGTTCCGCTGGCTTCACTAAACTCATCCGCCAAGGCCGCGAGGGCCACCGCCCGCGCATCCCACCCCGTCTTATTAGCCAAAAACGTGATGTCCGTTCGTTCGGCATCTTCCTTCAGTTCACGTAATGGTCTTTCCACCTGCGCGGTGAGTGCTTGAGTCAGCGTGTCATATTCCGACTCGAGCTGGGCTTCTTGTTCTGACTCGAGGATCACGTTTAGGGTTTCATGATTGGAGGCGTGATACCGCACGGCCGAAGATCCAACAAGTTTACTTCCGGCATACGCCATAGCTTGTAAATCTGGCTGAGTTTTCTTGCGAGAGGAAGAAGATCTATAGGTAAACGTGGCCTCGAAGACCCCGTCTGCATCAGTTGAAATCTTGGCCAGTTGCTCATCAGGTCCCGCATTTTTGTCCATAATCAGAACAGTAAGCTTCCCGACACCAGGGCGCGACCGACTCACCACCTTTCCCTCAACCGTAAACACAAACTTCGGAGAGGACGTTAAGAACCCAAACTTCCGTAAATAGTCATTCAGCAAATCCGCTGTGCGATTACCCACTTCGCCAGTGGACGGTAACTGTTGTTGATCCTGAAATTTGTGAATCGTTTTAATCGTTCCAATTCTGTAGGATTTTTCTACCTGATCTTCCTTCAACGCTCGAAGCACATTCCGATCGGAAGCCGACGTTGAAAATTCAAGGACACCTTTCTCAATCAAAGCAAAAAGGACTTCGTGAAGATTGGCAACGACATCACCTTCCATGCCCTTTTTTAACGAATCAATCACTAATTGCATTCTGTCTCTCCTTATGAAGCCGGCTGAGTATTAGGACTTTTAGTCACACTAAGTTTTCCAACTAATATTATTCAGAATGCGCGGTAGATGGGCCCCACAGTAAAGATAAAGCATCGTAGACCATTCCCACTGGGCCTGCTTCCCCAATTGCAGCTTCTGCAACATGGATCACTTGATCCTCCGCACTAGCACCTACTGGAAAAGTAGCTATGGCAATTCCAAGACCAACAGCTGGCAAAATCTTACCTGCCTTACGGAGTAACCCGCGTGCACCACTAGGTGGGCTAGAAGTATCTACTGCTTGGGATGTTACGTTTGAACTCTGTTCGGGGTAAGGAGTTGATGTTGCTGCACTACTTCCTCCATTTCCAACGTCTTCCCCAGACCGACGTAAGGCTTGCACTGCCTCGCTTCGGTCCAAAGCAGCAGTCTCGTTGAATGTCCCACTTCGACGACGGGCCTCTACCTCTCGCTGATCAAAACCAGTTCCTTGTGTTCTCCATCGGACAGCTTCCCCTGCTGCCCTCTGGCCCTCCGGTGTAAGGCTGCCTCCGTTCGCAGCACGAGTAGGCCGTCCCTCTGCATTAACACGCGAGCGATCAACCTCTTCATTTATTATTCTCTCTTGTGCGTTGTGAGGAGTGTATCTACGCCATCTGTCCTCCTGAGGATCGAGCGTTTGGACATATTGATTTGGATTTCGAGCACTCTCAAGTTGTTGGAACGTTTCAGGGGCATTGACTTGCTCTCTAGGCGCGCCTGATTCAGGAACGTGGCGAGCAGCTTCAGTATGGGCAGGTTGAATATTTCGGCCTTCTATTCCCTCGAGTCGACGCTGTCGAGTTCCTGCTGAACTTGCTTCTCTTCTTGCTCTGCGCATTGTTACTGAACGCCTTGGTGTCGACAGTGGTTGGTTTGGCTCTAGATTACGAATTCCTGATTCGTGAACCTCTTGCCTGACACGCTGGAGCTCAGGATCTTCACCAATATCAATTTCTTGTCTGCCGCACCGATCAGTCGCTTTCGTGGGGCATGATCCCGTATAAGTATAAAAATTTAAGCCAGCTGCTAGACCTTTCGGATCCGCACTTCCCCACCTCCCCATCCATGGCAAGTAAAATCGCGCGGTGTGGTAACTCAACCCCGTTTCCTCATCCCGCTCCATGCCGGTGTAACGATAGCGTTTTTTCATGACACGGAACTGCGGCCCATTAGCCGAATAGGCGGTGGTGCCATAGGGGTGATATTCTTCATAGGAAATAGGTATGGCCCGCTCATCTAACTCCAATCCTACCGACCCTAAATGATTGCTGTATTGATACCGAAAGACCGTTCCTTCATCTAAGCGGGAGTGGTCGGTGGTCAGTACATCTTCCACAATCAACACTCGTTGCTCGTCTACAAACAGATGATGTGTTTCGATTTCTTCAACGACTGCTTGATTCTCCCATCGTCTGTAGACTTCCAAGCCGCCTAGGTAGAGGCGCTCTTCGACGCTATTGCCTTGGCGTTCAATCCGTTTTCTGGTCCGCTGTTTATTCGCATCATAGGTGTAAAACGCCGTTCCTCCACCACCTAGATTGGCTACATGAATCATGTCACGGTAATCCCACCGCAATCGGAAGTCGTTTGGCGTACGGTTGAGATTGAGCATGCTCCCGTGGACGTCGTAGTCGTACTGAGTCGAGAACTCATCGACTGCATCTCCTGGCAGACTCGTTCCTAAGAGTCGATTGCTGTCTTCTGCGTATTGATAGCGTCTGGTCCATCTATCCGTTTGGCCGCTGACATGACGCATGGCCAAAATGTTTCCGACCTCATCATAGACGTAGCGTTCGGTATAGTTCTGTAACGCCTCTGGGCTGTTAGGAAAGGGAATGCCCACGGTTGGTTGAAAGGTACTGCCGTCTCTTTGCACATTGTTCTGTGCCGCATGCTCTCGCCCTTCGGCTGTGATGAGACGATAGAGGGCATCGTATTCGTAGCGGCTATGTGGTCGGATTGCGGTGTTATTGAAATAGACGGTTTGTTGGGCGTCATCCCTGATGTCAGTGATATTCCCCACCGGATCATAGGTGTACTGTAAATCTTGTAAGATGGCACCATCAGCCAAACGCCTTGTGCCAAGATGAATCAGGCGAAAGGTTTCCGGATCATAGGCATATGTCGTCGTTGTCCCGTTGGCGTAGCTTAGGTTTTGCCGTTGCCCTTTGGCGTCATAGGTGATGGCTGATACAGTCTTTTCTGTTCTGGTGCCTTCACGATAGCCTGTAGGTTTTGTCGCATCCCGGCTGGCACCGATAGTGAGTGCCTCTTCCAGCAACATTCCCCGTTCGTTGTATTGCGGCTCGTAAACAGCAACACGTTCTGACGTGCTATGCCAATTGAACAAGCGCGTCATACGATTGAGCGCATCGTATTCGGTGATTTGCGTAAAGACTTCCTCTGTGACAGCATTCGTAATCGATCCTTCAGACCAATCCACGACCGAGGCTTGATAGTTGCTTGTCAGTTGTCGTGTGACTTCGAGAAGATTCCCTTTGAAATCGAAAAACTCATTGGTCATCACCCCACTCGGCTCATGATGCTGCCAGAGCTGGCCCCGCAGGTTGCGGGCTTCGGCTTCCGCATGTGTTTCTCCATAGGTCAACCTCTCGATTACCTGCCATGTACTATCATTGATCTGTAGCTGCTGTTCCAATGGACGGCGTAATGGATCGTAGGTGGTGTGGAAGAGGCGGTCTTCATGAACGGAATTGCCTCCGTCTACCACACGGTCATTTTCATCCCAGGCGTAGAAGGATTGGCCCGTGGCGTCGTTGATCATCCATCGATTACCGCCATCCATGCTGTGCTGAAAGAGCAAATTACCGGCGATGTCGTAACAGGGCACACTCTCGGCGGGGACGTTTTCGTTTGGCTCGTCTTCCCACTTGGTATGCTTTTGTGGGGTGATGTATTGCATGACCAGATTGCGACGCGCATCGCGTATCCAAAGGGGTTTGCCTTCGGTATCTAATTTGCTGAAGCTCACGTATTTCTCGTCCTGTAACTTGCCTGTATTATCCTTGACACGGTTATGTGCCGCACTGATCACTTCTCGCCCTAGACTATCAAGAAACACCTGAGCCGGAGTGTTGGCATGTTGTGCGGCCAGCCAGGCCGCTCGCTGTTCGGGCGAGGCTGTTATTTCCAGTGTGATGGGATCCCGTGGTAACGGTCGCGTGTGATCCAGGGGATCTCGACGGCTATACCACTCACTCTCCAGGACGGTGTCGTTGGGATCAAAACTCGTCACATGCCATGGAGTGAATTCCACCCGGCTCAATGTGCCATCTGGGAGTTCTGTTCGGATGAGTCTCCCGGGAGCGTCGTAATACATGATCGGCGTGACCCCGTTGGCTTGCGGTCGCTCGCAGCCAAAACGATTGGTGAACGCCGGTTCATATTGCTTGACCGGCTTGCCCTTGTTGTTGAGGACAGTCAAACCATTCACGATCCAACGGGGCTGGCCACTGTTCGGCCCAGGGCCGGGATCGGGCTCAGCCTGAGTTTTTTGCATCAATACATTCCCGCCACCATCGGAGCATTCCAGCGCGACTTGTAGTGGACTGGTTTCATCCGCGAGCAATTGCCCGCTGTGTCTTTCTCTGGTGATCGTACAGGTCCCAGCCATGCGGGTGCCCCAGCGAATGTGGCCCGTTGCCTCGACTGTTTCCCCAAAGTGATAGACGAAACGAGTGGTGGCCGTGGCTAGCCATTGCCTTGCCTGTTCATTGTCTTGTGATATGTTCGTACAAAAGGCCACCACATCAGCATGTGCGGGATGCAACAAGGCATCAGTAAAGTCATCCAGATGGTCACCTTCCCAGCGTCCATTTTCCTGTATGCCTTTCACCGCTATCGCTGTTGGCAATCCCAAGATATCGAACATGACTTCTGAGCGATTGTGATTAATGTCTTGAATTTCGCGTGAGGCCAGCACGCGATAATCAAACCGTCCAACCGAGACAGTGTTGCCTACTGGATCGGTGCTCGAGCGGACAAAGAGGTGGTATGTCTCGTCGTATTCAAGCGTCGTAGTGTTGCCAAAGGCGTCAGTGAAGCGTTCTGGCAGATAAAAATGTTCTGCCGCATCCTCCGCAAAACCTGCGATGCCGGAACGAACCCAATATTGCCCGGCGGTGTCCGTATCTGGAAAGCGCCCAGCCAGGTCGGCCCCGCTGACATAGCCGCTTTTTGTTTCATCATCCAACGCCTCTTGTATCTCGTTTGTGAACTTTTCTTGAAGGATCGCCTCTAACAACTCATTGATCAGCGCCAACTTGTAGGTTTCATAGGGCAACCCCAATGTACCCAGTTGTCCTAAGGGTAGCGGTTCACTGAGATCATCCTTAAAAAACAACATCCGTACGTGCTCGACCAGACGTTTCTGGTTATCCGTCCTATTCGGGTTTATGTGATAAGGAATCGGCGTGACTGGTGTTCCTTCTCCATCCGTTTGATATCTCTGACTGAGGCGCAGGCCACGCAACTCGTCACGTGTGAAGTAGGATTCTGCTGGACGGCCTTGTGTGAGCTCAGGGCCCGTCAACTCATACGAGAAGGCCTCACAAGGAACTCGTAGACGATAGGTATCCAGGCTTTCGGGGTCGTTGCTGTCATTCGTGAACCGCATCTCGGTATAGGCAAGATGGTGTCCCTCGCGCTGGACTCGTGCGATTTGCGCCTCAGCGCCCTCTGGAAGTGTGGAATCGGCATGCTGACCAATACGAGGGTAGACCACGGCGACAGCTTGCAACACATTCCCATAGTCGTCCACTTTGAGGTTGAACGTATGGGCAATACGTGGATCTGACGTGCGGGTTTCCTGTTGTACGTCCAGTTCATAGTTGTAGGTGATGGCTTCGCTTTCAGTGACGAGGAAGACAGCATGGCGATTGCGTTCTTGTGGTTGGAGCCGACGGATGTGGCAATTATGATAGGCCGTGGAGAAAAGTTTAACTGCTCGTTCGTCACCGTTCTCCAACGCATCCACTTCAAGCTCGTACACTTCTTGTCTGAGCATCATGCCTTTGCATGCCCGTAAGGCCTCTCGCCATTCTTCTGTGGTGAGGTCGTGGTCGTGGAAATCTGGTTCGGGCAGATCGTGTTCCGTGAATGAGGCTTGCCCGGCGTTATGAAGCCAGTTGGGGAAATATTCATCCTTATACTGTGAAAGAATGTGCCGGCGATTTTGCACCATGCCGGTATGAAACCAGGTACTCGTTTTTACCGGCGGTTGATAGAGTGTGCGGTCGTCCGTGATGTACGGACTGTCGGTATTCCCCTCAGCAAAGGTGCCATACGACTCCACATCAATTTGATCAACACGCCCGAATCCCCGGAACTCTCGTTCGTGTCCATCGAAGTACCCATGGTGGTAGCTGTAGGCCGTGACGAATCGAGTTTGCCGCCATAGGTCGGTAACAACGACCCGTTCAACTACATGCACAGGAAAGGGCAATTTGGTCAGCCAGGGTTTTCCTGCCATTTTGTCGGCCAGATAGAACTTGGTGGAGGGCGCGTAGTGAATCGTGCTTTCCGCTCCCAGATTGTTGTTGGTCTTGATCAACAAATGCGGCTTCTGCCCGCCCATCAAATCGATATACCGCATGGGCTGATGCCGATGGCCTGGTAGTGGAGAGGCCCAGGTTATACAGGCTGTGCCATTGCCCAGAAGGTCAGCCACTTGGACGGTGGCCAGATCATCAATTTCTGGGAAATTGGTCAGGGTGTTTTTTTGGCTCCAGCTATTGCCCGATTGATTGCGATAGATTTGCAGGCCTGTTTTGTGGAGATAGAGAATATCAATCGTTCCTGATCCATCGATATCGGCTAATCGAAGGCGGCGCTGATCGAATAGCTCGGAATGATCGAACCGGGGAGAGTGATCCATTGTGACCTTCGCTCCAAACTTTCCATACCCCAGGTTCGGCCAATAACAGATTTCTCCATTGCGGATGCGGACCAGATCCGTCAATCCATCTCCGCACATGTCGGCCAAATGAATCGATTGGGTGCCTTCGGCAAAGACCAGGCGTGGGCCCTGCTCTTCATCCAACACGGTAGTCACTTTATTCGCCGGCTGGAAGCCTTCCTTGGCGCGCGAAGGATACCAGGTGAAGGCCTGCTGTTCGGTCAGGAGGACATCGGCATGGCCATTTCCTGTGAGGTCGATAAACCGAAGATTCGGATCGTCCCATGCGATGTTGGGCAGCGTGCGAAAGGGAATGAAGTCTTCCCAATTTTCCTCAGGGGTCCGTTCATAGAACCCAGGCGTGGGGCGATGCCATTGCACCAAGTCCAATTGACCATTCCCGCCCAAATCCATGAGTTGTTGTCCACCCGTCCCAACTGCCGCAAGCGACGGTTGTTTCGCGACCACTTCCAGCGGTGCGAACTGCGGTTTTGTGCGTAACTTCTCTCCATCTGCATCGACCACGGTATTGAGTGGACTGAGGTTACGTTTGTAGAACCAACTTCCGCCTTGCTCAGTCAGGATGCCTGAGAGCCCTTCCCCATCCAGATCCACCCACCGGTAATTGGTCCCATCTATCCCTTGCGGAATATTCTCAAGGTTTTCTGAGTCAATGTCGCGAATGGTGTCATCGAAGTTTGTAGGGCTATAGGTGAATTCCACAGGCGGCAGCAATCGTGTTTGGTAGTCTCCATTCTGGCGTTTCATGTATCCGGTTTGTGTGACAGCACTCAAGATTGTATAGATAGATTCCCGAACAGTGCGCCCATTTGTTTTCTGCGCATAACCCAAGTCAGTCGAACGCACGAGACAGTTGGTTCCTACTTCTGGCTCATCAGGGAAATGATGGAACATGAGCACACGCTGGCAGAGACGATATGTTCGCAATTCGAACCCTGCTCGATACCGAGAAAAGGGATCTTCCCGCACGGTCCACGGTTGGACTTCCTCGTGCGGCAGCGGATTGCTTTGATCATGTTCGCCGTAATCAAAGACGACCTGGAACAGCCAAGCCGTATCATCAGGGAGCGTTGGCCAGGGGTCCCTTTCTGTTAGTCGTGGCAGATAGGGACTATGGTTGCCATACCGGATATGCTTGAGATAACGCTGAGCACTGCGAGTTTCTGGCGTACGATTCTTTTCGTGCACGTGGGACAGGTTAATTCCATCTGAATCTTCCTCTTTATAGGCATAGGCCATAACCTGCCCCTTGTCATCGTATGTTTCGCAAAGGAGCCAGCTAAAGATATGTGACGGATTGGATGGATCAGTGATACGGCTCTCTGAAGTTTTGCCATACCAAGAGGTGCCATTTTCTTTGGAGATCGATCGCCAGAACATATCTTGTGGATCTGATTGGTTTGTCCACCGTTCAATACGTGCAAATAGACCTTCAATGCGCGGGCGATAGCGTATGATCTGGTACACTACTCCACCAACAGTTCGGGGGAGTAGGGATTCTGATACCCATTGTCCATCTTCTTCTTTCAGCATAGGAACGAGATCTTCTGCTCCGGAATGAAGAAAGGTATCGGATTCCTCGGTATCGTGGTATGTGGGTAAACCTTTATCCGTTTTTCGTGTGATAGCGGGAATTGAGAGAGTCCAACCCAAACCAAATGGGCCATTGCCTGCTCCCGAGTCATAGGACAAGGCGAGTTGCGGACCAAACCCTGCCCGACCTGGCGAGGTCGCAATCGGCACAGACATCGACCCCGTCCCCGTGACTGGATTGCTTGTAAACTTTTCGCCAATTCCCCGAATCGCTCCGCCCCCTTTTGGCAAACTAATGCTCGGAGCCGAAGTGAAAAATTGATTCGCCTGATCTGTGGAAGCTTGTGTGGAAGCTGTTTGTGCCGAACTCTGGCTTGCTGGCTGCACTGGACCCGGTTGTTGTTCCGGAGAATTGTCTCGCTCCACGAGGTCAGTCCTTTCTTAGATGACGTATCATCATATGCAATGCTACCGGCAAAATGGTTAGCGAACCGGGTGCGGGCGATATTGAAGGAGACCGTAGAGGGAGGTATAGCTGGGAAAAAATAAAATTCGGTCGAAGTCCCACTGACCCGTTAGGTTTCATTCTACGTGGTAATTTGTCTTGATACGTCCCTTTCTCCACTCATTTTTCTGAATTTCTATCATCTTTTTTTCAATCCGACGCGTTGTTATTTTCAGGATACATGTTCCCTTCGATGTGCCAAGAAAACCATATTGATTGAATAACATCAAGCAGAATTTTTCGTAAGCCCTTTCCTACAGCAACAACTGGGGAGACGCCCGAGCTACATGAATATGTGCCCTACCCCTTCTGACGTAGTCCAGATAAGATTATGGCGAGTACTCCATTTCTTTCATGAGATTTTGGCTCTTTCCTCATAAGGACTCCACGACCCTGTTTCTTTGAATACCCATAGAGGAACGAAAATAATGAATAACTTCAACCCTTATTTTGAAGATAAAAGAGTCCTATAACAGTTCCTTTATCAAAATTATCCATATCTGCCATGCTGCAATGGTAATCCATATTTTAAAAGCCTGGCGATTTACCTCTTGCCCGAAGTGGGAATCAGTGTTTCTGCTAGTCAGGAAAATCCCGGAAAATTGTGAAGTGGGAAAACCATTTTGGGGGAAACTCTGGGGGCAGCAGTAAACCCAGAAGATATAAATACCGTTTACTATCAGCAAAATGTAACGACTTTTTGGTAGCTAGGGCAGCAACCGATAAATTGACGAGATAAACCTAGGAAGGCACGACCGTTCAGCTGCAGTTGTTTAATCTACCAGTACTTGGTTAACGGAAATGGAAACGAAGGGAATCTTGCCGAAGATAAAGAGTTAAAGCTGGGAGTAGGTTTCAACAGGGTGGCGAGAAATCGGGAGGTGGAGGATTCTACAATCCTTTCCTTTATAGCATCCTCCCTCTTTGATGAAAAAAGTGCTTAAGGCTGCGAGAGAAGGTTTCGATTTTTCGCAGTCAGAACCAGAATCCACCTAAACCTAAGTGTGATCTAGAATGATTAAGATGGATAGAGTGCCACAATCCACACATCATGACAAGGCATTCAACCTTTTTGATTGTGATGGAGTGTGATTGCGATAGATCTGGAACTGGGACCAAAACCGGGAGTAAAACTGGGAGTGGAAGTTCTTGAACGGGGGACCCTAATGGACGAGATTCGCAACTGCTATATGACTTCTCTTTCAGCTATGACCGAGATCCATGCAGGCAACAACGTTTTGACTTGCCAAAGATAATTCAGATCCTCATATGGTATCGTGGAGAGTTTATAAATAGTGGTGTAAGTAGTTGGAAAGAGATAATTCTCAATTTCCAATTCATTGACCTTCAATACGTAACATTGAGAATTCACTTCACAATGAATATTTACATCTCTGCCTTTTTACTTACACTCAACACCGGCATAACCTCTTATCCACCATAGCGGTCATTGTGTTACAGGTGTGGAATACTCGTAATCGGTGTATTGCCACTCACTTGACCCCTTTCGGTAGGAAAGACGGACAAAAAGGGTAATGCCGAAGTTAGGCAACGTGACCCTTGCATTAAGATCAGTTATTTCTCCGCTGTCAAAGAGGTCATGTCCTCCTCTATACGACCCAACCTTGAGTCGATATGTATTCCACCCTCCAATTCCTGAAGTCCACTTAAAGTTAATGTCCTGGTTGCGGACGGTTGATCCAGGCACCGGATGCGTAAGATTGGGTTTGAGCGATGTAAAAAGAGGAAACCGATCGCGGACAAAGACATCGATGTCTCCATTCGTGTCATGGGGCACGAGGTTCGAGGCTGCCGAGCTAAAGGCCACGAAGCGCCCATCCGCACTGAGGGCAGGGTGACCAAAAATAGGGGCATTGCCCTCCTGGCCGGCGCTATTGACACTGACCCGGGTGGTGGTTCCCGTCTGGCGGTCATGAACGAAAATATCGTCGGCTCCATTGGTGTCGTGCGGCACAAGATTGGAGGCCGCCGAGCCAAAGGCCACGAGGCGCCCATCCACGCTGAGGGCAGATACAATGCCACTCATAGCATTGCCTTCTTGGCCCGCGCTATTAACACTGACGCGCGTGGTGGTTCCCGTCTGGCGGTCGTGGACGAAGATATCGTCAGCCCCATTGGTGTCCTGCGGGACGAGATTGGAGGCCGCCGAGCTAAAGGCCACGAAGAGTCCATCCGCGCTGATCGCAAGTGCACCATGATCCGAGGCACTGCCCTCCTGCCCCGCACTATTGACACTAACCCGCGTGGTGGTTCCCGTCTGGCGGTCGTGGACGAAGATATCGTTGACCCCATTGGTGTCGTGCGGCACGAGGTTGGAGGCCCGAGAGGCAAAAGCCACGAAGCGCCCATCCGCGCTGAGGGCAGGTGCAGAACTACCACCGGCATTGCCTTCTTGACCCCCGCTATCAACACTGACGCGCGTGGTGGTCCCCTCCTGGCGATCGTGGACGAAGATATCGTCAGCCCCATTGGTGTCATGGGACACAAGGTTGGAGGCATCTGAACAAAAGGCCACGAAGCGCCCGTCAGCGCTAATGGCGACGACAAGACAATTACCGGCGTTGCCTTCTTGACCCCCGCTATTGACGCTGACCCGGGTCGTGGCCTCCATCTGCCGGTCGTGGACAAAGGTATCGAAGTACAAGTTCCCGTTGCTATCATCAGGGACGAGGTTAGAAGCCCGTGAGCCAAAGGCCACAAAACGTCCGTCGGCGCTGAGGGCAGATACAATGCCACTACGAGCGTTGCCTTCTTGGCCTGCGCTATTGACGCTGACCCTCGTGGTCTCACCCACATCAACAGATATCGGAGGCGGGAGAGACGGCGACTCAACGTTCGGTCCTTTCTCATCGATTCGCAAATCCTGCCCCAAAGTTACCTGGACCGAATAATTCAGAACTCCAAGCAAGACACTTCCAGACAAAAGGACGAGCCATAATCCGTAATGCCCCTCCAAAGAACGATGGCGGTTACCGTTAAAAGTGACTTGATGTGTAGAGTTCATAAGTCCTCCAATTTACTTTTGTCTCTACCTCTGCATGCCCGTATTGCCAACTTCCAGTTTAACGAAAACGTATGAGCGTACTCTTTCTATAGACAGGATGTGAAAGGAGAACAACATTTGGTCACCAATATAAAACGCTGGGTAAGATCAAGGCTAGATACCGTTTAGAGCAGACGATGACCTTTTATAACACACTGGGGACTGGTCACGATCAAGACCAGGATTGAGTTCAATAGCACGAAAAGTTTCTGTTCTTCGCGTTGCTTGGTTAGTCTAAGGTAACAGCATCTTCCATTCTTTTTGCCGATTCAGGATGGTAGCTCTTACTGATCGTTATCTCCTGTGTAACATCTAGTTATTGGGGCAGTTGCTCCTTTACTATTCTTTCTATTGAATTGATGTTACCTTCCACTGAGCTAATCATTTCTAAAAAGAACTCAATCAGTTCGCCAATATCATCGGAAGGTTGTTCAACATACAAAACGCATATAACCGATCTTAAGGCGCAATATTCCTTTTCTTGTGTATTAGTAGATGCATTTCGCTTATCTAAGTATTGCCAACACCTTACACGCGCTTCTTCCAATTGACTGGAATTGATACTCTTTTCCATCCAGTACTTTCGAGCTAGTTCAAGGGCTTCAAACCCTATTTTGGGAAGGAACTTTTCGACCAATGTAATGCATCCAAGCATTAGACAGATACATTGCTCGTAACTATCACCAACATCTGATTCTATGACATCCACAAGTTGATCTAACGTCATCATGCTAATATTTGATTCCAAATTGATCCATCACATTGGCGCACGTAGGGCACGCCGGTTTGGGGGTCTTGTGGCCCGGCTTAGATTTGCCTATGTTCACCGCCTTCATATTTCCACCTGATGGGTTAACTCCTGATTTCAGTGATTGGTCAATACAACCAATTTCAGCACAATTTCCGTGCCACGGTTTTCTTTGGGATGGAGGAACATTATCTAATGCCTGCTGAAGCCGGGGGTCTAGATTGGTCTTCGGTCCGCTTATATCTGTAAAGGTTTTTTCACCTACGTCAAACTGTGCAGCAGCTCCTCGCTTCTTACCTGCAGCCAAAGCTGCATCGGCGACTCCCTCTGCTGTGTCTGTAACACAATTATGAGCCACCAGACGATTTATGCCAACTCCAAAAGTCTCGAATCCGGCAACCGTGAGGTTGAACGTATCTGGGAGTTCAGGGCCACGACGAATCTTCGTCACCGTCACGCCCTGTCCATCCAACGTTGCTAGGCTGAGCCCAACATGAAGATGACGTGCTTCAATCCATCCTTGTCCTTCTACAAAAAAGGGATGTTCCGGAGTGACTGTGAGAATTTCCTCCCCTTGGGTTCCGTGAATACTGAGTTCAAACGTCGGCTGAAGCCCGTTATGATGCACTTGTAAAACCGGTTTTAGTTGTACGTGCTCATTTTCTGCGTCGAAAGAAAGGATCTGGTCTCCCTCTTGGACTGTCTCGATGGCTGCAGGTCCTGTCTCGGTATGGATCACGGTGCCCGCAGCGAAGCATCGCTTGCAGCTTTTCATTTTCTTGAGCCGCTTGAAGGCCCGCTTACCGTATTTGCTGCCTACTTTGACGAGCTTCCCGCCAGCCTTTCCAAGCACGACACCTGCCAGCGCGCCGGCTCCGGCTACGACCAAGTCCTCCGTCGCAACATTGGGATCCATCACCATGTTCACGGTGGCAATGACATCGTTTGCGGTATCGTAAGCACTCCACACCCGGTAGGCGATAATCGCGGCCGGAATCAAAAAGGCCAGTTCGCCGTCCTGATCGCGGTAATTCAACGGGTTATTTAAGTTATTGACATACAGATTGGCTCCTTGGGGCAGATAGGGATGTCGAGCCCTGGCCGGATCGGGCCGGTTAAATCGTCCAGTGGCAGTATTGACCAGGCGCCAACTGTTGTTGAGATAGGGAGCAGCATCTACATCCTGTAGATAGGAGGCAGGAAGCCGGGTGTCAGCGGTGGCTTGGTTGCCGGACGCAAATCGAATCTCCCGTCCAAACGGCGAAAACTCCCGATAGACCCGTGTGAACGCCTCATCGGCGTCCAGACTGACAGCTTCGAAGTCTCGCCAGTCACGAATATGATATGCGAGGGAGCTGACCCCGGCCGTATGCTCAATGGTAGCGATATGCGAGTCATCCATATAAACGTATTCGTACCGCCTAGTGCTGGGTACAACTCGGCCTTTGACGTCCCGAAAATGCGAACCATAAAACCAGCGGTCGTGAACCTCCTCATAAAGCAACCGACCCCGCTCATCCCGCAGGTAATAGTGGGTCTCGTGACCCGACACCATGCGCGCAAGATTGCCTTCTCCGTCATATACATATTGTTGACTGATGAAGCCGTTGTGGTCCAACACCGTCTCGACGTGATCTTCATAGGAATACACGAAGCTGGTGTCGTGGCCTTTGATGATCCGTCCTTGGTTATCGTAGGTAACCCTAGGGTTAGGGTTAGGAGGAACATTGGTATCCGTCCAGCGGTTGAACGCGTCGTATTCACCAATAGCCTCAGCCGGGAACTGAATGCTTCCCTGATTGGTCTTCACCTCCATGCCGTTTGAATACGAATACTCGGGCAAACCCGTGATGGAGATAGTGCTCTTTCGTTCCTTCAAATTTCCTTGATCATCAAATTCATAATCCGCTTTTCCCGCACCCTGTGACGTCGCGAGTGTATAAGTATCCAACTGGCTCCGACCATCGTATGAGGCGAAAAATGCCCCTATCATGCCCGCATCTTGCCGGATGAAAGCGTTCACAAGTGAATCGGGCGTATAGGAAATCTCGCTAATGGCATACAGCATGTCATTGACCTGGTCACAATTGGAGGAGATACAGCGACGAGCTCGATGGCTCGCAAGGCGGCCCCGATCGTCGTAACTCCAATTCAGATCGATGGATCCATGCGGAGTCAGCGCGTGACCTACGTCTCCCCCAGTCATGGAGACACGAGTAAACTGACTCGGCTGATTGTCCGCATACCCGTAAAGGTGCAGAGTTCCATTCATTGGTGACCCGGCAGAATTAAACGGAGAATAATCTACTAGTGGCAGCGGATCTGTCGCGCCAGGAAGCTGCAGAGTGACCTTTTTGGCATCGCCCAAGGCATTGTAGATGGTGCTTATCTTGCTCCCAGCTCGGCCCCAGCCCTCCAGGCTGGTATCGGCCTTGGGAAACTGGAGCACGGTCGGCTCGCCAGCCAAATTAAAGATACGGCGTACCGTCAACACCACTGCATCATCAGTGCGAACGGTCACATTGGGGCATGCTTTGCCAATGCAGGGAGCGTAAGTTTCTTCGACGTGCAGATTTTTATTGGTTGGAATGTGATCCCACCCGTCCCGAATCACTGGCCGGGCCACCGGATTGTTGAAGGCAATGAGACCCCAGACACCAAAAGGTGAAATTTCAGGTCGTAGGCAATTAGAATCGTGACACTTGACCGCGCGGACTCTCCAGCAATACAGCGTATCGGGATGAGTGGCCCACTTAAAGTTGGGATTTTTCTGGCGGATGTGCTTTTGGATATCCATCCCCGTAAATTTCTCGGGGGTAGACGCCTTAGTCCACTTATCATGGGCCACTATCACTCCAACCTCACATTCCTCTTGCGCAAGTCCCCATGCATAGGTAGGGGAAAGTGTGCTGGTAGAATTAACCTGTCTAACCTCCATCTCGTAATGCGAGGCTTCTTCCACTTTCGTGAAGGCCATCGGAGTTTTGTGGAATTTGTCTATCGCATTGGGGGCCGGAGAAAACACTTCTCCCCCCTGCCATGGAGAAGGCGCATCTAGGCCGCGTGGCATTTCGAGTGTGAGGTCTTTGGCTCTGCCAGCAGGGTCGAAGTTCGTGTAGTTTCTTCGGACCGGCAAACCGTTACTGAATGTTCCGGTTTTAGGATCTGTGTCGGTGGCAAACTGGTTGCCCCAGCTTTCGACTAAGGTCGGTTGAGTTGTAGCCGCGTCATAGTGAATCGTCCGCAAAATCTTTCCAGCCTGCGAACATAAACCTTGAAAGACCTTGCGTGTTTCAGTGATTTGACCAAGGCCGTTGATTTTGTAGCAGAGCCGGTAACCGAGCCCCTCAAAACGAGTCCAGTCTTTAAATCCCCGACCATCGTAGTGGTGCACCACTTTTCCAATTTCCGGTCGGTCCTCACTGACCAAACGGCCTAACAAGTCGAAGGTCTCGTGGATGGTATAAGGGAACCCGTCGGACGAAATTTGGGAATACCAGAGACCACCATCGGAATCCCAATTATAGAGTTGATTGATGCGATCAGACCCATCCCGTTGATACCCACGCAGGAGAGGCCGTCCGGACCAAGAATCTTCATTAAAAAGGGTGACCCCTTCTTTCTTAATGGTCTCGCTCTGCTTAGCAGCGGAAAAGCTTCGAGTGATTTCAGTGATCAGAGAGTTGTTAGGCCCGACTTCCTTCACCAAACGACCCGCGACGTCATACGATAACGTCAGAGGACCGCGGATTGGGTCTGTATACTTCTTGGGGCGTCCGGCATAGTCGAATTGGTTCCACTGCTTGGTGCTTGTGACGTTCCCTTCTACCAAATCTTTTTGTTCAACTTTCCGACCTAAGCGATCAAAAGTGATTTTTCTCCAACCGTTAGCAGGGGAGCCGGAATCGGTCGCCGTCGGGCTTTCCTCTGGTTCTGGCGAAGAGAACTGGTTGCCAAAGGTCCCTCCCCCTCCCCCCGGCGAAGAATCAGCGTTGTCGACTGTGATATCCCCGGAGCCTCTTGATGAGGTGCTTGTACCGCCAGTGCCAAGTGTTGCGGTGCCACCACTTTCATCAGTACATCTCCCGCCGCGACCTATGCAAATGAAATTTGCCGTACATTCGGATTTAGATAACGAGCAATAGTTGATGTGTATCGGTTCTTTGGTGCGCGTTTGCAGCTTGGTAAGTCGCCAGTCATTGTCCCACTTGTGAAGAGTCTCGACCGCATGCCGGATTTCCCGACCATAAGTTCCATTTGGCTGAATATCGAGACGCTGCATAGTTGAGCCACCAGGATATTGCACCGCTGAAACAATGCCATATTGATAGTCGTAGGTAAGGATAGCGCCGGCGCGTGTGGCTGTTGCAATCGCACCTTTTTTTCCGACCCCGTTATGGTAAGTAAATGTGAACGCATCATAGGCTGAAGTTGTGTAGTAAAGGTTCTGCTTATCAACGAGATGACTGGCGTTACCCGACTTGTACAGAAGTTCCATTTTGGAGATGAAACTATCTCCTTCCTTCACCTGACGCAGGATGGGCAATCCTAAAGCTAGTAGATTATTAGAGATAACATTCCGAAACGATCGGGTGATGGTAAGCCCGTTACTTTGTTCGATTGTTTTAGGTTGAAGAAAATCATACTCCGATAAATTGCTGGTCAGTTTGTAAGCCGAGCCGGAGGATTTGTCCTCTTCGGTCCGCGATAGAACGCGATAAAGGGTTGGCTTAGTACTTGGTTGGCAATAAAAATTCAAGGCTCGATTTGAAATTGTGAGCGGTTCGCCATACACGGTTGATAGTTCAATATAGTGAGCTGGACTCTGTGTATCTTCAAGACGACTCTGCTTTTCAAGGCCGACTTTATTGTTATTGGTACAATATGACGTGGCATAGGAGTGAAACGATAACGTGCGGGTGGCTTGCACCTTCCCCCTCACCTTATGCGTGATAGTCACGTCGAACTTATCGGGCTTATCGTTATAAAAATAATGCTCGGACACTTCTCGAGAATTGAGATTACCCGTAGAGCTGAAGAAGAGTTGATCAACTGCCTGAACAAAGGCCTTCCGGGGATAAACATCTCCTGTCTGAAAGATACGTTGAAGATATTCAACGCCGATCCCCCCCCCCAGTGGTGTCTTGACTCCCGTAACCAGCCCGAATCGGTTAATAACAGGCACCGAGGGTGGCCCTTGAGTCATTTCTTTGTTGTAATAAAATTCTGTCTTCCGACCTGCGGGGGTAGTCACCGCATCCAAGAAATGATAAGTGTGGGCGATGGTGCTGACGGCGTAAGTCATCACGGGTTGGCTGGCAAATTTGAGAGCCTTTAAGTAGCGGAATGCCGGTCCCGATGGCGGGCCGTAGACAAACTCAAGCTTTCGCTGCTCATCATCCTCAATCCATTGAATGATCGGATGCTCAAAATATTCTTGCTTTTCGAGATCATAGGTGATCTTCCAGGTATTTCCACTGAGATCCTCAATGGTTGTCGCAACGAACCGGTCACAGATATTGATGGCAACGCCACCGATATCGACCGACCCTAGACACTTCATAGAGGCACCTGAGATGCTGTTGAGCTGTTGGAAAGTGATCTTTAAGCCATTTGGGCGGTGCACAATTATGACGTTTGCAGACCTATAAAGAACACTAAGTGACTTGGAAACATAGGAATCTCCGCCAGGAGGCGCCACAATCTTTAGCTGCTTCATCTCTTGGGAAGCTTCATCGTTGAGGTAGAAGGCTTCCCGGGTTCCATCGCCGTTGACCAGTTCGTAATTTAAGCTTTGGGTTTGAGAATTGAGCTCAGGCCAAATGACGCCGTAATGAAACGTCCACCCCAGACCAAGTGGGCTACGCCGACGCTGAAATTCCAGAAGATCTATGGGTTTCTGGGGATTATGGTAGAGGAGTCGGTCGCTATGGTAGGTGCGGGTGACTTGCAGCCCAAACCCTCCGATGGAGGGCACCGAGATGTCGGTCGCTTGGATCACCAGATTGCCGCCATAAGGCGTCACACTAATCTGGTCGTTTCCTGCAAGCTGACTGACATCTGTCGGGGGTTTGGCCTCCTCGTGCATGGGAAGGATACATCCGACGCCATAGGTATTGGTATCGATGTTGGTGTTGCAGGATGCCCTGGCGTTCAAGGCTGCAGAGACCTCCACCATGAAAAGGATCGGAACCAACAGAAACAAGAAGCGAGACATGGGCGCCTTTAAGAAGGTCAATCCAATTCGCATGTATTTCCCCTCAAGTATGGCCAACAGTTAGGGACAGACATTGGCGGTGAGAAGCTGATTACCTCGTCGCTGCGCGCGGTTCGGGAGTAAATTCAAAAGGTCGAGCTCTCCACGGCTTTTGGGACCACAATCGACATTTATCTTATACGCCATCGACGAACGGCAGTTACCCAGAACCTGGATAACGCGTAGTTCTTCTGTAGTGACGAGTGGGCGAGCCAAAGGCACTCGCGGTGCAGAACCATGGGCGATGACTTTGTTCGAAGCATCAAAAATCACAATAGCTGCTCCAGGGGCATTCTTTACGACCACAACTTCTTCATCCCCGGGAACCGGACGCCGAATCTCTGGTGCCCCAAGCTCACTGCATGGCAGCACCTCCACGAGTGCCCCATCTTTTGGGGAAGAGAGGTTGCAGGCTTCATAGGTTTGCTGGACCCGAAGATTTTCGCCAGCCACTAGCGCCCGGTTGGCCCTAAGACCACGGGATTCAGAAACCGTACCTCCACTAGCGATGAGCTGATCTTGAGTGTCGTACACCAAAACCTTGGCGCCATTCATAAGACCATTGACGTCGATGATGTTCTGGTCCTCGAAGACTTTGCCTATCTTGGGTTCCGGTGGACCATTGGGCATCTGCGGAAGGTCGATAACTTCATAATTGTGCCCCGCTTGTCGGGAATAGGCGGTTTCGCCACAGAACAAGTAATGGCCGACAATTCTGCTCTCAGTTCGAAATGCTTGCCCATCTCCTTCGCTGGCGTGCCCAGCAACTTTTAAGCGCTTGAACAGAGTGTACTCAGGGTCAGATGGCGGGTGGACTGTGGCCCATACCTCCGACGACCCAGGAATGATGTTCGATACGCCTACCCGAATGCCGCAGTTGAAAAACGATTCCCAGTACACTCGGGGTACGGGAAGACCGTCAGGAAACGTCGCGGAGACATCGAGCGCGTGGTTGTCGGATGAACTCGATCCGCGGTCCCAGGAACTCTTGTCTGCCCCGAGGATTTGTCGGGCTCGAGCCGTATCCTGAATGGTCTCGAACGGCCGTGGCAGCTGAAAGGCCGCCTGTGTATCGTGAGGTATGACTTGATTTAAGGTGGTAGTCTGCCCATCGATCACAACCTCCAACTCTACTTGCGCTCCTGGCACAATGCCGGATACGGCAATAACATCAGCGCAGATAAAATAAGGACGACTCAGAATCGGGGGGGATAGATATCCCTCAATCTCACCCAGACCCTTAGATGGTACTTCCGCACCCGGGGGAAGCTCCGCCATCACCGTTGGAACAACACAACTAAAAAAGACGGCAACAATCATCATTTTCAAGAAGGTATGGTGATTGGAGCGTTGAAAGTTAACCAACATAATAAGGTTCCAAACTTTGATTGCTCTCGCAGAGATGATGAATAGAAAATCCTCCCATAATTTGCGAATCAAGGGATTGCGTGATTGCAAAACTCAAAATTTCTCATCATCCTAGGAATAGTGCTTAGGGCGCACGAGAATAAAAAGCGGAGAAAATTTGTGAAGCCGCACGGCCATTCCATCCAACTATCTTCTTAACCAGAACAAGCCCCTACCGCACACAATAAAAAAAGGGCATTGGACAGTGTTCTGTCCAATGCCCTTATCTCATTTCTTTCTTTTAGGTTCGATTAACTGCAACATTGTCCGATGACTCCAATCGGACCGGCCTCAAACTCGCCCCGTTACTTTATCTATGCTGACTTAAAAGTCAAGTGACAAAAAGGGATGTTCAATTATGAGATTCTGGCTCTTTTTTCATCACCACTCCAGATGTCTGTTCCCTTGAATTCCTCTAGCACAACAAATTTGGTGAATAACTTCAACACTTATCCATATTGAGTCCAAAAAATGTTCAATAACATTTCCTTTCCCAAAATTATCCACATCTGCAATGCTGCAATAATGATCTTTTTTGCAACCATTTTCTAACTTGAATGAAATCAACCACTTCTATGTTAAAAAATTCTGTTGCAAAAGGAAGTCATAAAAAATTGGTTCGTCAGGATTGCAGGGGCAGGTTTTGGGTGGAGAAGTCGGACGCAACACATCACGAACAATGGAGTTGAACAGACCCACTAATCAACAGTCAGTGGGCGACTACCGAAGAAATACATTGTTTTTAATTGTTTGGGCTCTGAATGACAAGGAAAAACCTGTCAAGGAACCTGTTTCCTGGTTTTGTGCTAGGCAGGATTAATAGTGTCGTCCGTGTTTCTTGATGAGCCTACAGCTGAAATTGTCCATCTTTCACATAATTCCCAAACCAATGCTTCACGTGGTAATTGCTTTAAAGTGTTAAAGTCTTGCGCGTTTTTACAAAAATCAAGCAATTTCTCCATTGACGTATCTTTATATGATTCAACCAACCACTCAAAAAATTCCAACGGGTCTCTAAGATTCTTAGAAGCCTGCTGGACTACGCCAAAATACGCATCTGGATGAGCTTTATAGTCGGCAAGTGCATCGACTGAAATGTCCCCTGTTAAAATTAGACTCTTTTTTTCTTTGGTGAGTACTCCATAGAAAACCTTTCTCTCAGTCTCATTGACGGTAGCGGAGGTGACCTTACCAACTACACCATTGCCCTCAATGCCTTCAAAGAAATAAGTTTCCCCGATTTTTATTGGTAATGCATCTTTCTTAAGGGTCTCAGACGGTAAGCTTCCATCAAAAGTCGTAGGTATATTGGGGTAGGTCTTAAAGGATTCAAAAATATTATGAACATCAATATGTTTTTGTTTTCTCTTATATAGTTCAGTAAGGCGAAACTGCCCTGGCTTACAAAAATCCGGAATCCCTAAGCCATAAACTAAGACATTTCGACGGAGATCCTCATCATCCAAGTTGCTGTGAAAAGGCATGTTTGATACAAAGACATAAGCCTGCTGACCTTCCTTAAGATCCATCTCCCGAGCCTCTAATCGCTGAAAAGCCCGTTCTATCCATTGAGGATTTTCAGTTCCTTTTGTTAAAGGTGCATTGACGTCGATAAAAACAAGACGTTCGTCTGGTGCTGGTTTTTTTAAGGCATCTCCTAAATGTTTAGACATCAACGAAGTTGGATCCCAGTGGGTCGTACCATCTAAATCGGTTTTTCCGAAAAGGCCGGATACACTTCTCATCTTTGCTTCAATCCAGTATTTTTTCCCAGTCAACATTGAAATCGCTGAGAACTCGCAGTGCTTGGAGCTCTCATCTGCCTCGTCTTCAAGCGCTAGTTCAAATCCAGCTCTTATGAGGCAATTGGCAACAATAAGTTCGTAATATGCACCTTGAAAGTTTCCAATATTTTTAAGACGGTGGATAAATCTTTGTTGCAACGCTACATTATGATTGAGGAGATACAGATTGTAAGCCAGGCCCAAATAACAAATCACGACGCCTACAGAATTAGCACTATACAATTCACCATCTTTATTACAGTTTTTTCTCTGGAATGAACAATAAGAATCGTACCACTTTAAGATTGGATGACGATCCAGAAACGGTTTGGCAATTTCAATGTTGCCCCATTCTTCCCCTAATATTTTTTTAGGTAATGCGAAAGAAAATCTGGAAATGCTTTCCAGGATTTCCCGTAATAAATTGTGTTTCCGACTGCAACTACTTTATGCCCGCTCGCTATGGTTGAAATGATCGGTTTTCCAAAACCTTGTTGTTCTACCCTAATCCTTTCAGCTGCTTGGTGCCGTTGTTTAAGGATGGGCTCGGTATTGGGGGGAATAGAATTCGAACTTGGTACAGGGCCAGAAGCCCGCTGGTTCATAGAAAAACCACAGCACTTTTTGTATTTACGGCCACTACCACAAGGGCATGGTGCATTCCGGCCAATCTTTGCCATCTCTACGAATCCGTTTTTGAATTAAACACGGGCATGGTCTCCAACTGCTAGGGATTCCTGAGCGCAGTATTTCAGCAAAACACTTTAGGAAAATTGGGAACCACACCGTCGATAGGATTAAAATATTTAAATTTTATCAGATTTTCTGATATGGAGTTGATATCTAGAGGGCAGCCCAATTTCCAGAAACAGGTTTAAAACAGACTTTACGGGAATTGAGGTGCTGGAGTGAACGACCTAAGTCGTTGATTTAATTGGTGGGCCGTGTAGGGATCGAACCTACGACCCGCTGATTAAGAGTTAGCTGCTCTCAAATATCCTTAGTAAATATCTGCCATCCTGAACATCAAACAGCATGAATTAGCAGTCATTTTTTGATCGAACTTGGAGTAAATCTCTTAACAAATGCTGTTCGCCCCCTCGGCTGTAGTATATTTCTCCAAACAACCGCCACTCATTATTTAAGAAAGAGCCACGTTACCGTTACCCCCATTTTAAGTTCTGTCACTGTCGATTTAGTGCGCGTGCGGGCCCCCGCAGAAGAAAAGTCCAGAAAGGACCCAACATGATTTTTGGGTCCTCCACTCTTAATACACGGTCTCGTTTCCTTCGCCCTAATTTTCAATTTTTCTATGCTCTACGTTGTCAACTGTGTCAACTCTGTCAACCAAATAAAATCGTCACAAACCGTCCATTTTCTGCGCGCCTGGCACCCCGCATGCAAACAATTCGGATAGGACCCGAACCCTTTGTCCTATGAGGTTGAGAATGCTGATTTAATGAAAGCTTTATCTGGCCCAATCAATCCTTCTATCCCCTCAAACTGTCAACGTATCTTTTCCAAATTACATACATTTACTGAGCAATTCCCTCTTTTTAGTGTCTTCTTTCTGATCAACCGTTACTGCCACCTTCTGGCCTGAGTCCAGATGCTTCTTCCTTTGTTGAATTCTTGATTTCTTGAAGACTTGAACTCTTGAAGACTTGAAGTGCTGTTCTTCCAACGTTCTTCCTGATTGTCTTTAGATATTTCCTCTTTAATAGTGTGAACAGAAGGCACGAGAGAGATCGTTTTTCCAAGCTGCAGCACGCTCAGCTTCAACCCGAAAACCGACTCCTGCATCTCGATCATGAGGACAAAAACGCAGGCGGAAGACCGTGAGAACACTAATGGTTTCCATCAGAGCAGCGGCCACATAAAATCCTGATGGCTCGCCATGATATTTATATGGAAAAAATGTAGTCTTGCGAAAATCACTGACATGGTGTTCCATTACTCCTGACCGATCCAAGCAGTTATAAGTTTCGGCGTATAATCCTCCAGTTCCTGTCCTCAATTCCTTAGCCGTGTTTCGATAAAGCTCATCATAGACCCGAAGCGGATACAACGGTTTGGCCGCGAGGCTACCCAAAGGATTACGATCAAACACCATTGCCACTTCAAACAAAAATCCAAAATTTTTGATATGCTCCACTGCTTGAAAAAATCTATCTAAATTCCCTTCCGTGACTATCTCAATAAACGAGTCCATGGCCATCCTGTGTTTTGCTGGAGCTACGAGCCAAAAATGCCATGTCTCTCGACTCTCTTTTCTCAAACCCTTATATCCCAACGCAAGATTACCCTCTAGACGTAATCCTTCATCACACCACGGCCGATAGAATGTTTTCCGGGGATCTAGCCCACCACTTCCAGTAATATCGTGGTAGGGGTAACAGTGCACAAGCAAACTCAACGCATCAAATCGAGCTGAGGGAGAACGAATGGCGTTCAATCGGCACAGAGGAGAGGGGTTATCGGTCTTTCCTTCGACAAGACTATTTGGGAGATACATGCACTCGTCACTAATCCGGGGAAGCCCTTTGACGGAGAATAGCCCTATGGAAGGACGAATCCCAATTTCTGGGTGGTCTTTGAGCACTTGATGACTTATGATAGCCCGCTCATGGTACTCCTCTCCCCATTGCACTGCCCCCAGAGCCTTTAGCAACTTTTCAGCGGAATACCGCGTTATACTCAAGCTCTTGGCTATGGCTGGTGCCCCAGCCGTTGTAAAGGGCTGGCCTCGTTGTTGGTGTTTACACAACACCAGATAGGCGGTAACTGGCTCTACCCATTCCTCTTGGCGAAAGTGAACCAAGAGTTTGGATAGAACAGCCAAATCAACTGAAAAAAATTTACCGGCCATGTCGATTCTTGTGATCGAGTTAATTCCCCGCTCCAATTTATTTAATCTGTATAAATTGCTTAAATCGGACAAGTGACCATTGTCTAAAGATAAAACCAACCATTAACCACGTTAAGAGTTTTTCGAAAACTCGGTTTTCTTGGTCTCCAATTTTATTTGAAAGCCCCCCCCCTCACCTAGTTTGAAGCTTCACTAGGTCCTTCTAGTCTTGATGAGAAAATCAATCGCCTAATCCAAAGCTGTGCGATTGCAACATTGCGCATTCAGATCATCGTTTATTTGATAGTTCTATGTGAGGTCGAAAATCTGCTAAAAGACGCTCCACCTCTTTTTCCGGGATCAAGATTAGGCGCCCAACTTTGATTGAATCTAATTCACGGCGCCAAACCTTTTTGCGAATGGTACTAACTTTGTACCCAACTCGATCTGCAAATTCAGCAATTCTGAGATTTTTTCTGCTGTTCATTTCGCCGCCCTCCTTCTTTGCTAATTGTTACTTGAATCACCTAGCTTTTATTCATTGGGATTTATGTTGTATTATAGACATTACTAATTACATCAATAAATACCACATCGAAACGTATTCTTTTGTAATTTGGATATGACAATTACTTACAAAGAAAGGGATTCGGAATGCTAAAAATGGACTCAAACCTCAAGCGCAAGATTGAGCAAGCAAAAAGGCGAGTCATCACTACACCTCGCCAGGCACTAATTTGGATATTGCGATTTATTAACGAAATTGCAATAGATAATCTTCCAGAAAAAGACTGGGAGAAGATTCAGGTAGAGATCACGGTCTTTTCTTTCTACTTTCCTCAATTCCAACGTGGAGCCTGTTTTTTGTCCATTAATTCAAGAAGTTTTTTTGAATCTATACCAAACGACCAGTATCCCAGACTTCCAAGTAAGAAGGAGGCTACAAAATACCAGTCTGATGCACAAAATATATTTTATACATTTCAAAATTCAAAGTTTACAGCTCAATCTTCTCCTTTAACTTTCGATAACGTTTTTGAAGAAAAGATTCCAATGGTTTTTTCTGCGAAATTTCAAGTCATCCAAGGCAAACAATCTGCAATTTTCACAGCATGGATAAAGGATAGGCGATATTTGTTTCGTATCAATCTAATATTGGTACTTGGGCAATTCATGCCAAACGTTAAGTCATGCAATGCTTGCAAGCGATTTTTTCTTACCAGGCGAAGCAATCAAATGTTTTGTAGCAATCGTTGCGCTACCCGTGTCATGCAACGTCGTAAACGCAATACTCCGCCTAGTCGTTATGGGAAACCTGGGCGTCCCAAGGCAATTAAGAACAACGGATAGCGATACTTCTAGAAACATTCTCAAAAAGGAAAACGAACTATGACCAAAAAAATACAGGGCCTCCTAGAAAAACCCAAAGGTTCTGGGAAATGGTATGTCCGGATCAAACACCATGGGAAAGAACGGTTGGTTCGTGTAACAGGTAAGGCTCAAGGAAAAGCCGTTTATACTCGACTGCGTGCAGAAATTATCGAAGGCCGGTATCAACCTGAGCGTGTTCGGCCCATCACTTTAAAAACGTGGATTACTCGCTGTTTAGAAGGTACCACCAACAGGGATAAGCAGCATGAGGAGCAACGGTCAAAATATTGGTCAACAATCTTTGGAGACCGTTTGCTTTCAGAAATTTCTAGCGAAGAGATTCGACACCATCAAGCGAAAATGATGAATTCTGGGGAATGGAAACCTTCAACTATCAACCGATATCTGTCTGCCTTGCGCCGAATGCTCTCCTTGGCGGTCAATGATGGCAAGCTGCTTCGTCATCCTATGAAGGGGATCAAATTTTTCCCGGAAGCCCAACAAGACCGCTTCTTTAGTGAGAAGGAACTCCAAACCATTTATCAACTCATTGAGCCTCAGGCCTGGAGAGAGGTGCACTTTTCCATTGAAACCTGTTTGCGAGCGAGCGAACAGTTTTTGTTGAGATGGGAACATGTAAACTTTGAATCCAAAGTTCTGACGATACCGTTGAGCAAGAGTAATCAAACCCGCCGAGTTCCCTTAAGCGATCAAGCTCTGGTTATTTTGCGCTCTTTAGACTCGGCTCTTGAAAGCCCCTGGGTTTTCCCTCAACCTTCTGATTGCTTGAAACCCAAGAATCCGTATGCAGCTGGCGAACATCTAGAACGAATTCTTCGAAAAGCCGGCTTAACAGGTTCGTGGCATGTGCTCCGGCATACGGGTGCTACGCGTCGCTTGTTAGCAGGAGTTGACCTAGTGACCGTGTCAAAAATTCTCGGTCACCGTTCTATTCAAACGACCATGCGATATCTGCATTTAGTTCAAGATCATATGGCTTCAGCTATCAATCGAGGATCACTGGTTGTGGGGGTGAACGGAGAAAAATTTTCTATCGAAGGTGGGACTAAAAGTGGGACTAAAGTAGTAAGACCTACGTCAAAAAACGTATTGTAAAATGAAGATAAAAAATCATAAGCATTTGATTTCATTGGTGCCGGAGGCCGGACTTGAACCGGCACGGGCCGTTAAGCCCGAGGGATTTTAAGTCCCTTGCGTCTGCCTGTTCCGCCACTCCGGCAGCGTTCAGGTGAGTGCGCTGACTGTACCACTCCCTCTAAATCGGTGCAAGATTTCTTAAAAAATTTCGGCGCCTTGACTCGATACATTGCTGAATTGCTTAATAAGAATTATTTGCTGCATTGACCGTTTGTCTTTCAAGAAAAAAAAAGGAGGATGCGAATATTTCGCATCCTCCTTTGATCAACTCCAATTCACCCTCGACACCTCGAAGGGGGAAAAAGATTAAGATTGATTCATCCGAACCACCATATGATTTCGACGGTTTTCCTGGAAACAATTTTCATTATTATTTTGACAGAAAGGCCGTTCCTTCCCATACGATACAATATTGAGACGATGAGGTTGGACCCCCAAATTGACTAAATATTCACGGGCCGCTTCTGCTCGTTTTTTCCCAAGAACGAGATTATAATCTTGGGTCCCACGTTGATCACAGTGTCCCTCAATCGTCAAGGCTTTTTCAGGATGGGCATGCAACCATTTGGCGTCTTCTTCAAGATATTTTGCACCTTCTGAAGAAATACTCCAACTATCAAAGGCAAAATATATATCCTGAATTCGTACCTCAGAGGCACCACTCGAATTCCCTGTTTCCAAAAATTCTCCACTTGAATTTCTCGTTGCTGTCGAACGAGAACTTTTAAACCCATTAGCTTGAGCAATGTCCAGACCGGGTACATACTCAGGCGACACTCCGCCGTTTTCCTTGACATACGCTTGTGCCCACTTTTCAGGGTTGACCTCTGCTTGCGATGCATTCCCCTGACTAAACCCATCGACAGCCCCATAGTTCGACCCACTCCCGGAAACGCCATCGTAATCATGACCATACTGACCCATCGTACCATTGCCTCTGGAACTAGATGAACCGGCTTTTGAAGGATCTCCATAAAATTCTTGACTGCTGCGTTTTTTTCGCAAATAGGCATTTGCCCAGGCTTCGGGATCAGCATTACTTGCATTTGCTGATCCACTCCCAAATCCTGTTACGCCTCCCTGATTGGGGCCTTTTCCATCCACTCCGCCAAATTGGCGGCCATAATCTGACCCACTTCCAATAACAGATGAAGCATCATTCATCCCAGCCATTTCTGAATTTGTAGCCCCACTTTTGTTCGATGCTCTACTGCCATTATTTCCATGCACGATACCTCCATGCATAGTGGAACCATCAGCAGACGCCTTCAGTCCCTCTTCTAAGCCCATTCCTTCACCTTCAGAATTTGCCCCATATTTCACTGAATGCCCACTACACCCAGAAACCAGAAACATCCCCAACACGATCATGAAAAAAAGCTTATTGTTGTTTTGACTCACGCACATAAGATCCTCCTGGTAGTAATGATTACCGGGTTCATTGGTTTCTATTGCAATTTATTCTCTTCACCTTCATTGGCATCCACTCGCTCAGAAGCCAAAAACGGCCTCTTTTATATAGAACGTAAAAAGCCTACCCAATTAACCTTTTCGGCAGGTTGGCCAGGAACTTAAGGACGCCCAATAAAATTAACGAATATGCTGGTATATCTTTCATCGGGTAGGAACCAACACACGCGGCTACACAATACCTCGAAAAAACCCTTCTCAACACCACGCAATGAATGTCAGATGTGTTCTAGATGGGAATTTAGGCAGGACATATCTGAGAATCATCACCATTTGCTGGGTGAGGCTACAGAATTAGGGGCAACAGGCAACATGATAAACAAAACCGTTTACCCGTTGAATAGAAGGAAACTTTGGGGCAGGAAACATGGCTGAAAAAATCGACGCCAAGGAGAGCTTAAGAGCCACTGGGAGATACGGAAGGAAGCACCGCAGCTTGATACCACTTCCAAAATTCCACGACCCCTTCAGGTACCGATGTTTGAGGATCATACTGAAGATGTTCTCGTGTTTTTGAAATATCTGCAAAGGTATACGCAATATCAGCATCCATCATAGGAGTCGAAGTTAATTGCGAAGACAGTCCTGCCAATTGTTCGATTTCTTTGACAAAATCAGATAAGAGCACCGGCTCACCACGACCCAGGTTTAAAATTTCATACCCCAATGGATGATCTACAGCTGCAACAAGTCCGCTCACAATATCCTTAACATACGTCCAATCTCGATACATGTTCCCATTGTTATAGAGCGGAACGTCGCATCCTGTAAAAATATTATCCAATACTTTATAGGCCATCATATCTGGTCGCCCACGTGGCCCATAGACTGTAAAAAACCGAAAAACGGTGCAATCTAATCCATAGAGATGATGATAGGTATGCCCTAACATCTCACTGGCTCGCTTACTTGCTGCGTAGGGTGCTAGTGGGCGATCACAGGTATCATCAGGGACAAAGGGGACCGTTTGGGTATTACCATAGACGGAAGAAGTTGAAGCAAAAATAAACGTCGGAAATTTCTCAGGCTTGTTCGGCCCAATTCGCCCAACAGCCGCATCAAGTAACGCTAGCGTTCCCATGACATTCACGTCGTAATATAAGCCTGGATTATCAATAGACACGCGCACCCCTGCCATTGCCGCGAGATGAACAATCGCATCAATCTGATGATCAGAAAAAAGATCGGCAACAAGTTGCCGGTCACGGATATCTCCCTTGAGAAACTCAAAGGTCCCAGCCCATTTGTTGGCCAAGGCCTCCTCCCTCACTTCTCGAAGATTCGCTTCCTTGCGAGATGGATCATAGTAATCATTCAAATTATCCAGCCCAATAACTCGATCCCCACGTTTAACCAGTTCTTCGACAGCATGACTCCCAATAAAACCTGCTGCCCCTGTGACTAAGATTGTTTTGGCCACTCCCTACTCCTTACCTCCTTAAAAAATGAATGCGCGCACGTATTACTTGCCTCATGTTCCCACGCTCACGTTTCGGTTGTTCCCACTAGAAGCTTAATTCCGAGGACACCCAATCACAACCTTTTGAACCATATGTTGAGAGGCATCAATTCCATTGTTACAATGCATCATGATGAATATGATGGCCGGTAAAACAGCTGACGTTCCGTCTACTCAAGAGACCACAGATTTAGGAACAGGAAGAGATTTTGAAGCTGAAGTCATTGTGTTCAATTGCGATTGCCATACGTACCAAGAAGTCATCACATTGTTCTGTCACATTATTCCAAGCATGACTCCGTCTAAAGCCTTTGAATTGGCTTGGCAGATCGACCACCAAGGCAGTGCTGTGGTCTTTCAAGGCGATATTAAGGAAGCTAATGATATCGGAAACAAACTGGCAACAGGAGGCCTACGGATAGAAGTTCGACATTGAGCTTCCCACCACACTGTTACGCTCTATATTTATTTTTTCTTCGCGACCCGAGGTTTTTTGACTCCACTAAGTTTTTTCAGCTTAGACGGTTTCCCTGGCGATTTTTTCTTAGGCAACGTTGCCTTCTTGATTCCTTGTTTTTTCTGAAGAGTCGGTTTTGTAGATTTTTTTGATGAAGGTTGGGCCGTTTCAGTTTTCCCCTTTAACTTTGATAGCCCTTTTGAGGCAGATTTAGGTTTTCTCGCATCTCCTTTTTGAGATTTAGAATCTGCTAAAGGCCCCTTCACTGCCTTTTCTTTACCCTTAGAAGTCTTTGAACCACTTTTTCCCCCTCCACTGGATGGCTTCAAAATAGGGAATGATGGCAATTTCTTCTTCTTTAACGCATCTCCGGAAAATACTTTGACTTGATAGAGCTCAAATAAGAGTTCAATAGACTTTTGATCCCCCTTTCGAGCCTGGGACAGAAGTCGGCGACGTTGATTCATTTCTTCTTCTTCTGTATGGGAAGTCACTCGCCGTTCCATATGGTCAAATCCTTTTTTGGTGAAAAGATCACCATTTTCTCTTCAAAATTGATAGCATCGCTATCTTACCTAACAAGATGACTCATTGGCAATATTCCCTAATGAACTTTTCTTGTAAGCAAAACCCATCAGAGCTCTGGAATAACCAAGGCAGCCTAAACACTCACAAACAAGATCACATTAGTACTATTGAGGGGATGATTAGAATGGAAAGAAAAAGTACACTTACTGTTGCTAGCAAGATTCTTCTTTTGCAAGCTATCAAAAACTTAGACAATAACTCGTAGCCAAGCTGCTCAACTCATAATACTTGAGGAAAAACATTGGTTATGATTACTCAAATTTATCAGTAAAAATAGCAAAGTCAGCTAATAAATAATTCAAGCAACCATATCCAAGCCTTATAGATTTACCCTGTTCATCATAAATTGATCATTCTCAACCACAAAAACTATCATTTAAAAACCACATACGTTTGACACAAGAGAAGCATCTTCTGGATATTCTTCTGCTCCTAGTCTGTGGAGCAAAACCATCATGAAGAATGAGAAACTTGAAGACTAATAGAGAATATCATGGCTAAACATATTTAAGAATCAAGAGATTAATTGACAGTTATTAGAATTCACCGATATAGTCTTCTCACATATTTCTTGAATAAATTCAAATGCTTTCATTGTACAACGTTATTTAAATTTATCAAAAGGTAAGACCATGCCCCAACAAGAAACAGCCTATTCCGTTGACCAAATTGGCTATACGCTCGTGAGATTCAATAGTACAGGAATTTTCGAAACCCATAAGGATCGAATGGTCGATCCCTATGCTGAAACACGAATGCACAAGGTCCCTCAGGTTGAAGGCATACAATATGCGCCGCAGGAAACGACGAAGCTCCTTCCTGCTTTAGTCGTCCTGCATGATCAATGGGGTCTCACCTCTCACATTCAAGAATTAGCCAAGGGACTGGCTTGCCACGGCTATATCGTGATGATTCCGAATCTCTATGGTCGGCTAGGTGGAATGGTCACAGCAAATGCAGAAGTGGCAGAAGCCCTCATGGAACGCCTTAACGAACAACAAGCTCTCCAGGACATCAATGCATGTTTTGAATATCTCAATTGCAACATTGCAGAAGATACCCAACTCGAACGAACCGTGCGAAATGGGCATGGTGTCATCGGCATTGGAATGGGTGGGACGCTAGCGATTAAAGCAGCGGCACATCGTCGCAGGCTACAAGCAGCTGTGGCCATTGGCGGCAATGTATCTCTTGATCCTGAAACAGCTCAAGGTCTATTTTGTCCTCTGCTGATTCAGCAAGCAGGCCAAACCCCGCAAACCTCCACGGAAGCAGTTGATACCTTCTGCCAAACGGCAAAAGAGGCTGGGAAAACCGTCGATCTACAGACATATGCCGAAGCCTCTCCTGGATTCTGGTATCCACATTCACCAAACTATCGAGCGACTGATATGGAAAATGCCTTAGAACGCTCACTGGACTTTATAGGCAATCTCATCAAAAAATCTTAACGAAGATCCGTATAGGCGAGTCAATAGTCATAAAACGCAATCTGTTTCCATTCATTTTCCCCAACTCAATAATCTATCCGAGCATCATTATGTCACTTCCAATATCTTGGAAGGGGCTCACCGTGCCTTTGGTATTCATCTGCCTTTTCAATTTTTTGACCCCACCGGCAACTCGTGCTGCGACGAACATACTAGAACAGCCATGGAAGCTACTCAGAGAACATCGCCAAACTATCCTTCAACTTTCTTCAGATCGTGAGGCCTTAGGATTACACCAGACCTTTGAAGCCCAACAGACGGCGCATTCATCTATACGTCGTAAATCGCCTATGGGCAAAAAAAATTCCCGTGCTATTCCACAAGAAATTGAAACAGATATCACGACATTTTGGGCTGCTTTGGCCACAATAGGGTTTGTCCAGAAAATTCGCGCCAGACTTGGTGCGCCTCTGGTCCACCCTGCCTCGCCAACAAACTTGCCCTCAGAAGTACAGCTCCAATGGATTGCCTCCAAAGCTTCTCTCGAGAAATTCAAGCTTCTCATACAATTCCAACAATCATTATCGATATGGCCCAAAGCACGATCCCTAGTGATTCTCCCTGACAATCATTATTCTCAATTTTCTCATTTCTTTGACCAGCCTAGTTCACATGTTGAGACTCAATCATGGATAACTCTATTTAACAAAGAAGGCTTCAAAGGAATCCAAAACAAATTAGCGGAATATTGGGAGCAACCCCATCAACACGATTCTCAAGATCTCATCTCCGACTCTCTCAAACAATCCTATATCCAGTATTTTGTAGAATCTAAGCTATTCCCGCTATTTCACACCTATTTTCTCAGGCAGATGATACACGTCGAAGCTCAAGCCTACGATGTTGCGTCGAAGACATGGAATCGCATCCAACTATGGCAGCAAGAAAAACGGACCCATCTTGCCATGAAAAGACTCTGCGGAAACTGGAAATGGATTATTCATAACCACCAAAATCATGGCGATCATAAAACAACTATGACATTTTCTTCCCCAGAACAATCTACTCCCTCACAAGTACAACCTTCAACGATTCTGATTCACGGAGATACGGTCTACCTAAAATGGATCTTTCCACAAGGGACTCAAGAAGACAGCCTACTGCTCAGCAACAAAGATACGCGTCTCGAAGGGACGTTTAGGAACTCGCTTGGCCCGCATGGAAGCATTTCTGGTCAACGACTTTCGTCTTGCCAAGATTAACCCTATTCTGATCCACAGGTTTTTTCTGAGGGGTTTAAACAGAAAAAGACGGAAGTAACTCTCGAGCTCAAAAACACCAAACGAAACAGCAAATTCCTCACCGTGTGATTGAACAAGAATAAAAGGATGATAAGAAAAGCTATTAGGAAATCCGCACACACTTGAGGAATTTAACAGATTTTCTGAAAGCTAATGGGGGCGTTTGCCCCCACTCGACCGGCAGGCTTCAAGACAAATCATTCCGAATGCAACAAAGCCACATCCGTGGCTAAGGTTACCTTCTCCAACACTTCCGTCACTTCAATCGTCCGTTCATTTTGGCTGCGCAATGAGGGGATTGTCTGACGTTCGATATACTTTAAGAGACCCACGTCCCTGGCAAACCAAACCGTCATCGTATCAGTCCCCTGAATTGTTTTCCCACTTTCGGACAAATGCACATGCATTGTCATTTTTGCTTCCAATCGAAGAGCTTGCGGATATGTTCCGGAAGGTACGCTGACTGCCTCTTGGCCAAGGACAGATGAAATGGCCACCATATCCACCTTTTCGGATTCCCCATCTCGATCAATATCCATCCCAAGCTCTAGCCCCTTTCGATTAAATTGCTCAAAGGAACTTGGAATTTCTAAAGGAAACCGTACAATTTGATATGGAACTAATTGCCGTTCTAACGACGTGCCAGGTTTTGAACCATAATAACGAATGCCTGCTGCATCACGGTGATAATAGCTATCAGACGGGCCTTGATTGCCAGGGTTCGTATCGTGAAAAACCTTCACCTCCAAACCATTTTGAGTGTCTACTCCCATGACTTTGGAAACATTGGTAAATTGCGTATTCTTCTCAGCAATCTGAACCATTCCCCCTTCGATCATTGTGCCTCGATAGACCCATTCATTCCCAACGTGATCAGGAAAATATTCCTGAGCCTGCTCAATCATTGAGGATGCAGATTCAGCAGTAGCTGGAGAAAACAGCCTAAGACACAAAAATCCAAAGAGAAATATCTTAGCTATTGGCTGGAAATATGAGAGAGAAATGAAGGAATAAATCATAGAAGACAATGTATAGTGAACCTATCATAGTGGCTTCAACTCCATCAAGGTAGATTCAATGCAAGCAGGTCTGACAAGGACTTGTTTTCCTTTATGTCATTTACAGAAAATGGTGAATATGTCTAGGCTAGGAAAGATCAGTCATTCACAAGTTAGCCATTCCAATATGTTGGTCTGGGGAGGATCTGGAGTCCTTGGGCGTGCTATTGCAAGAAAATTTGCTGAACACGGATGGTCCGTCGGCATTCATTATCATAACAATCGTCTATCTGCAGAAAAAACACGGGCCACCATCCAACAGGGAGATAAAAATGTACGTCTTTATCAAGCAAATGTTCATGAACCTTCACAAATAACACAGCTCTTTCAAGAATTTCTGCAAGACTATGGAACCCTTCATCTTCTGATCTGGGCCGTGGGGATTGCCCCATCAAAGCTTCTCACCAAAACCACTCCTGAAATATGGCAAAATACTCTACAAACAAATCTTACAGGTGCATTTCACGTTTTGAAAACAGCAGGCCTAATTTTTGAACGACAACGGCACGGCACAGTTATTTTGGTAGGGTCACTCTCTGGGGAACAAGGCATGCCAGGCCAAGCAGCCTATGCGGCTTCAAAAGCAGGACTGATGGGACTGATGCAAACAACCGCACAAGAATGGGGAAATTGGAATATCCAAGTGAATGCGATTTTCCCTGGTTGGCATTCCTCCCCCTTATCAGAACCAAGGATAGATTCTGCTATTCAACGGCAACCTCATCTGCTTCACCGTACGCCTTCCTTGGATCAAATGACTGCAAGTGTTTATCATCTAGCATCCACTCAAGATGTTTCAGGACAAATCTGGAATCTCGATAGCCGTATCTGGTAGTTCTCTTCAACTGCAACTTCCTCCTAATACAGTAGGCTCTGCCATGAACAACCAATCCATTTTCATCACAGGAACTGACACTGGAATCGGAAAAACAACGATCACTGCAGCATTGCTTCTAGCCTTACTGCAACAAGGGCAATCTATCGGAGTGCTTAAACCAATTGAAACAGGAGTGGATGATGAATGCCGAGATCATTCCGATACCGAACGTTTACGCCACTTGCTCTCGCCTCCCCCTTCGTTCGATTCGGTTTGTCTCTATGCTTTTCCTCAGCCTCTTGCCCCATTAGCCGCTGCTCGCAAAACAGACATCACAATCGTCCCCACTCGAATTTATTCACATGTCGCAACACTCAAAAAACGCTATTCATACCTGCTGATTGAAGGAGCCGGAGGGATCTTCACGCCCATTGCTCCTCAATACACCATGCGAGACTTTATCAAGTTATTTCATATCCCATGTCTGATCGTCGGGCACACGGACTTAGGTGGCGTGAATCATTGCCTGCTCACTCTCTATGCTCTACAGCAAGCCGGAATCAGAGTGCGCGGCATCGTCCTCAATGAATACCATTCACAGAACCACACCCCCATTATTCAAGAGCAACACAAGTCGACAGCGGAGTTAATTCGGGAAGAGTCTTCAGCCCCGGTCTTCGGACCAATAAAATTTTCTCAGACGATAGATACAAACTGGCATGAAGGCGTTACGAAGATAGCAGCGGATCCAGAAATACAGCGACTTGCCAAGCATCTTAGCGAAACGGAGCAAGAAACTGAGTAAATGCCTGTGGTCGATCTGCAGCATCTAAAATACCCGATGCCACTGCGACCCCATTGGCTCCAGCTTGACATAATTCGCTAATCGACTCAGGGGAAACACCTCCAATAGCAAAAACTGGAAGGGTCGTAAATGCACGAATGTCCTTCATACCCTGGACGCCGACTACTGGATCATGATTCAACTTCGTGCCGGTAGGAAAGATAGGACCAAACCCCAAATAATCCGCACCTCCAATTGTTGCAGCTTGAACCTGTTCGAGATTATGCGTGGAAACGCCTATGACCATATCAGGACCGACAAGCTTTCGTGCATACACCAACGGAAGATCCGTTTGCCCAAGATGAACACCATCAGCTTCTACTGTCACGGCCAAATCACAACGATCATTCACTACAAACACCATTCCCCATTCTTTGGCAATTTCCCGAAGGACGGCGGCAGCTGAATACGCCTGCTTCATTGACCCGAGTTTATTTCGGTATTGCACGAGCTTAACACCCGCCTGCCCTGCTTCATACAACACATCAGACAAGGAGCAAATAGAAGTCCAACGTTCATCCAGAATGAGATACAGCCCATTGAAACAAGAATCTGAATGATGGCGAGAACTACGAGGAAAGGTCATACTGACTGTAGTGTCAACAATCGATCTAAAAATCTGGTAGAGATCGGACCTTTTTGAAAATCAGGATGATCAAGAATGCGTCGATGAAGCGGAATGTTACAGCGAATACCTTCAATGACAAACTCATCCAAAGCCCGCCGCATTCGAACTAAGGCTTCTTCCCGATCACGGCCATAGCTAATAAGTTTGGCAATCATAGAGTCATAAAATGGAGAGACCACACCAGTCGTATCCATGGCCGTATCCACTCGAATTCCTGGTCCTCCTGGCGCGCAAAACTTTGTGACTGTCCCTGGACATGGGGTTAATCGATCAGGATCTTCTGCATTAATGCGGCACTCAATTGCATGTCCCAATAGTTGAATATCTTTTTGTCGATAGGATAACGGTTGCCCTGCAGCTATTCGGATTTGTTCTTTAATCAAGTCAACCCCCGTAACCATTTCTGTCACGGCATGTTCAACTTGGATTCGTGTATTGACTTCCATAAAATAAAATTTTCCGGTTTCATCCATGAGAAATTCAACGGTCCCTGCGTTCCGATACTTTACTGATTTCATTACCTGCACAGCCACTTGTCCCATTTTTTTCCGCAACGTCTCATCCAAGGCTGGCGATGGGGACTCTTCAATAACTTTTTGGTAACGGCGTTGGACCGAACAATCACGTTCATGGAAATGAACGACTTGCCCTTCCTGGTCTGCCATGACTTGAAATTCAATATGACGAGGATCTTCAAAAAATCGTTCGAGGTACACTCCTCCATGCCCGAAGGCTGTGTGCGCTTCTAATTGTGCAGAGTCTATCGCCTGTGCTAAATCTTCTTCATGCCAGACCACTCGCATGCCGCGTCCGCCCCCACCAGCGGAAGCTTTCACGATAACCGGAAACCCTAATTTCTTCGCAATCGCCAGACACTTATTAGGATCTTCAATTTCCCCGTCGCTTCCTGGCAAAACAGGAACCCCATGTTTTTTCATATGAGCCCGCGCTTGAGATTTATCGCTCAACAAAGCAATGTGTTCGGAAGATGGTCCAATGAATGTTATGCCAATTGATTCACAGACTTCAGCAAAGTGAGCGTTTTCTGCGAGAAACCCATAGCCGGGATGAATGGCATCCACTCCCGTAATTTCCGCCGCACTCAACACATTGGGAATATTACGATAACTGAGACCACCTTCTGCCGGCCCTACACACACATGTTCATCAGCATAACGAACATGCAAAGACTCTGCATCGACTTCGGAATGAATCGCAACGGTGCGAATCCCTAACTCCCTGCATGCTCGGATTACCCGTAAGGCAATTTCTCCGCGATTGGCAATCAAAACTTTTTTAAACATGCTTCATCCTCGAATAACACAAAATCCTACAGAATTGTGAATTGTGAGAAAATTTCAAGAAGCACATGCGGACTTATTCATTCACAGACAAGAAAGCGTCCGCCAAATACGTTATAACGGATCAATCAAGAAGAGGGGTTGGCCAAACTCAACAGGCGTAGTGCTCTCCACCAGAACTTTAACTACTTTCCCATCAGCTTCGGCCTCGATTTCATTCATCAGCTTCATGGCCTCGACAATACACAGGACCTGTCCTTTTTTGACCAACGCCCCTTCTTCGACATAAGGATCCGCATCCGGCGAAGAGGCACGATAAAAAGTTCCCACAATTGGAGATGTGATGGTCAGAAATTGTGATGATTCAGAAGGTTGAGGAGACGATTGTGATAACGAGGAAGAAACCAACTCAGCTGTCTGTCCGATCTCAACAGAGGATGAGGTAAACGTGGGAGCAGCATCTCGTCGCACCCGGATCCGCACACCCTTTTTTTCTAATTCCAGTTCAGTGAGATGATAGCGATTAAGAAGTTCGACGAGGTCTTCAATTTCTCGTCTAGATGAATCAGGCATAATTTTTATGATTCCCAAACCATTGGTATGAGGAAGAACGCTTAGCGAATCCGCTCCACATAGGCTCGTGTTCTCGTATCAATCTTGATCATTTCTCCAGATTCCAGATACAGCGGCACTTTGACCGTGGCCCCAGTTTCCACTTTTGCAGGCTTAGTCCCCCCTGACGCCGTATCGCCGCGAATGCCTGGGTCCGTCTCCACAACTTTCAATTCCATGAAAATTGGTAAATCTACTGAGATTGGCTCACTTTGATACAGCAGGACTTTGACAACCGTATTTTCTTTTAATAAATCGACATTTTCGCCTAATTGCATCTTGGAATAGGTGACCTGCTCATAGCTTGAAGTATCCATAAAAGAATACTCATCTCCACCACTATAGAGAAACTGCATTTCGCATTCATCTAAATTGGGCTCTTCAAATTTTTCTCCAGAGCGAAACGTACGATCAATGACATTTCCAGTTTTATAACCTTTGAGTTTTGTTCGGACAAAAGCAGGGCCTTTCCCTGGCTTCACATGTTGAAATTCCACAATATGGAAGGGCTGTCCATCCAACTCAAGTCGAGCCCCATTTCGAAAATCGGCTGTTGAAATCACAGTTGATACTCCTGGCTCAAAAATGAAAAAGAATTTTTATGATTTATGTTGAAGCGCATGGACTATTGCCCGTAAGCCTAATGCATAAGCCTGCGGACCAAATCCTGAAATTTGTCCTATCGCCACGGAAGCTAGATATGATCGACGGCGAAAAGATTCACGACTATGAATATTCGACAAATGGACTTCAACCATTGGCAACCCAACGGCAGCAATCGCATCTCGAAGCGCAATACTGGTATGGGTATAGGCAGCAGGATTAAAGAGTACACCTTGAAATTGAGATGGGGCTTCTTGAATCCACGTCACCAACTCACCTTCAATATTCGATTGCCGTGCCTCAACAGAAACTCCTAACTCTTTTCCTAATGTCATGAGCGTCGCATTAATCTCGTCTAAGGTCGTCGCACCATAGACTGTCGGTTCGCGAATTCCCAGCAGATTAAGATTAGGCCCATGCAGAACCAGAATGGTTAACATATGCTCTTCAAATCAAAAAAAACAGATCCAGAAAAACCAGAAATTTCTTCACACCGGCATAGGGAAATAAAGTGGAGTCTGAACGCGATAGGATACCACAAATTCTACCAGCGCCAAAGGAGTGGGTCAACGGAATTGATCTCTTGCCCTAAAGGTAGTCCCCCCCTACTCGTTCCATGAGCACTCGGCGCAACTCGACCATGGCCCAAGTATCTCGGCCACAATAATCTTCCAAGGCCTGTGCTGTCTGTGCCCGTTCCATAAGATCAGTTTCAGAAAAAACCATTTTTTGATACATCACTGCAGCAACTGCCCCATTTTGAATCGCTAAATCATCATAGGCCAACTCAGGGACCAAAGCCGGCAGAACGTTTTTGATCGAAAACGACCCCGCAAATTTAGGATGATAATAATGTTGCTGAATAACAGAAAGAAGATCCCACAGACGTCGCACCACTTTAGTTAAGGCCGGCTTTAAATACGGCAAAAAATCTCCAAGTGCAAATAAGAGAAACCGTTCGTATTCCGAATACACACACACGCTCCCAGTCTCCCCCAAGCTGTCTAAGAGTTTTTGTGCCAATTCTTCTCGAGGATCGCGCCCATCCACACACAAAAAATGATGATGCACAACAGTCCCATCTTCATATTCAATATGATTGGACCACTGAAAGGGGATCGGTCGATATGGCCGCGTATGGGGGTACACGGGAATGGCTGGCATGAAGGTTTCAAAATCTAAATGATGCACGGGGTACCGAACCGACCGTAATCGGGCACGCAACAATGGTGAAACCCATTCGACATTGGCTTTCACATGTTGTTGTATGTCAGTCAATTGAATATGGGCTGGAATATCATCAATCGTCTCGACCTCTTCCTCGAGCAATATTTTTTGAATCTTTGAGCTGCCTGGAAGGTAAAACACCCATCGAGGTGGTTTCTCTTTCGTGCAATAATCCCAAAACGGGCATTCATAGGGTTGGAAACAATGCCCATCAGGAACTATTAAAGGCGGCATGGGATTCTGCAAAATTGCCCTCATATCTTCAAGCTGTGGTTGAACAAGTAGGCGACGTGCTCGGACTTCTTCAGTCATATTATCGAGTGCAAACATTTCATCTAAATTAAGATCTCCACCCAAGAACACATACTGTGTGTTGAGATGCATCAGATAGCAGCCATCAACAACAAGACCCGCGCCTTCCAACACTGCGGACTGTATAGCCAAATCATCCAAGTGCGTGGCTTTGACTTTTGACGTCGCTTTCACTTCAACTAACCGCCAACGGGTAGCATCCAAACGTTCTATGGCATCAACGCGAACAAGGATCCCTTCCCAGACAAACGCCCCCTCAAAAATAGCTGTCACTGTGGGGTCAGCAACTAATTCGGCTGTTCGGGCCAGGGCCGCTGGAATTTGGCGATGCGTTTCTTCGACTAACACGCCATTCGTGAAAAATTCTCTGGCCAACACTCCCACATCCGTCCCCATGTCCATAATGGCTCGACGATCTGGCGTAGGCGGGGTCGCTAATTCCGGCGAGTGTATCTCCAAATACAACCGCTTATGACATTGCAGGCCAGCTAAAAATCTACTTTTGGATAGACGATGCGTGGGCACGACTGGCCCAAGGGAGATATCAGGTGTAGAAATATTGGGTGTGGGACTAAGAGGATCCACTACAAGATATTCGTCTTAATTTGTGATAATGATGTCATTAAAAAGAAGCGATGCCCATTAGATACATTTGCTCAAGCAAAAGATCGAGACAACTGATCGCAGTTATCATTTGTTCATCATTACTGTTAAAATGAGCATCATGACGGATCGTCCTCATTCAACTCATCATGCTTCAAACCAACAGCATTCTCAACCCAATGCCCACAAAAAAAATATCAGTCAACTAGCCCAAGCGTTGGCTCAATTTCTTGACGCCTCACTGACCATTCCTGGAACTTCGATTAAAATTGGACTGGATCCCATCATCGGCTTGATTCCAGGGATAGGAGATCTTATCAGTAATGGGATTGGATCGTCGCTTCTCTTTTTAGCAACCAAAGCTGGAGTTCCTCGAATTGTTATCTTGAGAATGTCCTTAAACATCGTGATTAATATGGCGGTCGGCGCTATTCCTATTATTGGCGATCTTTTTTCTATCTGGTTTAAAAGCAATCTGCAAAATGCCCAACTCCTACATCGCCATTCTCAAACGACTACTCCCGTCACAACAGTGATCGATTGGATGTATGTCAGCATTATTGTTATAGCCATGATCGTCCTACTCGTCTCAACGTTCAGCTTCGTCTATTGGGTAGGCTCTTCTCTTCTCGCTCTTCTTGGCCTAACAGAATAAAATTTTTATACTAGCTCTGCTATTCACGGCTTCAACTTGTCTAGAGCAATTGGGAACCCAACGCATCGGCAAACTGACGACCTTTGGCCGTCAAGGCAAAACGATCAGAGACTTGGACCACATATTTCTCCTCTAAGAAGGCGGTGAATAATGCAGCCCAGTCCGGATCACGTGCATTGCTTGCAACCCAATCCTTTGGCACACCATCCAACATCCGAAATCCAAATACCACCCGCTCTTTTTCTTGTTGGCTAATCGATAAGAATTCTTGCTCCGTCACAGCCGACTGACCATTCTCCAGTCGTCCACAGTATTGCTCAAGGTTCGACACGTTTCCAAAACGACATCCCGCCATATAGGATTGCGCACTCGGACCTAAGCCTAGAAAGTCTTGTCCCTTCCAATAGCGCTGATTATGTCGGCATGCTCGACCCGGCTTTGCCCAATTAGAAATTTCATAATGCTCATAGCCTCCTGCGGCTAACTGTTCGTTCGCATACACTTGAAATTGTCGTTCTGTTTCAGTTTCGACCGGTTTCAGCTCACCACGTCGAAACGCATGTTCAAAGCGTGTCCCCTCTTCAACAGAAAGGGCATAACAGGAAAGATGACTTGGCTCACATTCGCATGCCTGCTCAAGTGTGTGATCCCAAGACAAGATGGTTTGACCAGGAATTCCATAGATGACATCCAGATTAAAATTGGTAAAACCGGACTGCTTAAGCAAACGAATACCTAATTTGGCTTCCTCAGTTGTACTCGACAGTCCTAAACATGTCCGTTCTGTTTGATCGAAGGTTTGGATCCCCATGCTCAGCCGGGTCACCCCTGCCGCATATAGTGCATCCAGATAAGCAGACGTTAAGGATTCTGGGGTAGCTTCGACAGTCACCTCACAATTTCCCGTCAACGAAAATTTAGAACGAACCGTTGTCAGTATCTGCGACAATTGAACTGCGGATAGGGCCGTCGGAGTGCCGCCGCCAAGATACACCGTCGAAATACGTTGCCGCGCGCTATCCAGTTGTTTGGCATAGGACGCTAGTTCTATTGCAAGTGCACGAAGAAATCGCTCGATCCGGCGTTCCTCCTGCATCACCAAATAGAATGCACAAAAATGGCACCGCTTTGCGCAAAACGGAATATGAAGATATAGACCAACATCAAAATCACCAATGTTCTCATCTCTTGAACGATTGACAGTATTGGTCATATCCAGATTTTCATCCATCTCTCAAAAATGTTTTCAAAAATAGGAGAAACACGACAAACTAGAGGTTCTCAGAATGCCGTTCTCGATAAATTGCACAATCCCCTTTTTCCTTTAACAAGACACTGACTTCTTTTACCATGGCCAGATTTCCGCAAACATAGGCCGCTAAATGATCAACAGTTGCAAGTTCTTTAAGTAGATCAGTCACTCGTCCCTTCTTCCCTTGCCACGCTGCGCTGGGTTGCGACAATGCCAGCTCGTAAGAAAAGTTTTTATATTGATCCTCCCAGACTTCCAATTCCTCCAAGTAATATCTATCTGACTCACTCCTGAGTCCCCACAGAAGCTTCATCGGCGGCGAAGATTCTCCGTCTAAGAGAGTCGCCAGCATCGACCATAATGGGGCAACGCCCGTTCCCGTGCCAACAAATAATAACTCTCTGCCAGGCTCATGTTGCAGAATGAATGATCCATAGGGACCAGATATCTGAACCTCAGCACCAATATCCTGTTCTAACAAAAACGCTGAGCCTTTCCCCCGATCTTGACTATTCAACAATAAGACCACATGCCTCGAAGAACGCGGAATGGACGCGAGGGAAAAATATCGGAACAGCGGGGAACTGGAAGCTTCATCAGGAACTTCCACAGCAATCGATTGCCCAGCTTTAAATGACAACGATGACGGCTCAACCATCTCCAGTGTCAGTTCTCGAATATCTGGAGTCAAATGTCGGATTTGTTGGATTTTTGTCCGAAAGGGACCAGCCGTCATGCTTAAGAATGTAGAGAATCTCCAGCCATCTGGCAAGAGTTTTTTTCTCGCTCAAAACGCTGAATGGGCTCATGTGGCCAACCATATCTTGTGAACATTGAGTGGAAGGACCAGAATTAGAAAAAAGAGTTCTTCGCACCGAACTCCTTACCTCTTGTTTTTTACATCATGACTGTTCCCTTTTCACCAATTAAAAATGGCAGGCATGACCATCCGAAAGGTCATACCTGCCATAATCGACAACACATAGAGAACGCGGATTATTTCACATCGATCTGAATCGTACGAGGCTTCGCCTTTTCCTGTTTAGGAATCGTAATCGTCAAGACCCCCTTATCATAGGTCGCTTTAGCCTCATCAGGATTCACAATACTCGGTAGCACAAAGCTTCTTGAGAAATTTCCATAACGGGCTTCATGCACATGATACCCATCTTTGGCTTTTTGCGCGTCAGCCTTGCGTTCACCGCGTAACTCCAGTTTCTGCTCCTTCACCGATAGTTCAATGTCCTTTAGATCAATCCCAGGCAATTGCGCTTCAATCTCGAGGTAGTCTTTGTCTTCATACACATTGACCGGCGGCTGCCAAGCTTGTGCCTCCGCATTTCTGTCATCCCAAATTGGACGCAACCCTAACGGTTGATCAAATAACCCATTCACAGTTCTTTCTAACTCAGTATAGGGATTCCATTTTACCAACATAGCAGTTCCCTCCTTTTTCATGGTGGTCATCAATACATTACCTTCACACATCCAGCTGGGAAAGGTGTTTCGTTGTTGATTTATAGATAATCAGGAAAGAAGAAAAGTCAAGAGTTGGGAAAGGAAAATACAGTGCAGGAAAGAAGGAAATTTGATATAGACAGCAAAGCTAGAAATGTACACTTTGTCAAAAACTACCTATTTCAAACAACACATTTTCCCCTAACCCATTACAGTTATTTCAGAACCGATTTCCCTGGGTTTATGTTAAAAGGGAGATCTAACGAAAGGTAACAATACAACCCGCAGTAGAAGAATTGATATAGCTTGGAGCATTGTCCAGTTCACAAAATACAGACTTAACCAAACTAGAAAAATTTCAAAATCTTCTGCGCGATGTTAAAAATCCGATCTCCGATAATGAAGCAAGGGCCTTGTTTCTGTCATTTGGTCCAGACGATTGCTTTGGAATGGTCTGGACTCCACTTCACCTTATTGAACCTTCCCGGGTCGGCCCATTGAAGACTGTCTCCACGAAACGGGAAATGTTTGGGTCGATCAATTGAGGGAGCGGAAAAGATCTGAAGCCGGTCGTATCAGATTTAGATTTGGGGTCAGATTAGGAAACAGCGGTCACCTATTAGTAGACCAATATTCTAGAATGGAATACGCCAGGATATCCTCATTCAACAGAAGGTGGTGAAAATAAGAAGTCAAGCCTATTGTTGTAAGATTTGTTTCTCTATGCGCTCCAGTCCGGATCCGAAGGACTACTAGCACTCTCAAAATGCCAAGCCGTGCCGCTAACGGTTGCACGCTAACTGAATACCCTACATCCATTTCCCCTACGTTTACTTTATCGACACTTGCTGTTCGGCCCCTGGGTCGGACGCTCCTATAATCTTGCCGGCATTATCTGAGTGTCCGCTCTCCCTCCTGCGTCCGCCTCACCCTAATAAGGCCGGACAGGGCGTCAATGCTTTTGGGCCATTTTGCCGTAACAAAAGAGGTTCGTCTACTGGGACAAAACCCGGCAACACCAAACCTTTCAGGGGCTTCATCCTTAGGAAACAGAAATAGAACGGTTTAAAATCAGGAACAATCAGATCTGAGGTACTCCAGCTAGGTCCAGAAGAAAGGCATAAATCATTGCGGTCTCTTCATAGCGTTTAAAGCGCCCGGATGCTCCGCCATGCCCCGCATCCATATTCGTTTTAAGGAGAAGACGGTGATTGTCAGTTTTTAGTTCACGCAGCTTGGCGACCCATTTGGCCGGCTCCCAATATTGTACTTGTGAATCATGCAGCCCCGTCGTTACTAACAGATTCGGATAGGCCGAGACGGTCACATTGTCATAAGGGGAATATGACAACATGTAGTCATAATAGTCTCGTTGATTCGGATTTCCCCACTCATCATATTCTCCCGTCGTCAGTGGAATACTGGCATCTAACATGGTGGTAACCACATCAACAAATGGAACCTGCGCGACCATCCCATGAAACAGATCTGGCCGCATATTCATCACCGCACCCATTAACAGTCCGCCTGCACTACCGCCCATCGCATACAATTTCTTCGAATTGGTATAGCCTTGTTGAATGAGAAATTCCGCACAGGCGATGAAATCAGTAAAAGTATTTTTCTTTTTAAGGAGTTTTCCATTTTCATACCACTGGCGCCCCAACTCTTCTCCTCCTCGAATATGTGCCAGGGCATAGACAAACCCGCGATCCAATAAACTCAGGCGAGCGGAACTAAAACTGGCATCCATACTGGCACCATACGAACCGTAGCCATACAACAGCAGCGGATGTGATCCATTGTTTGAAAATCCCTTTCGGTAAACGATTGAAATAGGGATATGAGTCCCATCAGCCGCTGATGCTATGAGGCGCTCCGTTTGGTAATCACGACTGTGGAACCCACCCAAGACTTCCTCTTGTTTCAAAAACGTTTTTTCGCGTGTTTCCATATGATAATCAAAGATCGTCATGGGCGTCGTCATGGAGGTATAGCCAAACCTTAGATAAGGCGTGTCGCTTTCATAATTATCTCCCAATGCCGCCAGGTAGGCCGGCTCGCCAAAGTCCAACTCATGTTCTTGTCCTGCAGCATGCGGAAGTATTCGTAAGTGAATGAGCCCCTCTTTCCGTTCTTCAAGAACCAAATACTCACGAAACAACTCAAACCCTTCAAAAAATACGTCGTTACGATGTGGAATGACTTCCTGCCATTGTTTTTTTTGTGTTGCACTCAGATCGGCTTTCATCAATCGAAAATTTTTGGCCTGATCATTCGTGCGAATAAAAAAATGATCGCCGAGATGATCAATGTCATATTCATGTTCACGCTCTCGAGGGCAAAAAACTTGGAATTTCTCGTGAGGCTTATCTGCATTTAAGTACCAATACTCGCTGCTTACCGTTTGGTGTAACCCAATCATGAGAAACTTTTTTGACTTGGATTTCGTCACAAAAACAGAAAATGTTTCATCAGCTTCCGCAAATACTAATTCATCTATACCAGAATCTTGTCCTAAAACATGTCGATAGATTTGGTATGACCGTAACGTTTCAGGGTCTTGTCTTGCATAAAACAACGTTCGATTGTCGTTTCCCCATTCCATATTCCCCGTGACGATAGGAATAACATCTGACAGAACTTCTCCCGTCGTCAGATTCTTAAATCCAATGGAATAAATTCGGCGGCCCTGAGTATCAATGGCATAGGCCAAAATGTCTTGGCCTGAACTGACCATCCAATTTCCCAAAGAAAAATACTCATGCCCTTCAGCTAATTCATTGCCATCGATCATGATTTCTTCAGCACTATCGATCGATCCTTTTTTCCGACAATAGAGGGCATATTCTTTTCCCTCTTCATAACGAACATAATAGACATAATCCCCTTGTTTAAAAGGAACAGATAAATCGGTTGGCTTGATACGGCCTTTAATTTCTTTAAACAACGTGTCTTGCAGGTTGGAGGTATGCTGTTGTAAAGACCTCGCATAATCATTTTCTTTCTGTAAATACGCCAGGACTTCTGGATTCGATCGGTCATTCAGCCAATAATAATTATCAACTCGAACCTGACCATGCTCTTCTAAGCGATGAGGAATGACCTTCGCGTAAGGAGGATCAGGGAGTATGGAAGGCACAAGTGGGGAAGGATTGGCCATAGAATATTCCTTTGGTTCTTTCAGGGATTATCAAGATACATCACGTGTCATCGAAATTTCGTGGGATTTTGCGAATGTGCTTTGTTTGGGTTCGCTGTTTTTTTTCTTTCAATCGTTTCTCACGGACCCGGGAAGGTACGCGGGTAGGAACACGGTATTTCATAGGCTGTAACCCTTTCTGCAGTAATTCCACAAATCGCTCAATTAACTCTTCCCGATTCACAACTTGAGACCGATGCCGTTGAGCCTGCATGCGCAATATGCCTTGCTTATTTACTCGTGGCCCTAGACTGCCGACTAAACGCCTTTTTTGATACGGCGTCAACGCTGAAGAAAGCTGTACATCAAATTCCAAAACCACACGGCTATTCACTTTATTCACATTCTGACCCCCCGGGCCGGAGCTTCGCGTAGCCGAAAACCGAATTTCAGCATCTGGAATAGATGTGGAGCCATTTATCACAATGGGCATCAGCTTACTCTCCTATAGATCTACCCACTCATCGGCAAGAAGCTACTTGGGCAAAAGACCATAATCAGAAAGAACTTCCAAAAGCCATATGGCCCCCACATAGTAAAAGAAGATCCACGGAAGGAACCAATCATGACTACAAGGAATTTTTGCAAAGATAGTAAGCTTCCCTCCAATTTTAGAAAGCTCAAACCGTAAACCTTTACCCATCAAACGACAAAAGCAGGAGTGACAGCACTCCTGCTTTTGTAACAACAACCCACTATTTCCAACAAGACGTGACTACATATAATTAGCTCGCACCCACAATTTACTTAGGTAGTTAACTTATCGACTTATTTTATTTCAGCCAGCATGGCCTTAACGTGAGAGTCTTTTAGCTTGTTTAACGCAACTACTTCAATTTGGCGAATACGTTCGCGCGTCACCGACATTGATCGCCCAACTTGCTCGAGCGTCCACGGCTCGTCCCCTCCAATCCCAAATCTCAATCGAACAACTTGTTCTTCACGTGGATTGAGTACTTGAAATATTTTCCCCAGCCATTGGGCGTCGGATTTACGTGATATTTCCTCATCTGGAGCAGAACACTCGAGATCAGGGAGCAACTCCCCTAACTCCGTTTCGCCGTCAACGGACGGAGCATCCAAGGATATGGGTTCTTGAAAAGCTTCTAATGTTTCTTTGACTCGCTCACTACTCATACCCAACACTTGTCCAATTTCTTCAAACGTGGGTTCTCGATCATATTGTTGCGAAAGCCGCTGCGCAGTTTTGGCAATTTTCGTCGAGGCTTCATTCGTATGAACCGGCACCCGAATGGTCCGACTTTGATCCGCAATGGCTCGTGTAATTCCCTGACGAATCCACCACGTGGCATAGGTGCTAAACTTAAACCCACGTGTATGATCAAATCGTTCAGCGCCTTTCATTAACCCTATATTACCTTCTTGAACCAGGTCCAAAAAATTCAACCCGCGCCCAAGATATCGCTTGGCCACATTCACGACAAGACGAAGATTTCTTTGAACTAATACGTCCTTTGGCTCTTCAATCTCTAAGCGAGCTTTCTGAATCGAATGATATAACTCTGCAGCTTGTTGACTCATTTTTCTCCAAGCTTTCCCTTTCGAAGAAGCCACGGATTCTAACGTCTTCACATATTCTAAGCTTTCTTCAATGACCGGAGATGAATAGCCTTTTAAGTCAATTAATTTTTGTAAGTGCTCATGAATACGCTCCACATCCTGATTTTTTTGTAGCTTCTCAGACAAAACTAGTGCCTGTTTGAGTAATACTCGAAGTTGAGTGGTGCCCTCATAAAGCCGTATCCCCAATGTACGTTCTTCATCGATCTGCAATAATGGGCGAGAACGAAATCCACGAAAATACATGGATTCTAAATTTACCGAAGCCGGTTCAAGCGATTGTTTATGCTGTTCATCTTTTTCCCAACTCCCTCGTCTTCGCTTTGAAGATGTTCGAGACAATAGCGCAGATCGCTTTACTACACGCCGCTTCTGTAAATATGGCGCATGATCTTTCTCTGTTGGGGAAAGCAAGGGAACAGTCTGAAGTGTGGTCATAACAACCCCCTTTTCAATAGTGGCATGTATGTCTTCACCAATACGATCATTCAGGTATACATGTACCACCCCGATATGAAAGGGAAATTAAGAGAACATTAAAACTTTTTAATGGAAATCAATGCAGAACAGAAAGAATCTTACGCTGTCGCTGAAGACAAAGGCAGGAAAACCGTAAAACACGAACCAACCTGAACGTGACTCTCAAGCTCAATGGTTCCATGATGTACCTCAACAATCCACTTACAAATAGCCAAGCCCAACCCTGTCCCTTTGGCCGCATGGGCACGTGCTTCATCTGTCCGATAAAACCGATCAAATACTCGCATGTGACTCTCTGAACCAATACCAATACCATGATCTTGGACGACAATCTTTGCCTGCTTCCCAACAACAGCTAAAGCAAGCTCGACCTTTTGTCCTTTTTGAGAATATTTCACTGCGTTATCGACCAAATTCAATAAGAGTTCACGTAATCGCAGATCGTCTCCTTTTACAATGACAGGTTCTATGTTGGTCAAGACTGTCTCAATCTGACGCTCCTTTCCTAACACCGCTGCCTGTTGGTGAATTTCCCGAAAAAGATCATCTAATTGCACAGGAACCATTTTTAATTTAATTTCTCCAAGATCGGCACGCGACAAAAATAGTAATTCATCCACAATACGACTCATGCGATCGATTTCTTCCAAATTGCTTTCCAAGACAACACGATAATCTTCTGCTTCTCGCGGACGGCGCAATGCCAATTCAGTTTCGCCTTTTGTAATGGTAAGTGGCGTTCGTAATTCATGGGAGGCATCGGCACTAAATTGCCGAATTTGCTTAAATGAGACTTCCAAGCGCCCAATCATATCGTTAAACGTGGAAGCCAATTGTCCAATTTCATCGTTGGAATGTGGTGTCAGAATCCGTTGACTCCAATCACCAGCCGTGATACGACGAGCAGCTTGCGTAATGGCATGTACCGGTCGCAACGCTCGCCCAGCCAAGAACCACCCTCCCAGCAATGACACAAGTAGCGCGACAGGTGACGCAATATACAGTCCGACTAATAACCGACGGAGCATCAGGTCAATGGGGCGAAGAGACATTCCCACACGCAAAATATTAACGAGCTGCTCGCCTTGGCGAATCGGGACAGAGAGTAATCGAAGTGAAACACCTTTTTTGAATTGAATGGATTCGAACGTTGACTCCCCGTCAAGCGAAGCACGAAACGCCGTTTGACTTAGAGGAATTTCCCGACTTTGAATATTTGAAGACTGAATGGTTACTTGTCCTGCTGGACCAAAAATTTGGAAAAATTTATCTAATAAGGCTAATTCAGGAAATTCTTGAGAGAGATCTTCAAAAATGAGAAATGGTCCAAATCGATGCTCACCCAATGTCGTAATCGCCACGGCGGCCGCTTCATCAAGAGATGCATCCACTTGTTCTCGAAGTGCTCGCGACATGACCAAATATAAGGCCACGGCAAAGAGTAGCAAAATAAGAGCTAAGGCTGACCCATACCATAAAGTGAGTCGAACTCGAATTGATGTCGTATCAGCCATCAGATCTCATCATATACCCACTCCCGCGGATAGTTTGGATTAAGTTGCGCTCTCGACCCTTATCAATCTTATTACGGAGATAGCTAATATAGACATCGATCACATTCGTAAACGTATCAAAATCTAAATCCCATACATGCTCAGCAATCATTGAACGTGTGAGCACCCGTCCAGCATTTCGCATTAAATATTCTAGAAGGGCATACTCCTTAGTTGTAAACTCCAACCGTTGTTCAGCCCGAGTAACCTCGCGCGTCACAGGATTAAGAACCACATCATCGACTTGTAAGATTCCAGATGGCGCACCCCCAGAACGCCGAAGCAAAGCCCGAGCCCTTGCCAACAATTCTTCAATCGCAAACGGCTTGGTCAAATAATCATCCGCCCCGGCATCAAGACCCTTCACACGTTGATCGACCTCTGAACGGGCTGTCAAAATCATCACCGGAGTTTTCACGCCGGCAGCACGTGCCCGCTTCAATACCTCAACCCCAGGTAATCCTGGCAGCATTAAATCTAAAACTATCAAATCGTAATTGACCGTTTGCGCCCAATCTAATCCTCCAGCACCATCGGGACAGACGTCGACGGCATAGCTTTCTTCCTCTAATGCACGTCGAATAAATGACGCAACTTTTGGTTCATCTTCTACAACTAAAATACGCATATCAATAAAATGGTACCATCTTGCGATCAGAATGGAGAAGGGCCAACTTCATCATCAAGCAAGCAACTCAGATATTTCAAGAAGACAATACACTTGAAAGGCCCGAGAATTGATATATCATAAAAAAAAGCCTCGCCACAGAAATGACGAGGCTTTTTTAAAAATTTCTAGAATTACTCTAGATTACAGGTGATCAACCAAACTCCGAAGCTTATGGCTACAGCTTGGATGCCGGAGTTTTTTCAAGGCTTTTGCTTCAATCTGACGAATTCGTTCACGCGTCACATCAAAGTCTTGTCCAATTTCTTCCAAAGTATGATCCGTACTATCGCCAATCCCAAATCTCTTTCGAATAACAGTCTCTTCTCGTGGAGTCAACACTCCTAACGCATTGGCAATTTGACGTTGCAAGTCATAGCGATTCGCAGCATCCATCGGAGACACGGCATTTTTATCTTCAATCAAATCCCCTAATTGACTATCTTCCTTTTCGCCAATCGGTGTTTCTAATGAAATGGTTCCCTTAGAAATATCTAACATCATCCGCACTTTCTCAGGAGTCAATCCCATGCGTTCTGCAATTTCTTCCGGAGTCGGCTCGCGACCTAATTGCTGAACCAATTGCCTAGCCGTACGGGCAAGCTTCGTATTCGCTTCAATCATATGAACAGGAATGCGAATAGTCCTCGCTTGATCCGCAATCGCACGAGTCACACCTTGACGAATCCACCACGTGGCATAGGTACTAAATTTGTACCCACGTTGATATTCAAACTTATCCACGGCACGCATCAACCCAATGTTGCCCTCTTGAATTAAATCAATAAATTGTAATCCTCGATTCGTATATTTCCGTGCAATACTGACAACCAAGCGCAAATTAGCTTCAATCAATTTTGCCTTGCCTCGCTTCACCTTATCTTCGGCAGTCGCTAAGATGACTAATGCTGACTTAAACTCTGCCAACGGCATCATGAGTACATCCGTCTCAACATGCATCATGCCTTCTTTGGCCAATTGAATCTCTTTCTTCAGTCGCTCAATTTCTTCAGGTGATAGTTGAGCCTTACGTCGGCTGCTTGTTTTTGCCACACTCTTTGATTTCTTCCCAATGACCTGAATCCCATCCTGCCCGGCAAATCCCAGTTTCTTCGTGTTCCTTGCAATTGTGAGGTCAGCTGATCGAATGTCTTGACCTAACTCTTTCACTCGCATCAACATCGCATCTTTCACACGTTGATGCAGATTTAATGAATCGATTTGATCAACATACTGCTCGGTAACGGTTTTCAGCCGTTTATCAATGTGAGTTTGTTTGGCTTTAGCGGTTTCTCCCTCACGATTTTGGGTGTAGAGAGAAAGAAGATTCCGCCCAAGCTTGCGAACGGTACTTAGGCCTTCAAGCGTCCGAAGCCGAAGTTCTTCATCTTCCTGATCACTCGCCAATGGCTCTTCTTCAACGACATCATCTTCTAAAGTTTCTTGAGATAACACAATATCCCGCACCCGAATTTCTTCTAATTTCAACTGGTCATAAAGCGATTCAAGGTGTTGAATCGTAACCGGCATGCCATACACTGAACAGGCTAAATCTCGCTTCCCTTCTTCAATATGCTTGGCAAGTTCAATTTCCCCTTCACGGGTTAAGAGTGGGACGCGCCCCATTTCTTTTAAGTACAGCCGCACGGGATCATCAATACGTGTAGGCTCTCCTGGCGTTAAATCGATGTCCAAGGAGGAATCAGTTTCCTCATCCCCCTCCTCAGCATCCTCAACGCCTGCGCTTTTTTTCAGAGAAGCCAACTGCAACACGGTGCGTTTGACAGGATCAATGATTTGGATGCTTGCCTCATGTAATGCACCCAAGATTGCATGTAATTGTTCAGACGTAATTTGATCGGCTGGAAGGACTTGCGTCAAATCCTTCAAGGTGACGTGTCCCTTAGGTCGACCAACCACAATCAACCGCTGAATCACCTCTACCAATGGTGTCGTTTTTCCCATTCGTGGCTCCTTAAAAAATTAATACCGGCTCTCAATCATATCACTTTTTTGAAGATCTCATGAGCAATAAAGTTGAATGAACTATTCAATACAATCAAATTCTTTGAAGTAGATGACACGACTGTTGAGAAATTAAAAATGATACCTAAAAAGTTCAATGAAAACGCAACAAAAAATCACTTCACCATTCTAGAAACAGGCTACGTGATTCGCAGGAGAAGCGAAATCAGAAAATAGAACTATTGTTCAATAAAATTAAGAGAAAAGTGAGAAGGCGCAATTTGAAAACACTATACGAAAATTCTAGAAACAAAGTAAAGAGATTGGGCTTCACCTATTATGAAATTTTTAGTCAGGCACAACAACAGTATTTATACGTAATTCAGGACGAGACACTTAAAGAATCTCTCAATGAAAAGCCAGTTAACTATTTAATTTCATTAAATTTATTAGATAACAAGCCATTCCTATTGTTCCTTCTTCTGTCAGACCCTCTTACCAGCAATTATTAAGAATGAGATCAAATAACCGAAAAGATGAGTAAAGCGAAAGATTTGGCGCACATTGTTTACAGACCTTGCTGAACAAGCAAATACGGGAAAGGCCAATGCATGATTAAGCTCCTTCTAGTAGAAGATGATCAAAAAGAAGCGTTGAGAATTAACACAATGCTGAAGGAAGGACTCCAAAATCAATTCACACTGGAACAACGACCCGGAGTGAGTGAAGCTTTAGATCTTGTCCAACAACAATCCTTTCAAGGCATTATCTTGGATTTACATTTACCAGAAGGCCAAAGCTTCGAATCAATTCCCCAATTTATTCAATACTGCCCTGAGGCTCCTATTTTGGTACTGAGTGGTATCGAAGACGAAGAACAGGCCATTCTTTCTGTGAAAAGTGGGGCCCAAGACTATTTAATCAAAGGACAAATGAGTAGCTCAACATTGTGTCGCGCCATTCGCTATGCCATAGAACGTCATCGCGCAACTCAAAGGATTACACAACTCGCCCATTACGATCATCTCACAGGATTAGCGAATCGCGGGCTTTTCTATGAACGCCTAAACTGTGCAGTTGCTCGCTGCAATCGCAACGACATGGCTATGGCTCTGATGTTTTTAGATCTCGATCACTTTAAAGCCATTAATGACACACTCGGACATGAATGCGGTGATTCGTTACTGAAAACTGTTGCCACCCGAATCAAAAAATGCATTAGGGAAATCGACACTGGGGTACGTTTAGGCGGAGATGAATTTGCGGTCTTACTCGAACAAATCGTGTCCGTGGAAGATGTTTCGGCCGTAGCCGAACGTATCCTTCAACTGTTAGCCCAACCTATTATCGTCAATCACCATCAACTTCAAATTACAGGAAGTCTTGGTGTCACCATTTACCCGTGGGATAGCGCCAACCCCCAAGAACTCCTCTCTCATGCTGATGCTGCCATGTATCGTGCCAAGGCCCAAGGGGGAAACAATTATCAATTCTATACAGCCGGCATGAAAACAGCAGGACTGGACGGGTCGACATTGAAAGTAGAGCTGGGCCGTGCATTGGCAAAAAAAGAATTTCTACTCCATTATCAACCACAAATGAATCTTCGTACTAAGCAAATTATTGGGATGGAAGCCCTGTTGAGATGGCATCACCCTTACCAAGGACTTATTGGCCCTAATCAATTTATCCCACAAGCTGAAGAAAATGGCATGATTATTCCCATTGGCGAATGGGTCTTGCGTGCAGCAAGTAAGCAAGCCAAGTATTGGGAGAGACAAGGGTTCGCCACCCCACATGTCGCCGTAAATTTGTCAGCCCGACAAATTCATCAGGGAAATTTACCTGCCCTCATTCAAGATATTCTCAAACGCTCTCATCTAGATCCAGAAAATCTCAAGCTAGAGCTTACTGAAACCTTCCTCATTCACGAAACAGACGACACACTCCAAACCCTACGCGAGCTCAAAGCCATGGGCGTCCATCTCTACATTGATGATTTTGGGGCTGGGTATGCTTCTCTACGCTATCTCAAATCCTTTCCAGTTGATGGGATCAAACTGGACCAAAGCCTTATTCACGAACTTCCCCACAACACCAATGATGCAGCCATTGTCGAAGCTGTCATTTCTCTAGGAAAAGCCTTAGGACTACAAGTCATCGCAGAAGGCGTGGAAACCCAAGAGCAAGTGGATTTCCTCGAACAGCATGGCTGCGATGCGATGCAAGGCTATTGGATAGCCCCCCCTCTCCCAGCCAATGAAAGCGTCCAACACATGGTACAAGCATAGATTTAAAAAATGAAATAAGAAAAGGAAAAATTATGCAATTCAATTTTGCCTGATATTTTCCACCTGTGACCTTCTCTTCTCTGTCTCTTGTTTCTATCTTGCTCCTCTGATTTTATTTTTCACTTTTTGCCTCTTTTACCTTGTTTTATTTAACAGAAATATCGCTTATTGAAACGCAGCCTCTCACAGGTTATGATTAAGACATTCATCCTCTCCTGATTCCCTCTCACAAGTAATCATTGAGGGCTTTCTCGCATCGAAAATACCTAGGCAATGCATAGAGAACTGTTTCTAAGTTTTGGAATAAAAGCCTAGGGTCAGATGTAAAAAAAGATTTCTCTTCTTCACCCGTTTCATAAATCTGAGTTGACCATGCCAACTCAAACTTCAACACTTTCAACCAGCAAATTCCGACTATTGATCGTTGATGACTGTCCAAGTGACCGATCCACCTATAGTCGGTGGCTTCAGCACACCATCTCTATTCCCCTCGACATCCAAGAAATGGAGACTGGAGCAGAAGCCCTGAAGGTCTTTGCCAGTACTCCGCCTCATTGCATTCTCCTCGGTGACCAGCTTTCTGATATGACCGGTTTAGATTTTCTTGAGAAAATCAGATACGCATACACATCAGAACATTCCATTTTTTTCCTCACCGAACAAGGCAAGGAAGAAGTTGCTGTTCAAGCCATCAAGCTAGGCGCTAAAAATTCCTTCATAAAAAATACCTTATCCGAAGAATTCCTGTGGCAGCATATCCAACAAGAAATTAACCAATTCGAAAATTCAAGACGTATTCAAGCCCTCGAACGCCAATCCACAACCATCTTGCAATCCTCAGCAGACGGCTTGGTGGTCATTGGCACAGATGGCCTCATCCGCTTTACCAACCCCGCTGCAGAACACCTTTTTCAGCAATCAGGAACAGAACTGTTAGGGTCACCATTCGGATACCCAATGGTCGAAGGGGAAACCAAGGAAATTAACATTCAACATCAAGAGTCACCATCGACACCTGTGGAGATGAGAGTCGTACCAATCGAATGGGAAAACCAACCAGCTTATCTGACCTCATTGCGTGATCTTACCGAACGACGGAAAGCAGAAGCAGAACGACAGCGGCACGAAACAGAACGACAATATGCACAAAAACTTGAAAGTCTGGGAGTATTGGCAGGAGGCATTGCCCACGATTTTAACAATTTACTCATGTCCATTGTGGCTCGAGCAGGATTAGCGTTGCGCGCGCTCTCTCCTGACGCACCCGCTCGCGAACATTTGAACGTCATTGAAAAATCTGGCCTCCGTGGCGGGGAACTGGCTAACCAGATGTTGACCTTCGCAGGTCAAACACAATTAGACTTCCAGGCAATCAATCTTCAACAATTTCTTCAGGACATCAAATCATTCCTTCGATCGACTGTATCCAAACGCATTACTCTCACATTCAACGTATCTGCCAATCTTCCCTTCATCCGAGGCGACCGCTCTCAACTCCGCCAATTGCTCATGAACATCGTCACGAATGCTGCAGAAGCCATTGGCAATCAAGATGGAACGATTCAGATATGCACCAGCACAATGGATACTTCCACACAGGATTTTCGGCCATACCATATTATTGGTGATCTTCCTTGGGGCCCATGCGTCTCGTTAGCAATTCAAGATACCGGAACCGGCATAAAACCACAGTTGATCCCAAAAATCTTTGACCCTTTTTTTTCTACAAAATTCCCTGGACGCGGTCTTGGGTTAGCAGCACTCTTAGGAATTGTCCGTGGACACGGAGCTGCCATTGCAGTACAAAGCCACATCGGACATGGAACAGAATTCTTACTTCTATTCCCAACCACAAAAAAACCCTTAACTCAGAGTTCTGCTTCCCTCACCTTACCAAAGGAATCCGGAAGTCGCTCCATACCTTCTCAAGTGCTTATTGTCGATGATGAAGAAGAGATCCGAACGACGTGTTCCCTTATTTTGCAAGAAATTGGATTCGAGGCCTTAGTTGCCCATGATGGAAAAGCAGGAGAACGTATTTTCGAACAACATCAAGACGAAATTGCTCTCGTATTTCTCGATCTCACGATGCCGGGTTTGGATGGAGGAACCTTAGCTAAAAAGATTCGCATGAGAAATTCAAATATTCCCATTCTTGTCTCTAGCGGATTTACTGAAGATGAAGCCATGAAGCATTTTTCGCAATCAAACATTGACGCCTTTATCCAAAAACCGTTCCAAGTCGATGTCCTTATTGCCAAAGTCCAGGAACTGACAGAAGCAAAAGTGAACAGTAAAAAATGAGATGCCAGAAAAATACATTCATCCTGCTTCCACCTTTTTACTCCTCACTTTCTCTCTTGATACCGATAGCCACCACTCATATGTCGTTCGAGAGTTGACGACAACCCTAAATGATTGCGATACAGAGTAGAAGTCAGAATAGACCGATTTTCGGGGTCTAATTTTCCTGCTCGTTCAAAGTATTTCGTGGCTTCTTCATGGCGGTCTAATTGATGTAAAGCAAGTGCAGCATTAAAATGGGCTTCAACTAATAAAGGATTCACCTGTATAGCAGAGTCAAATAGCTCAAAAGCCGCTTGCCATTCGCCGACATGATACTGGTCGATTCCCTTCAAGTTAAGCGCCGCTGCTTCCGGGTTGGCCATTGGCAAAATGGCCAAAGGCACAGACTGGGGAAAACACCCACAGATGCTCATCATACACACCATCATGAGTACCCCGAACCACTCGGATATTGTCCGTACTTGAAGTAAGCCGTTCATCATGCTCCCTTCATTTCAAGAGATTGCCTTATGACTTCATCCCCCAAATCGCCCGCACACACCATCAACCATGATCTCATCATCGTCGGCGGTGGATCGGCAGGTTATGCCGCAGCCCGTACAGCTGAAGCGGAGGGGGCCAATGTTGGAATTATCGACCAGGGCCCGTTGGGCGGTCTCTGTATCTTACGCGGCTGTATGCCCACGAAGGCCATGCTCCGTTCATCCGATATTGCGGCATTGATTCGCCGAGCATCAGAATTTGGCTTACATTCTACAGATGTTCAAGCCAATCTGAACGCCATTATTGATCGAAAGAATCGTTTAATCAAGGAATTCACCGACTATCGAGTTGAGGCACTCCAACATCCTCGATTTACTCTCTATCAAGAACACGCACATTTTCTCTCTCCAAGGCTGATACAAGCCGGGCCCTATCACCTTTCAGCCAAGACCATCATTATTGCGACAGGATCGATGGTCTCCCATATTCCCATTCCAGGATTAGAAGAAGCTGGCTATCTCACCAGTGATGATGCACTGGAACTTCGCACTTCTCCTCATTCCATGATTGTCCTGGGTGGTGGGGCAGTTGCTATGGAGCTCGCTCAGTTTTTTTCACGGATCGGCGTAAAAATAACGGTGATTCAACGAAGTGAGCATATCTTGTCTCAAGTCGACAAAGACTTGGCCAGGCCCGTCGAAGCAAAACTCCAAGAAGAAGGCATGACCATTTATACTAAAACCTCGATTAAACGAGTAACCGGAATACCAAATCGACAAAAAACCGTACATTTCCTTCATAACGGCCAAACTCAACAGGTAACAGCCGACATCATCCTTCAAGCGCTAGGACGACGACCTAATATTGACAGCTTAGATTTGGAAGCGGCTCAGATTGTCATTCAGAACAAAACCATAGTCGTGAATAAAGCCATGCAAACCTCGCAATCACATATATTTGCGGTTGGCGATGTGAATGGGTTGCATGAAATTGTGCATATCGCGATTGAACAGGGAGAAATTGCTGGATGGAATGCCGTACACTCGGATCTGCCACCAAAGCAATACGATGACCGACTGAAAGCACAAGTCACATTTACAGATCCCCAAGTAGCAAGTGTGGGATTATCGGAAAGAGAATGTAAAACTCAGAACATTCCTTTTCTTGTCGCCTCATACCCATTTAATGACCATGGAAAATCTCTTTGCCTCGGCGAAATACACGGGCATGTAAAAATTCTCTGCCATCCTCAATCTGGAGAAATTCTGGGTGGGCATATCGTCGGCCCAGAAGCCTCGGAACTCATCCACGAACTTATCACCATCATGCATTTTCGTGGCACGATAAGGGACCTACTCCGTATCCCACACTACCATCCCACATTGGCTGAAATTCTCACTTACCCCGCCGAAGAACTCGTTAACCAACTGTCGCCCGCCTCCTAGGCTTATTTTTTTTCGTTCTCCAGAGACGTTCCACACCACTCACATTGCTCTGAACTCATTGGCTCATCTCGTGGCAATACCGAAACCATAGGCTTTCCCTGGATCACGCGAACCCACCAAGATGTCCGATGACTCATGATCCACTTAGGCAATAAAAGAAAGACGATCACTAATAGTCCACCAGCCAGAATAAGTGGCCATTGAACTGTCACAACTGCACTGCCCAAATAGGTTAAGGCAAATGTGGGAGGCATCATGCCTAAAAAAGTTGCCACGGCAAATGCCTTGAGACTCATCCTGGTTAGCCCTGCGCCATAACTCACAATGTCGAAGGAAAAAAGCGGCACGAGCCTAGCAACGATCATTAAACCCAACAAATGATGATCCGAACATTGCTCACAGAATGTAATATCTCGTTTGAGCCACCGACTTAACACCTCTCGGCCCAATGCCCTACCAATCAGAAAACTGATGATGGCCCCCAACTCCGCACCAATCAACACATACACCGCACCCCAAAACGGCCCATAGGCTGCTCCAGCGGCTAAATCTAATGGCAGACTAGGGATAGGACTCACAACAACCGCCAACGTCATGAGACCCATCAACGCGAAGGGACCAGCCAGACCCAAATCACGGAGAATAGATGTTAATTTTTCTGGGCGAAGAATGTCCTGAAGAGAAGTCTCTTGAACCACTACATACAGACATACAATGGCCAGAAAAATGAGTATCCATTTTCCAACACGCCAAGATATACGTTTCACCTTGATTGTCCTTGTAGAATGCTTTGATGTTGAGAGATAGATAGGCGAATTTGATTAGTCTGACAGGAAAGGGCTGTCATTACACGAATAACGTCATAACATTCCTGCTATGCGCGTAACAAATTTCCGTAAGCCTGGACTACAGAAAATCGCACGGAAAACGACGGAACGAAAACACCATCAATATCATTCACACATAGCACTGGAGTATTGTTATGAAAACCCACATAATGGAGTCCAACATGGCTCATCCAAACACCTCAACAACTGATTCAACCAAATCATCAACGGGAAAGATCCTCACGGGGATGATTTTTCTGTTAGGGATAGGTGCATTTGTATATTTTGATCTAGGCCAATACTTATCGCTCGATGCACTTAAAGCTAATCGCGACCAGCTCCTAAGCTATACCGAATCCAATTACGCACTTGCGGTTGCAGTTTTCATTCTGGTGTACATTCTCCAAACCACGTTCTCTTTACCAGGGGGAGCCATCCTCACCTTGACCGGAGGTTTTCTATTCGGCAGCTTGATGGGAACAGTTTTTGTGAACATCGGAGCAACAGTGGGGGCAACGTTAGCCTTTTTAGCTGCACGATATCTTTTGCGAGATTGGGTGGAAAATAAATTCGGTCATCGGCTGGGTCCCATTCAGGCAGGGTTTGCCCAAAACGCCTTTAGCTACCTTATGACACTACGCCTCATCCCAGCCTTTCCATTTTTTCTAGTGAACCTTGTTTCAGGCCTCACACGTGTCAACCTGGGCACGTATATGCTCGCCACTTCCTTAGGAATTATTCCCGGCAGCTTTGTTTTTGCGTTTGCCGGACGTCAATTGGGTTCGATCAATTCATTGAGTGAAATCGCCAATCCTTCAGTCCTCTTAGCCTTTTCCTTGTTAGGTCTTCTAGCTCTCATGCCTATCGCATATCGAAAATGGACAAATAAGAGTCAAGACAACTCGAAATCATAAGTAAAAATTTCCATCTCTGCTAAAAATCCTGAGGCACTCTAATGAAGACTGCACAAACGATCATCGATCAAACATTGCTTCTTCCCAATGATCAATTCAATGAAGAACTTATCAATAACGTTCATCCTGCTCAATGGCAAAACCCTACACCATCGGGACGATATAATTTGGTTATCATTGGAGCAGGGACGGCGGGTTTAGTCACGGCAGCAATTGCCTCAGCCCTTGGAGCCAAGGTTGCCCTCATTGAACGCCATCTGATGGGCGGCGATTGCCTCAACGTTGGATGTGTTCCTTCAAAAGGGATCATACGGGCCGCAAAAGCCTGGAAGGCGGTCAAAGAAGCCTCCCAATTTGGCTTGCATGCACCTGAAAATCTAAAAGGAGATTTTGGCCAAGCCATGGCCCGCATGCGAAAACTCCGTGCAAAGATCAGCCATGTAGACTCGGCTCACCGCTATTCGAAGCTTGGAGTAGATGTATTTATCGGGAACGGGCAGTTTACCAGTTCCAACACCATTGACGTAGATGGAACAACACTCGAATTCGCCAAAGCGGTAATTTGCACGGGAGCACGTGCAGCCGCACCACCAATCCCTGGGCTAGATCAAGTCAATTACCTAACCAATGAAACCATTTTCTCTCTGACAAATCTTCCTTCACGATTTGGAGTGATCGGTGCGGGGCCCATAGGCTGCGAGATGGCCCAAGCGTTCGCACGCTTCGGCAGTCAGGTGTTTTTAGTTGAAGCCATGCACGGCATTCTTATTAATGAAGATGGCGACGCGTCAAAAATCGTGGAGCAATCGATCCTCCGTGACGGAGTTCAGTTGCTTTGCTGCGGGAAAGACTTGAATATCAAACTAGTCAACGGAGTCAAGCACATGTTCGTGGACTCCCATGGTCAACACTATGATATTCCTGTAGACGAAATTTTAGTGGGAGTTGGAAGGACCCCTAACACAGATGATTTGGGTCTAGAAACCATTGGAGTGGATTATGACGGCAAGGGCGTAAAGGTCAACCATCGACTGCAAACAACTAATCCAAAAATATTCGCGGCCGGTGACATCTGCTCCCCTTTCAAGTTTACTCACACAGCTGATGCTCAAGCACAAATCGTTATTCAAAACGCCCTATTCCCCCATCCTTTAGGATTAGGGTATGCCAGTACAGAGGACCTCATCATCCCCTGGGCCACCTATACACAACCTGAAATTGCTCATGTTGGTCTTTATGAAAAGGATGCGAAAACCAAAGGGATTGAGATAGATACCTTTACTTTTCCTCTCAATGAAGTGGATCGCGCAATTCTGGATGGAGAAGACGAAGGCTTCGCACGAGTCCATGTCAAAAAAGGGACAGACCAACTCGTCGGTGCCACAATTGTCGCGGCCCATGCTGGAGATATGATTAGCGAGTATACGTTGGCCATGAAAGGCAAGCTCGGGTTGAATACAATAGCTAGCACCATTCATCCCTATCCAACACAAGCGGAAGTGATAAAAAAGACGGCAAACGCCTGGAGAAAAACGACGCTTAGTGAAAGTAAAAAACAGTTTTTGAGTAAACTGTTCTCATGGACCCGCTGAGGGTAAGAAGGAAAATATAGTGTTAAACATACACGTGCCAAAGATGTTCACCGCCTTAACAATAGGACTTGCACTAACGTTCGGTTTATTCTCTCTTGCCCAAGCAGAATTGCAAGAGACAGTACCAGTGGGGAAATTTTCTTTGGCTCAACCAGGGGAAAATTTTCCGCCCTCTTGGAAACCTCTCACCTTTGAAAAAATCCCAACTCACACTCGATATAGCCTGGTTAAAGAGGGAGAGACTGTCGTGGTTAAGGCCGTGAGTCACCAAGCCTCTTCCGGGATAACTCGAGAAATCCACATTGATCCCAAAAAATATCCCGTCGTGGAATGGCGTTGGAAAGTTGTCAATGTTCTTAAAAACGGGAATGTCTACGAAAAATCAGGAGACGATTATCCGGCTCGGCTCTATATTACCTTTGAATATGACAGTACAAAGGTTGGGTTTTTTGAAAAAACTAAATATGAAGCTGCCAAACTCATTTATGGGCAATACCCACCCAGTGGAGCCCTTACGTATATTTGGGAAAGCAGAAGTCCGATCGGTACAATGGTCCCCAATCCCTACACTGATCGAGTGAATATGATCGTGATTGAAAGTGGAGAGACTCGACTGAACGAATGGATCACAGAAGAGAGGAATGTTTTCGAAGATTACAGAAAAGCATTTGGAGAAAACCCGCCAAATATATCGGGAGTGGCCATCATGACAGATACGGACAACACTCGAGAACATGCCGTAGCCTATTTCGGAGATATTATATTTAAAAAATCGGTGAACAGGCAGGAATGACAACGAAGAAAAAAAGTTATCCTTCCCCTTCTAACTCCTTCATGCATACTCAGGTTCATTTCCTGGTTTCCATTTAATATTGCATCCAGCACTGGGACGTTGTTGCTTCGTCACAGCTTCCCCGGCCAACAGAGCATTGAGCGCCGCACGCAAATCTTCTCCATTCTGAGGCTTCCCATTCCCAGGTCGACTACCATCCAGTTGACCACGATAGACAAGGCGTCTCTGTTCATTAAACACAAAAAAATCTGGCGTACAGGCGGCAGTAAATGCTTTGGCCACAGCCTGCGTCTCATCATAGCAATAGGAAAATTTCCATCCCAACTGTTCGGCCATTTCCTTAAGCCGCAACGGAGCATCAGCGGGGTATCCCGTGGCATCATTACTACTGATTCCTAGAATCCCAAGCCCCTTCCCTTCGTAATCCTTCCAGAGCCGAGTGAGTTCATCTTGCACATGAACGACATAGGGACAATGACGACAAATAAACATCACCAGCAACCCCTGTGATATCCGAAAAGATTCAGGAGAAATCATCGCCCCACTACGAACATCTGGCAAAATAAAATTCGGCATCTGAGTCCCTAACGCAAGCATCGTGGATTCTTTTAACGCCATCATCAACTCCTTTGTTCCTGATTGATAAGAAATTCGTGAAACGTTTAAACAACGACTCTCCAGCTGTTTGCACTATCCTCCACTCTATCAGTGGCTATCTGTGAAGAAATAAGGGAATTGATTAAAGGTCTGGCGAAGAACTCTGAGAGGATTGTTCATGTTTCCACGCCTGGAAGCGCTTCATTAATGCCTTCTTGACTTCAGGCGGCACTGGCTCAGTAGGGAGTTGGCGTAATGTCGCCACGGTATATTTCATTTGACGCAAGTAATTTCGGCAAGCCATACACAGCCCCATATGCATTTGAAACCGAAGTCTCTGGCTCAGCGTAAACGTTCCTTCTAGATAATCCGTAATCAGTGCAGCCACTTCCCGACAACTGAAATTGCCAGCCATATAAGCCATAAGTTGTTGCTTAAAATTTCTATCCATTGCCATTAGCTCTGTTCTCCACGCACATACGGATCTAACACACGACGGACTTTAGTTCGAGCTCGATGTAATAAGACACGCTGATTCGTCTCACTAATCGTCAAAATATTACACACCTCTTCGGCACTCACCCCTTCAACGTCACGCAATGTAATAACCTGGCGTTGATTGTCAGGCAATCCACCAATCGCCTGTTCTATCGCCAATCGGCATTCTTTACCCAACAACGCACGTTCAGGTGTATCTGGTTCCCAACCTTGAGGAGGATCGGCCCAATGGCCTTTTCCTGAGCCTTCTGTCACAAATAGAGAATCTTCAAGTGAAGGACCGTCGTCTCCGTCAGAGTCCGAACCAGGCAACCCAAACGGCTCATAGCGACGTTCTCGTGTGCCTCGAGTCTTGGCCCGATTGGTGAGAATACGGAACAACCATGTTTTAAAAGATGAGCGACCTTCGAACCGACCAATCCCTTCCAATACCCCCATCCAGGTTTCCTGAACGACTTCTTCAGCAACTGCTCGGCTAGGGACAAAAGACATGGCTAATCGTAACAAGGAGCCTGAATACGCTTCCATCACAGCAGAAAAGACCGCTTCATCCCCACGTTGTAGAGCCTCAACCATTCCAGCTTCATCAAGTTGAATAGTTTCTTGAAGAGCAGGAATCCCTAACACAAAGAACAGATTAGACGGCCATGACCACAAAGACATGGCGGAGATTATCCACCGAATGTCTCTGACAATCAAGAACAATAAAAAAGTAAGAGAAAAAACCGGAAATGAGAGAAGGGGATTTTAGGTATCTTGGAAAATTTGGGCAAGAATACCCGTTCGAGTCGTGCTTTTGGTTTTCTTTAAGAGATGTCGTACATGCTCTTTGACAGTATGTTCACTGATGTCTAAATGGCGGGCGATTTCCTTGTTTGTCCACCCTTCGCTGATATATTTCACAATTTCCACTTCCCGATCAGTTAAACGAAACTCATCCTTGGCTTGATCAGGAACAATCCGCCGTTCACGGCCAATTTTTTCCATGAGAATCAACATGCATGCATCATCATTTGGGGAGTGGGGTGCTAAAGGAAACCCTCGCAACAACACCGGGGCCTCTGAATCACCGGTCACGCGCCTGAGTTCATGTTGTCCGTCTGTATCTGCTTGATCGCCATCATCAAGTAGGTTTCGAAGCGACACACACAAATCCCTAATTTCTACTGGCAACACTTCTTGAGTGTCAGCACCCTGTTGCGCTCCGATAATTTGACGACTCAGCACTTCAGCCTCGGCATTCATAAAGAGAACATCACCTGTTCCCGCAAAGAGCATCACGCCAGGAATTGAACGCCGCTCAGCAATGGCTTCGATACGGGACAATCCACCACCATTGCCATTGCCATTCGGCAAAGTCGAACAAGGAATGCCAATCGAGCGCCGACTCAAGAACGACTCCCCTGAGATAGTTGAAAGATCATTGATTGCTCCACGAAAAAGAAACCTGGGTCAGATAGTTTAGATCATTACAAAGAAACCCATCTGAGAAGTTATGTCGGATAGGAAGAGTAGGAACTTAAATTAACGAAACGAGGATAGAGAGGAGAGACAATGAAAGAGCGTAAAACTCAAAAAGTTCTGGCTATAGGACGACGTTGAGCTTTTGTCTTATTTCAGACCTTTTCTATCGGCAATCAATTAAGGTCTCCTCAATTCGGTCCTAAAACCGTGACCCGGTCAATGTCACATCGGAATCAGCCCATGATTGGGTAAATTCTTGTTGCGCAACCTTCGCCTCCTCAGCTTTCCCTTGAATCTCCAGACTTTGAACAAGTCCGTACAGAGTCCAGCCATTTTGTGGATGGACCAAGAGATCTTCTCGATACACTTGTTCAGCTTCCGCAGGTTTCCCAGCTTGCAACATCACTGCTCCTAAGACTTGTCGTGGCGGAAGGTACCAATCTTTGGGTTCCGTATAATGTAAGCCATCTTCTAGCGCAATCGCACGCTGCAAATGGGTAATGGCAGATGCATAGTCCCCTTCTTGTGCAGAAATTTCTCCCGACAACACGGCTTGAGCAATTTTCAATATAAGAGGAACTGCATTAATGTCGAATATGGTTAAGTCAGCAATAGCCGGATCCTTCAAGATATCATTCAGAGCATCCAGTTCCTGAGTTGCCTGTTCCAACTTACCTTGTCGAAGAAACGCTAAACCTCGTGCATAATGCCGAATGCCCTCTGGATAAACCAGATCAGCAGGTGGAGTTGGCTCCTGCAGAACGTCGTCCCAATGTCCAAATAACGTCTTAGTAAAGAGCGGCATTAACCAAAAATGTTGCAGCGTACCAGCAAAGCTAGGATCTCGCATCGCTTCAAGACTCACTTTTGCTGCAGTATCTTTCGCAGCTTGCATGGCGATGTCTCGTTGTCCTGTTTTGATAGCCGCTGCCCAGAGAAAATGGAAATTGTGCGGCACATACGCGGCAGTATAGAGACTCTCCACATGAGAATCATGCAAATACTCTTCATCGACTTTCACGGCCCGTTGATTGGCGACTAAGGCATCGCGATACCAGCCAATTCGAATGTAAATATGAGCAGGCATATGTACAAGATGACCAGATCCTTGCACTAAAGCCGGCAATCGAGCAGCACTAGACAACGCCTTTTCAGGATGGGGCGACGCTTCCAGTGCATGGATATACAAATGGTGGGCTAAGGGAAGATTGGGATTGAGGTCTAAGACTCGCTCCAACGTCGAGACAATTTCTGGCGTCCAAGATTGGGCCTTTCCCTCTCTCGTCCAAAAATCCCACGGGTGCACATCCATCAACGCTTCCGCCAACAAGGCTCCTATCACAGAATCATCAGGAAACTGTACAAAGACCTGCCGCATAGCGTCGGCGTAGGTCGCATCCAAGACTGATCGATCAGTTGGAACTTCTTTGACATAGCGTTTGGCCACAGCCTGAATGAGTGCGCGTTCCTTTCCAGTCGCCTGTGCACGCAATGCCATGGCTTGTTGGACGGCAGCATAAGCCTGAGGAACTGCAGAATCCGCCATCGGAGCATTAATATTCGGACCGAGGACAAGACCCTCACCCCAAAAACACATCGCACACGTAGGATCCAGTTTTTGGGCATACTGAAAGGACAGAGCAGCTTCGGCATGATTAAAGCCATACATTAAAATCATACCTTGATCAAAATATCGTTGAGCCATGGGAATATGGGTAGAAATCCGAAAATGATGCTTTCCCAAACCTTCATGCAGACGAACGGCTTCTTCTTTCGCCAATAACAATTGCGGCATGCCTAGTCCTGACATCACTATAAAGACTAATAGCCATGTAATCTTCGCCATACGTTTCATCTACTTCCTCCCATCCATAATCGCCACCCTCAATTATATTTTTTACTCAAGAAAACTACCCTATGTAGCCTGTCATATCGAAATTTGAATCTTTTGGCAAGTCAAATGAGCAATCAACATATTCATCTTGACATCTCTTTCTAGACCAAGAATCTTCATAATCGTTATCCTTATAATCGATTTACTCCATTCTTGAGGAAAAACTTCACTTTTACCTGGAGGAATAGACATGCTTGGAACTGATATGAGTATGGATTTAGTCATTCAGTATGGGCTGCAGGCAGCTAGCGGGCTCATAATTTTAGGAATTGGCGTCATGTTGGCTCGATTCGGAGGCCAGTATACACATAAGTCCTTAGCAAAATTTGAGATGGAACCACCAGTTCGACTCCTGCTCGTTCGTATTGTGAAAGGCATTATTTTCTTGTTTACCCTGTTGGTGATGCTCCAACAATTCGGCATTCAGATTTTTCCTCTGATTGCCGGCCTCGGCGTCGCCGGAGTGGGAATCGGCCTGGCCCTTCAAGGAGTATTTCTCAATCTCTTCGCGGGCCTCAGCATCATCATGACCAAACCCTTTCGTGTAGGCCAATTCATCGATATTCTCGGAGAACATGGGGAAGTCCAAGCCATCGATATTTTCACCACCAAACTTCTCCATATCGACCGATCTATCGTGATCATTCCGAATCGGAAAATAATCGGCGAAATCCTGCATAACTATGGAAAGATTCGCCAACTCAATTTGACCGTTGGTGTCGCCTACGCCACCGATCTCAGCCAAGCTTTGGCCACCATTCAACGAGTCGTCGATGCCAATCCCCGCGTTGTGCAAGACCCTGCCCCAGTCATTGGGATCGGACAACTTGCAGACTCCTCCATTAATATCTCAGTAAAACCATGGGTCGCCGTTCAGGATTATGTCCCAGCCCAAGCTGAACTCTACCAAGCTATTGTCGAAGCCTTCGGAAGCGATCGCATTCAGATTCCCTTCCCACAACGAGAGATTCGAATGCTCAACGCAAGCTAGAACCGTTCTCAATGACTACAACACGGGCAACTGATACAGAGGTTTTGACTTCTTTGCGACAATGGTGAACGTTCTAAAACAGTCGAAACTATTTTCAGGACGACTCAAGTGACTATTCGAAATCTGTCTATTCGGAAATTAATTTCTCTCTGTGGCCTACTGGTCGTATTAGTGGAATTTCATGCGATGTCTTTCGGACAAGAAGGGGGAAATATTTCGTTTGCTATGGATTTAGTCAAAGCTGCCAAAGAACGCACGAACCATCATGTGACCTATGATGGAAAATATCGCAGTATTCCTTATCCCATGGGAGACGTACCGGATGGCATTGGAGTGTGCACCGACGTCGTGATTCGTGCGTATCGTAAACTGGGCATCGATCTGCAACAGCTCGTTCATGAAGATATGCAGGCACATTTTGCGGCTTACCCGAACAATTGGGGGCTTCACAAACCGGATGCCAACATTGATCATCGGCGAGTCCAGAACTTACAAACATTCTTGGCACGTCATGGGACTGTTCTTCCAGTCAGCTTGAAGGCATCGGATTATGTGGCTGGAGATCTGGTCACTTGGACCATCGCCAATCATCTTCCCCATATTGGCATCGTGACAGACCAATTCGCACTCGGAACGAACCAACCCTTGATTGTGCATAACATCGGAAAAGGCCCTCAACAAGAAGACATACTGTTTGCATTCCCAATCACCGGCCATTATCGATACGGACAACATTCAGCCACGAGAACAGCAGTTCCCAACTACTAACACCATTACGCACGACGGCGAACACGCAAAGGACTTCACGTATGACATATCTCTATTTGTTCATGGCAATACTAGCTGAAGTCATTGCCACCAGTGCCCTTAAAAGTGCAGAAGGGTTCACAAAACTTGGTCCTAGCTTGTTAGTGGTATTGGGATATGGAGCTGCGTTCTACCTCCTAAGCTTAGTTTTGCGCCACATGACAGTGGGAGTCACCTATGCGATTTGGTCAGGCGTTGGAATCGTTCTCGTGGCACTCGTGGGAGTCGTGGTTTTTCGTGAAATCCCGGATACACCGGCCATCATTGGCATGGGACTGATTATCGCTGGAGTCACGGTCATCCATACCTTTTCTCAGACTGTTCGGCTTTGAAACTTCTTAACAAGACAGCACCCTACTCTTTGTTGAATGGGAATATACGCCTATCCATGGTACCGTGTTCGTATGGTTGACCCTAGACTGCAAGGTTTTATCACCACCCTTTTGAATAAAAAGGTTTAACGCTGCCATGCCACCTAAGCGAAAACTCACAATCGTTCCACAACCCACAAAAGCTTCGACGACGTTACGGCCTGAAGATTTAGCTCAAGTCTCAACTCGAAGAGGTCTGGTTCAACTTCTCCGTTCCAAGAAGGTGGACGTTAAACGCGCAGCTCGCGCGCTCCACTACGAACACGAACTTCGCCAGCTACAGGTGGAATTGGGCAAGTTGCAACGAGATGTTCAGATCAACGGCCGACGAGTGGTCATCGTATTTGAAGGACGGGATGCCGCAGGAAAAGGTGGTGCGATTCGCCGATTTGTGGAACATCTCAATCCCCGCTCCACGCGAGTGGTGGCTCTTCCTATCCCCACGGAAGTGGAAAAGGGACAATGGTATTTTCAACGATACGTCAAAAACCTACCAAACCCTGGAGAACTCGCCTTCTTTGATCGCAGTTGGTACAACCGAGCAGTCGTAGAACCCGTGAATAAATTTTGTACGAAAAAGCAATATCAGACCTTCATGCAACAGGTGCCTGAATTTGAACATATGCTCTACGAAGATAATATTGAATTCATCAAATTCTGGTTTTCCATTTCAAAAGAAGAACAAGATCGCCGATTCAAGGCGCGAAAGAAAAACCCGCTCAAACATTGGAAAGTGAGCCCTGTCGACGATAAGGCCCAAGAGCATTGGGACCTCTATACTCAGTATAAGGAAGAAATGTTCAGCAAAACGCATACATCCTATGCCCCTTGGGTCATCGTGAAGGCTAATAGTAAAATCCGCGCCCGACTTGAAGGCATTCGCCATGTGTTAAATACCGTCTCTTATGCCGGGAAAGAGAAAGCGACAGTCAATCTTCACCCTGATCCCAATATCATTCTCCGCTTCCACCGCCGCACCGCGACAATAGATTAATCGTTCCTCAGGCTATTATCGCTTCTCTCAGATTCACTTCTGAAATGAAGCCCTCATCGCCCCATTCTTATACTCCTGAATAAGGCTGTAATGATTGTGAGGATGGAAAGACCATGCTAAATAAACACATGGCATAAATACCAACGATCATCTCACATGTATAAATTAATACGATACGACGACATGAAACTTTGGATCATACTTTCTTTCACATTGCTCAACCTTATCGGCTGTTCATCCATTCCAAAAACGTTTTCTCCTCAACAGCCCATTTCACCCTACACGTTTACTCATCAGAAGTTTCATCAAACACTACAACAACATGTCAAAGATGGAGTCGTGAATTATCAGACGTTGGGCTCTGACTCTTCTTTATCTGCTTACATCAATATCCTTAAGCATGTCGCGCCACAACAACTTCCCACACCTAACCACCGTCTCACATTCTGGATCAATGCCTATAATGCCTTTGCTATACGAGGAATTCTTGATGGCCACTCCCCTTCAACGTTTTCTGGACGTTACACATATTTTATTGCCACAGAGTATATCGTCGGGAATGAACTCATTAATTTGTACGACTTGGAACGCAAGCTCTTAATCCCCGGTTTTCGAGAACCACGTATTCATTTTGCCATTGTCTGTGCGTCACAATCCTGTCCAAAGCTCCAATCCTGGGTGTATACACCTGAGCTTATTGACGAACAACTCACGCTCAGTGCCGAACAATTTATCAACGATTCTTCACGTAACCATTTTGACCAACAAAGGAAAATCGCCTATCTTTCCAAAATATTCGATTGGTTTGAGGAAGACTTCACCAATCATTCAGGCTCTCTCCTTAACTACATCTCACAATTTGTCAAGGATGAAAGACTGGCACAAGATCTGCGCACCACCCCATACACGATTACATTCCTTGATTATGATTGGGAATTAAACGGTCTTCCTCCACAGCAATAATATTAATCAACAATCATTACTGACACTTTTTCTCCCTCCGTCACTATTTCCCGACAATCTGTACCATTTCCCTTTAAAAAAATGAAGAAATTTGTAATGCCTCGTACAAATAAAAGACTGAGCCCAAAGAAACCATTAAGCTGAGAGCTTTTCATACCACCAATTGAAAATCTCAGACTTTTTCAGATTATTCAACAATGGAGGCATTTAACATGTCGCAAAAATCACTGTTACTCGGGGCAGCTCTTTCCGGATTACTGGTTGTGACGGGCTGCGCTCATTCAGGTAACTCTATGCCAGGCGGAGAGATGGCCAAAGGCCAATGTCATGGCGTCAACGACTGTAAGGGCAAGGGTGAATGTAAAACTGCAAGCAATTCGTGTGAAGGAAAGAATGATTGTAAGGGTAAAAGCTGGATGAGCATGAGCAAAGCCGATTGCGACACCAAAGGCGGGAACTACGTGGCCAAAGCCCATTGATGAATCATATACTGAGTTGATGCCTACGCAAGCACCGAACATAGGGGTGGGACTTCGTCCCACCCACTATCCACACCTCGAACCTCGTCCTCAAACCAAGGTGTCGTGGTTTGAAGCCATAAGTGAAAACTATATGGACTCGAAGGGACGTCCCTTGGACATGTTGGAGCTGATACGAACGGATTACCCGGTCGCCTTACATGGGGTTTCCCTTTCTATTGCATCAACGGAAGGCCTTCGCAAAAATTATTTACACAAACTTCGCAACTTGGTTAAGCGGATTGATCCATTTATCGTCTCGGATCATCTGTGCTGGACAGGGTTACAGCAACAAAACTTGCACGATCTTCTCCCCATTCCGTTTACGGACGAAGCGTTAACTCTTATCGTTGAACATATCGACCAAGTCCAAACATTTTTGCAAAAACCCATTCTGTTAGAGAATGTGTCAACATATCTTCGATTTCCATGCGGTGATTATACAGAATGGGATTTTTTACAAGCCGTTTCCGATCGTTCAGGGTGTCAAATTTTGTTAGACCTGAATAATTTGTATGTCAATGCCCACAATCATCGCTTTGATTCTTCCATGTTTCTAGAAAAAATTCCTACTCAAATTATCGGACAGGTTCATTTAGCAGGGTATACCGACATGGGCACTCATCTCTTTGATACGCATTCCAAACCTGTGTATCCCGCGGTCTGGGATCTCTTTTCCTCACTCATTGCTCGTGCCCCGGATCTACCCGTATTGATTGAATGGGATGAAGACATCCCTGAATTTTCACAACTTGAAGAAGAAGCACTGAAAGCCGCGCATATTTGGAACGACCATCATGGCCAAACTCACACTCAGCGAATTTCAACACCTGTTTTCTCAAGCTTCTCTTAGACCGGAAAATACAGGTGTTGACCCGAGCCTGCTCAACGGGATCATCCCGGGAGGGACGCTGACTTCAGATGCTGCGATTGAGGTGTATCGTACCGGGCACATTGTCCGGCTGACAGAGGCCCTGGGTGAAACATTTGAAGCTGTTTGGTGGGTAGCAGGAGATGAACATTATTTTCAGTTAGCCAAGGAATTTTTGCTGACGCATCCGTCTGCTTCGTATAATCTTTCAGACTTCGGAAAACTTTTCCCAGATTTTCTCGATAAACGACAACCCTTTTCCGATCTTCCGTTTCTCGCGGACTTAGCACGATTTGAGTGGCTGTTCAAAGAGATCTTTCACCTTCCACAGCACACAAGCCTCACGGCAGATCAATTCCATCAACACCCCTTGTCTGGAAATCTTCGTCTTTCGTTTGGGCCTTCGATACGCGTATTTCAATCCCCGTATTCCGTCTATGAAATTTGGAAACTTCGAGGAACCATCCAAAATTCACTGCCAGAAAAAATTTGGGGAACCCCCCAATGGCTGCTATGCTACAAGCACCAACAGCAGGTCTATATCAAACATGTGAGTGAACCTGAATATTTGTTATTAGGCCATCTCATCGCTGGAGCGAGCATTGAGGAATCGTTGGATCGCACGCTCCAAGAATTTTCTGATATCACGGCCACCACCGTTTCTGATTTATTTACCGTGATCAAACACACGGAGATCGTGACGCTACTCACAGAAAACACCGCACCGATAAGCGGCGATGCAGACCTATAATCTCACAAGAAACTCAACAATGAAACTTTCAACCGTCCTTAAGCCCATTAAAAACATCATCCAAAAACGGCCAATCCTAGCTATCTTTGAAGCCACCCTACGGTGCAATTCGGCATGTGGTTATTGCGATCTCCCTCTTAATCAGGGCCGGTATGAAATGAGCCGCGAAGAAATCCTCCGTGTCTTTTCTCATCTGTATGAGGAAGGATTACGAGTCGTGTTTGTCCAAGGAGGCGAACCCCTCTTGAGGAAAGATCTCCCAGATATTCTGGACGATTTATCTTCGCTTGGATTCACCGTCAGTCTTATCTCTAACGGAACAAAATTGACCTCTGGCCTTCTGACTCGTTTGGCCCGGCACTCGATCAGCATTTCAATCAGTCTTGATACCTTAAATCGCGAACGGTATCGAACAATAAGAGGAGCCGATCAATTAGAACTCGTCCTGAAAGGAATAGAGTTGTTAGACGAATACCCTCATGCGAAATACCTCACCTGCATTGTGAGCGAGGTAAACCGAGATGATGTGTTGGATGTCATGCGCTTTGCACGTCATCATGGCATGATCCCTGTTCTCGGCGCATATCATTGGGACATCTCCCGGTATGGAAAAGTTGATCTTACGCTTCAGTATCAAAAAGCTACCGCAAGTGCCGTTTTTCAAAAAATACTGGAGACAAACATCGTGCCAAACGGGTATTTTCGCGACTATCTACACGACAACATCCGTTGGCTCAATGACCAAGAGCTTCCAACTTGTGATGCAGGACGATACAGCATTGCCATTGATGCCTCAGGCAATGTGGCAGCCTGTCTCGCCCTGCCCCATAAGGGAAATCTCTTGACATCCTCATTACCTGAAATTCTTGGCGATCTGGATTATGGCGCCGTCAAACAATGCTCGGACCGTTCATCCTGCAATATGCTCTGTAGCCGTGTCGTGGGTTCAAATCTACGCCATCCTCTTTCAGCTCTAAGAACGCCAACCGTCCTGTTACCAACAACATCCGAATTCAGCCATGCTCATTAAATCAGGGGAACACGTTCATCTTGCCCAATTATTGACCTTTATGGTCCTGGGCGAACAGCTCGCACATGATTGTGCGCACGCCCAAATTTGTTTGGCTCCTGCACCAGGCATGAAAAAATTCTTGGCAAGCCAGGCACGACAAGAAGGGTATCATGCCCTCGCATTTCAAGGGGCCATTCGTTGGTTGACTCCACAATCTCGACATCCATCGCCGATGTCCGAACACATGAATGCATACCGAAAGCTCTTGGAAGACGCCATTGATCGTCGAGATTTTGCAGAGACCCTTGTAGCAGAACAAATCATTCTCGAGGGGTTAGGAGAAGCCATTCTCAAAAAAATTGAGGCAGGGCTAGCAAAACGTGGTGCACCATTTCATAGACTTAGACGAATGCTCATTCATCAAGAAGAAGCTCATCACCAATTTGGCCTCCGCGCGCTCACCGCCATGTTGGAGCGAGACGAGGAATGCGACGAGACGTTACGTGATCGAACACAGAAATATCTCCCCTTAGCCAAAACACTCCTCTTCTCGGCACAAGACGCGTTCTATTCAATCAACGAAGATCCACAGGAATATTGGAACGAGTTTCAACAACACCTGCCTGTCTGGCTTTATACTCATTCATCACAACCGCATCACTCGCGATTTTTTCCGCTTGCAGCCTGTATCCACTCATAAGGAAAGAACCAGAAATCATGATCTGGGTGGTTATCCCTACATACAACGAAGAACATGCCCTCCCCCACACGCTGACTTCAGTGTTCCAACAACACGGCGAGTTCAACGTGATCGTCGTTGACGGCGGAAGTCTCGACAACACCCACGATATTGTTCGAACGCACGATCGTATAACCTGGTTGACGGCTCCTAAAGGCCGGGCCTCGCAAATGAATGTTGGAGCAAACTACGTGCTGGCACAGCAAGCTTCATCGAATGACTGGCTGCTCTTTCTTCATGCTGACACACTTCTTCCAACTCATGCCTTCAAGCAACTCAGTCATTTAGCAGAAGATAGCACGTGTCAAGCGGGAGGATTTCAGCACCAGTTTTCTGGGAAAGACTGGCGACTCCGAATGATTTCTTGGTTGGACAACTTTCGGTGTCAGCGCTCACAAATCATCTATGGCGACCAGGCTCTATTTGTCCGTGCAGGACTCTTTCGTCAGCTGGGAGGATTTCCTCTACTCCCGATGTTGGAAGATGTCAGATTTTGCGAGCAACTTCTTCTCCATACCACTCCCCGACTTTTAGCTTCTCCGGTTGTCACTGATGCGAGAAAATTTATTCAGATGGGGATTTGGCGAAGTTTTATCCGCGTTCTAATGATCATTCTTCATGTTGAATTTGGCCTTCCGACCTTCACCCCTTCTTTTTTTGCTGATGTTCGCTAAGAGCGTATTATTGTGAAGTTCTGTCTTCATGGGCAAAACGAGGCGTTGCTGTTTTCAACACAACATAACGTAAAATAACGAACAACGAACGGCCCACTCCCTCCGCAGTTTGCTCACCGGCTGCATGAACATTTTCCCACAAACTCTCAAGAATTCCTGTGTCACCAACCGATACCATAAACACAGGAGAGAATATGAGCCACAACAACGAGCCCCTTACTCACACAGAAGACCTTCCCAGCTTTCTTCAAGATTTCGAAGACACAGACCTTCAGCGCTACACCTGTTTTGCTAGTGAATTTCGTGATCAACGGATGGAATCAGGATCCATTGCCGAAGCTGGCTTCTGGAATACAGTGGTCAACCTCTGTATTGATGAGCGGATGCGGCGGGATCAAGACATTCGGCGATTAGAATATATGTACCGGACGGGTGTGGATCCAGATCAGTATAGTTAAGTTATCCTCAAGAACCTCACGAAACTTCACGGCTTACCCTTTTGCAATTCCTTTAAACGTTCTTCTGCCTTTCCCGCTATTGGGCTCTTCGCGTGATCACGAAGAATGCGCTCGTACAGCTCTTTAGCATGCGTTTGATTCTGTTGTTGCTCTTCGAATTGTGCTGTTTCAAATAATTGTTGCGGATCTTCTCCGCAGCCCATGAGCATTCCCACGATCAAACCTAAGCCAAGCCATCGGCTGAAATTTTTCACACGTAACGACAAAGATTCGAGCACGAATTTTTTTCTCACAAGAACACCTCCAAAGCTAAGGAACCAATTCCAAGCCGCCGATACATCTATTTCAAGCAAGCACATTCTTCATACACAATATTGTATCAGGAAGGTTCGATGTCTTATGCATCCTGAAGATGAATTGATCGATGCTCTCAAAAGTTTTAACGACTGTGAAATTCGGGTCTATACCCGATTTGCCACAGAATGGCGTGATCAACGCGTGACGGACGGCTCACCTTCAGAAGTGGCTTTTTGGAATTCGTTAATTTCTTTGATGGTGGAAGAACGGCATCGGCGCAAAGAAGAAGTGCGTCGCCTGGAAACCATGTTTCAGACAGGACGTGACCCAGAATCATAATGCTCTCTCCTGTCACCTCGCACGGCCTGTTTCTCGTATTTGAGACCTACCACACTCAAGAACCTGTCTAGGCTTCCTCAACAACCTGTTCATACAACGTTCTCGTCCGTTGAGCAATTGCAGTCCAGCTAAACAGCTCTTCCGCCCGTCGACGTCCGGCTTCTCCCATTGGTTGACGCAAAGCTGGATCTCGCATCAATTGATTGATCCGTTCGGCCAAGTCCTGGGCAAACTGCACTGGATCCTTGGGGGAAAATGGAGCCTCTTCATACTGCTCGACTGGAACGACAAATCCGGTTTCATCTTCTACCACAACTTCGGGAATACCCCCTACTGCCGAAGCCACCACTGGCTTTTCACAGGCCATGGCTTCTAAATTGATGATGCCAAAGGGTTCATAAATCGAGGGACAGCAAAACACCCCGGCATGTGAATACAATTCAATGAGACTGGCCTTATCTAAAACATCTTGAATCCAATAAATATGTTGGCGATGCGCAGAGACCTTTTCCAAGGCCTCTTTCATTTCAGCGGCAATCGCTGGGGTATCAGGTGAACTGGCACATAACACAATGGGAAAATCCGGATCTAAATACGACAAGGCCTCCAATAAATGGATAATTCCCTTTTGACGGGTAATACGACCCACAAATAATACATACGGTTTGCCAGTTGGAATACCATAGCGCGTCAACACCTCATAGCTCTCTACTTTGTGGAATTCATGAAGATCAATCCCATTATGAATCACATGCACTCGTTCTTCCTGAACCTGAAATAATTTGAGAATGTCGGCCTTGGTGCCTTGCGAGACGGCAATAATGGCATCGGCCATTTCCAACGCCGTTTTTTCCACCCACAAGGAAAAATCATAGCCCCCCGCCAGCTGTTCCCGTTTCCACGGACGAAGAGGCTCCAAGGAATGCGTCGTGACGACTAACGGAATGCCAAAATTCAACTTGGCCAAAATTCCTCCCAACAAACTGTACCAAGTATGGCAATGCACCAAATCGGCATCCAACCCATCCGCATTCATCTGCCAGCATCGCTGCACGGCCCCGAAAACAGAATGCAAGGGTTTGGGTGCACCAAAGGGCACTTCACCAAGAGGGAACCCCCTCACCTTCAGATTCCCCTGATCAACATGTTGATCCCCGAAACACCGCACTTCCACAGGAAGCATGTGGGAGAGCTCTCGGCTTAAATACTCCACATGCGCGCCGGCTCCACCATAGGTGTACGGAGGAAATTCATTGGTCAGCATCAAGACTTTCATCATACGTAAATTCCGATAGAACTCTATCCAGACAATAATCGCCTACCTTAATAGAAAACCATTAATAAGTCATCTAGTTAGTGAAAAGGGAACTGAGGAATGTGGCCTTTATTCAAACACAGGCAGTGGCGCGGAAACAATCAACTAAAACTTGGATTCAGACAGAAATACCAGAACACTGCTTGAAGATATCCACGGACGTACTTTTTTGCTTCCTTCACTCGTATGGGACCTCTACTCCTTCAAGTCTAAAAAAGAGATGTCTTAAATGTTGCGACCCGTATACATCATCCAATGGACTCACACATGCCAGTACTCCAAGCACCCGTATTTTTTGAGAAAGTAGAGAAGTTGAAAGCTCCCCATGGATTTTCGTTTCCCTGAAGCATCTCTGTTTGGAAGTGTTTTCAGAGTCAGCTGTTCCAGTCCAATAAGATCCTTAACACAGCTCAAAATAAGTCACTTATGGAAAATGCATAACACAGAGACAGCGCAGTCTGTGAAGGCAGACTAGCAAGGCGAACGAATCAGAACGATCGTTCATGATCTCCAACTCGGTACGGTTAGGGCAGGAAGCAAGATCTTCATATTGGTCAAATTTTGGATTTCAAATCTGCAGTTCACATTCTTGACTTTCCGAAAGTCTTCAGGAATTGCCCAATCACCTTTCGCCAGGAGACACATAGCACCATCGATTTCCACTGACATTCCACCCTCTAACCCAACAGGTCAGGGAACTGACCAGAATTTAAGACGTATACAGGATGAAAAACCTTGTGATGAAGATTTCAATATGAAATCAGGCGAGGTTCACACTCCAGACATCATCGCGATCATTTTCCCTCAACAATGTGTCATCCAACGGATACAAAGTGCATCGTATCGAAATATGATTTGAAGCTCGATCAAGAATTAAAATCTCAAGATATCTATTATCTGAAATTCTGCTTATGGTCTCTATTGCAGAAAACATCAAATCTCTCTTTGAAACAAGGAGCGTTTATTGATTCCCGTACACATAGGAACCTCTGTCTTTGCAAAGATTCAAAAAAATGGCATCTCATTTGCTATTTCAAGCATGTATAACAGCAAGACATACTATACAAGTGTGATGAAAAAAAGGAGGGCAACACCAATGCAACCTCTACCCATTTCTGCAACTGTTCCGTTTTTACTGTCGGCAGCATTATCTTTCGGATGTACAACGACGCTTCCCCAGCATCTACCCACACCTGGGGCACCTGAAGAAGGACTTTCACCTTCCTCAGGTTTAGCCTATGGGCGATTCAAAATAGATATAGGAACAGCAAGACCGGTCGGTTTGAGACCTTCGACCAACCATGCGCATATCCTATGGCGCAATGAAGTCACTGGGGAACGCTTTAGTCATCCATTACACCACAGTGGCTCGTTTTTCTGGAACCTTCCAGGTGGACGCTATGAGATCACCGATATCTGGATGGGATTTAACAATCTGTCTTTTGTGAAAGGGAATAGCATTCGATTCCGTGTGGTACCTGGGAGAGCGGTCTACCTCGGCACGCTCAGCTATCGGCCCCAAGTTGTTGATCAACATGGGGCATTAGACATTCTCGACGAATTTGAGACCGAACAACGACAACTCAAGCAGCGTTATCCGACTTTTTCGAAAAAAGCCCCACCCCTGAAGGGATTAATGTTTATACTTCCACCAGAGGAGTGGGGAAGTAAGTTCCTGGACATTATTCTCAATAATCAGGTCTTGGAGCCGTTTCTTCTCGACACTGGCGCCACCCATACTGTCATCACAACCCGAACGGCCAGGACACTAGGGATTACGGATTGGACGTTATTTCCTTCGATGGATTTTTTCACGAGCAGTGGAACGATTACGTCACCACTCAGCCAAGTCGATTCGATCAGGGTGGGAACTCATGTCATGCAAGACGTGGAAGTGGCTATCGACGTCGATGACCATTTGCCTTATGGACTCCTAGGAATGAACTTTTTACAGCATTTTCACGTTGTGCTCGATCAGAAAGGGCAGCAGGCAAAACTCATTCGGTAATGTAGTCGGCACGACCTCTTACAAAGAGAAAAAGCGTAGCTGACTGAGCGTGGACTTCGTTACGGAAACGTTAGGCCAGTTTGAGACGAAACCATTTTTCGTATTCAAGAGTGAGATAGCAACAACTGACCCCGTAAACTCACTTCTTTTTCTTTGGCTTACTTGAGCGAACGGCGGCCGCATAAGAACGATCAGCCCAGATCTTCGCTTCATCAGGGTCATCGAAAATTTCCTCCGGTGCCATGAAGTAGGACATCTTAAAGGCCTTCCCCTGTTTCTCGTAACTAAATTGCTCCAACTCTCGTTCAGTAAAATGGGGGGATATGGTCTCGTCGGCTTTAAGATACAAGGAATCATCCGCCACTAACCCAAACATCAAGCCCTTGTGGAAAATTCCGTACCCACCAAACATGCGGCGTGGCTGTATGAGCCCAAATTCGCTAAAGACTTCTTTTAAATATTCAACGTACGCGCTCATGCTACTCACGACCAAATCAAATATGAGAATAGTTCAGGATTCTCCCAATCAACAATTCATGTGTTGTCCGTCTTGTTTCATCCGGATCTTCGACAGACTCAACCTGTTCGATTGACTGAACATAGGCGTCCGGAAACTGCAAATGCTTCGCACCAAGAACAACCAATTGCTTATACCAGTGATACGGCTTTAGATTATTGCCAATAGAGGGTGATTGTGCAAAATAGGTAAAACACGTGTACTCCTGTCCTTGATAGTGCAACTTAATTTGTTGATCTCTATAGCCAGACCCCACTCCTTCAATGCGATCGAGGTCATTCTTATGATCGTGCTCCACTTGATAGAGGGCTCCATAGACTCGATCAAATTCACCCTCCGTGCGGACCGCGTTACATTTACTCGATCCATCCTGCCCTTTTTTATGAAATTCAAGACGGTGTTTATACAGCTCGACCACACCGAACAACGTTGCAGAAGTCACTCGTTCGAGCAAACGAACAGGATGGAGATTCGATCCATACGCGAAATAATAGAGCAGCGTCTCACGCCTCCTTGATCTTTCTTTGACGAAGCCAAGCGTTATATAAATCGCATTAAGAACCAAAAATACCGGTGGGCTTTCCATCCAAGCTCAGTTGATTCTTCTTTTGCCAATATTCTGAAATTCCTCCTTCACCTTTATTCTCCGCCCACTTCGTAAGGACCTGACGATCTTCAACATGGTCCATGAAGGGAACGGCGTAGCCACAGGAAGTTTGGACCAAGTCGATAGACACTAAGAAGTACTGTCGCGTCCCTACTGTGGAAGATATTTGCTTCGAAAACTCCGCCCAGCGAGCATCCCTCGGATGAAAGACCTGAGCCGTCCCATAGACACGAAGAATTCGTGGCGGCCCTTCAAAGGCACACCACATCATGGTCATTCGATTAGATTCAGACAGATGTGCGGCGGTTTCATTCCCGCTCCCGGTTAAGTTCATCCAAAGAATTTCATGAGAGTTGAGTACACGAAGAGAATCTTGACCCTTCGGTGAGAGATTGATTCGTCCATCCGGCGCAGCGGTCGCCACAAAAAATACTTTTTGCTCATTAATAAATGCACTCAACTCATCACTCAATTCTGGAAATTGATCAGCCACAATTATGCTCCATTAATTCAAATTTGTACCATAGTAGATGATTCTCTAGATTATCGCTAATGACACAACTCGCGTCCAGACAAACTCTGTTGTGGAGCCTACCAATAATAAGAACGACTGTTTAAATTTGAAGATATGATTATGATGCCGGGTTTCGGCCCGGCAGCCGAGCCACTTTGGTTTCGGTCAAAGTGGCCAAAACCATGTTGGCCGTAGTGTGGCCCTTCGGGTTCCCTGTGCGGTTCGCCGACTCCGGCGTCGCGCAAACTCGCTCCGCTCAAACAATGCGCGCCTTTCTCCGTGTCGCCTGCACTGCTCGGCCACACCACAAGGCCAGGCGGAGGCGCTGGAAACAATGAGACTCATTATTAGAGAGAGTAATTCACTAGGTTCAGGCAAAGCCTGCCAATGATTTAGAAACGTCCTCCCAGAGAGCCGAACAGCAGGCGTGGATTAGAGAAAGGTAAGAAAAGAAGGAAGAAATCAGCCCCTCTTAACAGTCACAAAGCATCACCATCTACTTTGGTATAGCAAGACCTGATCCTATAGTTAAATTTCCTCACCAAGGTTCAACCGTGGAGCCGCATAACAGCAGCGTTCACCGGGCAGCGTAGATCGACGTTGCTTTCAGAACCCGCGCGGGCCACTGCTCCGTGTGCAACGATTTGTTAAATGCGTTTCTCTGCATCAGTCGAATCGACGACCTCTGGCTTTGGCCCTGGCGTTCGTCGCGTGACAGGCTCGCGCCGCAAAGCGCGCAACTGAACCATCGTGCGGTCTCCATAGGGCGTAAGTGTCCAATATGTCTGCTTGTCTGTAACGCTTCGCTTTCGATCACTTTCTCGTATCAATCCAAGTGCCCGGAGTTGCACTAAACAGGTGTCGATATCAGGTGTGGTGAACCTAAAATCATCGAGCGTTTGTGTTTTAAGATCTTCGTCTTCCGCTAGATCTTCATTTGCAATCTGCTTGAAGTGCGTATCAAATGCACTTCGTAGACTGCTTTCTGACGTTTCATCAATTAAAACTGGTGATACGCCAGCAAAGATTTCATTCCATGTAGGGAGAATCGTTGCTTCGTAGCCAACCCTGTTGAAGTACGACCCGCCTAGCTCTCTTGCGGTGAAAGTATATGCCAGTTCAAAGGTATCTTCATCTTGCAGTAGGTCTTCTGTCCCCGGCGGGGCCTCAGTGCGAATCTTCTGTAGTTCCGATTCAAGTGTAGAAATTTGTTCGCGTAAGGAGAGAACGTCTCGAATTGTCGCATCCGTCGGAACGGCGTCTGCGCGAATCCAACCAACCGCTGGGTGGCGTTTGATGTTTGCAGTTAGGCCAACAATCACCTTTGCCTTGAGTTCCTCCGCAGTTTCCCAGTAGACACATGTATGCTTCGATTCGACCTTGGTACGAAACGCTTCAAGCTTCTTCCATGCATCAGGATCAGTTTCCGTCTTGTCCCGTGGCAAGTTGTCGGGTTTCAAGTGAAGCAGCGGAATAACTGCTGTCTTTGTCTTGCGTGCATAGTCGTATTCTTTCTCTGTGTAGCCGATGCCCGCTTCGTCAAGTGAGCCGTATCGTCCACCAATCAACAGCACGTAGTAGTCCGAAGAGTCGATCACATCCTTTATAAGTTGCCATGCGGTATCGTCAGCAGCAGGAAAGAGTTCCATGCCAGCAGGCATATGATCCAATTCAAGGACTGCCTTGAGGACCGCCTGACGTTCGTCGATCAGATCACGAAACGTTGACGAAATGAATACTTGAAATCGCTTTTCAGTCATTCGTTATAAAAGCACCTAACAATGTTTAGGCGGAGCCGCATAAGAGCGGGATCTTCCCTTTTCTGACCTCTAGACCCAGAAGCATAGTTTAATAATCACCGGAATTTGTCAAGGGAACAATGGATTTCCGCTAACTCCTGCGGCAATGCCGACTCTGGAGAGAATCCCTGCCTTGGGTACGGCTGAGTCTCTGGCCAAACACGACTTTCTGGCGAACCTGTTTGAGCGGAGCGAGTTGTTCGCCATCATGATTTGGCCAAGGACGAAGGCACCCCAACGGGGCCGCGGCCGGGCGGAAATGGTTTTGGGTCCTTTTGCCGAAACAAAAGGACCTCGTCGTGCGGGGGCGAAACCCCGTCTTAAATTTCTATAGATTCCTCCAAGCACCAACCCGAATAACTGAGTTTGCGGGGATACCCCCGCATCCCCGCTTGCATCCACGCAATCCCCGCAAACATCTGCATCGCAGCATCCCCACAAACCATTGTTTTTCCTATAGTTTTTTGAATTCGATGTTTGGCAAGACGCTTGCGATAGCCCATTTCCATTCACAACCGCACACGGAAAGGAGGCAAAGAGATTTCAAACGCACAGTGAAACACAGAATCAAAAAAAATGGCCCCCTAAACATTCTTTCTCACGAACAAACACACAAAGGAGACACTCATGACTCACAGACCTAATCAGCCAAATCCTTCAGAACCCGGAAAAACCCAGAAACCCTCATTATCGACTGGGGTTGAACAATCAGACAGCAAAGAAATTCTGTTCCTCGCGGCAGGGCTTATTACCCTGACCCTTGGACTTGGTGGTCTCTTTATGTATTCCGCTGACGAATCATTGCCTGTGACGGCATCTCAAGAGGCGGCAGATGAAGTGAGTACCTTCCAAATGGCAACCGCCTTTGCAACCCCCTCCCCTTCCCCGGACACATCAGTTCCCTCCTCTCCATTAATGACCGAACCATCTCTTCAATTGGTGAGCAGTTCTCCTGAACCCCAAGAATCCGAACACACGAATGTCTATTTCGAATTCGATCGTTGGGGCTTATCTGATGGAGCGAAAAGCTTGCTCAACACTCAAATCACCGCACAAGGAGAAGAATGGACCGGAGCTCTTCATATTGACGGCTATACCGACGCACAAGGGCCTGATACATACAATCGCACCTTAGGACTGAAACGTGCCGAAGCGGTGAAAACCTATCTCATCTCTCTGGGAATTTCTGAAGATCGGATTCAGGTGAAATCGTTTGGAAAAGATGGAGCGGTGTGTGAAGAACAGACCCCTGACTGTTTTGAACACAACCGACGAGCGCATGTTGCCTTTCTTTCTCAACCCGTCGTTCAGCAAGACGACAGCCTCCTTTCCATGAACACTGATGCAACTGAGGATTCCACTCCTGCATCCTCATCCTCCATGATGGATTCTCCCTCCATCGACGAATCCGAAGCTGAGATCGCACTTCAGGAAGAGATTCCTGGAGAACTGGTAGCCGTTGATCCATTGGCTTCTCCTGACAGTCTTCCATAAACCATTCCCAGGCTGATCCATTGTTGGAGGATCAGCCTGGGTCTTCCTAATTTCAGCCCTGATGAATGTCTATGGATTTACCACATGTTGTGACAACAGGAGTTGCTATGAAAATTCGTAGGTTTCGCGTGTGTCTCTTACTGTTCTGGTTGCTAAGCAATTTGGGAGGGCTGCCCCTTCCACCTGTCGTCGCTCAACCAGCTGAAGATTCCATTCAGGAATCTGTCGGCAAAAAAACCGAAGGCGGGGTGTTGCTCAAAACCTCCTCCCGTATGACACCCATACCCGCCCCATTGTTGAACACCACAGTGACGATGACGATCAGCGGACTCATTGCTCGCACGACCGTGTCTCAAGAATTCAGTAACCCGAGCGATGAATGGGCGGAAGGCGTGTATGTCTTTCCCTTGCCCGATCAGGCTGCGGTGGACCACTTACGCATGAAGATTGGTGAACGGGTGATCGAAGGACACATTCAAGAACGAGCTCAAGCCAAAAAGACCTACGCTGCCGCCAAAGTCAAAGGGCAACGCGCCAGCCTGGTGGAACAAGAGCGTCCGAATATCTTTACGACATCCGTGGCTAACATTGCGCCGCATGCTCCCATCACCATCGAAATCGAATACCAAGAAGTCGTGCAATATGACCAAGGCCGATTTTCGCTTCGATTTCCAATGGTCGTTGGGCCGCGCTACATTCCTGGGCAACCGCAGGACATTCCCGAGCCTTCTTCCTCACAACATGGTCTTGGATGGGCACCCAATACGAATCACGTTCCAGATGCATCTCGTATTTCTCCACCGGTTCAACATCCTTCTCATGGGCCTCTCAATCCCATCACTCTGCGAATCGACCTGGCCCCGGGGATGCTCCTTCAGAAGATCGACTCACCCACTCATCCCATCACCATTACCAAACATGAAGCCAACTTCTACCAGGTGTCGCTTCAACATTCGTCAACGTATGCGGATCGAGACTTTGAACTGATCTGGACACCGCTCTCCCAGGACAATCCACAAGCCAGTGTGTTTACGGAACAACGTGATGGTGAGACCTTTCTCTTCATGCAACTCATGCCGCCGACCTCCACCTCTTCGGCCCAAAAGACTATGCCCCGAGAAGTCGTCTTTGTCATCGATACCTCGGGGTCCATGGGGGGAACATCACTGTCGCAAGCCAAAGCAGCGCTTTCCTTGGCACTCGCCCGCTTAACGTCCAACGATACGTTCAATCTCATTCAATTTAATTCCGTGACCCACAAACTCTATTCCACTGCCCGACAAGCTTCTCGTTCACGAATTCATGAAGCCCAGCGCTACGTCAGTGGATTGCAGGCCACAGGCGGAACGGAAATGCTTCCCGTGCTCAAACAGGCCCTCGTCCATATGCCCAATCACGAAAACGCGTATCGCCTCCGCCAAATCATTTTTATTACCGATGGTCTAGTCGGCAATGAGGAAGCGCTCTTTACTCTTCTGCAGCGCAAAATAGATGACTCTCGTTTCTTTACGGTTGGCATCGGCTCTGCGCCCAATGGGCATTTCATGCGGAAAGCGGCGCAATTTGGAAAAGGCACCTTCACATACATTGGCTCAACCGCGGAAGTGCAAGAGAAGATGAATCGCCTCTTTCTCAAATTAGAACATCCCGCCCTCACCAACATCACTATTCAGGCAGGAGAATCGACATTCGATGACATTCTTCCAAACCCTTTGCCAGACCTGTACCACGGTGAACCCCTGACCGTCGCCTTTCGGACCACCGCTCTTCCTTCTTCGATCACGATTACCGGGAAACAAGGAGACAGACATTGGGAAACAACTCAATCTCTTATTGATGCGAAGCCACGACGCGGCATCACTGTCCATTGGGCACGCCAAAAAATCTCGCAACTCATGGATCAACAAACCCAAGAAAACGACAAGGCTCTGTTCCGACAATCGATAGTCGATCTCGCACTCAAACATCATTTAGTGAGTCGCTATACCAGTCTCGTGGCCGTAGACGTGACACCGGCAAGACCTGATGCCCAGCCACTTCATACCCATGCGTTAAAAACCACTGTGCCGCATGGGATGAAATATGAAGCGATATTTGGCTGGCCGCAGACCGCCACACCCGCCACCCTTTATCTTCTACTAGGAAGTCTTCTGTTATGCCTGACATGGATCTGGTCACGACGATACCTCGCACACCGCTAGGTCATCGCATGGCTTGGATTGTGGCGAGTCTATTGTTCGTCTTCGGAAGCTGGCTGATCGGACATGGAGTCGGGATTCACGTCAAAGCAATAGCCGCCCAATGGCTGTTGCACCATGCCTGGCAGGAGACCCTCACCACACAACAACCGATCAAACCCTGGCCATGGGCAGACACATGGCCAGTCGGGCGTTTACTGGTGCCGCGACTGGGCATCAATCAGATCATTCTGGCGAATGCGAGCGGGCAATCCTTAGCATTTGGTCCTGGGAAGGTGGGGAATGGCAGTTCTTTCGATGACGACTCGTTCAACCTCATTGTCAGCGGTCACCGCGATACGCATTTTTCGTTTGTTCAAGATTTACAGTTGGGAGATCTGATGACCTTCCAAACGATTCAAGGAGATTGGCGTCGCTTTGTGGCGGAAACGATCGAGGTCGTTGACAGTCGAATTGACACATTGCCATTGAAGCAGAAAAGACCCGACTTGCGACTGATCACCTGTTATCCATTCGATGCGATACGACCAGGTGGACCGCTTCGCTATGTGGTCACTGCAGGACCAGTCACACCAAGGGTTGTCTCTGAAACAGGGTCGACAACAATCCGTAGCGTCGGCGCTAAAGGAAGGGGCATGATCGTGGAAGGCGGTTGAGCATGCAGATAGGCTTGATGGTCATGCATGATCGATTGAGGAGGCAACATCTCCCATAACGGGCCTAATTTTTTTTGAATTTTTCTTTGATAAAAGGAAGGGCATTCCATCGTGTCGCCTTCCAGAAACGGTCTGAGGCCAGTTTTGTAATCGAGTTGTCTGCGGACTTTTTTGTGGTAGTTGATTCGCCCGAACCCTCCTGTGGAGACCGAACGCACGAAATTATACCATTTGGGAATCATCCCGCGATTTCGCATAAATCGCTTGGCAATCATCGGCCAGGAAAACGCATGCTCGGAGATATCGATGACATAATCGTAAAATTCCGGCCATGAATAATTTTGGGGCTTCACATTCATCCCATGATTGTTATCAAGAAAATGAAACGGAACGGGAAGGACTCGACCATCCTGCTGAAGCGTTAAATTATACGGAGCCGACTGCCCATAGGCTGTCAGCAAGGAGAAAGCCGGGAATGCCCCGGGAGCCGCATCCAAAAATTGCTTGGTGAGTTCGAATGGCTCTGCTCCTTGCTCCGAATCTAGCCCCAGCACAAAATTAACTTGTACATAAGGGATATATCGAAGCACCATATTAATATGATCCGAGACCTGTTTAACTTTCTCTTCTCCAACTTGTCGTCCAGTCTTTGACTTCCCCCCCATGTCGTACCAAGACTCGACCCCCGGAAGGATGGCTCTGAAGCCATTTTGTTTCATCCGCTTTAAATGCGGCTCCGTTAAAATCGAGAGCGTACTTTCGGCAATAAAATCGATACGATTTGGAGGAATCGCCGTATCGATGGCATCCATATATTCTTGAAATCTCACGCCAAAATTCGGATCGTGCCAGGCCACAATCGGCCGTTTCATCTTCGTTAAGAGGAATTTCAAATCCTCACTAATTTGATCGAAAGACAATGGCTGATAATCCACTTCCGCATCCACACAAAACCCACAGGTATACGGACACCCCATGCTCCCGATCATCGGGACGATTTTAAAGTAGGACGTTGGTGCCTTATCGATAGTGGGTTCTATAAACTTCCATCGTTCCTTCACCCCAGGCAATTCCATCGGTTGCTGCTTGGCCTGGAGATGCTGCCCCTGCGGCCGATGTGGCGCACAATCAGAAAGGATGTCATTAATCAAAGGTTTATCGGTAAACCCCAGCACATAATCGAAATATTGGGCAGAATCCTGCGGATAACTTCTGGCATGAGGCCCGCCCAATACAGTGACGGCCCCACGGGTTCGAAACAAATTACTAATGGCATAGGCGGTTAAGGCTGAACGGGTAAATGAGCCGATAAAGACAATGTCTGTTTCTTCGACTAATTCTTGTTGAAGGTCTTCGCGACCGGTATAACAAATAAACCGAACCTGATGACCTAACTCCTCACACCACACAGCCACAACTTGCGGCATAATGCTCGCCAGGTTTTGGTTCATCATTTTGGCATAGAGGGAATTGGTAGGACCTTTCGTCACTAAGTCAATGATTGTCACCCGAAGAGGGCGCATAGATACCTCCAGAACATTTACGAGGGATAGGTGAAAAGGGGAGAAAAGTTGAGTAAAAAACCGAGGAATGGGCCTCCAGATAATACAGAGCCTATCGGAAAGGAAGAGACGAGGTCAAGAAACGATTCGCACGGATGAGGAACATGACCATTTCATCATGTTTCGAATACTTCACTTATCTCAACTACATTCTTCCGACTTTTGTGGAAAAATTCAACGAGAATAGGTAATTGCTGGCGGGCATACCCATCGCCATGCAATAGGTTGTCAGGAGATCGACATTATTCTGTGTGTCCGTCGTCGACAGCGGACTATCATCATGCTTAGCAATATTGTATGCAATGATCCCTACTGACTTGCTGTAGCAAGAGCCTCGCGCATCACGTCTTCAATCTGCTTCGGATTGGATGGAAATGTCATGTGAAAGGCTGTACCCACACCCTCCTCAGATTCCACCCAAATGCGGCCAGAATGCAGGTCAACGATTTTCTTGCACAACGCTAATCCAATGCCGGTTCCTTCGACCTTCGTTCCATTGTCTACACGCTGAAACAGTCCAAAAACACTCTCAAGCGATTCAAAAGGAATCCCAACACCATTATCCTGCACCTTCAACACCCACATCGAACCTGTCAGTTGCGCAGAAATAGTGATACACGGTGTTTTGTCGCTTCGAAATTTTAAGGCATTGGACAGGAGATTCTGAAACAATTGCAACAAGCACATTCGGTTGCCTGAAATGGTTGGTAACTCGCCATATTCGATTTTGGCACCTGTCGTCGTGATGAGCACCTCGAGTTGAACGATCACCTCATTCAGTACAAGGTTCAGGTCTACCGGTTCAAATGATTGCTGTGACCCTCCGATTTTGGCAAATTCTAATAAGGCTTGAATGAGCTGACTCATATGGTTCGCACTTTTCATCGCACGATTCAAATAATCTTGCGATCGATCGGTGAGCGTATCTTTGAGATCCAATTGAAGCAATTCCAGAAATTTCATGACTCGCCGCACCGGTGCTTGAAGATCATGAGATGCCGTATAGGCAAATTGTTCCAACTCTCGCTGCGAACGTTGAATCTCTAACTGCTGCTCATGCGTAACGCGAAGCAATGAAGCTTTTTCGACTGCACGCGTCACTGCACGAAACAAGCCTTCAGGAGTTAATTTACCTTTCACTAAATAATCTGCAGCACCACTTTTCATGGCTTCTGAGGCCACCGCTTCATTTCCCTGTCCCGTGAACATCAGCACGGGACAAAATTTTCGCTTGCCATCAGAGGCAAGAGACGTAATGAATTCCAGTCCATCCAGATCCGGCAATTGATAATCAATCAAAATACAATCAGGCTCCTCTTTCTGACATAACTCCCATCCCTCAACACCTGAATCCGTCTGAATAATACGAAAATCTCTTTGAGGCATTTGCCCGAGATAGCGAACCAAAATCTCACGATCTTCTTCGCAATCATCAATGATCAGAACGGAAAGGGGGGAGGCACTCATTTCGTAACCTCCTGTCTCGGAAGAATCACGACTTCAAACCAATAATCTTTCATACGTGCCATCGATTGCACAAATCCATCGAGATCCACTGGTTTTTGAATATAACTATTCGCTCCAACACGGTAGCATTGTTCGATATCTCGCTGGTCAGAAGAGGTGGTCAACACCACAACTGGAATCGTCTTGAGAGAGGGATCCTGTTTAATTTCTTCTAAGACTTCTCGCCCATCAGTGCCTGGCAAGTTGAGATCAAGGAGGATTATTCCTGGGCGAGGAGCTGAGCCTGCAGCACCATACCCACCCCGTTTATGTAGATAGTCCAACGCATCTTCACCGTCAACGCACCGGATGATGGGATTTTTCAACCCAGCCTTCTGTAAACTCCGAACCGTTGTTTCATAATCTTCAGGACTATCTTCAATGAGTAAAATAGGCTGGCTTGGGGTCATCCGCATAATCAGTTCTCCATCTTTATACAATGCTTACGTATCACTCATTTCGACCTGTGGAGCCATAATCACCTGACTCCAATAATCCATAAGACACGACAGAATAGGAACGCATTCAGCAGGCGTATCGGGTTTCTGCACACAACTATTCGCCCCCAAGTCATAGCATTCATTGGCTTCTTTTTGCGTGGGGGAAGAACTGAATACAACAATGGGAATAGTCTTCAACAATGACGTATGCCGTATCAACGACAAAAACTGTCGCCCATCCATATCCGAGAGATGAAGATCTAAGAAAATTAACGCAGGCGTCGAAAGAGACCTCGCATCACTCCAGACTCCACGATTAAAAAAATAGTCTAGCGCCCCTTTTCCACTTCCAAAATGTTGAACCGGGTTTTTTACTCCTGCCGCTTGCAGACCTTCTACCAGAATAGAAAGATCCTCAGGTCCACTTTCGATGACGACAATTAATTGGTCGGATCTCACTCCCATGACCTTTTCTCCTTTGTAATACTCATATGACGAATCTCAGGGTCTCCAAACGAAGGTCTTTGGTCGTCAATTCACCACAGCTTCATGCATGTTCTTCGATTGATCCTCGGCTTCTTCTGCCATGTGATTTGGCTCTAACGTGAAAAAGAAAGTGCTTCCTTCGCCATATGTCGACTCTACCCAAATTCGCCCACCATGACGTTCAACCATTTTTTTGGTCATGGTTAAACCCGCACCCGTACCTCCACCGAATTTGTCTCGCCCATGCAACCGCTTAAAAATTCGAAAAATTGTCTCGAGATGTTTCTCTCGAATACCAATGCCATTGTCTCGAACAAAAAAGACCCGGGGCAGCCGGACCGCGGCCTCATCTATTTGGCTCTCAATATACCCGATCTCAATCCACTTCTCGGACTTATCGTTATACTTCATGGCATTCGTAATGAGATTGCGAAAGATCTCGCCGACCCGAATGCCATCACATGTTACCGTCGGAAGGATGTCAGGCACGTAGACTAAAGTACCGCGTTCTTTCAATCCAACTTCAAGTGATTCCAAGATATCCTTGAGAACAGAATCCAAATCTGTCGGTCCCACCCCCAACTCGGATCGACCCACTCGAGAAAAATACAACAGGGCATCGAGCAACGTTTCCATATGCCGCGACAATCGAATGATGGTTTGACATCTCACCTGCGCCTCATTATTCAGCACCTCACCATGATCCTCGAGGAGAATTTTAGAATAGTTATGAATACCTCGTAAGGGTTCCTTGAGATCATGAGAGGCAATATAGGCAAATTCATCAAGCTCTTGATTACTGGTCGCCAGCGCTTTATTCCATTTCAAGAGCGCCAGTTCAGAAGCCTTCCGCTCAGAAATATCTGCAAAGGTCACCACCGCTCCAATGATATTTTGCTTCTCATCACGCATAGGCGTGCTGGTATAAGCGGCAGGAAAGCTCGTCCCATCTTTACGCCACAGGATTTCATCTTCTACATGATGAGTCTCTCCATCCCTGATCGCCGCATACATGGGGCATTCCTCTTGAGGATACGGCGACCCATCTGACTTTGTATGATGCATGGTTGCATGCATTGGAACACCAATTAACATCTCAGAGTCATAACCTAACATTGTTGCCGTTGCTGAATTCACAAAGGTGGTCTTGCCTTCTAAATCCAGCCCATAAATTCCCTCTCCAGCAGAATTCAAAATGAGTCGATTCCAAGCTTCACTTTGAATGAAAGCCTCTTGTATGTGTTTTCGTTCCGTGATATCGACAACCGCTGCCAGAACGAATTCGCCGTCTTCTGTGGTCAAGGGATTCAGCCCAATTTCAACAGGGAACTCGCTGCCATCCTTCCGCCGCCCGTAGAGCTCTCGCCCCTGGCCCATTTGACGAGGTTGTGGTGAGTGAAAGAAAGCAGTCCGTAGCGCAGGATGATTGTGCTTGGAACGTTCAGGAAGAAGGATTTCAATTTTATGCCCAACGAGTTCCTCCTGCGAATAACCGAATTGTTGGACCATCAACTGATTGATGAGGACAATGATCCCGTGCTGATCAACCATAATCATACCACTGGGAGCTGCTTCCACTATTTCCCGAAACTGATTCTCTTTCCGTTCCAATAATGTAGTTCGTTCTTCGATTTGTTGTGCCATAGCGTTGAAGGACATCGCCAATTGTCCGACTTCGTCTTTCGAGTAAACAGGAAATCGAATCTTCTTCTCTCCACGTCCCACTGCAGCCGCTGCCCTGCTAAAATCTTTGAGGGGGGACACAATAGATCGGGAAAGAAAGAGGGCTCCAATGAGTGCGAAAAATAAGAGCCCGATACTCAGCAAAAGGGTTTCTTGTTGAGTCGTAGTGGCTTTCGCTAAGACATGATGATAGGAGTCATGAATGGCCACAATCACATACCGCTCTGGATCTGCTGGATCAAATTGAGCCTTAGCTAGCCCTATCACAGATTCCTTCTGAAAGTTTGTATGGATAAAAGGCTGCCCCCCCGACTGCGTACTGGCTAACCATTCTGCTGCATCTGGGATCGAACTCTGAATCTTGTGGGATTCACCAAAATCGAATCCAAACGTTTTGAGTGACTCAGGGTGGACAAGATAGTCTCCTTCATTATTGGCGACATACAACATCTGTTGGGATTTCAGATTGCGATGCATATCTGAAAATAGATAACTCATGTTTACATTCACGACGAACATGCCAAACACTTGTCCCAAAGGTGTAAAGATCGGCATGGCGATTCGTAGAGTTGGCGTCAGAGGGCTCGAGATCTCGCCGTGCTCGCGATTGAGTCTGATTTGAGAAAAGTGGATGGTTCCACGCGGTTGACGAATCGTGTCTTGAAAATACGTTTCGTCCCCAATTTCTTGTAACTCAGCTTCTGGTGTTTGCTCAATATAACCCCATGGTTGACTGACCCGAACCAGTTCCCGCCCATTTTGGGCAACGCCAATAAATTGAATTTGAAAGAATTCTGTCTTGGCTTCCATAAATTTAGTTACGATTGTGGCAAATCGATTTTTCCAATCTTGAAGAGTCGATTGGTCTAACGGATCTATTCCACCTGAGATCTGCGCTCGAATGATACCTCGAAAAGGGGGAGTGCCAGTAAGAAAACGAACATCTTGGACAAATCCTCTGATTTCTGTGGAGAGGCGTACTCCAGCTAGTTCAGCATCGTGCCCAACCTTCATGAGTGACTCGTTCACCAAAGCCGCGTTAAAATTTTTAGTGGTCCAATAGGACACAGTCCCCCATGTGACAAGAACCAAAGCTCCGATAAGGACTGTGACTTTGGTTCGGAATGCTAGTCGATATGAATGAGCTGTTGGCGTATCAAAATATTGGAGAGTATGGTCAGTCATTCTTGTCCATTCAAAATTTAAAGCCCATTCTTATAATTATCGGTTTGTTAGTACTCGTGCTTTAATATTTGTAGGCGTTCTTGAAAATTTTTACCCTGTTATGATGCTTTCATTTCCGTTCTTGACTCACTTTCAGACCCACAAGAAGCAGTCAATCAATACACCGGACTCCTACTCTGTCCAGCCTTCTTTGATCCCTTCCCCGTAAAGCTTTTTTCAGATATGCCGATATAAGTTCTACACAGTGAAAAAAGCAAACCATCTGTAAAGATGGGACGCAAAGCCAAGGGACCGGCCAGTACATGAGTCCGGTTAGCCCGGTTGCCACGAAATCGAATAATGATCGGTATTCGTAGCCTTGCGCCTATCTTTTCAAGAAGATCGGCGTTTTTTTTGATTTCCGGATAGAGGCGAAAGACTCTAGAAGCTAACTGATGGTATCTCTCGAAATCCCAGCTCCACCACTCGATACTTGGACTCGTCCATGAGAGATGCAAGGACCCCATGGCTAGAGGAGGGTTTCTCACTATGGCAAAACACGTTCAATCCCATACCGTCTTGGTCGCGGACGATAGTCCGGATGACTGCCTCATCGCCATGCGGGCCTGGGAAGAAAGCAAGTTAGGAGTTGACGTCCGCTTTGTTCACGATGGCAAGGAACTGTTGGACTATTTATATCGACGCCGAAAATACTGGCAGGGAACAGACCTCCCGCAGCCTCACCTGATTCTTTTGGATTTGAATATGCCAAAAAAGGACGGGAGAAAATTTTTAGTCGAGCTCAAATCGAACCCTGCAATCAGTCATATTCCAGTCGTGGTGTTTTCCAACTCGACTCACCCACGGGACATTCAGATTGCCGAAACGCTAGGAGCGTTTGACTTTATTACCAAACCCGATACCTTTGAGGAATATCAACAGGTATTCAAGGAGTTGGGCCAAACCATTTTAAACCGAGAGGTGGTCATTTGACGCGAGCACTGGCTGCAGATTCCCAGCTCAAGGTCTTGCTGATCGATGATGATGAGGATGATGCCCTCATCACCCAGGATCTTCTCCAGCAAGCCAGCGCCCACCAATTTGAATTCGAATGGGCTCCAACCTACGCGGTCGCTCTTGAGCGCATCCAAGCTCGCGAACACCATATTGGATTATTGGATTACCATCTGGGAACCAGGACAGGTCTTGATTTATTGCATGAAGCAAAGGCCAAGGATATTCATCTCCCTATGATTATGCTCACCGGCCAAGGGAATGAATCTCTTGTCATAGAAGCGCTCGAATCGGGAGTCATCGACTATATCCCCAAGCGGAAAATTTCATCAGAGAACCTGGAACGGGCCATTCGTCACTGCCTCGAAAAAGTCAAACTCCAGTCCGAAGTCTCGTTATGGCAAAATCAATTGGAGATCTCCAATCAAGAACTTCGAGAGAAGAATGAAGAGATACAACGCTTCTACCACCTTGTCGCTCACGAACTCAAAACACCCCTCACGGCAGCCGGTGAGTTTGTCCACATTTTACTGGAAGGGATTGCGGGATCGCTCAATCCCAAGCAAGTGGAGTACCTCAATCTGATCCATGGATGCTGTAGCCACCTACATCGCAACATTTATGACTTATATGAGATCACCAAACTCGAGACAGGGAAACTCAGTGTCCACGTTGCAGAAGACTCTTTGCCTGACTTGATTCACGATGTAATTCAGTATCTCACGCCCAAAGCCAACACCCAAGAGATCTGCATACAAACGGCTCTTGCACCCGACCTTCCAACTGTCTTGTTGGATACACAACGCATTAGACAGGTTCTGCTCAACCTGATAGAAAATGCATTGAAATTTTCACAAAAAGGTGGAGAAATTCTGATATCGGCATGTGAAGACTCGTTATGTCCCGGGCGGGTTCGCATTTCTGTTCAGGACACGGGAATTGGCATCCCCAAAAAACAATTGAAAAGAATTTTCGAGCGTTTATATCAAGTTCAAGAAGATCCCACGGCTTCTTCTCCAGGATTAGGATTAGGATTATTTATTTGTCGTGAATTGATCAAATTGCACGAAGGGACGCTCTCTGTAACCAGCACACTTGGAAAAGGAAGCACATTTAGTTTTACATTGCGCAGTGCATAAAAAGGCTGCAGTTTATTCGATCAAGAAGCAAGGGGTATCTGATGGAAAAAACCATTTTGATTATTGAAGACGATGAAAATATTTCCAAAGCGCTAGATGTTCGCCTCCAAGCAAGAGGGTACAAGGTCGTCACAGCTTTTGATGCGATTCAAGGCATGCAGAAAGCGACAGGAACGTTGCCGGATGTCATTCTGCTCGACATCACGATGCCTGGAGGAAATGGATTAACTCTCGCAGAACGCCTCAAAGCATCCACACACACACAAGCCATTCCCATCATCTTTTTGACCGCAAGTCAACAATCTGATTTGCGGCAAAAGGCTATGGCGCTCGGCGCAGCCGCCTATTTCGAGAAGCCTTATGACTTTGACTATCTCCTGGCAGCGCTTCGGGCTGCGATAGAGCACCCTCATGTCCATCTAGCCATCTGACCTGACTAGCCTGAAAAAACCAAATTATAAGAGGAAATTAGTGGATACTCTCGACGGCATTTCTGCAACAAACAATCGCTCTGGTATCAAAAATTTAGGAGTGGCGCTTGACAGCGTGCGAATCTTGCTCATTGATGATGATGAAGATGATGCCATGATCGCTCAAGACCATTTGGCACGAATTCCTGGGAAAAGATATCATGTCGACTGGGCTTCCACCTTTCAGAGCGGCATCACAACGCTTCTAGAGCAAAAACATGATGTTTGCATTGTCGACTACTGCTTAGATAAGGGAACAGGATTAGGCCTCTTGGCAGAAGCCTCAAAATATCACTGTCCCGTCCCCATCATTATGATTAGTGGAACCACAGATAACACCTTGCGCAATGAAGCCATGGGATTTGGAGCAGTCGGTTTCCTCTTTAAGTCAGAAGTGAATTCGTATGGCCTTGAAAATGCAATCGATAAGGCCCTGCTCATCGATAAGACAAGCGCGCGTGCCGAGGATCATTCTCATGTTCCTCAATACCCTTTCCGTTAACGTTTCCTCCTTTTCAAAAATATTCCGATGAAGAAAATGGTTTACCTTACATACACTGGTCCACCAATTACACATTGCTGACAGGCCCAGATTCAGTGCTTCTCCTCCGTTTTGTTTAAGATTCTCCCTAGAACACCCGATAAAGCAGACAACAAAGAGAACTATCCTCACTCAATCAAAAGGATTGGATACGACGCGTCGATATGTCTCGGTCGCACCCGCATATCTAAAACGTGAATCCCCCTCTTTCATCCAAGGTCATGGCGCCATACATTTCACGCCTCTTTCAGTATGATGAAACTCGCACAATCTCATACAGTAACTAGTCCTTTGGCCGTCCCCTCGGAGATCATCCGTGTCCTGCTTATCGATGACAATGAAGATGATGCCATGATTACCCAAGCGACGCTCACTCAAATTCGAGGCGTGGCCTTTGAAGCTGAATGGGCCTCAACCTATCAACAAGGCCTTCAGAAACTCAAAGAAAACTCACACGACATTTGCCTCTTAGATTATTGTTTGGGTCACCAAACTGGATTGCAAGTTCTTGGGGAAGCCCTCAAATTTGGCTGCCATACTCCAATTATTATGATGACTGGAGCGACTGATCGAGAAATTGATTTACAAGCGATAAAGTTGGGTGCCGCCGATTATGTGATTAAAGGTGAAACAAACCCTGGCCTCTTGGAACGAGTCATTCGTCATGCGCGAGAACGCCGCAAAGCTGCCGATGAGCGAGAACAGCTCACTCAGCAGCTCGTCGAAAGTTCACGCCGTCTGGGCATGGCAGAAGTGGCCACGGACGTCTTACACAATATTGGCAATGTTATGAATAGTCTGAATGTGTCGGCTGGGCTTATTGTTCAACATGTCCGTGATATGCCGGTCGGTGACGTTCAACGCACTGCGACGTTACTGTCCACTCATCAGGATGACTTAGGAACCTTTTTTACTAATGACTCAAAAGGTCAGCGGGTTTTAGCATTTTTAACGCAGCTCGGGAATCACTTAAACGAGCAACATGACCAAGCGTGCCAGGACTTGGAAGCCATCATAACGCAAATCGATCATGTGAAAGACATTATCGCAGCACAAGAAGATCTTGCTGGAACAAGTGGCATTCATGAACCAGTGCTATTAAAAGATCTGGTTGAAAACGCCTTGAAGATCCATGCGCCAGGATTCGAAAAAAATCACATCACGATTTTCCGAGATTATGTTGACCTGCCACAAGTGATCACCGACAAACAACAGGTTCTGCAAATTCTGGCCAACCTCATTCGCAATGCCAAACATGCCATTCGGCTACATGACCAAGGCCCACACAACTTAACGATTCAGATTCAACCTCATCCGCAAGAGGACACCCGAATCTGCATTCAAGTGATTGATACCGGAATCGGCATTCCCACAGAAAACCTCCATCGAATTTTTGCTCAATCATTTTCAAAGAAAAACCTTGGACAGGGAACTGGGCTCCATAGCAACGCACTCGCCGCCAAAAACCTGGGAGGCTCACTCACCGCTTCCAGCGAAGGCAAAGGCCATGGTGCAACCTTTACTCTTGAACTCCCCGTCAAATTTATGGAAATTCCAGCGTAATTCTGGCCCTGTAGGTGAAGGAATGTTGCGTTAAACAACTTCTTCCTATACCCTCATAGATGAATCGACCGTCTCGTTAGACCAAGCCATTCTCTGGCCTTTCTGGCTGGTGTCGTTGCTCAAATCTCCGTAGACCGGCCTCGATAAAGACCCACCAGGCTTGAACAATGTTGTTCAAGCCGTGGATCCTATGCTCCATACCTATCTAGAGGAATAGCTGTTATGCCGAATCAAAAACGACGAAAAGACCTTCGCAACGTGGCTATCATTGCCCATGTCGATCATGGCAAAACCACCTTGGTAGACGCGCTCCTCAAACAAACCGGGGCTCATGTGTTTAAAGACGGCGAAGCCGTCATTATGGATTCGAATCCACTGGAAAAAGAACGTGGAATTACCATTTTTTCAAAAAATGCCTCATTACTCTATAAAGATACCCGCATCAATTTGGTCGATACCCCTGGCCATGCCGACTTTGGCAGCGAAGTCGAACGAATCCTTCGAATGGTAGACGGTGTGTTACTCTTAGTCGATGCCTTCGAAGGCCCCATGCCTCAAACCAAATTCGTCCTCAAAAAATCATTGGAACTGCATCTCAAGCCGATCGTCGTGATCAATAAAATTGATCGACCGAATGCCCGACCTGAAGAAATAGTCAATCAGACCTTCGATTTGTTTTGTGAACTCAACGCCACTGACGAACAATTAGATTTCCCTATTGTGTATGCCTCTGGAAAAGAAGGAACGGCTACCCTGGATCTGCTGGATCCCGCCGTGGATATGAAACCCGTCTTGGATACCATCATCCATCGAGTCTTGCCACCCGTCGCTGACCCGGAGCAACCGTTTCAAATGCTCGTCACCATATTGGAATATGACTCGTACATTGGTCGTGTTGCTGTCGGCCGGATTGTCCATGGCAAGATCGGGCTGGGCAATCCCATTGTTGCCGTCAAGAGAGATGGCGCTCTAGCTCGTGGAAAGGTGACAAAACTATTGGCCTATCAGGGACTCACTCGCGTCGAAACCGAATCGGCTCAAGCGGGAGACATTATTTCTTTGGCAGGGGTTGATGATGTACGCGTTGGAGAAACCCTCGCCTCCCCTCAAAATCCGACAGCACTCCCGACAGTCAATGTTGATGAGCCCACCATTTCCATGAACTTCTCACACAATACTAGTCCTTTAGCCGGAAAGGACGGCGGGCGATTTCTCACATCTCGCCATATTCGAGAACGTCTGGCTCATGAAGCCATGATGAATGTCGGCATCAAAGTGGAGGAGGCTGATGGTGGTGAACGGTTTAAAGTCTCTGGGCGAGGAGAACTCCATTTGTCCATCTTAATTGAAACCATGCGACGCGAAGGGTTTGAACTAGAAGTATCCCCGCCAAAAGTTATTTACAAAGAAATTGATGGTGAAACTCTTGAGCCAGTGGAGCTTGTGGTCGTCGAGGTAGACCCCGGCTATCAGGGTTCGGTCATCGAGGCTCTTGGCGGACGAAAAGCTGATATGAAAGACTTGCAAATTAGTTCTGTTGGGACTGTCCGCATGGAGTTTCACATTGCATCACGAGCTCTTTTAGGATTTCGCAGTGAATTGTTGAGAATGACAAGAGGAAGCGGTGTGATGTCCCAAATTTTCTATGAATATCAACCATTCAAAGGTGACATTCCTCATCGTTCAGCTGGCGTTTTGATTTCTCACGGCCCAGGGCAAGCCGTAGCATATGGTCTCTGGGGACTCCAAGATCGTGGGGAAATTTTCCTTCATCCCGGAGCTGACATTTATGAGGGGATGCTGGTGGGCATCAATAATAAAGGTAATGATCTTGTGGTGAATGCTATCCGCGAGAAAAAGCTGACGAATATCCGAGCTGCTGGATCTGATGACGCCATTAACCTTGTCCCACCTCGAGAAATGACATTAGAATTTGCTTTGGAATTCATTGAGGATGATGAACTGGTTGAAGTCTCGCCAAAAAATATTCGACTGCGTAAGCGGTTTCTCACTGATAACGAACGCCGTGCCGCCCGCAATCAAGCCAAACGAGCATAAGCGCAAGCCCATTCTGTCTGAAATCTCCTATTTCCCTCATTACCCTGGGAATTAGGACTTTCCTCTTTGGCCTTTTTTACGTATAATTCAGATCCTACCAACTAGTCGGGCCTGGCCCCCAAAGGCCTCCCCCCCGGCAAAGATCCATCCCATTGTGGAGCAGGCATGAAAAATACTTTTTTTAAAGGACATGGCTTGGGTAATGACTATATTGCCCTCGATCCCACAAAACTCTCATTTAAACTGACTCCTCGAATCATCCGAACACTCTGTGATCGCAATTGGGGCATCGGAAGTGATGGAATTTTGTCCTTAGTCCCTTCCAAAAAATCAGATTTTGGCCTGCGAATCTATAATCCAGATGGTAGTGAGGCAGAAAAATCTGGGAATGGATTACGTATTTTTGGATGTTATCTGTACCACACTAAACGCACGAGAAAAAAACACTTTACCGTGGAAACCAAGGGTGGTGTGGTTGAAATTCATCTGGAGTTGAATGGCCAGGGGTTAGTCGGTGGAGCAACCGTGGACATGGGCCGTGCTGTCTTTCAACCCATCGCATTACCCTGTACGTTACGCGTCCCCGAACTCATTCAACAGCCAGTGAAAGCAGCCGAGCAGTCACTTCGCTTTACAGGAGTCAGTGTGGGAAATCCCCATTGTGTCGTCTATAAAAAACGTGAGGAACGGTGGACCCGTGACGATTTACTTGAAATCGGGCCAGAACTCGAAAACCACACCATTTTTCCGCAACGGACCAATGTGCAATTAGCCGTCCCTATTGGCCCCAAAGCCATTTCTATTCTCATATGGGAACGTGGAGCCGGAGAAACACAAGCCTCAGGATCATCAGCTTGTGCCGCCGCCTGCGCCGGTGTACGACTAGGATTGGTTAAAAGCCCTGTTCGAGTCAAAGCCCCAGGCGGCACATTAGATATTACAGTTGACCCGCAATACAACATCACGATGAAAGGGCCTGTTATGGAAGTGGCTCGTGGAGAAATTAGCCCCGCCTTCGTTCATAATCTCTGACATTTCTTTTCCCTGTTTTTCCTATTTTGTACCCCACACAATTCGGTCTTTCCTTATTTTAAATGTGAGACCGTATATTCTAAAAGGGATGAGAACACCATACCTGAGAAAATTACTCTACCTATTCTCGAATAGTACAAGAAAGCAATTCTGTTATGCCTGACTTGAAAAACGCAACCAGATGAATTTTCTCAGAACAAAGAGTTTTGACAATTTCAGTCATGAATGCAACTGAGGATTACATCGCCTCTCTCATCAAAAGTATGCGTAACGTCTTTCAAGAACTTCTTCTTCCTCAAAGATTATCACCACTCCAATAACCTTCATCACAATCAACTTATGCAAGTAGAACGCCTTCCCATTGTCAACATCATCCCTCAGCTACAAAGAATTCTCAGTGAGCACTCTCTCGCCCTTCTGACAGCAGAGCCAGGAGCAGGGAAAACCACTCAAATACCTTTGGCTCTCCTCAAAGAATCCTGGTTAGATTCAAAAAAGATTATCATGTTGGAACCGCGAAGATTAGCCGCGCGTACAGCAGCAAATCACATGGCCAGGTTGCTCGGGCAATCCGTCGGAGAGACAGTGGGGTACCGTACGCGATTAGATACAAAGATAAGCTCAAGTTCGAAGATCGAGGTCGTGACGGAAGGGATTCTCACGCGCATCCTTCAACATGATCCTTCACTGAATGATTACGGCCTTGTTATTTTTGACGAATTTCATGAACGAAATCTTCAAGGCGATCTGGGTTTGGCTTTGACCCTTCAGACTCAATTAGTCTTTCGCACTAACCTTCGCCTCTTGATCATGTCCGCCACTCTAGACACACGAACTCTCTCTCTACAACTGAAGCAAGCACCTGTGATTACGTGCAAAGGAAGAGCTTTTCCAGTTAGCACACGTTACATAGGAACATTCCAAAGACGAGAGTTTCCCCAACAAGTCGCCAGAGCCATCCAGCAACTCTTGAAAACTGAACAGGGTAATATCTTGGTCTTCCTCCCGGGATCCCGAGAAATCCGACGAGTGGAGCAGCAACTCTCAGCCTTTTCCCTTCCCAAATATATTCTGATTGCGTCCCTTTATGGGAACCTCTCTCCTCAGGCACAAGATCAAGCTATTCTTCCACCACCAACTGGATGGCGAAAAGTCGTTCTGTCGACCAATATTGCGGAAACCAGCCTCACGATTGAGGGCATTCGCATCGTCTTGGATTCGGGTCTCATGCGAGTTCCAAGATTCGACGTGAAAAGCGGAATGAGTCGGTTAACCACCATACCGATCTCTCAACAATCTGCTGAACAACGCCGTGGCCGCGCCGGACGGCTTGAATCTGGTCTATGCGTACGCTGTTGGCCAGAAGCATCACAAGGAACATTGTCTCCTCGAACTCGACCTGAAATTCTGAATGCTGACCTCATGTCCTTCGCATTGGAATTAGGCATTTGGGGCATTCACGATCCCATGGAACTTTTCTGGCTTGACCCACCGCCTGCGGGTGCCTTCGCTCAAGCCTGTCAGCTTCTTCAGTCCCTGGGTGCATTCGATAAAGAAAATTGCATAACAGAGCATGGCAGAACAATGTCAGAACTGCCACTACATCCACGACTTGCACACATGGTTCTCAAAAGCACACAACATGCTCTTGGATCCTTAGCTTGTGATATCGCAGCAATACTAAGCGAAGGGGATCTCTTTACTAAAAGATCGGTTGGGACAACACAGACAGATCTTCGAACGATCGTGGAAGCCTACTATCAACAGACGCATTCTGAGAAAACGGTTGGGATTGTACAACGCATCAAACAATCCTCGCACGCCTGGCAGCGAACTCTTCGTCTAACCCAATCTGATCCTGAATCAGATCACATTGAACAGATCGGGATCCTCTTAAGCGCTGCCTACCCCGACCGTATCGCCCAACGGCAATCCGACGGAAGTCGACGGTATAAGCTGGCCAATGGCCGATTCGCTCGTTTTTTTCAGCCAAATCCGTTGGAGCATGAGGAATACCTGGTCATTATTCATTTAAATGGGGCACAACCAGTTTCCCTAATATCCATAGCTACGCCACTTTCTCATAAGGATCTTATGAAACATTGCGTCCATCTCATCCAGACACAAGAGCATGTGAGTTGGGACGAAACAACAGAGTCCGTGGCCGCACAACGAGAAGAACGATTGGGAGCACTCATTCTGAGCAAGAGTCGGTTACACCAGCCCAACTCTGATTTTCTTCTGACAGCACTCCTGAATGGCATTCAACAGAAAGGGCTGACCTGTCTTTCCTGGACGAAGGGTCAACAAAATTGGCAAGCCCGCGTCAATTTCCTTCATCGAGTCATGCCTCAAGAGATGGACTGGCCGGATGTGACAGATGAAACCTTACTCAACACAATTGAAACATGGTTGGCACCATATCTCTCGAACATATCAAGTCTCGTTCAATTACAAGGAATAGACCTAACCTGGCCGCTTCAGGCTCATCTTTCGCAAGAACAACAGCACACTCTTAACACATTAGCACCAACTCATCTCATCGTTCCTACAGGATCTCAGATTGCCCTAGATTATTCTTCGAGCGAGATCCCAATTTTGGCAGTTCGCCTGCAAGAAGTTTTCGGGATGACCACAACACCGACCCTGGCCAATGGTCAAATCCCTGTCCTGATTCATTTGCTCTCGCCTGCCCAACGGCCGGTTCAAGTCACACAAGATCTCAAGAGTTTCTGGCAAACGGGATATGCAGAAGTCAAAAAAGAACTCAGAGGCCGTTACCCAAAACATTTCTGGCCTGATGATCCTCTTCAAGCCCCACCTACGCGAGGCAAAAAAAATACCCGCCGTTAGGGTCAACCTTGACAAGAATCCAACACGGACACGTATCAATTCGTTGTTGACGGGAAACGATCAACTATCCATGAAAAATCCTTCTGCAAAATTGAATCAAATACACCTTAGACAAGGGCACCACGTTCCACCGCTCATACAATGTTCTTTATGAACATCTTCACGAACATCTCTGTGCCGAACTTACCCTTTAGAGACTTCACAAATTTCGAGAGATTTCCTTTTTTCTACCATTTAGAGCAGACGACCGCTCCTCGATCAAATCGCATTCAACCAACACCATCTGATATGGTAGAAAATCGGACCTCATTTTCCTGTCTGAAGCTTTTTTACATGGAAGTCTGCCCCCAAGGAAGGAAGTCCTCATTATGCAGTGTCATATTTTTAGCAAAAGCTTCGCCTTGTATTGGTCTCACACTTTAGCCGTCCTATTTGTGTTCTGGATTCCAGCATACGGTGCAGAGCCTATTGATGGATTTCGGAACCTCAAGTTCGGCATGACTCCACAGGAAGTCCAGACCCTCAAGAACTGTTCAACATCTCACGAATGCATGTATGAACTTTCCAATAAAAATCGCTATGTACAATTGACCTATGGTCCGAAAGACGGAAGAACAGACCGTGAAGCACCCCAACCTCTTCGGCTCTCTAAGATTTCGTTCGACATGGGACAATATTCGGAAGGTTGGTACAACCAGTTGCAGATGATCTTGGGAAACAGCTATCGCCTGACTCATGACTTCACAGACGAAAGAATGAACGCATTTCTTGCGAAGCAATTCGAAGAACTTCAGGCAGGCTATGAAGATGGTCAGATTATTTTAATCGTGAATCGTCGGCAGTTTGGGAATATGGTACTCAAACTTGTTTATCAAGACACCACACTGGCGTCAGAATTTGTTCGGCAAAGACCTCGTCTTGAACCAACGACACCCTAAGCTTTTAGAATTTCTACCATGATCGTGGAGAAGAGTCAGTCCAAATCTTACTTTTTCAACTCACTGTTTCAACTCGCTTCTCTCGGCAATGAAGCGAGCTTTGGTATGAGCAAGCGTGGATGTAACTTTCTGCCTCCAATAAACATTGAAAGCGGAAGCACCATAATCCCTGATTGGCGTTGTTGATGCATGAGCCGTCTCCAACACCGACGACACAGATCATGATCTTTCAGCGAAACGGCACGACCCAACTTACTGGAATGTGGGTTTCGCCGTGGTGACACAAAGACCTTCACGTCTCCTCCACATTGTGCGCATTGTCCAATTCCACACCCACTGCCTTTACTCGATTTAGGCAGGCTCAATCGATTTCCGTCAAAAAAATTTTTCCGCTTCGGATTGCAGCGAGATTCAAACGGTGACATGGGGTCAGAGGCTTCCAATCTCAGGAGTCGTCTCATGGCATCCCTCCATAACTGGTCTATGCGATGACATTTACTATCTCGATTCAGCAAAGGATGTGCCTAGGCCATGTGAAGCCATCTAATCCAAAAAACCGTCTAAGAGAGGAAGGGGAAATTCGTGGAAAAATGCAGAGAATCGAATAGCCTATGTGGAGAATGAGGCCTCGCTCGAAACCTCTTAGGGAAAGATCCAGCTCTCAAAATTTTGACAGAATGTGGGCACTACTGACGGAAAAGTAGACATTCCAGTCTTCTTTCTGAATCCGGCTGAAATCTCATCCCAATCTCAGGACCAAGAGAAATAAACTTATACCGGTACTCTCTCGGGTGCCGATTCATTCAAAATGAGCCAATACAGACCAAGGTTTTGGACAGCTTGTGAAAATTCTTGAAAATCTACCGGTTTGCGAACATAGCTGTTGGCTCCTAATTGATAACTCTTCACAATGTCCTGTTCTTCTTTGGAAGAAGTCAGAACAACCACAGGTAAAAATTTTGTTCGATCATCAGCACGCAAACGTCTCAACACTTCTAATCCGTCGATTTTAGGCAACTTGAGATCTAACAAGATGATCTGCGGCATGACATCCATATCTCGCCCGGCATGAGCACCGGTCCCAAACAAGTATTCCAAAGCCTCAACACCATCGCGCGCCACGACCACTTCATTCATAATATTATTTTTCTTTAGCGCTCGCATGGTCAGTTCTTCATCATCGGGATGATCCTCTACTAAAAGAATGTGCTTGTGTGTCATGATATCCTCCTTAGTTAAAACAAGTATGACTATAACGTAAAATAAAACGTGGCTCCTTCATCGACTGCGCCTTCTGGCCAAATTTGCCCACCGTGACGCTGAATGATGCGATGTACCGTTGCGAGGCCAACTCCTACACCAGGATATTCGGTATACGCATGTAAGCGTTGAAAGGCACCAAATAATTTATGGGCATAGGTCATATCAAAGCCTGCACCATTATCTTTTACAAAAAAGGCTGCCTGTCCTTTGTACTGTCCATGCCCAAATTCAATGCGTGGATGTTGCTGTTGTCGAGTAAACTTCCACGCATTACCCAGCAAGTTTTCTAGGACGGCTCTCAGCAACTGCGGGTCAGCTGTGGCCAAGAGATTATTCGTCACGACACATTCCACCTCTCGCTCAGGCTCAAACTTCTGCAAATCATCCAGAATGCTTTTCGCGATCACGCTCATGTCGAATGTTTGGGAATGAATTTCCGCCCGCGTGAGCCGAGCGAGATTCAACATGGCATCGATCAGCTGTGACATACGTTGGCTGGCTGCGCGAACCCGATTCAAATAGCTTCGCCCTGAATCATCCAATTTCTCATCATAGTCTTCCAGCACGGCCTGACTAAAACCATCAATACCCCGCAGCGGTGCACGAAGATCATGAGACACTGAATAACTAAATGCTTCTAACTCCTTATTGCTTGCTTCTAATTGCGCAGAACGTTGCAGAAGTTGTGCGTTAAGACTGCGACTATCATCCTCTGCACGTTTCCGTTCAGCAACTTCCCTGATAAGCTCCGCATTCGAAGCAGCGAGTTTTCCCGTTCGTTCTTGCACTCGTTTTTCCAAATTATCCCTGGCTTGCCGAATCGTATCTTCTGCCAATTTCCGTTCCTTGATTTCCATTTCCAAATGTCGATTAGATTCATACAACTCCGTTGTGCGATGCTGAACTTGTTCTTCTAATTCACTCGAAACTCCACGAAGTTTTAATACAACTAATCCGAACCCTCCCGACCACAACATCACCAAGACGCCGATCATTCCATAGGATTCGCGCCAATTCATGCTGGTCATGTTCTCTAATGAATTCAGAGGATACACGATTTCCACGATCCCCCCCACCTGTCCGACTTGCCAATCACGCTTTGGACTATCCGCTTCCTCATTATGGCAATTCACACACCCCTGCTGCATACGGCCAACCGTGGCAAAACGCAGTGCTTGACGACCATCCACCTGTTCAACACGATAATAAGACTGTTCAGGATATGTCTTTAAAAATTCCAAAGCCTCACCTTGAAACCCATCCAATGGCTGTTCCTTATCTCCCGCTTGAGGAAAGGGATATTCACTCAAGAGACGCACTTGCTCACCAGGTCTCCTTGAGGTCAATTTCCCTCCCAAGCTCGAGCTTAATAACGTCGGTAAGGGAATTGCTCCTTCTGTTTTTTGAGAACTCGGAGTCTTCATCCCCAGGATATGTAGTCGCTGAATAGCTTCAACCGCATACCATTCCCTCATGTCACTCGACTCTCTGGCGTAAGTGTCGGCACCTCGAAGGGCAATCGTGGCAACCATTTGTGCCTTCAACTGCGAAATATGTAAATAAATGACGAGCAGACAGAGAATGAATAATAAACTGAGCACCAGAATAATATGCGTGTGGAGAATTTCTAAGCCACCTACGGCCGCTCTGACGCATTTTCTCCATAGACCAAATGTCTGAACCGACATATCTTTTTCAAGCGTTACATCCGACACAAACATCTATCCTTTTTTGATGCCAGGACATGAGTGAAGATATTTCCTCAACAAGGCAATTCTCTGAATAACCCTTTCGGACAAGTTTCGATAGAAATTTAGCAGTCTTTCAGTGAAACAACGCTGCAATACTCAACCTATTGGGTATGAATGGCTCAAAATTTTCTTTAACGAATTGATTGACTTGAAAAAGTACGGACGCAAGGGTCAGATCCTTCCAAACCACATGCACAATCACTCAAATCCACACCCATCAAACCTACCAACAGAGAGTACTCAGGCAAAACTAGAGGAAGAGAAAGAGCCAGACAGAGATGATCATCTCATGAAGGTCAAAACTCGGTAGAAGTTTTGAAGGTTGGTATATATCCACTCAAGAAGAAGGCAAACAAGTATTCAACGCTTCTGAGATGAGGCTCGCAGGAAGAAATTTTACACAGGGGCTTGATTTTGTAGCGCCACGGCCATCATCGCATCCTCATTTTCAGTCGTGGTCATGGATTCACCATCATCGGATACGGTCGACTCCAGTTCTTGATCCTCTTCATATGTCTGGCGTACATCTAAAATCTCAATATCTAACTGTGCCTCTGGGTATAACCTTCGTAAATCCCATTCGGTAATCCATCCCCGCACATATTCACGCATCCTTGTACTTGAGAGTTTTTCGACAGCTGAAACTGGTGGAGGATTCCAACTATACGCTGATCCGTGGAGTCCTCGAAGACGCTCATACAGGGCATCAACCATTTGGTCATAAGGCCGAATGAGTGCTTCACCCTCTTGTTCAATAAGACGGATTCCGTTGAGTGCTGCGGACGCAAGAGCAGTGACATCGGCACTCCCAACTTCTTCGCTCTGTGCCAGCATTTCGATTTTTTGCGTATCTTGTTTTTCTTCCAGAACCACACTTTGAAAATCATCTGTGAGGGCGACAATGCCAGTAATTCCTGGACACACCGCTTCCTCCAGAACTCCCAGCCAACGAGCAACTTCCGCATAGGATTTCATTCGCTGCTTAAATGAATACCGGCCAATAATTTCTGCCTCATCGATGAGTAAAATCCATCCTTTGAACCCAGCGGCTATCATCAATCTTGAGACGAATTGAAAACGATGCCACGCGAGATCTTGTGCGGTGACTTTCTCAAAAACATACGGGATCTCGGGTGCACAACCTTGAAGATATTTCTTGAGTTGGCCATTGCTTAATGGATCCCCTGCCCAAAACCGGATGATCCGATGACTCAGCTCAGGATCGTTAATCATTCGTTCATACAAATACAACGTCGCAGCAAACCGCGAATCACAGCCTGAATCTTGTCGATGAACCCAATCATATAATTCGGCATATTGGGGACTTTGAAAATTCAGCTCTCCCGCAATTTCGGTTAAAGCATCCCCTTGTTTCCCAGGAACACTGGCATCATTCATTGCTGCTCGAAACAGAGTGGCCAGATTATAAAATGGTGTTTCCTTACTGATGACTATTGGGCTACAAACAAATTGTTGTTCAATAGCCACATGCTGCAAGGCTTTGAGAAGATGCGACTTCCCACTCCCAAATCCACCTTCAATCACCAATCCTTTAGTGGACGTTCCTTGGCAAGCTTGGGTAGACATTTCTTGCAATAATCGCCGAAATTTTCCTTCAAGATCTGGCTGGTGACTCCCTAAGACTTTCACGACATCTCGATTCGGCACACCAGATCGTAAAGCTTCCATTGTCCGTTGATGGCTGACATCACCATTGGCCATAGCCATACGTTCAGCATGATGATCCCAAGCATCTGTCCTATCTTGTTCATTTTCAACAGCACCCAACCGAATTAACGCACCTAATGGGTTTTGATATTGCCGATCGCGGACTTCGTCCCAAATACGCAATTTCAACGCTTCATATCGACTGAGACCTCGTCGCACATCCGTCAGAAATTCTGGAGGAACGGATACCACTAACAAGAGACTTTCCAATTCATCCGTTCCATCAATAAATTGCCGCAACATTTCATAAGCATCAAGCGTGGCAGACACCCCATAGTACAAGCCCTCGGGAGACGTAGGCTTTTTACTTTCCAGGCAGCGACTCAAATCCAACGAAACAACTAAGCCTGCTTTGCCCACGAGTCTCAACCAGCGTGACAACGAGGCAAACATATAACGGGCATTCGTACGGACAATTTTTTGAAAAATTAACGCCTCCTTCAAGGATGAAAGTTGGCGCAATTCTCCGCATAACCAAGCCTTGACTGGTTCAGTCATAAATGGGCTTTCCGCTCCCGAGTCCATTTGTCCCAAGCAGAGGCGAATCATCGCCATCCGAAACTCTTGACACATATGCGTATCTCGATAAATGGCTCGTTCAAGCCAGCTATTCAAATCTCGACGCAGCAACGGCTCCGCTCGCTCATTCATCCGAGCCACTCCTGACATCGAAAAATCTTCTTCCCCATCAGGAATGTGATACCCATTTTCTTGAAGCAATCGTCGTACAAATTGCGAAGCCAACTCATCCCATGGGACTCGACGAGCCACTTCATGGAAAAATTTATCCATCATATGAATCTTAGTATCTTTCGCGTCAATCCGAACACAAGCATACTGCTCCCTTTCAGCCAAACTCATCAATTGATCCTGTACCTGAGCACGATCCATATCGGAAGGGGTCACGATGAATTTGACCGACGATCCACCTTGCCCAACAAATCGCTGGAGATATTCTTGCTGAATCGTTTGTAACCACTCCTGAGGTCGTAACTCCATAACAGATATCCTTTAGTTTGAAAATGGAGGAATACTTACCATGCTTGAGATTCACTCACGAACACCCGAAACATGTCCGAGCCAATTCACAAAATTGAATACTAGGATGATTCCGTCAATGCAGGCTGCAAAACTTCTTCTTGTGAATTTTCCAACTCAATATCTTCCGAATAATCCTGTTTGATTTCCGTTAACTCGATTTCAACTTTCTGGTTTGGATCTAAGCGCTTTAAGTCCCACTCAGTAATCCATCCTTTGACATACTCACGCATCCGAGTGCTTGACAAGCGCTCAATCGTCGGAACTTGAGGAGGATCCCAGCCATACGCCGCACCATGAATACCCCGGATTTTATGGTAAATATCTTCAATCAACTGATCATAGGGCCCTACCAACGGAATGCGCTCACATTCGATTAATCGCATGCCTTGTTCTGCTTGTCGAGCCAAGACTAAATCCGTCTCTGAGCCGGTTTCTCTCAATTTTTCTGGAACTTTTTCCCGATCTCCCTTTTCTTCCAAAATGGCGCTCTGGAAATCATCCGTCAACGCCATCACCGCCGCCAATCCAGATTTATAGCCTAGATCTGCGAAACTCGATGCTTCAAGACGTCCCAACCACCGAGCGAGCTCTGCGTACGATTGCGCACGTTGTTTAAAGGAATATCGTCCCACAATTTCAGCTTCATCAATCAAGAGAATCCACCCGGAATATCCAGCCGCAATCATCAGCCGAGACACAAATTTAAACCGCTGCAAGGCCATTTCCATAGGAGACACACGCTCAAAGCGATAGGAGGCATTGGCATCACAGGATTTGAGATATCGTTTGATCTCAGCATCTGTCAACGGATCACCAGCCCAGAAGCGAATCATACGATGACTCAGCTCAGGATCATTTACCATGCGCTCATAGAGAAACAATGTCGCAGCAAATCTCCCGTCAATCTCTCCGCCTTGCCGATGCACCCATTCATAAAATTCCGCATATTGAGGACTTTTAAAATTTAAATCAGCCGCCACTTCTGCTAACGCATCCCCACGTTTCTGGGGAATATCAGCCGCACCCACGGCAGCCCGAAACATTAATGTCGGACTATACAGCGGAGTTTCTTTACTGATCACCACTTTGCTACAGACAAATCGGGACTCCAAAGCCGTATGTCTCAGTGATTCCAATAAATGTGATTTACCTGTACCGAATCCACCTTCGATTAATAATCCCTTGGTCGTCCAGCCTTTATGAATACTGGCTTGTGCATCTTCCAGCATTTGTTGAAATTTTGATTTCACCGTTGGCTGAGGGCACCCTAAAGCTTTGACGGCACCTGGGCTAGGCACACCTGCACGAAGTGATTCGATGACGCGTTGATGTTGAACATCATCCTTGCGGCTACCCACACGAGTCAGAAGCCGACTCTCTTCAAAAAATGGTTCAGCTTGTTCAGTGATTCGAATCATGGGCGCAAAAGGATTGGGGCGCGTTTTATCACGAACATCGTCCCAAATACGAAGCTTGAGCGCTTCGTATCGATTTAAGCCTAAACGTTGATCTGTCAGAAAAGCCTTTGGCGTGACTACAACCAACAACAATCCTTCCATATCGTCACTACCATCGATAAATTGCCGTAACATTTCGTACGCATCCATCACTGCCGAAGGCGAATAGCTCAAGGACTTGGGATCTGTCCCCTTCTTCCCCATGAACGCTGAAATATCAATCGTTAATACCACGCCTGATTTGCCAAGTAGACGAACCCAATGCGCAAACGACGCAATCAAGTCCCGAGCATTGCTACGAGTCACTTTTTGGAATATCAGCAATTTCTTGAGCGCGGCCATTTGTTTCAACTCTCCACGGAGCCACGCTTGTATCGCGCTAACCTCTTTGGATTGACGCCCTGAAGGGTCAAGCTGAGAGAGACAGAGTTGAATCATCGCTAAGCGAAATTCGCGGCTCATTTCAAAGTCTTGGAACAAACTGCGTTCTAACCAAGAATTCACATCTCGTTGAAGAGTTGCTTCATCACAATTATTCAACGAGGCGAGAAACCCCCAACTACAGGCCTCACGTTCGTCAGGAATTTTACGATCATTCTCACGAAACAGTTTCTGAATACAGACAAATGCTAGAGCATCCCAATCAACTTGCTTCGCGATTTCTTGAAATAACAAATCAATGAGTTGAACCTTCGTCGTTCGAGAATCAGCTTCGATCGTGACAAAGTCTTCTTCTCGAGCTAACGCTCCGACCCCAGAAACCACAGCCTTGGTGTCTTCTGCTTCCTCAACCACGACAAACTTGACCGACGATCCTCCTCGGCGAATAAATCCTTGGAGATAGGCGGCTTTAAGTACTTTCAACCATTCCTGTGGAGACATAATTTTCCCTCAATATCCTTTTAATCTGCTTCCCCTTGTCGGTTCCCCTTAGGGAAACTTAAACGGGAAGACAACATGGTTATCCTGCTTTGACAAAGGAAATCCCGTAATAAGTTTTTTCCCGTCCTCCTTGTGCAATTACGGTCAATGTTTTGGACACATCGCGAACACCCGTACTTGCATGGAAATTGGCACGATGGTGATTTTTCGTTGTAATCGTTCCGCTTTTATCCAACAAATAGACATCTCTTCCAAACTCTTGCCGCGTATATTCACTGGCCTGCCAGGGCAATAAAGTCAGCAATTGATAGAGCTCCAGCAACGGTATGACCGTCCCTTTCCCAACCAAATGTTTTCCACGACCAGCGACGACAATGGAATACGCCGTATAGAGCATTTCTAGAAAGGTCTGTGGTTTAAACCGTAGAGGTTTGTTTTGGACTTCCTTCAGCCGTTTGACAAGTACCGACGGGCGCAAACGACTTTCTCGCATACGATCGATAGACACAGCCCGTTCTTTATGTAAAATCTTCAAAAGAACAGGATAGGAAAACAAATACCCATCATGTTCATAGAGATTCACACCCATCTGTTGGGCTGTGGTGAGCAGTTCTTGACGAAAGTCATTCCCAGCGAGATAACTGGCTTCATCGAAGTTAAGACGTTCTTGCGTTTTGACAAAATCACACCCTAAGCCCAGCGTGGCTGCCTTGCCTTCATCCAATAATTTACGCAGCTTCACAAGGTCACCGACTTTGGCCGCATCCTTGATTTTTTTAAACGACGCCATCACTTGCTTCGTCGTTTTCACGAGATCACCGGCTTCCGCCTCAATTTCAGCAAGCGCTTGCTCCAAACTTCCCGTTTGGGAATCCATCAGAGGGGGAGATTTAGTCTCTACCGCATCCAACAGACCTGTAGCCGATTCAGAATCGTATGACTCAGACATATCCATCCTATTTCTCAGAAGTTTTCACTTGGAATGTACCTTCCCCGTGGATGACGAAACGGTACAGATCAAAACCACCTGCCCATGAGGAATCATTCGGTAAAATTTCAGGACTTCTTAATATTTTCAAGGAATGTCTTCCAGAAATAGAGAAAAAAATTCCGCTGTTTTCATTGAATCACGCTATTCGCGTAACCTATATAATCCTATGTAAAATACGTGGTCTAGGTGCAAAAAGAACAAATGACCAATAATCGAACACCACCTTTTGCTGTCATTACCGGAGCCTCTCGGGGCATTGGGGCAGAATATGCTCGGGCCTTAGCAAACGAAGGCTATGACTTACTTCTCATCGGACGGGACATGACTCGACTCGAAACACTCCGGCAGGAACTACTACATGAGAATCAGAGAGAGGTCTGGATGGAATCCTTGGATCTCAGCCAACCTCAGGCAGCGGAAAGATTGCATGAGCTGGCACAGTCTTGCAGATCAGAGATATCACTCTTGATCAACAATGCCGGATTTGGAATGTATGGAGATTTTGCAGAAATGCCGCAGATAAAGATTCGAGAGATGCTCCAGCTTCATATGAACACGGTTGTGGAAAGTGTTCGATTATTTTTGCCTGCCATGCTAGCTCGAAAACAAGGCACCATCATTACCGTGGCTTCCGTTGCCGGATTCTTTCCCATCCCTTATATGACAGAGTATGCGGCCACCAAAGCCTTTCTCATCGCTTTTTCAGAAGGGCTGGCCCGCGAGACGCAAAACCAAGACGTCACCATTCAGGCTTGTTGTCCGGGATTTACGGAAACAGACTTCCATCAATCTGCAGGGCATCAGCCTAAACATGTCGTATCCGGACAATCGGCACAACTAGTCGTTCAGACTTCGTTGCAAGCCCTGAAATCCAAACGAACGCTCGTAACCATTGGCTGGCAAGGTCGCCTAGCCTTATGGATTAGTAAATTAATTCCTCACTCCATCATGATGGCCATCGCAGGAAAAGCCGTCAAACCACCATCCGCCACTCATTTAAAATAGAAGGAACAGGTTTTTCCTGAATCAAGATCTTTCGTGTGGGATTAAGGTGAAATTCTGAAAGTATAAGTCAAATTGGATACTCAACCAATTCAGTATAATAAGGATGATCTTAACGTATCCATCATAGCGATGATGTCTTTCAACAATTTAAGTGGGATACAATCTCGTTCTTTTCCACTCTGAAAACTTTGAGTATCTTTTTTCCTTGAAGAAAAGATTACAGTTATTTTTCGAAGAGAGACTAAATGGAAGAAGTAAAGGATTTGTGGCTGAAGTTCAATCAGTATTCAAACAAACTAGCTGCAGCGCTAGGCAGAACAAGTAATATTGTAGGTGAGTATGGAGAGTATTTAGCACATCAATACTATGGCGGAAGGCTTCTTGATATATCAGAATTTAGCGCAGACATAGAATCTCCAGATGGGAAGCGATATCAGGTCAAATCGAGAAGAATCAAAAGAACCCCTTCAACTCAACTAAATATTATACGCTCCTGGGATTTCGATTATCTGGTTGTGGTTCTGTTTGACGCAAATGGTGCGATCAAGCAAGCATTAGAGGTGCCTGTTGAGGTCGCAAAAGAATATGGAACAGCCAATAGCCTCCAAAATGGATGTGTAATTACAATAACCCAGAAATTTTTGAAGGATAAAAGATCAATAGATATTAGTATTCCTCTCGGAGCCTTAAACAAATCAAAGGAGGAGACGGCCAAATAAAAATTCCCCTTAACCACACCATTACTCCTTCGAATAACAATCGGGAATCAGCTCGGTTTCATCAACGAATATTTGGATTTTAAATTGTGAAAGATTGGTGGCACTTCACCGTCGTGGAAGTCAATTCTACGCTGTTCGATACAGACGAAAATTTCTCAACCCTTAATTGGCTTTCAAAGTGAATGAAACGCAGTTTAATGACATACTCGAGCGCGTCAAAGAGGAAGGTATTCTTTGCAGTAGCAGCCCAAGATCAAAAACCGACGGGACATTCAATACCAACTATGATGGGCGTGGCGCTTATTTTGTAGATCCCATTGGCCACGTCTTTGAAATTCTCACAAGAGATTATGTCCTAGACTAATTGTTCCCTTCCATTGTCCGACGCCTGCCGCTCAGCACAATGGGGGGACGCTCTTATTCATCGGCGGGCCTTGTCTGAGCGCAGCGAGTTGGCACGCCTTCCTTCGCTTTTGCGTCCAACCAATCTAATATAGCTGAGCGGGGCGTCAATGGTTTTGGGTCCTTTTCCCGAAAGAAAAGGACCTCGGCTGCCGGGCCGAAACCCGCCATTAATTGTACATTTCGATTGCAGTTCTAAGAGGTAGACGCGTCAGCCCGACTGAGGGCGCGCATGAGAATGGGATCTTGATAAGCCACTTCACTGAGTGCATCTAAAAGATGCAGTTCTTTTTCTTTCGCCAAGGCCTTGGCTTTCTTGTATTGCCGCACATTGAAACGCGCGACGGAAGGTTGCCCATTAATAATCTGACAGGCCAACACACCTCGATCTGTTAACTCCAATGTACCCCCATTATCCAATAAGGTGCGAGCTTCCTCTACAGTCGTTCCATGTAACTCTGAAAAATCCTCTAAGCCGCTGGTTTCGATTAACCGCCCATCTGGCATCACACATTTTCGTTTAAAATATGGCGACCAGTCTTTCCGGAAATCAATATACCGAATATCACCGCCAGCCGCGACGTCCGATTCAATCGTGGCATAATCCAGCCCTAAGTTGGGTTGTTTCAGACGATCCTGTAATTCTTGCGGTAACCCACGATAAAACACTCGCTCCATAGCCTCCTCAAGTGTCAAACCATAGCTCTGATGCAATCGTTCAGCCGCAGCATATTGCTCAACATCCATCCCCCATGTCTGAGTGGGTTCCTTTCCGGTTGGATCCACCTTGGAAACAAACGCACCTTTTGTGACCAACAAGCCATCCTGCGGATAGAGATACACACCTCCCTCTGCGAGTAACCGCTCCACTGTTTCTCGAGGAATGCCATAACTCTCAGAAAGGACCTGTGGGCGCATCGCGAGATTGTCTTCCCCGGTCATAGCACAGACCATGACGTTGCCAGGTGGATCGTGGTCGGTATAGTTTTCTAAAATGTTATACAAGACCGGGGCCTTTTCTTTTTTGGCTGGTCGTTTTTTGACTTTGTACATCCCCCTCGCTCCTTTTGCTGATCATCTCAGACCAATATTTCTTGTTGTTCACAATTCCCTTGCTTGGTTTTTGACAACGTCATTTCGAGCAATGTATTTCCTACAACAGATTTCACCATGATTCCTTGCAGTTCCGAAAGCCATAATGGTAGAAAATAATCCTAACATTTCTACCGTCGTATTCATTACCATATCCTATCGTCACCCATGTCTAAAGACGCCCTGCTTCAAGCCTTTCATGATCTTGAAGCCTTCAAATGGAATGCCCAAGAGGGTTTTCGCTTAGCTTCAGGAAAAACTAGCCCCTATTATGTGGACTGCCGTATTGTATTGGCTCATCCTTACTCCCGTCACCTGGTAGCACAATTAGCCTTTGATCTACTTAAACCACAAGATTTCAATTTAATTGGCGGGTTAGAAATTGGTGCAATCCCCCTTGCCACGAGTATTTCGGATTTCGCGTTTACTTCAGGCGTTAAAAAAGAATGGCGTACGTTCGTCGTGCGCAAACAGGCCAAAGACCATGGCTTAGGCAAGTTGATAGAAGGCACATTTGATCAGGGAGAAAAGGCGGTCGTGGTAGACGATGTCCTCACAACAGGAGGTTCACTCCTGAAAGCGACCGATGCGGCCCGCAATCAGGGCTTAGAGGTCCATCACGCCTTTGTCATTGTTGATCGATCTGAATCCGATCGGCAGGACCACCTCACAGAACACGGCCTCACACTTTCCTCTCTTCTATCCCTCGATGATTTAAAAAGAACCGTTCCGTCCTCCCAGTAAGCATATTAGAAACCAACCGCTGATATGTTCTCCACCACCATATCCTTGACCCTGCGTTAAAGCCAGGCATACAATTTTGATAGTAAGAATAATCCGTTTCTACTCCTTCAGACACAGGTAAAGTCTGTTCACTTTTATCGAGGAGCTTACAATGAAGCGAATATCCCTTTCAGGCTTTCTTATTCTACTTTTCTTCCTAGCTTGGGCACCCAATCACACACAAGCCGAGCCCTATCTCCTAACGGTCCAGCAGCTGAAAGCCAGCATGGACAAAGCCCATCAACCTAGCCAAAAAGGATTTATATTGATTGACGTTCGCTCACCTGAAGAACATCAAGGGGGATTTATTCCCGGAACAGATTTCAATATTGATTTCCGAGAAATTCAGAATCGGCATCAAGAATTACGCGCGGAGTTAGACAATCACGTCGTGGTGTATTGCCAATCAGGCCATCGAAGCAACATCGCAGCCGAAACGCTTATGAGTTTAGGATATAAAAATGTCTACAACGTGGAAGGGAGTATGAATGCATGGGAAGAAGCCAGATTCCCTATAGAAAATCCTCGATAAACACATTCATGAATCATTTTCTTAGGGGCTCTTTCGTTTCTTGGACGGTCGAATAAATCTCATCAAATTGGTGATGCATCTCTCGAAACACTTCTAATAAATTCGGATCAAAGTGCGACGGCTTAGTCCGCTCATTCCCGTTCAGCATGATGTCTATCGTTTTGACGTGCGAAAACGCTAGCTTGTAGGGTCGGCGGCTGCGTAAAGCATCATAGAGATCACACAGCATGACAATCCGCCCGGTGACGGGAATCTGTTTCCCCTTCAATCCACATGGATAACCACTTCCATCCCATCGCTCATGATGTGTCAGCGCCACTTCTTTTGCCATCTCGAGTAACGGAGAAGCCGATCCGCTCAACAGGCTTGCGCCTAAGAGCGGGTGCTGCTTAATCGACTCCCATTCCTCATCGGTCAGCGGCCCCTGCTTTCCCAATACGGCATCGGGCACACCGATCTTTCCCACGTCGTGCATTGGCGCAATGGCAAATAATCCTTGCGCCCGAGCAGGCTCCCAACCAATATTCACGGCCATCGATTTCGCATAATGACTCAAGCGTTCAATATGGGCACCAGTTTCTTCATCTTTATACCGTGACGCCCTAGCTAACCGGAGCATCGTATCCGTGTAGGACTGTTCCAACTCCGTGTTTTTGTGTTGCTCTGCATCCAGAGCAAGTTTCAGATCTTTGGCATACGTCAGTAATTGAGCGTGAGCCTGCTTCAGCTGGTGAGTTTTCTTCTCTTCTTTTTCCAACATCTGCTTCAGGTCTTTGGCATAAACCAACAATTGGGAACGAGCCGCCTGCAACTGCCTCTGAGCAGCATCTGGTTGGGGAAGAAAGTCGCTTTTCTTCTGTGAGGAGCCAGCCCTTTTTCTCGTTGATTTATGAAGCTTGAAATTCATCGCTCCAAAACCTCTCTGGCTTTTTTGATGAGCTCAAGAGGACTAAAAGGTTTGATTAAATATCCGGCAAGTGCAAGTGAGGCCATCTGGTCCTGAGCGTCCAGACCATCTCTGGCCGTCAACATCACAATTGGCATTTTTTCCGTTCGGGGATTTTGGCGTAGTTGAGTCACCACCTCACACCCATTGAGGCCTGGCATCATCCAATCAATTATGAGTAAATCCGGACTACATTGATTCACAACATCTAATGCCTGAGACCCGTCCACTGCGGTAAGAATTCGATAGGTAGGATTTTCGAGCGTGACCTGTACCAATAACCTGAGATCTTCATCATCATCTGCAATCAAAATCGTTTTAACTGAAGAACTCATAGAGATCACATACTGGCTAAGCCAGTCTCATTCAGAGAAGGTCTAGTTCATTCTCAATATTTTCATCCTCCTTGATGAGATCAGTAATCTGACCGGCCATATCATTTGTTTCTTCAAATGATCCAGCCTGCCACATCCGCACATCGACTTTTCTTGCCACCGTTATAAACCCTGAGTGAGCCACCATGCGATGATCTGGACGCACACTACGCCCTTTCACATTCCACGTCCGAAGAAGCGTCTCAAAGTTTTGGACTAACGTAAACACCTTACTCTCCTCAAGAGCCTGTACAGTCTGCATGACTTGTGGAACTGTAGGGACAAAACTCAGATAAATGCCACCAACCCTCAAGGCTTGTGCCGCATGAGGCACGACGTGCCATGGTTCAGGAATGTCTAAAACCACACGATCAAAGGACCAGGACGAACTCCCTTCACCTATTTCGATTCCTTCATAGGCATCACGAATCTGCAGAAAATGATTCGGCATTTTCCCCATAAATCGTTCAATATTTTTGGAGGCAGTCGCAGCAAAATCTTCACGCATTTCATAACTGACGACACATCCTCGATCACCGACCGCACGTAACAACGCCATCGTGAGTGCTCCAGACCCAACTCCAGCCTCAAAGACTCGTGCTCCCGGATACACATCTGCCCACATCGGGATAATGGCCAGATCTTTGGGATAGATAACCTGTGCGCCTCTAGGCATCTTCAATGAATATTCAGCCAACGTGGGATGAATAGCGATCATGACTTTATTTTGAGAAAATTCTATGGTGGTGCCATCAGGTTTCCCAATAATTGAATCATGAGAAATGCGATCACCACTATGTTGAAACACCTCACCTGTTTTCAATGTGAGCGCATAATGTCGCTCTTTCTTGTCAATCAAATGAATGCGTTCGCCTGCTTGAAAGTATTGCATCGCTCAGCAATCTACCATGGAAATTCGTACTCTCGATACCCTTCGAAATGAGGGAAGATTTTCCTTGAGCAAAGGCTATCAGGACTATCATTCTTTTCTTGACACCCCTTGTTAGCAGCCGTATGATTGAATCTATCGTCATCCCGTCTTATCATTGTCTACAGACCCCAACATTACCCTTAGCCCTATCACGTTCCAGGAGAGTGAACCTTTTTTCATAGATGCTCTTCGCTGATCTCTCATGAAACGACTCTTTACAGTCATCGGTCTCGGACGTTTTGGGTATAGTGTCGCCCAAACGATGGTTGAAAAAGGATGTGAAGTTCTTGCAATCGACAAAGATGAGGAACGTATTCAAGCCATTAGCGATATTGCGACATTCGCCGTTCAATGTGATGCCACTGATGAACGGGCATTAAAAGCCGTCAGTGCACAAAATGTCGATGTGGCCGTTGTGAGCATCGGTGAGAACATTGAAGCGAGCATTCTCATCGTTCAGACACTCAAAGAAATGGGCGTAAAATCCATCGTGGCTAAGGCCGTGGCCACGATCCAAGGCAAGATCTTAAAAAACTTGGGAGTCGACGAAGTCATTTATCCAGAACGAGATGCAGCCATTCGTCTCGCACACCGTCTGGTATCGCCAGGTGTGATTGAATATTTAGAACTCTCGCCAGGCTATAGCGTTGAAGAAGTGTCCGTGTCTGATACGCTTTCAGGGCTAAGTTTAGAAGAAATTAAATTACGCGGACAACATAACTTAAATATTATTGGCATCAAGCAACAAGTGAGTCGAATGGTCAAAGGCCGCATCATGACCGAAGAGACCTTTAACTTTACTCCCAAACCTGATGATGTTGTTGAAAAAGGTGATGTTCTCGTTATGATTGGGCAAGAAAAAGACTTGGACCGATTCTGCAACGATGTGTAGGAAATTTAACGCACCTGTCAAATATCTCCGCATTATCTTATCTCTTTAGATACATTATTCTCCTGAATCCGGTATTTTCCCCACATGACCCATCCAGGGATTGAATGTTTTTGCCGATCTTGTGTAGGCACTCATTCTTATCCAAGTAGTCAATAGTAAGGGGTAGTGACAATTTCCTTAATTTTTTCATAAGCTTACGGCCTAATTATTCATGATAATTGCAGAACAACTACGAACATGAGGCAATCACTATTCATAGACAAACCCCTATCATTCAAGAGCTATATAATCGTTCGACATCTACATTGGCTTGATTTTTGCTGTAGCCAATCTTATCTAATGTTCAGTGCATGTTGAAGATGTCTAAACATTCAAGTGAAGAAATTGGTTAGGAACACATCATGAAATTTCAAAGCGTCATGGAACACCGCAAAGAAACCGATGGGGTCGCGGTGAAAATCGCTGACCCCAAATCAACCGTCAAGCCCTACAACCCGGCCCTGGAATCATTGTATTTCAGATCCTTTGGCAGCCGTCCACTTTTGAATAAAGACTCAGAAATCATCCTCGCCAAGGAGATTGATGAAGCCTCGCATGCCATTCGCCTCATCATTAAGCAAGGGGTACAACTCACTCATAGCCTAAAGAAATGTCCTGAAAAAGAAGAAGCCGTTGCTGTACTTAAAGAAACGTTGGAATTAAGCGGCCTTTCAGCTCCAGCCATTGAAAAACTCAAAGCGACATTGATCGTACTGGCGGAAAACCACTCTGACCAACAAGACAAAGTGCAATCGCTTTGTCAGCGGTTACAAAAAGCCAAGTACCAATTAGAAAAAGCTAAATCTGAACTGGTTCAACGCAACCTACGCTTGGTAGTCGACATTGCCAAGCGCTATACCGGCCATGGTCTAGCATTTCTCGATCTTGTGCAAGAAGGCAATATCGGCCTGATGAAAGCCGCCGAACGCTTTCAATATCAAAAAGGTTTTAAATTCAGCACCTACGCCACTTGGTGGATTCGACAAGGCATTACTCGAGCATTGGCCGATCAGTCTCGTACGATCCGTGTTCCGGTACATCTCAATGAAATTTCCAATAAAATTGCGCGGACATCCAAACGGTTGACTCAACGTTTTGCGCGTCCAGCACAAGTTGAAGATATTGGGGATGCCCTCCAACTGAGTCGCGAGAAAGTTCACGAAACCATTCAAGCGTTTCAAGACCCCATCTCCTTAGAAACACCTGTCGGAGAAGGAGATACCTTTCTCACAGACTTTATCCCAGATCAAACCACCATTACACCTGATGGTCCCGTCTCACGCCAGGAAACCAATCAGCAGGTTCAACGAATTTTAGATTCGTTAACCCCGAGAGAACAAAATGTGATCCGCCTTCGATTTGGGATCGGGCAAGATGAACCTTGGACGCTTGAAGAAGTTGGTCAAAGCATGTCAGTTACTCGTGAACGTGTTCGCCAAATCGAGGCAAAAGCGCTTCAAAAATTAAAAGAGCCAGCCATGAAAGATATCCTGGCCGCCATAAAATAATTTTTTTGCGCGCTCAGTGCTCCAGGACCTCACTCGAGCCCTTCGCTACAGGCCATTCACCAAAAAGGATGGACATCCCTCCCCAAAATACTTGTCAACTAGGGCTCCTTCTCTTTAGCATAGGGAACAGTATTTCCAAGCAACTGAAAACCAAGTATGAGGAATAATTATACGTGTCCACCGACAGCATAGAAACAATTCGCGAAGAATATCGACTTTACCTACAAACGTTTTATACTCAGCTGAACCTCGCTCCACCATACCACAGCATTGAAAAAGCGGTACAACATTTATCTAATACCCTTCGAACAAAGTCCGCTCCATTCCTCCAAACCTTACTCGAAGACCCTGAAAAAAAGTGGTCGTTATATGAAAAAATTTTTGAGGCCTCTGGGCTATCTCGAAAACACCGCGGCATCATCACCCAATTAGCGCTCACACCAACCTATGCTCCTATAACTCAGGAATCCCTTCGCTTCTTAAGAATTTTTACGGATAGACCGTCTTCCAATGCTTGCTAAGAATATTTTCGGTCCTCCACGCATCACAATGATAGAGAAGCCCTCGTAATAATATTGCGACAAAAAAATACATTTGTTGTATTCCTACAACACCTCCAATTACCTTTATTTTTTTGATTTTTAGAAAAAACCTATTATTTCTCCACGCATCTTCATAGTATAAATTTTGCATATCCATAATGAAAGGTATTCATAATCTTTCTTATGCGTCAACAACAAACTCTTTCTAAATCTGCATTTTTCTCTGGTATAGGGCTTCACTCAGGAAGCCTCACATCTATCGCCATTCATCCTGCACCACCAAATACTGGAATTATCTTCGTCAAGCAAATTGGCGATCAGATGGCATCCTGTCCGGCAACTATCCAATATTTAGCGCAAACTGATCATTGTACGACATTGCAATCTGGTGATTTCCAGGTTCAAACAGTCGAACATATCTTGTCTGCGTTAGCCGGACTGGAAATTGATAACGCGTATGTCGAAGTACAAGGGAATGAAATTCCGGCAGCTGATGGAAGTGCCGCCCCATTTGTTGAAAATTTAGAAGATTGCGGATACACCCTACAGGAAGAACCTCGCAATTACATAAAAATTGTTCAGCCAATTCATGTAGAGGATGGAGAAAGGTCGATTACGGTCCTTCCTGCCGCACTTCCGCGTATCAGTTATTTCATAGACTTCCCACACCCATTGATTCAACAGCAAAATTTTCAACATTCCTGTACGCCCCATGAATTTGCAAGAAATATTGCTGCGGCTCGAACGTTTGCGTTTCGGCAAGAAGTCGAATTTCTTTGGTCGCGTGGACTGGGCTTGGGCGGCTCCTTGAATAACACCGTAGTCTTTTCAGAATCAGGATTAGTCAATAAAGATGAATTACGATTCCAGAATGAATGTGTTCGTCACAAAGCGCTTGATTTCATTGGTGACCTTTCTCTCATCGGCGCTCCAATCATTGGGCATTTTGAAGCAAAGCGAGCTGGGCACCTACTTCATACCCAACTCGTGCAAGCCATTTTGGATAATCCCGATAAGTGGATTATGTTAAACGCGGGAAAAATAGAGCAATCCGAAATCCTTAATCGAACAACTTCGACTTCCAACACACCCTCTCTAACTGAACTCCAACCAGCCTTTCTTTCCGTCTAACTCAGGCTTCTCATTGCTGAGTGCTGTCATTGAGGATGGCTTTCACTTAATAGATTTCTCATAATAATTGCCATAAACAAATGGGCATGTTACCGTTTCGCCCACTCATGACCCTAGCAACTCTCCTCCAAAACATCCTCAGCCTTTTCCTCAAAAAATGGATATCCGTGAGTGCCCTTAGCTTCCTCCTGTTATCAGGAACGGCCATCGGTGGAACCCCAATCGAACAAGACCCCAAAGGGTTCTTTGGGCACCAATGGGGAGACTTGCTGGCGCACCAGCACAATCTGAAAGAAATTGATGCCTCCAATACTCTCCATATTTATACAATCAAACAAGGCAATCCTCAGGTAAATGGCATTCCCATGGAGTCAGTCAAACTCTATAGCCTAGATGGGCAATATGCACGAGTCCTTTTCCGTTACAAGGGAAAGTCTACGCACGCATCATTATTGAAATATTTGGAAAACCGCTTTGGAAGAAGCCGTCCGACACATGGAGGCATGATGAGAGGACTCAATCAACAGTATACCTGGCGTGGGCCTGACACAGAAATCACTGTGACCTACCATGGATTCCGAGAAAGAGGATTTCTTGCTGCCGAAAGCCGCGTCTTAGCCCCGAAATTTCTCGACGTCCACAGCGACGATTCCTTTTAATTCCCGCCAGAGCTCCTGGGACGAAACCCGGCAAGAGAGATACATTTCTATCGTAATAATCATGACTTTCTTTCAACTTTTACCTGTTTCTGATGCCAAGAGCTCTCGAGCTTCCAGAACTTTTTTCACCACCATCTCGACATTCTCTTTATCCACAAACGGCGACAGGATAAACGACTTTAATGCAACAATTGGCTCTCCATAATCTGTTTTTTGATAACAATCGGTTAACGACAACATCACACCACGCCCTTCCATGCCTTCGTGGTGCAGAAAATTATAGATTTTTCTGTTGTACTCATTATGCTGCAGGAGTATGTCGCGACATGCCGGATCCTGCATTTCTTTCTCTTTTATCTTAAAGGTATCGACACCATCAGGATAGGCACGAAATAACGTAACCGTTCCAAAATTCTCGCGATTAAGCACAGTGGTGCAGGCATGACTTTCTAAATGCTCGGTTAAGAGCTGAGCCATTTCCACAATATGACCAATAATGACACGCAAGCCTTTCTTTCCAAAGAGCTTTAAATTGGCAATGGCTGCCAACGTGCCTGTCCCCGACCGAGAGGTTTCTAACGTATACATTCCTGGTCGATGCTCGCCAAATTGATAGAGATACGGCATTTGCTCTTGTGGGCGCCGAAGACGAGTGAGATCAGCTTCTTCTTTTACCAACACTACGCTGGAAATATAGGGTGTAAATCCCGGCTTGTGAAAATCAATGCCAATAGAATCAGCGCAAGCGAGATCTTGTATATGATGGCAGACTCCCGCTAACGCGCGTAGGGTGCGAGGACGAAACCCCAGCGAATTGTCTTCAAACGAATAATCAGTGAATACCGACCATGCCCATCCAATGACTGCATCGGCATGAATATGCGGAACGTATGATAATTGAAATTCTTGGACGAGTTCATCCCTGAGCGTCGTGATCGCTCGAATATCATCAAGGCCGAAGGCATCGGTCGTCCCAAGCGTGGCAATGATACCCACAATTTTTCGACCAACCTTGAGAGCTTCGGTCACTTGCATTCGAAGCACATCAACATTCATCGCATTGTGCTCTGTGGTGGGAATCGTAATGAGATTTTTAGCCCCCAATCCCAACCAACCAGCAATGTTGTATCGGCAGTAATGACTAGCGTCACTGGCAAACATGACCGCATCTTCACGAATGCCTTCTTCCAATGAATCTGGCAATGCCTTTTCCAAACCTATTTTCATGCCATAGAGCGTGGTGCCCGTTCCTCCAAAGGTAAACACACCACCGGCTCGCTCCGGATCATACCCCAAAAGCGTGGCCAACATGGCTACCACTTCTACTTCAGCTAACGCGACACGATGACTATATTCATCCCATGCTAAATTGGGATTATAGAGCGAAGACAGCAGCACGCCGATCAGAGAAGAAATAGTTACCGGCGGTACAACATTTTGTTGGGTGCGTGGATGGCCCCATAAGGTTAAACCTTCACAATATTCAACGAGTTCTTCTGTCACCTCTTCCACAGTCTTGCCTTCTTCCGCTAATCGTTTCGTTTTGGCAGCACCATAATCCAACGTTTTTCGTTCACCTAAAATTGGCCGTTCGCTTTTCAGGGTATCAACAGCATCAATAGCCCGCATCAGGCTATGAACGAAATAGGAATCATGTACACGATCAGAAACAGGCTTGGGAAAAGCAGTCCGAATGGTTTCTAAGAGTTTTCGATACGGAGCAGCCATGAGATCAGTCTCCTTTCACAAGGTGACGAAATTGCGTGGGTTCATCCTTATTCACCTGTCATCAACTCATCGCACTTGACTCTCCAACTTCATCCAGCGCACCATGCTACGGATTTCTCAATTTATTTTACCGCACCAATTCGCTTAAAGGGATTCAATGCCCAAGGCCCTCCGCCCAGACTTATTTGACGTTAATCCGAATCCTAATCTTTCGATTCATGAGGTCGGATTAGGTAGGAACAAAGTTATCATTGCCGATCATTTCTATCTCCACCCCGACGATATTCTCCAAGCTGCCTTGGAACTGCCGTTTACGGACCGGTTTGAAATTGTGGGAAATTTCCCAGGAGTGCGCGCAAGCCTCAACGTCAATACCCAACCATTAATTGACCACTTAAGTCAGATATGGGGAAGCAATCTCCTGCCGTTTTTTTCACCACAACCTGTCGTACTCCAAGGCATCAAGATGCAGGATTTCCGCTTAAACGTGGGACAACGTCAACCGCATATCGATCAAGATGTGACCGCCATGGTGTACCTCAATCCGGACGGTTATTGTAAAGGTGGGACAGGGCTCTACCGCCACCGGCCAACGGAACTTGAACGAGTGCCAATCATGCCGGATGCCTCCATTAGGCAGTTAGCCAATCAACTGGAATTGAGTGATGAGTTTTTTTCGAGCCCGGAAGGGTATGAGAACTTTCAAAATAGTATGATCTTCAACCCATTGTTTGCTTGTCGAGACAACCAATATATTAATGATGGAAACATCTATTGGGAATTACTCCAACTCATTGAGATGAAACCCAATCGGCTCATGATCTTTGACGGCCGGTGTTTTCATTCTCAATACATCCAGCCTGGCGACTACGATCAAGCGTTTCGAGTGAACCAAATTTTGTACCTACGGCAAGAAGCCTAATCTTCTTCTCCCATCTCATATGCCACATTATCGAGAAATGCTGTCCCACTTCCTAAACAAACACATTAGCTACCCCTTTACTCAGGGTGAACGCTCGTCTAGCCGCCAACGGTGGCCGCAGATTGTATCTAAAATAGAGTCTTTGCTACTTTGCTGTGTAATCAAAAAAGCCTTTTGACATTCAGGTCCTCGATTGCTCAACTAATTTTGCTTACACTGTTAAGTATTTCAGATTGAAATAACTTATGATTCAAAGCAGAAAATGAAACCATTTTCGTTCTACCGGCTTTTTCTTGTACTCGCCTTAATTCATTTGGCGATAAATTCCAATGATAGCCTTGCAGTACTCTCTCCTTGGAATGATTTACTGAAAGCTAAGAAAATTACTTGCTCTGTTACAAAGCAAATCTTGACAAGATGGATTGGGGGAAAACCAGTTATCGAAGAAGGTATTAAAGAAGAAGAGTTGCCAGAAAATTTCAAGCAGTTTTTTTATTTTTATGATTTTGATCATTCCTCTGAAACAGCCTGGGAAGAATGGCACTCTCACAAATTTCCGGTCAAAATTGTTTATGGTGGAAATTCAAAGGACGGAAAGCTATGGCTCACCTTGATTGATGATGCCCCAAAAGGTGGCCTAGCTTACAATGTGACAACGGTGTTTAGCGAATGGCTAGTTGGTACAAAAAAATACATGATGGCGAAATCCGTTCATAAAACATCTATTTTTGGACCGATTATTTACCAACAATATGGCACCTGCGAAGTTGCCAAATAAATCCATAAAGAAAACATGATGTCCCAAAAGAAACGAATTGAGAGCTTGATGTTGGGAGATTCGTAGGAATGAGCTATTGAATGTTAAACGAAAATAAATGAGAGAATTCTAGTTAATTTAATCTCTTTATGGCGTGGAAGAAATCAAATAGCTGCAAAAAAAGAACTCGTCTCCTAATTTTCATGAAAAGACTCTCCTGGTAACATAGAAAAATTTCATAGAGATTGTTAATGGATCCCTCAATATCCCCCGATTTGCGACATTCTTTATCTTGGATTAATTGCTTATTTTTTTTTGAGAGGTTGTGCAAGTGCTTCCACTTATATTGTCATGTTAATAACGGAAATGCCTCCAGCCCTTTCGTGCTTCTGATCTCATTTGGGACCTTCGCAGAAGGAGATTATTGCGAAGACCGCTTGCATTCCTATTCCTTGTTTCTCACACCTCACGCTCTGTGGCTTGCAAATAGCTGGTTTCCTGATATCTCCCGACGACAAAAAGAAACAGACATGCGACCAGAAACATCACACCCGCAAAGAACCAATAATATTCAGGCCCTGTCAGCATCACTGAGCCGTCCGGATTTTGAATCCATCTATTCACTAAAGAAGTAAATCCATTCCCTAAGGAAACCGAGAGTAAGAAAATCCCCATGATAAGTGACTTAAGTTTAAGAGGGGCTTGGGTGTAAGAAAACTCTAGACAAGTAATGGAGACCATAACCTCGGCAGCCGTCATCACAACAAACGCCAACAATTGCCAGGCTATTGAAGGCGTTTGCCCTTCGGCAATGAGTTGTTCAATATATGCCGAAATCATGAATGCCACCACTGTCACAAAAAACCCAATTGATATTTTCCGTAACGCTGTCAATTCCATGCATCGGCCCAACAAGGGGTAGACCCCATAAACAAATAGAGGAATGAACATGAGAATGAGGATCGGATTGATCGCTTGAATTTGTGAAGGGAGCCACTCAATCCCCATCAAATGTCGGTCCATATGCTGAGCTTGAAGCACCCAGGCAGAAGCAGTTTGATCAAATAACGACCAAAAAGGCACGACAAACAAATAGATACCCACCAGCCGAAGAATTCCTTTTCTCACCTTGGGATCTTTTAATTCTTGAATAAGTCCTGATTGATCAGCTGGTATATGAGCATATTGGTTTCTTCCTGCCCAGAAAATCACTGTGGCCAAAAACATCAAAATACCAGGCACCCCAAAAGCAACACCCGCCCCATAATTTTCGAGCAACGTCGGTGTCAACATTATTGAACAAAAGGCCCCCACATTAATGGCAAAGTAAAACCATGAAAATGCCTTTGGAAGCAGATGCCGATTCATCGAACTAAATTGATCTCCTAGATTGGCTGACACGCAGGGCTTTATCCCTCCTGAGCCAATAGCAATAAACGTCAGTCCTATTAATAATCCTAGACGAGTATGATCAAGAGCCAGAGCGACATGACCGGCACAATAGACCAGAGACAGAATTATTATTGTTTTATATTTTCCCCACAAGGCATCGGCTAGCAAAGCCCCCACAAAAGGGAAAAAATAGACCGCGGCTCCAAAGCGATGAAAATATTCCATTGCTTCAACTTCTCTCATAGAGTCGATCTCACCTTGAGCATTCATGAGCATACTGGTCATAAACACCACCAGAATTGCCTTCATGCCATAATAGCTAAATCGCTCGGCGGCTTCATTCGCCACTAAGTGAAACACACCTGGAGGCATCGCAGATGTTTCCAATGGTTTTGTACGATATTCTGGTTTGGCCATCAGTGATTTTCGGTCAGAAGAGAAAATCATTAGGAGAGAAATTGAAGATTACAGGTTACCAGCTATATTCAGTACAATCCCATAGCAGTTTTATCGATCGCAACATTATTGAACGAATTAACCCTTGATGTCATTGGACAATAGCCCCTTCATTGTCTTGCTATTTCTCTTCTCTCTGGTTTTAGGAATACATCCATTCGGTATTCCTAGGATTCAAGCCGATGAATCAGCTATTCCCACGCTAGATCCAATCCTTGTCACCGGGTCCGCCCATCCTACTCGTCTTCATCGTTCGACTCAAAGCCATACCATTGTCGACCATACAGACGATTCTCCTATTCACCCCAATCGTCTGGCCAGTATTCTTCAACACGTCCCAGGTCTTCATTTGGATGAAATGGGAGGACGCGGGGGAATCAGCTCAATGTATCTACGAGGCGCCGATCCCAACTTTACGTTAATCATGGTAGATGGAATCCCTTTAAACGATTCCACTGACCAGCGCGGCGGGTCCGTCGACCTCTCAACCATTCCAATCGACCAAATCACCCGAGTTGAAATTGTTCGCGGACCGCTCTCAGCCTTCTATGGTTCGGAAGCCATGGCCGGTGCGATCAATCTCATCACAGACTCCCATTCAGAAAATTCAAAAGGTCGCATCCTTGTTGAAGGAGGTCGATTTGATTCACAGAAAGGGTTAATCCAAGGCCAAGGCACATTCGGCCCTTTCTCGGCTAATCTTTCATTTTCCCATTCCGGCAATGAAGAACAAGTCGAGAAAGATGCCTTTTCTCAACATGCCATTGGCTGGAACATTGGCATGGATGTTAGATCGCAATGGGATATTCGCTTAACGGGTCAATACGCCAAATCTTCCGTTCGAAGTTTTCCGGAAGGAAGCGGTGGCCCTTCATTGGCCCTACTTCGAGAAACAGAAAGACGTGAGACCCAAACATTCTTAACCGGTCTGACCGCTTTTCTAGAGACTCCTACAGGATGGCTTCATCAGCTCTTTTTGAGTCTTTCGAAACGATCGCAGGATGTGGACAATCCGGGGGTTCTTGCGACTCCATCTTTCTTTCAAATACCGGCAACACGCTTTAGCACGGAGTATACCCGCTATCAGGGTCGCCTGACAGAAACCTGGACAATCACCCCATATTCGACGTTTTCATTTGGCGGACACATCACTCACGAGCGAGGAAGCCGTAATGGAACGCAAGACTTGAGTTTCTTCGGAGGACGTGCGGATGAACCGCTTGATTTTTCTCTGGATCGGACATTTGGGGGAAGCTTCGTCGAGCTGACGGCAACGGCATGGGAAACATTGACCCTGAACACCGGCGCTCGATTAGATTTTGCTAAACAGATACAACCTAGGGTGAATCCTCGGGTGAGTGCACGATATCAACTACTTCCTTTACTCCACCTTCACGGAGCATACGGCAAAGGATTCAAGCTTCCGGGTCTAGCCAGTCTTGAAGATCCTGTTATTGGTAATCCAAACTTGAAACCCGAAACGAGCACGGGGTGGGATTTGGGGCTGGAATATTACACACCACATCACGAAATAACAGTCTCGGCCACATATTTTCACAATCGCTTTCGGGGCCTCGTCGATCTGGATCCTGATCTTCTCACTCAAGGCCTCTTTCAACTCACCAACCTAGATACGGCCGTCACGAAAGGATGGGAATGTTCTGTAACGCTCTCTCCCCAATCCCTCGTCTCCTTTCAAGCGAATCTGACGTATTTGACCACTCGCGTTACTAAAACTGGCGACAAATTAAGAAATCGCCCAAAATGGCGTGGTGGGTTAGGATTGACCGTTCAGCCATCTCCCAAAGTCAGCTTCAATACCCGACTCACCTTCGTCAGTTCACGGCTGGATTTTCAAATACCCACACAAACGACTCGTGTGGGAGGATATACTAAAACCGACGCAACGATCAGCTATCTCCCTGCCCTGGACTGGCGCTGGTATGCCACCCTAGAGAATCTCACAAATGCATCATATGAAGATTTTCGTGGTTTTCCAGCTCCACCCCTCACCTTCCGGATAGGAATCGAGTATCTGTTCGCTCCTACTTCTTAAACGATTTCCGAGCGATTCTTAGCGCATTTCAGTAATCACCCCTGTCAATTAATAAGCAAACTACGCCCTAACAAGCATCAAGATCCCTCTTAAGCTCACAAGGATTTTTACCGAAAAAGGAGAGAAGAATCATGAAAAAATACTAGAAAATTTTTCTTGAGCGTTACCAACAATCCTCATTTGCTAAGGACACGTTCATGCAACTGTCACTGCCATTAGATATCAAGCAAAGCGAAGAAACGGCGACGATTTTTGAGAGAATAAAAGACTGCAAGTCTCTCCCAATTTTATCCCCATTAGCTTCAAGAATCCTCAAAATGTGCCAAGATGAGGAAACCGAAGCCTCGACATTGGCCAACGTGATTGCTCAAGATCCAGGGATGGCTGCACAAATTTTATTCATGGCCAATTCCGCCTATTACGGAGGAGCTCGCCACAAAGTGACCAGTATCATCCAAGGCGTAAACCTCCTTGGATTTACTACCATTGCGAACTTGGCACTCTCATTCTGCTTTTATCGTCTTATTAAAGATGTCAAAGACACATCCACATCAGCCATCAATCATGTACAGTTTTGGCGGCGATCTATCTTTGCCAGTATGGCCGCTCGAGCCATTGGACAACACTTAGACCACCCTGACACTGAACTCATGTTCCTTTCTGCGCTCCTACAAGATATCGGGATCTTAGCTTTAAATGAAGTGGCCTCTGATGAACTTATGCAGTTACACGGACATGTTGTTGTAAGCCATGTCGAGCAATATGAACTTGAGTTGGAACATCTCGGAGTTGACCATTCGCAAGTCGGCGCCTGGCTTGCCCAACAATGGGAACTACCGGAAGAATTTCAGCTAGCCATTCTCTATAGCCATACCTCAGAATTATTTGAAACACCTTCAGATTTTCAAGCACTCGTGGATGTCGTGGCGCTGTCCAGCTTTGTCGCTGATATTTGGATGACTCCCCAGACCGAAACAGCCATTGATCTGGTGCGTGAAAAAAGCCAAGGGCGTTTGACCATTCAACCAGATGATTGGGGACCAATTTTAGATCATATTATGGCAGGTATTCCTCAAATCGCGAGCTTTTTTCATACAAAATTGGGTAGCTTTGAAGAGATCACTCATATCCATCGCTTAGCACTTAAACAGCTCACACCGACACCCCAACCGCAAGCCAACTAGCAGTTACACGAATCTCTCAGGCAATAAGGTTCCAGGGTTCCCTTCTCTTAGGAAGCATCTACCATTTCCAACGCGATGCATAATTGATTCCGCCCCCCCTCTTTCGCCCGATACAACGCTCGATCAGCTCGTCCCAACCATGTGGCCACAGTTTCTCCAGACTGTAATTCAGCCACACCAATTGATACCGTTGCCGGAATACTGATCTCTTGATAGCAAAACGGTTCGTGATGTACCGCTTCTAATAACCGCTCCCCTAAGCGCTGGCACAATTCATAGTTCGCACCAGGAAGTAGTACACAGAATTCTTCCCCCCCGTATCGGGCAACAAAATCTGTCTTTCGCGGAAACGTAGAGACTAGACGATCGGCTAACTGCTGAATCACGGCGTCTCCAGCGGGATGACCGTGTGTATCATTGATCTGCTTAAAGTGATCAATATCCACCATAAAGACACAAGCCGGCGTTTCTGAAAAGAAACTGAGGCTAACGGTGCGTTCTAGCTGTAGATCTAACGCTCCACGATTATAGAGCCGTGTCAAAGGATCTAATTCCATTTCTTTTCGGACCGTTCCTAGTTCTTTTTCAACTGACCGCAACTTCTCACCAAGCCGCTTAATCCTCTGCTGTTGCCGCTTTTTTCGTTCATCGACAACCGTATTCATTCCCTGAACAACGGCCAATAGAGCCTGCTTCACTTCGCTGAATGAACCACCTTCGGTGGCCACTCTCAACTGTCCGATATAATCCTCCACTTGCTGATCCGTTTCTTGGTCTTCGACAATCGCCCGCCCGACAGTGTTAGTGAATTCCCATAGCACGTTTCGCACATCTTGCAGGTTACGATTAACATACAGTTTTTCATGTTGGCGATGCTTATTCACAAATGTGGTAAGGCCTCCCCAATCGCGCCGAAAATCTTCCTCAGCAATATCCGAACCCTCCTCACGGATTGAGTTACCGACCAACACGTGCATGGCCCACCGCTCAAATTCTTTATTAATATCTTCTTCAGAAAGCTCCTCCAAATCAAAGGCATGTCTTCCCATACTACGCAACACCCTGGCCAATGGTTCTAAGGCTTGATCATGATCATCTGCTACAACAGGTTCATTCAACTCACTTGCCTTAGGATCACTCATCACTTCCTGACCTTTCAGATCAGCTTTTCCCTTTGACCAAGATCCAAACATCGATTCCTCCTCTAACGCAAACTGACTGACAACTGACTAATATAAACTGCAGGTTTTTTGGTACACGAACATTCTCCGCTGAAGGGAGGGTGTAGGATGATCTGTTTAATTCAGTTATCGGCTATTCTTGTAGGTCTCTTGAACGATATTTGCTATGATGACGACTAACATTCATCGCATCCATTACTTGTGTGACCAACTTAACGCTTACCCTCATCCCCTAGTAATTATTCCAAACATTAGATATCTATGGTCCAACCTCGGCTTATTTCCAGTCGTCAAAACCCTCAGTTTAAACGTTGGACCTCGTTACTTGAGACTCAAGGAGTCAGAACTCACCAGCAATGTCTCGTAGCCGGGACAAAACTTCAGAATGAAATCACTCAAATACTAGAAACATCTATTTGCGAAATCTTAATTCCGCAATCCCACGAAATGAGAGAAAGTCTTTCTGTTTTGGGAGTCAACTTTGTCCTCTCCAATGAGCTCTATCACGCATTAGATGTGTTTGGCACCAAAGAACCACTATTTGTCTGCACAACCCCCTCAATACCCCACTTTGATTTGACTCAACCTCCCCGAGGCCTTGAAATCCTCTGTCCTATTGGTGACCCCGGAAACTTAGGTGCCCTTCTTCGTTCTTGTCGGGCATTTGGCGCACGCACCGTCATTCTTCTTCGCGAAGCAGTACATCCCTTTCACCCGAAAGTCATTCGAGCAAGTAGTGGTGCAGTTTTCGCCCAGTCACTCAATCAAGGCTGTTCAATTACAGAGTTGTCTAACTCTGAAGTCTTGAAATGGATTAGCGCGTTGGATATGAAAGGTGCGAATGTCGCAACCGAGTCATGGCCACAACATGTCCGCCTGCTTATGGGCGAAGAAGGGGTAGGGATTCCCTCATATGATTTTCCTCAACGATTCAGCATCACTCAAATTCATTCATCTATCCCGTTAAATGCTACTGTTGCTAGCAGCATAGCCCTGCATGCTTATCGCCAACAGCATCGACAATAATCCCACAGATTAAGAAATCTTAATAGGCAGGTGTTGTCAAAAAATTATTTAGTAAATGGAGAATTTCATGATTCCAGTAGGTACCTATCGTCACTACAAAGGCAAGACCTATCAGGTCATTGGCGTCGCCAAGCACTCAGAAACCGAAGAAGACTTGGTTGTATACCAAGCCTTGTATGGTGAATGTGGTCTATGGGTCAGACCCTTGAACATGTTTTGTGAGAAAATCGAGATAAACGGCAAATCAGTCTCACGTTTTGAGCTGATACAGTAGGAGACCAGAGCCTGAAAAGTGAGGAATGCGTAAGTATGGAGAACAAAATCGAAACGATCGCTCACTATTTTCATGAACTTTTTATTCCCACCTTTTCACTTTTGCGACCTCACGTTTTACAGCCTCAAAGCTGGTCGGCTAATACGGCACGAGTCTGCTCTTCACGATAGGCCCGCAGCCGCTGAGATAGGTCTGTATCGGCTAGAGCCAAGATGGCAGCTGCAAGCAACGCCGCATTGACTGCACCGGCACTTCCGATTGCCAAAGAAGCCACCGGAATCCCTTTGGGCATTTGGACAATCGACAATAGTGAATCAAGTCCTTGCAAAGCCTTCGATTGCATAGGGACCCCCAAGACCGGCAATTGGGTTTTTGCAGCAATCACCCCTCCTAAATGTGCCGCACCTCCAGCACCTGCGATGAATATCTGAACGCCGCGAGTTTCAGCCTGGGCGATATAGTCAACAAGAGCATCCGGAGCTCGGTGAGCCGATAGCACCTTGCATTCATGTACAATATCAAGTTTGGCTAATGTCTCACTGGTTAACCGCATCGTATCCCAGTCAGATTTGCTCCCCATAATCACCGCGACTTGCAATGCAGATTCTGTCATAACGTACCGTCCCTTTCCGTTGTGAATATCGAAATTTGAGTGATCGACAATCCAGTCACTTCGACTCGCTCCCTACTACATCTTTTTCTTATATTGACCATCCTACGGAAACTGCCTTAGACTTCTTTATTGTTGAATGAGCTTAGGAATAAAAATGCACATCAGCAATCATTCTCAATGGGTTGCATAACCCAGAGACATCTTATCCATTGCATTCATAACAGAAAAGAGGGGCATTATGGCATTACGACTTGGAGATGAAGCACCGAATTTTACTGCAGAAACCACACAAGGCAGCGTGAATTTCCATGAATGGCTAGGTGATGGATGGGGCATCCTCTTTTCACACCCCAAAGATTTTACTCCTGTTTGTACAACCGAACTTGGTGCCATGGCCAAGATTACCGAGGATTTCAAGAAACGCAACGTGAAAGTCTTAGCCGTTAGTGTGGATGGTCTTGACTCACACAAAAGTTGGGTCAACGATATCAATGAGACCCAGGGTTGTACGGTCAGCTACCCAATTATCGCCGACCCTGAAAAGACTGTTGCTAACCTATATGACATGATTCACCCCAATGCATTGGATAACATGACCGTCCGTTCCGTCTTTGTCATTGGGCCAGACAAAAAAGTTAAGATGATGTTGACCTATCCAGCATCAGCAGGCCGAAATTTTCAAGAAATCTTGCGTGTAGTTGACTCCCTGCAACTCACGGCAAAATTCAAAGTGGCGACACCAGCAAACTGGAAAGATGGTGAAGATTGCATTATCACTCCAGCCGTTACAGATGCTGACATCCCAAATCTTTTCCCAAAAGGACACCGAGTGGTGAAACCATACCTACGGTATACGCCTCAGCCAAATCGTTGAGGCATTCTCTTTGCCGTGAAGGGCCGCACCCGGTTTCCCGTGGTGTGGCCCCTTCAACTATCCCATCTGATTACTCACAGCTCACTATTTTTCATACTCAAGAATTTGACGCCAAACCGTTATGACTGATGCGTTTCAATCATGCCAACATCAAGGAGATAGGTCCGCCGGCAAGGACGACACCGGAATTCCACCGAGTTATTGACCACATCTACCAATGAAATTCGTACATCTTCTGGATGCGTCTGTGAACATTGCTGAAAAGACTGCATCCCATCGTCATGCATTTTTGCTTCATCTGATTCCTGCGGTGTGACCTGTCGAACAGTTACCCGATGCTTCATACGACAATTAGTGCAAACAATCCCCACCAACTCAGGTGGAGTCACCAGTTTCAAATTGAGGGTGAGGGGGTGCACTGAAAAACATTGTTGAAGAAATGCACCACTTTTAAAAACACCCATAGAATGTCCCGTTAAAACAAACCACCTGAGAAAGGAAATCCTGTATGCCTACCTTGATGTTCTTGATTCCATGGAAGTCTCATCTATCCGGAAATTTCTTGTTCAAAAGGATTCGAAGGAGTGGGAACTTCACATAAATCCCGTTTCCAATGACGAAGCACCTCTTCCTTATCAAAAGTCAACGCATACACATAACAATAAACTTTTTCCCGCAAGATTCCCTCAGGCCCACTCAAGACACTTCCTGCCTCTTTTCCAAACGTTTTGATCCCCCAAGGATCTAAGTCACCTTCCGTCAAGACATATCGATACATCCACTTCGTTTCGTCGGACAGTAAGGGATCGTCCACAATATGAGGCTTTCCCAACTTGCCTCTCACATCTGGCTGAGTCAATTCGCCAACCCCACTATCGAAATAGCTATCACGCCATGGCGCACAACTCATCATGAGACAACTGAGCCCTATAGCAAGGAGGGAAAAGGAATATTTCATAAATCGCTCTTCAACATTACCACTCAAAATAACACAGGCTTATGAGTTCCGTTGAGAATAAAGATACCACGATCTCCCTAATGCAAATACTTGAGCAATCACCCCGACGACAATCATACCCAGCGCCGTAGGGAGCAAGGGAGAATCCGGTTGCTCCAGACCTTGAATACCTAGGATAAACCCTCCGGCCACACATAGAATTCCTACGATCCGTGCGATCATCACTGATGCAGATTTGTACGACTCTTGTCCCTGAGAAGGAGAGTTCGTTGGACCAGAGGGCGTAGGCTCGATACTCATAAGATCGCACTATGATTTTGTTAATTTGCGATAGCGAATGTGTTGTGGACGCTCCGCAGCTTTTCCTAATCGTTTTCTTCGCTGAGCTTCATATTCTGTATAATTCCCTTCAAACCAGACCACTTGGCTATTGCCTTCAAAGGCTAAAATATGGGTGGCAATGCGATCCAAAAACCATCGATCATGACTACTTACGACCGCACAGCCGCCAAAATGCTCTAAACCTTCCTCAAGAGCCCGCAACGTATTCACATCGAGGTCGTTGGTCGGCTCATCCAGCAACAAGACATTTCCACCCTCTTTCAGCATCCGAGCGAGATGTACACGATTTCGTTCCCCGCCCGATAAATCTTTGACCTTTTTTTGCTGATCCGATCCCGAAAAATTAAACCGGGAAACATACCCTCGAGAATTGACCTCGACTTTCCCTAGCATAACCGTTTCTTGTCCATCAGAAATACATTCCCACACGTTCAACGAATCATTGAGCAATCGATTCTGATCAACATACCCAAGCTTGACCGTATCTCCAAGAATCAACGAACCCGAATCTGAGGTCACCTGACCAGCAATCATTTTAAACAATGTAGACTTGCCCGCCCCGTTCGGCCCAATCACTCCAATAATCCCGCCCTTCGGCAGGGAAAACGACAAATTTTCAAACAGCAGGTTTTCACCATAGCTTTTTGCAAGGTTCTCAACTTCCACCACCACATCCCCCAACCGAGGACCCGACGGGATATAAATCTCTAAATCATCCGCCTGCTGTGTCTGCTCCTCTCCCACTAACTGCTCATACCGTGTCATACGGGCTTTGCCTTTAGCTTGACGACCTTTGGGGGACATCCGAATCCAATCTAATTCTCGTTCCAATGTCTTTTGACGTTTAGACTCAGATTTTTCTTCTTTGGCGAGACGATCCTTCTTTTGTTCTAGCCAAGAAGAATAATTTCCTTGAAAAGGCATCCCCTGACCACGATCAAGCTCCAAAATCCAACCAGCCACATTGTCTAAAAAATACCGATCATGGGTCACGGCAATCACCGTACCCTTATACTGTTGAAGATGCTGTTCCAACCATTGCACTGTTTCCGCATCCAAATGGTTTGTCGGCTCATCCAACAATAAAATATCTGGCTCTTGAATAAGCAACCGACAGAGAGCCACTCGCCGACGTTCGCCTCCTGAGAGATCATCCACAATGGCATCTCGAGGTGGACACCGTAAGGCTTCCATCGCGACGTCCAGTTGATGTTCTAATTCCCAGCCATTCACAGCTTCAATCTGCTCCTGCAGCTTTCCTTGCCGTTCGATCAAGGCCTCCATGTCATCTGGACTCAGATCCTCGCCAAATCGTTGACTAATATTTTCATAATCCCGCAGTAATTGCACGACATCTGATCGGCCTTCTTCGACCACTTCTTTCACTGTCTTCCCTGGTTCCAAATGAGGTTCTTGTTCAAACAGACCGACAGAATACCCTTTTGAAAAAGTTATTTCCCCAACATAGTCTGTATCCACCCCACCAATAATTCGAAGAAGCGTGCTCTTTCCAGAACCATTTAACCCCAACACGCCGATTTTTGCACCATAATAAAACGAGAGGTAAATATCTTTCAGGACATGTTTCTTGGGTGGGTGTATTCTTCCCACTCCTATCAAAGAAAAAATCACTTGTTTATCATTCACACTCATGAAGAATAGTCCTTTTACTAACTCAGATGTGGAGGAATGGGGTTCATTGAACAGGAAAAGTCGCGTAGGACTCTAACAAAGGATTACGCCAAATCACAATCACAAACTCCCTGACAAAGAAGCCCAGACACCTCTGGATTTCTTTGATGTAATCAGGCTTCAATTGATTTGAAATTAGAACCATTCCAGGTATCATACGGAAAGAACAGCAGTAAGCATGTCCTTCTTTATTACGCCTGATATGTCATGACCCCATCTATCAATTTTTGCAGTGAATGCGGAAATACGGTCGAGCAAAAAATTCCTGTAGGGGAAACACTCTTGCGTGCTGTTTGCCCAGCCTGCCAAACCATTCACTACCAAAACCCTAAAATTGTGGCGGGCTGTATACCAGAATGGGAAGGACAAGTTCTATTATGTCGACGGGCCATTGAACCCCGTCTTGGCTTCTGGACATTTCCGGCGGGATTTATGGAATTAGGAGAAAGTACCGAAGAAGCTGCAGCGCGGGAAACTCTAGAAGAAGCCAATGCTAGAGTTGAGATTCAAACGCTCTATGCTTTGTTCAGTTTACCTCATGTCAGTCAAGTCTATGTCGTCTTTCGTGCGCGCTTGCAAGACCTAGAATATGGACCAGGGGAAGAAAGCCTAGACGTTCAATTAATGCCGGTCGAGGCAATACCTTGGGACCAATTGGCTTTTCCAGTAATCAAAGATGCTTTGCATCGTTATGTTCACGACAGACACCACACAAACTTGCAGACACATTTTGGCGCAATTCCCAGACACCCAGATTCATCTTCTATCTCCTCCAATGGCTAGTCTCTACAAAAGAGGAAGATCCTGAGCAGTCTGTTCAATACTAGATCTTTGTACTAACAAGGCTTGGTAAAACCATGCTCTAAATCGAGTAGAGCTTCTTTAATTGGCAACCCTCCCCCATAGCCGACGAGCTGTCCACTGTGCCCAATAACACGATGACAGGGCACAATAATGGAAACGGGGTTTTGTCCATTAGCCGCTCCAACGGCACGTGATGCATTTGGATTCCCAATTTTTTTAGCGATCGTCCCATACGAAGTCGTCACGCCATAAGGAATGGCTTTCAGAGCACGCCAAACGGCCAGTTGAAAAGGTGTCCCTTCCAATGCTAAAGGAATCGTAAAGTTCTGCAATCGACCTGAAAAATATTCTTCCAATTGTTTAATCACGTCCTTAAATGGACTTCGTTGCTTCTTCCAAGTCTCATCTATTACCAGAGGATGAGCCCCATCCTGAAAATTCAGTCCATGAAGCCCACGACCAGTTCCAATCAATAATAATTGTCCAACCGGACTTGGCCACATCCAATATGAATAGGAAATTGGAGAATGTGTCATCACCTATGTTCTTCTTCGATTATTCAATGAAAATGAAAGCATTTTCATCATTCGTAAACTGATACCACTTGAGAGTCCGCGTTTATTGAAACGAAAGGCTGTATGCTAAATGCCCCCCATTGCTGCACTTTACCTAATCCAAAACTGTTAAGTCCAAAGTGACTTGCGTACGAATAAGTAGGCGGTAGACTTACTCAATCCGGTTGGCTATGATCGGCCAATGTCGAACGAACTGTATCTTCTGCAATGGTGCCAGTATCGGCAATTCACGCTAGCTCAATTATCCAATCAAACAGACATCGAGCTTAAAAATCTAGAATCCGTAAACAATGGGAGCATGGACCCCTCCCTCTCGCTAATGGATACGATAGCCAAACAGCTGCATATTCCTACCTCTTGGCTTCATCATGATCCTGCTGTGATTCAACGTCTATGGAATGATGCCGATGAAGACGAGCCTGAACTTCCGAATGATCATTCAATGGACCCCATTTTTGAACGCATGATTCAAGTCCGCCACGAACATCCGGAACTATTTATCTTATTAACCAATCTCGTTCATCATGGAGACCCAAAGTTGATTCGTGCCGCCCAAGTCAATCTCCAGAGCCTCGCCAAGCAAATCCGTGCAACAACTCTCCCATGGGGTTCACGTCCACCAGGCCACTTTGAACCTCCTAGCGACTAGCCTCTAGAGTCCAGGTCACATCGAAAATAGTTCTAGAACCCTGTTCTCGATAAATCGAAAACAAAACGAGTCAGGAATGTTGTATTCGAGCAGGATGGTGAAAAGTACCGAGAAGCCTTAAGGAGTTAAGGCACTTTGAACGGTCGCGAGAAGTTCGTCGAGCGTAAAGGGCTTTTGTAAGGTGTGAGCAGACAAGGACATATCAGGATGAGAACATGATGGTGCATTATCATCAGACAAAGTCCCCATGAGCGTGATAAGTGGGAGATCAGAAGACTGCTGACATATCTGACGAAGAAGTGCTCCACCTTCATGCTCTAAGGACACCACATCAGAAATAATCACAGAGGCACCAAATTGCTTATGACTTTGAAGGCCTTCTTGACAAGTTGCCGCTTCCATCACCTCATATCCAACTGATTCTAAGGACAGCGAGACAGAATCCCGAACCTGCACGTCATCCTCAATGATCAAAATTTTACTCATACTATAAGTCAATAAAAGCAAAGAATGTTCCTTTATCATTCAATCGACAGTCAAACAATTTTCTCTAAATAATTCATATATTTAAGCGATGTGTGTGTTTTATACATCGCTCCCGTTATGCATGAAAATGCATGCACATTGTATGTAATTTCATTCAAAATATCATGGAATTGGTAGAAATAAATGAAGAAAAAATTTCGTAATGATATGAGTCGATCCACACATTATCCAGATATCCCAGAAGATCCCTTTATCCGAGAAACCGTCATCCTTCCCATGTTGTGACTATGCTTCCGAAGCCACCACATTTGCACACTGATCCCAGTCAGCGTCGCAGCGACGCCCACATACAAACCAGTAATTTGACCATATACAACTCCTAGGAATAACAGGGATGAACTGCCTAGCAAATACAAACTCACGGCCTGTGTGACGTAAGTTGTTGCCCCTCGATAGACCAGTTCTCCTTGGAAGTAACTTTCCCATGGACTCAGTGCCGGCAAGATTACAGCCATCCAGAGAGCAGTACTGGCAAGAGCAGCAAGCTCCGAACTTAAAGCGGCAACCGACTCAAACCATATGACGGAAAGCGGAGTCGCTGCGATCAACACCAAAGTCCCGCTCGCACCAAGAGAAACCAACCACACAAATTGCTTCAAAGGACGAAAAAATTCTGATCGATCAGAAAACGTCACCACCACTTCCTGGACTGCAATTCCGACACTTCGAAACATAAATGTGAGTCCACCCAATACTGGCCATACTGCTAAGGAATCCAACGCTCGTGGCATACGACTGATTGCGGCACTTCCAATAGAAATTGTGGCTAACGTGATCAGAGGTGTGAGGGCTAATGGCCAATAAAATCTACTCAAGCGTTGAAGCGTCAGTGGATGCTCTGCAACAGGATGGTTTTGTTGTAAACCTCGTACAAGTGGGCGAACACACCAGAACATAAAGCCCGCTTCAGCGATCACGCCGGCTGACAATGCTGCTGTGGCCACAATTACTCCGGAAATGCTTACCATGAGCAAGCCAACTAGCAACACTGATGCACTCACAGCTAATCGAATTAAGGTTCCCACGCCCACCAAGCGTGTTTTCCCTCCACGAATAATCAAGCCCTGCCAGAACCTCCTCACAGCAATCGCCATGGTCCATGGCGTCATCATTTGTAAACCCATTCTGGCTGGCTCCCAAATACTCTCTGGCGCGCCTAATAATGTTTCAATGACCACGCTATACAAAGGTGTAAAAGCTAGAACCACATGAAGCAGGGTGAGGCACCCTCCTAACGTCAGAATAAAATTTCGCATGAGACGATAGGCAGGCCAGTCTTTGCATAAGGCCGTAGAAGCCACCAAGAACATAATAATCGGCGCTTCAATCAATAGAGAGAGCGGAAAAACCACTCCACCATAGGCAGCTAAATGAATTTCTGGGTTAGCTAAGCGAGACACTGTTGCGGCCACGAGTAACAGTTCCACTCCCATGAGCAACCAACTGCCGGCTAAGGGCCACCACGTGCGAAAAATTAGAGCTAAAGGAGAAGGACCAGAATGTGGCACGTCTAGTGAAATCTATATTGTGAAACCCACGAAGAAGCACATGACATTCAAGAGGAACTGATCAGGAATGAATAGGCTTAAGATTGAGGAGACGCCTCAAAGAATAGGCCAGAATTTCTCTCTCACGAAAAACATTGGTGGCTAGCGCATCACTCCACACTAACACAGAGATGGCTTTTGCCACCACTCAGTATTAGTTAGGAGGTAGGAGTGCTTGAAGATTCTGATGCCGTTGAACTGCCGACAGCCACTAGTGCCGCTTTTTCTTCGGGAGTCGTCGAAGACACTTCGTGGATAACTGGATCCTGCACAGAATGACAGGATTCAGCCGTTGGTGTTTCCGAAACATCTTGCGTTTCTTCATAGGAAGGCTTCCACGAAGACACTTCAATTTCACATTCTTCCCCAGGATACAAGCGCAGGAAATCCCATTCCGTCACCCAACTCTTCACATATTTCCGCATACTAGTTTCGGGGATAATAATGGCTGGATTCTCTGAAGCATCATCCCACATACGCCATCCATGCCCCTTGAGGTGGAGGCCACGAATGACCTGATGAATTTCCTGAATGGTGTCTGACGAAGGCTGGCCTAATGGCATTCCCTGAGATTTAAGCAGTTGCATCCCTTTCTCAGCTTTATCTGCCAAGACTCGATCCTTATCGGTGTCTTTATTTCGAAGCTTCGCCAACATTTTCACACTATCGCCTTTTTTCTCTAAAATTTCTTCACGAAAATCATTCGTTAAAGCAAGCACCGTTCCAAGACCTGGCAACATTTGACCATCATCCATATTCATCAATCGTGCGACTTCCGCATAGGACTTGGCTCGTTGATTCACTGAATAGCGCCCTATCAGTTCAGCTTCATCAATTAATAATATCCACCCAGCATAACCAGCAGCCTGCATCAAACGGGCTGCAAATTGAAACCGTTGAAGAGCAAGATCGGTTGCTGACACTCGTCCAAACGTATATTGACCCCCAAAGCCAGCTTCCTGTAGATATTTTTTTAAATCTCCGACCCCTATTGGATCACCAGTCCAATACCGAGCCATTCGATAGCTTAATTCCATATCTGAACTCATCCGTTCGTTTAGCAATAATGTCGCCGCAAACCGAGAATCGATTTGATTATCTGGATTATTTGCCCATGCCACTAATTCTTTATAGCGAGGCGTCCACACATCACATTCGCCGGCAATTTCTGCAAATACTTCTCCCTGTTTATTGGGAACGATGGCCGACTCAATAGCCGAATAAAAGAGGCGAACAGGATGATACAGCGGCGTTTCCTTACTGATCACGATACGACTACAGATAAAATTCTCGTCAAGAGCCAAATGCTGTAAATATTCGAGTACATGAGATTTACCACTACCAAACTCACCTTCAAGAACCATCCCACGAGGGCAAGGCCCCGTCGTGATATTTTGTTGTGTGGCCTCCAAGAGCCGACGAAACCGTCCTTCGACCTCTGGCTGCATGCAACCCAATGCCGTCACAACCTGTTTATTCGGTACACCTGCTCTCAGACCTTCAACCGCACGCCGAGCTTCGACATCGGGAACAGTGCCATGCCCTTGAAGCGTGGGCGGGGCGAGTTGCGTTGATCCATTCTGACCTGGTTCTTGACCTTGAATACGCACCAAAGAAGCCAAGGGGTTCTGTCGATGCTTCGGACGTATATCATCCCAGACTCGCAGCTTCAACGCTTCGTACCGGTCAACTCCTCGACGGGTATCCGTCAAAAATTCTTGAGGAGCTAATACCGTCATCAATAGACCTTCAATTTCATCAGAAGTATCCAAAAACTGGCGGAGCAATTCAAATAAATCCATGGTAGCCGAAGGAGTAAACGACAATGAACCATCTGTTGGAGATTGCTCGCGTTTACCAAAATACCGGGAGATATCAAGAGATAAAATCAGTCCACCTCTTCCGGTTAATCGCAACCACCGAGTTAAGGAGGTCAACATATGCCGCGCATTGTGACGAGCCACCTTTTGATAGATCATGGCCTTCTTCACCCCAGAGATAAGACGAAGGTCGCCACGGAGCCATTCCTTGACGGAATTAGCTAAAACCTGATCAGCACCACCGGCCTCAAACTGTGCCAAACATAAACAGATCATTGCCATGCGGAATTCCCGACAAAGGCCAGAATCACCTTCAATAGATTTTTCCAGCCACGTTTGGACATCCCTGCGCAACATGGGCTCTTTCCGCTCGTTCAACGCGGCAACTTGCCGCAAGGAAAATTCATGTCGATTTACAGGAATTTGGTACCCATGCTCCTCTAACAAACGAAGCACAAAACGATAAGCTAAATCGTCCCAATCCACATGCTTCGCCACCTTGTGGAACAACCGCTCAACCAAATGCACTTTGGTGTACCGAGCATCGACTTTGGCGAAAATGTAGCCTTCAGTATCGGCCATACCATTTAACGCCTGCTGGCAATTTGCAAGGGAATCCTGATCTGGAAAAACTGCAACTTTGATGGCTCCACCACCTTCTCGTACAAAGCTTTGTAAATATTCTTGTTGAAGCACACCCAGCCAATCTCGGCTCGCCATATTAAACAATGGCATCTCTTTTCCTTTAGGTTTCCTTGGAGACGACTTCTTCGTGACAACAGTCGAGTTGGCCGCAGCAGTGGAAACACATGGTACATCTTCTACCTTTGCCTCCAGATCTAAAGAATTCGTCAGATTAAGCGGGTTTTCATCTTTCAAAGACTGCAGTCGATTTAACGCGTCGATTAATTTACTCATGTTTGTTCCCTGCTTTTCGTTCACGACATGTGGACATCAGATCACCGGATAAGACCTTGTCATTCAATGACTGATGTATTTCAGAAATACGCGCTTGCATTTTCACCCTACAAAGGAAAATGGAGACTAATTTGACAGGCTTGTTTATATAGTTGGGCAATGCGAGCTTCAGCGACATCATCGTCTTGGATATCTAAAAGTCGGCCGCCAATCTCTCGAAATGGAATGCCAGCCTCAACTCCATCAAGCACACGCAAGTACAAGGGCCATTCATCTCGAGATTTTCTCCGCTCAAGGTTCCGGCCAACTTGATGTTCTTGCCATTCCAATAGATCGGCTTGCACCTTATCAAATTGTGGAGAGAGGGGTTTTTTGAGATCAAACACTGCAGCGACACGCCATTCAGATAAACACAAATTAATTTCTTCACCTCCACCTAACCAATCTGGCCCCTGACCGAAGTAAATTCGCCCATAATTGGAATCAAACGACAACATCCAGGGTTTCGAGATGGCAGGGTTTGAAAGTCCACTCAAATGATATTTTTCTAAAGAATTTGGCATACGGGCTTTAAAAGCCGGATGATCTGGAGGGAAAACTTTTTTTCGATAACGTGTGGGATAGTTAGGATCGTTCGCACATGCGACGTCATATTCATACGTCGACTGATAATACTTTTCCCAATCTTGTCGATAATCGGCACGACGACGAAGAAACTCCCATCGCCAAAACGTATCATTCAGACTTTCTGCTCGTGGATACGTTTCCTCCTCAGCCCAATTGGGCTCGGTCTCTGTCTGGACTTGTTGACCTTTCATGTCTTTTTCAGGACGACCGTTTCCATGCATGGCGCACCATCTCTTCTTTCTATCACAACAAAAAAATTCTCACTGGAACCATCAGGAAATCTAAAAGCACCGAGATCTTTCCCAAATATTCAGATCTTCCAGACAACCAACCGCCTAGAAGACGCAGCAAGACAAAAATTACTCTAGCGACAAAACAGCTAAGGATTTAACAGATCAAGCAGGCAGGGACGACAAAACCGGAAGAACAAGGACTTACATGTGAGAAGGAAATCTGGTTCTTCGCTGTGCCCAGGATATGCCGTGCACCCAACCAAACCAGGAAAGCACAGCCACGAAACAGGCTAAAAAAACCATGGCTAAGACAAAACAGACTTTCCCTAACATGTGGAAGATCCCCCAACGAAGCGGCTCTTCATTCCTGCCATCTCTATAATGTATCGGCAGGAATCTGACAAGTCTTTACTTAAAACCCCAAACAGACTTTCTCAAGTCTCAGGAATATGACTGCATATGTAAATTTTACACATCCAAGAAGACCATTTCATATCATTGATTACGCCTAGGTATAAACTGAATGAGCGACTCATCACAATTGGAAGGAGAAAAAATCGCTATTCAGAGACAAGGATGAGAGAAAAAGAACGGACAATTGAGAGAAGAGGTCAATCCAAAGGCCATGGTCATGAAGAAGATTGTTAAATGAAAATCAAGGGAAAGCTCAGATTTTCATCAGAAAATTGTCCAGGCTTAGAATTCCTGGAATGAATGTGTTGAAATTCTAGTACAGAAGGAAAAGTCGCAAAGAGCTGCTTATGTCTTCTGAACTTTCGCCCAAGAATCACGAAGAGGAACCGTTCGATTAAACACCAGCTTCTGATCATTCGAATCAGGGTCCAAGCAGAAATACCCCTGTCGTTCAAACTGAAACCGACTACCAATTGTCGCTTGCTTTAAACTAAGCTCAGTCCAACATGTTGACAGAACTTGTAACGAACAGGGATTAAGCAGAGGCTGAGCATCAGGTAATTGCCGATCAGCGCCGTCAGATGAGCCAGTGAATAAGGACTCATACAATCGAACTTCAGCTGGCAGAGCATGATGAGCAGAAACCCAATGGATCGTTCCTTTGACTTTTCGTCCAGCTTGCGTACCTCCGCGTTTAGAATCTGGATCAAATGTACATCGTATAGCCGTAATCTCTCCTGTTCGTTCATCTTTTACGACCTCGACGCACCGAATGATATAGGCATACCGAAGACGAACTTCCTGACCAGGGGACAATCGAAAAAACTTTTTGGGTGGATTTTCCAAAAAATCAGTGGCTTCAATATAGATCTCTCGTGTAAACGAAAGCTGTCGAGTCCCCTGACTCACATCTTCAGGATTATTCACCGCCTCAACTTCCTCGACCTGTCCCGCAGGATAATTTTCAATGATCACTTTCAAGGGTTGCAGTACTGCCATGACCCGAGGGGCAGAACGATTCAAATCTTCTCGAATCGCATGCTCTAACAGGGCCATCTCTATCACACTATCCCGCTTTGCCACGCCAACTCGTTCACAAAAATTCCGAATGGCTTCGGGAGTGTACCCACGACGTCGAAGGCCCTTAATGGTGGGCATTCGAGGATCGTCCCATCCCTGGACCGCCCCCTCTTCCACCAATTGAAGAAGTTTTCTCTTACTCAGAACAGTATGGGCAAGATTTAAGCGAGCAAACTCAATTTGCTGTGAATGACAGGAAACCTCACATTCGCGAAGTACCCAATCATATAAAGGACGATGGTCTTCAAACTCCAAGGTACATAAGGAATGCGTAATACCCTCTAAAGCATCAGAGAGCGGGTGAGCAAAATCATACGTCGGGTAAATACACCACGCATCTCCTGTACGATAGTGAGTCCCTCTGCGTATACGATATAATGCGGGGTCCCGCAAATTAATATTGGGCGAGGCCATATCGATCTTGGCACGTAACACACAGGACCCTTCCTCAAATTCCCCTGACCGCATTCGGGAAAATAAATCGAGGTTATCTTTAAGAGATCGCTGGCGATGAGGGCTTTCTTTTCCTGCTTCTGTCAAAGTCCCTCGATGTTCTCGAACTTCTTCAGCCGTTAAGCTATCCACATACGCTTGACCTTTTCGAATAAGCTTCTCCGCAAACTCATACAGCAATTCAAAGTAGTCCGAGGCATAAGACACCCGCTCTCCCCAATCAAATCCTAACCATCGAACATCGTCTTGAATCGACTGTACATAACCCATATGTTCTTTGGTTGGATTAGTATCGTCTAACCGTAGATTACAGCGGCCACCAAATTCTTGGGCTATACCAAAATTCAAACAGATGGATTTGGCATGGCCAATGTGCAAATGCCCATTCGGTTCTGGTGGAAATCGTGTACGTATACGTTGACCGAATCGTTGAGATTCTTGATCGGCAAGAATCTTTGCCCGAATAAAATCAACTGGAGAATGGTGGTCTAAAGATGGCATAGATAAAGGTCCCGTTAGATCTTTCTCGCAAAAAAGTCCATAGATGCTCTAGAAGCATTCAATACCAGTTGCTGCAGGGAATGGCCAAAAAAGCCAATTGAGTAAGGCCACAGCGATTTTGACACACGGAGCGTACTGTCAGTACCTGAACACGACAAAATGGCGAGAACGCCGCTAGTGGGCTTTTTCAACATTTCCATAAATAAGGGCATGCAGAATACCGAATACGTCAGGTGCTGTCTAGGAAGAAGCGAAACAAGTCGTGTGCGCTAAGGAGCGCCGCTTAGGAGCGAAAGGCTACCCTAGCACTAGACATTTCAAGAAAGAAGAAAGGAGACAACTTCTCTGGCAAAAAGCGCTTTTCGGATGGAAATAGACCGTCATTTATTGGTCATGAAATTCGAAGATGAGATTTCCAGGAATTTTCAAACCACTCCCAGGGAGAGAGTGTTGGATGCTCCATATAGTCTGAGTCTCAACCCTGAGTTTGGCTTGCTGATTTTTACGAGAAGGTTTTCGTATAGACGAAGTTCTGACGAACAGAGACACCATCTTTAGAGCCCCCCCCCCCTTTACCTTGGGGCGGCGGCGCACTCACTTTTTCCTTTGCGGCCTTTACAGGCTCTTCTTTTTTTGGCTTGGGTTCCGGAATATCCTTGGGAACAGCCTCACTCGTCGATTCAGTTTCATCTTGTCCGTTTTTCAATTGCCGAGCCCACATGTTCGGCTGACACACGACGTTGAAATTTGGGGCAGGCACCGAATCATCAATCCTCCATAATTCCAATTCCGTAGCATAAAAATTTACGTCATCACGTGAAACCATGTTCAGCCAATCCAAACTCTGTCGAATGGCAGCAGTGATTTCTTGTCCCACACAGATAATAGCCTTCGCCTCTAAGCCGGCAGCATACATAATCATTTTCCCAAGTGATTCTGGGTTAATCTCATCCATATGCCCTAAGACAATCACATAATGTCCTCGCGTCACATCTTTAGCCAACACACCGCCAGCTAATGTATCTAAAGGAATCTCTTCGCCAGCAATCTTCAAGGTGAGCTCCAAGGACTCCCCCAACATCTCTAAAATTTCTTCTTGCTGCAGCCACGAAGCAAACCCATCGACTTCATTGCCCCAAACTTCATTTAAATTAATTTTTTTGAGCTTTCCAACCGGTTTTGCCATAGCACCCTCAATTTCTTGAAATTGTTGATCCTGATTGAGCTTTTTTAAAGAATGTATTGATTCTTATCGACCGAGCGAAGAAAAAGTTAAGACAAAAAGACGGAAACATCTCTTCGCGTGTAAGATTCTTGAGTCTTCTTCCTCGTTATCAATCTTGTTCTGCTATATGGAGTACCATTGCTCTTTTTTTTATTTACGTTACAATGATGATAGTTCATGGCCCAAGAATTGATTTTCTACAAAAAGCATTCTAGGCCAACATTCCCATAATACCCCTCTTTGACTATCCATATTCTAGGATAGGCGCGTTACATCTTTTAACCGGAGGTTTGACAATGAAACACATTCATGCTTTTGGCCTACACATGTTCTTAGCGAGTGCATTCATTGTTGGCGTCGTAGGATGTGGTGAACAACAAACCGGGACGGCCGAGCAAGCAGGGAAAAAAATCGATCAAGCAATTGAAAAAGGAACCGCGTCGGTCAATGAGGCCGTAGAAAATACGGGAACGGCCATCAATGAGGCTGCTGAAGGTGCAGGCGAAGCAGTAAGCAACACTCTTGAAAATACGGGAGAGGCCCTTAAAGGTGCTGGTGAGTCTGCGTCTGAAGCTGTAGGACTAAAAGATTAACGTACGCATCGACAATAAAAAAACTTCTACGTACATCGCTAATACAGAAACAAGAGAAGTGGTTGATGCCTGAGAATCAATCAAATGGATGGGTGTATCCACGAGAAAGATTCAGCGAAAGACCTTTCTTCTGCCTACAACAATGATAAAATCATTCGATTGCATTGATCCGATTCTTCCCCTTATGCAACATTCATGATTTGTCTGATGACCACGAGAAAGCAAAGGAAAACACTTCAAATGGTCGATAAATGGCTCAAAACGATCTTGGCGATTGTCGCGTTCTTTATGTTCCTCATGCTGGGAACTTTTCAAGCCAGAGCTGAAAATCCTTGGGGATTTGGCACCGACATAGGCTTTCTCACGGATACCGCAGATGACACCGTGTTCACTATGAGCTTCCAAGGTGATTATTTTTTAGATTCAGAATTTTCTATTGGGCCACAACTCTTAATCACGCCAGGTGGGGATTTAACCCAAATTACCTTTGCAGGCATCGCCCGCTACCACATTCCACTCGGAGCCGTTTCCCTTGTGCCCTTTGGTGGGTTGGGATTTGTGTATGCAGATTATGAGCGAGGACGAACTGACGACCAAGATGCGAGTTATATATTCCCGTTTGGAGCCACGGCAGCATTTCATATCAGCCGGACGATTTCATTGGCTAGCACGCTTATTTTTACATTCCAAAATCTTGATTTTGACAATCGAAGGGATAGCGATAATTTCAATATTGGCTTGTTATTTGGATTCCATTTCCAGCCGTAAGGCCAGACGAGTTGTTAGCGATTGCATGGCAACAGAGTACTCTGTTCACTCCTTCAATCCTTCCAAATAGGTAGCAATACGATCCAGGGCTTTCGCATTCAACCGCTTTCCATACCATCGTGGCATCACTCGATCCGAGTAGCCAGGGACAACATACATTCCTGGTTTCAAAATGGATTCCTGAATATATTCCCGAACAGTCTCAGCTGTTCCCTGATAATTGGAATCTGCCAATCGTTTGGGCCCATTCGTTCCTAATACTAACTTCGGTCCCTGACGTCCTTTAGCCGGCGCAATACCCGGAATAGTATGACAAACCGCACACCCTGATTGTACAAATAATTTATCAAGAGGTTCATTACCAGTGGACAATGGGATATCGAGCAATGCGACAAGCTTATCTTTTTTCTTTCGTACATCCCGTTGGGATTGAGCACCCTGCTTCGTGACTGCATGTTCATCCTGTGGGGCATCAGACTTCGTCAACGAATTAAACGACAAAGTCGCCAAAATGCCGCAACCCACTACCATAAAAATCAAAAAACCTTCTCGGTTACCAGAAGACTTCGGCTTTTTTGATTGACTCATAGACCATCCTCTTTAACAATTGAAGACTCAAAGTAATACAAAATCAATAATTCTCTTTCAACGCAACAGGTTCCTCATTGCTCCTGTACCGAACTCCTGGAGAACCTGTCAACAAAGAATGTTGAACCGCCACTCCACCTAGATCTTTGAAGCAATGGTTAATGATCTTGTTGTGCTGTTTGTTTCTTTTTTGGCATCCCCGGCATCACCGTTCATCTGACAATACTCAATATTCTCGATCTGTCCGAACCAATGCATAAAGATTTCAACTTGCACCTCACTCCATTTCATCCCCATCCTCTTTTAAAAGGCCCTCACAGGATGACCCTCGTTCCTCGCTGGTGGCCTCGCGGAGCCGCTCCTCCTGCCATGCCTACTCAACAACGGATATTTCAGATAACTCCGGAGACCGGCCTGCTCACCAAATGCCATTGGCAACCTGAAGCCAAGCACAAACCCACAATGTTGCTTGTTCATGGGTTAGAAGGTTGTACGGAATCTCATTACATGATTGGTTTGGCATACAAAATCTGGGAGAAAGGCTGGAATTGCATTCGTATCAATCAACGTAATTGTGGAAACTCGGAGCATCTCACGCCAACCCTCTATCACAATGGTTTAAGCCAGGATTATAAGCACGTTATCCATGAAATCACCGAACAAGATGAGTGTCAACAGATCTGGCTCATCGGATATTCCATGGGAGGTAATCTCACACTCAAATTAGCTGGTGAAATCGGTAGCGCCGCTTCTGCATTGCGTGGCATCGCAGCCGTCTCTCCCAATATTCAACCTGCCACATGCGTGCAAGCACTACTACGTCCGTCCAATTGGATGTATCATCAACATTTCCTACGAAGTCTCAAGGCCAAATTGAGACGCAAAGACCGGCTCTATCCTGGGAGATGGAATCTCTCTCAACTTCCAACGATCCAAACCATGTGGGAATTCGATGATATCTACACCGCACAAGATGGGGGATACCACGATGCAGAAGACTACTATGCAAAGAGCGCAGCCGAAAACACGCTCGACTCCATTACGATTCCGACCCTCATTATTACCGCACAAAATGATCCTTTTATTCCTTATGATATTTTTGATCATCCTTCACTGACAGAGAACACATGCATCCAATTACTAGCACCAACACATGGCGGGCATTGCGGATTTTTCCAAAGTTGTCAATCGCACGAAGATCCGTTTTGGGCAGAAAATCGTATCGTAGATTGGATTCAGCACCAAATACAGAGCGAATGTGCCACGAGTTCGAAAGCAACACATTCAACTCAAGCAGCCTTTCCGTGAATAACCCAATTTCGTAACTCCCCTTGCGAGCCCGCCAGCAACTACGGTAGAACAAAAAGCCAAAAGAATCGTTCACAAGCAACTACCTGCTCATCTACGAATGTATCTAGACCCATGAGCCTCAAACCTACCTCACCAGAAAAAGGGATCCTCCGCCGCCTTCACAAAGCCCAAGAACAATACCTAGAAGGGTGGTTGGAAGCACCAGCTCATATTCATCATACAGCGCGGCGCATGGCCAACCCCCCCATCGAACGCCCACAAAGCCGCAAGGAGTTTCAGCAACTGCTCACTTGTCTCAACATAGACCCATCACAGACCGTTCTGGATGAAAAAGCTGGATTCGGCGTCACAACAGCATCAAATGGAGATCGCTTAATTGCCAAATGGGAAGCGCACACCGAATATTACAGTTATCAGATTTGGCATATTCCACAAGACTCAAATACGTCACTGGGGTTTGGCCCGTTAACCTATCCAAACTATGTCTTTCCATTTTCACCACTAGGTTTGGAAGTCAATGCACTCGACATTGTCATCTCCCCCACACAATCATACGATCAAGAAGCACTGGCCACAGTCTTACCCGGCCCACAAATTTATGCAAGTCGCGTGTTCGAGGAAGACATCTCTGTCGCAACGAGCTTCACTCCGGATGAACATGGACGGGAACGTTATCTTATCTGGGCATCAGATGCCACACGACTACTCCCCAAGCTCCCACGACTCATTGATATCCTTATAACATTGGAAAACTATACTCACCTTATTCTCCTACCATACAAGGCATTTTCTCGATCGGTCGATCAAGTGCAAATCTATGAACAACGCCACTTGTACCAACGGAGTGTGATTACGAGAGAACTCAAAGATGCCAAACATGCTCGCTTGCAGCAATGGCTTGAAGGCCTCACGCATGATTTCATGGAAGTGGGCCGTCTCTCAGACTCGATGCGCTTTCGCCTTTCAGCGTCCGTACCCTACGACCGAATTGTCCATAGCAACACGTTGGCTCTTCACGAGCAAGCCCTGCCAGGGTGCCGCACACTCACAGATTATATTCACTGGAAAATTACCGGTGTGGCTGATGGTTACCAGCAGTTAGTTTCACGTATTCATGCCTTGGAGCAAGACTTTGAAGGAACGATCGCCGTCCTCCGCACCAAAGTCGAACTCGTACTCCAAGAACAAAACCTGGCGCAACAAGATCAGAATATGAAACTCCTAGCCAGTGTGGATCAAACCACGAAATCCCAGGCTATTCTGCAACACACCGTCGAAGGTCTCTCCGTGATCGTCATCGCCTACTATCTGAGTGGCTTAGCCCATTATGTATTCAAAGCCTTGCATAACGTCGGTTGGCTTTCCAACGAAACCCTTGCCTCAGGGTTTTTTGTGCCAATCGCCTTGCTCCTCTCCTTTGGCCTCATCACCTGGGGAAAGAAACGAATTCATCACAAACATACCTCCTCAACGAACCCAAGCAACTCCGATACTCCCAGCTCTCAGTAATTCTTATTCTCCTACATACCACGTAGAACCTTTACGACAAAATAACGTCACTTTCATCTGAAAACGAGTGGAGTTTCACACGAGACCTATAAGCACACTCAAGTGAGTTAAGGTCACGCCTCAAGTGACCGAAAAGAACATCAGGACACAGGCAAAGCCTTGCTCTCACTTGTTGCCCAAAAGGCCATCTATGAAAAGCGCTGAAGAACTCGTCGAACATTGCTCCTCACTAGTGTCGTTACCAGAGGTCTATCTCCAAGTCAAAACAGTCATTGACGATCCGGAATCAACAATGGCTGACCTATCGGCAGCGATTAGTCTTGATCCAGGTATGACCGCCGTCGTATTGAAACTCGTGAATAGCGCGTTCTATGGCATGCCACGAAAAGTTGAAACCATCTCTCGTGCCGTAGGAATTTTGGGCATGCAACCTCTCCATGACTTGGTGTTAGCCGTATCCGTCACCAAGACATTTTCCGGACTATCTCAACAAGTCATGAATATGAATATCTTTTGGGCAAATAGCTTTTTTAGTGGGTTGGCCGCGAGGGAATTAGCCAGAAAATGTTTTTTAGTTGATAGCGAACGTATGTTCGTAGAAGGATTGCTTCGAGATCTTGGTCACCTTCTGCTCTACCAACACCTGCCGGAAAAAGCGGAAGAAGCCATGAAAATATCCGCCAGCACAGGAGAGCCCATTCATACGACCGAACAAAAAATCATCGGCTTCGATTACACCCAAGTTGGGAAATCGCTCGTGGACGCCTGGCAACTTCCCATCAACTTAGGGGAAGCCATCCGTCATCAAAACAAGCCCAGTGGAACCCCTGACTATCAATTTGAAGCGGCATTGCTCAATATTGCGAGCGCGCTCACAGAAGGATTTCAATCGCCAAATGGTGAGGGCAATTGGAAAACCATGATCGCTCCAGAATCATGGGCCCTGACAGGTCTTGATGAAGAAGGTATAAAAAATTGTCTGCTAGAGGCTGGCAAGCAACTCTCCTCTATGTTGGATCTTATGGAAGAGGCTCAATGTCGCGTCGGTTAACTCTATACAATACGACATCCACTCATTGTCACTGTCAGCAACAGCAGGCCGTCGCAAGCGAAACCGCCTTCCAAACACGCAATCAAAAGGGATAGGAAAAAGCGAAGAAAGGAAAGCACGCTCATGACTCAAACAATCACTCCGACAGTGACGTATACCAATACACCGTTGATTGATGTCACGTGCCAATTAACTTTTCCTCAAAACCTAAAAATCTCTGCAGCCCCTCCTGTTGGATTCCAAGAAAAAATTAAGAACGTCTTCCCTCTATTTGCACTCACACAGGATAAAACTGCCTACAATTTCACGAGTACCGATTCACGATGGCAAGTCGTGCTCGGCAAAGGTGCGCTTACATTGGTGACAAGGCAATATGATGGTTGGAACAATTTTTCCAAGCACCTTCACGAAACACTAGAGGCTTTAGAACAAGAATATCCACCGCAATTCCTGACACGCGTCGGGTTACGGTTTCGCAACATCATTCGCAAATCGGCATTGGGAGTGACACATAAGGAATGGAAGCAACTCCTTCAACAGAAATGGACCGGCGACTTAGCATGGGCAGGGACTGCGGGAGAAATGAAAGCCACACACAGTGAAGTCTTGATGGGGTTAAACGGAGGGAAAGATTTAGTCTGCATTCGTCATGGCTTGGTCCCCATCGCCCAGCCCATTCAAGAAATGGGCTATCTCATCGACCATGACTTTTTTGTTGATGGACAGTTCTCTATGAAAGAAGTCCCTGAAAAATTGAAAAGTTATCATCAAGCCGCTCAACGTTTCTTTAAACTGTGGGTCACCGATACTTTGCATCAGGCCATGAAACCAGAAGCCTAGGGGTTGCGACGTTCTTTTGCATTATACCTCTAACTCCCACTCACTCGTATTCTCCTTTAGCCGCTCTCCTGGGACGACGACGAAATGTTAAACTAGAGTTCACTCTTGCCAGGCAACGTTGATATGCCCCCGACTATTCCCTGAAAGACTCTAGCAATTCTAACTCAATGGGTAATCCTGCGAGTGGACCCTCTTGAGTCCACTGACCAACTTGATTGCGACCTCCCTCTTTGGCCGCATACAACGCCTTATCCGCTTGATCGACCAATTCTAAGATATCAGCGGCTCCCAATGACAAACACGATATTCCAAAACTCATGGTAATCCGATGATCTCCCGTTGTCCGCACGGCTTGGCAGGCGCCCTCAGAGATAGCGACTCGCAGACGCTCCGCTGCTTTCGCTGTCGCTTCAGGATTTTCCCCTGGTAACAATACACAAAACTCTTCTCCCCCATACCGTCCCATAATATCGGTTGGGCGAATAGATGCGGAGAGAATCTTGCCCACAACTTGAATGACTTGATCACCCACAGCATGCCCGAACCGATCATTAAATGATTTAAAATGATCGATATCAGCCATAATGCATCCCATATCAGTCCCTTCACGAGTACTCGTATCAAATAAATCTTCAAAAGCATCAAACAGAGCTCGTCGATTGAAACACCCAGTTAGTGGATCACGCATCGCTAAACTTTCTAACTCAGATTTTGACGTTTCAAGAGCCCGAATAGTTTCTTCCAATTTCGTGACATCATCAAGAGAGACTAAGAGCCCCTGTATTTGATCTTCCTCATTAAGAATGGGCGTACAATTCACTCGAAATTTCAACAATTGACCGGAAGCATCCGGAAGCATCATGGGAAAATCCGTTTCCAGAGATTTCTCTTGTTTGGCTGTCTTCCATGGAAAAACCATCGACGAAGAGGCCGGAACCACAGACGTCCAAGAAAATTCATCAAGCCGTTTTCCTACCAACGCATTGGGATCTTTCCTCACAATTTCGCCAAACGCCCGGTTAGCTAAAACAATTCGCTCGGCGTTATCGAGAAGTACGACGCCTTCAGTGAGCACATCAAAAGCCGTTTTCACTCGTAGCGGGACAACGGAACTGGGATCAAGTTGACGTAATGTCCGCTTCATATACAAAAAATACCCAAGAAACCCTGAACCGACGACCAAGACCAAAAACTGGATCCACGGATCATGCAACCATCTGCGCCATCCTTGATTATCGAGAGACCGAAATCGAAGTTGCACAGTCCCCCAACGATCAGTGTTGTTAAAAATAGGAACTTGAATATGATCAGGGGTGGATGAATCACCAGGAGGTTGGTCCCAGATGTCTAGATGTCGCCCGGCAAAGGCCAGGATTTCTCCGTTTGCCATCATAACCGCAGCAGACAGGATATCGTCATTTCGATCAACCAGGATGTCAAAGGCTTCCTGAATGGCACGACTATCTCCGTTTTCCGCCAACAGAGAATATTGGACGGCCAGGGCTTCACTATACTTTTGACGATACTCGAAAATCTCAACGGCTTGATCGGGAATCAAATTCACAGCTAAATCACCCATAAGCAGAATACTCAAGGTGAGAGACACTAACCCGAAACTGATCCAAAGCAAGGGAGTCGAACGTTTCATGAAACTTTGCCGGGTGATTTTGACGCTTCAGGAATAACCGGCGTAGACACGGATTCTTCCTGTCGGACTCCTGGAAGAATTTGATCTAAACCTCGATGTTCGTGAGCCTCCATTTTTGCCGCGTCCTTCACACGGCGAGCCCAAGTTTCTTTCTCTTTTTTATCCATATTCAAAATCGGCACCGGGTCAAAATGTCGCCATGCCGGCATGGAAGCCATAAGACCAGCCACAAGCGCCCCTCCCCGCACCAGCCACGCCACAAGCCCTGTGGTGAGAGTCAATCCAGCGCCTTTAATCGAGTTGACGAACCAAGACCGTTCTCCGGCTTGATCATCCATTGTCCTCCCTAATTCATCGGAAAATTGATTCAATTGCTGAAGAATATCAGCAGATAACTTCGTTTTGGTCATATCTAATGGATCGGGATAATAGGAACGAATTTGATCAGATGTCGTCGCCCAAGATGCGGGCCTGAGTAAGGGGGGCAGGTCTAAGACATTCACTACTTCCTGATGCTCGACCTCACGGGCACCCGTTTCTATTCCCCTGTCGCCACCCCCTTCGGGAAGCACGCCACTCTTAAGCGCCAGACTCCCTGAATCTTGAGGCAGATCGTCCGGGGCACTGAGTTTCAATTCAGGCTCTGGTACGGGTTCGAGAATAGGTTCAGTGTCTGGCTCCGGAGTGGGCTCCGGTAGAGGAGGCAAGACAGTCCCTTCTTGAATGTCGGTCACCGTAATGGCCAACAATTGCGTATCAGTGCCTCCTTGGCCATCGCTCACTTGCATCTGTACATCGTAGACATTGTTGCCACCCACATCTGTTGGGTTTTCAAAGTCCGGCACGCCCATAAAGCTTAGAGCCCCGGTGGTCGGATCCACCGTGAACCGGCCCGCATCAGCTCCACCCACTATGCTATACGTTAAGGGATCGCCATCACTGTCCGTAGCAGTCATCGTCGTCACATTTGAAACATTTTCGGCCATCGCCAGAGTCGCACCCCCTCCTCCACTGTTGCTGGTAATCACCGGAACATCATTTACACTCACCACGGTGAGGGTTACGGTTGCTTGAGCGGTGCCTCCATTCCCATCCGTGATTTGATACGTAAATGAATCAGCACCATAAAAATTGGCATGAGGTGTATAAGTAAAACTGCCATCTCCATTCAGAACCAACGTACCATTGGACACGTTCACGATAGGCGTCGCATTAACGGACAATGTATCTCCATCCAAATCAGAGTCATTCGCTAAAACACCTGTGGCGACGACTGTCGTTAATGAAATATCTTCCAACGTAGCATAGGCATCGTTTGCTGCTACTGGAGGATCATTCACATTGGCCAACGTCACACTCACCACTTGCGTGGTCGTGCCCCCTTGATCATCCGTCACTGTCACCGTGAAGCTGTCCGAGCCATACCAGTTGGGGTTGGTCGGCGTGAATGTCCATGCCCCCGTCATCGCATCAATGCCCGCAGTCCCATTCGTCGCCGGCGTCGTCACCGTGAAGTACGTCCCATCCGTCAGCCCGTCCACGTCCGTCGCATCCAGGTCCCCGGCCACTACATCGCCTTCGTTGCCGCTGTAGCTCACATCCCCCGTGATCACCGCCGCATCGTCCACGTTCGTGACTGTGATGTCGCTGCTAACGGATGCAGTACTGAACGCGGTGCTTCCCCCGGTGGAGGCTCCACTGTCATAGCTAATTTGAACATTGTCGATGAACATAGTCGTACCGGTGTCATTTTTCTGTACATAGAACTGAATTCTTGTATCAGCAGCAATGTAGCCACTAATATCGATTACTGCGCTACCGGTACCCGTATTTAATGTGCCATGAAACCCCATCGCTGTTGTGTAGCTGGCTCCGCCATTGGACGAAATTCGAACTCTGATCTCGTCTTCTGCAACAAGTTGATTGTCATAGTCGAATGTCAACGTGGCGGTGGTGGCCCCTGAAAGATTGACTTCGCGATAAATATCGTCGCCGGACTGGACCGTGGATATACGAAGTTGCCCGCTTTCGATTCGAATCTGGCCACCTAAACTCCCGCCGCCGCTATCATCATCTTCAACCCAAGCAGTGGTCCAATTAGCCGTTCCTGTATTATTGGAATAGGAACCAACACTGAAGTCATCAGCCACAGTTTGTGTCGATGACAGATCGACGACATTTCCATTTGCCCCACTGGTCCGATCCCACGCATGGAACGTTAGCCCATTGCTCACAGTGCCAGCCCAATCACCTGAAGGTACGAAACGGACAGAGGTACTCGCATCTCCCGCGAGTAAGCGCGCTGACGAATCGCTTGGTGTACCCAATGATAGCCAGTTCGAGCCACCGTCAATGGTGTATTCCCATACACCATTAGTATTGTTGACGCCAATGATGGCAATACCGCTTCCGGTACCATCTGCATCAGAGATGTTCCCTGAGATCAAATCGGACACTAAAGTTCCGCTGTTAGTAAAGTCGTCTTCGTTAATGGTTGTCAGATCATTTGCCCCAGATAAGATCGGCGCATCATTGACTGCTGTAACGGAGACGACTGCGGTTTCAAGAACCGCACTGAAAGCAGAGGCCCCATCAAAGACAGAGGTATCAACTTTGGTTCCAACAGTACCAGAGGTCTGATCCCAGGCTGCAAAAGTCACGAACGCTGTGTCGGCATTCAGCCCGTCAGGGACAAAACGCATGCTGTCGGTGGCACGAAGCAAGAGGGAGGTGGCAGTCGAGACCGAGCCGACGTCAGTCCAACCGGAACCAATGTCATATTGCCAAGTACCGTTGCTGCTCACGAGCGAAGAAATTGCAATCCCTTCCACAGCTCCAGAATCGGCGTCCGTTATCCGATCACCAGTGGCACTGGCAATTATCGCGGAGACGAGATCGCCGCTATTATTTGTATCATCCTCCGTGATTGTCGTAAGTGACATCACGCCAGAATTGTCCAACACTGGTGCATCGTTGACCGGGTCCACCGTGATTGACACGGTGTCCGAATCATTCACGGCAACAGGCGCTGATGCCAGATTGGAGATTTCGCCTGCTGAAAGGGTGCGGTCGTAAATGCGCGCGTCGTCAATCAAACCTTCAAAGTAATAGCTACCCCCTTGGCTAGCCCCAATGTAGGTATTCCCATCACCCCCCGAGTAGACAATGGCATCGGTATAATTCGTCGTCGTCGCTACGCTTCCATCAATATATATGGTTTGCGTATTGGCAGCGGAATCAATGGTATAGGCGACATGATGCCATCCTGTTCCCGCCAACAATACACCGCTATCCGTCCAACGAACGACTGACCCATCCCAATACGAACCCTGGACACCCTGGGTGGGATCCAGTCGTAATGAAACATTGAAGCCGATATCGATTACTTCGCCCGAACTGGCACCCGCCGCCAGATTCACCCAACTACTAAACGTGACTTGCTGGGAAGTGGTCACCAGTCTGGTAATGCGCGAATAATCTCCGGATCCATCCAAACTGAGGACGTCCCCACGGGTGGCATCACTGACCACCGTCGCATTACCATTCAATGTCCCATCGTTCGTTCCGCCGGGGCTGGTGTCCCCAGCAGGATCCGCACTTGAAAATTCAAAATAGCCTTGCAGGTTGGCATCTAGATTCAGGGCCAACAGCGTCGCATCATTCGTCGTGAGAATCAGCGTATCGCTCCCGTTATAATCAGCCGTCGGATCATACTGCAGGCCGTCAAGCGTAGAGTTCATATCTTCAACCGTTCCCGTCACGGTCATCGTCGCCGTCCCATTCGCCCCGCTTGTTATGGTTAATCCGGTCGTTTGCGAGAGCGTCAACGTGCCATTGGTGACCGACAGGATGACTTCGAGTGTTTCCCCGGGATCGTCACTAATGGAAATCAAATTTCCGTTGGCGGTATTAAAGATCAGGGCCGTATCTTCGTTGGTTGTTTGGGCACCGGGAACCGTATTCACCGGTGCGTCATTGACACTCGTCACCGTGAAACCCACCACGTCCACGTCCGTCGCACTATTACCATCGGTGCTCGTCATCGTCAGCGTGTCCGCCCCGGTGTAGTTGGCGGTGCCTTGATAGCTCAAGCTGGCTAAGGTTGCGTTGATGTCGGCTTGACTGCCCGACAGCGTCAGCGTGCTCGTGCCATTGGCGCCACTGCTGATGGTCGCCGCCCCACTTAAGGTCACGGTCACCGTCCCTTGCGTCACTGCGAGCTGCACGGTGCTCAGGTTGCCGTCCACGTCGGTGACCGAGAGGCCCGTGATGTTCACGGCCGTGCCTTCGGCCACGACTTGCGCCCCCGGCACCGTGTTCACCGGTGCGTCATTGACGTCGGTCACGTTGATCGTCAAGTCCTCGTCATACGTGAGTCCGCCACTATCAGTGACGCGCACCGTGATTATGTGCGCAGCGTTAGTCTCGTAGTCGAGCAGGGAAGCATTGGCGACAGTGATGACACCGGTCGTCGAGTTGATGGCAAAACGACCACCGGCATTATTGAAAAGGGAATAGGTAGCCGTGTCGCCCGCGTCGATGTCGAACACGCCCAGCACTTCCGCGAGGCGCGTGCCATTGGTGGCGTTTTCCGCAACCGAGGCGTTGCCCGTTGCGATCACACGGGAGACCACCGCGAGACCGCTACCATCTATGTTCTCGCTCTCCCAGATCACGCGTACTTGACCGGATCTTGTTTCGATGGCCTCGGGGAACGATTGTGCGCCGCTGGTCGTTGTGTTGACGAGAACCTCGCCATCGATTCGGTTGCCGCTGGCATCGAAGCGCTGTGCAAAGAGTGCGGTGGTGCTGCCGTCGCCTGTGTCCGATTGCCAGACAACTACGAAACCGTCGTCCGACCGCGTCACGCTCGGTTCGGACTGCGTACCGGCGGTGGCGGTGTTGACCGTGAAGGCCGTGACGAGTTCGGTGCCAGCAGGGTTGAAGATACGAGCCATGATGTCCGTCCCGGATCCATACACGGCCACCAGATTACCGTTCTTCAACCCCGACACATCCGCTCGGTGGTCACCGCCCAACACGATCTCTGCCGAGCGCGAGGTACCGTCGCCATTCATGATGCGCAGCTGGCTGTTGAACGCCGCCCCGTCGTTAGTGCGCCAGGCCACGGCAAAACCGCCGTCGTTCAGGAGCGTGACTTCCGCTTGTGCACCGAACAAGGCACTGCCGTCCAGTAACGAGCCGACGGTAAACTGCGACCCTTGCAGCACACCGCCACGGTCGTAAATGCGCCCAGCGATTTGATAGGTCGACCCTCCGACCTCGTTACTCCAGACCACGACGAATCGTGCGCTATCGAGTGCCTGCACGGCCGGTTGATAGCCTTCACCGTCCCCGTCCGTACCCGGGCTGACTTTGAATTCGGCGGTAGCGGCGGAGCCGTCCGCATTGAAGACCCGTGCCTCGGTCCAAGCGTAAACGCCGGACGTCTGGTCCTGCCAGGCCACGACAAAGCCGCCATCCGAAAATGCCGAGATTGACGGTCCAGTCTCGTTATCGGTGACCTCACTGGTGACTAGCAACTCGGCACCGACCTTTGCGCCCGCCGCATCGAATCGTTGACCGTAGATTCCCGAACCGCTGCCATCTTGTCCGTTCGAGACCCAGACAGCCACATACCCACCAGCAGGCAACGCCGCAATGGCCGGTTGATTCTGGTCACTCGTGAAATACGAATTGACCGTCTCCTCGGCGGAGAACTCGGAATCGACGACGATGTCAGTCGGTGCTGTGTTGGCGGCGGCTGTCGCAACGACGTTCAGAGCGAATTCCGACGTTTCGACCGGAGCATCACCGCCGTCAAGGCGCGAGACTGTCGCACTGATTGCATTACCAGCCGAAACATTGACGGCAAAGATTGGTGAGAATGACGCATTACCGAAACCATCGGTCGTCACATCAGAGACGCCGATGAATGTCTGTCCTTCGCCGTACCCGGTTCCGTCTCCGGTCGCATTGGAATAGAATTCGATGCGATAGTTCGTTGAGGCCGTGCTGTTGAGTGTTCCCGTGATGGTAATTTGCGTACCGTTCGTCACGGCACTGGTCAACACGGGAAAGTTTTGCAATCTATTGGCGCCGGTGTCGCCGTCACCAGCGTCATTTGCGGTCACGCCGGCCGGGCCCAGATTGATGCCCAGCAAACCATTGGAATAAATCGAGTTACGGACAATCGCATTGTTCGTGCCGGCGATGACATCCACGCCGTTTTGCGAATTAAAGGCGATGATGTTGCCAGCACCGAGGGTTTCACCACCGATCAGGTTGTTGTCCGAGGTACCCTGGAAGGTCACGCCCTGACGGTTGCTCATCGCCGTCGTACCGTCTGCGCCGACGCCGATATAGTTGCCACGAACAAGGTTGTTATCAGCGTCCTGCCAAAATCCGATACCAAAGCTATCGCCCCCGGTAGAGTTCCCGGCGATGATGTTGCGATCGCCGGCGCTCGTGCCACCGATCGTATTGCCATCACTCTTGACCGTAATGCCATATCGGTTCCCGTAGGTGGTGACCAACCCGCTGACATCAGTGCCGAGGTAGTTACCAACAATGGTGTGCCCGCCGCCCTGGTTGTCAATCTCTATGGCGTCATCGCCAAACCGGTTGATGGCAAAGCCGCGGATCGTCGTGCCACTGGTCTCAATCGTGAGCCCGTTCGGATCGCCGTTCGATACAAGGGTTCCGTTAAGTTCGATGATCGGCGTGCCCGAAAACCCGCTCTGGGTGGAGGCATCAATCGTCATCTGAGTGGTGATGGCCGGCAAGCCGGCGGCTCCGACCTGGATCGACCACCAGCTCTTCGCATGGTCGGGGTCGGCGTCGAGGAGGGCTGCGTCGGAAGAGGCCGTTGTCGCCGTAATGGTCCCAGTTGAAACGGTCCCGGCAACGCTGTTATTGGCGTAATAATAGTGGCCCGAGTCCGTGTGGGAAATCGCAAATACGATCTTATCGGCGCCAGCCGTATTATTGGCGGCGACAATGGCCTCGCGCAGCGAGATGCGGCCATCGGCCCCACGCGCTGCGCCAAGATTGGTGATTGAGGTCGTCGTGCCGTCACCCACATCGCTGGTCGTATCCACGACGATGATACCTGTAGAAGACGCGGTCGCATTCGCCCCAAACTCGGAGGTACTTCCGTAATTGCCGCCGCCAAGGTCCACTGTGGCAGTGGCCGTCACTAAGTCACCGGCATTGATCCAGACGTCAGTCAGCGTCGCATTGAAAGTCGCCGTCCCGGGAGTGTCGGCATCAGAAGCAGATGTTGTAACGGTAATAAAGCCTAAATACCGTTCCCCTTCGCCGTTGGGACTATCCGCAATGGAGGGCCGATTGGCATAAAACTCAATGTGATAGGTCGTGCTTGGCGTGGAGTTCAATGAACCAACAATCGTCGTACCGGTCGCGTTCGAATTTGCTGATGTCACCACCGGGAAATTCTGCAAGTTGTTGGGTCCCGTATCGCCATCGCCGACATCGTTGGCGGTGATGCCATTCGTACCAAGATCAATGCCCAACTCCACGTTCGAATAGATCGAGTTGCCCAAGATGGAAATGCTGCTGCCGCCAGAAATGTAGATGCCGTCCCGACCATTAAACCCGATAGTGTTGCCCTGCCCTGCAGCGATTCCTCCAATTGTCGTGGAACTGGCCGTATCCTGAACCTGAATACCGGCCTTGACGTTACCCAGTGCCGTCACGCCATCGGCCGCGACCCCGATGAGGTTGCCCTGAATCGTAGCGCCGGACGTGGTGTCGCCCACCAGCACACCATGTCCCAGGTTGCCGGAAATCACGTTGCCCGCCCCCACCGCAGAACCGCCAAAGACATTTCCGGTGCCCGCGCGCCAGAAACTTGCGCCGCCGTCAACGTTACCGAGCGCGGCCAACCCGGTGACCGTGGTCCCGATATAGTTACCCTGAAGCAGGTTGTTCTGTGACCCCGAATCAAGCACTTCGAAGCCGTAGTGGTTGTTACCCGAAATCACATTGCGCGAGCCCGCCGTCGTGCCGCCGATGACGTTGCCGCTGGAGCCGTTGCTCAGATAGACGCCGCTTTGCTGCGTATTTGCCGTGGTGCCATTGATATCACCTGTGCCACTGACGTTCGTACCGATATAGTTGCCCGAGATCGTACTGTTGTCGACATTGTCGAAAAAGATACCCTGCTGCGTATTGCCGGAGATAATGTTGCGTTGGGCCGCCGTGGTACCACCGATCAGGTTGCCCGTGCTGTTCAACCCGAAGATCCCGTTGACACCATTCGCTGACGCGCCGGTACCAGCCGAATTCAGGCCGATCCAGTTGCCCTGGATAGTGTGGTTGTTGCTGCCACTGATCTCAAGGCCGGTGCCTGTAAAGCGGTTGATGATCAGACCGCGAATCGTACTACCGTCGCTCCCGCTCCCCAGGTCCAGACCCTTGACCAGGCTGCCGAGGTTGCCACCATTGAGTTCAATGACCGGCGTACCACTCACGTAGTCAGGCTCACTCCACCCATCGATAAGGACCGTATCCGTGATCTGGGGAAGCGCTGACAGTACGTTGATCGTATGCGGTCCAGCACCGGCGATATTGAACTGGATCGTGTCAGTTCCCGCATTGGCATTTGCATCGATAATCGCTTGCCGGAACGACCCTGCCCCGGAATCATCCGTATTCGTGACCGTGTAGGTTGCCAGAACCCCTTCCCAGGCCTCTTGCGTGGCTTCGCCAATGACGACAGAGGTTTCAATAAAGCCTGTTGAGACTTCTAGCTCCCAATTGCCAAATTCTGAGAGATGTCCTGTACGATCAGTGCTCGCCGCAATATCGGCCCCCGTGAGTGCGGCCAGGGAATCCATGGCCGCCAAACCGGCGTCCCCTTTACCAAAATTACAACCATAAATTAACAAGTCGGCGTCGGCGGACAGGCTTTGGCCAATTTGTGTGAAAAGTTGGGCATACTGCCCATTAATAGCGTCTTGCGTGAGAAACGTCGTCCCCAAATGTAGTTGCGCTTCATTCCCCTCTGCAATCAGATGAATGGCATCAATGTCTGTCCGGCCATTTAAAATTTCTGCAATTTGTTCGATGCCGTCGCGTGTGGAATCCAGCAGAATGACTTCCGCATTGAGATCAATGCCTTCCATGAGTGTTTGAAAATCCTCAACACTCGTATCAATAAAAACAATTTCCTTGCGATCGGAAGTGGCAGAGAGCGAAAGGCCGGACGACCAGAGAGCATCATCAGGATTATCAACAGTGTCTGAGTCACCGGAGGGTTCACCATCGATGCCCGGAATGACGGTTTGATCTGCGGTCGAAGTGTCTTGCAGCACTTCAGCCCCGGTGGCCAACGCCGCCCCGTCAAACATAATACGGGGCTCGAGAGCGACCAACATACCAATGCTGCTCAGTGCTTCGCTCTCTTCTTGAGGTGCGACCTTTTTCTTGTTGGCGAGGCTAGTTTTTGATTTAGCCGTCTCAGACTTCTTATTTTTTACTGCATCCATTGTGGCGGGCTTACAGATCATCTTGTTCATTGAGTAGTTCCTAACCTCATCCCATTTTCAAATCAGCTTTGAAAACGAACATGGGGTCTCCCCCCATTAGATGCACCCCTCAATAGAAGGGTAGTCCCTATCTCCTTTGTCGCCTATTTCACGAATCCCTTGACGAACCTTTTTTATCTTTTAGCTCACTTCATCTATCAATAATGAAGCTTATTCAAGATTCTGTGGAATTGATTGTAGTACTTGAGCAATACCAAGAGATTATGGCTGGACAAACACAGAGAAGGAGGACGACCTTGTCATGAGAAATGAGTGGGACCCTGGGTGGCAGCCTTCGGTGCATGTTCCAGGTTCGCCTGAAGAATCTGCTCTAAGCCTTGATGCTCTCTGGCTTCTAACTTGTCCGCTGCCTCCACTCGACGAGTCCAGGCTTCCTTGTCTTTTTTGTCCATTCCCAAGATAGGAATCGGATCCAAATGGCGCCATGCTGGTAGGGACGAGAGAAACCAAACAATCAAGGCACCACCTCGAACAAGCCAAGCCACAACCCCTGCCGAGAGGGCTAATCCCGTACCCTTAACCATATCCACGAGCAAAGAGCGTTTCTCGGCTTGGTCAGCCATAGCTTCCTTTAGCTCATCGGAGAACTGATTTAATTGTTGAAAAAACTCTGGGGAAAGTTCAGTTTTTGTCATGTCCAATGGATCAGAATAGTAGGCCCGAAGTTGATCCGATGTGGTGGCCTCTGCCAATTGAAGGAACGGTGGAAGATTGAGAATATCCACAACCTCATGATTACTATCCCCCTGTTTCTCTGGATCAGGCCCTCGACCAATCACTCCTCCATAATACCCACCCAAAGGTGGTAAAGAGATCTCAGGACCGGGAATCGATTCTGGATCTGGTGTCGGATCTGGAGTAGGTTCTGGCGTCGGTTCTGGTATCGGATCGGGCGGCACGGGGGGAGCTCCCTCCAGCAAATCCGTAACCGGCACCAAAATGATTTGAGTATCGATGCCCCCGTTGCCATCAGCCACTTGCACGGTCACTTCATACACTCCATCCAAATTGGCATCGGAGGGTGTTTCAAAGTCCGGCGCCGTGATGAAGGTCAGCACCCCACTGCTGCCATTGATACTGAATAATGCCGAATCTGCCCCCCCAACGATCGTATAGGTGAGCACATCCGGCGGCAGATCGGAATCCATCGCCGTCACCGTTGTCACGACCGTCTGATTTTCCGCCACGGTGACCACCGCTGTTGCCCCACCCCCATTACTCGTGATAATCGGCGCATCACTACCATCCATCACGGTCACACTAATGATTTGCGTGTCAAAACCCCCGTTGCCATCGGCCACTTGCACCGTCACTTCATACACCCCATTCGTATCGGCATCGGAGGGTGTTTCAAAGTCCGGCGCCGTGATGAACGTCAGCACCCCACTGCTGCCATTGATGACAAACAAGCCCTGATCCGCCCCCCCGACAATGGTATAAGTCAAGGCGTCCGGCGGTAGATCAACATCTGTGGCCAATACCGTCGTGCCGCTCGTCTGATTCTCCACTGCATTAACCGTGGCAGTTGCCCCGCCCCCATCACTAATAATCACCGGCTCGTCATTGACGGCATCCACATCCACCGTGGAGACGGCCACCGGCGTGCCCGTGTCATCGCCCCCATTGGCCGTGCCCCCGCTATCGACAATCTCGGTGAACGTGACGACGCGGTTGGCGTCGGTCGGGGCCTGGCTGCTGTTGATATAGGTCATGCTGTCGAGGTCGGTGACGACATTGGCGGTCGAGGCCGTGCCCCCGCTCAACGTCACTGTCGCGGTCGTGCCCGCTACCGCCACGCTGTAGTTGAAGTCCGTCGTGCTGCCGCTCTGCCCGTTATCTAAGGTGATGGTGGTGCCATCAATGCTGATCTGTTCGGCGCCGGTGTCGGTGACGTTGGTCACGGTAAAGGTCAGCCCGGTAATCGTCTGCCCCGCTTCCACCGTCGAGACCGCCGTGCCACTGAACAGCCCCACCGCGGCCCCGCCTTCGGTGAACGTCGGGTCACTGCCCGTGGCCGTGAGCGTCGGCTCGTCATTGACGGCATCCACATCCACCGTGGAGACGGCCACCGGCGTGCCCGTGTCATCGCCCCCATTGGCCG
>CAKZPV010000033.1 GCA_937139405.1 uncultured Nitrospirota bacterium
TGGCATATCCTCCGAAGAGCTGAGTCATTTCTCGACGAACAGCCATGGCCCAAATACGCCACCGTTCATTGGTATTGTGACTTCTCAGATCATACCGAATTTGCCATCTACCATCTCTTACAAAAGGGTAGACAAAGAGTGGATCGCCCACCCCGTTCTCCTGAATATCGCCATTCAACGCCTGGAATCCTGTGATGGTGACCACCCAGTCTTGGGCAGACCATCGCGTTCCAATTGTTCCGTTGAAAGGCACAGTAAATCTCTCGAACTCAAACGGGGTCGGGCTGATTTGGTTAGGCCGTATTGAACTGATGTCTGAAGAGTTAATCGAGCCATCCACAACCTCGACTGTAGTCACAGAATCTGGTCCGACAACTCCGGTAGGACCCAAAGGACCGGCTGGGCCAGGGGGCCCCTGCACATTCGCTTGACGGCCATCGTCACACGACACAATGGTGCCAATAATGGTGCAATCTGTCCCATCTTCTCCTGGTTCACCTGGTGATCCGATGGCGCCAATCGTGAGGTCGAAGGTATCTTTTTTCCTGTTCCGCTGCCCTCTGGACACTTTAAGCAGGTAGTCTCCTGCCGTCAGATCAGGAGGTAGTCCGGCCACGATCTCCATGTCGGATGGGACTCCCACGATTGGTAAATCTCCCAATTCACCAAGCTGCACCTGTAAACTTCCTCGAAGATCAAAGTTGCGACCCGTGATCGTCAATGTATCGTTCTCGCTATTCACTAAGACTTCAGTGATCTTAAGACTTCTCTGTACTCTGGAGTTTTGGTCAGTTGAGTATGCCGTCGAACCCACACTCATAATGCTCACGACGGCCAGCACAACGATGGTCGTCTTCGGAAAAATATTCATCACCTCCGTCCTCTCTGTTTGATACTCAGATTATGAACTCGCTGCTCATTTTCATTCCTATCAGTCGCTGCCCTCCCAGGCTAGGCGAATGTCCGTTCTTTGGACATTCGCCATTACCGGGTGATACAAAACCATCTCACATCCCACAATATTAATAGACCCTTCCTACTATCTGGCGACCAATCCGGTCACGCTTTCTGGGATGGGCAAGGTTCCTCTCGGAGATATCTCCCCTGTGCGTTTCACAAAGAAGGCACGGATCTGACTATCTCCGTTATTGAGTGTGACTAAAAATTGATTGTTTTGGGTCAGTACCGCATCACGTACTCCCGCTCCAGTTGGGATCGGCGTGTCCTGCTTAGCGGGAAAGAAGTACTCGTATTCGCCGGAAAAATTAATACGATACAACGATACCGTGCCATCTCCCGTATTCGTGGCGTACCCAATAGTCTGATCGCTAGACAGGACCGTCCAGCAGGTGGCCGTCCCCTGTTCAATCGAGTCGACTCTTCCTGACACTTCGCCGGTTTCACGATCCACGCGATAGGACACCGTCATGCCAGGCCCGCCATTATTGGCTTCGGTGATGTTCACGAAATCTCGATCACCAAATGAAAACCCGAATGGGGTTGGAATAAACGACGGTCGTTTTTCGGGCTTTCGCACCGGACGCCCATTCCGCTTCATCACAAAGGTCGTCAACGTATCCGTGGCTTTTTCTGTAATGAGCAACACCGTGCCTGACTTGTTAAAGCCAATCTGAGCAGGCGCGGTAAGTTGAGTCCGATCGAGAATCCGTGTGGAATTATAGATCGGTATCAAAATCCCACCACCAGTAAATCGAAACCCACTGATGTTGTCATACCGCATACGCCGAGGATCTTCTTCCTTTCCACTACCCTCATTTAAGACGTAGACCATTGTGCCGAATACAGTCACACTCAGAGGACGAAAACCGCCGGAAGGAAGTTTATTGACGAACTGCAAACCTGATGGTTGCAATCGAAAACTCGTGATTTCTCCACTGCCGGGACTGACCACGAACATCCATCGATCGCTTTCATCCGTTGTTAAGGCTCCTTGATTACCGAGCGGGGCACCCGTTCCAGTACCTTGTGTAGGGAATCGGCCTATTTCCTTGAGATTTCCTTGTTCATCGATGTCAAACGCGATGACATCGTTGCCACTCACTTCATTACTGGCTGTGTACACAATTGCATGCGCCAAGCCACTCAATCCGAGTATTGTCATGAGCATGGCTGTACCCATAAGATTTTTTACGTTTCTTGAAAACATGATCATGGTCATTCTCCAAATTAGAAAGTGAGTAAAGCGTTTTCAAAACGACTATTCGCTCAACAACCAATTGCAGCCGTCCGGGAGAAAAAACCTCCTTGCTCTTTGCATAGTCGGAACGGGTTAAAGGTTTGCAACATGCTGCAGGTTCTTTTTCGGTCTGGCAGCTTCTTTGATGGGCTTTGGTTCTGCCTTCTACCTTTTTGATTGCGAAGCACTTCATGAGAGGGACGGGAAAGTTGGAGATGAAAATAAAAATACTTACCGGTAAGTAATCCATTGGCGATATAATTAACTTACTAGTAAGTTTTTGTCAATGACATAGATTGTATTTTCTGTTAAGTATTCTCGTATTGCTGGAAATTTTTAAACTATTATTTAATTGTATTCAATATGTAGGTGTATTAATTTTAAATGACCACATATTTTGCTATTATAGAAGGGAGTGTAGTAGTATTATTTAAATTACCAGTAAGTTATTTTAACGCGCCACTACTACTTATGGGATTCACAGAAAGGGAAAAGAGCTCTTAGATCGAGGAGGAAATAATCAAGAAAACGCTCTGGAGTGAAAGTTCTTCTGTGTAGGCTAATGCCTTATAAAGACATGCATCTACATGACTGATAATGCACGTCTCTCTGGAGAGGGAAGGATGATCGTGAGATGGCTTCGAAGTTGCGCGAGAAACTAGTCGACACGGCGTTAGAACTCTTTTACGACCAGGGTTTCCATGTCGTCAGTGTCGATATGATATTGGCAGAAGCTGGAATATCGAAGCCAACGCTCTATAAATATTTTCGATCCAAGAACGAACTGATCCTGGCTGCCCTTCGTCGACGAGATGAGCAATCCCGGAACTGGCTCATGCGTGAGATGGAGCGTCGCGGATCGAAGCCCCGCGAACAGCTACTATCCCTTTTCGATACCCTGGGCGATTTTTTTCTGACTGAAGGGTTCCGCGGTTGCATGTTTATCAATGCGACCGTGGAGTTTCCTCAATTGGACGACCCCATCCATCAAGCTGCTGCTGAGCATAAACGGATTTTCGGTCGACATATCGCAGAACTCGTTGATAAACTAAATGTACTTGTACCGGAAGAATTGACTGAGCAATTACTGATTTTAATGGAAGGTGCGGTCATCACCGCGCACGTCAGTCAACCGAAAACCGTGGCTCAGCAGGCCAGACAGTCTGCCGAAATATTGATCGACCACGCCCTACAGAACAGTACTCATACGAAGCACGAAAACCCTTAAATTACTATCAACACATTACCTTATCAATGCCAATCATCACATCAGATCCAGCATTGACCACTCAAGACCGTCTCGTTGAATCTGCGCTCCAATTGTTCTATGAGCGGGGATTTCATGCGACCGGCATTGATATGATTTTGACAAAGGCCAATGTCTCCAAACCCACTTTGTACAAATACTTTGACTCAAAAGACGCACTTATTTTAGCTGTGCTTCGTCGCCGAGATGAATCGGTCCGAACATGGTTTATTTCAGAAATTGAACGGAGAGCAATCGCACCAGCCAAGCGCATTTTGGCTTTGTTTGATCTGCTGGCAGAATGGTTTCAAGCCCCAGACTTTCAAGGGTGTATGTTTATCAACGCCACGGCCGAATATGCGCAACACGATCATCCAGTTCATCGAGCGTCGGCTGAACACAAACGTGCTTTTGGCCAATACATCCTCATGCTCGCTCAAGGCACGAGTGTCGCCAACCCTGAAGAACTCACGGCCCAAGTTTTACTTCTCATGGAAGGCGCTATTGCAACAGCCCACGTCACAGGACCTGGATTAGCCGCCCAGCATGCACGCAAAACTGTTGAAGTGCTTCTTTCTCAATCTACTCTCTCTTCATAAATCCTTTCAATAACTCAAGACTTCTGTGTTTTCAAGCCTTGTCTCATCGTCAGATTGAATTGTCCCGGTCTAGACAATAGAGGCATGCAGTTCAATTTTTCCCTGATTATCCGTAGCTCTGTGCACAAGATGCCAGGATCCATGAGGCAATTTCCTGAAACAAGATTGCCGTCATACAACGATCGGATGGCCTTGTGATGTTCAGGTAAACGGTTGTTGCCAATGGCGAGAATGTAGCCATTTTGAGCCAATTTTCTAAAACGAACTACTGTGGGATGAGAGATAAGGATAGGAGTCGTTTGTTGACTCATTGTATTGATAAACGTTTGGCTGGAAGTCTCAATCCTCGGGTCTGAGGGGTGGCGCGTTTAGCCCTGAATGCGGGTCTAATGCAAGTCTACCTGTAGACAGCATGAACGGGTCGCTTGAAGGGTGTTGTTACTGGAACCAGTGGGAATGTTGGGAAATGACGTATCCGCCTAATGCTATGGTTCCTATTCCAACCACACTTTGAATGCTTTGATGTACCCAGGTGAGAGACCGAGCGGAATACCAGAGTGGGATAGCAATGACCATAGAGAGTAATCCCATGCCAAGGATCGAGCCTACTCCAAAGATGACAATATAGCTGAGGGCCATCAATGGAGACATGACCGTATTGATCGTGAGAAGAATGAGTGCAGCTGATCCCGCCATGCCATGCATGAGGCCAACGATGAAGGCTCGATGCGGGAACCCCTGAGGGTGAGTATGTTCATGTGCGGCTTGGGTGTGGGGCATGTTTGGCGCATGAGTATGGGCATGAAAATGAGGAGTGGTGGTATCTGTATGTTGGTGGAGATGAAAATGGATGCGCTCGTTTTTCATGCGGCGGAAGACATCTATCCCTAATCCGACCAGCATAAACCCGACGGCACATTCCAATGCATCCGCGAATCGCTCGGGAATGACGACACCAAGAATGAGGACGATTGACCCAAACAGAAATAAGGTGACGGTATGTCCAAATCCCCAAACAATCCCTTGTTTCATCGCCTGATATACAGATCGATTTAGAGTAGCCAATGAGGCAACCGCTGCCGCATGGTCAGCTTCAAGCGCATGCCGCATACCAAGAACAAAACCGAGTCCTAATAAGGTGAACATGAAATCAAGATTTCCCTAGTGTTTGAGCTGGAATACTACGAGGTCATCAGGAGAAACGCAATCGGAGACTTCATTAAGGGAAATCAAGAAGATTGAGAAAGTAGAATGCGGGGGAACACGAAATGGAACTTCCTGCTCGTGCCGTAGTTTAAGAGGCCTCTAGCCCCTGGCTTGGTTGTGGGAGCGAGGTTGAGCCGGAAAATAATTCTGTTACCCAGTCGATTGATCGTGCTAAAGGGCTGCTGATGGAGATAGGCGTGGTGAACGTAAAGGTGACATCGGGGGCATCAGGAGTCAAACCAATCGTCCCTAAAACATTCGTCGTAATTTGAGGTGAGAGGGCAATATTAAACCCTAAGCCTAGATTGCTCACATGGATGCTTGAGTCTGGGACTGGTTGGCCGTCTACCTTGGTCGCGAAGCGGACCAGATTGGAAAATGAAAAATTCATGGAAACTCGGTTGTTAAGCGAAATGGCCATTCCAAGACTTTGGCTAATTTGGTTCACAGGGCCTAAACTTGCCTGAATGGGTTCAGGAACAAGTGCTACGCCCGATCCGACAGGGTTAGCGGTAATCCGAATGAGAGTTTCAGAAACCGGCGGAGCATAACTGTAACCCACTGTGCCGAATAGAATAGCCGGATCTAAGGCTTTGACGCCGGAAATGGCGGCGTCAATGAACCAGCGTCCCGTTCCCAGAGCCGCCCCTTCATCATTCAGGCGATTTAAGAATTCTTCAACATTGGCAATGGGCCCCCCAGCGGCAATATTTTCAAAAATCTCAAATTGGCTTCGTCCGGTGGGAGCAGTAGCCCCTACTCTGAAGACCATATCGGGATACCAATCTTTTTCATACAAAAATTGGTAACTAAGCCCAAAGGTGATATCCCCTATGCCAAATTCTTCAGAATTTTCCTCTACTTGTCCGGCGGTTTCAGTGGACACTCGAAGTCGATTGACAGTCTGAAGGAGATACGGCAATCGAAAATCAAATTGAAGACCTCTATAGAGTCCGTACCGAAATCCGATGGAAGGTGTGAATGTTTGGGTTGTGACTTTTTCTGACTCTAAATTTCCCAGAACAATAAGTGGAAGGACACTAAATCCGCTGACAATTAATCGCGTGTTCGTACTAAAGCTATAGGCTACAGAAGGTTCCAGAACAAGCTGATCCCTTTGGAGTAAGATGCCGCCTTGTTGTACGCCGACCAGGGGAATTCTAGTTACTTCCCGTTCATCCTCTTCTTCTGAGGCAGAAGTGGAACCTGCTGGTTCTTCTATTATGGGAAGCGCCGGCGTTGTTGGAGTCGGGGAGGGCGGAGGTTCAGTCGGAGGCTTGGGAGAAACGGGGCTGGTCGAGGCTTCAGGAGAAGGTGGAGTCGGATTCGAATCAGGGCTCTGCGCGAAAGTCGGTGGGATCAATAAAAGAATAGAAAGAACCAGTGAAGAGACAAAAGAAGTAGCCTCTAATCTAACCGAATGCCAATCTTCTGATTCCACTCACTTAATTCCCACTCGTCAAGCCCTGTCCAGGCGGGGGAGAAAAGTCAAGAAAATTACCAGATGGATTTCCTAATTGGACTGTGCCTTGAAATCCCTGAACTTGGAAGGTGGAAACTAAATTTGTTCCCTCAGGGGTTTGAAAAGTAGGGATCAGGTTCGGAGATAGATGGGGACTCACAGGGTTCATGAAATGTTGAATCCGCCAAAAATCTACTGAATCTCCGGTGGGTTTGACATTCAGCAACGTGGTCGATGGAGGGGAACTTTCCCCTTCCTTGGAGGGCGTTTCCCCGCCTGCAGTGATTAATTCAAGTTCTTCGTCTGAGGTTATCGTATGCGGCGAGACCTTATTGGCCATCTCAGGTCGCGGTTTAATGATAAACCCGATCCCATCAATCCATACATCAACAAATTGGCTGATGAGCATCGTTTTATTTCCGAATGCAGGGTCTGCCAAATAGACCCGATTGCCACGAACGCCTTTGACGATGACGAAATGGTTATAGTTCATCGGTCGAATAGGAACCAAAACAGGAAGTTGTTCGTCTGCCAAGGTTTCCACCAATTCCTCAAACGTCATTCCTTTATAGCCGACACTGGGAAAGCCTTTGGCCCGCGCTGCCCGCTTAAGGTCTAAGAGAGTAAACCCCTGTCGCTTGAAATACTTTTTGACTCCCTTTTCCGGGGTTTGACCAAATACGAAAATCAGTGAAATCAACTCACGTTCGGAGGTATCTTCTCCAAATCCATATCGCAATACGGTTGCGAGGGCTGCAGCTCCACAGGAGTAATCAAGGTTTTGCAAGATAACCCGCTCTTGGCGAAGTTCTAATAAACTCTTAACGCGTTTTCCCACACGTGTCGTTCCAGCATCCAGAACCAGACTGACATCTGCTCCGAACACTGATGCCCCCCATCCTCCAAGATTTACGAGGCCGGTCAGCAGCACTGCAGGCAGAACGTACCTGGAAAGATTTACAGCAGTTCTTGCTGTATTATTGAATTTGAATAGGAAAGACAAAGCCATTTCCTGTTTGGACAATGTGTCCACTGGCGCGACATTGGACACAAATATTCATGTTTAAGAGCATGTTTTGAACCTGAAACGCGTTCCCACTCAAAATAGGGTTTCCAGTAAAGTTCAAGTTGGGCTGGCTCGGCGCATTGGGTGCAACCGGATTCGCGGTTGGAATTTGTGCGGTTCCAGAGCCAGTGGTGCCGCCTCCGGCGTCGAATGAAAATCGCACACCTGGAGTTTCAGTAAGTAGGGCTGGGTCGACCGATTCCGGAACTCCAGGCTGGATTGGAGAATTCGGACTGATGGCACCTGAGGAAGCTGGGGAAACAGGATTAGAAGCCACGGCAATTGCCTGCGAAGCAGCCTTCACCGCCTCAGATGCAGCCGCGATCGCCGGAGCAGACACCTGGACATTCGGAGAACTTTGTGCGGAGACTCCTTGCAAGGCTGTGGTTGCGACTTTGAGCGCTTCGGTGGCTGCAGAAATAGCCGGCGTCCCATTTTGCACTGAATTTTGTATGAGGTTTTGGTCGGCTGCCTGAAGCGCTTTGGAGGCGGCAAGTATGGATGGACTCGTGTGAGCCGGATCGACTTGGAGTGCTCCAATTGCGGAAGAGGCTGCCTTTAGAGCCTCTGACGCCGAATTCACTGCTCCCACACCACTATGAGATGAGATCGTTTCCAGCGCGGCCGAAGCTGCCTGAACGGCTTTGGTTGCGACCGGTAACCCAGCGTGAACATTCAGAGTGGATGCGGCTTCAATGGCGGCAGAGGCTGCTTGAATAGCTACTGACGCTGAACGAACCCCGGCAGGCGTCGAGGGTGCGACAGGAGTCGAAAGGGCTGAAGGGGGAAGAATGTCAATTGAGAAGGATCCCGATGCCGTAATCGAATCAAGTTCCCCATCCGTTAAGGGCTGGGCTCCAAACGCAGTATGAAGGCCCAGCCCACCGGTAAGGATCAAAAAACTTAGAGAAATACGAAGTAGGTTTCTCATCTTTTTTTCGATTCGTTTTACTCAAATCACCCATTCAACCAAAATTTACTGGTTGGCATGTGCGATGTTGGTATTGAAGGCTCCGGTCGTTCCTGTTGAAGCAACCAGAGGAGTTCCTCTGAACTGAATGCCAGTATTGACTTGTTTCACGACCCCTGAGGTATCCCCCGCAATGGGATTGGCAAAGGTGTCGGATGAACCAGGGATCAGACCCAATCCACCAGAAGCAATATTTAAATTTAAGGCCATTTGGGCGCGGCCAACGACATTGCTGAAAAATAACGTCGATAGATCCTTTTGCGCTTCGGATTCACTGAATGTCAATTTGAACTGAGCGTTGTTGCTCACGGCTGCATGGGATTCCCCTTCGCTGGATTCTGAATTGACAATGACATCAGCCGAAGCACTGGCAGCAGGGGAAATGGCTACGACAGCCTCGGCATCCCCAGCGATTACTCCAGGAGCATGCCCGCCCACGAGCTTTCCTGATCCGCCACTGCAATTGCCATATCCCGAGCACGGAGCCGCCTCAGCATATGCTGTCCCAACTTTGACCGTATCGGGATCAGGGAGTGTACTACCCCAGCTTTGTGCGCTGAAGTTTCGTTGGTCCGTGCCAGCCACGCCTCCGTTCGCGGATAAGACATTGAGATTCGTCATGAGCTGTAATTCACCGACGACATTTTGGATGGTCAATGCTCGGATACCATCTTGTGCACGAGGAACCTGAAAGTCGAGTTCAAAAACGCTGTCATCGACGTAGGCGACGCTGGACCCCTTTGCTCCTTCGGAATTAAGGACCACTGGATCGCCCGACGCCGAAATTTTATCGAGTTGATCATCTTCAAGCGCTTCGAGGGCAAACGCTAGAGAAAAAGGCAAGGCGAGGACCCCTACCAATGTGCCGATCATAAAAGGATAGTGTTTTGTTTTCATAATTGTTGTGTCTCCTGCTTGCGATATTTCCACTTTCATGCACGAGGAACCGGTTGCGGGTGAGGGCTAATCCCTCACCCGCGTTCCGTTTCCTGTTTTTAATTACACAGGCATCCTTACAATTTAGCGTTAGCAACAATATCGGCCGCATTTGCCGGAGTCCCACGATATTGCTCAATCCTGTTCGATTGTCGCGTACCACTGTTGGCGCCACCAGCAGTGAATCCTGTCCCTGAGGCTCCACCCGCAACGATGTTGAGCGCATTGGCCACTTGATTCAACCCAAAGACATTATTCACGGTCAGTGCATTCAGGTTGCTCTGTGACTCGGTCTCAATCAGGCCGGCGATTTTAACTTCGACGTCATTCTCAGCTTCTGCTTCGCCAAACTTGGATCGTGCATCGGCGATTTCATCGGCAAATGCCCAGAGGAAGCCAATTTTTCCGGCTTCAGCAGCTGCATTTCCGCCATTACCGGAATTCTGCACAATAAGGCCCTTGACTCTGGCACCTTTACCTCCAGGGGCTGCTACACCATCAACAGTGACATAATCCATGGCTTTGGATGCTCCCCAACTCTGAACAATTTTGTTTTTTTGGTTGCTAGAATCCGTCGTCCCATCTGCAACTTGGATATTGGTGCCGGTGGCAACCTGGTTCTCACCAAAGACGTTGTTCAACGTTAGTGCCCTGAGCTGATGCTGAGACTTAGTTTGAATGGTGCCGGCAATCTTGTACTTTTGATCATTCTCTGCTTCAGCATCACCTTTTACGGACGTTGCCATCGCTATTTTAGGTTGACCAGCTGCGGTCACTTGATCAAGCTCTGCATCATTAATGACGGATTTTGCCGCAAGACTTGGTGTACTGAATGCAGCTACTAATGCCAATGTACTCATTCCAGTGAGAAGTGTACGTACTCTGCTCATGGGAATCCTCCTTCTACGCTAAGTGAATTAAAAAATAAGACGTCCTGTTAATTGACCTAAAAAGCCATATCTCACCTGCACGATATTTTTGTGCTTGAGCTATGACTGGATCGCTTCGCCTGTCCTCCTTCCTCGTTTTCCGATCCAATTTCTCCAGGCCAGGGAGAAAATATTTGTATAAAACCTTGAATTGTCGATTCGTTGTCAGACCTGCAAGACATTACAGGCATCGTAAGAATGTATACACGCAAAGCGTATGCCTTTTGGGGAACGAATTTTTTTTATCCAACGGTTCAAAACTAAATATTTGTAAATATTAAAGAAATGACATCGTTGAGATAGGGGCCTAACAATACGACGGCCATCTCAGAAAGAGAAAAGAAACGTGGATTCAGAAATCTGGTTCACATATTAGGAAAAAGTTTTCCTAATTTAAGTCTGTGAAGAATACTGTCAACACATCAGGGGGAAAATTTCCTTAGAGATATATGGGCAGCATTGTAATCGCAGGAACTGAAGAAGGCCTGAAATGTATAAGATTGGATAATCTCTGTAACAGGAAGAGATAAAAGACGGGCTTGGAATGGCGAATGACAACGAGGGAGAAAGCCAAAAATTCTTCAGATGTGTATTGAAGATTTTGCAAAAGCTTGCTTTATTTCGAATAATTCCTTAAATAATGTTCATGAGTCATTTTGACGTAAGAAATATTTATATGGAAATATTTGGTCTGGCTCATGCTTATTAAAAGGAACCGATGGAGAAGAATCCTTCTTGTATCGAATTAAATAGAGATTGCAGAATAAACCTTTTCATATTATGACATTAATAATCATGACTATCTCGGCCGCGCATTTTTTTAATTCATTCGGTAGATGTGATCAGGGAGGATCACGCTATTTCTGTTATTTTCTATTCATAATTTCCCCCAAGGTTATGGGTACCCATACCTCCCGAATTGAGAGAGAGTCGATTGTACAATTGGCTCCCTCTTATTCAAGAAAGGAGAACCCTCTATGGGAACCGTCTTATTTTTTGGTCCTTTTCATACCGAATTGCAACACTGTTTTCAGGTACTCGGAGCGTCTTGTGCTGAAGTGTTTTGGGAAAAGCATGAGAAGGGATTTCTTGAGCAGCTCAAGCACCTCGAGCCGTCCCTCGTTATTGTAGAAAGTCGTACTCAGAGTCGTGCATGTAGAACTCTGACCGAAACTGTCCTCGCGCATTCCCCCCATACCACAGTCATCATGTTGACAGAGGGGGGGAGCTGTCCCGATACCCACCGGATTGGCCCAAGGTTTGAATCCGTCTGCCAAGCCCGCCATACCGATGCGAAAAATTTAATTCTCGCCGCTGAAAATGTGTTATGTGGTGGGGCACTTTCTCCTTCGAATTCGATTCCGGGCTTATTTGGCGGAATGTCCAACCCGTCTATGAAACATTTAGAGGCGATGGTCAAACAAATAGCCGATACGGACGCCATGATATTGATTCAGGGAGAAAGCGGAGTGGGAAAGGGTGTTATGGCTTCCCACATTCATACTCACTCCCGTAGATGTGACAAACCATTCATTAAGGTCAATTGTGCGGCGCTTCCGAGTGAGTTGTTGGAGTCTGAATTATTTGGGTTTGAGCGAGGCGCATTTACTGGGGCTCTCCAGGCGAAACCTGGTAAGTTCGAATGTGCCGATAATGGCACACTCTTATTGGATGAAATTGGGGAAATGCCCCTGTCCATGCAGGCGAAACTTCTCCATGTCCTAGAGGATAATCAGTTTTCACGTCTTGGGGCCTCGAAGGATATTCATGTGGATGTGAGGGTATTGGTTGCGACCAACCGAGACCTCAAATTGGCTGTCAAGAGGGGAACATTTCGGAAAGATCTGTATTATCGATTGAAAGTGGTGAACTTGACCATTCCCCCTATACGAGACCGTCTTGAGGAGATTCCTTTGTTAGTTGAATACTTTGTTGAAAAGTTTGCTAAACAATATGATCGACCTCGATTACAGTTCTCTCAAAATATACGGGCGATACTTCAATCTTACCGGTGGCCAGGGAATGTCAGAGAGTTAGAAAATCTCATAAAACGGGCCGTCATTTTGCAAGATGACAGCTTTATTGAACAAGAACTCAAGCTCGATGAGTTACATGACCAAGTGGGGACGGGTCAAACTTTTTTAAGTGGTGGGTTGAAGGCAATTTCACGTAAGGCCTGTCGTGAGGCGGAGAGAGAAGTTATTTTGAGTACGTTACAACATACTCATTGGAATCGGACGCTGACGGCTCAAATTTTACAAATTAGTTATAAAACCCTTTTATACAAAATGCAGGGAGTCGGTTTGGGAGGATCTGATCAGGAACGTCAGAACTTCGACGATGAGAATGGTGTACAGAAGGATATGGTGTCCTAATGATCGAAATTTCTTTCCTGCAATTATCTCAGTAGGTCAAATGCGAAATTCTCTCCCCCTTGTGAGAGGGGACATGGGAAGGAGAAACAACATGAAAAAGCGAAGTGCATTGTCCTTAACCATGTGGTCTTTCGGAGTATGTTGTTTTATGGTTTTGAATGTTGGAATGGGGGTAATTCTCGCCATAGCAGAAACGACAGCCGAAGATTTTGTTCGAATGGGCATGAAACATTATGCGAAGGGACAGTTTCAAGACGCGCTGGGGGTGTTTGACAAGGCCATTGTCGTCAAGCCGGACTATGCCTTGGCATATACCAATCGGGGATTGATCAAATATCGGCTAGGCGATATCACAGCTGCCATCGCTGATCATTCACACGCTATTGAACTGGAACCTAAGATGGCTGAGGCCTATACCAATCGAGGTGCAGCACGATTAGCACAAGGGGACCTGAATGGCTCCATCGCTGATCATTCCGAAGCGTTAAAGCTAGAGCCTAACCTCGTGACTGCATTAAATAATCGTGGACTCGTTCGTATTCAATCTGGGGATACGGCCGGAGGGATCAGCGATCTGGATAAGGCGTTAGAAATCAACCCCTTTGATCCCTCCGCATACACGAATCGTGCGGCAGCTCATCTTCAACTCAAAGATTTAGAAAAAGCGGCGATGGATGCGTCTAAAGCCTTGGTCTTGAATCCGAAACTCTCCGAAGCTCATGTGCTTAGGGGAAGGATTTACCTCGAAGCCAAAATGTTCACAAAAAGTTTGGAAGATTTTGATAAAGCTGTGGAGCTGAACCCTCAATTAGGAACGGCGTATCTGAATCGAGGCGCAGTGAAGGTTGCCCTGAAAAATTACGAAGCAGGAATACATGATTTAAATAAGGGCGTTGAACTTCTTCCTGTATTGGAATCTGAAGCCAAACGGTGGATTCAACATGCCCAAGCCCAACTTGAGAAAAAACAATGATAGCGAGAATGTGAGTCTGTTGAAGGAGTCCCTATTGGACGTGTGTGGACTGGTGAAAAGAATTCTCTGGAGTCGTTTAACGTTTACAGGCTTGGAGATTCATTTGGATCCCAAAGCACGGTCCAGGTTAAAGGCTGCGCTGATGAGTGCAAGATGGGTAAAGGCTTGTGGAAAGTTTCCCAGTGCCTCGCCATGATGACCGGTTTCTTCGGCATAGAGGCCAAGGTGGTTGGCATATCCTAGCATTTGTTCAAAGAGTAAACGGGCGGCTTCTAATCGACTGCGATCTGCCTGTCCAGCGCGAGTCAGGGCTTCCACTAACCAGAAGGTGCAAATATTAAATGTGCCTTCTTCGCCATTCAGGCCATCGTTTGCTTCATCAATGTTGTAGCGATAAACCAATCCGTTGGAGACTAAGCCCCCCTTTTCGGGAGCTTTGATGGTGGCATCGAGTGTTTTCAACATACGCGGATCGGTAGGAGACACGAAAAAGACTAAAGACATCATCAGATTGGCGGCGTCTAACGAATCACTTCCATAGCGTTGGATAAAGGCTTGCCGATCAGCGTCCCAACCCTTTTCCATAATTTCTTCGTAAATAGCATCTCGCATTTTGAGCCAACGGTCTCGATCTGCGGGGAATGAACGTTTATCGGCTAAGCGGATACCCCGGTCGATTGCGACCCAACACATGAGCTTTGAATAGACGAAATGCTGTTGCCCGCCGCGGACTTCCCAAACCCCTTCATCGGTTCGTTGCCAATTATCGCAGACCCAATTGATCAGTCGGCGGAGATGCTTCCACAGATCATAGGAAATTGGTGTGCCATATTTATTGTAGAGATAGACGGAATCAAGCAACTCACCATAAATATCCAGTTGCAGTTGATCATAGGCTCCATTCCCAATGCGAACAGGCGAGGATCCACGATAGCCTTCTAAATGATCCAGGGTTTCTTCGGTGAGGCTATGTCGACCATCGATGCCGTACATAATTTGGAGGGATCCATCCGGTTTTAATTCGTGGCACCGAGCTTCCAACCAATGCATAAATTGAGAGGCCTCTTCCGTGAAGCCAATCCGAAGGAGTCCATAGAGGGTAAAGGCAGCATCGCGAATCCAGGTATACCGGTAATCCCAATTGCGTTCGCCCCCAATGCCTTCGGGAAGGCTACAGGTTGGTGCGGCCACAATCGCGCCGGTGGGTTGAAAGGTGAGAAGCTTCAGAACCAAAGCTGAACGGTGAACCATTTCTCGCCAACGGCCAGAGTACGTGCATTTGGCTAACCATCTCCGCCAATACACCACGGTTTTGGTAAATAATTCTTCGGCATGGGCTTCTGGGCAGAAGCCAGAGGAAACGTCATCAGATTCCATGCCTTGCAAACATACATCCACTTCTTCACCTTCTTCCAGAGTGAATTCAGCTATGAGCGCATCGCCCTCTTGTTGAAATGGGATCGTAGCCCCCAAGCGGAGTGAGAGATTTGGCGATTGAAAAATTCCGCCTTGTGAGCTCGCGGCGATTGTATGCGTGTCCCGGCCGTAGTTAAAGGCCGGACGACATTCCATCCGAAAGGTCATGGTGCCCCGAATGCTTTGGATGCGTCGAACGATACCATGTTGAGTGCAATCGATTGAATCTTTGCCAACTGGCATGAAATCGATCACTCGTCCGACGCCATCAGTGGAATGAAAACGAGTGACGAGCACATTCGTATCTGGCCAATAATATTGTTTTGATTTGACATGGTTGGGGACAGGGGCAATCGAAAATCGCCCGCCCTTGTCATTGTCCAATATAGCCGCAAACACACTGGGCGAATCGAAATGCGGATAGCACATCCAATCAATAGACCCGTTCATTCCCACGAGCGCGGTGGTGCGCATGTTCCCGATGAGCCCGTAATTTTCAATTGGTTGATAAGGCATGATTATCTATTCGGTTACTAAGAGAGCAATATTGATGGCTGTTTGGTAAGGGAGGCTTGTTCTTTTGGATATCCCCTGAGCTTCCAGTTGGAATCTTTATGACTAATTTTTTTGTTTTGTGAAGACTATTCAGTAGCCGCGGCCGCTGCTACCACCACGTCCCATTCTATCCAATGGGAGTGCTTCATAGCGTTCTTTGAGATCCGGATGCTCACTGAGATAATTCTCAAGGGCTGCATCATTGGAGAATACTTCCGGACTACGTTCGCGATATTCCTCGATGGTTAAATCATGCGTAGCCAATAATTGGCTTAACTTTGTATTGATGTCTTTCCCCATTTCGCGCATGGCCTCTGGTGAGGGTCGTTGCCCGTCGTCTCCGTAGTTCCGTCCACCAGAAAAATAATTCATCATCATCTCGCCGATTTCAATACGAGCCTTCACGAACTTCCCTATGTCGGCAGATTCTGCGGCTAAGGTAGTCCCTGGGAATAGAAAAATACTCAACGAAAATACTAGGATCGTACGTGTCAGATTTGTAGTCATTGTTTCCTCTCATCATGTCGTTAAGATGGTCATAAAAGGTTCCTCCTGAACGTTCTGCCGAGATGTGCAAGGATAGCCAAGCTTGTATGTAAAGTACAGATGGAATGTTGAGGCTCTCTCTCTAATATTGCTTCACGCTAAAAGCTAGGAGACACAGCGAGAGAGGAAGAAGGATTTCAAATAGAATATGTTGAAAATGATTTGCTCGTGTAGATTTCTGTCAACCGAGTATGGTTTTGAGATTGATTTTCCTCTTTTCTTGGCGAATTTGGTATAAAAATTTATACTCAATCTTGAGGGATACGTTTTTTTTGAGAGATGTTGTGAAAGGAGAAAGGATGACACAGGGAAAGGAACGCATCGGGTTTGTGGGAGTCGGACGGATGGGTGCGAATATGGCTCGCCGACTCAAAGATGTTGGCTATCCAGTCGTGGCTGTGTTTGATGTGTATCAAGAGACTGCGCAGACATTGGCTGAAGAGATAGGGTGTACGGCTGTGTCTTCACTCGATCAAGTGGCAGAAATGGCTCAGATCGTATTCACCGTGGTCACTGACGATGCTGCTATGCGTAGCCTCTTTGCTGCGGATAATCCAGAAAATCTCTTGACTCATGCGAAAAGACGCCTTTTTATTAATTGTGCGACGGTCTCACCTGAAGTACATCAGGAAGTGGAAATTTTAGTGGAAAAACATGGCGGCCATACTATTGAAGCCTGCTTGGCTAGTAGTATTCCTCAAGCGCGCCAAGGAACGCTGTATTTAATGTGCGGAGGAAAACAAGACATTTTTGATCAGGCCAAGCCGCTTCTAGATATGCTGAGTACCAACTTGCGTTATATCGGAGCAGCTGGTCAAGCGGCGCGTGTTAAAGCGTTGGTGAATATGGTGATGAACATCAATACGGCAGGCTTGGCTGAAGGGTTGGGGTTGGGGGAAGCTTTGGGGTTAGACCTGACCATGTTGCGAGAAGTATTCAGTCAAACAGGAGCCGCTTCGCGCGTGCTAGAAACTGATGGTGCTGATATGCAAAATCGCGATCATGAGTGTTATTTCTCGGCCGCTCATGCTGCAAAAGATTCCGGTATTGCCTATGCGATGGCACAATCAGTTGGACTCAACTCGCCTGTTGCCCAGGTCACTTGGGAGCAATATCAACGTCTTGTCGTACAGGGAAAAGGGGAACTCGATAAATCCGCAATTGCTGAATTGGCCTTTAAAGATCGGATATCCTAGGCGGGCTTTCCAACAAGTTGTGTGTGCTAGAAGTGATTTTTTAATTTTGATAAGGTCATACTGTTGTAAGACCAGAGGCTTATATTCTATTCACCGTTTCAATAATATTTTTTTGAAACCGATAGATGTAATAAGGAATTTAGACAATTAACTGATTTGATTAGGAACGCTATGCCGGTTGTTCGTTTTTTATTTCCAATTGTTTTAGGAATACTTGGGTCATCTATAGGCTTACTTTCACTGCAAGATTCCTTTGCTGAGGTTCGAGGAGTGATTATTGAAGAGAACAGCCCTGCAAAGTTTGTTCGAATGCAAACCGGAAAAACCTGGGCTGTCGTGATTGGAATTAATGCGTATCAACAAGTTCCTCATCTGGGGTATGCAGTAGCTGATGCCAAGGGTATGGCCGAATTTCTCACCAATCAAGGCTTTGAAGTTGTCAGTTTCTATGATGAAAAGGCTACGCGGCGTGCCATTTTATCTGAGCTTGGCGATCGGTTGCCGATGCAAGTTGGGCCATTAGATCGTGTCGTGATTTTTTTTGCCGGACATGGAGAGACGCGACAATTTGGAAATGCTGGAGCTATGGGTTATTTGCTTCCTGTTGATGCTCAACCGGATTTTTTAAGTGGGACAACAATTGACATGGGTGTCATTCGGACCTTGGCTCATGCGTTGCCCGCCAAGCACGTCTTGTTTCTTATTGACGTGTGCTATGGGGGGATTGCGGGTCATCGCTTTCGAAGTTTTTCACCTATGACGGATGCGTACGTTAAAGTCATTACTAGAGAAAAAGGCCGTCAACTCATTACTGCCGGTGGAGCTGATCAACAAGCGATTGAGAGCCCAGAGTGGGGACACAGTGCATTTACTCATTATCTTCTGAATGGGCTTGGTCAGGGGCTGGCTGACCTCAATGATGATGGGATTATTCCAACCTCAGAGCTGTATAGCTATGTAGAAAAACGGGTCTATGCGGCGGCGAATTTGGTTGGTCATACGCAACGGCCTGAATTGTGGCGATTGTCTGCTGACCAGGGGGAGTTTGTGTTTTTTGCTCCTGCGTCTCGCTTAGGGAAAGGTCGGGCCTCACCCATTGCACAACAAGCCACACAAGCTCACGTTGTTAAACCATCTCAGAAATTGGAAATGCTTCAACCTCAAGTTTCTTCATTTTCAAACGCTTCAACCCCTCCAGCCCCTTCCGCTCGGGAATCCTCTTCGTTGGCGAATGAAATAGAAATGACAGTTCCTTCATCGAAAGTACAGGAGTCTTCGGAACAGCAATGTGAACAAGGTAATGGGGAGATGTGTTTTCAACTCGCCAGTCAGTATGTGTTAGGGAATAAGCTTCCACAAAACATAGAGAAGGGCGCGGGATTGCTTGAAAAAGGCTGCCGATCTGAGCATCTCGATAGTTGTACTGCATTAGGAACGTTGCTCTGGTTAGGCAATGGCATGACGCAAGATAAGCAACTTGCGCTTTCCTTATGGAAATTTGCCTGCAAAAGGGGCAATTCTAAGGCCTGTCATTTATTAAGCAAAAATAAGCCTCCTATTGGGTAAGCCATATTTCTGCTTTTGACCTCCCACGACGAAAAATAAAACTGCTTCAGGACAACGTAGTATCTTGTTCATTAATGGATTTCGATTAATTAGTGCTAGTTACGTAGGCATTTTCTCAGAGGTAGTTTTTCTTCATGCCTAGAACGTCACCGCTAGACGAGCGATGGGTATATTATGGAGATGGAGTAGATGAAGAACCAGAAGAGTTCTGGCGTTCTCGTTCTTTTTCACGCAACCATTCTTCTAAATCCTTCATGGAGGTGGGCTCTTTTGGAGCTTTTGGCTCCTTCGGTGAGATGACTGGGGGTTTTTGAGGTTCCTCTACAAGGACTGTAGCAGGAGGCTTCAGTAACTCCTTTTCAATCGCCTCATGTAAGTCGCTGACCACTTGATTATATCGCTTGTGAATTTTTTTTCCATAAAACAGCGCATCTTCCTGATATTTCAATCCGGTACTTTTCCTATAGAATATGGAGTAATTTCTTGTGGAAAAGGGAATGAAAACGGTGACAGAATATCTTCGTGATGACAATGTTCCGATAATCTCCCCTGGATTAATGGGGTTCATTTTCCAACGAAGCATTTTCCCTGCCTGGATTATTCGGTTTTCTACGTGCTGAAGTGAAAACGGCTTGGTTGATTGAGGAATGATAGGAACATCCATTAATTCTAATGCAGTTCGGCTACATCCAAGAGAAGAAGTCAGACTTAGCACGATTCCCAGGACGAGTATGGATACGTATTGTTTATAGATCATGAAAATTGTGGTGTTGATTCTGGTGATGATTAGCAAGTATTTAATAAATAGAGTATCTCCTTCATAAAAAAAGAGCAAGCATGTGGAGGCTACATTAGGCCCTGTTTATTTGAAATTATTGAAAACATCACGGTTGATGGTCATATCAAGAAAATCGAAAAATAGATGAGCGAACATTGTTTGAAGAGATTCTCCATTTGATGAAATAGTCACAGATGACCCTATTTGAAATTATTCAAAGATGACTGCAGCCTCCTATCAATTGATTAAATCTGGCAGAGGGGTGCCTATAAAAGCTTGGACAAGGGGTGTACCGCTGGAGCCTGAGGCAGAGCAACAATTACGAAATGTCGCGTCATTACCGATTATCTATAAATGGGTGGCTGTCATGCCTGATGTGCATTGGGGTATGGGGGCAACGATTGGAAGTGTGATTCCGACGATAGGTGCGATCATTCCCGCAGCAGTGGGTGTGGATATTGGCTGTGGCATGATGGCTGTGCAAACGACGCTACACGCGGCGCAATTACCCGATTCGTTGCGCCGGATTCGAGTCACAATTGAACAGGCGGTTCCCCATGGGCGCACGAATAATGGGCAGAAGCATGATCGCGGGGCCTGGTGGAACATTCCTCAACACCACCTCAAGGAATGGAAACGGTTGAAGTCCACGTATGATGAAATTATTGTGAAGCATCCTAAACTCAATCGTGGAAACGATGTGAACCATCTTGGAACATTAGGCACGGGGAATCATTTTATCGAAGTCTGCGTGGATTCTGAAGACTCAGTGTGGTTTATGTTGCATAGTGGGTCGCGGGGAGTGGGGAATCGGATTGGGACGTATTTTATTGAGTTAGCCAAGCGGGATATGCGGAAATGGATGCGGAATTTGCCCGATGTGAATTTGTCTTATCTGAAGGAAGGCACAGAGTCGTTTGATGATTATGTCGAAGCTGTGCAATGGGCTCAAGACTTTGCCATGACCAATCGTCGGTTGATGATGCAAAACCTGGTTCAAGCTATTCGTGAATCAGGAGAAGTGCCGTTATTTGAGATGACCCAGGAAGTTGTCAATTGCCATCATAACTATGTGACTGTCGAATCTCATTACGGAAAGGATGTGTGGTTGACACGGAAAGGAGCTGTACGAGCTGGATTTGGCGATATGGGTATTATTCCTGGCAGCATGGGCGCACGTTCATATATTGTTCGAGGCAAAGGAAATCCTGAAAGTTTTCAGAGTTGTAGCCATGGAGCTGGCCGTGCCATGTCACGAGGAGCAGCAAAACGACAGTTTACGGTTGCCGATCATGAGCAGGCGACCCGAGGGGTTGAATGCCGAAAAGATAAAGATGTGCTTGATGAGACGCCAGGAGCCTATAAATCAATTGATGCGGTCATGCAGGCTCAACGGGACTTAGTAGAGGTTGTCCATACGTTGCGTCAGGTGGTCTGCGTGAAAGGGTAGCGAGTGAGGAATTGTAATGCTGAGACATCTAGCTGATTTTCAGTACCCAATTGCTCGGCTATTTGACAATTCCAATCGTTAAAGCGCACAGTATTAACCCCCTCTGTCGTTCCCCTTTAATCTTACAATTTACTGGAGGTGCCTTATGACGAAATCGATGATTGCGTTATTAACGGGTTTGTTCGTAATGAGTGTAGGTAATGTTTCCTTTGCCGGGATGCTGGATGAACTCAAAGGCAAAGCAGAAGAAGTCAAACAAGAGGCTGGAGAGACGATGGACAAGACTGCGGCTGAACCGGGAAAAGCTATCAAAACTCAAGCTGCTTCGAATGGAGAGACCGGTGATATGATGGATCAGGCTAAAGAAAAAGTGAAGGAAACAGTGAAGGAAACGGTGAACGAGAAGATTGATAGCTTCGGCAAGTAGGCTATGCAATCGTAAAAGTGCCGTTCATGGGTATGCGGCCTGTGGATTTGAGTCCACAGGCCGCATTTTTGTGTGAGGTCCTCATGAAAAAGGATTATTCTCGGCGAAAGAGCACATGGAGAATAAGTCGAGCCGCTTGAATTAGCTGATCCGAGTCATCTCTGGACGCACGAACCTGCTCAAGTCGATGATGCGCCTCGGCAAAATCTGGTTGCTGCCTGATGGCTATCTTTAAGGTCTTCTCTGCTTCTTGGATCAGACCTTGAGCCATTAACGACAGCGCAAGATCAGACTGGGCTTCTGGGTTCATTGGATCTAATTGTGTGGCTGTTTCGAGGGCTTCTTGAGCTTGGGAGAAGTGTCCTTGAGCGAGGAGTGATCGTCCCAACCAATAGAAGGTAAGGTGATCTTGAGGATTGAGTGCAGTACCTTTCCGTAAAGACTGTTCAGCCTTTTTCCAATCGTGTTTATCGATGAAAACTGCACCAAGGCCGCGAAACGCTTCTGCCATCTCCGAATTTAGTTGAATGGCCGCCTGATATTCTTCAATAGCACCATTTGGATCACCTTGCTGGCTTAGTACTTCTGCCAATCGTAGATGGGTGGGGGCATCGTTCTTTTGAAATTGAAGAGTTTGGCGTAAGGATTTTCGATACTTGCGGAGTCCGGCTTCCACGCTTTCATTTGTTACCGAAGGCACCGGTTCTCTCGCCTTGTCTTGTAAGGCTTTGACCTCTTGAGTGACCATTACGACATTTCCACTCAGAACTCCAAGCAAACACAAAAAGACCATGTTTTTTCTCAGCACGGTTGTGGTTGCCGGTACATGGAGGACAGGTCTCTGTTTCAAAAGGTATGGCATTTGCGCATACACCCCGTAGGGGCGCTGTGTCCCCCTTGGGTTTTTCCCTCCTTATCAAATTAGTGGATAGGTTCTAAAGAATAATTTCAGGCCATTGTTGAGTTTTTTAATTTAAGATTCAGAAAATCGACACACCTGTTTTAGTCGTAAATAATTCAAGAGCATATTGTCCTGCCGCAGAATTCCCTTTTTTGTTTAAGCCAGGAGACCATACGGCAACCGTGAGTCGGTTTGGGATTACAGCGACAATTCCACCACCGACTCCACTTTTGCCGGGTAGCCCGACATTAAAGGCGAAATCTCCAGCGGCATCATAGGTTCCGCAGGTGAGCATGAGCGCATTGACTCTCTTCGTTTGACTAGCAGTGAGTACTGTCTGATTCGTCCAGGGGCAGTGACCTTTATTGGCCAAAAAGAGAAATCCATTCGCTAGGTCCACGCAACTCATCGACAGTGAGCAGTGAAAGTAATAAAACTTCAAGACTTCTTCGACTTCGTTCGTGAGGTTTGAAAAACTTTTGAGAAAATTGGCCATTGCAGCATTTCGAAATCCGGCTTGTCCCTCAGAGAAGGCTACCAGAGGATCATCCTGTATGTAGGTGTTATTGGCTCGTTGTCTAACGAAATCTAGAAAGGACGGTTGGGGATCTTTCAAATGAGACACGAGAATATCAGAGACGACTAAAGCTCCGGCGTTAACAAATGGGTTTCGAGGTATGCCCTGTTCATACTCGAGCTGGATGAGAGAATTGAAGGTTGTCCCGGATGGTTCCAGTCCAACTCGGTTCCAAATTTTCTCACCTTCGAAAGTAAATCCAAGAGCGAGTGTGTAGACTTTTGAGATGCTTTGAATCGAGAAATGCTCAAAGGCCTCACCAACTTGGAATGAGTCCCCATCAATGGTCTGAACAGCCATCCCAAACTTGTGAGGGGAAATACTTGATAGTTGGGGAATGTAGGTGGCCACCTTTCCAGCAGGTAACATGTGCCGAACTTCTTCCTGAATTTCCTCTAAAATTTCTTGATAGTTCATCGATGTATGTAGCTTTCACAAAGAGATCATTGAAATGGGTGTCTTCAGATAATGGTGATCCAAAGGAACGCTGGATTTACGATTCTTCATCCTGCTCAATCATTTCAAAGAGACTATCCACTGGATGGCGAATAGATTTCGGATAGATGAACCATTTAATAACATGTCGTACATGGGAGACGGGGTAGCCCGACGTGCCAAGCTTTGGGCCGTATATATTCCATTTGGCAATGATGGACGCATTGACTCCTGGTTGATCGAGAAACCATTGTGCCAAATACTCGTCATTTTGAGATTCGATAATGGCGTTTCGTAATTGAGGGAAGGATAGTCCAAAGTGTCTCAGGAAATAGCCGTCAACTCCAATTGTACTGCCCAAGGACAAACGGTAGAGAAGCGGAAGATTTCCTTGTTGTGAGGCCCTTATTTTATCGACCATGCGGCCTAGCCAGCAGCAGCCGGCTAATTTATCACTAGGCCGCCGATATTTCATGCAATGAATCCCATCTTGGCAAGGCAGACAACTTCAACAAGATTTCTTGGGGCCTATCGAAATAAACCAGCGAGGTTTGATTCTTCCAAAATCTTTTCGGACATTGTTTTGGAGGGAATGGTTAGAATCCAACACGACTGGTCCGTTGGGACTTTGCCAATAGATCACCCAGTGCCAGAAGGCCCGATTGTCCTTGCGGTGCCATTTAGTAGCAAGAAGAGCGAGTTGAGGCAGGGTGTTCCAGGATTGAAATTGTCGTTCTTGTTGATCTGCTTGAATACGGAAATGTTTCAAAAGTGTTCTAATGTCACTTGCGTCAGACCAGAGACGTGAATCAGTGACGGAGATCCCTAATTCCATTGCTATTTTTTTGACTTCGGAATAGGTACTGCTGGCTAACGCTGCCACGCAAGCTATTCCGCATCCCGTCGCATCTTTTTGCACAACGGCGATGATCTGTTTTGGTCTATAAACCATGGGAAAGTAAGGGTACCTTTGTTCCTAAGGCCGGGAGAGGTACGCTTTGAGGGCGACCGCATTATTACATTCTGTATTTTTGGCTCCAAAGAGAAAGGTAACTGGGCCTTGGAGAGTTTGTTCTCTTACCTCTTCAACTAATTCGTTTTTCTGACCAAGTTCTCTGGCATAACGGGTTTGAAATTCTTTCCACTTTGCCGGATCATGCTGAAACCAATTTCGCAGGGCTGTAGACGGGGCAATTTCCTTTTGCCACAAATCAACTTTTGCCTTCTTTATTGAAAGTCCACGGGGCCATAACCGGTCAATGAGAATCCGAAAGCCGTCATCGGGGGTAGGGACATCGTAGACTCGTTTAATTTTGATAGTCTCAGAGTCGCTTGTTCGAGAACCGGTAGGTCTTTGCAAAGGGGGCTGCGCGGAAAAATTTGAAGGATGTCGAAAGCAATCGGTCGTGTGATCATTCACCAAACCGGCGGCTTGCATATGGGCATAGAGGACAGTACTGCCGACGAAACTAAATCCTCGATTTTTAAGATCTTTGGAGAGAATCTCACTCTCCAGTGTTGTGGAGGGCACTTGAGACATGTCTTTCCAATAATTTATTTTTGGGTTGCCGCCGACAAACTGCCAGATATAGGTGTTAAAGGATCCAAATTCCTTCTTTACCTTCAAGAAAGCTTTTGCGTTGGTGATGGCGGACTTGATCTTGAGACGATTACGAATTATCGCTGTATTATTGAGGAGGGACGTTTGCTTGCGAGCATCAAATCGAGCAACTTTCTCAGGGTCAAATCCGGCAAAGGCTTTCCGATACCCTTCGCGTCGGAGCAAGATCGTCGACCAGGAAAGACCTGCCTGCGCGCCTTCCAAAATGAGCATTTCAAAATGGCGCTGGTCATCATGAACGGGGATGCCCCATTCGTCATCGTGGTAGGGGATGAAATGGGGCTTGTCCCCCACCCATCCACAGCGGACGTTGTCATCTAGAATCTCTGTTTTCTGGTTGTTCATGAGATTTTGCGGAAGTTCGTTTGGGGACCGTCTAAGGAAGGCTACGATTTCAACGATAAGGTGTCAATATTCTTTTCAGAGCAGGTGACCGAATTCAGCAAGGTTCTCTTGTTTCTTGGTACAATGTCAGGAGTTGAATCAGAGGAGGGAGAGAGATGCGAATTCCACAGGTCAATTTTCAATATTCTGCCAAGATTGGTCGTCGAGGAGGTCTTTCTGTGTTGGCTGTCATGCTTTGGTTTCTGCCTGCTAACGCGACAGACCAAGTAGTTCCTTGGGAATGCACTGGCTTCACAGAGGAAGCCCAAAGTCGATGTGTTCGAATCTTTGCTGATTTACAACAAGAAAAAATTGAAAAATTAGAAAGAGATTTGGAAACTCAACGGCAGACGGTTCACCAATTACAAAGACAGGTGACTCAACAAGCATCTGTCGCGGCTAACCTGGAACGTCAATTGAGTAAAAAACGTTCCCGCTGGTATGGCCGACCAACTTTTCAGATCTATCCGCCCTTGGGTTTGTCACTTGGCTTTGGACGACACAGGCATTTTGGTGGATCGTTATTTTTTGGGAGGCCTTATTATTATGGCCCGCGATTTTTTGGTCATGGACATCGTCGAGGGCATCGTCACTAATCTTCGCATTGAGGGTATGCTGATTGGCAACAGTCTCGAGAGTTAAGAAGTCGGGGAGCAGAACATGCGGAAAATGCCATATCCCATCCAGATAAGAGCCACCAGCAAGAAAAGTTGACTGAGGCCAAACGCCACGATTGCCAGTAATCCCAACCCGATCGGATTCCCGCCAGACAACCCTGTCATGTTTTCAAACCCAATGTACATCAGGAGTGGTGAAGCCCCAATGATAGCCACGGTTGCACCCAAGACAATCCAAGCCCATCCTGCTCGAAAAGGGTTATCCTTATCGGTGAGTTTGTTCCAAAGAGAGCGATAATCCATCAAGGATCTTCCATTAAACGTCTCTTCGGTGAAAATTCTTGAAAGATTAAAATGCGTAAGGCTGATCATGCACCCATGACATCCGAGAATCGGGTGTCGTTTTTAGTGAACCCGGTTCAAAAAACCGGTGTTCAAGAAAGATCGCGGTGGACGGTATCTGGAGAGAAAGCCGGGAGACAGATGGCAATATATTCAGCCCCATCTGGTCCTGGAGTGCTGTAACGAATCCATTCTCCCTTTGACGTGAGTACGCCTTGTCCGGCGTGGACTTTTAATATGTTTTGTTTGGTTTCCACTTTTAGCATACCGCGAAGGACGACCGTATATTCATCAAACTCTGGCGTTTGACCCGGTTCTACCCAACCGGAAGGGCTTTGCATGCGTGCAATACTGATCCCCGCAGCCCCAGAGTTTACACGTCCAAAAAACTCATCGATCAACTTTGGCTTGTTTCCCGCCGCTTCAATTCTTGTAGGCTTGTCGATTAATTTCGCCATAATGCGTTTCGGCCTCCTGTTTTGGTCAACGTAAAAAAGCAGATGTATGTTGCTGATTTTCAATCAATCAATATAGTCGTGAACAATGATCAGATGATTGTAACAGTATCATAACGCTTTTTATCATAATAGAAACAATCGAATAAGAAGTGTGAGAAACATTCTATATTTGCAACCATTGTTTACCCCTTTCAAAAGGTATTGGATATCGTATCTCTACGAATCATGAATGTACCAATAACAAATATCAAGGAATTCGTGAAAAGACCCGACGAACAGAGCATTCCATTGATCGTTAATGACTCAAGCTCTGGAGGCTATGTATGGGATATCCAATCGTACGGTATGCGGTGTTTGCGGGTGTGATGATGTTGGTTGGTCATCTTCTTGTTCAAAATGCCCCCGAAGGTTCGCAGATGAAGCTTGAAAAAGTGGTTGCCGCTGTATTCCCGTCTCGTTCTGTCCCAAAGGCCTATGAGGCTATGACGAGCGATGAAGTTATCGTCCCCTTACAGTGGGAGGGCGTATGGGTCACCAACGTAGAACTCAATGATCTCTATGAAGTGAAACTCATTGTGGATACAGGAGCCTCTTCAACAGCGTTGTCTTCACAGGTTGCCTTTGATATTGGCCTATCCCCAGATTCTCGGTACAAGAAGATCATGATGAGTACGGCCAATGGGCTCAGTGAGGCTTGGGTTGGGGAGGTTCAATCGATTCGTCTTGGAGACGCCGAGCAGAGAAACATACCGGTCATTGTGATGGAAAATTTTGGAGAAGATGGGCGGGGTGGGTTACTGGGTCTTAATTTCTTGAATGGGTTTAATTGGCATATAGATCAACAAGCCGGGACGCTCATCCTTCGAGCAAAATCGTAAAGCCATTTGATTCCTCTCTCGTGTCATTTTCTGTTTCTGAAATCTTCCTAATTCTAGAGCCAAATCTCTCTCAAAGATGAAAACACGGTCATGGTGCCGTTTAGCCAGGTGCTAAGCAATGGACAGGACATATTCGTGTTTCATTGTCTGCAGCAGGTCAAGCGCACTTCTATGGGGAACATCAAGGTAATCTTTCGTAGTCTTGAAAGTTTTTAGCGTAATGCTCCAGGGGCCGAATGCGATGCTTAAAGTATTAGGTTCCACCCAACGGATGAACGGCCGTACTAGGTGAATCGTTGGTATTAGCCGAGACAATGGGTTGTATCGCTTCAAACCATTGGAGAACGACATCACGTCCATTTGTCTGTCCAATATATGGACGTTGTGCTGTGCCATATGTTGATAATTTAAACCGTGGTGCTTCAGTTTTCAGCCATCTTTTACGGTGAAGAGCCGCGTCTTCTCCGATCCTGATCCAGCGAATACCATTTCTACGCTTTGAGGAGTTTCCTGATTTTCTGTTTTTGTCGCCGTCTGACTCGGTTCAACAAAATAGAAGGCGGGCGAGCAATAGCATTGTGAAGATGCCTACAGATGTCTGAAAGAATTGTGGTATTCGATAAAATATATTCGTCCTCATGGTCTGAAAGAGGGAACTGTACAAAAATTCTCTAAGGTTGCCGGATCGAAGTCCTGGATCAATTTTCATCCTATTTGAAGGATTCTGAGAAGGTCACATGATTGCATTTTTCTTGAATTGGCTTAGAATAATAAGAGAAGGAGAATGTACTGGTATGCGTCAGGTGGCCATTCTTGGAGGGGGAAAGATTGGGTCCCTTATTGCTACGTTGTTGGTTGAAACTGGGGACTATGCCGTCTCTTTAGGAGACATGGATTCAGACGTTGTTGTTCGCCTGAAACAGGAGATTAACCAAGAACATTTTCAAGCCTCTACTGTCGACGTCCAGGACAAAACTGCTCTCCGTTCATTTCTTGAACAAACCAAACCTACAGGCATTGTTTCCAGTCTTCCCTATTATTGTAATCCGTTTGTGGGAGAGTTGGCTCGGGAGATTGGGGCTCATTATTTCGATCTGACCGAAGACGTGGAAGTGACGAGAAAGATTCGAGCGGTGAGTCAGGGTGCGACTACAGCGTTCGTGCCGCAATGTGGGTTGGCACCGGGGTTTATTAGCATTGTGGCGCATGATTTAATGGCACATTTTGATTCCGTGGACATTGTCAAAATGCGAGTCGGAGCGCTGCCGGTGAATCCTAGCAACGTTCTGAAGTATTCATTAACTTGGTCAACAGATGGGTTGATTAATGAATATGGGAATATTTGTTATGGCATTGAAGATGGCCAGGAAATGGTCTTACGGCCACTAGAGGGATACGAAACCATAGAGATCGATGGTCTGCTGTATGAGGCTTTCAATACGTCTGGAGGATTAGGTACGTTGGCAGATACATATGCTGGTAAGGTCAACACGATGAACTATAAGACGCTTCGCTATCCTGGCCATTGTGAAAAAATTTACCTTCTAATGAATGATTTGAAACTCAACAATGACCGGACAACCTTGAAACGCATTTTAGAACAGGCTGTGCCTAAGACCTTACAAGATGTGGTCATTATGTATACCTCCGTGACAGGTATGCGTGGTAGTGAGTTATTTGAGGAGAATGATGTGAAGAAAATTTACCCGCATACGATTGCAGGGAAACTCTGGTCGGCGATTCAGGTCACGACGGCAGCTGGTATTTGCAGCGTAGTCGATTTGGTGTTCGAGAAGCCTGAGCAGTATCAGGGTTTTGTGACCCAAGAAACGTTTGACCTGTCTTCTATTCTAGCCAATCGCTTTGGCCAGTTTTTTGCCGGGGAGGTGGTCAATTTCGTATGAATGGATTGTGAAGAGGTCTTGAGGAGAGAGACGATGAACCCGTTGGATGTCTTGCACGAGCTAGGAATTGAACCGAAGAATGCTGGCGCTTGTTCCGGTCCTCATCAATGGGGAACAACGACGAATGAGGGTCTCCTGGATTCAGTGAATCCTACAACGGGAGAAGTGCTCGCTCAAATCTATTCCTGTTCTGGTAACGATTATGATGCGTTGGTTGGTGAGTCGCAACGAGCCTTTCGGGAATGGCGTAAGGTGCCGGCTCCGAAACGTGGCGAAGTGATCCGCTTGATTGGGGAGGCTTTTCGTGCGAAGAAAGATGCCCTTGGCTCTTTAGTATCGATGGAAGTGGGGAAGATTAAGGCTGAAGGGGATGGAGAAGTCCAAGAGATGATCGACATGGCCGATTTTGCGGTTGGGCAGTCTCGCATGCTGTATGGCGTAACCATGCAATCTGAGCGTACACAACATCGAATGTATGAGCAATGGCATTCTCTTGGAGTCGTGGGTGTGATTACTGCCTTTAACTTTCCGGTGGCCGTGTGGGCCTGGAATGCGTTTTTAGCTGTGATTGCTGGCGATACGGTTATTTGGAAACCATCTCCAAAAGCTCCCTTGTGTGCCTTAGCCGTTCAGCATATTTGTAATCAGGTTATGAACCAACAGGGCATAACAGGAATATTTTCAGTATTCATTAGCGATCAAGTCAATATTGCGAAAAATCTCGTTAGTGATGAACGATTGCCTCTCATTTCTTTTACTGGATCGGTGCCGGTGGGGCGTGATGTTGCTCAAATGGTGGCAGGGCGCTTGGGGCGGACGTTGTTAGAACTCAGTGGCAACAATGCTGTGATTGTGGATGAGACGGCTGACCTAGATCTTGCTATTCCGGCCATAGTCTTTGGAGCTGTGGGGACAGCCGGTCAGCGTTGCACGACGACTCGTCGCCTATTTGTACATGAATCACGATATGAAGACGTTGTTCGACGTCTTGTTCTGGGGTATCAACAGGTAAAGGTTGGTGATCCATTAGACGCTGATGTTTTGATGGGCCCCCTCATTGATGATAAGGCTTTGGAGGAATTTCGCATTACAGTGGAAGAGGTAGAACAAGATGGGGGTGAAATTCTCTTTGGGGGAAATGTGCTGGAAGGTTCGGGGTTTTTTGTCGAGCCAACCCTGGTGCGCGCGGAGAATCAGTGGAAGGTGGTTCAACGCGAAACATTTGCTCCTATTCTATATGTGATGTCCTATCAGACGCTGGATGAGGCCATTGCTTTGCAAAATCAGGCACCTCAAGGGTTGTCGTCTTCACTGTTTACCTTGAATCTGCGGCATGCAGAACAGTTTTTATCGGGGGAGGGAAGTGACTGTGGTATTGCCAACGTCAATATAGGTACCTCTGGAGCAGAAATAGGAGGGGCCTTTGGTGGAGAAAAGGAAACGGGGGGGGGGAGAGAGGCCGGTTCAGATGCGTGGAAGGTCTATATGCGGCGGCAAACAAATACCACGAATTGGGGAACGGATTTGCCTCTGGCACAGGGCATTACATTTTCAGTGGGTTCATGATAGGAGGTCGTCGCATGGATCAGGCAAGAGATCTTGAGCAATTAGTTGTTACATATATCGCAGAATACGTTTCGAAGAATCAGGCTGGAAGAGTCGTGCGTGATGCCTTAGAAGAAATTGGTACAGGCCTTTTCCCTGTGGTGGATCATATTACGGTTCGTACATTGTCGATCGATCAACGAGTAGAAGAGTTTCTTAGGCTTGGATATCAGTATTCGGATACGCTGGAGTATGACGACTGGTGGGCTAAGGTCTATCGAGCACCGGGGTGTCCGGCATTGTTTGTCGATCAGGCTTATGCCGATGAACGAGGCCGCACCAGTCTTATCCCTTGTTGGGTGCAACAGTTTGGTGATAGGACTTTACACCATATTGCCATTCGAGTGACGGACATTGAGATCGCCATCCAGCAGTTGAGCAAGAAAGGGATATCTTTTGCGGGAGCGATAGTCGGAGAACGTGGTAACGACTTGCGGCAAATTTTTTCTATTCCTGAGCAGGTGGCCGGGCAAGCGTTTTCTGTGTTGGAACTTACTGAACGACACCGCGGCTTTCAGGGATTTTCACCTCCTCAAGCCAATATTCTTATGCAATCCACCACGATGAGGTGAACTTTCTATTCGAATAAAATGGAAAGTTTCTAACACTTAAGCAGGTAAGATTTCAGCAGCGTCGAGTACGAGCTTGGCATTTTTAGCGATGGACCCTGGGTCTTTTGAGACAATGGCCGCCCCGAGCCCCACCGCGGCAGAGGCAATAGCAATGATTTGACTTACTTTTTTAAGCTTCTTAATAGACCGTTTGGCTTTCCTGACGGATTTATTAATGAGTTTAATGCTGCTCTTTGATTCATCCAAAGCCATGCCCACCGCTTTGGTGATCATATCGGAAGAGGCATTGATAAGGGACCATTCTTCATCTTCGAGATCGCGTCGTTGAGTGGGTGTCAATGTTTTCCAGTGCGCAAATCTGTGGTTGCCCACGGTGATAGCCATGTTTCGGAATTGTTTGGAGAGGTCAAACGCTTCTTGTGCAGTGAGTGCCATTGAGAGAGCCTCGCATTATATTTTTTTGATGATCTTGAGTAAGTCTTTCAAATCTTTCGCCGACTGCTTAATTTGCTCTACCAATTGGGCTTTAGCTAAATCCTTCCGTTCATCATAGAGCTTCTGATGCCCTTGGGAGATCTCACCAATGAGGGTGGCATAGGTTTGAAGGCTGTTTGTGTGATCAGCCAAATTCGTCGTTCGGAGTTCTTGCCATTCCTTCAAGGCGGCAATGCCAGCGGGGTCTGTGGATTCTGCGATTTTTGTTCGATAATACGCTTGAATGGCGCGTTGCTCATTTTGGTCGTCGCCAATGAATCCATTGCTGACGATTTGTTTGAGGCTTTTTAAAATGATCTGTAATGGATCATTAGACTGTGCGATCAATTTCTGAAGCTGACGTTTTCGCCAGCCATCGCTGACGGCCTTTGTCAAGATTTCGGTAATTTTGCCAAAGGCCTGAGTTTCGGCAGGGCTGGTACCGACTTGTGTTTCTAAGGTGGTCGTCAATTGGCCAATTTCTTTTGATTTGTCGACGATGTCATCGGCGGCCAGTCCTCCTAGGGCTTCCATGTATTCTTCAATAATTTCATGACGAAGGAGAAGTTCAGTTTTACGAGTCATGCGTTCCCGAGCCATGGTATCTAATTGAGCATGGCGATCCTCGGGTTGATAGCGTTTTTGCCTATTCGGAAAATCCAAATAATTGTCAACAAGAGAAGTGTAGTCGGCTGATTCTGCGGAAATTTTGGCAAAATCTTGTATGGCCTTGAGATCCACACAGCCTTGTGTGAGTCCTAAAAGAAGGACCCCACTCAGAATAATTTTGAGTTTCATGACTAATGGTGATGGCTGGTTCTGTGTCATAGTTGGCTGGCTCGCAAAAATTGTGGAATGTTCCTTTGGTTTTCTCACATTCTTAGCCTACCCGGCGAACCTTAGGAGATTCGTCAAAAAGTGTCAATAGGTTTGCGGCAGTTGTGAGAATGCCACTGTGCAACAAATGAAAGCAGCAACAGGCTGATATTCAGTCAATGCATGGTCGATGTCTTGTTCATCAAGCACTGGATTATTATGAGAGAGAGCTGAATGAGTTATGGCAATCTGAGTGAGCGTGGGCACATATCACTCGGTTGGTGAGTTTGGAGTATTCTTGGCCAGAATGTCATTGGCTCGGGATTCATGTGTGAGGGCTTCTTCTGTGCGGCCCATCTTTCGTAAGAGTTGAGCGTAATTCCTTAGAGCCCGTTCCACTCGAAAATGGCTTTTGCCCATTGATTCTTCGGTGAGTGTAATCGTCCGCTGGAATAGCGGAGCGGCTTTGTCATACTGATTCGTGTTCATATAGAGAACCGCTAAATTATTTAATGGACCGGTGAGCCCGGAATGCTCGGCCCCTTCCGCTTTTTCAATAATGGTGATGGCTCGTTGCATGAAGGGAATGGCTTGTTCTGGGTGGTTCTGGAGACGGTGGATTTCTGCTAATTGGTTGAGCATGATTGAGACGCGTGGATGATCCTCCCCAAATCCTTCTTCAGTGATCGTCACCATACGTTCTAACAAGGGGATGGTTTTGGTGAATTGTTTGGCTGAGCTATAGAGGAGGGCTAAATTATTGAGACTGCCGAGCAGGTTTGGGTTGGACGGGCCAAGTTGTTTTTCTTTAATGGCCAAGGCACGGAGCAGCAATGTTTCAGCTTGATCATATTTTTCTTGAGCCCGATAGAGAAGAGCCAAATTATTGAGTGCTTCCACGATTTTGGGAGATTCTGGCTCATTGGCCTTTTCTGTACTCTCAAGGACGCGAATGAGATAGGGTTCGGCTTTATCATATTGGGTTTGACGAACAAATAATCCAGCCAAGTTTTCTATGTCGCGAATCGTTTCTGGATCATCAGAGCCTTGGACTTGTTCTCGAATCGCGATCGCGCGTTCAAAATGTTGTTGAGCTTGATCGAATTTTTTTTGCGTCACATACAGGGCTCCAAGATTGCTGAGGCTGATGGCGAGGTCAACTGTTTCGGGGTTTGGGGCTTTTTCATGGATAACCACAGTTTGTTGGAGCAAGGTTTCCGCTTCTTCTGGTTCTCCTTTAGCATTGTGCAGAATGGCCAGATTGGTGAGTGATTGGATAAGGCGAGGGTCTTGCTCGCCAAATTGTTTGGCTAACGTCAGTGCGCTGTTTAGTTCTTGCTCGGCTTCAGGGAATTTTCCCTGTTCCATGAGCGTCCGGCCTTGCTCGGTATGAAGGTCCCATGGTTCCTTCGGTTCGGAACACCCAAAGGTCGTCAGGCAAAGTAGGAGGAGTGATGAAAACGTGAGAAGGTTTGTCTGTGTTCTTGCGCCAGATATCATAGAATTTTCCATATTCCTTGGAAGTCGTGTGTGGTGGATTCAAATTGGTGATGATTGTACTGGAGGGGTAGGGAGCTTGCCAAACCGCTTATGGTGGGTCAAAACAAGGAGAGTTGCGCTGGTCCTGGTCGCTCGAACGTTGCGGGAATTGGTTTCTCGGGGATGGTTGGGAAACCGAGCTTTCTGTACGTCTGCTCAAAGAGTTGCGCAATGACTTCCCAAGTTGTGCCCTGGCCGTGATGACGTTTAAAAAAGATGCGTTCTCCCATCTGTCCTTGTCGAACTTCGTTGAGCTTGGAGAGGATTTTCTGGATACGATCAGGAAAATGGTGCGACATCCGTTCAATGAACACCCTTTTTACGTTATCGTTGAGACGAAGGAGGATGAATGTGGCATCTTGTGCTCCGGCGTCTCGTGCCCTAGATAATATTGTTGGTATGTCCTGTTCAGTCAAGCCGGGAATCACTGGGGCAATTGAAACGACTGTGGGAATTCCAGCTTTAGCCAAGGCTTCCATCGTGGCAAAGCGTTTAGAAATGGAAGGGGCTTGAGGTTCGACCTTTCTGGCAACCTCATCTGAAGCAAAAGGGATACTCAGAAAAACACGTATCCAGGCGGTCTTCTGAAGTTCTTGAAATACGTCGATATCTCTGGTGAGAAGAGCCGATTTGGAAATGATCCCGACTGGGTTTTTGTATGTGGCACAGGTTTGCAGACAGGCTCGAGTGAGCTTGTATTCTGCTTCTAGGGGTTGATAGGGATCGGTATTACCGGAAAACACAATGAGTTCGCCATTCCATGAGGCTTTCTGAAATGTTTCTTGCAGTTTTGTTGCGGCATTGATCTTCACTACGAGTTTTGATTCAAAATCCGTTCCTGCCCCAAAGCCCCAATATTCATGCGATGGACGCGCATAGCAATAGGCGCAGGCATGAAAACAACCACGATATGGGTTGAGGCTCCATCGAAAGGGAAGGTCTGGACTGTCATTTCGACTCAGGATGGTCTTGGCGGTTTCCTCGAAAATATCGGGTGTCACTCCAGGTGTGGGGCCAAGAGCCTCGCGGGTTTCTGAAAAAAACGGATTCGGTGGGTTAGCGACGTGTTTCATGGTGATTTGTTGAAGAAGCACACATGCTGTCTATCTGTTCTGCTTGTACCAATGAAGCAAGAGTCGCACAGTACGTTTTTTTCGGCGAATACTTTTGAAATGCAATCCTCTAATTATGATGATTTGTGACAGATTTGTCATCGTCGTCGTTGCCCTCAGTTAACTCACGCAGGTTTTCCCGTCATCGCATTTGTCCCAGATATTGAATTGTTCTCTTCTTTGCGCATCACGCTGTTTTTATTCAATCGTGTTGCTATAGTTCGATTTGAGTCAGCAAGGCAAGTTCTCACAGTCTGGCTTGAGACATCAGTCGAGGGTGAACGGAATGAAAATCTTCGTCATGTTCTCTTTTCTAATGCTCAGTGTCAGCCCAATTTGGGCTAATGACACCTATGAAAAAACCTTGTTTGGCAGGCTGTGTGAAGAAGATTCACAAGGGCAAATCAATTGCATCTACAAAATTGGCAAGGATCTAGAAATTTGGATAAATGGAATCGGCTTACCCGATACAGGGGTGACATTTGCGAAGTCTAATGTTGAAGGGGATTTTTATGCGACGTTTGGCATGAGACATCTCTGTGTGATCATATCAGGAAAATATTTAATGCAGGGTATCGCATTTATTTCTCCAAAAAACGGTCAGGTCTACAAAGATTGGGAGACATGTCAGGCAGGACATTAATAATGAGTCATATCCTCCTGTTGCCTTGCAAAGATTCCTATTCCTTCCTTACTAACAGTCATCCCAATTTTTTGCTTAACAGGGAACCTTGTACTGAAGTCCTAGCGGCGGCAGAAAGAACAATCCATAGCCTCGACTATGAGACATGTATGCTCCATGTTTGTGGTCTGCCTTGATTCTGTCTCTATGCTCTTTGGGTACTGTGATACGAAAGGGTTAGAGGTGTTTGTGAATAGCATTTGGAATATGAAATTTCCGTTTTGTAAAGACAATGCCAAGAAGATTCCCTTCTCGCCTCAGAATCTCCCTTTTTAGGTTCTGGACAACCGCAGATCGAGTCTTTTCGGCTGCAATGACGAGGACCACTCCATTCACAAATTCACAAATGGCCAGGCTATCGGTTGAGGTTTCTATTGGTTCAGAATCGATAAGGATGAGTGAAAACTGATTCCGTGCGACTTTCCACATGTCTGTAGAATGGAAGCGGCTACGATCGGTAAGCGACCGAAAAAAATGCGAAGACAAATGGGCCTGAAACAGATTTGACTGCTCAACTTGAGAAATGACCGTATCGAGGGGTTTCTCCTCTCTAAGGGCATCATCTAGAGGAGGTGTGGCTTCAAAAGCAACAGTTTGAGCCTGAGAGAATTGATGATTTGCAGCTTGCACAAGAAGCACCGGCTTACTGCTTTGCTGGGCGACGACTACGGCAAACTCTCGAATAAGTGTAGACGTCCCTTCGCCTATACGAGAACCAATGAACTGAATCACTCTTTGGTGAGGGGAGGGCAGATGGGTCGCAATGTTTTGGGCCAGGGCCGAGAGTTCAGAATCTTCATGAAATCTTTGAGTCGGTTGGGGATTGATAGTAATCGTAGGTTTGGGGAGAGCCGTGGATGGTTCATGATTCAGCTCATTGGTGTTTGTTAACCTTTCTTGTTGAGCGAGATGCAATGCCTGATAAATTTCACTCATGGTTCTCTCTTACGTGTTCGATATTCGTAGCGTCTGTGAATTGAACAGGTATTCTCTGCTTTTCTCGAGAATTAATCAAATCATTCATAGGCCCCTATCATCAAAGATTCAGAGGCCATTAGTATTCTGATAAGAGTCCCCCACCTCGCACGCACCAGGCAAATAAGTAGCTGGCCTTCACGTTTCTGGTGATTTCCCCATTACCCAAGTGTCCCTCCCACGCGAGTGCGTGCTGATCTGCATTTGTCGTTGCCGACCAATAGCGGGAGGGCAAGATATTCGCAAACGGGTGGCCTATGGGTAAGGCAGGATTGCTTTGAGTGGTATCGAGCAAGCTTGCCAGCTCGTTGACCGACGGGAGCCGCCAGCCCTTGCGACCAAACACTGTGCGGGATGTGCATGCTACTCGAGCATCTGACCATTGGACGGTCGTCGATTGTGGCGTCTGCTCCCAGACCAGTCCCGTTTCTCGGTCTAAGACAGCTGCACCACCCATAACAAGCACAAATCGCATAGCCGTCGGGAGAACTTTGTCCCATAAAGGGGCCGCATTGAGGCCTCCGTTCTCAGCGACCGTAAAGGCTGGGAAGGTAAAGTCGGTATACAACCAATTCCCCTCTTCAAAGTGCCACAGTCGGACATACAAGGTACTGCCGTTGATGGGCAGATTACTGACTGCTCCAGACGTCGAGGTCCCCAATGAGCCGCTGTCATGGAGATTCTTCGCTCCAAGCGTCGAGCCGACATTGAGCCAATACTCCGTAATATTTGACGAGCCGGTCCATGAAAAGATCTGGCTGGCATCAGTGAGCGTCGTGCCATTGGAAGGACTGATACTTGAAATAGCGGCCATTGCGGTGCTGCTTCCCCACCCCAAGATCGTGATGAGGGCCATACCTACGAGTAGTCTCGTGACCGATGGATTGATGGGGGACATACGATACCTTTGCTTTCTCCACATGGGCGCACCTTCCTGTTTGGTTCCATGCAGCGAAAAAAAAGAGAATAACCATGACCCACTCCCTCTGGCCATCATATTAAAACTGCGGCGTTACGCTATCATACAGCCTCAAGTATTCACATCCCTAGAAAGAGGGGTGTCACTTTCTAGAAAAGCAAGAAAGCCATATATCTGAACAGGGTAGTGCAAGTAGGCCATGGGGTGGAGCCGCTTTCAAGCATCTCATGTTTCCCCAATTGCCCAATCTGCTCAGATCTCATCGAATCTCATTGTGAGAATACATTTGTTCCCTGCAAGAACTGGGAAGATGAAAGCCTCTTGTTCAACTTTTTCAGCGAAATAGATAATCCCTATTTACATCCTCGCCGTTTTCCCATGTTGCAATGCTTCTCATTCTCAATCATGTATTGAATGTGGTCGCATCTAGAGTATTAATCGAGAGTTACGAGAGGAGGTGTGGGGCAAACTGTATGCACATGTCAGTCTCGTATTGAAAAGCAAAAGTCTGTTAACTGATGAAGGGTTTTTGTATAATGAGCTAAGCAGAGGCTTTGGTAAAAAGCTTTCTGGGTGGATCGAACGAGGTGAGCATTCAGAACGTTCGCATGTATGTTGAGCCATTCTGGTGACATTCCTTTTTTTAGGGGAAGGGATCCAGGCAAAATTGCTAAGAAAGGCTGCCCCCGTAGCTCAGTCGGATAGAGCAGTGGTTTCCTAAACCGCGGGCCGCACGTTCAATTCGTGTCGGGGGCACCATTTTTTCAACCACTTACAATAATTCCTCCCTCCAATCTTTTCCCAATTGTGCTCGAAATTGTGCTCAATGTGTTTAACTTCTCTTTAGCTTGAAAGAGGTCGGCCTCACTGACAATATTGTAGCGGTCGAAGACTGATCGTGTCTGATGGCCAGAAATTTCCATCGCCACCCGTTCAGGAATACCTGCCCTGATGAGGTTTCGTACACCAGTTCTTCGTAGGTCATGAAAGAGTTTCCCTGGCATATGGGCTTTTAAACAGGCGTCTTTCCAAGTTCTCTTGGGGATTCTCCTTAACCGACTTCCTTTGTAGTGACAGACCCAATGACAATAGGGGTATTTCAACCGTGATAGGCGCCACCATTGTTTGAGTCCATGAATGACCTCATTGGCTAAAGGAATATTCCTGCCTTGGCCATTTTTGGTGGTACCAGGCGCTAAGCAGAGAAACTCTCGCTCAAGATCAATCTGCTCCCACTGTAAATCAAGAATCTCTCCTGATCGCATCCCAGTCCAATAGGCGATAAGAAAAGGAATTTTGACATGATCTGGCAAGTAGCCTCGGAGTAATTGATACTCGTCAGGTGTAAAAAACCCAGTCCGAATATTATTTTCCTTGAGTTTCGGGATGTTGGGGAGGGAAAAGGGCTTGATGAGAGGTGGGGTTTGTTTGAGTGCGAGATTAAACATCCGTTTGAGGGCGGATAATTCACGATTAATCGTGGCAGGGGCGGCTTTTTCTTTTTGTCTTCTCTCGATATACCTCGAAAGGTCCGCGCTGGTCATATCGTGAACCCGAAACTTGGTAAATGATTCCTTCAGGCGATTGATAAGTTGGTGGACGCGGGTAAGGGTTTTTCGCCTATTATTTCGGTAATCCTGGATGAGCAGGCTGGCGAGATCCTCAAACGTGGTTCGTTCGGCCTGTAAATTTGGTAATCGGCCATCGACGACTTCACCTTCCCGCTTTTTTAAGAAGGCCGTTGCCACGGATTTTTGAGGGGAACGGCTACTTTCCCTAAATAAATGTCCCTGGTGGTAATATTGGATCCACCATTTCTGACCTCTTTTGAAGACACTTCCCAATGTTCATCTCCCCGACATACTGATCGATCGCTCCATTGCGTTCAAAAGTCAAGGCCCCTCCACCTTTTTGACTCGGGCAATATAGTCATCCAGGTCTTTTTTATCGATTAAGACCCGACGAAGAATTTTGACGGAAGGTAAGTCCCCGCGAAATCGGAGGTCTCGAATCGTCCAATAGGAGATGCCAAGATACCGCGCAGCCTCTTGTTCGGAAATCAACCGAGATTCTACAGAACTAGGTTTAGATTGATTCATGATAAGCCTCTCGTAGACGACGACGGATAGTAGACCGACTGCATTTTAACTTCCGAGCAATCGCGGGAATGGACATGCCTTCCCGATGCAAAAAAGAAATGTAATAAATACTTCTGGCAACAGTGGGGCGGCCTAAGCGAACTCCGCGAGCTCGCGCTCGTTCTAACCCGGCTTTGACGCGGTCGCGAAGAATATCTCGTTCGAGTTGGGCCATGGCCCCAATGATAGTAAACATGGCCTGGCCGATGGGCGAAGAGGTATCGAATTGCTCTTGAAGGGAAATAAAATGGATATTCAATGACCGAAAGTGTTCTAACGCGGAGAGGAGATGTTTCACTGAACGGGCAAATCGATCAAACCGCCATACCAGCACCGCTTGAAACTGCCCATGCCAGGCGGTCTTGTTCAAACGATCTAGAGCAGGGCGCTTTTCCTTTGCCCCCGACACGCCATGATCAATAAATTCCTCAGTAATAGTGAGCTCCCGTTGAGCACAATGTTGCCGCAAAGCGGTAAGTTGGACTTCCGGATTTTGTCCAGCAGTACTTACTCGAGCATATAATGCGACTCGCATCAGGTGTTCTCCTTTTGAAAGATGAGCAGATACTCATGCAGAGTGGGAATAAAGGGTGTCGGGCCATAACGAAAAAATTGAGCGCGGCGTTGATGATCTCCTTCTTTGACTAAGACCGCGTCGAGCCGGAGAAGTTGCCATTGAATGATGTCCGTATGGATTGGGTAAAAGGTGCCTTGCTTGCGCCCATCGCCTATGAATAAGGCGAGATGCCCACCGGGGACCAGACAGTCCATGAGTCGAGTAAACCCAGCATGAAGAGCCAGTAAATATTGTTTGATATTCTTAGCCGATGAAAAATCGTTCGGGTGGGTTGAATAGCGATGACCGGGCCAGTAGGGCGGGTGCCAAAATGCCACATCAAATTGTCTCTCGGGAAGAGGAGAGCTCAGCAGATCAAAGCCGTGTTGTATATCGCCCCCACAATACTCCACGTCGAAATCAAAGCAGACGTCACCTGCGGTTCCTGACCCTTCCATCGGATCAAAGAGCGAGCGTGGTTTCAAATAATCCAAGAGATCCACCACCAGATAGCCAGAACAGTTCCCAAAGTACCGGGAAGCTCCCCAAGGTCCACGGTCTGGATAACGCAGAAGAGAAGTGAGTCGAGGGCGTGATTGTAGATGCTGACGAATCAGCGCTTGTCGAGCCTTGGCTTGAATCAGATGTTGCTCAAGATCGTTTCTTGGAAATCCAAACAGGGTTTCGGCCTCCATCAAAGAATGTCCGGCCTCCGCAAACCGTAAGGCTTGCCGAAGGTTTTCTTGAGGAGAACGGTTCACCTTTGCTTGATCTGTTGGCATGGAATTCATATGAGGTTCACTCCTTTTTAAGGCTTAGGTGATGAATGAGTCGGGGGCTTCCAGTTCTAGAGGTCACAATCCTTGCGAGGGGTTTTTGAACACCTCTTTTGTAGGGCTCGAATGATGTTGTACCGTCCTTGAGCCTGAATACTTCATAGTTCGAAAATGTTGTCGATGTTTCCATGTTTACGTTCCTGAGATTTTTCAATGGGCAGATCTCGTGCACAGCTTGATGACATTCATTCCGGTCTTTCCAGAAAAATTTTTTGTTGGGGCGGTGGGTTCGATGACACGGAAACATCGCAATCATTTTTGAGAGGGGTTTTGTTTACGGTGATTCGAGTTTGATCTCCCTCTCGCCTGTGGCTGGTGTGTAATCCATTGGCTTCAAGGCTCGGGCGGATTTCTTTCACTCTCCGCCACACCCATCGAATGTCTTTTGGCCAGAGCCGGCTTTTAGTATCTACGCCGACTTCTGGGGCTAGGGCATTGAGTTGTTCCAAAAGTTCTTTGGGAGAACCGGTCCACGACTCACGCGACTCCATCAATTTCACTAACCCCTGCGCCATGGGACTGGCTTCGAGGGTTTCTTGCGTTTGCAGGCGTTGATTCTGTGCCCAAGCCACTCGAAACCGTTCAGGCGGAAGACCGAGGGCGATCGTGATGGCTTCTCCCCACCGGGCAAAATCAGCCATCCGGGGATACCGTCCAGGAGAAATGGTCTCTACGCAGGCCATGGCCTGGCTGAGTAGGGTGAATAAGGCACCAAGAAAGGCTGGGCGCTGAAGGTGAAATTGCTCCCAAAATTCCGCTTCGGTTTTCCGGTGGGAATCCGGAATGCGCTCGAGGGAGAAGATGAGCGCGCGGTCTAATAAGTCTGGTTTGTTGGCGATGAGGTTGATGCCATTAAACCCCAGACAGCGGCGGAAGCTGTACAGAATGTCTTCATCATCCGAAAACAGTTCTCGTTTTGAAAAACCTTCCCCGGTCACACACCGACACATGGCATCGCTCATCCATTCCGGAAGCTTGGTCAAATTATCTAACCAAACCAACCAATGGTGGCTGGCCAATTGGACAAATTCCCGATGGTTATCTTGCGGACCAAGGATGGGGATGGCGCTAGGATCAATGAGGTTACGAATTACCTTAAATAAAGTGGTTTTGCCACTTCCCTGTTCACCTTGTACAGCAAGAATTGGATGAGGAATATCGGGGATGAGCAGAGTGACAAGATACACGAGAAAGAGTAAATCCGTGGAGTCCATGGTTTCGGAATCTCTGGACAGATGGAGCGATGGCAATAAATCCCAAATTGAACCGCCAGAGATTGGAGGGCTCTGATTCTGTTGATGGGAATACTGATAAAACAAAATGGGAGGGTTTTGAACGATTTCCCAATGTCCCGGTACAATGCGAACCGCGCCATGCCCCAGGTCATACCAGATGTCGCCATTGAGAGTGGCCACGCGATTCCAGAGTGTTCGCTGTTCACATTCATGAATGGCTAGAGCTTCTTGAGTAGCGAAGCAGCGTTCTAGGGCGTCGGAGGAAGCTGCCGTTTTTTCAGCCTGCCAGAATTGATAGGTAAGCCAGTGTCGAAAGGTACGGCTTCGTAGCCGCAAAACTTCACTGTGACCTTGGACGTCTACAAGGGCATAGCCAATCTTGAATTGGTCATGAAAGAGAACGATTTGGCTTTCCTCGATTAACTGTAGGAGGCGAGAAAGCTGATTGTTGCTAGTTGGCGGCCCAGATTTTATCGTAGAAGTTGAACGGGCAGGATTTTCAGAATACGATTTGGTGGGTTCATACCGAGCCACGCTCTTTCCTATTTGTTGAACTTCTTCGTTTGCTAGCGGCGGGCGACATCGAGCCTTATTTTCCGAAAGCAGGGCCGCGACGATACCTTCCTGTCCCATACCTCGATGGCGCATGAGACCTGCAAGCCGTGTTAACGCGGAATTGCGTTCTCCTTCTTTGAAGCTGTCATTGGATGGTTGATGGGATTCCGAAAGTTGGTTTTGAGAAGATGATCTGTCTGTTAACTTCGTGAGGAAAAGTTGAGGAAGAGGGGCCAATGGGATGTCGTCTGGATGCGAAGAAACCTCCCAGGTATATTCCCCTCCACTGGGATGACAACTAGGAGGGGCTACCACATACCCACCATCCGCTCGGATATCGATTCCACGCCAACCAAGAAACTTGGTTGCATTTTTGAGATGGGTTTCCTGGTCAGGGTATTGAAAGTACAGGTGCCGGCCACCGCCACCGGTAAGCACTTTCACGGTGTCTGGCAATTTTCCGTGTTGAGCTTCTAATTCAGAGAGGTGATCGTCTCCCTCATGCCTAGGGTCGATATCGAGTACCACCAGACCGGAACCTTTCCCGGTACGAATTCCTACATTGGCATCGGGTTCCTGTGACCACCATTCTTTGATGGTGTTAATATCGGTGGTTGCATCGTGAAGACCGTGAGGGACCAGTTTCCCTAACGGAGTTTTTTCTTTTGGCTGAAGAGGAAGAACTGGCCATCCTCGATGGCCATAGGATATAGCGGCTTCAATGAGATGTACTGGTGAAGACGGATCGCTGTTCATGACATTACCCTCTCTTTCTTGAAGTGGCTGGTGATTTGGATTTGATCCATTTCTCGCGGCTGAGTTTGGTTAACGCGGTTTGCGTTCCGAAAGACCGGATCTCGCAGCGCCAACAGCGCCAATAGGGGCGGTTTTTTACGTCCATATGTACTTCAATCCCTCGCATGCAATAGGGGCACAGGCCCTTGAGTTCTTTTTTTCTGCGTATCGGAATCAGTGTCTTTGCCATCATGACCTCCTTGATTTTTTATTGGTTTTACCTTCTACTAATGTCTTAAAAAGAACGTACTTTCTAAAACGAAGTTCTGTCGCAGGGAGATAAGGGGACTCCCCTTATTTGGTAGGATGGCCAGGCGAAGTCAGACAGATGAACAAAAACAGGCAAAAAAACTCTTTCTTTTTCACCTTGAATGCGTGCGAAGAAATCCTAAATACAAACGGGAATATGACCAGTGGGTTGCTCGTCAAAGGCCGATTGTTGATTCTCCTCTTAGCGTTTTTGAAGATTATTGGAAGCTTCTTGTATTTGAACGGCCGAACCCTAATGAACGTCCTGATTTAGGCGAAATATTTCAAAAAGGGAAGCTAGTAAAACCTCTTTGGGGAGAAATTTTTCAATTTCCAACTAATGAAATGAGAGCGTTACACGTAATGACTGCTAGTCCGCGTCCGTGCAAGTTTTCTAAATCTGAAATTAATTATTTGAAGGGGCACCTTTTACTTCTGTATTTTCCAGAGGAGGAAAACAATAGAAGACAACCTGCTATTTCTGTTGTTGATATGGGACGTTCAAAAGGTGAGGTGATTAAGACTATTTCAAATAAAATAAATACCTGGATGAAAGATCGTATGAAAGCAGGATTGAAACAAGAGAAAGCCGATAGAAGAATTCCCTGGAACGAAATAATTAAATATTTAAGAGCCTATGATCTGTTTGAGAATAAAAAAAGAGATAAATTAACCTATGAAAAAATAGGAATCCGATTGGGGATGAAAGGGGAGGGTTTTGAGATTGCGCGAGAAGCTAAGCGATATGTTGAAAAAGGGAAAGGTTTTGTAGAAAATCCCCCACTTCTTAGTTATTCGGTGAAAGACCTTCAGGAAAAAATCATGTTTTTTTTGAAGTAGGGGAGGATTCAGGCAAAAACAAGGGTGGTTTTGAAGGGTATGCCCTCAGAAATTAGTACCTTGAAAAGTACAAGTGGTTAAAAACTATTCGGAGAGAGGGCCTTTATTGAACGAGAAGGATAATAAAATCGATTGACTGAATTAAAAAGTATTGATCCAAAAGGCATACTGAAAACCCTCCTGTTAAAAAGTGGGTTTTCAAGGGAAAATAACTGGTTTTTTTTCGGTTCAAAAAAAATTAATGATCCTCCATGGTTGATTTAGAAAAAGAAGAAGATTCGGAAATCGAATCTGTTGAAAAAGTACTGGGATCCCCAGTGTTCTGTGAACTAAATCCTCATGCCCATCGATTGCGTACAAACCTGATTGTTATTAGTGCCCTTTCCATTGCAATTGTTTTAGGAGACCTACGGATTGATGAAGGCTCCTCCATTTTTGGCTTAAAAATTATTGGACTCGATGATGGGTTTTTGAGAAATGGACTTTTCTGCATTGTTATATATTTGATTTGTCATTTTTTTTGGGGGAGTATGGAGAGTTTTCAAGAATGGCGGATAAGGCTTACTGGAACCAGAGTAGCTTTTGTTACCACAGGAAGATTATCAGGCGTTGTTCAGGATTATCCAAACGACCCTAGACAATCAACAATGTATAATTGGTGGAGGGAAGAAACCAAAAAAATTGGTCATATAGGTATCAAATGCAAAGAGATGGAGAAAAGCTTAGCTAAGTGCGAACTGGATTTAAAAAATCTGATTGAAGCTCCGCAGTATAATAAAACCCAAAATCTACATACTGCTGTTCAGAGTACTTCACAGGCGAGCACGAATATTAATGATTTGACCAGAGCATTAAATCAAACAAAAACCCTTTTTGATTCAAAGCGGATTCCCACTTCGCTAAGACGGTTTGATCGCTGGTTTTACTTATTTTTAAAAACACAAAACCGTAGGTGGCTCTTGCTAGACTTCTTATTCCCAATAATTGTAGGAATTTTCGCTCTTTTTCTTCTAGGCTTGTTTCCGAAAGTTGTCTATTTAATTACTCTATTGGCGGAATAGAATATTGCGTATTGATGAAATAACAGAAAAAATTTCCAAAACATAAATGTTTAATATTCCAATACAAGATATTGATTTCCAGCGGGTGAAAGAGTTTTGCCAACAATGGCCAGAGGGGGTTCGTGTTGAATACAAAGCGGAACTTAATAGAAATATTCCGAAATTAATATCCTCGCTTGCCAATACTGCAGGAGGAATTGCTCTATTTGGTGTAGAAATAGATACGACGACAAATATGCCAATTTTTCCAATCAAAGGCATGGAATTAGAAAATGGTTTTGAAGAAAGGATAACTCAGGCTTGTATAAATGGTGTGTATCCGCCAATTACTCCCTCTGTAAAAATCATACCTATCCCTTCATCTCCGGGAAGAGCCATCGGGGTTGTGCAAGTTTCAGAAAGTCTTAATGCTCCCCACGCAATCGAGAATACAACTCGAATCTATATCCGGGTAAATAGCACTTCGGACCCCGTAGAATTGGCAAATATCAATCGGATTGAGTATTTATTGACCCGACGGAATGAATCTGAACAACGTAGAGAGACACTTGTAAAAAATGCTTTCCGAAAATTTGAATTTCATGGAATACGAAGACTAAAAATTCTTATAGGTCCTCTTTATCCGCATCGCCATATCCTCCCGCAGGCTATCCTTGATGAGAAAGTGGAAGTTTTGAAACGCGACCATAAAATTTCCTACCTTGTAGAGCGGTTTAGACGTTGTCAGGATGGATATATGTCTGCAAAAAGCAATTCATCAGAGGCTGGGCTGTATCATTTTGCTATCAGTTTTTATGGGTTCCTTACTTACATAGAAAACTTGGAATTGGGTTCTGTATCTAGTCCTAGGGATGGGGGCGAGCCTATATACGCTATTGAATTAAAAAAGATTCTAATAATAATTTTTCACCTTATTAAGGCTGCGGAAATTTTATTGAAGCAAGGAGAAACGATAAACCTGGTACTTCGGGTACAACTGGAAAATTTATTTAATACTGCTATTTATCCAGATGATAATTTGAGTTCTAAATATCATTGGTTAGCCGAACATAGAGTTTCAAGCTCAGATGATAGATTATCTGCTGAGGTATATCTTCCGATGGAAGATCTAAGTAATGAAAATACTCTTAATATTATTATGGACTTAATGAAACAACTAATGTGGGGGTTCAATTGGTCTGATGACTTCCTGACTACGCGAATTAAGGAAATCTTAATGGCAAATGGGTTGGTTAGGGCATAGATAATCTTTTTTGGTAACCGGCCTAAAACAGTTGTTTTTGAAAAGGTTCAGGCAGGCTCTAAAACTGTTGATTTTCCTTTGTGAAATCTTAGTGAACGTCGAAGGGTTTTTGGAAAAGCCTTTTTCATGATCAAAAATTGCTGTTCAAAACCCTTGTTGTCTTGCTTCTGTATGCGCTTATTGCCAAAGCCAAAATAGTCTGAGGTGTTAGAGGGGCTCGACTGTCCGCTTTCGACCCAAAGCAGACATTACGGGACAGCGAGTATTGGTGCAAAATTATATAGGGTAAGTCAGATCAAAGTTAGACGCTGTTAACGGACAGATGTTCGAACAAAAAACACTGGTCCCTTCTCAATCAACGGTGTTTTTTCAACCTGCCTAATATCAAGTATCTCTGCGTTTTCAAAATCAAGACAAAGCAGTCGACGTCTTTGCACCAGTCGACCCAGGGGGCGCCTGAGTGCTAAAAAAAGGAAAAGCTGAGTCCCAAGGACCAAAGCGACTGCGAAAGGAGAGAGTTGCCAAAAGGTGAATATAGCAATCGAGGAGAGTAGGAAGATAACTCCGATTCCCTGGGCGATGACGAGCATTGAACCGCATCGGTTCGAAACTGCGATGCTCCACCGCTCCGTTACGTCAAGAGAGAGGAACTCCCTGAATGCCTTACGAATCTCATTCGCAGAACCTATCCCGGATACTCTGAATCCCTCCGATTCTGCCCGTCCACCTACTTTTTTCTTAGTGCTTTGCCCGCTGAGCCAGCAATGAATGGTCCCATGCTCAAGGGCATGATTTTGTCTTTTGGCAGTATTGAGTCGCAGGCGAGAAATGAGACCGCCCATGAAAGGGAGGTTAAGTACAATCAAAAGAGGGAAAAGCCAAGGCGCAACAAGGACGGCCAATACTACGGTTTCACCAGTGTGGGGCAGAAGCCCCCAGCACAATGCGATTATGAATAAGACAGCATAGCCTAATAAAGGCTGCCTGTAATACCAGATCAGAACACGCAAGGGCCATAGCTCTTTATTCATGAGCGGTGGGTTCTCTGCTAATACCTAATCAATATTTCCGCGAAGCAACTCCGACATGAAGATGACAGCCGCGACAAAAAAATATTTATCATTAGTTTGTAATGAAGTAACTACACCACAGGCACCGGACAATCTCTTGATCATGTCACCAGCTATTTCGATTGGTTCACTTGAGTTAACCCAATGGAATGTTGCAGGGTGAAGTTATTTTCTATGCCAGAAATGGTGCTAGAGCCTCCCCAGTCAACTCGGTAATTATCAAGAATCAATACATTATGGTTTCTACGTCTTTATCGGAAAACATCGATAGCGTGATGAGTAGTTTCTCCAATTAGGACTTATAATCATGAAAACGGAGGAAAATCTGCTGTTGATTGGTCCGGGAGGTTGGATGAAAAGCTACTCGCAATCAGGAAAGCAGGGGACCACGGGCTCTGCCGTGGGAATCTACTGTAGATTTGGCCAAAGTATGCTGGGGATTACCGCCCCTTGCTACCGCTCTGCTACCGGAATAGGAGCAACCTGGAGAACCAATGAGCACCTACTCAGCATCCAACTCCTTGGGCTTAGGTGATCCTGCGTCTTCCTGGGTATTACTAGGTGGGTCGGGAGACAACACTTAATCAGCAGGTCGATTTCGAGTGTTGTCACTTGCATTCTATTCATTTCCTCGTTGGCCGCAAAAGGATACTCTCTTGCAACCACTTAGCGTACATTTTCACACCAATACGCGCTGTACCTTTTGATTCAGACCTCAGAAACAATAATGACTGCTTTTGGCCGAAAGCGGACATGTCAGTTCACGACCCAAAGCGGACATTCGGGATTATTGTAACCCTGAAGAATGCACTTAAGAATTTATAAAAAATTTCCTCTCCCCTTGCTAAAGTGTTTTGCCAAAGCGAAAATAAAAAGCCACTTTTAGGCCACATAGAAACCTACTTTGTCGCTGGCTTCGCCACCAAAAACTCTCTCAAATAGGGTCCTTCCTAAAAAAATATCACCATTGTTCATAAGCCTTTTCTGATTTTATCTGCCAATTTTCGGCTCTCTCATTATGGGTATACCCTAGTTGAGAGTTCAAGAACTTCTATTTCCGCTTTTATCAAATGCAATGATTAAAAGTAAGGCAGGGAGTCGATATCTTCTCGAAATAAGAGGCACATTTTAGAGAGAAGGACGATGGACTGGAGCACATCAAAGTCATTGCTCCAGTCCAATATTTGTGGGTATGAGCATTTTCATTAACGTCAATTATTGTGCTCAGTGTCTTTCATGGCTTTAATCGAGTCATTTAAGAAGGTCGCGTCATGAAGAGGGAGATAGCGTGGAGAGTAAATTTCTTTCGTAACCTCTTCCTCGAATAATTCTGTGTGAGCCTCATCTTTCATTGGTGAAAATTCAGAATAGGTAATACCCGCCTGAGAAAGTAATTGGTCCACATTGGGGCGGGGTTGTGAAAGCATTTCTAAGTCAATCAATAACTTTTTCCCTAATAATTCAATGGTCTCATCAGAAAGCAACCCATTTTGGTGCATGACTTCAATGCGTTTCAATGCATCGCGGACTCCTTGGTAAGGAATTTGTTCGATCCAGGACATTAATTTGAAATTTTTGTGGTCGGATAGCTTGAGTGCATTTTTATTGGTCTTCTTACTGTTTTGGCTTCGAGCTTTCTTGACATATTGACTGCGGAAAGCAAGGTTTTCCTGTGCGACCTGCTCTACATCATAAAGTACGACGAGCTTTTGCAGTAATTCTTCGCTTGGAACCTCTTTGCCCTTCTCCATCATAGAAATATAAGCGGTGGTTACATCTGTCTCCTTGGCGACGGCCTTTTGCGTCATTGGAATAGCCGTCCTGGCCCTTTGCAATTCTTGCCCTAGCTTAATTTTTTCTCGTTCTATTTTATTCATATTGTATCCTCTGCTTAGATGGGGCTATTAGGTGGACTAAATCAAGGTTGTCCGAAGTGCAACCCTTTATGGAATCTCCACAAGAAGCCAATACGCCTCTGCCCGTTTGTGCCGAAGATTCGGTGATGTACCAAATTTTCTCCATTAGCCATCTATTCCTCCCTTTTCGTACCTTCCCTCCCCTTCCTCATACCAGAATCCATATGTTATTGGCATGAAGAGGGGTAGGTTAATAGTTAGTATAAGGTTGGCTACTTCAATGTCTTTATGCTGTAAGTACTATTTATTTCATCCTGTTCCTGGTCGAGGTCTGTTTGGTTTGATGGCGCAAAACCAGGGTTTGGATATTTATATTTTGACACCCATTCGTTTGGCGTCAAAACTATGCGTTTGGGATCATGTTTTCTGGCCGCTGCTGGACAAGGGGCAGGCTCGCTTTTACTGTCATCGGGAACGTTTTCAGGACAATCAATAGGCCGCGTTTTTGAGATTTCATCAAAGAGGCGATTCGCTTCACGCTCGAAGGCGGAATAGTCTTTTGTTTTTTCATATTCTTGAGCCGCCTTCGTCAGACCTAAAATATATTCGGCAAGAGCTTCGGGATGAAGGCCGAGGAGCATCTTCATGATTTTTTCCATAACGGGGGTCAATGCCCTCATTAGCACGATCAGGTTGTCCATGGCATCTCCTTGGTTCGAGTGGGTATCGTTTCGCTTAGGGTTAGGGCGGGTATTTCACTCTTGCCTCCTTTGTTTTGGTTTTTCTTGCATGCAATAACATTTATTACTTAAAAGTTAAGCTGTTTTTACACTCTTTATAGTAGTTTGTCAAGCTTATTATGAAATATATTTTCCAATCACCGATCCGCTGAATCTACCTATCTTTCCGCGTGAGGATGATAGCCAGACACAGACTCCCTCTACATTCAGGAAGATTCCCCACAAGAGATTGGGAAGGACATCTCGGATTGGTTGCCTTAAAAAACTTAATTTCAAGTGTCCGCTTTTGGCCGTTTGCGGCCACTTGTGATCTGATTATGAATTTGTTCTGCCTGGATGGTGTGTCCGCTGCAAGGTTGAGTTGGACCATGGGGGACGTGTCAAAAGATTGTGCTCATTTTGTGCTCAACGCTACCACTTTCACGCCTATTTCCGCCTATTGGAGCCAAAGTTCAAGTATAGCTGAAACCCCTTGCTGTAGTTGGTTAGAATGAGTTTGAATCTGGAGGAAGAGTGGGATCGTTTTGCTTTCCTAAACCGCGGGCCGCACGATCAATTCGTGTCGGGGGCACCAATTGTCTTTCAAGCTTCTCTCAATAATTTGCCGCTTGTCCTTGTGTTTGCCATTCCGATTCCCTTCCTTTTCTGACACGGTAGGATACATCGGGCCGGAAGCTTGTGTATCAACTCACATGGCTTCACTTGTTTTACCCTTCACGTAGTTGTGCAAGAAAACTTTGAGAAAAACACCACAGCTTACCTGGGCGAAGAGGCAGGCTCTGTGTCACGCGTTTGATTTAAAGCACCTAAGAGATTCGCAAATTTTGCGCTGCTGCTATGTTTGGCCCTCCAATACTTCAGTCCGCACTCCTCTGAGAAATTAGGAATGCTAGGGAGGTGGTGCTGCACCTACGAAGGATTTACCAGCCCTCGGTCCCTAGTCCCTATAGCTTCACTTCATCAATAGACCGATAAAGGCCCTGCACCCCGAACGCACAAGACCATGTTAGGGGACCCTTTAGGTCTAAGAATCGCACCTGGTTGGTTCTGAAAGAGATCCATACTCCACATATTTGCAGGATTCGCGGCATCCACCGTTGCGGAAGCATAAGTCCCGTTTCGAATGTCAAAGGGATGGCCGGGTGGTAGGTCAGGATTGCCGGTAGGATTGTCGGGATCTATAAGGCTTGCGAGTTCTTGTATTGAGGGCAGGCGCCATCCCAACCGACCCCCGATCGTCCGGGCTGCACATTCCTGTCGCGCCTGCGTCCACGAGTATGAGGTATTCAATGGAACATTTTCTCGTTGTTCCCACACCAGCCCGGTCTCTCTGTCCAACACGGCGGCTCCACCCATCACCAGGACAAATCGCGCGGCTGCCGGGAGGACTTGATCCCACGGTGGGACGGCACTGAGCCGACCGGGAGAGGCAGAGGTGGTATAAGTGAAATCTGTGAATGGCCAGGCGCCGTTGACGCGGAACCATAAGCGCACATGAACCGTGGAGCCATCCGTCGGCAGCCCATCGACCGTGTCACTGGTCCGCGTCCCTAAGGACAAACTGTCATAAAGATCGGCTGCTCCGGGGCTGGTGCCGACGTAGAGCCACCATTCGGTGACGACCGCCCCCCCGGCTTCCCAGGCGAATGTGGTCGTGCTTCCTGGCAGTGTCGTTCCAGGTGTCGGGCTGGTAATGGTAGGCGCGGCCAGCGCCTGGTTCGGGCCCAGGCTGACGCAAAGGGCCAGGGTCATGATGCCTAGGCACCACGTCCAGAGACCTCTGGCGGGACTTGTCTGTTCAACTCTCATATCCGCACCTCCTTAATATCACTGTTGGCATGAGCAAGATCCAAACGTTTGTGTCAATGGCGTGTACAAAGTGCAGAGTAAATTCGAAGGGTACTTGTTGTGGTGAGGTTGGCCCTTCCATATTTCAGTCATCATCCTTCGAAAAAAACTCACTCGTTGATTTCCGCATTCCTCGTTTAAAATACCGTCCGCAGGACCTTCATCTCATCACCACGATTCAGATGCTTACATTGGTCCTCGCACACACCATGCAGGGAAAGCGGAAACCTTGTTTCTTGACAGTAAGACTTGAGGCTCTGAGGTGCGGAAGAACTCCACGCTCAAGGCATCACCGGGATTCACAGGATCGACTGTTGTGGACCAATAGAAGTCCCTTAATTCTATTTCGTTAAAGATAAAATTCGGGACAGAACGAAGACCTGTACCGTCTTGAACACTCAGGAGTTCGTATACTGACGGCAGGCGCCAGCCCCACGCCCCCCCCGTTGGCTGCTTCATACAATGCTCATGGGCCTGACCCCAAGTGAACAAAACGCGGCTTGGGGCGCGTTCCCACACCAGCCCCGTATTTTTATCCAACGCGGCAGCGCCACCCATGACCAGGACATACCGCTCGGCCGACGGAAGATCTTGATCCCACGGAGGGAGGGCACTAAGGCGATTGGGAGTGGTAAAGGCCGTATAGGTAAAATCCGTAAACGGCCAGGCGCCATTGATGCGGTACCACAAGCGCACATGAACCGTGGAACCATCCGTCGGCAACCCATTGACCGTGTCACTGATCCGGGTTCCTAAGGACAAACTGTCGTAGATGTCGGCTGCTCCAGGGCTGGTGCCCACATAGATCCACCATTCAGTAACGTTCGAGCCACCAGCTTCCCATCTGAAAAAGGTCCCGCCTGGTGGCAATGTGGTTCCAGGCGTCGGGCTGGTAATGGTAGGCGCGGCCAGCGCCTGGTTCGGGCCCAGGCTGACGCAAAAGACCAGGGTCATGATGCCTAGGCACCACGTCCAGAGACCTCTGGCGGGACTTGTCTGTTCAACTCTCATATCCGCACCTCCTTAATATCACTGTTGGCATGAGCAAGATCCAAACGTTTGTGTCAATGGCGTGTACAAAGTGCAGAGTAAATTCGAAGGGTACTTGTTGTGGTGAGGTTGGCCCTTCCATATTTCAGTCATCATCCTTCGAAAAAAACTCACTCGTTGATTCCCGCATTCCTCGTTTAAAATACCTCCGCAGGAGCTTCATCTCATTTCCACGATTCAGATGCTTACATTGCTCCCCGCACACACCATACGTGCCGAGTGGCAGAGGAGCTCTTATTAACTTTTTCAATGTCTGGGGCCCCCTGTGCGCCCAGTGCAAAGCCCACGACCAAAGCATCATCGGGATTCATGGGATCGACAGTTGCTGACCAATAAGCGTTCTGTACATCGGAAAAGATATTCTCTGGAACAAACGGCGAAGCTAAGGATGGGTCTTGAAGACTCTTGAGTTCGTATACCGACGGCAGGTGCCAGCCAGCCACAGCCCCTCTATGTAAAAAAGTGCCAGTTCTCAGACAATGCAGAATGGCCTGGCTCCAAGTGTAGGTCTCGCCAAAAAGGGATGGGCGTTGCACCCATACCAGTCCGGTATTTTTATCCAATACGGCGGAGCCCTCCAGCGTCCGAACAAACCTCTTTGCCGACGGGAGGACTTGATCCCACGGAGGAACGGCACTGAGCCGACCGGGGGAGCCAGAGGTGGTATAGGTGAAATCTGTGAATGGCCAGGCGCCATTGATGCGGTACCATAAGCGCACATGAACCGTGGAACCATCCGTCGGCAGCCCGTTGATCGTGTCAATGATCCGGCTCCCTAAGGACGCACTGTCATAAAGATCGGCTGCTCCGGGGCTGGTGCCGACGTACAGCCACCATTCGGTGACGGCTGCCCCCCCGGCTTCCCAGGCGAACGTGGTCGTGCTTCCTGGCAAGGGAGTTCCGGGTGTCGGGCTGGTAATGGTAGGTGAGGCCAGCGCCTGGTTCGGGCCTAGGCTGACGCAAAGGGCCAGGGTCATGATGCCTAGGCACCACGTCCAGAGACCTCTGGCGGGACTTGTCTGTTCAACTCTCATATCCGCACCTCCTTAATATGAATGTTGTGAATGAGCAAGTGATGTCGTTTCCTGAACCTACGAGATATGGTGAAAAAGAGCAAGGGACAAGAAGGCGGACTGTTTGTGGGTCTTTTATGAGACGTGGCAAGAGTCATGGTCAAAGGCTAGCGACCAACAGTCCATAGCGCCTTCATAGCCCTCGAAGGTTTCGTGTTCAGACATCTCCCATGAATGTCTTTGTTCTTTCGTTGGGAAATTTTGTGGCTCAACATCGACTGGGTATTTGTGTGGCGTGACAAGAAAGAGAATGATTGTCTGTGCAGGGAATTGTGTGATTTCAGTCTTATTCTCGAGCCACAGATGTGTGTAGCTGCCAGTTCCCCAGGGGCGTTGTTTTTATGCTTCGTTTCTTTGTCTCGCCGTGAGGTTGTGATACTATCTGCTGTTAGCTCCGAGTAGGGCTCCTTCGCTGCGGCCCCTCATTCAACCTAGATTGCCAAATTGTCTTGTCTCTCAATTATTGACTCGCCTTCAGCCCCCTCAATTCTTTGAGCGCCGGGTGATGCGTTGCCCTGAGTCAAATTTAGCCTATTGCTAGGGTTAGGATATGTTTATGGGGTGGTTGATTGGAAATCTTGAGACATCATTGCACTTCCCCCTCATTGTTGTTTTTCGTTATCCTAGAACCGGTGTTCATGTCCTGCTCTTGTAACGATTGAGGGAAAAGGCCACCTTATACACCAATGTCTGATCCCACATTTCCTGTACACGAATCCCACAAAGAAAAAGCTCGGTCTGGTCGTCTCCAGGCTTCTTTCCATGATTTTCTTGACCTTACCCGTCGGCGTAAGTGGCTCATTCTTTCTTGTGTTGTCTTAGGTGCTGTCGTTGGAGGAGGGCTCGCTTGGTTCAAAAACGATGTTTACCGTTCCAGTGCCGTGATAGTTGTGGAGCAGCCACGGGGGACTGAGGGGGCTGGCTCAGCACCTGCCTATGGAAATGCGGCCGAGCGAGTTTCAACCATGACGCAACGTCTATTAAGTCGCACGCATCTTCGCCAGGTCATCGATGAATTTCTTTTGTCACCTGAGATGGTTAAACGGCGGGGCTATGAACCTGTCATCGAACGACTTCGAAATACTATTGTGATTGAAACGAAACGCGGAAGCCGACAATTGGAAGCCTTGACCCTTTCTTTCGCCCACCAGGATCCTATGACGGCGATGAAGGTGACCTCAACATTAGCGTCGCACTATCTTGATGAAGGGAGCGAGTCGCAGGCGCCGAGTATTGAGAGTTCCGATGAGTTTTTGCAACAAGAAGTGGATATGGCGAAACATGCGCTAGAGGAGAAAGAACTTGAGTTGAACGAATATCAGCGGGAATTTTTACGAGAATTGCCTGGGCAATTGGAGACGAACCTGCGGGGGCTTGATCGTTTGCAATTGGAAAAAATTCGGATTCAAGAATCACTCAATGGGTTACATTCCCGGCTGGCATTGGTCCGAAAGTCGATCATTCATTATGAGTCCAATTCCTCTCGCCTTCAAGGAGCGATAGGGGAGGGGGGCAATTTTTCTGTGACAGAATTGGCTCAGTTGAAACAAGCCTTACATCAAATGATGACTGAATCCAGTGCAGACAATCCTGGTAAAGATTTCTTGAAGCGCCAAATTGAAAAACTCGAAGCAGAGTCGACACAGCGTCGTCGTTCCGGCCCCGAAGTCGAACGCACGGTTTCTGATCCGTATTTAATCGAACTCCGAAATGAACGGGATGATCTAACAACGCAAATCGCGAAATTGAAATCTCAGCTCAAAAAAACCGGTGTTTCCATGTCGAGGTTTGAAGGACGTATTCAACGGACTCCTGAGCGAGGTCAGGCCTTATCAGTGCTTGAGCGGAATTATGATTTGCTCAAAGAGCATTACCAACATCTTCAGCAGAAACGAATCAATGCTCGACTATCTGAAGATCGTCAAGCCCATCGGCTAAAGGATCAATTTCGTATCTTGGATCCAGCCAATTTGCCGACAACGCCCGAGGGATGGCCTCGTGAATTTTTTGCTCTTGGCGGATTGGCCGGTGGTTTGGGATTGGGATTTGGTCTGGCAGCTCTGTTGGATGTCTTTTTCCCCACCTTTCGTCGTTCGGTAGATGTTGAGTTGTCGCTGGGGTTTCCCTTGCTTGCCACGATCCCTCGATTCCAAATGGCGTATGACAAGCCCATGAAAATGTTGTCAGGAGTCGTCGAATCGTCTGTGAAGATGAATGGGAAGACCGATGGCGCGCCTATGAGGGATTACGTTGATCTGGAAGGAATGGGAAAAGGACACGCGGTATTCCAGGGCAAGTCTGCAACGAATCATGATTTTCCTGCTCCGTTAAACTTGGTCTCACGGTGGCGGCCCCATTCTCTGGTTGCCGAGCAATTCCGTGTTGCCGCCACTCGGCTTGACCTGTTGGGTGATCGTCCTATGGGAAATGTGGTCTTAGTGTCGAGTGCGATGCAAGGAGAAGGGAAGACGTCAACGGCCGCGAATCTAGCCTATACATTGGCTCAGGATCTTGATGAACCCACTCTCGTCATTGATTGTGATTATAAACGGCCTCACTTACATAATGTCCTGGCTTTACGTCCTTATCCGGGTGTTGCGGATTATCTCGCCGGGCAGGATTCTTTAGAGTCGTGTTTTCAGCAATATTCAGATGTGCCATTATGGTGTTTGTCAGTTGGCGACATAGAGGCCAATCCGGTTTCTTTAGCTAAGTTGCAATACCTTTCGACGCTGATTGAGTCAATACGGTCGCGGTATCGTTTTATCTTTTTGGATGGTCCCCCGATTCTCCCACTGGCAGATATCAATGTTCTGAGTCGGCTTGCAGATATCATATTAATGGTGGTTCGTTCAGGAACAACTCCTAAGGATGTGGTGCAACGGGCTTCAGAAATGCTTCAGACGTCATGTCCCACGAGAATGATTCTCACTGATGCTTGGTCCCAAGGCATTCCCAATTATGTGCGGCAGAGTTATTCGAAGCCAAAAGCACTTTCTAGCCAAATTTGAACAAGGCCTTCTCGACTGCTTGGGATTGCTACTTGATACAATGCACAGAGGAAGAGAGAAGCTGTTTACATAGATTTTTTAAAAATGGTCTTTGTCTCAGACTTCTATATCAAACATTATTAGTGTCACGATCATGGTCAAAATTCTTGAATGAGCACATCATTATCTAAGGGTATCGTGGACGCTTTTCGTCATTTCTCCCATTAATTTTTTGCCATGTTTTCTCGACTCTCAATTTTTTGGCGGTTGGCTTTGGGATATGTCACTATCCTTGCGTTGGTCATAGGAGTGAATCTCTATATCCTGAATCAATTTCGCGCGATCACAGAACTGGGAGCTGAGCTCGCTACTCATCATTTCCCAGCGGTCGAGACCGCAAAACAGTTGACTTCTAGTCTCTTTGCCCAATTAAAAAGTGACAAGCAGTATTTAGTTCTACGGGATACGACGCTTCTGAAAGATTTTTTGCAAGAAGCGGAAAATTTCCGAAAAACGCTCACCGCTCTTGAAGATCAAGAGCAAGTGGAATCGACTAGAAAAGCTCTCAAAAAGCTCAAGTCGAATCATGATGAATTCCATACCCTGTTCTTGAACGTGGGGGTGGAGCAAACTGATCGATCGCCATTTGCCATTGCCAATTACGAACGCCACCGTGATGTGTTGATTGAGGCAATGACTCAAGCCATTAATGCCTATATTTCGTCCCAAGAAGCCAGTGTTGGGGCGATCCTACGAGATTCCCATCTTCGATCAGTTCAGGCTCAAGAAATCACCCAACAGTTATTGGTGATGGCTCTCGTCTTGGGCCTTGGCTTGGCGGGTATTGCCAGCTATAGTATCCTTCGTCCTCTCAGAAGGGTGAAGGCTCAGATACGTCGAATAGGGCAGGGTCATTTCGGAGGGACCATTCCTCATGACGTCCCTCAGGAGTTACGAGACCTCGTGGATCAGGTTAATTGGATGGGGGAAAAGCTGCAGAAATTAGATGAGATGAAATCGGAATTCTTGGCGAATATTTCTCATGAATTACGGACACCGCTGACATCGATTCGAGAAGGCTCGCAGTTGCTGCTTGATGGTATTCCCGGGGAACTCACCAAAGATCAACGAGAAACCCTGTTCATTATTTCGGATAGTAGTCAGCGGTTAAATCATCTAATCGGTAATCTGTTGGATCTCTCAAGAATGGAAGCGGATATGGTCTCATATAATTTACACCCAACGGATTTGAATCGTTTAGCTATTCGATCAATAGAGAAAGTCAAATTCTTAGCCGATCGAAAAAATATTCATATGGACGTCGATCTCATTTCTGACAAGATAAAAATGCAGGAAGTGGATAGTCAGAGGATGGAGCAGGTCTTCGAAAATCTTTTATCCAATGCCATTAAATTCAGTCCAAAAGGCGCGGCAATTTCGATTCGCTCTCAACCTGATGCAGCTAAAACTGGCATCCACTTTATCGTTGAAGACACCGGACCTGGGATCCCGGAGGAAGATTTGTCGCATATTTTTGAACGGTTCTATCAAGGAAAAACTCAAGAGGGGCGTGCGTATGTGGGTAGTGGGATTGGGTTAGCCTTGGCCAAGCGTGTTGTCGACGATCACGGCGGCACGATTTGGGCAGAAAGTCGATTCGGCAAAGGCACGGCGTTGCATTTTACGGTTTCAACCAAAAGCCCTGCAAAAGTTCTTCACTGAATCTGACCATTTATGGTGATTTCTCAAAAGGCTACATGGCAAGCGATTCTCATCTTTTTCTGCATGCTTGTTTCTCTTTCGTGTACAGGTCCGAATTGGAATGTGGAGCAACCTGTTGAACAATTCACCGTTTCTCCCAGCAATCTCGCGCTGGTGTTAGAGCCAGAATTTGAAGATGTTTCCTATTTTAAAGCGATTGCCGAAGATCAGGAAAAACAATTAGGTCTCTGTAAGGATGACGATGAATGCCGCGGTATTCACTTTCTTCGAGGTTTGTCGGCGTTATATGAAAATAGGGAATTGGCCGCGTTGCATTTTCGAAAAGTTGTTGTTTCTCGGCCCAATAGTCTTTTAGCGGGTGAGAGTCGATTTTGGTTATGGTTTTTAGATGTGTTGAATACGCCCAATAATGCCGGGCTGACATCTCAAGAACTGATCAAGCGGTTAACCCGCGAGGTGGTGCATAAAGAACTGTCGATATATGAACTGAATGGAAAGTTAGAACAGGCTTTGGCGAACGATTTGAAAAAAGAATTGCTTGTGCAAAATGACATGGTGAAAAAAATGAATCAGACTATAGCGACGATGACTAAGCAACTTGAGCAAGCTAAAAAACAAGAAGCCATCCGCCAAGAAGCCCAACAAGCACTCAAGGCCAGTGAGAAAAAAGTCATGGAGTTAACCAATCAATTGGAAGCGTTACGGCGGATTGATCAGGAAATTCGAGAAAAGGCTCCTCCAACACGCCCATCCGAAAAAATGACACCAAGTCTTGAAGTTGAACCATCGGGAGAGAGTAACGAAGCGAGTGCTGACGAAAGTGAGACAGTAAAGTGAAAAGATATGTCGTGAAGAATTGAACGTGAAAGAAGGAAAAAAATAGATAGCAAGTAATGCCGAAGAAAGAAAATTCTTGCTGAAAAAATGGAAATTCTTCTCTGAGGGGCTATAGGAGCGATTATGTCTGACGAACGAATTCTTGTTGTTGATGATGATCCCAGTTTATTGACCTTGCTTAAAATGCGACTGCGTTCCATGGGTTTTGTGGTGACTGCCTGTGACTGTGGCGGAGAAGCGCTGACTCATGCTCAGGAGGAGCCATATGATTTTGCCATTCTTGACCTCCGGTTGCCTGACGCCGATGGGTTAGATCTGATGGAGGAGCTGCATCAACATCAAACCAATCTGCCTGTACTGATCTTGACGGCACATGGATGTATTCCTAATGCCGTACAAGCTATGAAAAAAGGTGCATATGGGTATTTAACCAAGCCCTTCGATGATAAAGAGTTACAGGAGAGCATTGATAAGGCGTTGACGACCAAGCGGATGAGTGAGGAAATTCATCGTCTTCAACTACTGGTCAATGAATTATATGGATTAGATAATGTGGTTGCGAGGAGTCCTCAGATGCATGCGGTACTCCAACAAGTCGCGCGTGTGGCAAAAACGGACACGACAATTTGCATTTCTGGAGAAACGGGAACAGGGAAAGAAGTCATAGCTCGGGTCATTCATTGTAATAGCCCCAGAGCTTCCAAACCATTTATGGCGGTGAACTGTGCCGCAATTCCAGAGACGCTGTTTGAAAGTGAATTATTTGGACATATGAAGGGTTCCTTTACTGGTGCGCATCAAAACAAACGGGGCTTGATCCATAGCGCAGACAAAGGCACGTTATTTCTTGATGAAATTGGAGAAATGCCGCTATCTCTCCAAGGTAAATTACTGCGTGCTATTCAAAATCGAGAAATATTACCTGTTGGTGGACAGGTTCCCATCAAAGTTGATGTCAGAATTTTGGCTGCCACTAATAAAGATTTGCAACAAGCGGTTCAAGAAGGACGCTTTCGTGAAGACCTCTATTATCGGATTCAAGTGGTTCCGCTACATCTCCCTCCTTTACGAGAACGGCGTGAGGACATCCCGTCTTTGGCGCAATTTTTTCTGAAACGGAATGCAGACCATCATGGCAAAGTGATGAAGGGTTTTTCGCCTGAAGCCATGCAAAGTTTACTGATGCATGCCTGGCCGGGAAATGTTCGAGAACTTGAAAATATGATTGAACGGGCTGTGGTGATGTCGCCTCAAGAGACAATAAGTGCAGAGTTTCTTCCTGTTTTACCGGAAAAATCCGCTCAACCTGGGAGTTTACAACCATTAACCGAAGCCAAAGAGGCCTTTGAGCGTGACTATCTCAGAGATTTATTGCGGGCTACCCAAGGCAATATTTCACGGGCATCACAGATCGCGGGGCGGTACCGAGCAGATTTTTATAAACTGTTAAAAAAATACGGTCTTCATCCTTCAGATAAATCTCCTGAAATTCCTTCGCGTCTTCCCCGTTCGGACTAGAGTTTGCCCTCGCCTAAAATTTCAAAATCAGTTCACAGAGAATTCAAGTCTCTACCCCAAGAGCCACTTTTCAAGGCTATAGACTACTTTTTCAGCTTCCCGGACTAATATTATATGATGAGTCGTTACTCTTTTTGAGTTCTCGTCGTACAAGAGCCTAGAGTTTGCTACTCCCAGCCTTCGTCTTATTCTCTCTGTACCTCATTTGTTGAGTAGAACCAGATTATTCATTGGAAATGGCGTATTTTCCTTTAGTTTCGAATGTAATGTTCCGAATACAAGTGGCTATTGGTGTTATTTCATCAGATCTTGATGGAATATCAACTAATCTATTCATAAATCTTCTAGAATTTTTGGTCTTTTTGCGGTAGAGAGAAACATAGTGCTGGGGTTCCCCAGCTCTCAAAATTATTGGTTTAGGCCTTTCTGTTTGTCGTTTAAAAGGCAGACTTTCATATTCTTCGCAACGATACTAGGCGAAGATTTTTGTAAATACCTTTTTCCTTCAAAATGATGCGAAAAATAGTTCTTGTTTGGTGAGAGACAGAATTATGAGCAAAAGTTATCCAGTGAACGCTCAGTCATGTGAAAGGGCAGGCAATGTGCTGCCGATGCCGTTCCCAACGAAGTATGATTATCGGCAAAAATGGCTAGAAATTACTGAAGCTTTTTCCGCTTGCCATGATATTCAAGAAATTTACGATCGATATTTGGAGTGGCTCAATCAAACATTTGGTGTTCCTCGAATTACCATTTGGAAAAGATTCAATGTGGATGGGCGATTCTATCAGATTCGAACGATCAATTCTGAAGAGCAGCCTCCACCGATTGCAGGAGCACATGATTTAGTTCAAAGAATTCTTGCCAAAAAAGGTCCATTTAGAATTGATGAAGGAGATGGTGAAGACGATAGCTTTCGAGAGCTTCGTCGCTGCACACAGGGGCATATTTGCGTTCCCTTTATTACGACTCGAGAAGGGCTTCTTGGATTTTGCACGTTAAGCAAGGAATGTGATGATCGAACCTATGATGATGATGACTTCGATCTGCTTCGTGTTATTGCCCATCACGTCACCATGTTAATTCTGCAGTTTCAATTAGTTGAAGAATGGGGTACGAGAGCAAAATGGGAAGCCGTTCATAAATTTTCAGGGTTTTATCTCCACGATTTGAAAAATTTGGCATCGAGTTTATCAATGGTAGTCCAGAATTCAGAGCAATATGGCCTTGATCTGGACTTTCAGGCATCAGCGATGCGGACTGTACGCACGACATCTCAATCTATTATTGATCTCATCGCGAAGTTAGCGGATGTATCGATAGATTTCGATACTGAAAGAGTGCGAAATATTCAAGGCACAAATATGAATGTCATTATTCAGGAAACGCTAGAAAGCTTTCAAGGGGAAGCATGTACAACCATCTTGCATCATGAAGAACCTCTTCCGAGTCTTCAATTACAGGTAGAGCCTATCAAACAGGTGTTATTGAATGTGCTCCTCAATGCACAGCAGGCGATGAATGGTAAGGGAGCGATCGATATTACGACGAGCTTTGACGGACAACGTGTATGTGTTGAAGTCTTGGATACGGGGCCTGGTATTTCTGCCGCCTCCTTAGAATCGTTGTTTCAACCTTTTAAAAGTTCAAAGGAATATGGATTAGGGGTCGGGCTTTTTCAATGCAAGCAAATCGTTGAAGATAATCATGGCCAGATTTACATTGAAAGCCAGGAGGGGCGAGGTACCAAAGTAATCCTCACATTTCCTGTTGAAATCCCCGATAAGTAGAGAGTTAGGAAATGAAAGTTTTTCTTGTTTTGCTTTATAGAGAGTATTAAACGTACAGACATGTCAAAACCAGTCGAGATACAAGTTTCTCAGCGCCTTCCTTCGCTTCTTCTGGTCGATGATCGCCAGGACATTCGTGAACAAATGAAATGGGGTTTGAAGTCTCTTTACACCATTTTTGAGGCCGAGAATCGTGATCAAGCGGTGGAAGTTCTTCAGCGTGAGAAGATGGCGTTGGTCACCTTGGACCTTGGCTTGCCACCTGACGCGAATGGCACTTCAGAAGGTTTGAGTGCTTTAGAACAATTAATTGGGGTGCATTCATGTGTCAAGGTTGTGGTGATCACTGGGAATCAAGATCATGCCAATGCCTTAAAGGCTGTCCAATTAGGCGCCTATGATTTTCTCGAAAAGCCTGTAGATCTAGAAGTCTTGAAGACTGTGCTTCAGCGAGCTGGGTATTTGTCCGGTCTTGAAGAAGAAAACCTCAAATTAATAGAGCGTGAAGAAAAGCGTGGATTTCCCGATATTATTGGTACGAGTCCAGTGATCGCCAAGGTTTTTGACACGATTCGACGTGTGGCGAGCTCTGATATTTCTGTGTTGATTGTTGGTGAGAGTGGAACCGGCAAAGAGCTTGTTGCACGAGCCATTCATCAACAAAGCCATAGAAAAGATGGTCCATTTATCGCGATTAATTGTGGGGCGATTCCAGAAACACTATTGGAAAGCGAGTTATTTGGTCATGAAAAAGGCGCCTTTACCGGCGCGCATATGCAACGTCCCGGCAGGATTGAATCTTCGGAAGGCGGGACTCTCTTCCTGGATGAAATTGGAGAAATTTCGCCAGCGTTACAAGTCAAACTCCTTCGTGTTTTACAAGAGCGATGTATTGAGCGGGTGGGAGGGCGCGTTGAAATTCCAGTGGATACACGCGTCTTAGCGGCTACCAATAGTGATTTACCGCTAGCCATGAAAGAGGGGCGGTTTCGTGAAGACCTCTATTATCGGTTAAATACTGTTACGATTCCCGTTCCACCTTTACGCGACCGTGGTGCGGATATTCCGATGCTCGCCAAAGTGTTGCTCCAGCGCTTTTGCGAGGAAGCGAAAAAGAAGATTGCCGGTTTTTCTCGCGAAGCCCTGTTGTCATTGGAACAGTATCGTTGGCCTGGGAATGTGCGTGAATTGGAAAATCGCATTCGTCGGGCGGTGACGTTATCAGATGATCCTCGAATTGTCCCAGCAGACTTGGATTTAGAAGAACCAAAAGAGGTTCAAGCAGGTCTGACGTTAAAAGAGGCACGCGATGGGGTAGAGAGACGCGTTATTGAGCAAACGCTGGCTAAAACGGGTGGGAATATTACTAAAGCCGCTACGATTTTAAGTGTGAGTCGGCCGACTCTCCACGACTTGATCACTCGCCACGCCATCAAGAAAATCAAATAAAGTTGATGCCTACAGCAGTGCTATCTGATCATTACGACCGGTAGGACGCGTTAATCTTAATGTAATCGTACGTTAAATCGGTGGTCCATTGCGTGGCAGACCCTTCTCCCATACCCAATGAGACGGAAATAGTGAATGATGGTTGCTTCATGATTTTTTGAACTTGTCGCTCGATACGTGGCCCCAGTCCTTTTCCATTTTTTACGATCACAAGTTTATTGAAGGCAATGACGATGCGATTAGGGTGGAGTGCATAGCCAGATCGTCCTAATGCAGCAATAATTCGGCCCCAATTGGGATCTGCTCCGAAAATGGCGGTCTTTACGAGGAGAGATGTCGCCAGTGTCTGGGCAATACTTTTGGCAGCTTTCCCACTGGTGGCTTCGTTGATTTGTATTTGGATGACTTTTGTTACCCCTTCTCCATCACGGCAAATGTCCATGGCTAAGGTGTGACAGGCTGTAGTCAAGAGTTTTTGGAATTGCAGATGAGTCGAACCGGTCGATCCAATGATTCTATTTCCTGCTTTTCCATTTGCCAGGCCAAGGACTGTGTCATTGGTGCTCGAATCCCCATCAATAGATATACAATTAAATGTTTCGTCTACTGCGGTGTGTAACATTTTTTGAAATGTCTGTTGTTTAACGACAGCATCAGTAGTGAGATAGGCTAGCATGGTGGCCATATTAGGGTGAATCATTCCCGATCCCTTAGCCATCCCACCGATGGTGATCATTTTCCCTCCAATACGTTGTTGTATTGCAATGGTTTTTGGTCTGGTGTCCGTAGTCATGATGGCGCGAGCAGCATGTTGATGCCCTGTTTTTCTTAGTTGGGATGCAAGGACGGGAATACCTGTTCTTAACACCCGGATTGGGAGAGGGACTCCAATGACTCCAGTCGAGCTGACGAAGACATGTTGTTTCGGAATCCCTAACTGAGTCGCAACGAGTTGGGCTGTTTCGCTGGCATGCTTGTCTCCCTTGGCCCCCGTAAAGGCATTTGCATTTCCGCTGTTGATAATAATGGCTTGCCCGACTTTCTTTTTCAGGTGTCGTCGGTCAAGAGTCACGGCGGCGGCTGGTATGGTATTTTTGGTGAATACCCCTGCAATTGGCCCAGGAATTTCAGAAGTCACGAGAGCTAAATCTAATTGTCCCGCCTGTTTAATCCCTGAATGGATTCCTGCTGCGACGAATCCCTTTGGTGCCGTGATGCCACCTTTTATTTTTTTTGACATGTGTGAACTCGTGATTTTGAATCAGATGGGTGTGAACGTTTTAAGGGAACAGGCCTGGACCGGTCAATCCCAAGGTTTCTGGAAATCCGACCATGAGATTCATACATTGAATGGCTTGTCCTGCAGCTCCTTTCACTAGATTGTCGATGGCACCGCTACTAATGATATGACTCGTCCGGGGATCATAGGTATAGCTTAAGTCGCAAAAATTTGCCCCTCGAAGATTTCGGGGATTGACCGTCTCAGCCTTAGGGAAAATTCGAATAAAAGGCTCATCTTGATAAAATTGATGATAGACGTCATTCATCTTAAGAGGTTCAATGTCTGATTTGAGTGAAGCATAAGCTGTACTCAGAATACCCCTGTTTATTGGAATTAAGTGAGGGGTAAACATTAATGATAGAGGAGCAGATGTTCTTTTATCAGAAGCGGAGATGAGCTGGTTCAGTCCTTGCTCAATCTCTGGTAAATGGCGGTGAGCCCCTATTTTATAGGCATGGATGGCCTCATGGGATTCTGGAAAATGGAACCCTATGGCAGGTGAGCGCCCACCACCAGATACCCCTGACTTCGCATCAATGATGATAGATGTCGGTTCGATCAAGTTTTGGACAATAAACGGAGCTAATTGCAAAATAGCAACAGTAGGGTAGCAACCAGGAACTGCAACCAACTGACTCTTACGAATGGCCGAACGATGCAATTCCGGTAGCCCGTATACTGCTTTTTTTAGAAGGTCAGGATGAGAATGAGTCGTTTGGTACCATTGTTTGTAGACTTGCGGATCTTGAATGCGATAATCGGCGCTTAAATCAATAACCAGTTTCTTGTGCGAGAGAAAGTCAGCAACGGGTTCAAGCGATTGAGTATGAGGGAGTGAGAGAAAAACCAGATCCACCTCTTTGGCAATAGTTGGGACATCAAGGGGTGACAATTGAACGTCAATAATTTTTGACAGATTTGGCAGGAGGGAAGAAACAGAGAGCCCTTCCGATTTACTTGACGCCACGACCTGACAAATTTTGACTTTTGGGTGGAGGCTGAGTAAGCGGAGTAATTCTCCACCGGTATATCCACTTGCACCAATAACGGCTAGACGAAGTTGGTCTGTCATCAATCTCTCACAGGAAATATCTTGCTCTACCCTTGATACATTGTTGCTATGTAGTCTTTCTTAGACCTGATATGAGGCCTTTTTTTCTGTAAACAGAACAATGTATCTAAAGCTGTACTCTACTCTGATATGAAAAAAGGGGAGGCTCCAGAGAACCTCCCCTCACTCTCTCTTATGAACATTGTTCTTGGAGAAAAAATTAACGCTTGGAATATTGGAACTTAGCCCTTGCTCCTTTTTGCCCATATTTTTTACGTTCCTTTACACGAGAATCTCGTGTGAGCAAGCCCTGTTTCTTGAGAGGGTCACGCAAGGAAGCTGTATGTAAGGCTAAGGCTTTAGCAATGGCATGACGAAGCGCACCAGCTTGACCTGAGATTCCACCACCCGTCAGAGTGGCCTTCACATTAAATTGCCCTTCAGTTTTGGTTACTTCAAATGGTGTTTGAACTTGGATTTGGTGTGATAATCTTGGAAAATAATCCTCTAATTGGCGAGAATTAATTTGAATGTTGCCTTGACCTGGCTCAATCCAAGCTCGAGCAATGGCATATTTTTTTTTGCCGGTGGCGTATTGAACGGTGTCAACCATAATGTTGCTGTCTCTCCTTCTTACGCTAAAGAGTTATGGATCTGACCTATAGAGACAAAGGGGTTGGGTTTTGTGCTTGGTGGCAGTGCTCAGCCCCGCTATAAATTCGAAGCTTTCTTGCCATTTGTTTTCCCAATGTGCATTTAGGCAGCATACCTTTGATAGCTTTTGATAAAATTTCTGTGGGCTTTTTGGCATGAAGCTGTTCGGCTGAAATAGCCTTGATCCCGCCAGTGTAGCCAGTGTGGTGATAATAGATTTTATCGCGAAACTTGTTACGGGTAAATTGAATCTGGCTTGAATTGATAATGACGACATGATCTCCCGTATCAACGTTGGGGGTGAAAATGGGCTTATGTTTTCCCCTGAGAATGGACGCAACTTGCGTGGCCAGACGGCCAACGGTCTTTCCTTTAGCGTCAACAACAAACCATTTTCGTTCAACCTCCAGGGGTTTTGCTTGAAATGATTTCATGAGAATTCGAGTTCCTTTCCGACGGTCAATAGATTCATCGCAGCAACAGTCTAAGCTTCAGGTTGTTCAGATCCCTTTTGATCAAGCTTGGAAAGCCAAGTGTCAAGGTCTTCTCCTCCTCGTTGTTCGAGAACTTCGGGAGTGACATAAATAGGGCATTGGCAGCGAACGGCTAGGGCAATTGCATCGCTTGGTCGTGAGTCTACAGATTTCTCTAACCCATCTTTTGCTAAGAACAAGGTCGAAAAATAGGTATTATTTTTGACTTCAGTAATGACGATTTTATTGAGAGAGAACCCAAGATGCGAGGCAAAGCTGCAAATAAGGTCATGACTCATGGGTCGTGGAGGAATCACATTCTCCAAGGCAAGTCTGATCGAGGTCCCCTCAGCAGTTCCAACCCATATTGGCAATACCTCAGAGTTCTGCTCGTCACGCAGAACAACAATCTGTGTGTCGGTGTTGGGATCAACTAATACCCCATGAACTTTCAGAGGAATGAGGGTGTTGGTTTCAGCCATCACTGTGAAACTCTTTGACAATGAACGAATAGAGGAGACAGTGAGAACACATATTTGTTAGGCATCAGGTTTCCCAAAGTCTTCAGGTTTGAGGTTTTCTAGCCATCTTTCCAATTCTTCAGAGTTTTGCTTATGTAAGACTTCACCAGACGCAAAGATTGGAGCTTCGGTGCGCAGCGCGACGGCAATGGCATCGCTGGGTCGAGAATCTACGGTGAATTCTGAATCTCCAAATAGGAGATGGATTTTCGCGAAATACGTATTTTCCTTTAAGTCAGTAATGACTGTACTGATGACTTTGGCGTCCATATTATCCAACAGCGTTTTCATAAGATCGTGGGTCATTGGCCGTGGAGGAGCAATTTTTTCTAAAGCGAAGCTAATGGCACTGGCCTCCGACTTTCCTACCCAAATAGGAAGCATGTCCGAATGTTGTTCATCGCGAAGAATGACAATATAGGCGTTGTTATAAGGGTCAAAAAGGAGACCTCGTACGTTCATTTGATTTAACATGAGTAGATTTTATTGAAAAGATCGTATGTTGTTAGAAAATCAAACCTTGAAATTTACCATCGAATTCATTGAATAGTCAATAAAAATAAGGAGTTGTCTCTTTAGAATCTTCTGATATTGAGGAAGCAACTTCATCTATCGAATGTAGTATACACGAAAGAGGGGAATAAGAGGAGGTTGGGTTTGAGCGGGATGAACTGGTTCGTGTGGCCTTATATATGTTTTTTAAAGACTTCCCTCTTTAATTTTGCACTCTTAGCTTTTGCATTACAGCGTGCTTGATCCAGCTCGTCACTTCACTGGGTGCGAGATGGATTTTCTCTCCCGTTTTGCGATCTTTGACTTCAATAGTGTTCTTGGCTAAGCCTTTATCTCCTATGATAATGTGATAGGGTGTCCCAATCATATCAGCATCGTTGAATTTTACCCCGCCTCTTTCGTTCCGGTCATCTAATAAGACTTCGATATGTTGGTCTTCAAGCTCTTTATAGAGCTGTTCCGATGCGACTCGGACAGCCTCAGAAGCAGTAACTGGTAGGATTTGAGCATGAAAGGGCGCAATGGGCATGGGCCAATAAATTCCTTTTTCGTCATGGTTTTGCTCAATGGCTGCCGCAGCCGTTCTTCCGATGCCTATTCCATAACAACCCATAATGGCGGGATGGCTCTGGCCTTCGGCATCAAGGTAGGTTGCCCCCATCTTTTCACTATATTTGGTCCCCAACATAAAAACATGGCCGACTTCTATGCCACGTGCCGTCTGCATTGGTTGTCCACTTTTTGGCGAGGGATCTCCTGCTTGGGCCTGTCGGAAGTCTCCCCAATCATGAATGACAAAATCTCGTGTTGAATTTACGTTGATCAAATGAACGTCCGTTTGATTGCCTCCAACAATAAAGTCAGTCAGAGTCCTGAGGGCGTTGTCGGCTAAGAGGCGAATATTGGAAATCCCTACTGGCCCAACGAATCCAACTGGGGCGGCGATTATTTTTTCTACAAGCTCGGGTGAGGCTAAAGTGAGATCATGAAGGCCTAAGAACCGCTGGATTTTAATTTCGTTGGCTTGGTGATCGCCACGGATTAACACTGCAGTAATTTCATTGTCTCCGGTTTGGTACAACAGAGTTTTGACCACGCGACTGGCATCGACCTTAAGGAAGTCACAAAGGTCTTCGACAGACTTGGTATTGGGTGTTGAAACTTTTTCTAAAGGTTGAAGCTCTTCTGACTTTTTTTCTTGAGGAAGGGCCACTTCGGCACGTTCGACATTGGCAGCGTAAGAGCTCTCAGGGTCAAAAACAATCAATTCCTCTCCTGTGTTGGCTAAAACCATGAATTCATGGGAGGAAATTCCACCGATGAGACCGGTGTCGGCTTCTACCGGACGAAAGTTTAAGCCGGTGCGTGAAAAAATCTGGCAGTAGGCATGGTACATGCGTTGGTAGTTTTGTTGGGCGCCAGCTTCATCTTGGTCAAAGCTATACGCGTCCTTCATGATGAACTCTCTTCCTCGCATGAGTCCGAACCGTGGGCGAATTTCATCACGAAATTTTGTTTGAATTTGATAAAGAGTTAAAGGCAATTGTCGATAGGACCGAACTTCTCTCCGGAATAAGTCGGTGACGACTTCTTCGTGTGTTGGTCCCAAACAAAAATTTCGTTCATGTCGGTCATGTAATCGAACAAGTTCTTTTCCATAAAAATCCCATCGGCCAGTTTCTTCCCACAGTTCGGCAGGGGAAAGGATAGGCAACAACAGCTCTTGGGCACCAACTCGGTTCATTTCTTCTCGAACGATCGTTTCAATTTTTCGAATGACGCGCAGACCTAGGGGAAGATATGAATAAATGCCGGCTGCCACTTTTCGGATCATGCCGGCTCGTAACATCAAACGATGGCTGATGACTTCAGCTTCGCCTGGATCTTGTCGCATGGTTGGGATGAATGATTGTGAGAGTCGCATGGGTATCCTTATTTAACGAAGCAAGATAATACAGATCCTACAAAATCATGAACGGTCATGTATCACGAGATAAGAAGGCGAGGGCTATTGAAGTAGACGATTAATGTCATTCCAGAAGGCATAGCCCATCAGGCAGAATAAGACGAGGATTCCCGCTTGTTGAGCGATTTCCCTTGATCGTTCTCGTAGTGGACGGCCTAAAATGGCTTCGCAAGCAAAAAAGAAGAGATGTCCGCCGTCCAGGACGGGAATGGGGAGCAAATTTAAAATACCAAGGTTAATGCTCAGGATGGCAATGAGCCACATGATCGCACCAAAGCCTTGTTCGGCGTGGTCTCCAGAAACACTGGCAATCATTAAGGGACCACCAATATTCTTCGAAGAAATCTCTCCGGTTACGAGCTTAACAATTCCTATGACAGTGAGTTTGCACCAATCCCAAGTGGCTTTTAGGCCTTCCCATGGGGCGAGATACCATGAAGGACTTCGTAGTATGGTGCCTCGGCCAGAAATTTGAATCCCAATCCGGCCAATGGACAAAGTCTCCCCATCAGGGCTGGTAGCCGTGTGAGCTTTTGGAGTAATCGAAATTGTTAAGGGTGCTCCTTTGCGCTCGACTTGCATTTCGAGAGGCACACCTGCGCTTTTTTGAACAATTCCAGTCATCTGAGACCAGGTGACAATAGGGGTCTCATTAATTTGAGTAATTCGATCGTTAGGTTGTAGCCCAGCGGTCTTTGCAGGAGTATCAGGCATGATCTTGCCGACGACAGGTGCGTGGTCTTCAATGCCGAGTAAATAAATAGGATCATCATCAGGCTTGTCTTTATTCACCCGAGTGGTCGGTGTCACAATAAAAGTCTTGGCTTTGTTCCCACGCATGACATCAAGTGTGACAGGGCGGCCATGGGTTTTATTGAGAATCTGGTAGAGTTCACCCAATGTGGAGATGTCTTCTTCATTAGCTCGAGTAATTCGATCGCCAAGTTCCAAACCCGAGAGAGCGGCTGGAGAGTCAGGAGTAATGGCTTCAACCACGGGGAGCATATTGTCAATATTCGGGACAAAGAGCGGAGAGCCCATGGCCAGCATGCCGGTAAAAATTAAATAACTGAGAATAAAGTTGAATCCCGGGCCTGCGGCAACGATGAGCATTTTGTGAGGGAGGGACTGGTGCATGAAGGAGACTTTTTGATCTTCTGCGGAAATTGTTTCCCCTCCCTCTTCACCAAACATTTTGACATATCCGCCGAGGGGGACTGCCGCTATGACGTATTCGGTGTCGCCGACTTGACGCCCGAGTAATCGAGGGCCGAAGCCAACGGAAAACTTTAAAACTTTAACGCCTACCCACCGAGCTGCAAGATAATGTCCATATTCATGAAACGTGACTAATATGCCAAGCACGATCAAAAACCACCATAGTTTTTGTCCAAAGATGAAAATGGCGTCTGGAGAGAAAAGGGAAAAAGTACTCATAATACGATCAAAGGGGGAATATTGTTACGAGTTATATTGGGGCCACACAGGTTTTCATCATTTCTTCAGCAGTTCGGCGAGCCCATTGGTCCACCTCTAAAACGTCTTCTATTGCGGAAAGTGGGGTAGGGCGATAGGCCAACATTGTTTCTTGAATGACTTTAGGAATATCTAAAAATGCAATCTGGTTCTTAAGAAATGCGTGAACAGCGATCTCATTAGCCGCATTGAGTGTTGCAGGAAGTCCCGTGTCTCCGGCTAAGGCATCGTAGGCCAATTGTAGACAAGGAAACTTTTCGGTATCTGGCGGGAAAAACGTAAGTTTTCCTATTTTCCCCAAATCCAACAACGGTGGGTGGAGCGGGACGCGCTCGGGGTAATTCATGGCGTAGGAAATGGGTGTCCGCATGTCTGGGTGGCCGAGTTGTGAGATCACAGATCCATCGCAATATTCTACCAAAGAATGAATGATGCTTTCTCGGTGAATCACGACATCAATTTGTTTTGCTGGAAGATCAAAGAGCCATCGGGCTTCAATGACTTCAAGTCCTTTATTCATCAAGGACGCCGAGTCGATGGTAATTTTGGCACCCATTTCCCAATTCGGATGCTTGAGCGCCTGTTTAGGAGTGACATGTGCAAGATCGACAGCTGCCCAATCCCAAAAGGGTCCACCTGATGCCGTAAGCACAACGCGTCGGATGTCGACTTTTCTATGGCCTTCCATGGATTGATAGATAGCGCTATGTTCACTATCGATGGGAAAAATGATTACACCATGTTTCAGGGCTTCTCGTTGCATGAGTTGTCCAGCCATGACCATTGGTTCTTTATTCGCTAATGCGACTTGTTTGCTCGCTTGAATGGCTGAAAGAGTCGGTTTCAATCCAGCACCGCCAACAATAGCTGAGATCACCAAATCACATTCTGGCAATCTTGCCACGTCACAGAGGCCAGTCTCCCCCTCCAACACCTCGACCTGAATGTTCGGTATCCGATTTCGTAATCGCTTTGCGGCATCTGGAGAGGCTAGTGCTACAACTTTGGGTTCAAAGGCGCGAATTTGGTCTTCTAATATTTGATCATTTGAACCAGCCGCCAATCCAACGACTTGAAAGCGATCGGGAAATTTTGACACCACATCGAGTGTACTTGCTCCTATAGAGCCAGTTGATCCTAAGATGACAATGCGTTTCACGAAATGGACGTCCTTTTTCTCAATGGTGAAGTGGTATCAAGAAGGATAAGAAAACATGACATAGTAATACATTGCAGGTCCAGTGAACAGCAGGCTGTCCACGCGATCAAGGACTCCGCCATGCCCAGGAATAATTGTGCCTGAATCTTTAACGTTCACACTACGTTTAATCGCTGATTCGGCTAAATCTCCCAATGCACCAAGGAGGGCTAAGCCTACACCGAGGATCACGCATTGGCCAAGAGAGAAAAAGGGAGCAAACGTGAATTGACAAATGATAGCGCCAATCACCGAAAATACAACTCCTCCTAGTAATCCTTCAATGGTTTTTTTGGGACTGAGTGTGGGAGCAAGAGAATGTTTTCCCATGGATTTTCCAATGAAAAATCCACCAGTGTCAGATAGCCAGGTAACGATAATGGCAAAGAAAACCAAGGCCACACCGTTTTCAAAATTTCTCAAAAGGACATAGTGCCCTAATAAGAGACCGACATATAATATGCCAAAAATGTAAACCACTGGCATGGGAAGGCGTTCTTTTATGGCTTTGGGGGCAAGGAAAAATCCTGCCAAAATGATACTGACAATTCCGAGTAAGCCCGCAATCAGGATTTTCGGTAGACCGTTATGCATTGCCATAAGAAGGAGAGATGCGATCAAACAGGAGAGACTTTTAGCCAAAATTGAATGAGTCTCTGAGAAATACAGTGAGAAAAACTCCCAGAGTGCAAATAGCGCGACTGCTCCAATCAGTAGAGAAAAAAGCCACGGCGGAGCATAGCGAATGCCTATATACAACAGAGGGATAAAGACGAGAGCGGAATAGAGGCGACGGGGGTCCATGGTTTTGACTGATAAAAACAGGTGGGCTGAAAGAAGCTAGGGTGCCCCCCAGTTACGGGATTCGACGCCCCATCATGAAGGAACGCCCTGAGTCACTCGCCCAAACCGGCGTTCGCGTTTTTGGTAGTCTAAGAGAGCTAATAGCGTTTCGCAGCGACGAAAATCTGGCCAAAGGGTTCGGGTGAAATAGAGTTCCGTGTAGGCAATTTGCCAAGGCAGAAAGTTGCTTATTCTTGTTTCGCCGGATGTCCGAATAAGTAAGTCAGGATCTGGCAACCCCCATGTCGTGAGGTGTTGTTCAAAGCGGTCTTCATTAATTTGATCAGGGGAAAGGGAGCCCATTTGGACTTCGAGTGCTAGTTGCTGTACGGCATCAATGATTTCGGCACGTCCTCCATAGCTCAGCGCGACGGCCAGGGTTCGAGTTGTATAATGGCAAGTTTCTTCTGCGACCTCGGTTACTAAGGTGTGGACGGGAGAAGGGAGTTGCTCTAATCGTCCAATGGGGAGAAAGCGTACGTGGCGTTCATGAAAACGTTGGCGTTCTTGAGTCAGGTATTGCTCTAATAAACCCATGAGCAGGCGAATTTCAGTTTCAGGACGATTCCAGTTTTCCTGGGAAAAGGCATAGATGGTTAGATAGGGGATATTCAGTTCATACCCAATGTCCAACACATCCTGAAGAGCGCGAAGGCCTTCCTTATGTCCCGCAATACGAGGCAGACTGCGTTGGGCTGCCCATCGGCCATTGCCATCCATAATGATGGCGATATGTTGAGGAAGGGATTCAAGGTCAAGTTGGCCTCGTAATTCATCCTCGGCAATGTGCCTAGATTCTATTCCTTGAAATTCATCCATGAATTAAGCTGAGTGATGAGAGGAAAGCTGGTGCCAGTGCGTGGCCCCAGTAGAAAATATTCACAAAAAGGAGAAAAGTATCAACAAAATTCAGTCTAATTATGAAACAGATTCTTGTCAAATTTGATTCGTCTTTTTGTTCGCGATCCTGAAATTGCGCCCACCTAGGAGATGGGCTATACTGGCCTGCTTTAGCTATCTTTTACCGCTTCATTTTAATTCGAGAACGCTATTAGTATGACTCCTAGCCCATCAGATTTTGCTCTCCAAGAACAGGACATTTTGCAGGCATTGACTAAGGCTAAATCCCGGGATGTGGATTATGCCGATATGTATCTGGAATCTTCCGTGACGGACTCGGTCTCGATGGAAGAAAGTTTGGTGAAGCGAGCCGTGAAAAATGTCGCACAGGGAGCGGGCATTCGGGCAGTTGCGGGAGAACGCACGGGTTTTGCCTATTCAGATGATCTTTCTGTTCAAGATTTAGTGCAGGCAGCAGAAACGGCCAGGTATATTGCCGAGTCACCTCAGGGCGAGAAGCCTTTAGCTGTGACACATCGGTCCGGGCCTTCCCAGAATTTGTATCCCCTTACGGAACCATTGACGGACATCACTACTGAAGCTCGAGTTGATCTTCTGAATCAAATTGACGTTGAAGCTCGAAAATATGATTCTCGTATTGCCAAAGTCATGGCGTCGTTTAATACGGAGCAAAAAATATTTTTGGTCGTGAACTCTGAAGGCCAATTGGTGGGAGATGTACAACCACTAGCTCGCCTTCAAGTCACTTGCATTGCGGAAGATGGTGCGAATCGGCAAATCGGAAGTTACGGAGGGGGCGGCCGAGTTGGTTTTTCGTTCTTTGTAGAAAATGACCGGGCATTAGAATTTGCGCGAGAGGCAGCGCGGCAAGCGATTGTCAATTTAGACGCCGTGGATGCGCCGGCCGGAGCCATGCCAGTGGTGTTAGGAGGAGGCTGGCCGGGGATTCTCCTTCATGAAGCGATTGGCCATGGATTAGAAGCGGATTTTAATCGTCGTAAAACATCGGCTTTTAGCGACTTGATTGGCCAGTCGGTGGCTTCAGAATTATGTACCATTGTGGATGATGGCACACTTCCGTTCCGTCGTGGTTCCATGAATATTGATGATGAAGGGACACCAACCTCACGAACCATGCTGATTGAAAAGGGTATTTTACGTGGATATATCACGGATCGACTTAATGCGCGCTTGATGGGTATTCCACTGACCGGCAATGGGCGGCGCGAAGATTTTCGCAGTGTGGTGCTTCCTCGAATGACCAATACTTTTATGTTATCGGGAGAGTCGAATCCAGAAGACATTATTCGTTCGGTGAAAAAAGGTTTATATGCAGCGTCTTTCGGCGGCGGACAAGTGGATATTACGAGTGGAAAGTTTGTGTTTTCGGCCAGTGAGGCCTATCTCATCGAAGATGGTAAGGTTACCAGGCCAGTCAAAGGCGCTACATTAATTGGGAATGGCCCTGACGTGCTGAAGAAAGTCTCGATGGTGGGACATGATATGAAACTCGATGAAGGTATTGGCACGTGCGGCAAGGAAGGCCAATCCGTTCCGGTCGGCGTTGGGCTTCCCACCATAAAAGTTGATGAGATGACTGTTGGCGGAACGGCTATGGCCTGATGGATTACCCTCCTCTGTTGTTCTTCTGCAAATCATGACAAATGTTCCCTCCACGCATGGTGATCGTTTCCCAGAGTTAGCGGCGATGGTCCTCAAACATGCCAAGACGTTGGGTGCCACCGAAGCAGACCTTCTTGTAGCAGAAGGGGATTCGGTGTCGGTGCAAGTGCGCATGGCAGAGGTGGATCGACTTTCGAAAGCCCGGGAGAAAGTCTTAGGGATCCGAGTTTTCTTTGGTAAGCGGTCAGCGAGTTCTTCCACATCGGACTTTTCCGAGGCGTCGTTGGATCGTTTAGTGAGTGATACCTGTAGCTTGGCCAAGGCGGTTGTCGAAGATGACACCTCAGGATTGCCAGCGTCGGACCAAATGGCCGCTGAAATACCTGATATGGACATGAGAGATAGTCGGCAATTAACTGTTGATGAGGAAATAGATCTGGCTAAACGAACCGAACAATCAGCCTTGAAGGCCGATTCCCGTATTACTAATTCTGAAGGTGCGGAATGTTCAGCAGGCTACGGATCTATCTTATTAGCAAATTCTCATGGGTTTGTCGGATCGTACGCCAGTTCGTCCTATTCTCTTTCTGTGTCACCGATAGCAGTGGACAGTCAGAATGGCGGCATGCAGCGAGATTATTGGTATTCGGTCAAACGAAAATTTCAAGAGTTGGACAGTCCCGAGCAGGTTGGACAAGAAGCCGCTCGTCGGACGGTTAGACGACTCGGCAGTCGATCTCTTTCAACCCAAGAAGTTCCTGTCATCTTTGATCCAGAAATTGCTCAAGGACTGTTAGGACATATCGCGTCGGCAGCATCAGGCTATTCGCTGTATAAGGGCGCGTCGTTTCTGATGGGGCAATTAGGAAAAAAAATCGCAGATGAATCCGTGACGGTGGTGGATGATGGACGTTTGGCGAATGGCTTGGGTTCTCGACCATTTGATGGAGAGGGATTGCCAACAAGAAGAAACGTCGTTGTTGATAAAGGTGTTCTCACCAGTTATTTATTAGATACCTATTCTGGACGAAAATTAGGGATGACCTCTACCGGCAATGCCTCCCGCTCAGTAGGCGAAAATCCAACCGTAGGTACGACCAACTTATTCCTCTCTCCAGGTACTTCTTCACCGGAAGAAATTCTGAAGTCCACAAAGCGTGGATTGCTCGTCACTGAGCTCATAGGGTTTGGTGTGAATATGGTGACCGGTGATTATTCTCGTGGTGCGGTAGGGTTTTGGATAGAAAATGGGGAAATCGTCCATCCAGTGGAAGAAGTGACCATTGCTGGGAATTTAAAGAACATGTTCAATGATATTGAGATGATTGGGAATGACTTGGTTTTTCGAGGTCGAACTGCCAGCCCAACCGTCAAGCTTCGCAAAATGATGGTCGCCGGGCATTGAATAACAATAACAAAATCAATGTAAGTGATAAATGCGTGTGATGGAGAATTGATATGCCACTTGAGTCAGAAGATGGAGCCAAAGCTCTTCAGTTGATTACCTCCAGATATAACCAGCGGGAATGGAGGAAGAAAATCGAAAAAACGTTAAGTTTGCCACCTGCAGGGTTCAACGATGAAACCCAGCGCAAAATTTTCCTCTACCTGAAAATTGGCCTCCAAGCCTATAAATCTCGTCGTGCTGACCCACCGTCTTGGGTTGTTGGGGGATTTGGCACGAAAGAGGTGATTGATCGTGCCTTGTTTAAACCCACCGTGATTGACTCAGAATTTACCAAGGAGCATGTTGCGCTATTAGGACAGGACCCGGGGGAAGAAGTCGATCTGGTCTGGTGGGAAGATATGCTGGTTAATTGGTTTGAAGAGCCAGAGGAAGACGGTGAAGATGAGACGGACGATGAACCGTCCGAAGATTCCGAATCGGCTTCAGATCATGATCAGTCCTCAGAGCCGTCTGATTCAGCGAAAACAGAAAAAACTCCATCCTAACCTCATTCCTGTTGAGTGATTCTCAGGTCATGGGGCTTGGCTTCCGACAGTTTTGGGATGGGAAACTATCACCGAGAAGCCACTCATCTACCCTTCTCATCTCGAACATTGTCCGTTCCTGCCAAACAGCACGGTCTTATCTATACCTCGCTCAATCAATTAAATACTTGGGTGTGTCGGGTCATGTATGGGGTAACCGCTTCTAGGGAGTTGGCACTTCCTTCGACGGGTGCAGCTCTTATTGTCTGTGACCATACTGCGTTAGGGGACCCGTTGGTTTTATTAGCCACAGCAGGGCGACCTGTTCGATTCCTCATGGCTGCAGAGATCCATGCTCACCCATTTATTCAATGGGCATTTGAAGCGTTTCGCTGTATTCCCGTTCAACGAGGTAAACGGGACATCAAGGCGATTCGCACCATGTTGGATGGGTTAGCGGCACAGGAGGCCATTGGACTGTTCCCTGAGGGCGGATTAGATCGGCATCGTTTAGATGAAGGGCATCCTGGCATTGGGTATCTGGCGATCAAGTCAGGGGCACCAGTCATACCGGCGTCTATTGTTTGGGAGGGGCCGCATTCGACAACGTCGATGATGAAGACATTGTTTATTCGGAGTAAAGCGAGTATTCGGTATGGAGAGCCTTTGCAATTTGCTCAAGAAGCCAAGCCGGGCAAAGAGTCCATGCAAGCCTGTACGAAAGAAATTATGAGTCAGATTGAAGCGTTGAGGGAAAGTATCCTCTCGGGTGTCGCCTAAGCCTAGCAGGCATTTCTCCAACCACCGTTCCATCCCTGATTTTCGTCATGCCCGCAGTTGTAGAGCTTGTCCCTTAGCTTTTGGTAGGGGCGGGTATCTGTCTTCTGTTCCCACTCCAAATAAATTCTCGATAAGAAATTTTGAGAAATTCACAATTGACGTTATGGCGGGTTTCGGCCAGGCAGCCGAGGTTCTTTTGTTTCGGCAAAAGGACCCAAAACCATTGTCGCTCGGCGTGGTCCTTTTGATTGCAGAGAGACTTGTTGCATCCAACGGAGCTACAACTTGCTTCGTTCAAACAAGTGCTTGCGGAGTCCTTGATTTCAGCTGCGCCTCATGATCACACCGTAGGCGAAGGGAAAGAAGAAATGAGTAATCTCTTAAGGATTAAGGTTTGGGAGTCCAGGTTCCGTTTGGTTGCATGATGAATTCGCCGGATGGGGTTTTTGCTATGGCCTTTTTCCCTGCTAGAGCTTCGACAGCTGAGAGGGCTGTCCCATTTTTTGAGGCGATACCTTTGTAGACGTCTCGTCGCTTGTTATTGATGTCCTTCATGACTTGAACCGCATCAGCATTTGAGGAAGGTTGAATGAGTCCCAAATAACCGTCGGGGCGTTCTCCTAATAAGCCTTGTTGTTTGGCTTCATCGAGACTAAGGCCAAGTGCCATGAGAGGAGAAAACACTAGTAGGATACATCCCAAAGCAATGGCAAAGAATGTTGGGTGTGCGTTCTGTGTTGTCATGTTTGTACCTCGTGTTTCTTAGAAGAGACCACTTTGATCAGTAAAGACATTGTCTAAATCTTTTTCGACTTTGACGCGCACCTCATGGTCGATTTTAACATTTAGATTGATAGTTATCGGTTTTTCTGGAGCAGCGACTTCTACTCTTGGTGTGCAGCTCATCAGAGCCGCTGTCGTAAACAATATAAAAAACATGGCAAAACTTAGAAGAACCTGTTGGGTTCGGGATCGTTGGAGCATAGCTTCCCCTTGTGTGCAGTGATCGGGCATTGGAAACACATAGACTGTATCATGGGACTCTTGGAATTTCTTTCTACTGGTGTTTTTCTTGGGCAGCGGAATCTGCTCTCTCGGCCATCATTTTTTCAATGCTCTCTTCCAGGCCTTTTACGAGGGATAGACTCTTCATTAAGGCCGGGATATTTTCTTCAATATTCAGATTGAAATGAATGGGAACCCCTTTTTTGAAGTCTGGATTTTTCCCTTCTAAACGGGTGGCCAATTTCAGGATACCATTTTTCTCATAATCGGCACCAACTTCTAATTTTGAATATTGATAATTTTCTAAACTTTTGACAATGAGATCCAAGCTGGGTTGGTTTTTGGCCCAACCAGCTGCGGTTTCTTTATCGACTTCAAATTGAAGGGTTCCGCCGGGAGGCCGTGCAGTTATCGAGCCTTGATGAACTTCGATGTCCGTTCCTGAGACGAAAAGGGGAAGTCTCCCATCGAGTGTGCCGGTGCCTTTTACTGACTCTTGTTGTTCTAATGCTAAAATTTTGCCGAGATCTAATCCTTTAACTTGGAGCGTCACGGCATGAGTTGGGGCTAATGGATCGATGATCGTGTCTGGTAGCGAGATCGTTCCACCAAGAAGGTGAGTGTTCATGTTTGTGATGGAAAACGTTGGCAGCGATGATGGTCGAAAAGCTTTTGTTGAAACAAGGAGTGAGGTTTCTGCCAGTTCGACAGCGGATCGAACTTTTTTGATATGGAGAGGTGTGGAGGGGATCCTCAGGGTTTCATCTTCTCCAAGTATTTCTACACGTGTTGTGAGGCCTTCCATGATGGTGGGTTTGAAAAATCCACCGATCTCCTGAAAATCCACTATTCCATGTAGACCTTTGATATGAAAAGATTTGCTGGTTTCGCTGGGGCTTTGGCGAAAGGTCACCTTCGCAGAAGCCGAGACGGTTCCTTGCGTGACATCCATGTCTGGATTTGGCCAGGGCTGAATGAGTTGGCTTAAGACGAGTGTATCCGGCGCGAACTCCATGGGCTTTAGTGCCATCGTGCCAGAGCCTTCACCATTGAGGAGATTAAGTCTGACTTGTCCGCCTATCTGGAGAGGATGCTCAACAGTTTCTCCCTGGAATTGAAACGCGATGGATGTTGGATTGACGGAATATTGGGTCTGCCAGTTGGAGTCTGGGATTTTCATGGCCTCAAAGGGTACGTGAATTTTTTTTATCACTGAATTCCCATTGATTCCCCAACTCTCTGGTGTGTTGTGGATTGAGAGGTCCTTCGTCATAATTTTCTGAAACGTCAATTGTTGGTCTTGCATGAAAATAGACGGGATGGAAAGGGAAGAAACAGTGGTTTCCACGAGCAATGTTTTCTTGTCTGGGAGGTACGTTGCGGCCGCACCTTGTGGGAAGCGGCTGATGAGGGTTGGGATATGCAAAGTCTCAGTATTCATTTCCGAAAAGTGAAAATAGGACGAGGGGTTGAAGGAGACGGCAATCTGGTTTGGCGATAACACAATGGACGCATTGCCCTCGAGATAAATTTTTTCGGGATGCCAGGTTGATGTGGGTCCGGGTTTGAGCTGGGTGGAGATGGTTGCCTGAGCCTTGCCGGAGACCCCATTCCCTTGGTCTAAGAGCAGGCCTTTTGAGGAAAGGAGCATGTCCAATTGCTCGGAGGAATTCCTGACGGTCATGTGAATTGCCGCAGAAGGGATGTGGATCGTTTCAAATATGTGTGTGATAGGAGTTTCTACTTCAACGGGTTCGCGAATGTTCCAGGCCACAGACCTGCTGTCGTCATGCCTGATGAATGACTCGACAGCTGGGGGAATGAAGGTGTTCATCGCGAGTGTTACTAATCCGGATGATGTGGGCTGAACGGTTACTGTGATATTTTCATCAACCACAGTAATGGTTCCCTGTGTCTGAAGCTGAATATCTTGAGCAAAGGGAGGCCAGGTTGGTACTTGGGCTTTGAGGGAGAAATCGCCCTGAATGGGTCCGATGGCAGAATCAGAGGGCGAGAGCTTTTCATTGATGCTGCCTGTCCAATTCCCGGAAAAGGTTCCAGAGATGGATTGATAGTGAGGCGGGAGCGGGTACAGAGCGGTGAGGGTGTGAATGAATGGATGTAACTTGAGAAATGCTCTTCCTTGAAGCTTCAGATCGGAATTGGATTTTTCCAGTGAAGTCTCTAGTTCAAGGAGGAGATCTTCAGGGATACTCGTATGGGTTCCTTTAAGCGAAGCCGTACCTTGTTGATTCAAGGAGAAGTCAAGGGAATTAAGTAGAAGGTCTTCTCCGTCAAGTTGAATTTTCCCCTCATACTTTCCCAAATACGCGTCGATTGTGGCATTGAGTGAGATCTGTTGCAGAGCAGAGGGTGCTAGAGGGTTAGTAATGTCCACCTGTTTAATGTGAAGATACTTGAAAGGAAGCACAGGGAGAGGGATTCCTGAGCCAAATTTATTCAGATCAAATTGAGAGTTTGATTGGCTTGTTGGCGATGAGGGTGAGTTCGGTGAAGACCTTTCTAGGAATGAAGAATCCCAGGCAATTGCGATGCGTTCGATTTCCACCCCTTCTACCAGGTTATTTAACAGCGAGTCTAGAGAGTAGGCAATGTCGATAGTCTCAATGCTGATGGAGTTAGAGCCAAATTCTATCGGCAAATTGAATGAAAGGGAATGAATTGTCAGAGCTGTTGTGCTGGGATAGTTGAGAGAGGCCGAAACATTTTCAAATCCACGGCTCGTTAATCCTTGCGTGATCGCCATGCCGGCCAAAGTAGGGAGGGACCAAAATGCGAAGCCAGCAAGAAGGATAACCCCAAGTATTGACCATCCGAGAAATTTAAGAAATTTCATGTTGGTGGGAGATTATCATAATATATGCAGTTGATTTGGGCATGATGTGGGATAAGATGATCATGGTAGCGGGACTTAATCCTCACCTCAAGAGCTAGCAGTCTTACATTGGCATGTGCTTAATCTGACCGTGTGGCATTTATTCGAGTCTGACCCTATAAGATAATTAAGAAACGATGCTCCTCTTGTAAAGGACAATGATTGGAGGGTCTAAGAAATCTTTTCGATGGTGGGCGGTGTGCCTGCGAGGGCTGCTTGTGTGCCCGTATCTGGAGGATTGTCCAGTTTCGTTGGAGAAGGGACGGTGGAAGGTCTTAAAGCCTTTTGGTTGAGTAGAGGTTCGGGAATGAGCGCTGGGTAACCTGTGTCCATGGGACCTCCATAATAAAAATGAACCGTTCCGTAGATTTTTTCATTCTCGACTGAATCTTGTGCTATGTAAAGGGTGCTCATTTCAAAAGACCAATTTTTTGAAAGTACGGAAATTGCTCGATTCGAATTTATACATCATCAGGAATAGAAGTTGAGGACGACTGTTTTCAGAAATTTCTATGCGCGGTTCTCATTTGAATAGATTTTTTTCTAAAACAAACTCATTTGAGTTGGAGGATCAGCTGGAGTTTCTTTGGATGGTGCATTTGATGTGGGAAGGGTTGGTGGGGAGAAGGTATTGGGGAGGGCGGGTGTTTTGCTCATTTCTTCCAGTACAGCTTTGAGTTTTTGAAAATCTTCTTTGAGGGGCGTTCGTAGATTATCTTGATGGAGGGCGGCAGCAGGATGAAGTAATGGAAAGACAACGAAGTGTTCTAATTGAATGACTTGCCCACGAACTTTGGTGATGCCGATTTTTCTTTCTAGCAGAGTTTGGGTAGCAAAGTTTCCTAAGGTGCACACCAACTTTGGTTGAATGAATTCAATCTGCTGTAATAAGAATGGTTTGCAGGTGTCGATTTCCTCCTGTCGTGGATCTCGGTTGTTGGGCGGTCGGCATTTGATGACATTGGCGATATAGATGTCAGAACGTTCAAGGCCGATCGATTGCAAGAGCTCTGTGAGCAATTTTCCTGCCGCGCCGACAAATGGGACGCCTTCCCTGTCTTCATAAAATCCTGGTGCTTCTCCCACGAACATGATTGAGGCGTTGGGGTTTCCTGTGCCAAAGACCACCTGAGTTCGGCCAGTCGAAAGTTGGCAGCGCTGGCAATCTTTAAGAGAGGTACTAAGCTGAGTCAAATCCATAGGCGAGGATCTTAAGTTTGAGGGGGAAGGATGTCAATCCTAGGTTCTATAGAAGGCTGCTGCGACGGCTTCAGCACATGAGTTGGCGCTTTGGATTGTGCTTTCCAGAGAAGCTGAAAGATTCGTAGCCGTCCAAGGGCCGGCCAGAAAAAAATTGGAAAGGGGTGTCTGTGAAATAGGCCGATGGGCTCGAGACCCACGATGGCTGGGAAAAAATGGGCCAGCCTGTCGAATAATCTGAGGTTCGCAGGATTCAGGAGTTGTCGTAGGAGCAAGGTTGAAGAGTTTCTGTATGACCGTCCAGGCTACTTGAATCAGTTCTTTTTCTGAATGTTCCTGAATGATTAATTCACGCAATGTGATGCAGGTCACGACTGTTTCTTGTACGTCCGATTGTGAGCGTGATTGACTGGTGATCCAGTCAAAGGGATCCGAGCTGAGGATGAGTCGATGACCTATAAGGCTATCGTGCAGGATGAATTGAACCGCTAGACCATACAGTACTGGTATTTGCGCCAATGACGAGAAGTAGGTGTAACGAGCTAACGCTCGTTCAGGAAGCAAGGGGAGAAGCTTGTGGGGACTCAAGGTTGAGATATAGGACTGAGCCTTAACATGTGTGCTGTCTAGCTCTATGGCTCGTATCCCTTCTGTATCGGTTTGGATGGTGATTGTTGATTGTGGGATGTGAAGCTGTGCTCCTTTCTTGCTTAAGAACTGCCGGATATCGGCTTCCAGTTTGTCAAGAGTATCAGGAGGCGCGAGAAAGGTCGCAGCATCTGTGGTGTGGCCGAACCAGTATTGAGAGAGCACCTTCATGAATGAATTCAAGGATGCCTGTGATAGATCACAGTTCAGAAAAAAGCGGCACAGAGGATTCCAAAAATGGGAACGACTGTGTTCTGATTGCTTGGCCGTAATGAGCCAGGTTTCGACATTTTCAGTATCGGAATGAGGATGAAGCAGGTCATTGTCTTCCCATTGTTTTTCTAGAACATTGATAATATTCCAGCGGTCGGACCAGGAGAGGCCCTTGAAAAATGTGAGTCGGGTCAAAGGATGAAGCCATGTCAACCGAGACGGCTTGGGGAGCCCAATGGGTGTTTTTTCTGCAGCTCCAAACTCTAGTTGCACTGTCTGAAATGTCTGGGGAGGCCAATCGAATAATAATTCTTGTGAGAGCGCCCATGTTGCATGATAAAAACCATGGAAAATAAGGGGGATTTTCTTACTTTTAGATCGGAGAGGGAATGAAGTTGGTTCTACTGATTCTGTTGCTGCTTTCGAAAAAACTTTTGGTTGAGCAGAGATTGGTGTGTCAGCAATACTGATATGAAAACCATACTGGAGTAATCGGTACGCGGTGACTAAACCAGCAAGATTATTTCCTAATATGAGGATATGGCGTGTCACATGGATGGAGCGGCGGATCGTGTGAATAAAGACCGGAACCAAATGCCCGTCGCAATACCTAAGCGTTGAAATGATGAGATGCGGGTGCGTGGGCCAAAGACGGGATAATTGTGCGACTCAATTTTGTAGAGAATGGTGCTGTACACTCCTCGCATGATTTCCGCAACCACCAATGCTTTTTGATCTGAAACGGGAAGCGTTCGGAGAATATCATGGGCTTGTTGGTAATATGATCGAGCTCGAGCACATTCGAATTTCATAAATTCGACAAGTGCAGGAGATGATTGTTTGTCGAGCAACGACTCCACGGAATAGCCAAACCGTTGAAAATCTTCTTGCGGAAGATAGACACGATTTTCCTGAGCATCGCTATACAGATCGCGGAGCATATTGGTTAATTGAAAGGCTAAGCCCAAATTCACGGCATAGTCTTCTGCTCTGGGTGATTGTGTTTTGAAAATTTTGAGGCAAATGAGCCCGACTACTGACGCGACACGATAGCAGTAGGGGTAGAGATCGGGAAACGTTGCATAGCGATTGGTGGTTAAATCCATTTCGACGCCGGAAATGAGTTCTTGAATCAACAGTTCCGGAATGTCAAATTCTTTCAGATGTGCGGCAAGGCTAATCGTGACTGGAAGAGTCGGTTGCCCTTGATATGTTGCAGAGACTTCTTTACGCCATGTAGCCAAGACCTCTAAAGGTTTACTCCCTGGTGGGGGTTCGTCAACTGCACTGTCTACCATCTTGCATAACGCGTAAATCGTGTACATGGCCTCTCGCCGTTGGCGAGGAAGAAAGAGAAAAGAATAGTAAAAATTGCTTCCACTTTGTTTTGTGTATGTCGTGCAGATTTCTTGAGCTTCGGATGGAGATGGAAGGTTCATTGTGACCTGGTGAAAACAAAAGAGATTGAGTATGCCTGATGTTGTATGGAATCGAGCAGTCTACACTACCAAGGATGGTTCTGCTGGTTCAATTATAGAATGGGAATGTTGAAAAAAGCTGCCAGCAGCGTTCTCGCCATTTGGCTGTGCTGGACGAACTTTTTTGATCCTTCCCTCTTGCTAATGTGGAGCGTTTTATCTGGAGCAAACAGGGAACATGGGCATGAAATATTAAACAGGCCTGGAATAGCAGAGAATGTGGGTATGCGGAGGAACGAAGAAGCTGGAAGTTTGCTTTGGAGGATCAATGGTTGCTTATCATGCGGGATTCATTTTCCTCTAAGTTTGATTAGACTCGAAGGCTTATGCGTCTTTAGGAAGATGATTTGAGCTTGTCTTCCGAAATCCATCCTGTTTTCCCCGATGCTGTTTTCACCTGATAGACCCATCCTGTTATTTGATGACTGCCATCAACAATCGTTAACTGTTCGCCGCTTTTAACCACAGGACCTGGCTGAGAGTTGGTGGGATCTCCTGCGAGCATAGCGTCCCCTGTCTCTTGAGTGAGTATGACGTTTTGATCTTCTCCGAAAAGAGGTGAGGCAATATCAGTCTGTGCTTCTTCTTCTAGAGCCCTGTTTGAATTTTCGGTAGGTTCAATAAAAGCTGTCCCTGACCCTTGTGGGACCTGATTATTGAGGGTCCAGTAGGCGACCGCACCGACTAAGATGAGGAGGAAGATCCATAGAAGGGGACGACGAGAAGGAGGCTTGGATTGGTGAAGCTCATCTTCTTCAAACCCTTCGTCAAAGTCTAAATCTTTGTCGGAATCCTCGGCGAAGAATACATTCCAACGTGAGGGCTGAACCATTGGAAACAGGGTGGTCATCGTGGGGGTCATAGCTCAGATCTCCTTTTCCTAAGGAAAGATGGCAGGTGCATGATTGAACATGATTGTGTCTGCCTATTGGAAATGATTCAAGAAATGTTAGGACTAGAGAAAGATCCTAATAGTTAACTTTCTTAACACCACTTCAAAGTCCTGTCAAATATCGAGTCATCTGGATTGTCTGTTTCGGTGTATAACATTGAGATGATTCTTGCATGCTTGCAATGGGATGAGCAGTGAGAGAAAATTGAATCTGATTGATTGGTTTGGGAGAAGAAGTTGATGAAATCCTATCGAAAAGAACTCTGGTTTCAGACCAAATTGCGACGGGAATTTATCAATATCACGACAGAGGTGGATCGTGTCATTCAAGACAGTGGTATTCAAGAAGGGTTGATATTGGTCAATGCGATGCATATCACTGCGAGTGTATATATCAATGACGATGAATCCGGATTACTAAAAGACTATGAGCGATTTCTTGAGCGGTTGGCTCCTCAGGATGCAGACTATCACCATCATCTCACCGGCGAAGATAATGGTGATGCACACATTAAACGCCAAATTATGGGGCGCGAGGTGGTTGTGGCCATTACCAATGGCGCATTGGATTTTGGCCCCTGGGAACAAATTTTCTACGCGGAATTTGACGGACGCCGTCGTAAGCGGGTCTTAGTTAAAGTCATTGGGGAATAAGAAGTTGGCAAATAGGTGTGAGTAATGGGAAAATGATGTTGATGTCGGAATGTCTCGTGTCGTTTCTCTCAATCCAAGTCAGCATTGTTAGGGTATGTGATTGTTATGCCTAGTTGGTATCGTCCTGATCCGCTCACTCGTGATTTGATTCATCTCATCAATGCACGTCGTCATGAACATGGCGACCCCAGTTTGGCCATCGAAGTGTTACAAGCGTTGTTGGATCAAGATCGTGAGCATGAAGTGCTGACCGTCTTGGCCGCATTAGATGAGAATATGGCAGAGTGGTTATTTGATTTGCTCGCGGAAGCGGCAAGTTGTTGTGTAATGGATACCGAGCATGATGACACCGAAACCTATGGTGTTCTGGCTTCTTTTGAATTGCCCCTCCAAGCCAATCTGGTCTTTCCCTTGAAATTGAAGATTGACCCCGTGGAAACTGCAGACTTGCTGAGGAGACATTTGCATATGCCCAAGGGGGCAGTCATCACGGTTGAGCCGAGGTTATTGACGGATACGACTTTAGATTATTTGAATTTAGAAAAAGTGCATGAACATATTTCTAACTTGGCTGAAGGACAACGCCGACAAATGATTGCTGCGAGGCTTCATCCTCCTGTGGAAGCGACGGCCTTTTTGTTTTTTGAAATTCTTGGGATCACGAATACGACGTTGCCCGAAACGCTCACAGAAACCGACTGCCAGGCCATTATGGATGGGTTGGTTGCGCAATGCCCAGAAGTGGCGAAAGCTCCGCAAATGTTGGAGGCACCTAATTATGCAGCCTATGCTTTGTTTGATGCCCAAAATGCGGTGCGCCTCCATCGATTGGCCGATGAAACCGCGGCTGTCTGGCATGACTTAGAAGGGCCGGTTCGGAGTCGAACGGTGGTGCATCTGCATACCCAATGTGGCAACGGGGTCTATATGCCAGTGTGGACGGATTTATTCGATCCTGACCTTCCAGAAGAACATGGTCCGATTTGGACCTCTCCGGATGTGTGGGTGTTTACAGCTGATTTGCCGATTGAATGGCCAGGAGAGATGCTGACCAATCGGTTATTAGCTGAGGGATGTACCCGGTTTGAAAATCATATTGTTGAAGCGCCTGACAATTAATCTCGGTGAAGAGATGTGTTGGCTGCGACGGCTCAGTTTGCCTCTTCAGATTTTAGTGCCCCGCTGCGACTCGTAATCGTTCCATTACTTTTGGCGGGACATGTAGTGAGCCCCGTCCCTTTCCTAGGGCAATGCCCGGTTTGAATGTTCCGTGAAAATCACTGCCACCGGTCATGAGTAAATCAAATTGTTTGGCTAATCCCAGGTTGAAAGAAATGTGCCGAGCCGAAAAGGTGCCATAAAATACTTCTAGGCCCTGCAGCCCTTGTTCGACTAAGGTTTGACAAGCGGTTGTACTTTCTTCTTTATTGAAGCCTTCCCAGTAGGGGTGTGCAAGGACGGGAACTCCTCCAGCATCAATAATCCAACCAATAATCTCGTGAGCATTGGGGACAACACGTTGGACATACGCCTTCCCTCGTGACCCTAGAAATTGTTCAAAGGCTTCTTTCATGTTTTTGACATACCCTTTAGCCATGAGGGTTTGGGCAATATGTGGGCGGCCAATCGTGCCGATTCCCGAAGCTTGTTCGACGTCTTCTAAAGAAATATTCATCCCTAGAGAATGCAGGCGATCGAGAATGTGGTGCAGGCGTTCTATCCGTGTTGCACGAAGTGCTTCCAGTCTGGTTTGAAATTGAAGGTCGGCCAGATTGATGAAATAGCCTAAGATATGCATTTCTCGATTGTGAAACATTGCACTTAATTCAATGCCAGGAATGAGCTCAAGGGGAAGGCCTTTGCTAGCTTCCAGAGCTTCGGGTAAGCCATCAGTTGTGTCATGATCTGTAATGGCTAGAATGTCAATGTTTTGTTGGCTTGCGAGTTCCACTAACTCGGTTGGTGAATAACTACCATCTGAAAAAGTTGTGTGTGTGTGAAGGTCAATGCGGCTCATGTGTCGTATATGAATTTAGGGTTTGCGAGCTAAAGCTCTGGCCGTAAATGCGCGATGTGCTTGAGAAGCTCCTCGGTGGTCGCCTTCATCGTAGTGAAGAATGTGACAATGACGAAGAAAGGTCAGTAATTCATTGGATTCTAGGCAAAATTCTTTCCGACGTGGATGTTGTCGTTGCAGATGATTCTCAAGAAGAAACGTTTCGTAGAGAATGACGCCTCCAGGTTTCAACGCTTTCAGCAGTTGAGGAAAAAGCGGACGATAAAGGTAAAAAAATATGAGAATAACGTCGTAGATTTCTGTTCCTAGGTCAGGAGGGGTCAGATCGTTGGTCTCTAGATCAATATATTCGGTTGTTATGGGAAGTTCACCTTCTTCTTGAGCCTGAGTGTTAAGGAATTCGAGCGCTTCACGATTGCGGTCGATTCCATGAACGGAAAAACCTCGGGTGGCAAGGAAATACGCATGGCGACCTTGTCCTGTGGCTACATCTAACACTTTTCCGCGAGGTAAGCGAGGGAGTTGGGTTATGAGAAAAGGCGAAGGGTAGCCGTACTGTGCCTGAAGAAAATCCTGCCGTGACCGTATCAATCGAATCCCTACCGAGCCAGAAAAGTCTGTTATCGGAGCCCGAGTTTTTCTGACCCAAATTTTCAGGTGGGTTACGGTAAAGTGCTGAAAGAGTGCTTCGCACAGGTCTTCAGTCAGTTTTTCGAGCAAAGAATACCGTCGATTTTCACCGATGTCTCGTATGCATTGCGTGATGGTCGCGTAATCCACGGTATCGTAAAGTTGGTCACTCTGAAATGCAGCTTCGTTTGGACATCGAAATGAAAGATCTACCAAAATGGGTTGACGCTGAGAACGCTCAGATTCTGTGACGCCGCAGTGAGCTTGGAGTTGAATGCCTTTGACAACTATCGTGGAGGCCATTGCTTTGTCTCTTGAACGAGAGTCTTAAAAAGAGAACGATTCAGGTGCGCGCGATTGTTGGCAAATCACACGAATAACGTTGACTGTGGTAGAGCAGAGAAAAGGAGAGTGATCTGGTTCGCTGGCCATTTTTTGACCAGCGAACGCAAGAGGATCAAAAAGTTGAACTATTGCCCAGGGACCGCAAGAATCGAGCTGCGGTTTTCCGCATCGCGTTGGCAAGTCCGTTCTGCGATCATCTGTTGCCCTGCAGAAGCATCATTTGGAATTCGAGATATGCAAGCATCTAAGGAGTCACCTTGAGTTCCTTGAGATACGCGACTCGGCCCAGTGGTTACAGCGCTTGTTTCGCCACTTGATGCCGAAGGACTTGCCGATTCTCCTCCTGCGACAGAACCGCCATTCATTTGAGCGCATCCCATTGTCATGGTTGCAAGACTGATGGAAGTCCATAAGAACAATTGAGCAATTGGTTTCATTGGTTCAGCCCCTCCTCAATGGATAAACAGGGGACCAAATATACTTGAGAATGGCTATGGAAAACAAGATGGTGAGTTGTTCATGACAATTTTTGGTTCGTAAGTGGTTAATAGCTCAACTTACCTGAAGCAATCTTGACTGCTCGGAGGGTTATTGCTACGGTCAAAAGCTTAGGTGGTTTTAGTTGTTTGAATTGAATATCGAAAGAGTTTAGATGAGTGGTTCCCGTTCTATCAGGCCTCTCATGCCCCAAAGTCCAGCGTTGTGACCTTTCAAGAGATTATTCTCTCCCTCCATCAGTTTTGGAAGTCTCAGGACTGCATCCTGACACAGCCGTACGATACGGAAAAAGGCGCGGGAACGTTTAACCCGTCGACTTTTTTGCGTGCGATTGGACCTGAGCCATGGCGTGCTGCCTATATCGAGCCTTGCCGGCGACCGACAGATGGTCGATATGGAGAGAACCCTAATCGTCTTCAACATTACTTTCAGTATCAAGTGGTGTTGAAGCCTGCGCCTGCTGATTCTCAAGATCTCTACCTCCAAAGTCTTGCTCATCTGGGGTTGGACTCCTATCAACATGACATTCAATTTCTTCAAGATGATTGGGAGTCCCCCACCTTAGGCGCCTGGGGTCTGGGTTGGGAAGTTCGATTAGATGGCATGGAAATTACCCAATTCACCTATTTTCAAGAAGTTGGTAGCTTAGAAATGAATCCAGTGACCGTGGAACTGACCTATGGACTCGAGCGGATTGCGATGTATTTGCAAGGAGTCGATACGGTCTATGATTTACAATGGACTGAGAGTGTTCTCTATGGTGAGTTGTATCATGAGTCGGAAGTCCAATGGTCGATCTATAATTTTGAAGCCGCTGATGTCACGTTGCTTCAAACCTCGTTTGATCGTTTTGAACAAGAAGGTCTGCAATTACTTGAGCACCCACGTGGTTTAGTATTGCCTGCCTATGATTACTGTATGAAATGCTCACATTTTTTTAATATCTTGGATGCGAGGGGAGCCATTAGTGTGGCCCAACGCACTGGATATATCGGCCGTGTTCGTAATTTGGCTAGAAAATGTGCTCAGGCCTATTACGAGCAACGAGAACACATGGGTTTTCCTTTGCTAGCACGGAAGGCTCCAACTTCCGGTCAGAAATTAAGAAAAAAACTGTAAGCGATCTCCTCTGCACTTTCATTTCTTGAAGTCTTTCGTTCTATGGCGTCTCAAAACAAAACACCGACTAAGACCAAGAATATCTCTTCTCGAAAATCCAAAGTCACCTCTTTGCCTTTGTTATTAGAAATTGGCACCGAAGAAATTCCAACTAAATTTCTTCCGCAGGCTCTCCAAGATCTGGCAGATCTTGGAACCCAGCTCTTTCGCGAGTGTCGGTTGAATTATGATCAAATTCGAACGGTTGGGACTTCCCGACGATTGGCGTTATTAGTCGAGGGGGTACAATCTCGGCAATCATCGCTCACCCAAGAGGTAGTTGGCCCCCCCAAAGCCGCTGGATTCGATGCATCTGGTGCACCTACAAAAGCGGCACAGGGGTTTGCTAAATCTCAGGGTGTGTTGGTTGAACAGCTGACCATTAAGGAAACGCCCAAGGGGCTGTATCTGGCTGTTGAAAGACGTGAAAAAGGCGAATCTGCCAAAAAAGTGCTCATGGCCAGCCTCCCTGGATTATTAGCAAAACTGAATTTTCCTAAAGCTATGCGTTGGAATGCTTCGCAGATTAAATTTGCCCGGCCTATTCGTTGGCTGGTGGCATTATTGGGTGTTCACACTATCAAGATGGAATTTGCGGGGCTCACCTCTGACGAGATGACACAGGGGCATCGTTTTTGCCAAATCAAAGGGAAAAAGAAAGGGCAGCCTGTTCGCCTGACAAATGCGGCTTCCTATGTTGCCACGATGAAAAAACATGGAGTTTTGGTCGATCCTAATGAACGATGGGTAATAATTGAGCAACAAATGCAAGATTTAACCAAATCTGCAAAGGGAAAGGTTGATCCTGTTCATCGAGCGGAACTTATTGAAGAAGCGGTTTATGGTGTTGAATATCCGCATGCCATTATTGGAAAATTTTCGAATGAGTTTTTGGCGTTGCCCAAGCCCGTCTTAATTTCCTCAATGAAAGAACATCAAGGATTTCTTTCTGTGCTTGGGAAAGATGGCGAGCTACTCCCGAAGTTTATCGCCGTGACGAATACCCCATGGGGAAATACTAAATTAATGACCAAGGGGAATGAGCGTGTGCTAGCAGCTCGTCTCAAAGACGCGCAACATTTCTTTCAAGAAGATAAAAAGCAGACTCTCCATGATCGAGTCCCTGCATTAGATGGAGTCATATTTCATCATAAGTTGGGGACGATGCGTCAGAAGGTGGAACGTGTACAGGATTTGGCGGAATGGATGGCAGGGCAGCTAGGACGAGATGATCTTAAATCAGCGTGCCAGCGGGCGGGTTTGCTGTCTAAAGCCGATCTGACAACTGGGATGGTTGGGGAGTTCCCTAACTTGCAAGGTGTCATGGGAGAGGAATATGCCCGTCATGATGGTGAACCTGAAGAAATCTGTAAGGCCATTGGAGAGCACTATCTACCTCGATTTCCTGATGATCAATTGCCTGTGAGTCTTCCAGGCAACCTGGTGGCCTGTGCTGATCGGTGTGATTCCATTGTTTCATTTTTTGCGGCAGGAATGGCACCATCAGGTTCAGAGGATCCGTTAGGGTTGCGTCGAGCGGCTTATGGGGTGGTAAGGATTATAACGGAAAATTCACTTGAGCTGAACATTGTTGCCTCTGTAAAAAAAGCGCTGGATATACTAGATGGACAAGGCAGATCTGTGCGGGGTAAGACTCAAAACCCTTTAGATGTCGTGGCGTTTATTCTTGATCGCCTTCGGTTTTATGGCCGGAATACCATGGGCTTACCCGAGGATGTGATGGAGGCCGTGACCCGTGTTCGGCCAGAGCATACGGCTGATGTAGGGGATCTCTTATTGCGAATGCGGGCCCTGCAAGGCATTCTTAGTCATCAGGACTTTGAAACCTTGATGCTTGGATTTAAGCGCGCGCATCGGATTGTCGAAAAAGAAGCATGGAGACAGACCGCAGTGATTCCCGAACATTTTCAGCATGAATCTGAGAAACGGCTTTCGCGGGTGCTGACGAAGGCTCAACAAGAAGTGACTGACTGTGTCACTGTGAAGGATTATGCTGGTGCCCTTCAGAATTTATTGCCCTTCAAGGCACCAATTGATGATTTTTTTGCGGCTGTTCTGGTGAATGATTCTGATCCGCATATTCGTGAAAATCGGCTTTCTCTCCTCACGGCTATTGATCATCTCTTTCTGACTATTGCCGATTTTTCGTGCATTCAATCTGTGGGAGTTGATGTTGCTAGAGGGTAATGTGGGTTCGGCGAGTCATGGTCTAACGGCAAAGGACTCAGAGTGGCATGAGCACAGAACGGCCTTTTTATGAGGAATCCGATGTGTCTCGACGGGTGCAACGCTTTACCAATTATGTGACGGCTGGACTTATTCTTAGCTGTAATGCCTTACTGTTGCTAGGGTTATGGGTGAGTGGAGTGGATCTTGAAGCGGCATTAGCCAAACCAGAGCTCTTTGACCCTGCCAATGGGCATTGTGTCGGGGTGCAGTGGACCAAAGTAGCTGGAGCAGAGGGGCTGGTCAAAGTCTGTACAGAATGGATAGACTTTTCCGATATATCAGGGCAAACGCATTCACTGGATTCAGATAGGGCTTTGGCTATGGGAGCCGATGGTAATTTGTACTTTCCTGGGCAAACTGTAGAAAATTATCGATTGATTGCCCTCATGATTTTTGCGATAGTGGTTATGGCATGTGGAATGTGGGTAAAACGTCAATTAATTGCCAACTATCAGGTTCGTCTTCAATCTTTTGACCATCGTTCGCCATGAGTGTCGGGGCTACTCACCAGCTGTGATACCATCACATCTCGATCTCACAATTCTCGAGCAATTACAGATTTTCTTCAAGCAATGGTGCATACCGTCTAATGTACAATCATGGCTATTGGTTATTCAGAGAGACTTGATTCGGACGCACTGGGCATCTCTTAGAGATAATTCTTGTTATCGACAATTTATTCTTCTCATTCCTCATACTGGGAAATTAGCTGGGTAAAGGAGAGCGATTCATGCGGCAGAAAAAATATGTCTACTTCTTCGGGGGTGGCAAAGCTGAGGGATCGGGCGATATGAAAGAACTCTTGGGCGGCAAGGGGTCTGGACTGGCAGAAATGACGAACTTGAAGATTTCTGTCCCCTCTGGGTTCACGATCACCACTGAAGCTTGTGTGGAATATTTCCATTCCAAAAAACGTTATCCAGGCACGATGTGGGATCAAGCGCTGGAAGGGCTGCGTCAAGTGGAACATGCGATGAAGGCTCGACTTGGAGATCCTGATAATCCTCTGCTGGTATCCGTGAGATCTGGAGCTCGAGCATCCATGCCAGGAATGATGGATACGGTCTTAAACCTTGGGCTGAACAAACACACCGTACAGGGACTCGCTAAAAAGACCAATAATCAACGATTTGCAGTGGATGCCTACCGACGCTTTATCACGATGTTTGCGAATGTGGTGATGGGGATGTCCCGTGACGGCTTTGAAAAAGCTCTCGATTCCCTGAAAGAAATTGAAGGGGCCAAGCATGATACTGATTTAACCGAAGAGGCGTTAGGTCGTCTAGTAGAGCAATATTTATCGCTCGTGAAAATTGAAACCGGTTCTGATTTCCCCCAGGATCCCTTTGAGCAATTGCGTATGTCCATCAATGCAGTCTTTGATTCCTGGTTTGGCGATCGGGCTGTGACTTATCGACGGCTCTACGACATTCCAGATGAATGGGGCACAGCGGTGAATGTGCAGTCCATGGTGTTTGGAAATATGGGGAACACGAGTGGAACTGGCGTGGCCTTTACCCGAAATCCGGCTAATGGCATGTCCACTTTTTTCGGTGAATGTTTATTAAATGCTCAAGGTGAAGATGTGGTGGCAGGGATTCGAACGCCTTTGCCGGTGGGATCGTTAGAGAAATCTTTGCCAAGCGCGTATAAAGATCTCCTTAAGACTCAGCGCATTCTCGAAAAACATTACCGCGATATGCTGGATTTGGAATTTACGATTCAAGAAGGCAAGCTGTATATGTTGCAAACCCGAGTAGGTAAACGCACTGGGATTGCAGCTGTGCGCATTGCGGTAGATATGGTCAGACAAGGACTCATTGACCGCCGTGAAGCCGTCAAACGTGTTGCCCCAGAACAACTTTCCCAGTATCTCTACCCCATATTCGAAAGCAGTGACGAAGAAAAATTTCAAGCGGTTGGTAAAGGTTTGCCTGCTGGTCCCGGCGCTGCTGCTGGGCGAATTGCCTTGACTCCGGATCGCGCTGTCGAACTCAAGGCCAATGGCGAACGGGCCGTTTTAGTGCGGCATGAAACAAGTCCTGATGACATACATGGTATGCATGCGGCAGAAGGATTTTTAACCGCGAAGGGCGGGATGACTTCTCATGCAGCCGTCGTGGCGAGGCAAATGGGCAAAGTTTGTATCGCTGGTTGCGATGAGGTTGACGTGTTAGCTGATAACAAAGTTCGATTTGGCACCCTGGTGTTGGCCGAAGGCGAGTATATTTCTTTGAATGGTTTCACGGGCAAAGTCTATTCAGGCGATATCCCAGTTGTAGATTCGGAAGTAATTCAAGTCATTCAGGACCGGATGGACCCTAAGCAATCTGAAAAATATGGATATTTTTCGACGATCTTAAAGTGGGCGGATGCCTTTCGAACTTTGCGTGTTCGATCCAATGCCGATGTGCCGGACCAAGCTCAAATTGCACGAGGTTTTGGCGCGGAAGGGATTGGTCTGTGTCGAACAGAACATATGTTCTTCGCAGAAGATCGTGTCGAAATTATGCAACAAATGATCTTGGCCTCTTCCCGTGAGGAACGTGAAATCTATTTAGAGCAATTGCTTCCTTTGCAGCGACAGGATTTCATTGGACTCTATCGTGAGATGAAGGGGTTTCCCGTCACCATTCGTTTGTTGGATCCGCCCCTCCATGAGTTTCTCCCGAAGCGGGAGCATTTGCTTGTAGAGCTAGCCAAGCTTGAGGTGATGAACGGCGACCCTGTTCGTATCAAAGAGAAGCAGAAGATCCTTACTCGGGTTGAAGAGTTGCATGAGTTTAATCCGATGTTGGGCCTTCGAGGATGTCGATTGGGCATTACCATGCCAGAAATTACCCGAATGCAGGTGCAAGCGATTTTCGAAGCGGCATGCGAAGTGGCGCGAGAAGGCAAAAAAATCGTACCCGAAATCATGATTCCTTTAGTTGGGATGGCTTCAGAAATGAAAGCACAAAAAGAACTCATTCGCGATGTTGCACAACAGACGATGGCGCACTATGGCATGAAGTTGAGTTATCTGGTGGGTACCATGATCGAGTTGCCTCGTGCAGCTGTGACGGCAGCTCATATCGCGCAAGATGCAGAATTTTTTTCGTTTGGGACAAATGATTTGACTCAAACCACGTTTGGGTTTTCTCGAGATGATGCGGGGCCGTACATTGGTTTTTATCTAGACCGACAGGATCGATGCCCGGTTTGTCAGCGCAGCAATGTGGATTGGAAAAAGATGGTGTGTCGGATGTGCAAAGCGACTATTGAAAAAAAAGCCGAAAATATTTTGCCGGCCGACCCCTTTGCTGTATTAGATCAAGAAGGGGTAGGAGCATTGATGAAGTGGGCTATTCACGAAGGTCGGAAAACTCGGCCAGGAATCAAGCTTGGGATATGTGGTGAGCATGGTGGGGAACCAAGCTCTGTCGAGTTCTGTCATGAATTGGGTTTAAATTATGTAAGCTGTTCGCCCTATCGTGTACCCATTGCCAGACTGGCTGCTGCACAAGCCGCGGTGGCCGTACTTGAACGTGAAGAGAGTCAGGCTTCGAAGAAAAAAGCATCGATCAGAAAAAAACAGACAACGATTGCCAAATCTACAAAACCTATCGTCAAAAAGAAAACACGCATGAAAAAAACGACGACTAAAAAGATTACCGCCAAAAAACCGGCAGTGAAAAAGAATGCCGTCGCCAAATCTGTGCCACGTAAGAAATCCTCAACCTCCTCAAAACGACGGTGACCTCCGTCAAATCTGCTCATCTCTACATGACGCGTGCCCTTTCCCTTGCTGCTCGGGGAAAAGGGAAGACGAGCCCGAACCCTCTGGTTGGTGCGGTGATTGTCAACCAAGGCCGAGTCGTGGGTGAAGCTTATCATCATCAGGCTGGAAAGCCTCATGCTGAAGTCTTAGCTCTTCATCAAGCAGGGCCTCGTGCGAGGGGTGGCGTCCTCTATGTAACATTAGAGCCTTGTTGCCATAGCGATAAACGTACACCGCCATGTGTTCCGCTCCTGGTTCAGTCTGGACTCAAGCAGGTATGTGTGGCGATGCCCGATCCTAACCCGCAAGTGAGTGGGAAAGGGGTGCAGAAGCTCAAGCGGGCAGGACTCGAGGTTGTTGTTGGTCTATTGGAAGAAGAAGCACAGCAGCTGAATGAAGTGTATCGACATTGGATCAAAACTGGACGACCATTCGTGACCTTAAAAGGGGCGATGACATTGGATGGAAAGATAGCCACCAAAAGCGGACAGTCAAAATGGATTACGGGTGAACAGGCGAGACGAGATGTTCATCGTATTCGAGGCCAAGCTGATGTCGTGATGGTGGGCATTGGGACCGTGATGGCTGATAATCCTACTCTGTCGGCGAGAGGCTCACAAAATACGTCTGCGAAGCGAAAGGGGCGCCAACCGGTGCGAGTAGTCTTGGATAGTCGTTTGCGCATTTCTCTCAAGGCCAATGTCTTATCATGGGGCCATGAACAACCCACCATAGTCTGTACGACAGCACAGGCCTCGCCTAAAAAAATTCAAACTCTGAAAGATCGAGGCATTCAGGTATGGGTCATGCCTCAAAAAAATGGCAGAGTTTCATTAAGGGCGGTGTTAAGCAAACTTGGTAAGGCCGGTTTGTCCTCCGTTTTTCTAGAAGGGGGGAGTACACTCAATGCCTCGGCCCTTCATGAAGACCTGATCAATCAAGTACGATTATATGTGGCGCCGCTCCTTCTTGGGGGCCAAGATGCAAAGAGCTTGATTGGTGGTATTTCTCCTAAGATGATTGAGCAATCTTGGCATCTGGTGAATTCTGAAATCAAAAAGATCGGTCAGGATTGGCTGGTCTTGGGAAGTCTCAATCCACGAAAATAACAGGATTTTTGCCTTGTTTTCTGGTTTTCGCCATTCGCCATTCTTGGTAAAAGAAGAATATAATGCGATTTGAAGAGGCAACTGGCAATCATAGCTGTGAGGTTAAGAACGCATGACAAATCTCAATTCCAGTGACCACCGAGGGTTAGAGCTGGCGGTGGATCTTCTAGAGAATCCATCATATGCGGCGAAAGTGACAAATCTCATTGGAGGCCCGATTGAAAAAGCGATTACGATGTTGCCAGATGGGGTGTCCGAAAAATTAGTAAATTCCACGCAAAAGGCATTATCCAAAGCTATGGACTTAGCCGTCTCAAGCTTGGATGATCGTTATCGTGGTGAATCAGCCGATGGTGCTCATCGACTGCTGAGCTCCGTCAGCGGAGCGGTGGGCGGTGCGTTTGGATTGTTGGCCTTGACCGTAGAATTACCCATTTCGACGACGATTATGTTGCGGTCAATTGCAGACATTGCCAGAAGTGAGGGTGAACCACTTTCTGATGCAGGGACAAAATTAGCCTGTTTAGAAGTGTTTGCACTGGGTGGCGCGAAGCAGGAAGATGATGGCGTGGATACGGGGTATTTTGCCGTGCGGGCAGCCTTGGCCGGTGCTATGACCGAAGCGGCCAGGTATTTAGCCGAACAGGGTTTGGCGAGTTCTGGCGCACCAGTCTTAGTTCGGTTTTTGTCAAAAATTGCGTCTCGATACAGTATTCAAGTGTCTGAAAAAGCGGCAGCGCAAGCCATTCCATTGTTGGGCGCCGCCGGTGGCGCGACCATTAATTTGCTCTTTATGGATCACTTCCAAAATATGGCACGAGGACATTTTATTGTGCGCCGGTTAGAACGAGCGTATGGTAAAGAGCTGATACGGGAAACCTACCAACGTCTAGCATCGAGAAACTAAGGAATGAGCAGTGATGACCTCTAAATTCTGGATCTTAGTATTGTTATTGTTCCTGGCTGCTTGTACTCAGGAATCGCAACATAAGCTGGGCTGTGCTGTGCAAAACTGACGGGGACGGACGGGGTTTTAGAAATTTATCCTGGAGAAAAACTGGTTAAACGGTTCATGCAAATTGATAAACTGACAACAGCAATGGGAACCAATGATAGTCAGCCACGTGCTTACCGATTTGGATATGGGGTTTTGGACGCCGATCTCAATGACCAAAAAGATCCAGGAGAACAACAAGTCTATTTCGAATTCAGTAACTACTCCACCTCCTACATTTTCTACGAAAACCCCACTTAATTCGTTTCAAAATATCTTCGCATGTTCCCGTTGCTTAAGGTCAACAGGTTTAGTTAACACTTTTCATTTGCAATGTAGAAAGAATAGGGGATTCATGAATCTTCAAATGATTCGATCGTCTCTCTTTTTCGTGGGCATGGTGTTCAGTGTAATGTTTTTCTTCCCCAACGCTAGTGAGTCTTCGCCACTTGCCTCTTTAGTCAGAGAGTATGTGCAAGCCGATTCAGCGGAATCCTCTCAAGAAATTCTCCGAACCATTCTTAAGCATTCGAATGCTAACCTGCAAACTATCAGCGGGGTTATTCGAGATATTCCTCAATATTCGAACGCGCCAGTTGGGGCGCAGCCTGAACGAACCGTTCGAGTGAGGGGTGAGGAGGCCTCATTGGCATTATATGTTCCTCCTTCCTATTCTCCGGACCAAGCGTATCCCCTGATCGTGTGTTTGCATGGCGCGGGGTTTACGGGTGCATCCTATTTAGATCGGTGGGTGCCTCGGTTAGAGGATCGTTATATCTTGGCCTGTCCGACAATGTCGATGGGGGCATGGTGGACTGGGTTTGCGGAACATCTCGTTCTAGAAAGTTCAAATAGTGTTTCAAAGGAATATCACATCGATCCGGATCGAATTTTTCTCACTGGAATGTCAAATGGTGGGATTGGCGCATGGATTATTGGAATGCATCATGCCGATCTCTTTGCAGGTATTGCCCCGATGGCCAGTGGTCTTGATGATGTCATGTTCCCCTTCGTCGAAAATTTGACCAATACGCCCGTTTATGTCCTTCATGGTGCTAAAGATCAGGTGATGCCCGTTCGACTGAGTCGAGATCTGGTGCAAGCAATGAAGCGGCATGGGGTTCCCTATCAATATCGCGAACATCAATTAACTCACCCTCATGCGGGTGGCCATTTCTTTCCTCGCCAAGAATTGCCGACATTGATTTCCTGGTTTGATGAGCAGCGGCGGACCTCCTTGCCTCAGAAGATTTCTATAGTTCGCGACGGAACTCATTTAACACGATTGTCATGGGTTCGTATTGATGAGACGGAGGAAATCGCAACTTTTTCCGAAAACTTAGTTGATAAGCGGGATCGATTGATCGCCGAGAGAATCTACGCCAAGCTCACTGCAGAAGTAACGGGTCAGAATATAATTGAGGTGAATACAGTGAGAGTCAGACGGTATACGTTGTTTTTCAATGAGGACCTCGTAGATTTTTCTCAGTCGATTATCGTCAAGACCAATGGAGTAAAATCCTTTGAAGGTATCCTGAAACCTAGTATTGAGACCCTGCTCAATGAAGTCAGACAGCGTTCAGACTTTCATAACCTCTATTCTGCAAAATTGATGATTGATGTCTTGGCTCCTAAATAACTGGTTATTTTTTCATAGATATTAGAAACATAGAAGACAGGAATTAGATGCTAGTCGTCCTTAATCGCAATGCTGATCACGGATGGAGAGCGCTTCGGGCATCCATTCTTCGAATTGTCTGATGCGCGTTTCGTGGCTGGGGTGGGTGGACATAAATTCTGAGGGTTGTTGGCTTTGACTCATTTGTCCCATGCGTTCCCATAACTTCGGAGCTTCGGTGGGATCAAAACACGCACGGGCAAGAAACAAGAGACCCATATAGTCAGCTTCGGATTCATGATCTCGTGAAAAGGGGAGCAAGACCCCATATTGGGCGCCCACTCCTAAGGCACCCATGACCGCACGTTGTGTTTGGTAATCCATATCACCCAAAGCCACGCTTGCTGCCATTGAACCGATTTGGACTAATTTTTGATAGGCCATCCGTTCAGCGCCATGACGAGCGATGGCATGGGCAATTTCATGGCCCATGACCACGGCCAATCCATTTGCATTTTCCGCCACAGGGAATAAGCCGGTATAGACGGCCGTTTTCCCCCCTGGTAAGGCAAACGCATTAGCCTGGTCCGATTGAATGACATTAAATTCCCAGTCAAAGCCAGGGTCAACATCAGCGGCAGCTCTAGACAATTTTTGGCCAATCGTTCGGATCAAATCAACGGCTTCTCCTTGCGGGACGACGTTGGACTGGCTGAGTATATTTTGATATGACTGCAAACCTAGAGACATTTCTTGCTCTCGAGTCATATCGACTAACTGGGATCGGCCGGTGATGGGAACGGTTTCCTGATTAGAGGCGTAGTAGTACAAGCCGTAGATGGCAAACAGAGCAATGGGAATGAGGCGGACTTTCCAACTCATGCGTTGGCGCGGCTGGCCTCCCATGCCCCCTCTTCGCCCAAATGGTCCTATGCGCATATCTGTATTTCTCCAAAGCCATTTTGGTGAGTGTGGCGAGTAAGGAGAAAGACCTTACCCGAAAAATTTCTTGGCAACGATTCCCAGTAAATCATCGGCAATTGATCCGTCACCATCAAAATCTAAAAAAGAGGAAAGCCCGCTTAACCCTGATGGTTGTTTTGCCTGAGGGCGTGTACCGATCCTGCCGGAGCCGGCTGACTGAGCGCTCCTATAGCGACTGAGGCCACCATGGGCAACATTTTTTTAAGAATATCAGCGCCAGTGCCAGTGTTGGCTGATGCGCGGGTGGCAATGTTTCTGCTCACGTCCTTATTGCCAGAGAGATGCCCTAAAATATTGTTGCCAGCATTCACCGTATCAGAATGTCGGAGTAATTGAGGGTTGTCGAGATATTGTTGATGGTTGCCCTTTCCTAGCGCACCCATCAGCGCATTGAGTCCATCGTCGGAAGATGCATTGTTGCCCATCGCTCTTACCACGGCAGGCAACAATTGTCCCAAGGCACTTTGTGTGTGTGATTCACCGATTCCCAATGATTGTGACATGTTTTTGACCACGGTCCCGTCGCCCGCTTGAAGAATGGTTTGTAGAAGGTTCATCGGAGAAATTCCTTTCGCCCAATAGGAAAAAATAAAGGAAACCTGTTATCTGAGCAGAACACGGGAGGGGAGTGAAACCTTACTAGAAGAAGAATGAAAGTTCTATACGTGATTACCCGTGGTCTGGTCTTGGGCAATGAAAAATTAGGGAAGAAAATTGATAAACGTGATGGAGAATGGGTAGATAAAAAGGTCGAGAATTTTTGGTGGAGAGGCTCTGAGCGAATGCTTTTCGGATATCAAATCCCAAAAACACTCGCTCATTTGTAAAGAGGAAAAAAGAAAACTTTGATGATGAGTTAAAGAGGAATACGGATTTTTTGGCCTGGATAAATCAAATTAGGATCTTTAATGACTTCTTGATTGGCCTCAAAAATTTTAGGGTAAGCCATAGCATCCCCTAAATATTGTTTAGCAATTTTGGAAAGCGTGTCTCCTGCTTGAATAACATAATATTCCACTTTTGCGGTCTGCTCTGGAGCTTGGATCTTTTCGGCTTTGACATCGCCGACGCCTTGGACGTTCCCAGCTAAGAGCACAGCCTTTTCCATTGTTTCTGCACTGGCAGCATTTCCCGAGAGACTTACCTGACCGTCTTTGAATTCAACGTTGAGATCTTTGACACCAGGATTTCGTGATTCAATATGTTCCTTAATCTTTTCAGCCGGATCGTCTTCCCCGCCAAAAACTTTTTCTCCAATGCTTTTCACAAAATCGAATAATCCCATAGAAAACCTCCTGGAATGTCGTTGATTATGAGGGGGTTGTGTCTTTCCCACAACCATATCGAGTCTGTATTCATTAGTAAAGACTCTGATGGTATTTGGGATAATTGAGGTTTTAAGAGCTAGGGGAAGAGCGATTAGACTTGATGCAACTACGAAAAACATGCTTGGATAAAGAGTCTAAGGAAACATATGTGTCTTTGTATCTTTGCAATTTGACGGTAGATGTTTACCCCATAATAACAATATATATCAATGGGTACCGAGTCAGGTGAGTATGAGGAACAAGGGGAACAATGAATCAAGAAATATCTTCAACAGACAATCCACGACATCAATTTAGTGGGAAACAGGTTGTGCTCTTTGTTGGACTTGCTGTGCTGGTCACTGCATTAGTAGCCGCATGGTGGGTCAATCAGTATTTGTATGCCGCGACCTTTGAGCCGATACAGCTAACACAGTCGGAGCAACATTTTTTAGATAATAAAATGGCGAAACTGACTCAAGGGAGTCCGGTTGAATTTTCTCCGTCAAGCCCGAAAGCTCTTTCTCTAGATGGGCCACTCGAGCCTGAACCTTATTCGGAGGATGAAGCCTCACGAGAAATTCAGTTAACAGAACGAGAAGTGAATGCACTGATCGCTAAGGATGCGGATATGGCAAAACATGTAGCTGTTGACCTAGCAGAGAATCTTGTGAGCGTTAAATTGGTTGTGCCTGTGAATGAAGAGGTTCCTCTTGTTGGCGGCAAAACCTTAAGGCTGAACTTCGGTGTTCAATTGAGTTATGCCAACGATAAGCCGGTCGTGGCCATGCAAGGAATCAGTCTTGGGGGTGTTCCACTTCCAAGTGCGTGGTGGGGTGATATTAAGCATATCAATTTAGTTGAAGAATTCGGTGGACCTGGAGGTTTTTGGGATCAATTCGCTAAAGGGGTCGAAGATCTTCATATTCAAAATGGCCGACTTCATATTACCTTAAAAGAGTAACCTGGCTCTTCTTTGATGTCGTAACTTCTTATTGTCTTTTCTCAATGTTCTTCCAATTGTTTCATCGGCCTGTCTTTTTGGCGCATCCGAAATATTTAAAAAACGTGCGAACCCACCATGGGATGAGATCCCAAAGTGGGTCGATATTGTTACCAACAAAAGGTAGAGTTATCCGACAAGTTCTGGGACGGATTCTTGAGTAGATAGATGGACGTTCTTCCGGGCTTTAGTTCTCCGACGTTTTACAGGTTGGGTTGGTTCTACTGCTTGCCCAGTCTTCATGGCTGGAATTGATGGCTTATCCACGGACAGCGTGTCTTCCACCTGTTTCAGCTCATTGAGCCGGGCTTGATGTTGTTCCGACTCCCAAGCCACTGCTCTGTTGAGTAGAGCAACCTGGGCGCGTAATTTGTCCATAGTGTATTCATGATGTTCCATTTCGTTTTTTCGAGCTACACTAATGTACTGGCCATCTACGTAAGTCATTCGTTCCTCCTCTTGTGAAATTATTACTCATTAGATGGGTGCAATGGTCCATCTTGTCTCGCGATCATTTCTGCAAAGTTAAGCAAAAGCATTGCCAGAGAAAATAACAGTGAAAAGTGTTCACGTAATCATGTGATCTTGTTCAGAATTTTCCTTGATTGATTTCTTGAGGGGAATGGGAGATCCTGTGTCAATACGAAACCGTTAACTTCGATGACGAGAATGTTGAAATCGCAAGAGCAGATGAGAAGATTCAGAAGTATTTCAACATATCTGAGGTAGTCCACATAGAAAAAAGAAAACCTTCTCGACACTTTAGTGCGCATAGAGTCAGGACCTTGTATCTTAGATCGAGAAAATCACGAGACTTGCTTGTTATCTGAAGATATTGTGACATGTTCCTGTAGATCAGTAAGAATTACTGTAAATTTTCATCCATCCCATTATAGAAAAGGGTATTTTTTCCGAAGGGATATCCTATTCAGGGGATGGGATGTATTGATCGATTTTGATGCATTCTTCTAGATAAAGTAATAGAGTGAAATCATGTTGAAGCCCTACACTTGTGTTCAATTTCAAAGCCAATTATTGGATCTCATGACTCAGAAGGATCATTGGGCTTGGTCGCAGTTTGTTGGACCATCTATTTCCAAAGCGCAACTTAAAATCCATTATCAGCAAGAATATGCGGTATATGTCCGAGATTTTCCAGTATTTCTCTCACGTATTCATGGCAAGAACCCACCATTGTCGGTGCGTAAGATGTTGGCGGAAAATATTTTTGAAGAAGATACAGGCCAGTTATCCTTGGGTGTGTCACATCCCCAACTTTTTATCACGATGATGCAGGGGCTGGGATTCAGTCCAAAGGCATTCGAACATATTGCCCTCTTGCCTGCTACGAGACGATATCGAGTTTGGTTAGACCGAATGTCAGACCATAGAGATTGGGTGGTTGGTGCGGCCGTTATGACTATTTTTGTGGAAGGAAGTGTGCATGATCGTGCGGAGCTAATCCGTAGGGCGCAGCCGAAAACCCCGAAACAAATTTCGACAAAGATCAAAAATCATCCGCTTGTGAAATTTCATGGTGTCTCCTCGAAAGCGTTGGATTTAATACGAGCTCATCAATTAGTCGAAGGCAGCCATCGACACGATGCCTACGACATGGTGGTCAATCATGCAAAGACACGAACGCAACAAGACATGATTGTAAGAACACTCCATCGTACCTTGGAGTTATGGCTCCGCTATCGTGATGGTGTTGCTCGTGTCTGTGGAGTTAAAAAACAGGAAGGAACGGGTTAGAAGTTTCGCAGCCACAAACAAAGATTCCTAAAAACTAGCTTGGGAGACGGATGATATGGTAGGTGTTGTTTGCCATGTCTTCTCCATCTGTTCTGTTGATTATCCCGCCTCTGACTCAACTCAACACGCCGTACCCTTCCACTGCGTATTTGACTGGATTTTTGTGGTCACATGGGTATTGCACACATCAGGCTGATGTGGGCATTGAAATGGTGTTGGCCTTGTTTTCCCAATCCGGGCTAACTCGTGTTTTTAATGAGCTTCGCTCGAAGCCGATCAATGATTTGCCGGGGGAGGCCCGTCAAATGCTGAGCTTAGCTCGAGTCTATGAAGAAACCATTGATCCGATTATTCGGTTTTTACAGGGTCAGGATCCGACGTTAGCCTCGCGTATTTGTCAGGGTGGTTTCCTGCCTCAAGGACCAAGATTTTCGACGCATGAAAAGGAATTACGTGAGCATCAAGGTGCGAACTTTTCACATAATCAGACCGACCAAGCTAAGCATCTCGCAACATTATATTTAGAAGACATAGCTGATTTAGTTCAGGCTACTATCGCGCCGCACTTTGCATTAAATCGTTATGCGGAGTCTCTTGCTATGCACGCGAATTCATACGACATTTTAGCAGAGGCCTTGACTCAACCAATGAGTCTCACAGACGAGTGGATGCTCAAAGCGATGTGGGAACATATTAGTCGTCATCAACCCTCAGTTGTGGGTTTCTCGGTTCCATTTCCCGGGAATCTGTATGGCGCTCTTCGGATGGGGCAACAGTTACGTGCCCGAAGACGAGATATCAAAGTTGTGCTTGGAGGTGGGTATGTTAACACTGAATTACGACGATTACGAGACCCGCGTCTCTTTGAAGTCTTGGATTTCGTAACGTTGGATGATGGTGAGCGTCCTTTTCTTTGTTTGTTGGAATACCTGCAAGGCAAACGAAGAGAGATTGATCTCTGCCGGACGTTTCTCCGGTCTGGTGAAGTTGTGGTTTGGCATAATGGAGCACAGGAACCAGATGTGCCTCAAACTGAAATCGGCACGCCAACATACGAGGGTTTGAATCTTGATCAATATATCTCTGTCTTAGATACGTTGAATCCTATGCATCGGCTCTGGTCAGACGGTCATTGGAATAAATTAATCGTCGCTCATGGTTGCTATTGGAAACAATGTACCTTCTGTGATGTGGGTCTGGATTATATTAGCCGGTATGAGGTTGCGCCGGGCGATCTCCTGGTCGATCGTATTGAAACCCTGATTATCGAAACGGGAAAGCGGGGATTTCATTTTGTCGATGAAGCCGCTCCACCGGTTGGTTTGAAGCATCTCGCGTTCTCGATTTTGGAGCGAGGCGTGACAATTTCTTGGTGGGGCAATGTTCGATTCGAACCTGCATTTTCATTTGATCTGTGCCGTCTGTTAGCGGCCTCAGGTTGCATCGCGTTGAGCGCAGGCTTAGAAGCGGCCTGTGATCGTTTATTGGACCTAGTTAAAAAAGGGATCACGGTTGATCAAACCGTCCGTGTCTTGCAGGCATGCCGAGAAGCAGGGATATTGGTGCATGCCTATCTAATGTATGGTTTGCCCAGTGAGACTTTGGGCGAAACGTTGGAAAGTCTTGAACGGGTTCGCCAGTTGTTTGTCCATGAATTGATTCAATCAGCATTTTGGCATCGGTTTACCACGACAGCACATAGTCCCATTGGTTTGAATCCTGAAGCTTATGGACTTCAACTTGTAGGGCCGGCATTCGAGGGATTTGCCGAAAATGATGTTATTCACGAAGATGGTCTGGCATCAATTCCTCCTTGGGTTGGAGAGGGTCTTCGTGCAGCACTTTGGCATTACAAGGAAGGCTTGGAACTCAAGCGAGATGTGCGCGAATGGTTTCCTGAACAGACTCCAAAACCCAAAGTCCCACGAACGTGGGTGAAGCGGATCCTCGAATCTGGACCCAAAGAAAACCATTCTCGCATGGACCATAAATTGGTGTGGATAGGTGGGCAACCAGATGTTGAGCGAGGGAAAGGTGAACAATATCGAATCATCTTGCCCAATCGAACGATGGATGAAGAGGTGAAGCTCAAGCAGGGCCAAGCGGAGTGGTTTCTAAATTTGATTGAACGGGCAACGCCGGTTCATCAACCAAAAGGACACCGCTATCCTGTCTTTAAAGAAGTCCGTGCCGGGTATCCCTTTGGCGGCCCCAAAGGATTCGATACCTGGTGGCAGTCCGTCTCTGCGCAGAAAGCTAAAGCCATCGGACTCTTGCTCGTATAACTATTCTTTTTTGGAATTAGGTGGAAGACAGGTTTCAGTTACCTTCTTGTTTTTCTTTGCCAGAAGAGACATGAGGAAGGTAGAGTCTTTTGATTAATCATATCTCAATTTATCATGTTTAAGGAGACATCATGACCACAGCGCAGTATCCACGTAGTCCAAAAGAAGAAGTCAATGGCCTATGTCATTTTGCACGACTTATTGACAAAATTCGTATGCGCCATGCCGGACAAATTCAAGATTACAATTATCTGACGGCCGGCTTAGATAAATATTTGTTGGATAAAATGGACATCCAAGGTGCTGATCTCGAGAAGCGAGTACTTGAAGGAGGTAGTGACGAGGACGTGGCGAATTGGGTGAAGGCCAACGGCAAGGCTCTTACGGAGGAAGAAAAAGCTGAATGGAACAACATGGTACTTACGTTTGGCCCCAAGGCCGAAATGGCACAGAAAGCTTTCGATAGGAATAAAGCCGCGCTTGCTGAAAAACGCGGAGTATCAATAGAGGACCTCTCTCACATTACAACATGGACGGGCCTCATCGAACACGACGAAGAGCGTATGTAAAGATTAGAGTAAAAGGAGCTTGTGGAATTTTTGTGAGGCTGATAGAAAATAGGTCTAGGTCAAAAGAGTACTACAAGCAGATGGGATAAGTGCAGCTGGCGATGGAGGACATCTTTTTTGTCAAGATCGAAGGAACCCTAAGCTAATATGTAGATCTATCCATTGTTAGGAAGGATGAACGAAGTCGTCCTTCCTAACAATGGCTTTTTTGTCTTTTATATCATGTCATCAGAATATCGTGAATCTGCATTGTTGTGGACTCATCATTAAAGATCTTTTTATTGTTGTAGGCTCCGATATGCAATCGTCTGTGAATCGAATGAGAATTTTTGCGTACGAATTCTGATTTTTTCCCCCAGTGGCTTGAGGTTTGCCGTCATTTCGGTCTCGCCGCTTAATTTGTACAAGCATTCTAGTGTTCTAGAGAAGAACTCATCTAGGGGATGAAGCTAGCCACTAGCTCACTTCCTTATACTGCTTTTTTTTAGGCATTACTGAAATCTTTGAGGCTTGTTCTCTCCTCACTAGTTTCCGCTTACATTCATCGTATAGGTGTAATCTAGCTTCAACCACATGCCATTACTCGTCTTGGTATACCAGCGGACGTGAATGGTGCCACTGGTGGGGAGGCCGGTTACGGTGCGGCTATGGCCGGTGCCCATGGAGCCACTGTCGTGGAGATTGTTGGCGCCCACGCTGGTGCCGACATAGAGCCAATGTTCGGCATCCTGACTGGTATGGCCACCGGTAAAGGCGACGGTGGTGTTGGTTAAGGTAGAGCCCGGGGCCGGCGTGGCCATGGGCGGCGGAAATGCGCCGCCGCCTCCGCCAACATCCATCGTATAGGTGTGATCTTGCCTCAACCATATGCCACTACTCGTCTTGGTATACCAGCGGACGTGAATGGTGCCACTGGTGGGGAGGCCGGTTACGGTGCGGCTATGGCCGGTACCCATGGAGCCACTGTCGTGAAGATTGTTGGCGCCCACGCTGGTGCCGACGTAGAGCCAATGTTCGGCATCCTGACTGGTATGCCCGCCGGTAAAGGCGACGGTGGTGCTGGTTAAGGTAGAGCTAGGGGCCGGCGTGGCCATGGGCGGCGGGAAGGTTTCTACATTAATTAAAGAGATACAGGATGCCCCAGCTATTACAGGTTGAATTTGTGACACACTGCAAGGCGAAAATTGGTCACTCCCATTGAGAAAAGGATTCATTAAGAAGGATCCTTGTGTGCTGGCACAGGGTGATCCAGATTGGTTGTCATGGGGTGCTCCGAAATTATGGCCGAGTTCATGGGCCACGGTTAATGCACCGGCAGTTCCAGTTCCAATAATTTGGTTTACTCCTACACCGTACCGAGCACTGCATAACGAGCGAAGATATGCAATTCCCACAGTACTCCCATCGAGATTCCGACCTGAAAATAAGTGAGCAACCCCTGGATGGTCGAATGACGCTGATGCCGTGAATTGGCCAAACTGATTGATGAGGGTTCCTGCATTGGTAGAAGTGAGTCCTGCATTACTTTGTAACGGAAGCACATCGACAAGACTGATTTGTACGCCAAGTTGTTCAGAAAAAATTCCATCAACAATATTCATGCGTGCGATGACAGCGGCGTTGGGATTCGAATTCATACTATTAAACTCCTGATCCGTGACAACCGTCATATCGATATTTCGCGTGGCTCCTTGTGCGGTCACGCCGACTTGCTCTTGGAGTTCTTCTATCAAAGCATCAAAACTGGTCATTGGATGTAGAGGGACTCCCTTTGATTCGCCCATACCACAAGTTTGAGTACCGAGATCTCGAGTATCAGAAATTCGGTAGATTGCAAGTTTAGCTGATGTTTCAGCTGGTACAGTTTGTAAGGCAGGGGTTATGACTGACAGAGAATCGATAATATATGCTTCCTGTCCGTCCCAGATCATGCCTGACCATTGTTGTTCAACGCGAGTGAGACGCACCCATGAGTTTGGGTACCCCTCGAGTCTACCGCGGTAGAACGTCAAGTTTTCTTTTAGGCGCTCTCGTTTTTCACTGTCGATTTTGGCAATGAGTCGAGTGTTGGGCTCGAGAGATAATTGAAATTGCTTGCCAAAAGCTTCAAATAACCAGTCCCAATGGGAAGCTTTGGACGATTGATCGGTAGAGTGAGATTCTAAGGCTTGGAAAGAAGCTTCGGGGAGTGTTTCGAAGTACAAAATTTCAAAGGGTTTTCTTTTGGCGATTTCTTCTACTGACTCTAGGGATTTTCCAAATGAGATATTCGAGAATGCGATCGTACAGAGTAATATTAGAAAAATGCTAGAGAGTTTTTTCATGAATGTTCCTCCAGAGCGAGATGGCATGTTGGGGAAAGTGTCGTCGAGAAATGTAAAATTCCGAGTACATAGATACAAGTCTGATGCCAAAAAATAATTACCTGAATTGGAAATGGTGAAACTTAATTCTTTTGGCAACTTGTTGGGATAATAGGAATTTTTACTCCCCACTCAAGATGCCTTCCTGTAGGCCCTAGCATCCAGTGAAGATGGAGTTGGAGGAGTATGCATTCACTGCGGATATAAATCTGTGGATAAATAATGACATACGAAAAAATGAAAAGGGTCTTACGATTGCTAATGTATATCCCATATCAGAGTTTGAAATCTCAATTCTGATGAGATTTGTAGGAAGTAGGAAAGTAAAAGATATTATTGCAGAGATCTAGCTTACTTCAATATAAACAGGTTCTTCTGTAGTTTGGGGCAATTTAATGTTTGCTTCTTGGCCTGATACGGGGTTTGTTGGGTAGGTCATTATAAAGATATAGTACTCTTTCTAGTCCGAAATTATCCTGAAAAAATACATTAAATATTTTTTGAACAATGGATCATAAAGGGTTCATTTTTTTCTTTTAAAAGAGATCATGAAAGAAGCTCTTGCCATTTTAGGAACCGGATCGGATGTCGGAAAAAGTCTTATCGCCACAGCGCTTTGCCGTTTGTTGTATCGATCTGGAATGAAGGTGGCCCCCTTTAAGGCGCAAAATATGTCACTGAATTCTTTTGTGACGTCTGACGGAGGAGAGATGGGTCGAGCGCAGGTACTACAAGCTCAGGCCTGTTGCCTGGTTCCGAATGTTGTGATGAATCCTATTCTTTTGAAGCCTGAGGCCGATAGCCAATCCCAGGTCATTGTACAAGGAAAAGTGTGGGAACGTTGTGAGGCGAAAGAGTATTTCTCTAAAAAGACTCTACTCTGGGATTTGGTGAAGAGTAGTTATGAAAAGCTGACCAAAAGCTATGAGATGATCGTGATTGAAGGAGCGGGGAGTGCGGCGGAGATGAACCTTCGAGATCGAGATATTGTGAATTGGCCGGTTGTAGAAATGGCTGATGCGGCAGTGATTCTCGTGGCAGATATTGATCGAGGTGGTGTATTTGCGCAGATCATTGGCACCATGGACCTCTTAGCTCCCGAAGAACGGCAACGAGTCATTGGTGTGGTGATTAATAAATTTCGTGGTGATCTCAGTTTATTTGATGATGGTATTAAGATTATTGAAGAACGTACGGGTGTGCCGGTATTAGGCGTGTTGCCGTATTTGCGAAATCTTGAATTAGATCAGGAAGACAGCGTAGCGATTGAACAATATCGTCTGACGCATTTTGGTGCAGAGACGGTCAATGTGGCCGTCGTGTTGTTACCACACATGAGCAACTTTACGGATTTCAATGAACTTGCTGCTGAGCCTGACGTTGCTCTACGCTATGTGGCTTCAAGCAAAGAACTCCTAGGAGCGGATGTGATCATTTTGCCAGGGAGTAAAACCACGATTGCGGATTTAGAACATCTCATTAATGCAGGATTTGAGGACGCTCTAGCGTTGCAAGTGCAGGGTGGCAGTGAAATCGTAGGTGTATGTGGGGGATTTCAAATGTTAGGGGAAGAAATCAGTGATCCACAGCATGTTGAGACGGGTGGGATATCAAAAGGGTTAGGGCTACTTGATGTGAAAACAGAATTGCTAGCTCAGAAAACTACGGTGCAAGTTCGTGCACGTGCTCTATCAAACTTTTGTGATCAAGAGGCTCTCGTTGAAGGCTACGAAATACATATGGGAGCGACAACTCGTGCGACGACGGTGTCTCCATGTTTCCAGATTGTCCTAGACGATGCCCAATCTTCTTCATCCCACTATGAGAAAAAAGACGATGGAGCTATGCGAGCTGATGGTCTGGTGTGGGGAACCTATATCCATGGAGTTTTTGATCAACCAGAATTTCGTCGGCAATGGCTGAATCGTATACGTGTTCGAAAAAATCTTCAACCACTTGCCATGGAAACGTCCCAAGCGGTTTCGGCGAGATTGCGTCACGCTCTCGACCGTTGGGCTGATCATGTGGAACAGTATTGTGATGTCAAAAAGATTAAACAATTGTTAGGGGTTTGATTGTGTCCCCCTACGACCCTCTACCTTCCTGGTCTGTATCATATTCGTCGTACGACTAACATCGTAGTATTTTCTCGGACTTATTTCACAATACGTTGGGTAATCCAACGATTAATCCCTCTCCAACTGTCTAAGCGATTCCTATGAAGATTGAATGAGTGTCCCATTTTCTCAAGAATATCTACCTGGACATCTGGAGAACCTTTATAGAGTTGAGCGTCTACTTCTGGCATCAAAGGTGGAGAAATTTTGTCAAATCTTCCAAGCTGAACCAAGACTGGAACCTTGATCTGGTGTATTTGTGTCAGATCCTGAATAGTTTGCAAATCGCCTAATGCTAAGGCGTTCAGCAGCGGGATTCCTTCAACAAGGACACCTCTGGAAAATTGGTCAGCTAAGAAGCGATTGTCTCGCTTAATGACTGATTGTTTGGCAGAAGGGGTAAAGTAAAACAATTCTTCTCGGACTGGTGATGGAAATCGTATGTAGGGAGTAGCTAACGAGGCCGTGATTAATTCTGGACTCAACGGAACCACATGCGGAGAAAATGACCATCCTGTGGCCACAAGAAGATCCGTAATCCCTGGATTCGTGCCAGTTGTGAGCACGGCTAACAACGTGCCGACAGAATGCCCTACGAGGACGATGCGGTTAAAGGTGTTTCCTAGAGGATTGGGCAATGATCGAGTAGTAGAGAGAACTTGAGCGAGGCTGAACATGCTTTGCTTGATGTTGAGAAAGTCTCCATCAGGAAAGCTTGAAGCACCTGTTCCTAAAAGATCTAAAGCCAAAACAGGATACCCTTTCTTTGCCATAAACCTGGCATAGGAATGGTTGGGCAATTTCTTCTTGGGCGGGTCCCAGTAGGCATGATTATAGGTGAATCCGTGGACCAACACTTGGAGGGTCTGGTTCCTGAGAGAGCGTTTCTTGATGCATTTCACAACGCGAGAATAGGGTTTTTTCTCGTGGCATACCTTCAAATTTTGACGATCAAAATAGAGAAATCCTGCTATGTGTTGATTCGTTTCATCTGAAAGTTGAATGGGGAACGACAATCTTTTTAGTTGAACTGTATTGGTTGATCTAAGTTGGCCAGAAGAAGGCTGTGCCTGAGAGTTAGCAGATTCTTCAGCAAAGGTCAGCGGTACAACATCATAAATTGGAGAAAATAGAAAGATAAGAAGAGACCAACATACACTAGATAGGATTGTTCTCGTGACCATAGATCTTCCTTCCTTGGAGAGATGTTATGAATAAAAGAAAGCTCAACTTTTGATAGTTATATTATTGGGGAAAAAGAAGTTGGGCTTAGATACAATATGTAAAAAAGACTAATCTGGGAATAGGGGCCAAGAAGGATATTTCAGGGGAGTGACTGCACACAAGAATGCGATTCAGAATTATTATGGATTGCGTGTAGGAAGGTCAACGACAAGGTACGTTGGCTTAATCGGTTGTTGCTTGACAACGGTTGGCAGTCCTTCCTATTGTCACCTCCAACATATGACAGAGCGAATGAAGGGAAGTGGGTGTAAATCCCGCGCGGTCCCGCCGCTGTAACTGGGGACGACCCCCGCAATACAACTGTTCGAGGAAGTTAGGAATGAAGAGTAGCAAAGGTAAATTTTTTGCTGCTCACGACTTGCTTCTTACTAAATGTCGGATGGAAAGGTGCGGGCAGTAGATCAGTATAGAAGTCGCTGAACTCCAGGAGCCAGAATACCTCATTTGTTTTAAGGCCAATGTTCCCTCGTGGTCTGGGGAAGTGGTGAGGATGAAGAAGCGGGTGCAATCCTCAAGGTTGATGAAGCCTTGGGGATTTTTTATTTTGAATAACTTTTTAGATTACTTCGCTAAGACTTCTTGGTCGATACGATGCGCTTTTGCTCTACGTGAGTGGAAGCAGCGAGATTATTTTTGTCTAACCGTTCGCTTCATCTTCTCTGGTATAGTAACCTGTTTTTTTGCTGTCTCTTATCACACTTCTCAGGTTTATGCTGAAGAGCAGAATTCAATGAAACGTCGCCAACAAGGCATTTTGACCGGTATGCCGTTCATGGCTAATATTGCGCCACGGACGTTCGTTGATGATTTAGATCGAAAGCTCTATCTCGCCAAACCGCCAAAGCGAATTGTGTCTCTCGCACCTAGTATCACAGAAATCCTCTTTGCCATTGGAGCAGAAAATGAACTTGTTGGTGTGACGGATTTTTGTAATTACCCACCGGCAGCATTAGAAAAACCGAAGGTCGGTTACTCCCGCCCCAACTTGGAAGTATTAGTGGCGCTTGAACCGCAGTTGGTCTTGGCTCCGCCCTCATTTCTCCGTGCGGATTTGCTGGCGAAACTCGAACAACTCAAAATTCCTACCTTTATTCTCGAATCAAAAACCGTGGAAGGCATTTTTGGGCATATTCAGGTATTGGGAAGAATGGTGGGCCGATCGTCAGAGGCGAATACCTATACCGCAACCATGCGTAAGCAGATTGCTGATTTGACGAAACGAGTCGATGGTCGTCCTCGCCCAACGTTGCTATATGTCCTCAATTCAGAGCCCTTGATTACGGTTGGACCAGGAAGTTTCATCCATCATTTAATTGAACTGGCTGGTGGGCGGAATGCTGCTGAGCGGGCGAATGCTCCCTACCCACGGCTGACGATGGAAGAGGTATTAACACAAAACCCTGACATCCTGCTCTTTCCGATAGGTGAGTACGAAGGGATCCCTCAAGTAGAACAAGATAGATGGAAGCGCTGGGATTCTTTGCGAGCAGTGCAAACAGAAAAATTATTTCAAGTCCAAAGTGATCTCCTGAATCGTCCTGGGCCTCGTGTCATTAAAGGGTTGCGACATTTAGTGGCCTTGCTGCATCCGGATGTCTCTCTGGACGAGACTATGGATGAAGCCCATCCATAAAACCGTTCAATGCTTTATCTCGACATTATTTTCAATGATGTTCTTAGGGGCAATGGTTTGTGAAGCCAACTCTTGATGCGCCATCGCTAGCAACTTCTCCAGCAAGGTTTTCAGCCAAGCCCTCGGTTCGCACTGAGGCGGCGGTCAACATGACTGTGACTTCTAGCCGAACGCTCACGCGGAGTCGTTGGTGGTTATGGGTAAGCTCAGCATGTGTGGTGACGGTCGTGGTTTTAGTAGGTTGTTTAGGGATTGGCACACAATCAATTTCCTATTCGAGAATCCTTGCCATTGTTCTGGACTCAGTCGGGGGGATATCTCTGGAGCAGAGCCTCAGTGATCCCACCTCGATTATCTTGTTGCAAGTCCGCATGCCTCGCGTGTTGCTGGCGTTTTTAGTTGGTGGTAGTTTGGCGATGGTTGGCGTGGCACTGCAAGCCTTATTGCGGAATCCCCTGGCTGACCCATTTGTGATTGGAATTTCTAGCGGAGCTGCGCTTGGGGCGGCGATTGCGCTGCTCTTTGGTGTAGGAATCTCGGTGGGAAGTATTTCGGCATTGCCGGTGTGTGCCTTTACGGGCGCGCTGCTCTCACTCATGATTATGTACCGTATTTCATCAGCCCAATTAGGGTTTTCCGTCTATACGCTCTTGTTAGCCGGGGTGGTGCTCAATGCCATTTTTTCAGCCTTCATCATGTTCCTCACTAGTATTGCTGACCCAAATCGAGTGTTTGGTATGTATGCGTGGCTGATGGGCACGTTGACGGGACCAGATTGGTCAACATTAGGAATGTTAATGCTATATCTCGGAGTAGGGCTGTTCATATTGGGTATGCATGCGCAATCGCTGAACCTGCTGACGCTTGGAGAGGAAACGGCTCGGTCGTTAGGTGTCGAGGTGGAACGGGTAAAGAAGGCTGTCTTTCTCGCTGCAGCATTGCTAACGGGAGCAGTGGTCAGTTTTAGTGGCATCATTGGATTTGTCGGATTGATTATTCCTCATGCCGTGCGATTAGTGGTTTCGGCCGATCATCGCTTACTCCTGCCAATGGCTGGTTTAATGGGTGGGATGTTTCTCATGATGGCCGATACCGTGGCTCGTACGGCATTGAGTCCCAGCGAATTTCCAGTTGGTGTCATTACGGCATTAGTTGGGGGGCCGATCTTTTTATGGTTATTGACGACTCGACAAACTCAGTTAGGCATGAAGTAACCCATACCATGAACGACCAAACTAGCTCAGGTGTGGCGTATTCGCTGGAAAATGTGACGTTTTCCTATGCAAGAAGACCATACACTGAATCAGAGGCGGTCTTGAATGATCTGTCTTGTCTCATTCTTTCTGGTCGAGTGTTAGGCATTCTTGGTCCCAATGGGTCAGGAAAAAGTACCTTCTTGAAATTATTAGCCCGTGTTTTTCAGCCACAACGAGGAAAGATTGAACTCTTAGGGGATTCGTTAGCGGGCCTGTCTCAGTTAGATGTAGCAAAGCGCGTCGCGCTCGTACCCCAAGAAACACTTCAAGTGTTTCCATTTACTATTGCCGAGATGGTGCTAATGGGTCGGTCTCCTCATCATCAAGGGTGGGGCGGATGGCATTGGGAAGATTCTCAGGATTGGGTTGTTGCACAGAATGCCATGGAAGAGCTGGATGTGGCTCATCTTGGTCATCGACTCGTCACTGAAGTGTCAGGTGGAGAAAGGCAGCGTGCGGTCATTGCTCGGGCGTTGGTGCAAGAGCCGAAGATCCTATTGCTGGATGAACCGACGGCATTTTTAGATCTTCATCATCAGTTGGATATTGCACGTATCATTAAACGATTGAATCGTGAGCGAGGGTTGACAGTCGTGTTAGTCTCTCATGATCTGAATTTGGCTAGCCAATATTGCGATCATGTATTATTGTTGAACGATGGCCGTCTGGCTGCGATGGGGTCGCCTCAAAAAGTGTTGAATCCAGAAATCATTGAAGCGGTGTATGGATGTTCCGTACTCGTTGATCAGCATCCACAGTCTGGGCTCCCGCGCGTGTCTTTGCCAGTGTGAAATGTTTGAGTATTTGTTTTTTTTAATATCATAAAGAAGGAGGGTTGTTTAGAGGAATATCGACAGTTGTAGCGGGGAAGCTGGTGTAAATCCAGCACGGTGCCGCCACTGTAAGCGGGGAGCGACTCTACATCAGCCATTGTGGGCCATGAGCTCATGAGAAGGCGTAGAGAAACAAGAATCCGCAAGTCAGGAAACCCAACAACCGTTTCTTCCATAAAACCCCTTCGAGCTAAAGGGAGCTGGATCATGTCTGCGAAAGTTTTCTCCGCTGTTTTTGCCACGATTTGTACCTTTCTCACGTGTATCGTTCAGATTGCTCCCGTAAGGGCCGAGGAAGTTGCTGATCATGAAGAGAACCCGTCTTCCGTTCAAGAATTCCCCGTAACATTTGTTTATGGTACTCGGTTGCCCGACAGTCAAGAAAATGTCTTGGCTGTACCGGGAAAGAGGACCATTCTTTCAGCTGAAGACATTCAGAAGTCAGGTGCGACAACCGTCCAGGAGGCTGTTTCCCAAGCGACTGGAGTGGTCATGTATAACCAGGTAGGCAATGCATTTGAACAGACTATTGATTTACGGGGGTTTAACGGCAATCCTGTATCGTCAACCAGTGTATTTGTAGACGGTGTACGGGTGAATGATCCAGAATTTGGTTTTATTAATTTTGATCTCATTCCATTGGAAACGATTGAACGAATAGAAATCATCCCGAGCTCTTCAGCTATTTTTGGAAGAAATGCTATGGGAGGTGTGATCAACATTTTGACCAAACGAGGGTCTGAAGAACGGCAAATGACAGGTGAAATCGCTTCCGGGAGTTTTTCGCGCCAGCGTTATACCTTCAATACCGGTGGCCCTATGGGCAAAAAAGTGGACTACTACGGGTCTTTTAGTCGAGAGCGTGAAGAAGGATACCGGGATGAGTCCGCTGCCAAGTTGTCTCGGGGGTTCGGGAAGCTTGGATATAGCCCCGTAGAGGGGACCGATCTAACAGCTTCATTTACCTATGTCAAAGATAATCTAGAGCAAGCCGGCTCCCTTCCTCGAGATATTGCAGGTAATAATCCTAAAGCGAACTTTACTCCAGGCGATTTCGTTGATCGGGAGAATAATTTTGTCAGGCTGACAGCCAGCCAGGTGATTCCAGGAGGGTTTACGTTTACGGGCAATGGGTTTTTTCGGCGCGTGCAACAGGAGTCATTTTTGGTCAGTCAGCCTTTTACTGTGGGAGGGAATAACTCGACGAGCCAGAACCTTGTTGACACGAAATCATGGGGCGGGACGTTCCAATTATCCCATGAGTTGGAAGTTGGAGATATCCGAAATGTGTTGGCAGTCGGAGGAGAGGTTGCGTGGAATGATTTTGGAAATCGATTGTTGTCCCAATCTGATTTTGGTCCATTTAATATTCGAAGAAAATCCGAAGAAGAAGCCACCGCAATTTTTGTTCAAGATACCGTTCATCTATTTTCCAATGTTGTATTGGTCGGAGGGTTTCGATATGACAGAAGCGAATTAGATTTTCGTGATCTATTGACTCCAACCAATGATGGGAGAAAGGTCTATACCCGTATTACGCCTCGCGGAGGTATAACCTATTTTCTGATGCCGCAGACGAGTGTGTACTTTAGCTACTCTCAGGGATTTCGAATTCCAACGAATGATGAGCTTTTTGCTCAGGGAACATTTGGTTCCAATCCAAATTTAAAAGCCGTTCGTTCGCATAATTTTGAATTGGGATTCAAGTCGAACATAAGTACCTGGGGCGAACTCGAAATTGCAGTGTACCAATTGAACATACGAAATGAAATTTTCTTTACCTGTATTTCATGTGATTTCAGTCCTATGGATGGGCAAAATCGAAATGTCAACAAATCCAGGCGTCGAGGTGTCGAGTTGACGCTCAAAGTACAACCGAATAAATATGGCGATGTTGTGGTGAACTATACATATACTGAGGCCCAATTTCGCAGTCGGTTTAATATTTCATCAACGCGCGTGGTAGATGTCGGGGATAGCTTTCCTCTCGTTCCTAAAAACCGTCTAAGTGTGACAGGCACAGCCTATCCTGTTACAGGGTTAAGCCTGTCGCTTAGTGGACTGTATGCCAGTACGCAATTCTTGCAGGGAGATGAAAGTAATAACCAGGATCGATTGGCTGGGTATTTTGTGTTAAATGGTCGAATGGCTTATGAACATGCGGTGCCTGGTGGAATCCTGAAGGGGTTTTTGTCTGTCAATAATTTACTCAATAACAATTATTTCACCTCGGGAATTTATGCGGCTAATCGAATAACTGGCGGAGGAGCGACTCAGCAGTTCGTCGTGCCCGCTCCAGGTATTGGATTTTTTGCAGGTGTGAATTATCGTTTCGAGAGTTTTCCCTTCTGAACGCAACTACTATTAGAAAGGTTGAGCTAGAGTGAAGCTCGCTTTCATCAAAATTCAAGATGTGGTCTTATCCGTAGAATGATTAACGGGTGTTCATTGTTTATTCATCATTTTACAAAGGAGGAGGGTTGTTTAGAAGAATGTAGGCAATTTGTGATGGGGAAGCTGGTGTAAATCCAGCACGGTGCCGCCACTGTAAGCGGGGAGTGATTCTGCAATTGGCCATTGTGGGCTGTAAGCCCATGAGAAGGCGCAGAGAAGCGAGAATCCGCAAGTCAGGAAACCCAACCATTGTTTCTTCCATAAAACCCCTTCGAGCTAAAGGGAGGTGGGTGATGTCCACGACGGTATCTCTTCGATTTTCTCTTCAGGTCTTTTTGTGTACTCTTGTTTCTCTCGCCTTGCATGGTGGTTTTCCACATTGGGTTCTTGCCCTTGATGATCCAAATGCTGAACCTGTCCACACATTAGATCCCCTGGTGGTGACGGCCACCAAAACCCCAAAACCCTTAAGTCATTCGACCAGTGCTGTTGAAATCATTACAGCAGAAGATTTCCAACGAAGGAATATTCGGACTGTGGTCGATGCACTCGGCTTTAGCCAAGGTGCAGCGGTCTTTTCATCCGGTGGGCCAGGAACCACTTCCACTCTTAGGCTTCGAGGAGGATCACCTGATCAGACGTTAGTGTTGATCGATGGTGCGATTGTGAATAGCGGCACGCTCGGACGTTTCAATTTTGGGACGTTAACGACAGACAATATTGAGTCGGTGACGGTGCTTCGTGGTGCACAGAGCATGTTGTGGGGTTCTGATGCGATTGGAGGAGTGGTGGATATTCGCACGAAACGTGGTGAAGGCGTTCCTGTTGCTAGGATTTTTTCAGAATACGGTTCCTTCAATTCAATGCGTGAAGGAGGAAGTTTGGCAGGAAAAGTTGGCCTCGTCGACCTTTTTATGTCGTTATCCCGTTGGGATATGACGAAGTTTTCTTCAATTAATTACCAGCGAGGAGCTAGCGAACGTGATGCGCTGCGTAATTGGCAGGCCTCGTCCTTGTTGGGGGTGGCAGGGCCGTGGGATGGCCGGTTAGAGGTGGCTTTTCGGTGGATTAATAATGATATCGATTTAGATAGCTCCAGTACACGCAGTGGTGGTCCCTTCGATGTGCTTAAAGCGAAGACCTCAAGTCGTCAATACATTTATAGCGGAAGCTACTATCAACCTCTCACTGACTGGTGGGATCAGAAAATTACATTGTCTCAGGCTCGCCAGACGACTGTTACACAGGCTGGAACTCAACGATTAGGGCTAACATCAGGGTTGCTGAGTACACCTAGTCAAGCTGGGAATTCCGATATTCGAACACGGAGTAATCGGATTGAATGGCAGAGTAATTTTCAAATTGGGAAACCTGTCTTGTTGACAGTTGGCTACCAATTTCGAGAACAACTTGGAAAAAATAAAGGAACGTTTTCGGAAAAAATCAATTCCAGTCACGCTGGATTTGCGCAAGTCCAAGTTAATCTGTTTGATCAATTTTTTGCCACGGGTGGGTTTCGACAAGATGCCCATAATTCGTTTGGTGATTCAACGACCTATCGAGTCACAGGTGGATACCTTTTAAAAGAGACTGGGACAAAAATTCGAGGAAGTTACGCCACCGGTTTTCGTGCTCCAGATATCAATGAATTGTTTTTCCCAAATTTTGGTAATCCCGATCTAAAGGCTGAGAAGAGCAAAAGCCTTGATGTGGGTATTGATCAAAGCTTATTTGATCAACGTTTGTCGATCAGTGTGGGGTATTTCTGGAATCGTTATCGACAATTGATTGCCAGTGCGTTTGATCCTGTTAACTGTGGTGCATTGTCAGCCTTTGGCTCTTGTGCTCAAAACATTGGAAGTGCAAAAGCGCAGGGGTGGGAAACAAGTGTGAAACTTCTGGTGGCCAGAGATCTTCCCTTTTTAAAGAGGTTAGATGTGCAGGGACAATACACCTACACGCTGACTAGAGACTCGATGACCGCTGCCCGGTTGCAACGGTGGCCGGTTCATCAGGCCAGTGCCTTCCTGTCCTATCAACCAGTTGATCCTATGGTACTCACGGTTTCCTTTCGGTATGTCGGATCTCGGTTTAACGTCACAGGAAATCGGCAACCCCTTCCGGATTTTCATGTGATTAATTTTTCTGCTTCTTATGATATCACCAACAATTTTCAAGGATACGTCCGGGTTGAGAATATCTTGAATCGGAATTATGAGGAAATTCGTTTTTTTGGTACGGCAGTGCGTTCAGTGTTTGGCGGTGTGCGAGTGCAGTTTGATCTTCCGGTGGGTGATCTCAATCCATGAAACTTCCACGCATTCTGATCGCAGGAACGTCGAGTGGGGTAGGGAAGACGACGGTGACGTTGGCGCTCTTGGCTGCGTTTCGAAGCCAAGGGCACCAGGTTCAGCCATTTAAGGCGGGGCCTGATTTTATTGACCCTGGGCACCACCAGATGGCCAGCGGGCGAGAATCTCGAAATTTGGATGGGTGGATGTTAGGTGCAGACTTGAATCGTACAACGTTTCAACGCGCGGCTCAGGATGCAGATCTTTCTATTATTGAAGGAATGATGGGGCTTTTTGATGGAAGTTCGCCGATCAACGAAATAGGGAGTAGTGCGGAATTAGCGAAACAATTGAATGCTCCTGTTCTTTTAGTTGTGGATGGTAGTGCCATGGCAAGGTCAGCTGCCGCTATGGTGTTTGGCTATACCAATTTTGATCCGGATGTGAAGATTGCAGGGGTCGTGTTTAATCGCATCAAAAGGGAGCGCCATTATCATATCTTGAAGGAGGCCGTTGAAAAAGAAACCAATATATCGGTTGTCGGCTATATACAACCAAATACTGAGTTGACCATTCCTGATCGTCATTTGGGATTGCGCACGGCGTTGGAAGGAAAGGATCCGACGTTCTATTCCCGATTGGGGCAAGCTGTGACCTCTACTCTGGATGTAGAGGCGATTGCACTGTTGGCAGAAGCGGCTTTGGATTGGGAGGATGCTGTCGTATCGACAAGACGTCCAGCCGTTGAAGTTATTGAGGAACCTGTCAGAGTTGCTGTGGCCCATGACCCAGCCTTTTGTTTTTACTACCCAGATAATTTAGCTCTTCTCGAACAAGCCGGAGGGAGCCTCTGTCGATTCTCTCCGATGAACGATGTCTCCATTCCTGATGCGGATGTGCTGTATTTAGGGGGAGGATATCCAGAAATTTACGCGAAAGCCTTAGCGAAAAATTCCAGCATGCGGCAGTCGATTAAGACCTTTGCTCAGAATGGAGGAGTGATCTATGCCGAATGTGGTGGACTGCTCTATTTGACCAATGCGTTGAAGGATTTTGATGGGACTCAGTATGACATGGTTGGCATCATTCCCGCGGAAGCCGTGATGAGTCGCGCCCACATGACGTTGGGGTATCGGGCGCTAACCTTGACGCAGTCGAGTGCGGTTGGAGAGCCTGGCATGTGTGTTCGTGGACATGAATTTCACTATTCAACGATCCAGCCGCAAGGGAGCCTTGACTACGTGGGACAGCTGACTGATGCACAGGGACGGGATCGAGGTCCTGATGGCATTGTGGTCGGAAATGTGACGGCCTTCTATACGCATTTGCATTTTTCCACTCTCTCTCAAATTCCTGCAGCATTACTTCAAGCTGCGAGAAGTCATGACTCTCCATCGTTTCTAGAAGAAAGCTCATCTTCAGATGAACATGATTCTTAAGCAATCCGTACTCGTGTGTGGTTGGATGCTGATGTTGTTCTTGCCATTTGTCAATCTCGCGCTTGCGAAGACCCTCACGGTCATTGTGTCTGATCGTTCCGCCGCTGATTTGGCTGCTGGAGCAGATTACTTTCATCGGCGACATGCTCAATACAAATTGGTATTTCGATCGAATACCCAAATTTCGAGGATGAGCGATGCGGATGTGAATCGGCTGTTCGAGGAAAGTGATGCCATGATGACGGTGGCAATCTTTGGTGATACAGCCGTTCGACTTCAGAGCCTACTTCCAAGGCATGAGTCAAAACTGATGTTGGTGATTAATTCCACACCTGCCCTGATTAGGCATTCTCGTGATGTTTCTGGGCCGTTGTTCCGTGATGTGAATGATAATGATTTTAAACAGATTGTGCGATCTCCCCATGAAGATGAAACCCTCACGGAATGGGTAAAGGCACTCACTCGACAATTTCCCCGTCAGGAAACTTGGATCAGAGCCAAAGGTTATTGGCAGGCCCGTGGGCAGGAAAATATTTCTAATCTGATTGCGCTTGTCTTCGAATTGCTAGATGCGGATATTCAACCTGGTGCCATGAGGTCACGAGAGACCATTCGTCTCTATCATCAGGGAGCTATGGTCGATCTCCAGATGCTGACCTTGCAACCAGGAAAGCCATGGATCGCCATTATTGATCAGGATCGTGGTGACTCTAAAGGGAATATTGATTTGATTAATCAACTCTGTTCGGCCGCACAAAGAGAAAATTTGGATTGTCTTGCTCTCTTCGCTCTCTGGGGAGAAAGTAGTACGCAAGCACTGAAAATGCTTGAAGGGTTACAGGCAAACGCTCCCTTAGTTGCGATCGTCTCGCTCCAAGATTTTGTCATTGGTGGTGGTGAAGGACGAGAGCAATCTACGAAATGGCTTTCTCGTCTCAATGTCCCAGTCTTGAAGGGAATTCGTCTGACTGATCGCTCCCGGCATCAATGGATGTTATCGGAGGATGGGTTGCCGTGGAATTCCGTGCATTATCGGATTGCGATGCCTGAATTGCAGGGGATTAGCCAACCATTGGTTCTTGCCACGGCGGCAACTTCGTGGATTCATGCATTGACCGGATTGCGCCTCAGTATTACTGAACCCCTTCCAGAGCAAGTAGAACGCATCGTGAAACGCATAAGTGGGTGGTCTCGATTGCGAACAAAGTCGAATGCTGAAAAGCGGGTGGCCATTGTCTACTATAACCACCCACCAGGTCGACATAATATTGGTGCAGATAATCTTGATGTACCGTCGAGTTTGTTGACGATCCTCACACAGATGAATAAGCAAGGCTATATGACCGGAGAGTTGCCCGAGTCGCCGCAAGCCCTCTTGGAGCGCATACAAGATCAGGGCGTGAACCTGCCAGAGGATGCTGGAGCGTTAGAGCAGATGTCTCAGGGCATCACGACGGTGAGCACAAGTGATTATGTCCCCTGGTTCAAAGCCCTTCCCAAGCAACTGCAGGCTGAGATGGAGCAGGGGCCACTCGGGTATCTTCATGAGAGTTTGCGCGTGGCGATTAAGAGGAATGAACTAGTTCTTGCTAAAAAACTCTTGGAACGAGTGATGGGAGATGTGCGGTATGTTCTTGATGGTGCTGATCATTCGAGCCGCGACCGAGCTAGAGATCTTTTAGCACAACTAGAAAATGAATATCGCGGACTTATCAACGGGGGAGCTGACTGGGGAGAAGCTTTGGTGTTCAATCGTGCGATCCGTGATACATCTATTGAAGGGTTGCGGGGGTGGGGGCAAGCACCTGGGCGAGTGATGGTCCATGAGGAGAAGATTTTGATTCCTGGGATTCAGTTTGGAAATATTTTTATTGGTCCCCAGCCACCACGAGGCTGGGAGTTGAACGAGGAACTGCTCCATGCCAATGCCACGTTTCCTCCGACTCATCAGTATTGGGCTTTTTATTCTTGGCTCACTCATGAATTTTCAGCCGACGCGATGATTCATCTCGGTCGACATTCCACTTACGAATTTTTGCCACGCCATGGAACAGGTGTTGGTCCACTTGATTATTCCTGGCACATGGCTGGAATGATTCCGGGTATTTATCCCTATATTGTGGATGGAGTCGGTGAAGGTATTCAGGCTAAACGGCGAGGGCTGGCTGTCATGGTGAGTCATTTAACACCCCCATTGAGTACGACTGAACTCTATGATGATCTTCTCGGTTTGCGACAACTCGTCGAAAGTTTTGAGGCGGCCGATCCAGACCCAAATTCGCCTGCCCGAGTCCGTACAGTCGCCGCCATCCGTGAACGGATTGATGCTCTGCATCTACGAGATGAACTGACTGTGAGTATGGCCGCAGAATTGAGCATTCGAGGAATAGAGTTTGAGGAAGTCGATGATAATCTTCTTGTACATGAAACAGGACATTATCTGACCAAGTTGCAAGAAAACTTTATGCCTCTCGGTCTTCACGTATTTGGGAAGGATTGGGAAGAGGCGGCCATCAATACCATGATGGCCTCTATTATGGGAGATGCCGATGCGACGTCAGAAGATGCAGCTAGACGCCAGGACCTGAGGAATTCACCAAAGGAAGAAAGACGTTCATTATTCGATGCCTTGGCGGGTGGGTTTGTGGAACCTGGGAAAGGTAATGATCCCATTCGGACGCCTGAGGTCTTGCCAACGGGACGAAATTTTCATGCTCTGGATGGAAGTCTCTTACCGACTCCCTTAGGTTTTGTACTGGGGAAAGAATTGGCAACAAAAGCTCGAGCAGATAGTCCAGCATCTCCAGATGGCAAAGAATCTGTGATTCTTTGGGCTTCTGATGCGGTTCGCGACGAAGGTGCCATGATTGCCTTTGGATTAGATATGTTGGGGATCGAGCCAATGTGGAATAGTCGGGGTATCCTCACTCGAATTCACCGAGTTCCTTTGGAGAAAGAGCGTGAGCGGCGCGATGTTGTGTTTGTGACTTCAGGCTTGTTTCGGGATTTATATGGCGGACAGTTGGAATGGTTAGACAAAGGTGTGTTGCTCGCATTGGATGGCGCGAGTTCAACGATACGTAAAGAGCATCCCGCATTGGTTCCTGCTCTTCAGGCGGCATTAGGGCCGTTAGGCTCGCTGGCTATTGGTGGGAAGGAATCGTTGAAGGACAATCGTGTGGCTGCGCATTGGGTGAAAGAAGCGAAGACCCTTTTGGATAAAAATATCGAAGTTGGATCAGCCGGACGTCAGGCAAGTCTTCGAATCTTTGGGGCAGCGCCAGGATCGTATGGGGCCGGAGTCAATAAGCTTGCTGAACGTTCAGGAGCGTGGGAAGACCGAAAAGAACTGGCGGCGGCGTATCTCAATCGGATGGGACATGCCTATGGTGTGGGATATCGTGGAGAACGGATGCAAGAGCAATTCTCTTCTAATGTGACTCAGGTTGAACATACATATTTAGGCCGTGCCAGCAATCTCTATGGTCTCTTAGATAATAATGATGCGTTTGATTATTTAGGTGGGTTGAGCCTTGCGGTTGAAACGCTTACCGGTTCGCCTCCTCGCGCCCGTATTGTTCAGCATGCTGATCCCAAGAATCCGAAACTCATCAATTTAGATCAGGCTCTTCTGACAGAATTCCGTGGCCAATTTCTCAATCCTCAATGGTTAAAGCCATTAATGCAGCATGAGTATGCGGGCGCTCGGACGATGGGCAGTGAATTCTTAGAATATCTTTGGGGATGGCAAGTTACGAATCCCGATATTATTACGAGTGCGATGTGGGATGAAGTTAAGTCTGTCTATCTTGATGATCGATATGACATCGGCCTCGATGAATTTCTGGAGCATGGGCAAAATGTTCATGTGAAAACGAATATGGTCGCGGTGATGCTGGTTGCGGCCCAGAAAGGTTTTTGGAATGCTGATGAAGGTACGTTACAAGAACTTAGTCAAAGTTTTGCGAATTTAATTATTACACATGGTTTGCCAGGCAGTGGCCATACTCGACCGGACCATCCACTTTTTGCCTGGATTGCTGATCGTCTTGATGCCGATCAACAACAGAAATTAGACGACGTGATAGATCGTGCACGGATCCAGGAAGAGGTTGCTGAAACATCTGTGACAACCATTGCAGAAATTGAGGTAGGGCCGACGGCTGAAATGGAAGATCAGCGGCAAGTTGAACCCACCGAAGGAAGCATTGATGGCGTCAGGTCTTATCTCTGGGTGTTCTTGACTCTCCTTGCCTTGTTATTGGTTTTTGGTATTCGTAGGGGAAGTCGCAAGCCTGTGAGCAACTCTCATGTTTAATGGCCAAGTGATTACCCTCATGCACGAATTTGTGTCTCTGCTCCTTTATCCCATTATTGTGGGGCTTGGTTGCATGATGATCTTGGCTGTGTGGGAAACTGGGATTGCAATTGGCGAACGGTTTTGGGGATTGAGAGAGAGTTCGGACGACATCGATACCCAGGTTTTTGAACAGATGGCAAGGCGGCGACTTGAACGGACTGATATCTTAACGCGTGTGTCGCCTATGTTGGGTTTAATGGGGACGTTGATTCCATTAGGTCCAGGATTGGCAGGATTGGGACAAGGTGATCTCTCTATTCTGACCAACGCTGTCACCGTGGCGTTTGATACGACGGTCATGGGCTTATTAGCTGGAATTATCGGATTTGTGCTTGGCCGTCTTCGTCGTCGCTGGTATGACGAGATCCTCAGTGTCGAGAAATCGTAATGGGAATTCTATTGTGAAACGTTCCGCCTGGCGCATCAGCCGATTTGATCAACAAGAAGAAGAGCCGTTGGGCCCCTTGGCGAATTTTCTCGATATTATGCTGGTGTTCGCATGTGGTCTGATTGCGGCACTCGCTGCGCTAAGTCCGGATCTCATGGAACGACTAAGAACACCTCAAGTCGTGGAAAAAGGGCAAGAACTTCCAGATTTACCTCCTGGCATTCAAAGTATGGGATCCGGCTATGAATCAATGGGCCGAGTATTTCGCGACCCCAAAAATGGGAAACTCTATCTCATAGAAGGAGAGAAGCAATAACAAAAGTCTCGATTGATCCTTTTTTTTAATATCGTTCATCCGGTTTAGGGAAGTTTGGTGAAAGACCAACGCTGTCCCGCAACTGTAACGGGAACGAACGCCATTGATTGCCACTGTCTTTGTAGATGGGAAGGCTTGGTTAGTAGGCTGCCCGAAGTCAGGAAACCTGGCCGGATTTTTATAGAGCATCCTCGTGGAAAGGGATAACGATGAAACGTGTTTACCTCGTCTGTCTTGGGCTTGTGTTCTTGTTCGTCATGGCCTCTGTGGCCTTAGGTAATGATCCAAGTGGTTCATTGGAGGCAGATGACTCTCCCCCCACTCAATTGGATGAAGTGCTCGTCACCGCAACTGAGTTGTCGGTACTTGCGCCACCTTCCACAAGTAGTCGGCTCGGTTTGTCTCCCGTAGAGACTCCCGCCTCCATTCATATCATTGATCATGTTGCGTTAAAAAAGAATGGGTATAAGCAGGTGTCTAAAACGATTGAGCAAGCACCTGGTGTTATTTGGGGAGCTTCGCCTGCACAGCCCTTCAGTTTTTCGATGAGAGGATTTACGGAAAATCAAATTACGATTTTGCGAAATGGGATTTGGCTCGGACCGGGGTCGATGAGCGGTCGTCCACAAAATGGATTCAATCTTGATCGAATTGAATTACTGAAAGGACCCGCATCTGTCTTGCATGGACAGGGGGCCATAGCAGGAACTTTAAACATGGTGACGAAGAAACCTTCTCAAAATGGCGAGACATCCTGGGAAAATTTGGTGTCGTACGGCAGGTTTAACACCATAAAGTTAGGCTCAGGCGTGGGAGGACAATTGCACGACACCCTTTGGTATCGCGCGGATATCAGCCACTCGTCGTCTGATGGATACGTGAACGATGCTGCCTCACGATCATTGAATGTCACAGGGACCCTCCTGTGGAAACCTCTTGAAGACTTTGAAGTGACTCTTGGTTTCGACTACCTCAAGGATCGTTTGCCAAATTACTGGGGGACGCTGCTCGTGTCGAAGGCATTTGGAACGAAGCCTCTTAAGGGGGTCGTTGAAACAACGGATGGAAGAACTATTGATAAACGGACGCGATTCGAAAACTATAATGTGGCGAATGAGAAGGTGAATTCACATCAATATTTTACGCATCTGGATCTTGCCTGGACAGTGAACTCTGCCTTTTCTCTTCATAATACATTCTATTATTTTGATGCGGAACGTCATTGGCGAAATGCCGAAACGTATAGCTTTAATGCTGCAACGAGTTTGATTGATCGTGATCGTTTTTTTGTGTCACATGATCAACAGACCGTTGGCAATCGTCTGTATGGAACATTAACAAATAGTCTAGCAAGCATGGCGAATCGGGCTTTGCTTGGTGTGGACTTCAGTTATGTGGACTTTACCAGACGAAGCCGGTTCTTTGGGAATGTGGATAGTGTTGACCCCTTCAATCCAAGCCCTGGGCGGTTCGACGATCCTTCGCAGACGTTTTTGAATCCGACTAAGATCACAACGGTAGCTGTGTTTGTGGAAGATTCATTGGAAGTCACCTCTCGCGCACGTCTTGTCGCTGCCCTTCGCCAAGATTTTATTCATCTCGATCGGGACAGTTTTAATTTAGATGGGAGTTTTAATTCTACGAATGCTTTTGAGCGATCTTTTCGACCCTTGAGCTGGCGACTGGGGTTTGTCTATGAATTCGATCAGGCCTTGGTGGGTTACGTTCAGTGGACATCGGGTGCCGATCCTGTGGGGTCTAATATTTTCTTAGTCAATGGGAATCAGGACTTTGATTTGACGAAAGTGCAGCAATGGGAAGTTGGGATGAAATCTCGATTTTTTGATAATCGAGCAGAGGTCACCTTGGCCTTGTACCATATTGAGAGAAAAGACATTCTGGTTGCGACGGGCAGTGGAGGTCAGGTTGATAATGTTGGAAAACAACAGTCCAGCGGGCTTGAATTAGAAGCAGCATTTCAACCGACATCTCATTGGAGTCTAGGAGGGAATACGGCCTATACCTATGCCGAATTTGAATCATTTGGCGCCAATACAGGGAATCGGCCTGCCAATGTTCCCAGGTGGGTGATGAATGCTTGGACAAATTATCAGAATATATTTGGGTTGCCTTTTGATGTAGGGGCAAGGTTTCGGTATGTCAGTGCTCGATTTAATAATAATGCCAATACCGTCACTCTCAAAAGTTATGAGATCGTGGACCTCCATTTGGGCTACCGGAAAGGGCCAGTACGAGTGCTCGTACGGGTGAGTAATCTCTTTGATACGGTCTATGCCTATTGGGGAGATACGTTTTATCCTGATCAGGTCTTGCTGGGATCGCCACGGACCTATGAATTTAACGTCCAAATCGATTTCTAAACAAGATGGGTCTTTCGGCGATGCGCTTTCTTATTCCGGTTCATCGATGGTTGGGAGCTCTGCTTTGCCTGTTCTTTGCCATGTGGTTTCTGAGTGGCGCGGTCCTGATCTATCACCCGTTTCCATCGTTATCTGAATCAGAACGTCTTGCACATAGCGCTAGCATTGATCTTTCACGAATTGTCATCTCACCTTTAAGAGCTATTGAATCCTCAGGAATAGAACTTCCAGCACGCTTGCGGGTCATCGATGTGGATGGGGAACCGGCTTATATTGTTCATTCCCATAAGGATTCATTGAAGGTGATCGGAGTCGAAACAGGAAAAGAGCTGCCTCCTGTGACTCTTGAAGGGGCGAGGCGCATTGCCTCACAATTTTTTGAGCAAGCTCCTGCAGAGATTATTGGACCTCTAGATTACGATCAATGGATTGTCCATCAACGGTTTGATGCGTATCGACCGTTCTATCGGATTCATTTTGATGACTTACAGCACACGGTTCTTTATGTATCAACGAGGACGGGCGAAGTGTCGCAACAAACACGACGCTCTGAACGTGCTTGGAATTATATTGGAGCGGTGGCTCATTGGATCTATCCCATGATCTTGCGTCAGCATTGGGTGCTGTGGGATCAAGTGGTCTGGCTTCTTTCATTCCTTGGCGTTGTCACGACAGGTGTAGGGTTATGCATAGGTGTGGTTCGCTTTCGTCAAGCCAGGCGGAGCATGCGAGAACGTGCCTTGAGTCCTTTTTCAGGTTGGTTACGATGGCACCATCTTTTAGGCCTCGTTTTTGGAATCATTGTATTCACTTGGATGTTGAGTGGTTGGTTATCAATGGATCATGGCCGGTTGTTTTCAATGTCTAGTCCTACCGCAAGACAAATACAGAATTTTCAGGGCGTCTCACTTAGCCAAGTGGCCAAATCGATAAAGCCCGCAGCTTTAGAAACATTAGGAGAGATTAAAGAACTAGAATTCCTAGCTGTTGGCAGGCGTCCCTTAGTGCTCGCCAAAGGATCAGAGACTCAACTGTATACTCCCGTAGAGTCGTATGGTTTTTCTTCATTCATTTTGACCAAAGAGGAAGTGGTTGATGCCGTAAAGCAGGTCTGGTTCGGGTTTGAAATACTGCAGATTGAAGAAATTAAACCTGATGATTCATATGGGCATTTACGAGAAGGACCTTTCCCGAAACAGACATTGAGAGTCGGGCTGGATGATCCTAACCAAACATGGGTTCATGTTGATATGCAGACAGGTACGATTGTGTCAGTGATGGATCACAGTCGTCGAATCTATCGTTGGTTGTTCAATGGCTTACACAGTTTAGATTTTCCTGGGTTGATTGAAAGGCGACCTCTTTGGGATGTGGTAATGTTCACGCTGCTCACCTTAGGCTTTCTATTTAGTCTGACAGGAGTAGTCGTAGGATGGAAAAAAGTGCTGTAGGTTTGGAGGTTTTCGTAGGGGCCTAACTGTGTTTCGAGTAGGAAATTCCTGCACACGATTTTAAGTGGGGATAGGAAAAAAACTTGGAATACTTTTGGCACGACCTGAAAAGGGAGAGGCCGAGGGTTCCTTGACAAGATGTAAGATACCCTTCTAGAGTCGTTCGAAACATATAAGGAATGAATGGTGGGAAGTAGGTGTAAATCCTGCACGGTCCCGCCGCTGTAACTGGAGACGAACCTCGCATTGGCCACTTTCCGTAGAAGTAAGGTGTAAAAAATAAGTAGTAAGGAGGTAATTTTTTATGCTCCTCACTTCTAAGAATTTACTCCTTATTGATGCTCGGATGGGAAGGCGCGAGTAGTAGGTCAGCACTATTATTAGCTGAACTTCAGAAGTCAGAATACCCCATTTATTTTTAAGCCAACATTCCCTCGTGGCAGGGGAAGTGGTGAGGATGAAGAACTGGGTGCAATCCTCAAGGTTACGCAAGCCTTGGGGATTTTTTTTGAGAAAAATTCTTGAAGGTCATAAAAAAGGAACTAGTCATGTCGAATTCGGATCATCAAGCTCGCATGGAACGTTTGAAATCTTCAGTGGATCGGCGAATTGCTGCGGCCCAAGATGAAAAAGGTTTGTTAGTGGTGCATACGGGCGCTGGGAAGGGGAAAACTACGGCAGCATTGGGGATGGCCATCCGATGTCTTGGGCATGGGATGAACGTGGCTGTCGTGCAGTTTATTAAAGGTGCGATTGATACCGCGGAAGAACGAATTCTTAAAGGCTTTGGTGATCAGGTGGTGTTTCTTCGTATGGGGGAAGGCTATACCTGGGAAACACAAGATCGAGAACGCGATAAGGCTGTAGCTCAAGAAGCCTGGGCAGAAGTGGAAAAATTTCTTCAGGATCCAAGATTTAGCATGGTGGTGTTGGATGAATTAAATATTGCCATCCATCATGAGTATGTCTCTCTCGAACAGGTCTTGACCGCTGTGGAACAGCGGCCTCCTATGTTGCATGTCGTGATTACTGGGCGAGGCGCAAAGCCAGAGTTGATTGACGCGGCTGACTTGGTTTCGGAAATGAAGATGATCAAGCATCCCTTTCGAAATGGGATTAAGGCTCAAAAGGGAGTTGAGTTTTGACGGCACACAAGGAAACGGTCAGAGGAGCATTTTCTAGTGACGAGCGTGATGCTGTGTATCGAGCCATTTTTGAACGACGAGACGTTCGCAAAGATTTTATTCCTGATGCCATTCCAGAAGACACACTACGTCGAATGTTGATGGCTGCACATCATGCTGGATCGGTTGGCTATATGCAGCCGTGGGATTTCTTGGTCATTCAGGAGGCCGCAACGAAGCAAGCAATAAAAAATATTTTCGTCGACGCAAATAATGCTGCGGCCCTACGGTATGAAGGAGAGAAGGCTGATCTGTATCGAAGCTTGAAACTTGAAGGCATCGAAGAAGCTCCCATGAATATTTGTGTGACGTGTACTCGCAAGCGAGGCGGTCCTTCTGTCTTAGGCCGTGCAACGGTCCCAGAAACCGATTTGTACAGTACGTGTTGCGCCATCCAAAATCTCTGGCTTGCTGCTCGAGCGGAAGGTGTTGGTGTGGGTTGGGTGTCCATTCTGGATTATGAGGCGTTAAAAAACGTTTTAGGGATTCCTTCACCTGTATGGATTGTGGCCTATTTGTGTATAGGCTATGTCAGAGCGTTTGGTGATCAACCGGATCTTGAAAAAGCTGGCTGGCGCAAACGATTGCCGCTTGAACAACTTGTGCATTATGGACAATGGGGAAATTGTGTGAAAGCTGATACGGCTCATGAAGCAGAAGGGAATCTCATAGTCAACCGAAATGGGCAACATTAAGGAGACTCACGCTATGCGCATTTCAAAAGTCTACACACGCACAGGGGATGCTGGGAAAACTCGATTAGCTGGAGGGCAAGAGGTCTGGAAGGATTCGGTTCGTGTGGAAGCCTATGGAACCGTAGACGAATTGAATTCCATGCTTGGTTTGGCCCGCGTATCGAATGAACAGTCTGGAACAAATACGGATGCATCTCATTTTATGGAAAAGACTCTGAAGTGGACACAAAATAAGTTATTTGATTTGGGCGGTATTCTAGCAACAGCTCCTGGGGAGTCATTCCCGAATATGCCCACCGTGACTGCTTCGGATGTAACCCATGTAGAAGATCTTATTGATGAATGTCAAAAGGACCTCGCACCATTGAAGGAATTTATTTTGCCAGGTGGTGGACAGATTGCCTCCCTGTTGCATGTGGCACGAACAATCTGCCGTCGTGCTGAGCGGCTCTGTGTCACGTTGGCCAAGGAAGAATCGGTTGAGAGGGAACTGGTCACCTTTCTGAATCGATTGAGCGATGCGTTGTTTGTCTTTGCCCGTTGGGTAGCAAAACAACATGGAGAGCCGGAATTATTATGGGAACGAGAACCGGAACAACCTGCTAAGTCTTAAGAATTTTTGCTATGCCATCTGTTCGTCAAACGGGTTTTCGACCTCACAAGAAACAAAAAAAAAACATATCAGAGTCACGACTGATCTTTGTTCTTGGTGGTGCGCGATCGGGGAAAAGCTCCTTTGCGTTACAACAGGGAAGAGGCAAAAATCCTCGGGCGTTTCTTGCCACATCTGAGCCGTTCGATTCCGAAATGACCATTCGTATTCAGAAGCACAAACGGTCACGAGGGCAAGGGTGGAAAACATTCGAAGTTCCCATTCAGCTAACTGAATGGTTTGAATCAGATGGCGAGAGCTATTCCAGCGTCGTAGTGGATTGTTTGACGCTATGGCTGAATAATCTTCTTCGAGACAAGGTGCAAGTACGTCACGTTCCGTCTCGCATCCGAAAGCTGTTGAAAGCCATAAGAGCTTGCCCGGCTCAGGTTGTGATGGTGAGCAATGAACTTGGATTGGGGATTGTTCCAGGAGATGCCGTGAGTCGCGAATTTCGTGATGTCGCTGGACGGATCAATCAGCTCATTGCCGCGGAGGCAGACGAAGTCTATTTTTTAGTGAGTGGCATACCACTCCGCATGAAGTAATAGTATGCCGAAAAAATATTCTCCATTGATGCAGAGCACGATAGCAGCCGTTCAGCCTATGAGCCGAGATTTCCATGCTCGTGCTCTATTGGCGTTGGATCATCTCACCAAGCCGGTTGGGAGTTTAGGACGGTTAGAGGAATTGGCTGCGAAATATGTGGCCATATCGCAGGAGCTTCCGCCTGTCATGCCTCAACCGGTCATTTTGACATTAGCGGCAGATCATGGTGTCGCTCGTGAGGGTGTCAGTGCCTATCCTTCCTCCGTCACGGCGCAAATGGTCTTGAACTTTTTAAATGGTGGAGCGGCCATTAATGTCTTAGCGAGACAGGTTGACGCTAAAATACGAGTTGTTGATATGGGCGTTGAAACTAATCTTGGCACCCATTCGTGTTTGCTTGTTCACAAAATTGGGAATGGGACCAACAATTTTGCCGATGGCCCTGCTATGTCCCGAGAACAGGCTATGCAAAGTATTGAGGTTGGCATAGGTCTAGCTCAAGATGCCTATGCCGATGGTTTGCGAGTGATTGGCCTTGGAGAGATGGGTATCGGTAATACGACAGCCAGCAGCGCCATTGCAGCGGTCATGATGGGACAACCGGTTGCTGGGGTGACAGGAAAAGGCACTGGTGTTGATGGCGAGCGGCTTGCGAAGAAGATTCAGGTGGTTGAGAAGAGCATTCAATTGAATCAACCTGACGCCAATGATCCTGTGGATGTTCTTGCCAAAGTTGGTGGATTTGAAATTGGTGGATTGGTTGGGCTGATAGTGGGTGGCGCCGCTTGCCGCATTCCCGTCGTCTTGGATGGATTCATTTCCGGTGCAGCCATGCTTTTAGCTAAGACATTGGTTCCTGCTTGCCAAGACTATGTTATTCCTTCTCACTGTTCTGCAGAAAGTGGCCATCGCAGGATATTAGAATATCTGGGCTTGCATCCGTTGCTTGATTTAGATCTTCGTCTTGGGGAAGGGACGGGAGCCTGTCTGGCTATTGGGCTTGTGCAAGCAAGTCTTGCCTGCTTGAGAGACATGGCCACATTTGACAGTGCCGGTGTCGACGGAGCCGAAACAGCGGTGCCGGGGCCTGTATGAAGCATGCCTGGGGTGGCTTCGCATTGGCCTGCCAGTTTCTGACGATCATTCCTTTCCCATCACGATGGATCCCAGAAACAATTCCATCGACTTTTTCGATGGCTCTTCGGTGGTTTCCCGTGGTGGGGTTTCTGCTTGGCATAGGGTTAGTGGCGATGGATCGGGCGTTGGAAGATCTTTTCGCACCCGTTGTGTTGAATCTCATTATTCTATCTCTCTATGTGGCGGTGACCGGAGGGCTACATCAAGATGGGTTGGCTGATACCGTGGATGCGCTGGCTGGGGGGACCACACCGGAGCACCGCTTGGAAATTTTTCGTGATTCGCATATTGGTGCACTAGGGGTTACGGGCTTAGTGTTGAGTCTTGGCCTTCGCTACGCGGGTTTGATGGCTTTGCCTGGTGGGATGAGAGAATTCACGTTGCTCTGTATGCCGGTGGTCGGACGATGGTCGATGGTGTTAGGCGTATGGAAATCTATCTATCCTCGTGTTAAAGGTTTGGGGGCCTCGTTTATTCGGAACTGCTCATCAGTTGATGTCGTGATTGCGTCGCTAGCCTTAGCCATTATGGTTGGTGCATTTTTCGGGCCGATGTCAGCAGTGCTTGTACTATGCGTTGGATCCATCCTTGTTCGAGCCTATGTGTGGTGGATTTCCAGGAAAATTGGTGGCATTACCGGGGATATTCTTGGATCGATCAATGAAGGTATTGAAATCATCTTTATCCTATGCGCTCCGATGTTTCTGTTCCTTGTTTGAATTTTTATAGAAATTCGAAATGAGCCGAATGTATCCAAAAACATGTGAACGATGTGGGCAAGGGTTTGATTGCGGTCTGTCCCGATGCTGGTGTGGTGACTTTCCTGTGAACGATATTCAATATGAGAAAATTATCAAACAGTATCATGATTGTTTGTGCCCATCTTGTTTAGCGAAAATTACCAAATCTTTCCCATCGTCGCCTTCCGCTGATGCTTTAGCCTAGTCCTGATGGATGTCTTCCTGGGGTATAAATTTTTAGCCGTGTGTTTCTTGGATGTCATATTGGGTGATCCTCGCTGGTTTCCCCATCCTGTTCGTGTCATGGGGTCTGTGATTCACCGTGGTGAACAGTTGATCTTTGCATTGTGCCAGAGTGCTTTTGCAAAGAAATCGGCGGGGATGGTGTTGGCGCTTGGGTTGCCGTGTGGATGTTATGTCCTGGTTCAGGAGATGATCCGGTATATGGATTCGTTGAATGAGATCTTCGGTATTCTCACATGGATTGTTGTGGGATATACCACATTGGCTGCCCGAGATTTATGGGATCACGCTATGGGTGTGTATCGGGCAATGACTGAACATGGTTTACCTGCAGCTCGTTTGGCTGTAGGACGATTAGTGGGACGTGATACAGCCTCTCTTTCTGAACCTGATGTTGTTCGAGCCGCGATTGAATCGGTTTCAGAAAATACATCCGATGGTATCGCTGCGCCGCTTTTTTACTTGGCGTTGGGTGGGCCGTCTTTAGCCATGGCATATAAGGCGGTGAATACGTTGGACTCGATGATTGGGTATCGTAATGCACGGTATCAAGATTTTGGATGGGCGTCTGCACGATTAGATGATTTGGCCAATTGGATTCCCGCACGGCTAACCGCTGTGAGTATTAATGTGGCGGCTGCTTTTCTATTGGGAAGAGGACGGATATCTTGGCGGACCTGTTGGCGCGATGCGCGAAAACACTCTAGTCCGAATAGTGGATGGCCAGAAGCGGCAATGGCTGGAGCTCTTGGAGTTCAGTTAGGTGGGGTGAATGAATATGGTGGCCTTGTTGAGAAGAGAGCAACGCTAGGAGATTCTGGTCGTCCCTTAATTTCTTCCCTAATACCTCTCACCCTTCAAATCATGACATGCGCTTCCCTCTTTCTTTTGGGACTATTCTTGATGATGGTGATGTGGTGAATCTCAATGAAGTGCATGGCGGAAAGGTCTATCAGATTGCGAAACAGCTTGGTCGTTCTGTTGAAACACTTATCGACTTCAGTGCTAGTGTGAATCCGTTAGGGCCCCCGGCGTCGGTGTTGAATGCGATGCATCTGGCAGTCAACGGGTGTCAGCATTATCCTGATCCGCATTCCGAAGAGCTTCGGGCGCAGTTGGCTCATGAGCATAAGATTTCCGTGGAATCAATTGTCGCGGGCAATGGTTCGGCAGAAATCATTCGGATGCTTCCCAAAGCGTTAGGCCTATGTCGTGGACTTATCGTTGGTCCGACCTTTTCAGAATTTGAAAACTCTCTTCGATTAGTTGGCGGCCAGTGCATATCTGTAGACGCGGTTTCTGCTCAGCGCTATGCGCCCCCGCTTGAGAAGCTTTATGAAGTTCTGAAGGAATGGAAGCTGGCCGCCAGCAAGAAAAATCATAAGGCTGTATTTCACACTCATACCGTGTTTGTCTGTAACCCGAATAGTCCTACGGGTCGACGCATTTTGCTCCGAGACCTTCGGAAGGTTGTAGATGAGGTTCATCGCGTTGGTTGTTGGATAATCGTGGATGAAGCCTTTATAGATTGGTGTCCCTCGCATTCTTTGATAAAAGACATTTCAATCTACCCACGATTACTTATCCTTCGGAGTTTCACAAAATTTTTTTCGATTCCAGGCATTCGCCTCGGATACCTGGTCGGTGAACCAACGGTGGTCGAATCAATACGAAGACATCTTTCTCCGTGGTCCGTGAATCATGTGGCACAGGTTGCGGGTGTGGAGGCGCTAGCAGATGTCCGTTTTCGGAAACGAAGCCGAGGGTTTATTCAGCAGGAACGTATTCGTTTTTTGAGTCAATTGCGGACGATTCCTGGCTTGAGGGTTATTCCTTCTCAGGCTAATTTCGTGATGGTGGAAGTATCCAATCATGTTGTGGCTGAAGCCCTCGTGGCTCGACTGCAGGAGCAGGGGATATTAGTCAGAAATTGCCAGACATTTTCTGGCGTGACGAAGCCCGCTCTCCGATTTGCTGTTCGGCTGAGGCGAGAGAATGATCGCTTGGTGCAGGCCTTAAAAAGATTCTCAAAGATATCTGGAGTTCAGATATAGATAGGCGCAAGATGGTCCGGTCGATGAATGTCTGGTCGCCTGTCTCAGATTTTTAGGGTTTTCGTTAGAATCACACGTTTAATATGGTATAACTAAGGTATTGGTCTCATAGGTGAACCCCAATAGATGCAAGATAAGATTGGATACATGTTGTGACAGGTCAAATAAAAAAGACGATTAGCGTTGTTGCGGTATTGCTTCTTTTCGTAGGGGGATGGATGCTGAATAATTCTCTGCAGCCCACCGTCTCTCGTTTGCAACATACAGATCCTTTAGCAGGAGAAGCCTTGGAGTTAGTCAAAACACATCTCTCCCGTGAGGGGTACACCTTGGAGGAAGAGCTACAACTTTTTGTCGATCAATTGAAAGCGAAGGGCATCCCTCATAAGGAAGAAGAATGGCAAGTGGCTGTTCAAAAAGATAAATATGTGGTGCGGAAGATTGTACGAGAAAAGGGGACAGTGGAGTGGATTGAGCGGGAGTTTGCATGGCGGGTTGATGTGAACGAAAAGTCGATTCGGGTCATTTCCTTAGCCGCGCAACATTTTATGCCTTTTGAAAATTTGCCTCCTCTTCCGCATCAAGAAGAAATTTCTTAATTGTCTACGACGATTGAGCCGGCAGCAGAATTTGGATAGTTTCGTCTACGATGCGAACTTCATAGCAGGCGACATTCAAGCTTGGGGTGGGATTTTTCTGGCAGACTCCGGTTGGGATATGAAATTTCCAGTCATGCCACGGACATGCAACGTATTCTCCTACTATGGCCCCTTCTCCTAACGGACCACCAGCATGAGGGCAAGTGTTATCAAGCGCATAGATGTGACCATCAATATTAAAGAGAGCCACACCGCAATCTTCGGCCTCAACGCTGGCGCATGTGCCGGGAGGGAGGTCGTTGACTTTGGCAATGGAAATAAAATCTGTTGACATGAAGATCGTAACCGAGCAAAACCCTTAATATATCAATTTTTTCTTGAGGCAACAACTAGCGTAATAAGACTCTTGATTCTCGGTATTCCGAATGATATAGGATCATCGTTTTGCTAATTTTCTGATTGAACCTGCGCGGCCAATTATGGAAATGACGTTACTACTGAATGCTTCCTATGAACCACTTCGGGTGGTGCATTGGCAAAAAGCCATTAATTTGTTGTGGCAGGGGAAGGTCGAAGTTCTTGAGTTTTATGAGCGTGATATTCGAGGCGTCTCGATTTCTTTTAAATTGCCGTCAGTCATGCGCTTATTGAATTTTGTCAAAATACGATCACAACATCATGCCGTTAAATTCTCCAGGATCAATATTTTTACTCGTGATCGATATACATGCCAATATTGCTGCAAGAGGGTGCCAACTGAAGATCTGACGTTTGACCACGTTCTTCCTATTGCGAAAGGGGGACGGAAGACATGGGAAAATATCGTCACGGCATGTTGGCGATGTAATAATCGAAAAAGCGGGAGAACGCCAAAAGAGGCGGGCATGAAGTTGCTGAAGGTCCCCGTTAAGCCAAGATGGACTCCTCGATTGACCTTGATGATTGGCATTCGGAATGCCCCAGAAAGTTGGCGAGATTATCTGTATTGGAATCTAGAATTGGATGCGGATTCCTAACGAAATATTGGGCCTTTTATTCCCTGCCTTCATACCCTGGTGATTATCCAATGTGGAAATCATTCGGAAAACCGTAATTCCTTTCTTTAATCAGATAATTTGTGCCTGCAAGCGAAACTCTCCTATTGCAAATGAGAGATACAGAAAGGCTCCCACATTCCTTGTCTTTGATCCCCCCAAGGAAAAATTAGGGCAAGTTCTTTAGCGCAAGGAGCTTCTTAATTCTGTGATTTCTTTTAAGAAGCTTCGATCAAGGGAATTGGCGCTCGTTCGGCTTGTTTACGTCGGCCACAATTAATACAGACCAATACAAGAAGCGACATACCCGACTCCATGTCTACTTCGCGATCAAGTAACATGCTTCCTTGGCATTTTTCGCAAGTATGCATATGAAAACTCCGTGGTGCGACCCGTCAAGCGTTGAGAGAAATGGTGATTTGAAGATCCTGCAACAGAAAGCAAGGAAGGTAGAATCTTTTGATTCTTGCCGCTGTTCAAAACGACTGCATGCCTCTTAAATCGCTGACGTGGATAAAAAGGAAAATAAAAAAGAAAAATAAACATGAACAACAACGGTACGATGGATGAATAACGTCCTTTAAAAAAGAGGGCAATCTACCATAGCCCTAAGTGCAAAAGCTACGAATGGAGTGCTCGTGTTTTTTCAAGATGGAGAAGTGAGAGATCATGATTGAGGAATAGAGCCATGAAAAGATATGTACGTGAAGATTTGTTCTTGATGGACCGATGAAGCATGATGAATAGTTGGATAATTTATGGTACAGGTGGAGTACGTCTTGATGATTCTTGTTCCAAAACCTCATTAGCAAATGACGAGAGATAAGGTGTTCTCTTTATAATGTCAGGTAGTGAAGAGAAAATGAACGCTTCTGTGCCGGATTGGGTTTCCTTGTCTGATGAACAATTGTTGGATCTTCGGATCTGTGATTTGAAGTTGCGTATTCCGGGCACGGAACTGAATAAATGTGTACGACAATTATCTCGGGAATTGCAAAGCCATGGTTTGATCTTTCGTCCGCATATTTGGTTGTCGGACGATTGGTATTCTCCTGATGGCGTGCCTGGACTGGCCGCTCCGTTTTATATGGGGCATCCGCGGTTGGCTAAATTGGAAATGAATCAAATGCTCGAGGTTGAAGGTGGGACATTTGATGGGTGCATGCGTATTCTTCGCCATGAAACTGGTCATGCCATTGAAAATGCTTACCACTTGCGGCGTCGCCGTTCCCGACAGCAAATGTTTGGCAAAAGCTCAGTTCCGTACCCTGATTGTTATTTGCCCAAACCGTATAGCAAAAGTTTTGTCTTACATTTGGATATGTGGTACGCGCAAAGCCACCCGGATGAAGATTTTGCCGAAACCTTTGCGGTTTGGTTAACCCCGGGCTCTCATTGGCGTGAACGGTATGCGGGTTGGCCAGCTCTGAAAAAATTAGAATATATGGATACGGTGATGAAAGAATTAGTGGGTGTGCCACCGATCGTCACGAAAAAGGAACGCGTGGACCCCATTGGGCGTTTAAAGAAAACCCTGCGCGAACATTATCAACGTAAGCGTGAACGTTACGGCTTAGATTACCCTAATTTTTATGCGCGAGATTTGCGCCGGTTATTCTCAGGTGATCCTGAGAAGGCTGATCATCCACCCGCTGCATCGTTCATCCGGAAATTTCGCAAAGAGGTGCGTCGGAAAGTGGCTGAATGGACAGGAGAATATCAGTACACTATTGATCAGGTTTTGCAAGATATGATTACCCATTGTCGCCAGAAAAACTTACGATTGGCAATTTCTGAAGATCGAGCCAAAGTCGATTTTACGATCTTGTTAACCGTCCAAACCATGAACTACTTACATGGCGGACGACATCGGATGGTGCTATGAGAAAACTGCGAGTTATGGCTCTCATGCATCAAGACTTGGTTCCACCTGATAATCCTGAAGGTGTAGATCTGGCTTCGGTAGATTGGAAAACAGAGTTTGATGTGTTGACGACGTTGGCGGATTTAGGTCATGACGTCACAGCTTTGGGTGTTCGAGATGATTTGCGGGTGATTGATCAAGTCGTGAATGATTGGAAGCCGCATATCGCATTTAATTTATTAGAAGAATTCAATGGCAATCCCGAGTTTGATCAAAATGTTGTCTCTTACTTGGAACTATTAGGTGTTCCCTATACCGGTTGTAATCCCAAAGGGCTCGTGCTGACACGTGATAAAGGGTGGTCAAAAAAAATCATGGCCTATCATGGAATTCGCTGCCCGGATTTTGCTGTTTTTCCTATGGGACGAGCCATCAAGTGGGCAGGGGAATTCCCGTTTCCTGTTATTGTGAAATCGATTAGCGAGGAGGCGTCCCTGGGTATTTCTCAAGCTTCGATTGTTCATGACGAAGAGAAATTAAAGGAGCGGGTGGAATTCGTTCATCAGAATGTTGGGACAAGTGCGATTGCCGAACGATATATTGAGGGGCGAGAGTTGTATGTGGGAGTGCTAGGGAATCGCCGTTTACAGGTGTTGCCTGTGTGGGAGTTAGATTTAAAAAATCTCCCACCCGATGCACTGCCGATTGCGACTGCTCGTGTGAAATGGAGTGTGAAATACCAAAAGAAATATGATATCCAATCTGGAGAAGTGGAAGGTCTGAGTCCAAAGCTCGTGCGAGCCATTCAACGCACCGCTAAGCGCGTTTATCATATTTTAGGTCTGAATGGGTATGCGCGGATGGATTTTCGCCTTGATTCGAGGAATCATCTGTACTTTTTAGAAGCCAATCCCAACGCCCAGTTGGCCTACGGGGAAGATCTAGCCGAGTCAGCTGAACGCGCGGGAATGTCCTATGAGGCTCTTATTCAACGTATTCTTAACATTGGGTTGAGCTGGAAACCTGACGCTCAACGGTAAAGCGTGGATTGATTGTTTTCTGTCTACTAAGCTCCTATCATTATCCCTTCCGTTATTTCTAACAGTTTCTATTGAGGATCTATATATACGAGAGGATTTGTATGATACGCAAGACAATTTCTATTCTATGTTCAGCCATAGTCATCGGAGTGATCGTATTATCCTTGCCGACAACAAGTATGGGCAAGAGTGACTGGCAGCAATTCAAAAATCATGGGCTGGTACTTTCTTACCCGTCCGAATGGAAACGGATGAGTCCCAAAAGTACAGACAAAATTCAAGCGATGTTGAATCAACAATTACAAGGGATAGGCAATACTCAGGTGTCTGTTATCGGCCTCGATGTGTTGCTCAACCTACCCGCCTTTCGTGTGATGATTGCCAAAGAACAGTTTGTATCTGTTCCATCACCGGAATATCTCATTGAGGAAAGAGGAAAGTTTTTGACCGAAGCTCAAATGCAGGGAGGCGTAGATTCATATGGGAAGATGAAGCTCCTCACAATCAATGGGCATTCCGCTATTGAATTTCACGATGTGGACAAAGGCACACGAGGCTATAGCAGCAGCGTTCGCTTATTGTGTGGGAAGGACACGTGGCACATTACTTTTACTGGCAGCACCAAATCCACGTATCAAGAATATCGCCCGCAGATTGAACGAATGATGCAGTCAATGTTCCTTCTCGATCAATGTGAAGTCGGGCTCTGAATCAGCGTCTACTTAGTCAGCCTACTAATTCAATTGTCACCGACATCGTTGTTGTGCAAAATTGTGATGCTCAAAAAGAGTGTCTGATCGATTTTCTGTGATGCCGGGTTTCGTCCCGGCGAACGAGCCACTTTTGTTTCGGCAAAAGTAGCGAAAACCATGTTGGCCGTGGCGTGGCCCTTCGGGTTCCTTGCGCGGTTCGCCGACTTCGGCGGCGCGCAAACTCGCTACGCTCAAACAATGCGCACCTTTTCCCAGGTGTCGGCTGCACGGCTCAGCCACATCACTAGGCCAGGTTCTTTTGACCTTTGCCTCACCTTACGGAACTGACTTCATTCTTTCGGCAATGTCATTGGATATTCCAAAAAAGAAACTCCATATTTCGTGCATTTCCTCACCAAGAACCCTCACATTTACATTATGTGGCTTAGGGAAAGAAGGCTCCTGTGTTTTTGAAATGGGATAGCGAAACGCAAAGGCATCGCGTGAGGGTGCAATGCTTAAGAATTTATTAATTCTATTTTCAATTTCAAAAATTTTGTTTGAAAAATCCTCGTCATAGGTCTCTGTTAAAAGCTCCTTACATTTTCTCCGGAGTTTTGGAATCTCATGCCCTTGCTCGGTTTTTTCGAATTTTCCTAACAACGCTCCACAATCATCTATGATACTTTTGAGGGTAAGTTCGAGATATTGTAGATATAAGAAGCACAGTGGGTGAACCACAGAATCTGCGCGACTTTTTTGTTTTTCAACCCGTTCTATTAGAATATCTCCTGCCTTTTTATAACTCTCAGCATAATAAAAAAATCAACAGAACTATCCAGACATCAGTAGTTGTAGGAATCAGAGCCTTTCCTATAGGGTTCTTCAGAGTCCGTGTTAGTTTTCATAGGTTGATGCTGCTAAGTCTGCAAATGAAATAGGAAATTTTGATAATCTAACTACAATTTACCCCTGATATTGTAAGAGCACTTTGTATTTTTTTGATATGGGGACGTTCTCGAGTAGGAAAATCTCAGTCAGTTCAAAAATTTAGTTGAAAGCGAGGAAACGGTCGCAGCCGTCGATGATGTTGGAGAGAATGACAAGCCCACAGAAATTGACTTCTTTGCCGTAGCCGTCTGTTGAAAGGTTGTGCTGTTGGCATCCATACGCACAGACAAAGAGTTTGAGGCCTTCTTTCCCTAATTCCGCAAATCGGGGATCCTTCAGATTGAGGACCCCTTCATCAATAAAATAGAGGTAGGTATCGACCTTATTGGCTAACGCTATTTTGGAGAGTTGATAGACTGTTTCGGCATTGGGGTTTTCTGGGGCTGTTGAAAGGAGAAGGCCCAGTTTTTTGTTGGCTAAAATAGGGTTGGGTATGGTGGGTTGATCCATTGGATTTCCTATAGGTTTGGATTCGTTCGTAATCCTGAGTTTTATAGGGTGGCATAGGGTCCTTGTCAAGCACAATAAGGCCCTTCCTTGGCTTGACCAGGGTTTTCACGCCTCTCTATAATTTTAAGGTTTTCAAGCATTTTTGAAAGTTCAACTATAGAATCTTTGGTCGTGCTATGAGTCAATTGACGCATTTTAATGAATCGGGTCGGGCACGCATGGTGGATGTGACCGATAAACAGCCCACTGCGCGTGTGGCAGTGGCTCAGGGGAAGGTTTGGATGCTTCCGGAAACCCTTGAAAAGATTCAAAAAGGGCGCATAGCTAAAGGAGATGTTCTGGCTGTGGCACAAGTCGCAGGGGTGATGGGTGCCAAGCGGACACCTGATGTGATTCCCATGTGCCATCCGTTATTATTATCCGGTGTGGATGTGAACTTTTCTGAAGATATCAAACTGAATACTTCCGGGCGTTGCTCGATTACAATTGAAGCGACAGTCAAGACCTCAGGGAATACAGGAGTGGAGATGGAAGCCATGACTGCCGTCTCGGTGGCCGCTTTGACTATCTACGATATGTGTAAGGCTGTGGATAAAGGGATGGAGTTTGGTGATATTTTTCTAGTCTCTAAATCCGGTGGGAAGTCCGGGATGTACCAGCGCGGTTCTGTTAAGGGTGAAGGATAAGGTCTTTTCCCCTTATTCCTTACGAAAAACTCGAGCTTTACTTATGGTACAAGTTAAACTCTTTGGCATGTTGAAAACATTTGTGGCGGGGAGCAGTATGGTGGAGATAGCTTTGTCAGACGGGGCGCACGTGAAAGATCTTGTGGATTCTCTCCATACACAATACCCAGAATTAGGCGAACTCTTACATCAGAAAAAAGTCGTGGTGTCGGTGAACCAGGAAATTGCGCATTGGGACACGGCCCTTGTTGCATCGGATGAAATCGCCTTACTGCCGCCTTTTGCGGGTGGGGCATAGACGTGAATGACCGCAATCCTATGGTTATGAACTGAGGAAGGTGCGTTATGGCTGTTGAGACAGAAGAAGGTATGCTGGTTCGTGTTCAACTGGAGAATTTTTCTATTGATCAAGAACTAGAACGCATTCGAGCTCGTTCCACAAAAATTGGTGGGATCGCAATGTTCTTAGGGACTGCTCGGGATCACTCCAAGGGGCATGATGTGAGTTCTATGACCTTTGAACATTATGAAGGCATGGCCCAAAAAAAATTAAAAGAAATCCGCGAGCGTGCTTTGCAAGACTTTGACATTATTGAAGCGTTGGTTCTCCATCGGTATGGCCCTATCGAAATTGGGGAAAATATTGTGTTGATTATTGTTGGAGCTGAACATCGAGCCGATGCGTTCAAGGCCTGCCAATGGTGTATTGATGAATTGAAAAAAATTACGCCGATATGGAAAATGGAATACACGCCACAGGGTGATGTCTGGGTTGAGGAACATCCCTAATGAACACCAGTCAATCACAAGTGTTGCCTGAGCCTGCGAAAGATTTGTTTGGCAGGCCGTTACGATCCCTACGAGTGTCGGTCACAGATCGGTGCAATTTGCGCTGTCAGTATTGTATGCCGGAAGAAGAATATGTGTGGTTGCCTCGTGAGACCTTGTTAACTTTTAAAGAGATTGTGTTTCTGACAGAACTCTTTTCTGAACAGGGTGTCGATCGTGTTCGTATTACCGGAGGGGAACCGTTACTCCGAAAAGATTTGGCTTCTTTGATTGGGATGCTCCAGAAGAATACCCGCATTAAAGACATTGCGATGACCACCAATGGGGTGTTGCTGGCAGAACATGCGCAGAATCTTTTCGATGCGGGGTTGCACCGTATTACTGTGAGCCTGGATACGTTGAAGCCCGAACGATTTAAGGCCTTGACCCGACGAGACACTTTGGCCCAGGTCTTTGAAGGCATTGAATCGGTCGGTCGGGTTGGGTTTAGCGGATTAAAGTTAGATACTGTGGCAATGAAGGGCTATAACGACGACGAACTCATTCCACTCATTGAGTATGGGAAACGGGTCAACGGCGAAGTGCGGTTCATTGAATATATGGATGTCGGTGGAGCGAACGATTGGTCTGCAGATAAGGTACTTTCACGCAAAGAAATTCTTACGATGCTCGCCCAATATTATGGGCCCATTGAGCCCGTGGCTGAGATCAGTTCAGCTCCTGCTCAGCGATTCCGGCTTCCTGATGGAGCCACAGTTGGTATTATCCCGTCTACGACAATGCCATTTTGTTCCACCTGTGATCGTAGCCGCTTGACGGCTGATGGGATGTGGCTTCTGTGCCTGTACGCTAAATCTGGTCTGGATTTACGAAAGCCTATTCGGGACAGACGTTCTCGTGAGGATTTGGTCTCCATGATTCAATCAGTCTGGGAGACGCGTCGAGATCGTGGTGCGGAAGAGCGCAAAGAGCTTGAAACCAGCACCGGTCGTGGGCGATTTATTGATATTGATCGATTGCGTCAAGATCCGCATTTGGAGATGCATGCCAGAGGAGGGTAAAGTTCGTTGATAATTTGTGGTAACGATGTGTTCCTTTCTCTTGCTCATCTGCTTTCCTAACGTTTTTCTTGCCGGTTCTCTCACCCTGTGCTAGAGTTTTTTACAGCTCAATTTGAACGGAATTGATCGATTCTCTTTGTGCCTCAATTTTTTCTTTCCAAGAGTATTTCTTTCATATGTCTCACATGAATCATGTGGTTGTTTCAGCCAGATTAGAAGGGGCGTGAGCGTTAGTGGGATGGTTTAAGCGCAGCAAACAAGAAAATTCGAAAGAGAGTTCCGTCAATATTATGGAAGGCATGTGGATTAAATGTACGGTCTGTCGAGCCATCATTTTTAAACGTGAAGTTGATCGAAATCTCAAAGTCTGCCCGAAATGTTCGTATCATTTTCCCATGTTGATTGCGGAGCGCGTAGAGTTGTTGGCTGATGCTGGAACATTTCAGGAGTGGGATGCTGATCTTGTGCCTAATGATCCATTGGAATTTGAAGATACACTGCCCTATAAAACGCGCATTCAAAACGCTCAACGGAAAACAAGTAGACAGGAGGCCATTCTTACAGGCTCGTGCCAAATACAGGAGATTACGGTTGCTGTTGGTGTTTTTGATTTTTCGTTCATGGGTGGCAGTATGGGGTCGGTTGTGGGAGAAAAAATTTGCCGTGCTATTGATCGTGCGGTGATTGACCATCTCCCGTTTTTGTTGGTGACAACTTCTGGTGGCGCACGGATGCAAGAGGGCACGTTGTCTCTTATGCAAATGGCGAAAACGGCTTCAGCTATTGCTAATCTTCAAGAAGCTCGATTGCCCTATGTCGTCTTATTGACTGATCCGACGTTTGGAGGAGTCACAGCTAGCGTGGCGATGTTAGGGGATATTATTCTTGCCGAGCCAAAGGCGTTGATTGGATTCGCAGGGCCGCGTGTGATCGAACAAACCATTAAACAACGACTGCCTGAGGGGTTCCAACGTGCTGAATTTTTGTTGGACCATGGCATGATTGATCAAATCGTGAGTCGAAAAGTTCTGAAGTCTACTCTCGCCACTCTGCTCTCTCATTGCGGAGCCGGTGCTGTGCCCGCTTAGGCTGTTCCTTCCTTTCTTGGTTCATTGCCGATCATTTGGCGACTCGCGTGTTAACCTATCCAGCAACTCTTGATTATCTGTTTGCTCTTCACCGTTTTGGGGTCAAGCTTGGGCTTGAGGCCATCAGCAATCTTCTTCAACACCTAAATAACCCACAACATTCGTACGCCACTCTTCATATAGGTGGGACCAATGGGAAAGGGTCTTCTGCCGCGATGGTGGCAGCTATGCTGCAAGCTGGTGGCTATCGCGTTGGTTTGTATACGTCGCCGCATTTGATTGATTTTCGTGAACGCATACGAGTCCAAGGCGAGGATATTTCAGAAGAGCATGTGTGTGAATTAACTGCATCCCTTCGAGGAATTGCTGATCCGCTCGGCTCTCTGACGTTTTTTGAATTAACGACAGCGATGGCTTTTCAATATTTCCAGGATCAAGAAGTCGATATTGCTATTATCGAAGTTGGACTGGGTGGCCGGTTCGATGCGACAAATGTGCTAGATCCATTAGGAGTCTTAATTACAGGGATTGGGCTGGACCATGAGATATATCTTGGCCAGAACCTTCAAGCCATTGCCAGAGAAAAAGCGGGCATTATTCAGCGCAATGTCCCAGTTGTGTTAGGAAAGATGTCGGACAATGTAGCACAAGTATTTGAAGAGAAGGCTTTAATACAGCAAGCGCCGTTATCTCGATTTGGCAAAGACTTTTCTATCTCGGAAACTGGGCCAACAGAATTTACCTACAAGGGGCATCGAGATATCTTTCCTGGTTTGCATATGAATCTGCTGGGACGATATCAGATGCACAATGCCGCTTGTGCGCTGGCCTTACTGGAATCAGCAAAGACTGAACGATTTCCTCTTTCTTCCGCCGCGATCAGATGTGGCTTGCGCGATGTTTCTTGGAAAGGTCGTCTAGAAATTGTGCAACATGACCCGATGGTCATTTTAGATGGAGCTCATAATCCCTTAGGCGCGCAGGCCTTGTTTGACTTTCTCCAATCACAACTTCATGATTGTCCTGGCCGAAAAATTATTCTTGTTCTTGGGATGATGCACGATAAGAATCATGCCGAGTATTTGCAGATTCTCCTCCCTCTTGTTGATACGTTGATTGTCACGCAACCGCACATGAATCGAGCTGCGACGGTAGATGAGCTTCGTCAGGTTGTGCGAAGAAGTGACTTGGATTTCTATGCCATTGTTGAACCATGGGAAGCCTATTGTCACGCGCAAGTTCTTGCTCGGCCCTCTGACCTGATTTGCGTCACGGGTTCGTTGTTTTTAGTTGGCGAAATCTCGAAACATTTGATTCCGCCAACGTCATCATTTGGCAAAAACTGAACATGATCAGATCTATGAGGCTTCTATTCCGGCTGTTGATATGTATGGTTGGGGTATTTCCCCTCCCCATGCATGTGTTGGCGGAGTCTCCCGCTAATACACAACAAGTGAATACGGAAAATTCTCGCGGCACACCAGTTGAAATAACCGCGGATCGCATTGAGTATGATCAAGCACGTGAAGAATATCACGCAATCGGATCCGTCGATTTGACTCGAGGACCTATGCGACTGACGGCGGATGATGCGACTCTTCAGAAATTAACCGGCCGTCTCATTGCAGTTGGCCATGCACATCTTCGTGATCAGCAGGCTGATGTATGGGCGGAGCGACTTGAACTGAATATGAATACGGAAGCTGGAGTTCTCACAACCGGAAAGATTTTTGGAAAGAAGCGGAATTCTTTTGTCACTGGGCGGCGTCTCCAGCGGTTTTCCGAAACACATTATCGAGTCAAGGAAGGTTCCTTTACGAATTGTGATGCCAAAGATGGTGAAATTCCGGCGTGGCGTTTTACATTTGATGATGTGGACTTAGATTATGAAGATAGTCTGTCTGGAAGGGGAGTCTGGTTCAATGTGAATGATGTTCCCGTCATTCCATTACCAACCTTTCAATATCCGCTGGGAGCGGAACGAAAAAGTGGGTTGCTCGTTCCGACAATTGGTATCGATAATTCGTTTGGATTTACCTATCGCCAAGGATTTTTTTGGGCAATGACGCCGAGCCAAGATTTGACAATTTCGCCAAAAATATTGACCGAACGTGGTTTTGGGGGAGACTTGAATTACCGGTATGTCTGGAGTCGTGAGGCCAAAGGGCAATGGTTTATGAATGCATTATATGACACGGAACAAGACCGGAAGCGTTTTCAGTTTCGAGGTGCCCATGCTCAACAATTTACACCGAATCTTTCTTTCCGCATGAATTTGAATTACTCAACAGACCAACAGTTCTTGCAGGATTTGAGTAGTTCCGGGGTTCAGCGTGCATTACCTAGCCAAGAGTCCAATCTTACGTTGCTCCAGCGCTTAGATCATGGAGCGTTATATCTCTGGGGCCAATATTTACAGCCATTGAATGCGGGAGGGGATACGACGTTTCAACGGTTGCCAGAAGTCGGCCACCGTTTTTTCCATCCTGGGCTATTGGGGAGCCCGCTTGAACTTACGGCGGATACGACTTTTGTTCATTTTTGGCGTGAAGAAGGCTTTCGTGTGAGTCGATTGGATTTCTTGCCAGGTCTGTCGATGGAAGGGTTGCATCTGGGACATACCGTTGGATTTCGCCCTCAAGTTAAATTTCGGGAAGTCGCCTATTCTCGCGGGCTAACAGATACATCAAGACAATATCGGGAAACATATTGGCTCGGGGCTGAGGCATTTTCCAATATTACGAAACGATTCTCTCTGGGAAATTATGGCTCGGTCAGGCATTCGGCAAAACCAAATATCATTTATGAATATGTTCCTCAAACAAGACAAGCCAAGCTTGTGAACATTGATGCTGTTGATGATCTCATCAATAAAAGTCTGCTGACCTATTCCTTCAAAAATCGAGTGAGCCATCAAGGACAAGCTGGTGCATCCAGCACATGGTTAGATCTGTTAGTGGCACAAAGTTATCATGTGGGAGATCCACCACCCTTGGCATCAAAATTTTCAGATATTTGGACACGCGGTGAATTTCATCAGCCGTTGGGAAGCACGAACCTTCTCTCTGCTTTTACTCTGAGAGTTGATGCCTTTGTGGATCATACCCAAAAAGAACTCACGCAATTGAATACCGATGGGCTTATTCAAGGTCATAGAGCATGGTACTTCTCAGTTGGTCAACGGTATTCAAAGGCCGGATCACGGACTCGTCGCGGTGATATTTGGAATCCTATTTCATTCAATGAAGTCTTGGCACCAGCTGAAAAAATTCTCTATCTTACTGCTGGAGGGGGAGTACGTTTGCCGGGAGGATTCACCATTGGTTCACGTTGGTATCATGACTTCCGCACAGGGGAGACGGCGGAGTTGGATGTTGTCGCGCTGTATCAGAATCCCTGTCGTTGTTTTTCAGTCGGGCTGTATTACCTGCGGTTTCCCGATCGAGAGCAATATGATTTCTTGATCAGCCTGACAGGGCTGTGGGGGGGGCAGGGAAATGGCACACAATTGATGAGGGATATCTTGGGGCCTATTATGCAAGGAGATCGTGGTGTTCCCTGGGATTATCGCTAACTGGTCTTTTCAATTTATGAATAAACCGAATGAAGCGATATTCTTTGCGCTCGTCGTATGTTTAGGGGTGGGAATAGGGCAAGCTGTTTGCGAAGCCCAGGATGTGGTGTCGGATCGAGTGAGTATTACTTCTCACCAGGGGCAATTGTTTGGCCTGACGTCGGGAGAGGGGGTTGCGCGCCAAGTATTGCGTGCTGGTGAACGGGTTTTAGTTTTGGAAGCGAAGGGTGTAACAGGATTTGTCCAAACCTCCACACGATTATTTGGATTTTCTGGCAAGCTTCGGCGATGGGTTCCCATTACTCTTTCGACGGCAGAACGTATTCTCAAATGGACTGTGACGTCTCGAATGGTCATTGTCGAAGGCAATCAATCGACGTATGGATTTCAGAGTGATCTTGGACGGTGGAAACGTGAAGCTTGGGGAGCGGGTGAATCTCTACAAACCAGCGCTATCGAAGACTTCATTGCTGTGATAGTGACAGACCGTAGGGCGCTAGGATTTTCTGCCTTCACCGGGGGATTTTTTCCTCGTGATCTGCCCGTGGATAATCAGATATATAATATTCAAATCAATGACAATATTGCGATTCTTCATTTGTCTGATTTCATGTTAGTCTTTCGGGCAGGGTTGGCCATTTGGGCTGAATTGCCTTAATGATGGGGTTGTGAACAGTAAAAATGAAAAGTAAGGCTGAGTAGTGAAGAGTCAGGAGTTGAGGAGTGGAATAGAAATACCGATAGTTTTCCTCCTCACTATGTCTCTTTCAGTAGAGACTTAATTGGAAGAGAGACTACTGGCTGGTTCTGTTTGTTTAGTGAGTCCTGGGTAATCCACACCGATGGGGGTATGTGAACAGTACTGGCTCCACCATTGAATCACTTCTTGGAGAAACGGGTCTTCCGGTCCAGTGGCAAAGAGGTGGCCATAGAGATAGCCTGTTTGGGTATCAAACAGGATGAATATCGGCATTGATGCAGGTTCTGGAAGTGGTGTTATATCCATGTATGTCTTATCTCTGAGCCCCGGACAGTCTTATGGTTCTTACTGCTTATCGGTTGTAGGTAAGGCTTCCTTAAGATGAATTGAGTCAGGGAGGACGAAGAGCCATGTGCATGAGAAAAGATGCCGAAAAATCACAAGATTTAAAATCTGAAGTGGTTGTGGATATGAGACACACTTGAACTAAATCCTGTGTGTACCCCCTTGACCTCCCATGTGAAATGCGGTAGCTATGGCTTAGGTTGTGTCAGTGAGACAAAAGAGCGAGTTCAGTGATCGGTTCTAATATTGTGCGTCGTTCGATTTATGAGGGAGACGAGTTATGGAAAAAGTAAGATCGAGTACATCCCTAGTGAGCGATCGGGTGGCCAGGATTCTTTTAGTTGAAGATGAACGAGATGTTCGGGAAACCATCAAACTTCAATTAGAAGATGAAGGGCACGAAGTCACTGAAACTGATTCAGGAACTCAAGCTCTCATACTCGCAGAATCGTCTTCCTTCGATCTTATGTTGACCGATGTCATGATACCTGACCTTAATGGCATTGAACTCGTTCAGCAGATGAATCAATGGCCATCACGACCGGTGACAATCGTGATGACGGGATATGGATCTGTAGAAATGGCAGTAAATGCCATTAAAGCCGGAGCCTTTGATTTTCTCTCCAAGCCATTTTCCGTTGATGTGTTGAGTGCCACCGTATCTAGTGCGTTACGAGTGAAAACACTGCAAGATGAAAATACGGAACTTAAAAAAACTGTCAAAGGACAATTTAGTTTAGGAAAGTTGGTGAGTTCAAGTCAGGTGATGAAGGAAGTGTTTCAGCTCATCAATTGTGTAGCAGATACTGATAGTACTGTGCTTATTTTAGGCGAGAGTGGGACGGGGAAGGAGCTAATTGCGCAAACCATTCACAGTAATAGTACACGCCATCAAGGGAATCTTATACCAGTGAACTGTGGTGCCATTCCTGAAGCTCTCTTAGAAAGTGAATTATTTGGGCATGAAAAGGGGGCGTTTACTGGTGCTGTGGCAGCTCGAATTGGCCGATTTGAGTTAGCCTCAGGTGGAACTATTTTCTTGGACGAAATTGGAGATTTGAGTCCTCCTCTTCAAGTGAAATTGCTTCGAGTGCTGCAAGAACGCACTTTTGAACGGGTAGGAGGGACTCGAACATATAAAGCAGATGCCAGGGTCATTGCGGCGACGAATCAAGATCTTGAAAGTTTAGTGATGGCCAAACAATTTAGAGAAGATCTTTTTTACCGACTCAACGTTGTGCCCGTGTTGGTTCCACCTTTGCGCCAGCGTGTGGAAGACATTCCTCTCTTATTGCAGCATTTTCTTGATATGTTTAATGAGCGACGTAAAGCCGAATTGACCGGCGTGTCTGAGCAGGCCATGGCCCTGCTCTGTGAGTATCCATGGCCTGGTAATGTTCGAGAAATCAGCAATATTGTTGAACGAATCGCCATCTTGAAACGACGAGGCATGATTGAACCTGAAGATTTGCCTGAGAAAATTCGACGTCTCCCATCAGATCATCTTCCCGCGATGCCTGCGGCTATTCCGATTGGTGGGTTAGATCTTTCGCGAGCGGTAGAAGAATTTGAAAACCGTTTAATTCTCGAAGCTCTTGAGCGGACCAATTGGGTGAAAAGCAAAGCGGCGCGTCTCCTACAAATCAATCGCACCACGCTTATTGAAAAATTGAAAAAGAAATCTCTTGCTGAAGTCGTGGCTCAGCGAGCTACTCCCCCTGAAGATCTTGTTGGCGCCTAATAGTTTTTAGCTGTTTCCCTCTTTCTGTTTGTTCAGATTCTGTTTCCTCTCCATCAGCCTAAATTTCTGACCATTCCGTCAACCACTTGACGCCGGCAGTTTCTTCCCAGCAAGACGATTTCCCTAAAAACCCTTCGTTTTTCAACAAGATTTCAGATCAGTTTCTTGGAGACAGGTAAGAAATACTCGGGTCCGAATATTGCTGAATAAGCGTAGGAGGTTTGGAGGACCTACGTAACGTGAGAAGTTTTCTCTGGATAGTCGGAGTGGTTGTCCTTTGGCCTAGTACAGCAGTGGGTGGGTTTTGCTCGGAATTCCCCTGGCATTCTCCTCGAGATATGGTCATGCCAAATTTAGTCAACGAAGGTCAAAGAGCCATGCAGTCAGGGTTGTTGTTAGAAGCGCGGGAATTATTTTCTACCTATCTTTTGGAACAACAAGAAGGCGTGTTTGCAGATGGAGCGGAGTGGGCGGTGGCCTCCCTTCCCGATGTATCAGATGAGCCAGGAAATGAATTTTTGAAACAGATCCAGCGCCTCCAAACCATGAAAGCTGCACATCCGGATAGTGTGTATGCACCATGGGCATTGTGTTCAATGGGACAACTGTATTGGGATGCCGGATGGCATTCTGAAGCCAATGCCTTATTTGAGGAATTTCTAGGGGCCTATCCCGATCATCCTTTGGCTGGTGGCGTGATGGTCGAAACCGGGTTGGGCTTTTTGGAAAATCAACAACTTCTCGAAGCCGCATTGATACTTCGTCGAGTCGTCGAAGAGCCGAAGTGGGAAGCACATCGCCTAAAGGGGGCGCTAGGATTGGCTAAGGCCACGGCCATGTCTAAGGCGTGGAAGCAAGCTTATTATTGGTACCGAGTTGTAGAAGCCGAAAATCCTGAGCTGATTCAGCGGTCTGAGGGTTCCTCATATTATTACGGGTTGACGGAACTGGCTGTTGGAAATCCCAATAATGCGATTCCTCGATTTTTGAACGCGGTAAACCTTCATCCGAAGCAAAAGTTTGCGGGACAGGCATTGATTCGTATTTCTGGAAAATTGTTAGAAGAAGGCCATGATTTCTTGTCTCTATGGTTTGCAGAGGAAGCAAAACGACGTTTTAAAGGCAAGGAATTTGGTCGTCGTGGGCAAGCGGCACAAGTCCGGTGGGTCGTGAGTTATTTGTCCAAAGACCATTCGAAAAAAGAATGGGACAATGTCTATCAACGCTTGAATGATTTGGAAATCTACTTGTCGGTATCTTGGGATAATGTCGTGGAGATGGCTCGAAGCTTGAGCCAAGCTCCTGAACCCGATTTAGTAGAAGAAAGCCTCTTGTGGATGGGGCGAGGGTACCACATGATTGAAGATATCCCTGCTGCCATTCGGTCATTCACGCGTCTAGCTATTGTAGCCTCCTCAGACACATCGCGAGAAGAAGCGCAACATGGATTAAGCACTATTCTCAATAAGAAAATTCTATCCTTCTATGATCAGCAAGATTGGGTACGACTACTAAAATTTCATGAAGAGCAACAAGAGGGATTTCAATTAATTCCATTGACGCGTGAGCATGTGCAAATCGTGGCTCAGGCCTATCAAAATGTGAATCTACCGTCGAAAGCTATGCAATGGTATGACCAATTATTGCAAGACTATCCAAAGAGTCCTTTGCGGGAAGAAATCTTTGCGCAAAAAGTCTTTCTGGCTGAAGACCAAGGTAATATGCCGCTGGTTCGAAGCGCTGGTGAGATGTATCGTCGTGAGTATGCAGATGGTCAATGGCGAGCTGAAGTCTCTACTGCTTTAGGGATGGAAGCGTTGGCTCGTGAAGACTATGTCCAGGCGATTCAACAACTGTCTGCTATTGTCGAACATACTCATGATAAAGGTTTGCAACGGTATGTGCTCCGGAATCGAGCTCGTGCGTATCAAGAGACAGGGAAGAGAGATTTAGCACATCAAGACCTACGACAAGTTGTGGCTCTTAATCCATTGGAAATGGCTAATGTCATACGATTGGGAGATTTTCTATTTGACCAAGGCGACTTTGCCGATGCCGCATCGCTGTATGACCAAGTGCTTTCCTCTAAAGCGCCTGTGGCATTGAAAGCCTGGGCAAAATATCGGTGGGGACTGTCATTAGAGTATCAGGGGCAGGCGACTGAATCTCAAAAACTCTTGGCAGAAGTAAGGCAATTAGAAACACGATCACCAGAGTTTGAAAATACCATTCGCGCCGCCGCTGTTGCGGTGTTAGATGAATTTTCTCTCCAAGAGAAACCGGAGGTCAGGAAGGCGAATGAGGGAAGTTAAATCGACAGGTGCGTCTTCTTCGGTCCAGATACTGAAGGAGAAAAGTGAATGCCGATTCCTACACGAGAATTCTGTCCCGTTTGTCAAGAAATCTTCGTTGCATGTGTCCCTCAAAAAAACTGAGGTAGATCCTCTGTCCTCTCTGACTCAGGAAGAGCATGACAATCGTTTAGCGACACTTGGAAGACAGGTTGGTCGTCTTGCTCATGATATCCGGAATCCTTTGTCGAGCATTGAATGGTTTGCCACTCTGTTGGGGCAAACGCATCATAATGCTGAAGAGCGGAAAGAATTGGCTGATCATTGTATTCAAGCCGTTCGTTCCTTGGATCATTTGGTGTCCAACATGTTGGTCTTCAGTGCTCCTTTGCATACTGAGCGAGAGTCTGTGGATCTCTTGGCGATATTAAATGATCTAGAGCTCTTGGCGATGTATCCCTTACAACAAAAACGAGTGACGATTCATCGTCATTGGAAAGGACAAGCCTCAACGATTCATGGGCATGAAACCTTATTAAAGCAAGGACTCCTTAATCTCCTCATGAATGCGGTTCATGCGTCAGAGCCAGGTAGTTCAATTGAGATTCACTGTCGACATGAATCACATTTGTTTGTTGAGCAAGGGAAGCCCTGCTTGAAAAATGGGACTGCTCTTCGAATTCGTGACTATGGGTGCGGAATGTCCAAGAAAGAACGTGCACAGATGTTTCGTCCGTTTTATTCAAAGAGAAAAGGAGGGACGGGACTTGGCCTTTCAATTGTTAAACAGATTGTTCATATTCATCACGGTTTGATTGATATCACTAGTCAACAAGGAAAAGGGACGACTGTCGATCTCTTTTTCCCGCAGTAAAGGAGAATGGCATGCTAGATACTGAGAGTGGGGTGAGCCGCGGCATTCTGGTTGTCGAAGACGACGAACAGTTGCAGACAGCATTGACCAAAGTCTTGAGCCAGCAGGGCTATGAGGTCACGGTAGCCCGAGATGGTTATGAAGGCTTAGAACATGTTGAACGGGATGCTCCTTGGCTTGTGCTCACTGATCTCAGTCTACCTGGAAAAGGGGGGATGGAGTTTTTACGTGAAGTCCGAACGCAAGGATATCATATGCCTGTTGTCGTGATGACGGCCTATGGGGGTGTGGATGTTGCGGTGGAAGCCCTGAAATATGGGGCCACTGATTTTCTTCAGAAGCCATTTCCCTTCGATCGGTTGGAGAAGCTTATTCAACAGTTGGATGATGATCGGAGCGAACCAGGGCATGTCACGACCGGACCTCAAGAAGAGACTCAGTATGGTAAGGACCAAGAAGGGTTTCTGACACGAGACCCTAAAGTGCTGCAAACCTTGAAAATGCTGGATATGGTGGCAAGTAGTTCGGCAACTATCTTAATTCAAGGGGAAAGTGGGACGGGAAAAGAAGTATTGGCTCGCCATATCCATCGGAAGAGCACTCGGGCTCATCAACCCTTTGTGGCCATTAATTGCGCAGCATTGCCTGAAGGTCTCTTAGAAAGTGAATTATTCGGCTATGAGAAAGGCGCCTTTACGGGAGCGTTGAGCAGACGTGCTGGAAAATTCGAGTTGGCCCATCAAGGCACTTTGTTATTGGACGAAATTGGGGAGATGAGTTTAGGTCTACAAGCGAAACTATTGCGGGTTCTCCAGGAACGAGAGGTGGATCGCTTGGGGTCGCGGCAGCCTATTCCGGTAGATGTGAGAGTCATTGTCACCACTAATCGGAATCTTGCGCAAGAAGTCCAGGCCGGACGGTTTCGTGAAGATGTGTATTATCGATTGAGCGTGATGCCCTTTACGCTTCCGCCGCTTCGGGATCGGCCAGAGGATATTCAGTTATTGGCAGAGCAATTTTCTCATCGTTCATTTCAGCGAAATCATCGGTCTTGGCATGGTATTTCCGATGAGGCCATGATGTATTTGAAAAGTCGACCCTGGAGAGGAAATGTTCGTGAATTAGAAAATGTGATCGAGAGGGGAGTGCTGCTGGCGGATAATGGTCCCTTGCAAGTCGAACATTTTCAATTTGACGAACCGACTTTAACATCTGCTCCAACGCATGCGCCTACAGGAACCATATGGGAAATGGAACGAGATCTCATTCTGCGAACATTAGAAGCACATAATAGTAATCGAACTCATGCGGCCAGGACATTGGGAATCAGCATTCGAACATTACGCAATAAATTACGGGAATACCGAGAACTCAATGGTGGGCTTTCATTAGGCGTCTAGAATTTTGAACGTGCCATGTTGGTCTGTCGCTATGGTTTGAGGATGGAAAGCAAAATGACTGTCCAGAGGACAGGCGGAAATAAATTCCGATAATAGGAAATATTTGCTTAGAAAATTTTTCCTCGGATAGGAAAACTGTTCTCGTGTCGAATGTTAGGCATGGTCATGTTTCAATTACGAACAATAGCAGTGGCATCGGTGTTGCTGGTTATGTCAGTGGCTTCATGCATGGTTGCCTAAAGAAGAGAAGTTTCTCGTAAATTAGAGATTGGCAAAATGAGTAGAGACAAAGGAGTCGCTCGATGATGATTTCTCCATGGGATGCAGGAACCCACTTATATGAACGAGCGTTGGATGTACGGAGTGCTATTCATGAAACCATTGCTTCCAATATGGCGAATGAAGAAACCCCGGGGTACAAGGCCAGACACTTACCGTTCCGAGAGACCTTTTCAGCGATTCTTCAAGGGGAGAGCCCTATAGGTTCGGCGAGCACGAATTCTCGTCACATTGGTGTAGGTTCTAATGGCAGCGAAATTTTTCATCATACAATCAAACAGAATGTGGGAGCTGGTCTCGATGAAAATACGGTCAATTTAGAAAAAGAGATGACGTTAATGGCGGAAAATACCATTCTGTATATGGCCGTGAGTCAATTTTTAGATGGACGCTTTGAAGGGTGGAAAAAAGCGATTGATGAAGGGCGATAATATCAATGAGGAGTGAAGGGTCAGGAGAAAAGAAGTCTCGAAATTATTCCTCATGCTTTACGTATCATGAAGAATTGTACGTTTCGATACTCGTGAAAGGAGACAATTATGAATCTTGATCGCGTGTTTGCGGTTGTCGGATCGGCATTAGACTCTCAGCGACAACGATTAAATATCATCGCTAGCAATCTTGCCAATGCAGAATCCACACGTTCACCCAACGGAGGTCCCTATATTCGACGAGATGTCGTCCTGCAGGCCGTTTCTCCAGATAATTCATTTCACTCAGTTTTTAACGGGGCGTTTGCAGATCAAGCAGGGCCTGCCGCGGTCCGGGTGACCGACATTATTCAAGATGAACGTCCGTTACGTGTGGTGTACGAGCCTGATCATCCCGATGCTGATGAGAAAGGATATCTCCATATGCCAAACGTCAATCCCATTGAGGAAATGGTGAACCTTATGTCAGCGACGAGGGCCTATGAGGCAAATATTGCTGTCATGGAAACCGGGAAAACGATGACGCTTCGGGCATTGGAGATGGGTCGATAATGGTTTGGTTCGAGAAGAGTAAAAAGTAAAGAAAGGAATTTGTCTATGGATTATTCCATGATCAAAGCTATTGAAGCCATTCCTGAGCCCTTTGGAGGCTCAACTGTGAAGGCAGCCTCGCAAGGAGGACAGGGTTTTGGCGATATCCTCAAAAACGCTGTGGAGTCTGTGAACTCCATGCAGCATGAAGCTGGCCGCTTAGAGGACGCTGTGGCGAAAGGGGAAAATGTCAACATTCATCAAGCGGTGATTGCGGGAGAAAAAGCCGGACTCTCCTTTAAGTTACTTATGCAAGTGAGAAATAAGATGATTGATGCCTATACGGAAGTCATGCGGATGCAAGTGTAATTTTACTAGATTCGTTGAAAGTTTAAGTGTTCTCCCACTCGTATATGTCATACGTTTCTTTGTGAGCCTTTAATAATATGGCAACGTTCTCAGAAAGTCTAACGACGAATTTTCAGACCTTGAGTCTAGGACAACGCATTGGGGTCGTGGTGGTGCTGGCTTTAGCCATCGCCACCATTCCAATGTTGATGATTCTAGGAAAAGAACCGGAACTTGTTGTGTTGTTTTCTCAATTAGATTCGGAAGATACTCGAGCGATTATTCAAGAGCTGGGGAAACAAGGGGTCACCTATGAGGTGGGCGAAGGTGGCAATACCATCAAAGTGCCAGCCGAACGCGTCCATGAATTGCGCTTGCAGCTTGCCTCTGCCGGTCTTCCTGAATCAGCTGGGGTAGGATTTGAAATTTTCGATCGCACTGGATTAGGGACCACGCCGTTTACCCAACAAATGAATTATCGGCGAGCGTTACAAGGAGAATTGGCTCGCACAATTAGCCAAATTGCGCAAATCGATCGTGTTCGGGTGCATTTGGTTATTCCTGAGAAACGGTTGTTCGCCTCTGAACAAAAGCCAGCTCAAGCAGCGGTTGTACTGACCTTGAAACGAGGGAGTCCCTTAGGATCCACGCAGGTGCAAGGAATTGTTCATTTGGTAGCGAGTAGTGTTGAGGGTTTAGAACCTGGCCAAGTCACCGTTGTGGATAATCATGGAGAAGTCCTCAGCCAAAATTCTGCAGATGAAGAAGCTCAATTGACCGCCACACAAATCGAGACCCAACGCCGAGTCGAACATGATTTGGAACAACGAGTTCAGACGATGTTGGATCAAGTTTTGGGGCGGGATAAATCGGTTGTGCGCGTGACGGCTCCATTGGAGTTTCGCCAAGTTGAGATTACGGAAGAGAGTTTTGATCCGAACAGTCAAGTTGTTCGTAGTGAAAATCGGAGTCAGGAAAAAGTCACTGAGAAGGGTTCAGGGGCACAAGCCGGAGTCCCTGGTGTCCGAAGCAATGTTCCCACTGAACTGAAGGCTACAGGAGGCTCGGGTCCCAAAGAAGCCAAGCGAAAGAATGAAACGTTGAATTATGAAGTGAATCGGAAAGTCAGCAAGATTATTGAACCCACTGGGGCGATACAACGATTAAGTGTCGCAGTATTGGTAGATGGGATCTACAAGACTGCGGAAAATGTCGATGGAGATGCTGAAAATGCGACGACTGAACAGACCTATGTGGCACGATCCGAACAGGAAATACAAAATCTCATTCTCATCGTAAAAAAAGCAGTCGGTTTTTCGGAAGAGCGTGGTGACCAAATCGAGATGGTGAATGTGCCATTCGAGACGCCTCCTATTCAGGAGGGCGAAGAGGGGATGACCGCAGGTGTGCAGGCATTTGTGGGGACATGGGGCGGATTTTTGAAGCCCGTGCTGTTTTTCTTCTTAGGTGTGATGGTCCTCTGGTTTGTGGTACGGCCGATGGCCTTGAATTTGAGTAAGCCGTCGGCCCCAGCGGTGGCGCTGCCTCAGGCGGGGCTGCCGGCCACAGTAACCGAGTATGAAGCACAGATTACTGAGACGCCTCAAGATCAAGCCATTAAGCTCGCGGCTGATAATCCAGCTTCCGCCGCTCAAGTTATTCGTACATGGATCAAAGAAGAACAAGAGCAGAAGGCCTAACTGGTGAGTGAGAATTTATCAGGATATGAAAAAGCGGCAATCTTGTTATTAGCCATTGGAGAGAGTGCGGCCGTGGAAGTGCTGAAGGTCTTGGATCAAAAAGATATTCGGCAGATTGGGGCGTATTTGGGGGCGCTCGTCAATGTAGGGCAAGAAGAGCATCGCTATGTTTTAAAGGAATTTAGAGAACTAGCTGGGGCCTCAGGTTTAAGTGTTGAAGGAAAAACCTATTTGGCTAAAATTCTGAATGCGGCGTTGGGGAAAGACAAAGCGCGACGTATTTTGAGCTCTCTCAATAATTCAGAAAATGCTGGTTTTGAAACGTTGAAATCGTTAGATGCGGTATCAATTGCGAATTTGCTGACGTATGAGCACCCACAGACGGGAGCGCTTATTTTGGCGAACTTAGAGTCAGATCAAGCCGCCCAGATTTTGTCTTTGCTACCTGCGCATAAACGAGACGCTGTGGTGTATCGCTTAGCCACAACAGAAGAAGTGTCTCCCAATATGGTGGATGAATTAAACGGCGTTCTTCAGGAAGAGTTGCGTTTAGGATCGTCAAAGAATGCTGTTCCTGTTGGAGGAACAGGCTTGGTTGCAGAAATATTGAATTCCGTCAAGAAAAATGTAGAAGGCGAAATCTTTACATCGCTGGAATCAAAAGACCCGGATGTTGCAGAAGAAATACGTGGGAAAATGTTTGTCTTTGAAGATCTCGAATCAGTGGATGATCGAGGTATGCAAGAAGTATTGCGTGAAGTAAGCAAAGAAGAACTCCTCTTGGCCCTCAAGCCTGTTGAAGGTCCGCTCCGTGATAAATTCCTCAACAATATGTCTAGTCGTGCTGCGGAATCTCTGAAGGAAGATATGGAGACTCGAGGTCCAGTCAAACTGAGTGATGTGGAATTGGCACAACAAAATATTATCAAGACTGTACAACGTTTAGCTGGTGAAGGTCGAGTTGCTCTCGGAGGCAAAGGTGAAGAGCAGATGGTCTAAGATTGGCACACGTATGGAACAACAAGGGCAGGTGCAAAAATTTGAAATGGCAGAATTGGTGCCAAGAGGTGCCAGGGAGCAGGATGAGGAAGTTCAATCACACGATTGTTCAGAGTTACAACAACAGGCATTTGAACAAGGTCGTCTGAAAGGCACTGAAGAAGGACGTGCGCAATGTCAGGCCAAAGTTGATGAAGCACTCAAGCGGATTATTCATTTGACCAATCAAATCGGGCGTGCCCGAGTAGCAGCGATGGAAGAGCAGGACCGCGATATCGTGGAAGTCGCATTAGCTATTTCCCAAAAAATCATTATGCGAGAGATCGAAACTGACAAAGAATTCATTGTTCGTCAAGTGCGTCAGATTCTTGGACTGCTTCTCAATAAGACTCTTGTGACGCTCAAGGTGAACCCTCAAGATTTCAACCTGTTGAAGCCAATTCACGAAGCTTTACAGACAGAATTTCTTGATGGTGATCATTTAATCATTGAAGAGGATGAAGATATACAGCCTGGCGGGTGTCTGGTAGAACAGGCGGGATTGCAGTTGGATGGACGTCTTCAGCAGCAACTCGAGACCGTGGCGACCGAATTTGGTTTGGAAGGTTCTCCCTTATGAGCCTGAATGTGATTCAACAGCGACTGGATGAACTTTCGACGACGACTGTGACAGGCCGAGTAGTAAAAGCCGTAGGATTAACCTTAGAAGCAACAGGTTCAGGGGCAGCGGTTGGGCAGCGGTGTCATATCTATAGTCAGAGGCGGCAATCTATTCTTGAAGGAGAAGTCATTGGATTTCGAGAACAACGAGTCATTGTCATGCCGTTTGGTCCAGTCCGAGGGATTAGTGCGGGGGATTATGTTCGCTACGATACTAGCTCTCCACGATTGCTGGTGGGACAGCATTTGTTGGGCCGAGTGGTCGATGGCCTAGGTCAGCCAATTGATGCTAAGGGTCCGCTTCCACGGAGTCAACGCTATGCATTGTATGCTCCGGCTCCCGCACCGCTTCTGCGCAAACGAATCATGACCCCAATGGATTTAGGCATTCAATCAATGAATGCGTTATTGACTTGTGGTGTCGGGCAAAAAATGGGAATTTTTGCAGGGAGTGGTGTGGGGAAGAGTGTGTTAATGGGTATGTTCTGCCGTCATACCAAAGCAGACGTCAATGTGATCGCTTTAGTGGGGGAAAGGGGACGAGAAGTCAAAGAATTCTTAGAGCGGGATTTAGGAGAGGAAAGTCTTCGTCGAACCGTGGTGGTTGTGGCGACTTCAGACCAATCGCCGCTGGTGCGTGTTCGAGCGGTCTTTGTGGCGACCGCGATTGCCGAATATTTTCGTGATCAAGGCAATCAAGTTCTTCTCTTGGTGGACTCACTCACGCGTTTGGCTCATGCCCAACGAGAAGTCGGGCTTGCAGCCGGAGAGCCGCCTACGACCAAAGGGTACCCGCCATCGGTGTTTACCCTGTTCCCTCAAGTCTTGGAGCGAGTCGGGCCACTAGAGAAAGGTTCGATCACGGGACTCTATACAGTATTAGTGGATGGCGATGATATAAACGATCCTATTGCCGATTCGATGCGGTCCATTTTAGATGGACATATTGTGTTATCTCGCCAATTAGCCATGCAGGGCCATTTTCCCGCCATTGACGTGCTTCAAAGCGTCAGTCGTGTGATGTCAGATATTGTCTCTGACGCACATGCTCAAGCTGCCAGGACGGTGATTCAGTCAATGGCTGAATACCGAAACTCAGAAGATTTGATTAATTTAGGAGCCTATCAACAAGGGAGTAATGCGAGTTTAGATGCGGCCATTCAGATGAAAAAACCAATTGATCAGTATCTCAGGCAAAGCCGTGAAGCAGGGGTGAGTCTTGCGGATAGTTGGCAACATCTTGAGGCGTTGGCTACTCAAATTCGAAGTTTCAACGTTGTAAAGGGTAGAACCACATGAATTGGACGACATTACTGAGATTTCGAAAGCAAGTAGAAGACTTAGCTCGGGAAGGGGTCGTATTAGCAGAATGGGAAAAGAGTCAAGAAGTCACGACCCGTGAAGAGCTAAATCATGAAATGGGGATGGTCGTAACTGAATTAGAACAACAGATACAAATGGGTATTGATACTTTAGCTGCCGAGGAACGCTATCAATGGCTAGATCAACTGGGAGTCGCAATGGAAGAACGCACGCAGCAAATTCAGCAGTTGGAAAAATCCTTAGTGGGGCTCCGAGAGAAGTTGAAAAAGGCCTATCATGCCAGACGGGTTGTCGAGTTGGTCATTGCGAAAAAAGAGGCAGCAGTCTTGAAGAAGGTTGCTGAACAGGAACAACGTATTCAAGAAGACATCTCTGCCCATACCTTTGCCACCTGTCACCACGAAGAAATGACCTAGTCGCACAATGTTGCCTAGTCGACGCATGATTCCATGGTGGTTTGTTGTCGTGGTGTTATCGGCCACGGCGGTGTGGTCTGTGCAAGCGACGACCGAACAGCCAGCCAGTGAAATGCCAGAAAATCAACATGTTGACGAAAATGGATCTGATGAGCCACGCAATGCAGAAACCACGTTATTAGAGGATCTACAGGCTCGACTGAAAAAGGTTGAAGAGCGGGAACGTAGTTTGCAACTTCGCGAAGAACAGGTTGTCGGGTTGCAGCAAGATTTAGAAGCGTTGGCGGCACGACAAGCCAAAGAAGCCAAGCGATTGGAAAAAGAAGCCTCGGCGTTGAGTGAAGAGCAACGGCGATATCTGGAACAGGATCCAGCGCTTGTACATTTGCTGAAGATTTATGAATCCATGGATCCCGAAGAAGGGGCATTACGAATTGAAAAAATGCGAGAAGGGTTAGCCTTAGATATTCTCGCAGGAATTAAAAATAAAAAAGCGGCAGGAATTCTCGCAGGTATGAATCCAAGAAAAGCAGCAAAACTTTCTGAAGGGCTTCGGAAATACCGTGAAATAAAATTGAAACGCCGAGTGAAAGAGAAAGTGCCAAACAATAAATCATGAACGTTCTCCTCCCACACTTTGCCAGTCCTCAGAGCGGTCCCAATGCGATTGGTGGTCAAGAAACAGGGCTGGAACCATTGGTTGCAGAGAGTAACAATCAATCAACTCGATCAGGCCAAGCATCCTCCCCAGAATTTTCTCAAGTGCTTCGTCAGTATGATGCGACTCCAATATTTCTCACTAATCTGCAAACGATTGCTTCGGCGTCCGGTCAAGGAAATGACACGTTACAGTCTTCTCTGTCTCAAGACAATCCCCGTAATCCTGAGTTGTTAATCGGTTCAGATTTGATCGAAAATGCGTTGGATGAATCTCACCTTTACAAGCTCCAGCTATTTCAGGAAGTCTCCGATTTGCGAGAAACTGCTCTGAATGCTGTGTCAGTTACGACGAGTGTTGTGTCTTCGGGAGTGCCTGTTCCAACGACTGCACTCGCTTCTTTCAAGGGAATTCAAGTTCCGGTAAATGGTTTGTTGCAGGGGAGGACCGTACAAGCAACGGGTGAGGAACGAAATTTGAGCCAAGTAAAGCAAACTTCTGAAATTGAAAGCCAACTTTTTCGAAAGACACAAACGTCCTTACCCAAAGGACTTCAGGTAGCACCGGTTTCTCAACAGGTTCCTCCAGGACCTGAGAGCAAGACTTCATCTTTGGGATTGAATCAGAAGGAAGTCTTGTTGACTCGTCCAAGTGCTCAACTGGTGAAAGATATTCCAAGGGGATTCCCACAGATTGAACGAATAGGCCATGAAGACGACGGCTTAAAGACTCCCATACTTCAGCGCGTTGTAAGCCCATCGGCTGGTTCTCTTAATTTGCGATCGAATGACCTTCTACCCGTGACGGCAGCCCAACAGGAGGGTCCTATAGGATTTACGCAGACGCGACCAACAAGTCCGTTGGCAGTCAAACCGATACCTGGTATTTCATCGGTGCTGAATGATGGGTCGAGTCCGGTTGTTGAAAACCGTGCAACTCTTCAAGGCGATCTACTTGGAGAACCAATCTCTCATGGGAAAGGAGATCGGGCTCAAACCATGGTGGAGGCATCAAGCAAACATCTGGGAGTGGAGCAAAACGGAGGGCAAGGATTGGGGAGTGGAATGAATCATTCTTCACATTCTCAATCGAGGTTCCAGGAACCATCAGCGTTTCTTGCTCAAGGAGTGGGGGCACGGGGTGTGGAACGAGGGCCAGAATTTCCTATGCCAACTCTTCAACGGCTACAAATGGATGTCCAAATATCTGACACCCAGAGGGTGTCGATAGATGTGGGCGTACAGAATAGGCTAGTCTCAGCCGGATTGGTCGTGGATCATTCGGTGTTGCGAAATCTTGCCGCCCAATTTGTTCCTCAACTCGAAAATCAATTGAGTCAAGTTGATTTGGAATTACAAGAATTTTCAGCAGAAGTTCGTGAGGAACCTGAACAGCAGACAGGAACGCTGTTTGATAAGTCTCGATCTCATAACTCAGAAGAATCTCGGCAACGTTCTGAACACGAATCTCACTTAACCCACATTCCGTTTGATAGTCAAGGAGGACAAGGATTGCATCTTGTCGCATGAGATCATAGTTAACGTGACGAATGAGAGAAGAAGGAGTATAGAACGATGGATCCGATAACACCCACAACAGCGACCTCCACGATCTCGGGCCAACGGGATGTGCAGAATGCCGTGGAAGAACTAGGATCCGAAGTCTTTCTACGATTGCTCGTCACACAGTTACAAAGTCAAGACCCAACGAATCCAACTCAGAATGAAGACTTTGTGGCACAGCTGGCACAATTTACGACGTTGGAACAAGCCACGAATACTACGGATCTGCTACAGCAATTAGTGGATCAACGATCTGAATTGGACATTGTCAGCCTCTTAGGGCGGGATATTGTCACGGAAGGGGATATTCTCACCTTGGATAAAGACAATGAGCCGGTCCTGTCGTATGTGTTAGGAGAGGACACCAGAAAAATAAAGGTTCAAATTCTTGATAAAGATGAACATGTCATCAGAAATCTTGTAGTAAATCAAATTCAAAAATCCGGTGCGCATGAAATACCTTGGGATGGGCTTGATGATAATGGAAAACGTCCACCGGAAGGTCCCTATCGATATGTGATTGAGGCCTTGAATGAAAAAGATAAAGTAGTGAACGTACGGACGTTTTCACAGGAGAGGGTCGCGAGTCTGTTGCCAGGCACCGATGAACCGGTCGTGGTAGCCAGTGGAAGGACCTATGGTACGGAGGATATCTTTTCAATTCGGTAAAGCATAATTGCAGATATTAATGATGTGGCAGGGACGCCTCAAGAACGAAGGAGAGAGAATCGATGGGTATTACATCAGCGTTTTTTGCCGCGACGAGTGGAATCAATGCAACCAGCCGGGCGCTCAGTGAAATCGGGAATAACATTGCCAATGCGCAGACAGTCGGGTACAAAAGCCGGTCCGTTTCCTTTGGAGATTTATTTGGTGCCACCATCGGTGGCGGGGGAACGTCTAATGCTTTAGTAGAAGGACGAGGAGTACGGGTCTTGGGAATCGACCCAAGTTTTACTCAAGGGTCCTTGCAAACGACCTCAAATGCATTGGATTTGGCCATTGATGGTGATGGGTTTTTTCAGGTTAACGATGCAATAGGAAGTACGTTCTTTTCTCGAGCGGGTCAATTTAGTGTTGATTCAAGTGGCGCGATTGTGAGTCCCGCAGGTTTACGACTTCAAGGGTTCCAAGTGGATACCAGTGGAAATGTGACAGGAGCTATTGGCGATTTAACTCTTACGACAACTCAACAGATTGGCGTTCCTACGACAGAAGTAGATGTGAGTGGAAATCTTAAGGCGGACGAGCCAATCATTGCTCCAACGAACGCACAGCTATTAGCTGATCCCTCAAACCCTTCTAATACCCACCATACTACCCCTGTTCGCGTTTTTGATTCACTGGGCGTAGGGCATGACGTGAATGTGCTGTATGCAAAAACCGCCAACAACACTTGGCAGTATAGTGTGCTTGCAAATAATAATGAAGTGACCGTTCTTCCGGCGAATGAAAATACGACGACCGGCAATGCTTTAGTAGCGCAAGGAACTCTAACCTTCAATTCAAGTGGGTTGTTGTTGACCGAAAGTAATCCAGCGGGCCATGCTATCACATTTTCGAATGGATCGGCTGCAGCGAATATCATATTCGATTTTGGAACAAGTATTACAACCGACGGTGGAGCGGGAACCGATGGATTTTTGCAGCAAGGTTCCGCATCCGTGAATTTGGCTTTGTCTCAAGATGGTTTTGCCAATGGGACGCTAATTGGAACAAACATTGGAGAAGATGGAACGATCACGGGACGATTTTCAAATGGTACAACCCAAAATCTCGGGCAGGTGGCTTTGACCCGATTTATTAATCCTGACGGGCTTGCGCCTATAGGGAGAAATTTGTTTATCCAATCCGGAGATTCTGGAACACCTTTGATTGGGAGTCCTGGTTCAGGTTCTTTTGGAAAGGTTTCGGCGAGCACTTTAGAAGCTTCTAATGTTGATTTGGGGGATGAGTTAGTGGATATGATCACCATGCAGCGTGGCTTTCAGGCTAACTCCCGAATCATCACTACAACCAATGATCTTCTTGGAGAACTGGTGAACCTGGCTCGTTAATTTCTCATTGCGGAGTGAATCAGAAGCCCCCTGCCAGCATGCGCTGACAGGGGGCTTTTTTTTGATAAATGTGTACCCTGAGGCAATTTATTCCCCTCGTCAAAGGTTCCAGCATCATGCCAGGAAACTGACGAAACTATTCAGAATCTCTTGAGGAATTATATGAATGAGTACTAGCAAAGCCGCTGCTTTTATTGATGTTTTTCATTTTTGAAAGGATAAGGATGTAAGCGCAATGAGTGGCATAGAGGTTGCTCACTTTGTAAGAGGAAGCTTGGGCTCCTTAAATAATTTTTGCATGTGAGGTTACGGTATGGCTGAAGAAGAAGCCAAAGAGGCACCCCCAGCAGCAGCGGGTTCAGGAAAGAAAATGATGATGTTAGGGCTGGTTGGAGTCCTCCTGCTCGGAGGGGGTGGAGGTGCTGCATGGTTTTTCATGGGAAGCGGAGACAAGGCAGAGGGAGAGAAACATGCAAAGAAAGATCATGATGAGGAACATGCTGATGAGCCTGGGCCGGTTATGGAACTGGAACCGTTTCTCCTCAACTTAGCCGATCGGGAAGAACTTCGATTTCTCAAAGTCACGATTAAAGTCGAGTTAGATCGGCCAGAAGAAAAAACAGATTATCCGAATAAAGTTCCAGCCATCCGTGATGCCCTACTTGTGTTGCTTAGCAGTAAGGAATCGCAATTACTACGAACGGTCAATGGGAAACGGAGGATTCGGGAGGAGATTATGACACGCGTCAATGGGGTGATGAGCAAAGGAAAAATTACGAATGTGTTCTTTACAGATTTCATTATTCAATAGTTCAGTGGAAAGGAAAAATACGAAAGCAGATGCACGTTTAAAGAAAGGGAAAAAGGCGGTCTAGTCTTAACTACTTTCTTTGTGCGTCTCGTCTTTCCCTTCTCACGATTTATCAAGTCAGGCCTATGGAAAAAATACTGAGTCAAGATGAAGTTGATGCGTTACTCCGTGGAGTTTCAGATGGAGATGTTGAAACCGAAGCTGAAGAGGTTGAAGAGCTTCAAGATGGACCGATTCCCTATGACCTAGGCAATCAGGAATGGGTGATCCGGGGGCGCATGCCGACTCTGGATGTCATTCATCAACAATTTTCTCGGCTGTTTCGTCTTGCTCTGAGTGAAATGCTTCGAAAAACTGTTGAAGTGACTATCACAAACCAATCCGTTTTAAAATTTGGTGAGTTCACCAAACGTCTTCCCGTTCCGGCCTATCTTCAAATCATTTCAATGGAACCTCTTCGTGGTACGGCGATGGTGGCCACCGACGCTGCCACCGTATATCTGCTTGTTGATCATTTTTTTGGTGGAGCAGGGCAAACCCATGTGAAACCGGAAGGCCAGGATTTTACGCTGATTGAACAGCGTGTCATGCGGACGGTGATGGCCATGGGATTGAAGGATTTGGCAAAAGCTTGGGAACCCGTTCAAAAAGTTGGGATCAAACCTGTTCGAGCAGAGATGAATCCTCAACTTGCTTCTATCGTGTTACCAGCAGATGTCGTCATTGTGGTGACACTAGGCATAGAACTTGGCAATTCCGTGGGAGACCTTCATCTCTGTCTCCCGTATGCCATGTTGGAACCTATTCGAGAACGGCTACAAGTCAGTTTTCAAAGTGATTTTTACGAAGTGGATCATGGGTGGGTCAAGCGCTTTTCCAACAGACTGAAGGATGCTCCTATCTGTATTTCTGTGGCCTTGGGAGAAACGGAGTTATCCGTGGAAGAGTTTATGCATTTTAAACCTGGGGATGTATTTATGCTGAATCAATCCACCACACAACCGCTGGTCGCCACAGTGGAAGGTGTCCCAAAATTTTTGGGATTTCCAGGCACAACGAAGGGCACACAGTCGTTTCAAATACAAGAGATGATGGCGATACCCGAGTAAGCTGATAAGTCGTGTCAAAACATTGAGGGAACGATAACCCGAGGAAAGATGGAGATGATCTATGAGTGATGAAGACAGCGTAGACCCGGATGCCTTTGATGCGGAGAAAGAAATGATGGAGGCCATGGCCCAGGAAACGGCCGAGCAGAGTGAGGTTCCCTTTGATGCCGAAAAAGAAATGATGGAAGCGATGGCGCAGGAAGCTGCGTCGAAGACAGAGAGTCCGTTGCCGTCATTAACACCACCGGCTGTTCCAGGACCAACGCCTCCTCAAGATGCCAATCTTGAGCGACTCTTAGATATTCCTCTGGTGTTATCTGCTCAATTAGGTAATACACGGATGCTCATCAAAGATTTGCTTCAACTTGGACCAGGGTCAATCGTGGAACTAGATAAATTGGCTGGTGAACCATTAGAGGTGTTGGTGAATGAGCGGCTCGTCGCTCGTGGTGAAGTTGTGATGGTGAACGAAAAATTTGGCATTCGTCTTACCGATGTGATCAGTCCATCGGAGCGAGTAAAAAAACTTAATTAAGGGTGTGAAGGGTGAGGCCTAAAGCGTAAGGAGATCAAAGTGGTTTTTACCTCAGGCTTCACACCTTACGAAAAATTATGGATTTAACACATGAAGCTCTCAAAATGGCTGGAGCCTTGGCTGTCGTCGTCTCTGTTCTTTTAGGAGGACTGGCTTGGGTGAGACGGACGTTTGGGGAAACTCCAGGAATAGGCGGAGAACCGTTGATGCGTGTGTTGGGTGGGCTACGAGTTGGAACAGGAAAACAAATTATGCTGGTCGATGTAGCCGGTGAAGTCTTAGTTCTAGGAACAACCGCGAGAGAAATGACTCTCTTAACGAAGATTACTGACGAAGAACGTGCGAGCCGGATGCGCTCATTGGCCAATCCGGTTGCAGGTCGTATTGGGGCGTGGGTTGGTCAATGGACACAGACGGGTAGAGAAAAAACCAAAGTTCATTCTTTCTCTCCGTCGGCTTCAGCAAGGATCACAAAATGTTCATGAAGGAAGCAAAAAACAATTCAGAGGCTCGGACAGTCAGATGGCTTCGATGTCTTGGGATAATTTTACTGTGTCTTATAGGGTATGTCATTGCTGGACCCTTCAGTGCGTTCGCGCAAGCGACTAAAGATCCCACTATTAGTTTACAAGTGTCTGGTTTAGACGCCACCGAACCATGGACATTTGGTCTACGTATTCTCTTTATGCTGACGGTCCTCACGTTGGCGCCTGCTCTACTCATGTTAGTGACGTCCTTTACTCGTGTGGTCATTGTTCTGGGTTTGTTGCGGCAAGCGCTGGGAACGCTGCATGCCCCACCGAATCAAGTCATGATTGGCTTAGCCTTGTTTCTGACCTTATTCATCATGATGCCAGTGTGGGAAAAGGTTCAAACAGAAGCCTTGAATCCGTTCCTTGAGAATCAGGTGACGCAAGAAGTGGCCATGCAACGCGCGATCGAACCGATTCGAGAGTTCATGTTGAAACAAGTCCGAGAAAAAGACTTGGGCTTATTTATGAGTATGGGGAAAATTCCAGACCCTCAGACTGTCAAGGATGTTCCCCTGCATGTTCTCGTCCCTGCCTTTGTTACAAGTGAATTACGAACGGCTTTTCAGATTGGGTTTTTAATTTATGTTCCATTTCTAGTGATCGATATGATTGTAGCCAGCACGCTGATGTCGATGGGCATGATGATGCTGCCGCCAATCATGATTTCGCTTCCGTTTAAACTCGTCTTATTTGTGCTAGCTGATGGGTGGTTCTTGGTCGTAGGTTCCTTGATGAACAGTTTTCAATAACAAAATTCCGTAAGACGTGAAGTAGACGATTGAGGAAATTGTCTTAGGCTTCACCAAGGAACCCAAACGTTTGGCATTTAGAAAAGAGGAGAGAAGCTGTGACTCCAGAAGGTGTGATGGCAGTTGGGCAAGAGGCGATTAAAACCATTTTAATGGTAGCAGGGCCTATGTTGGGATTGAGCTTAATCGTGGGCCTCATGGTTAGTGCGTTTCAAGCCATGACTCAAATCAATGAAATGACGCTCACGTTTTTGCCGAAAATTATCACCATGTTCATTGTCTTGTTATTCATGTTTCCATGGATGCTTCAAATTATCATAGGGTTTATGACTGGCGTATGGGGACAGATTCCTGAAATGGCACAATGAGAACAGTAAGAGGTCAGAAGCAAAAAGCGAAAACTATCAATAATAGCCAGGCAAATTATTTTTCATGTTTCTTTCTCTTTACTCCTTACGCGTCACTCCTAACTCTTTTTTTCCGAACGAAATGATATAGACGGTGTTGCAATGGGATTTCGCGATTCAACAGGTTTGGCAATTTGTGGTGGTTTTGGTGCGCACGGCGGTTATTTTATCGGCTTTGCCTTTGCTGGGAGGCCGAACAGTTCCCAAGCGCATCAAAGTTGGTTTGGCTGCCGCCATTGCCGTGGTGTTGATGCCGGTTGTGACGTTTACTCTTCCTCCCAATTGGTTGGAACCGGGACATTTGATTATGGCCTTGGGCGCGGAGATACTGGTCGGATTAGTTCTCGGTTTTGCCATGCGATTAGTAATGGCCGCGGTCGAATTGGCGGGAAACGTTCTAGGTTTTCAAGTCGGGTTTGCCATGGCCAATGTGCTCGATCCGGTGTCACAGGTGCAGACCCCGGTCTTTGGGCAATTGATGACGGTTTTGGCGACTCTGTTGTATTTTCAAGTGGATGGACATCTGTTGGTGCTGTTGGCTTTGGGCAGTAGCTTCCAATTGATTCCTCCGTTTGGTGCACACTTAAGTAGCCCACTCCTTCCTGATGTCACAGGTTTGATACAAACGACGTATGAGACGGGAATGCAGTTGGCATTCCCGGTGATGGCCGCGACGTTCCTTGTACATATCACTATGGGTATATTGGGACGACTTGTTCCGCAAATGAATATTTTGCTCACGAGCTTTCCCATTACGATTTCTGTGGGGCTTCTTGTTTTAGGGCTTGGCTTGCCATTTATCGCTCTCGTTTTTCAACAGTCGGTGTTGGGTATGGAGACCGTTCTCTGGGAGCTTTTACAGGGGTTAGGACATGGCTGAAGATAAGGATGGCGGAGAAAAATCCGAACAACCGACTGCGAAAAAATTAGCGGACGCCCGTCGTAAAGGGCAGGTGCCACTTACTCGAGAATTGCCTCCATTGTTCGTGTTGTTAGGCGGTGTTGGGGCGATAACTCTCTGGGCTCCTCAGATGCTGAAACAGTTCTCTGGACATTACCGGCATTGGTTGGAGCAAGCCGGCACATTGCAGCTTGATGAAACGACGCTGTATGTCTTGCTGTTAAACATTACACATAACGCGTTTGTGCCCCTCATTCCGTTTGGACTCATTGTGGCAGTGCTAGCCTTGACGGCTCTGTTAATGCAAACAGGGCCCTTATGGATAGAGGAAGGTTTGCAACCCAAACCCGACAAATTGAACCCCAAAAATGGGATTAAGCGCCTGTTTTCATGGAAAGGCGTCATGGAACTTTTAAAATCTCTAGCCAAAGTCGCTTTGGTTGCAGGAATACTGTACGGCGTGATGTCCGAGAGTATGCGGCATCTTGTTCAGTTGCCCATCCATAGTCTTTTTGAATCAGTTGGAATAACTTGGGATTTGGTGCAAAGCATCGTGTGGTCTGTGGGAGGCGCCTTGTTAATTGTTGCGATTGCCGATTTTGTGTATCAACGGTGGCAGCATAACGAAGACTTAAAAATGACCAAGCAGGAAGTCAAAGACGAATCGAAAGATGTAGAAGGGGATCCACAGATACGGTCTCGTCGCCTCAGTATACAACGGGAACGATCACGGCAACGTATGTTGCAAGCTGTCCCCAAAGCCGACGTCATTATTACCAACCCGACACATTTGGCTGTGGCTCTCCGGTATGACACTCAGAACATGGATGCACCAGTCGTCGTGGCCAAAGGAGCAGGGTTCATGGCGGAAAAAATTAAACAAATTGCTCGCCATGCCAATGTGCCGATTCTTGAAAATCGAAGTTTGGCTCGAGGTCTGTTCAAAGCCTCAAAGGTGGGTCAAGAAATTCCAGCGGCCTTGTATCAAGCGGCGGCAGAAGTATTGGCTTATGTCTATCGTTTACGAAACCCACAAGAGCAAGCTAGTTAGGAATTGAGATGGCATTCGATACCGGAAAACTCAAGCTTGAACTCACTCCGGGCCATTATGGAGATATTCTGCTGCCGTTGGGCGTCGTGGGTCTGCTATTGCTTATGCTCATGCCGCTTCCGCCCTTCCTGCTTGATCTATTTCTTTCCTTTAGCATTACCTTAGCGATGTTGATTTTGCTTGTCACGATGAATGCGGGACGGCCAGCTGAATTTTCCGTTTTTCCTTCGGTGGTCCTACTCACGACCCTCTTCCGATTGGCTTTGAATATCGCTTCAACGCGAGCCATTTTGTTGCATGGAGCTGAAGGGCCTGCAGCGGCTGGAGAAGTGATCCGCGTGTTTGGCGAATTTGTGGTTGGAGGAAACTTTGCGGTTGGACTTGTCGTGTTTTCCATTCTTGTCATTATTAATTTTGTGGTGATCACGAAGGGAGCCACTCGTATCGCCGAAGTCGCTGCCCGGTTTACCTTGGATGCCATGCCCGGCCGACAGATGAGTATTGATGCCGATTTGAATGCAGGCATCATTGACGAAGGAGAGGCTCGAAATCGACGGGAAATGATCTCTCAAGAAGCGGATTTTTATGGCTCAATGGATGGTGCCAGTAAGTTCGTTCGTGGTGATGCGATCGCGGCGTTGCTCATCATATTTATCAATGTGTTGGGTGGGCTGGGTATCGGTGTTATGGATCATGGGATGTCGGTCGTTGATGCTGCGAAACGGTTTACATTGCTGACCGTGGGTGATGCCATTATTGCACAAATACCTGCGCTCATTATGTCCACAGCTGCCGGTATCATTATCACGCGTGTTTCCACAGATACGAGCCTTGGCCGGGACTTAACGGAGCAAATATTTTTCAATCCGCAATTGGTCGCTGCGGTGGCTAGCATATTGATCTTTTTAGGACTCATACCTGGGTTGCCACATGCGGCCTTTTTGCTCCTTGGGGCAATGACTGCAGGATTAGCCTATGTACTCTTTCAACGGAAACAAGAAGCAGAGGAGGCTGCCTCTCGTCCTCCCAAAAACATCGGAGCGCAAGATGACAAACCTGAAACGACTACTACGGAATCACTTGATACGGTTGCACCGCCCGATCTCTTGGAACTTCATGTGGGGTATGGCCTCGTGCCGTTTGTCGATCATGCGCAAGGCGGCGAACTCCTGGAACGAATCCGGGCGATTCGTAAGCAGACGGCGTTGGATATGGGTTTTGTCGTGCCCTCCGTTCATATTCGGGATAATTTGCAACTGAAGCCCCACGAATACGCCATTTTACTCAAAGGGATTCAGGTAGCCAAAGGCGAGTTGGTTCCCCGTCATTTACTAGCCATCAATCCGGGGCATGCCAAAAAGGGCTTAGAAGGGAAACCAGGACAGGATCCATGTTTTGGTTTGCCTGCCGTCTGGATTGCTCCTACCGAAAAAGAGCGGGCTCAAATGGAAGGCTATACCGTTGTGGATGGTCCTGCCATTGTAGCGACACATTTAACAGAACTGATCAAAACCAATGGGCATGAATTGCTGGGTCGACAAGAGGCCCAGAATTTGCTGGATAACCTCGCTAAGACGTATCCCAAGGTGGTGGATGAGCTCATTCCCACGCAATTATCTTTAGGAGGAGTGGTGAGAATCTTACGGAATCTATTACGTGAACGAGTCTCCATTCGAGATTTACGGACCATTCTTGAAACTGTTGCCGATTACACCACTGTGAGTAAAGATCCTGACACCCTGACGGAATATGCCCGGCAAAATTTATCCAGAACCATTTCTACACAATATGCCAACGCTGATGGTTTGGTTCATGTCGTGAGTCTCGATCCCATGTTAGATCGACGGTTGACGGAAGTCATTAAACCTAGTGGAAGCAATCAAGAAGGCCTGTCCCCAGGTCTATTTAACCAAGTGATTGCGGCTGTACGGCAAGCGATTGAACGAGTGGTTGAGCAGGGGTATCAGCCGATTGTGCTTTGTTCGCAGTCGATTAGATCGCAACTCTATCGTCTTGTGTCGCCTGGTGTTCATGCGCTTGCGGTACTGTCGCCGAATGAGCTGGATCCAAAAACTAAAATTCAAGCTATTGAAGTTGTGAGGTTACCACATGAAGTTGAAACGGTTTGAAGCTCTCTCGTTACAAGAAGCGCTAGAAGCGGTAAAAGCAGAACTTGGTCCAGAAGCGGTCATTGTGTCGTCTCGCCGGATACAAAAAGCCGGAGGACTATTTGGTTTGCTTAGTCAGTCGGTGATTGAAGTCACCGCAGCGGTCGATCGATCAGCACAAAGTGAAGAAGCGCAGCCAGCGGTGACTTTAGATCGATCACTACAAGCTTTGCTCAAAAAACAAATACCTGCTCCTCCACTTGAACAACCAAAAGCGAAAAAAGAGCCGACGTTTTCTGAGCAGTTACAAGTCGCCACCGTGCTAGATCCGGTCACGCAACATTTGCATGATATGAAAGAAGAGATTCAACGCTTACGAGAGTCTCAAAAAGATCCAGAGCAGGCCTTGGGGCCTTTGCGACAAGAATTGGAGGGGCTGCGTATCGTTGTCGGTGAAGTGTTGGGTAGTCAGATGCACAAACGGGTTGAAGGGTTGCCGGGTGATGTGCTCGAAGACTATCAAAGATTGCTTGGGTATGGTCTCGATCCTCAACTGGCGCATGGTCTGTTGCGTACGGTTGTTGAAACGTTAGGGACGGCAGGGCTCGGAAATCGCGAGGCTGTAGCTGGGTTATTGCGAGAACGGATGGAAGAAGGCTTGGCGGTCTCGAATCCATCAGTTTCACGCCAATATGGTCAAAAAATCATGATGCTCGTTGGGCCGACAGGAGTGGGGAAAACGACCACGATTGCGAAGCTTGCTGGCCTGGCTCGCGAAAAAGATCCACATCAAAAAACAGTCTTGATTACCTTAGATACCTATCGTGTGGCTGCTGTGGAACAACTTCGCGTGTTTGCCAAAATTCTTAAGATTCCTTTAGAAGTTGCTGTCTCACAACAAGACTTTTTGGAATGTGTCGGGCGTCATCAGGAAGCTGATTTGGTTCTCATCGACACGGCTGGCCGAAGTCCCAAGGATCGAATCGGGCATGAGGAATTGGTTGCCATGACACGAGGCTCAATGAAAATCGAAACACATTTAGTGCTCGCTGCACCGGTGGCTGAGTCAGTGCAACTGGAGACGATTCGCCGATATCAATCTTTGCCTATTCACAAAATTATCATGACGAAACTCGACGAAACGTCCAGATTTGGAAGTCTGTATAACGTGTTGTCGCAGGCTGGAATTCCGGTGTCCTATTTGTCAGCGGGGCAACGTGTGCCAGAAGATCTTGATGTTGCCACGCGTCAACTTCTTGTTGATCTTGTCTTGGGGAAAAAATCCACTGAGTTATGTGTTGAACTGCCTGTGTTTGCGGAGGTTGCTCACTAATGGCCGTATCCACTACTTCATCTGCGATACGATCAAGACTCAGCAAGCCTCGACGCCTGGATCAAGCCAGTGGGTTACGGGCTGCCATGAATCCGATTCCGTCAATTCGACCACAGGTGCAAGTCATTGCTGTCAGTTCTGGAAAAGGCGGAGTGGGAAAAACCAATGTGGTGGCTAATATTGCCGTGGCATCTGCGAGACAAGGCCGGAAGGTCTTGGTTATGGATGCAGATCTTGCGCTGGGGAATGTGGATATTCTCTTAGGGCTCACACCGCAATATACGATTGAAGATGTGCTCTCAGGACAACGGCGATTGGAAGATGTGCTGGTAACTGGTCCAGAAGGCATTCAGCTGCTTCCGGCGACATCGGGTGGCCAAGCCTTTACCCAGCTCACGCTTGAACAACAGTTGATGTTGCAAACAGCTTTTCTCGAATTACCGCATACCCCAGATCTCTTGCTCATCGATTGTGCCGCAGGCATCTCTCCAAATGTTCTGTACTTTAGTGTAGTGGCGCACGAAACTGTGGTGCTGGTTTCTCCAGATCCTACATCACTGACTGATGCCTATGCACTCATTAAAATTCTTTCTACACGCTATCACTTACACACCTTCAGACTATTGATCAATAAAGTAAAAAATGTTCAAGAAAGCAAAGAAGTATTTCGTAAGTTTAGCTTGGTAACTGATCGTTTTTTGTCGGTCTCCCTGGATTACATGGGCTGCATTCCGTCAGATGAGTACGTCACGATGGCGGTGGCTCAGCAAAGAGCGGTGTGTGATCTCTACCCCCGTGCTCCAGCGAGTCGAGCATTGACCTCTCTGGTATCTACGATTCATGACTGGCAGAGGGATCAAGCTTGGCAAGGAGGCTTTCAATTATTTGGACCGTCGGCTTTAGCCGCGACTCGAACTGTGACGGAAGGATAACGAATGAAACGTGGTGCTGTGACAGCTGCTCTGGAAAAGCCCAAGACGGTGCTTCCAACGAAACTTTCGCTGAACAATCAAGAGCGCGAAAACCTCATTAAAGAATTCTTGCCGGTTATCAAATACATGGCCATGCGGTTGGCCATGCGGGTCTCGAGTGGGCTCAATGTCGAAGATCTGATGAGCGCAGGAATGGTGGGCCTCCTCGATGCGTTGACGAAGTTTGATCCTTCACGAGAAATTAAATTTCGTACTTATGCTGAATTTCGTATTCGTGGCGCCATGCTTGATGAAATACGAGCCATGGATTGGGTCCCACGTTCTCTTCGCGAACGCATTGGGAAAATTCATCATGCCGCAAATGAATGGACGAAGCGTAAAGGTCGTCCACCGACAGAAGCCGAATTAGCGGAATCTCTCGGTATGGAACCACAAGAAGTGGATGAGACACTCTTGCAAGCCAAAGGGGCGGTCGTATTGAGTTTGGATGATTTAGGGAGTAACGATGAAGATGCTCATCCTATTTTAGATGCTTTGGCCGACCGTGATCAGCCCAATCCGTTGGAATCGTTGGTGTCGGAAGATGCGCGTCGAGCCTTAGTCGACGCGATCGAGCGCTTGCCTGAACGCCAACGGTTGGTCTTAACCTTATACTATTTTGAAGAACTGACCATGAAAGAAATCGGGGTCATTCTTCATGTGACAGAATCTCGTATCTGTCAACTGCATGCCCAGTCCATGGTTCGCTTGAAAGCACTTCTCCATTCTCGCCTTTCAAGATAAATGAAGAAGTCAGGAGTGAATAGCAAGGAGTCAATTGTGAGCAGACAAATTAGTTGTATTGTTCTTCTTACACTTTTCTCTTGACCCACAGTCTTTATTCCTGATTGTTTTCGCCATACCTTCCTCATTTTTTCTCTTGAGTTTCAAGGTAAATAAACCGAAAAAGAGCAAGTCGTATTTTATATGCCCAAGGTCCTGTCTTGAATGTTATTGAATCAGAGCAAGCTGTTGAACTGGTGAGGAAGGCGAGTCGACTTTCAGAGCCTAGCTATACCATCTTGCTGGTCGATGATGAAAAATTGGTGCGAATGGTGGCCAAACGACGTCTGAGTAAATTGCAGCATCGGATGCTAGAGGCAGAAAATGGTAAGGAAGCCTTGGCAATTCTTGAACGGGAAAAGGTGGATTTAATTATAGCCGATTGGATGATGCCCGAACTGGATGGTCCTGGATTATGTGAAACGATAAAAAAGGACAATCGTTATCGAGCAATTCATTGTATTCTCATGACGGCCTTAGATCAGCCTGCGCAAATTGCTGAAGGACTCACTCGTGGGGCTGATGACTTTTTGACAAAATCGGCATCCGATCAAGAAATTCTTGCGCGAGTGAGTGCGGGACTTCGCTCACGACAATTATTATTAGATCTTGAAGAATCCTATCATGTAATCGAAGAAAAACAGACGCAGCTTGAAAATGAATTGCACGCAGCATCGGGATTTGTGCGATCGCTATTGCCCGCGCCAGGAGAGGTGGCGCCTGGAATACAGTTGGAATGGGAATTCCTTCCGTCGGCACAGTTGGGTGGTGATTTATTTCAAGTCGAACAATGGGGAGATGATCACCTGGGCATTATGGTGCTGGATATGTCTGGGCATGGTACGGGACCTGCGCTTCGAGCGGTCTCTCTGTCCATGTGGTTTAAAGGAGAGCATATTACGCAGCTTTTTCCGGATTTCGACCCTGGCAAAATCGTGACCCGGTTGAACGCCGAAAATCCGCTGACGGATCAGGGGGAGTATTTCACGATTTGGGTGGGTGTACTTCAGCTCTCAACTCGTGAACTGCGTTTTTCCAGCGCAGGGCATCCTGCTTCAATTTTACTCAGAAAAGATGCGTCGACTGAAATTTTAGGAAAGAAATCGTGGCCAACGGGATTTTCTCCTGACGAAATCTATCAGACCCAATCCGTCACACTCACCGAACAGGATCGACTGTATTTATTCAGTGATGGAATTTATGAGGTGCTCAGTGCGCAAGAAGAAATTTTTGGGAAAGACCGTTTACAGGAGGCGCTTGAAAAGGATTTCACACGTCCGATGAAGTTCAGTCTCCAAAGACTCATTCATACGGGTCGTTCTTGGCAGAAAGATGGCGTTTTTGAAGATGATGTCGCCGTGATCGGTTTAGAGCTCAAATCGAAAACCTCAGTGCACTATTCATGAAAAAGAAGCAACCACGAATCCTAATTGTCGATGATGATGACTTGAACATGGACGTATTAGTTGAATGTCTAAGGGATGAGCCTTATGACCTGGTTCAGGCACATGATGGGGCTCAAGCCTTGACACTCCTACGGAACGATCACCAAGAGTTTGATGCAATGATTCTGGATCGCATGATGCCTGGATTGACGGGGCTCGACGTCATGATGGAATTGAAGGCGGATGAACAATTTAAATGGATACCAGTAGTCATGCAGACGTCTGCGGCCTCGCCCAACGAAATTTGCGAGGGTATGGAAGCGGGGGTATTTTTTTATCTCACGAAGCCGTATGAGCAACAGGTGTTAATTCGCTTGGTGCATGCAGCTCTTGAGGAAGGACTGAAATGGAAGAGCCTTGCGCATAACCTCGAGGTTCAGGGCAAGACTCTTGGTTGTTTGCAACAAGGACGATTTCGTGTGCAGACGATGGACGAGGCCTATGACCTTGCGTTGTTAATTGCGCAAGCCTGTCCGAATTCAGAGAAAGTAGCCTTTGGTCTTAACGAATTAATTGTTAACGGCATTGAACATGGAAATTTGCGCATTGGTTACGATGAAAAAACCATGCTTCAACAAACCGATCAATGGGAAGATGAATTAGCTCGTCGTCAATTATTACCTGAGTATGCTGACACATTCGTAGAAATCATCTTTGAACGCCATGCGGAAAAGATCCAAGTGACCGTGATCGATCAAGGTCTTGGATTTAATTGGAGCGAGTATGAGGAAATCAAAGCCGACCGAATGCTAGAAAGTCATGGAAGGGGAATCGCCATGGCCAAAGCGTTGAGCTTTGATTCCTTGGAATATCAAGGAATTGGCAATCAAGTTGTTTGTCACGTGAATATAGCTGAGCAGGTTCCTGCACACCCCACCAGACGTCAGGGATTGGTCAGGGAAGAACGGTAAGCCCATTCCCGGTGTTCTCTTAACGGTTCGGGTGGATGACGATCTCGAGAAGTTTTCTCCGTAGAATCAGGTTTGACTTTACGTTACGGACTTTTCCTGTCGTTGATGCACTCCAGATCCATTCCAATGCTATTGAGGACATCTTAGAGATCAACGTTCAGATTCAAATGCAAATCGATTACCCTGTCCATCAGAGAAAAGTAGATCCAGGGATGAGAGAGGCGCCAAAACCTGCCCATATGGCTGTTGGGCGCACCATGTTTGTTGGGAGGATGAGTAATTGAATGTGCAGGAGAACATTTATGAAATTCTCAAGTCCATATAAAGATCTCCCGATATTTTCACTTATCTGGGTGGATTGGACGACTCGTGCTGTTTGTGATGTGAGGCAAGATAGAGGTCTGAGATTCCTTAGCTCTAAGGAATAATTTTCTATGAAAATGTAAGTCGCACTAAGAAAACGAGGAAAAACATGAAAGAAAAAGAAGCCGAGAAAGTGCTTCCTCCTGATTCTATTTTGAAGCCCATTGGTGATCTGAGCATTTTTGAAGCGGGCCAGTTTCATGAAGATCTTCTTTCTCTTCTTCAGCAAGAGGGTCCAGTGGAATTGAACTTATCAGAGGTCGATCGCATGGATTCTTCAAGCATACAGTTGATTGTTGCAGCGACACGCTCTGGCCGGCTGAAATTACACGGGTATTCATCGCAAATACGAGATCGATTCGAACAAATTGGTTTTGCTCAGTTTCTTTCAACGGAAGAAGGGGCATCTTAATGCCTGCAATGGGTCGCAAGAAATTTTTGAGTGGTGAGACTTCAAGAAAACGAGGTGATGAGTAATGATTGATTGGATGATCGGGAGTGTTTTCTTAATTATCGGAGCAATAGGGGGATATATCCTTGGACGTCGATCCGGAGAATCTCGTATTGCTGATCTTGAACAAGAAGCGCGAAATTTAGCGATGGGGTTGGCCAATGCTCAGCAATATTGGAAAGACTTTTGCGGGTGCCTGACTCCGATATTTCCCGTCTTCGTGGGGCAATTAAAAGCGGTTATTCAGGAAACGGAACAAGCCGCCTCTGGATTGATTCAGCGGTTTCAAAAAATTTCTCAACAGGCTCGAGAATCAGCGTCTGAGACGGAAACCATTCTCTCGATGAGTGAAAAAGGAGAGGGAGAGGGGATGACGGTAGAGCGCATTCTCAATGATACGAAAGACACTATGAAAATGTTTGTGGATCAAGTCACCCAAACCGCGACTGTCACGGTCTCCACGGTAACCGTTATGGAAGAGGCTCTTGATACAACTTCTCGAATTTCCGAGGTCGTCGAAGAAGTTGAATTTATCGCTGATCAGACTCGGTTGTTAGCGTTGAACGCTGCGATCGAAGCAGCTCGAGCAGGTGAACATGGTCGTGGATTTGCGGTGGTTGCAGATGAAGTGACCAAGTTGGCCAATCGATCAGGACAAGCTGCTGAACAAATTCGAGCTTTGGCTACAGCAGTGAAGGCAACAACCGAATCCGCTATGTCTGAATTGCAAGTTCTTGCTGCCTTGGATTTAAGCTCAACGTTACTGGCTCAACAAAACATTATGGCTATGACCGAGGTCATGGTCGCAAAGAATGCCGCCCTCAAGGAAAGTGTCGGACAAAATTCTGGACGGGCCAAAGAGCTCGGTGACGATATTGGACAGATTGTGATGTCCATGCAGTTTCAGGATATTACTCGACAGAAATTAGAACATGTGTATCAACCTCTTGAACGCATTTACGCATCGTTACAGCCGGTAGTCGAAAATACTGGAAGAACCCATATGTTGCCCAATATCATCGAAGAACTGCGCAACCTGGAACATGGTTCTAGCATGGAATCGGAACGCCTGACGATCGAGGCCGCGCAAACTGGGGAAGCGGCGGTCCTGGTAGGAACTGGCAGAACTGAGGATGGCGAAAATGTCACGTTGTTCTAATAGCTGTGAGACGAGAAAAGATGTCGCCTGACTCTTTACGAAAGATCCGCTTTTGAATTAACGAAAATGATTCAAGTGAGACGATATTCAAGTAACCCGATAAAAGAGAGGGAAAATCATGGGCAAGACCGTACTCGTAGTTGATGATTCCGTTTCCATGCGGCAAATGGTGAGTTTTACTCTCACTGGAGCTGGGTATGAAGTGGTAGAAGCTGGTGATGGAAAAGAAGCTGTCGATAAATTGAACGGTGGGGCCAAACCTAATCTGGTGATTACGGATTTGAATATGCCCAACATGGATGGTATTTCGCTTATTAAAGCGATCAGAGGAATGGCCCCTTATAAGTTTACTCCAATCTTGATGCTTACGACGGAGTCATCGGATGATAAAAAGAAAGAGGGACAAGGTGCCGGAGCCACTGGTTGGGTCATCAAGCCCTTCAATCCTGAGCAAATGCTCGCCACCATTAAAAAAGTGATGCCCGGGTGAACACCATTTATAACTATTCACTTCTGACCATTCACGAGGCAAAGCATGGCTGTTGATCTCTCTCATTTCCAGGAATCATTTTTTACAGAATCCGCTGAGCATGTAGAAACCATAGAAACGGGCTTGTTGGAGTTGGAGCAACGCTCACAAGATTTAGATTTGCTGAATCGAATTTTTCGGGCAGCCCATTCAATCAAAGGCAATGCGGGAATGTTTGATTTCACCGCGATTGGTGGCCTGACTCATAAGATGGAAAATGTATTGGATCTTCTGCGGAATGAAAAAATGCCGGTGACCCCTCAGGTGATTGACGTGCTATTGCGAGCTCTCGATGGACTGAAGAGTTTGTTAGATGCGGCACAAGGGAGTGGTGAGGTCAATGAAGACGTTATTCAGGGTCTTGAAGAAGAACTGCAAGCATGCCAAGAAGGTGATAATGGAAACGAAGTGACGGCAAAAGAACCTGTGTTCACTGAATCAGTTGGAACCCAAGCTGATCCATGGCGGTTGATAAAAATTGATTGGGTACCGTTGCCAGAATTGTTTCAACGGGGCTTAGATCCATCGCAAATTTTTAAAGAGCTCCATGAATTGGGCATGATCAAAGGTTTACAAGTTCGTACCGAACAGATTCCGGCTTTGGAGGTGATGGATCCTGAACGATGTTATCTAAGCTGGGCTGTTGAGCTCGAGACTGATGCTCAAATGAGCCAAGTCGAAGCAGTGTTCGATTTTGTTCGGGATGGCAGTGAATTGGTGATCACCGATTGTGCGCCCAAACCAACTGAACCCTATAAACGGGTTGGAGAAATATTGATCGAAGAAGGTGCGGTCACACCTAGAGAGCTTTCCGATAGCTTGGCGAAACAAAAGCCATTAGGACAAATTCTCGTCGAAGAGAAAAAAGTCACTCCACAGCAAGTGGATAAGGCTCTTCAAAAGCAAAAACAGCTCAAAAAAGGTGAAGCAGCCTCGATTCGAGTGGATACCGAGAAAATCGATAAGCTCATCAATTTGGTCGGGGAGTTAGTGATTACACAATCCATGATCACTGATCTTGGAGAAAAATTTACGATTGATCAATTGCCGGTTCTTCAAGAACGAATTGTCCAATTAGAGCGGAATACTCGCGAACTGCAAGAACGGGTGATGTCGATTCGAATGATGCCAATTGGATCAGCCTTTCATCGGTTCCCGCGCTTGATCCGTGATTTGGCCGGAAAGAGCGGTAAACAGATTCAACTCGTGATGTCTGGTGAAGAAACTGAACTCGATAAAACGTTGATCGAAGCCATTGGTGATCCATTAACACATTTGGTGCGCAACTCAGCGGATCATGGGTTGGAAGGACCGGAAGAACGTGTGGCGGCTGGAAAGCCAGAGCGCGGCACGGTTCGTTTGCATGCCTATCATGATGGTGGCAATATTTGTATAGCTGTTGAGGATGATGGTCGAGGCTTGAATCGCGACAAAATTGTAGCCAAAGCGATTGAACGTGGTCTTATTGCTGATGGGGCGACGATGAGTGATGAAGACGTCTATCAATTAATCTTCCGCGCAGGATTTTCCACGGCCGATGCGATTACAGATGTGTCGGGTCGAGGGGTTGGCATGGATGTTGTGAAAAGAAATATTGAAGGTCTTGGAGGATCGGTCGGTATCCGGAGCAACCCAGGAAAAGGTTCGATGCTCACCCTCAAACTTCCGCTGACGTTGGCGATCATTGATGGGATGACCGTTCGAGTCGGAACCGACAATTATATCATTCCATTAATCACGGTCACCGAGTCGATTCGTCCAAAAGCCAGCGATCTACAGAGGATTGTGGGAAAAGGCGAAGTGGTGAATTTACGAGGAGAATGGGTTCCGCTGGTTCGTCTCTATGAAGCATTTAATGTTACCCCAGAATATACAGATCCGTTGGAAGCTCTACTGGTCATTGTCGAAGTGGAAAATCGTCGAATCGCTGTCTTGGTCGACGAATTGACGGGTCAACAGCAGGTGGTGATTAAGACGTTAGAGCAAAATTATCGAAAGGTCGACGCCATTTCGGGAGCCACGATTTTGGGAGATGGGCAAGTCGCCCTCATTTTGGATGTACCTGGTTTGGCGAAGTTAGCCAGAGCTGGTCACACTGCAGCAGCATAATAACTAGAGAATAGTTAGAAGTAGGTAGTGAACAGAAGTCAAGGTTAAAGAGTGAATAGAGTCTCTAAAGAATTTTATTGTTCTAACTCCTGAATCTCTACGACTCACTTCGTACGAGGAAACACAAAAAATTGGGAATGACCACGACATTCATAACCAAGGAGCACACCCATGTCCACGGCAACAGTTGAACAGGCAGAGCAACAAGACATTCGAACAAGTTTTTCTAGTGATGATCAACAGTTTCTGACCTTTAATTTGGCTGGAGAATTTTATGGGGTGGATATTTTGAAGGTTCAGGAAATTAAAGGCTATACCAATGTGACCAAGATTCCCAATACACCAGAGTATTTAAAGGGTGTGTTAAATCTCCGGGGAACGATTGTGCCGATAGTCGATTTGCGCATGAAGTTTGGGATGGGGGTAACAGAACCGACGTCCTTTACCGTGGTAGTGGTGGTAAATGTTCGCAATCGGGTCATGGGATTTTTAGTGGATGCGGTGTCCGACGTTTTAGATTTGAATGCGAAAGATATTCAACCGCCACCAGAAATGGGTAATACAGTTGATATCACTTTTGTCGCTGGGATTGGAAACTCAAACGACCATCTTGTGACCTTATTAGATATTGATCGGGTATTAACGGATGACGAAGTTAAAGCCGTCGGGGAGATTCCAGCTGAAGCTGAGTCAGTGGAGCCAGGAGCGTCAGAAGAGTGAAGGATAGATTAGGACCGTGAGTGATGCTGAGGAACGTAATAAAGAATGTGCAAAAAACGGATTGCTGACTGGAATGCTTCAGGTCGCAAGACGCGAACAACACACTTTCAATGAAGGATGAACAGGCCATGAACAATGTATTACGTAAATTTCTGAGTTGGGGTATTGCCGCTAAGTTAGTCACGATTTTTGTCATTTTTGGGGCAGTCCCCATGACTGCCGTTGGTCTCATTGCCTTCGGGGCCGCCGATGATATGAAAACCAAAATTGGTGGAAGATTCATGGCGGAAGCCGCTGGGTTAGCCGATAAAATTGATCGTAATCTTTTTGAACGTTATGGCGACGTTCAAGCCTTCGGTTTTAACGATGCCATCACGCGTACCTCGCAATGGTATGACGATTCGGAATATAACGTCGTCAGCCAAGTCATGAATAAATATGTTGTTGCCTATGGAATTTATGATTTGTCCTTGTTAGTAGATCCTGTTGGCGATTTGATCGCGGTGAATTTTCAAAACGCACAAGGTGAGCCGATTGATGTGAAATGGTTGTTTAAAAAGAACTTTAAGGAAACGGCCTGGTTTAAAGCTTTGGAAGCGGGGGAATTCACGACGAAAATGCCGTTCACGGCGGCAGGGAACGATATTTCCTCCGGCACGTATATTGAGGATGTACATTTTGATGAAGATGTGAAGCACGCGTTGGGCAATGATGGGTTGGTGATGGGCTTTTCGGCGCCAGTCTATGATGAGAATGGAAACGTGGTGGCCTATTGGTCTAATCGTACGAACTTTACTGTGGTAGAGCAAATGTTCCAATACTCCTATGCCTCCTTGAAAGAGGGCGGTTTCCCAGGGGCAGAATTAACGTTGCTGGACAGCAAAGGCCGAGTGCTTGTGGACTATGATCCTTCAGTCTCAGGAACGACCAATGTCGTACGTAATTATGAAATTCTCGGTCAATTAAATCTAGTTGAAAAGGGTGTTGCAGTAGCTCAAGCAGCGGTCAGGGGCGAATCGGGATTTTCAACTGCCATGCACATACGAAAACAGATTAATCAAGTGGGAGGCTATGTGCATTTAGAGGGTGCCTTAGGTTTTCCGGGTATGAATTGGTCAGTGTTAGTAAGGGTCCCTGAAAAAGAAGCCGCCGCTGAAGCTAATGCGATCCAAAATAAAGTCCTCATGACTGGAATTATTTGTCTGGCTCTGTTGATCCCCTTGGGTTGGTGGGTTGGCCGCAAAGGGGCCAGAAGTTTAGTGGCCATCAGTACTGTGGCGCAACAAGCCGCCGATGGCGATCTCAGTCAACGGGCGTCGATTTCCAGTAAAGATGAATTAGGGCAATTAGGTCAGGCCATGAACACCATGTTAGACAACATTGCCAACGTGGTGGGCGAAGTGCGACAAGCCGCCGAGCATGTCTCCACTGGGTCTGCGGAAATCAGCCAGGGCAATGAGGATCTCTCGCAACGGACTTCGGCCCAGGCGGGGGCGTTAGAAGAAACCAGTGCTTCGATGGAAGAGATGACTTCGACCATCAAACAAAATGCCGATAATGCCAAGCAGGCGAATCAATTGGCTGTCACCGCGCGAGAAGTGGCTGAGAAGGGTGGTGCGGTCACAGATAAAGCCGTCAACGCCATGGATGAAATCAACAAGAGTAGTAAGAAAATTGCGGATATCATTAACGTGATTGATGAGATTGCCTTCCAAACGAATCTCTTGGCATTAAATGCGGCCGTAGAAGCTGCGCGGGCGGGCGAACAAGGTAGAGGGTTTGCCGTGGTGGCCTCGGAAGTGCGCAATCTCGCGCAACGTTCAGCGACGGCGGCCAAAGAAATTAAGACCTTGATCAATGAATCGGTGCAAAAGGTGGGCGACGGCAGTGATTTGGTGAATAAATCAGGGCAAACGTTGGAAGAAATCGTTAATTCGGTCAAACGGGTCACGGACATTATTGCCGAGATCAGTGCGGCGTCCCAGGAGCAGGCCAGTGGGATCGATCAAGTCAATAAAGCGGTCATGCAAATGGATCAAGGGACCCAACAAAATGCGGCGTTAGTGGAACAGGCGACTTCAGCCTCGCAATCCATGAAACAGCAAGCCGGTGCGTTACTGGACCAAGTGGCGTTTTTCAAGGTAGCCGAAGGCCGTTCGGGCTTCAGTGCCCAAGGGGCCATGCGGCCACAGACTGAGGCCAAACCGATAAACGTCTCGACGAAGACACCGATCAAAGCGATTCCCCAACCGGTGGGCGGTGGTAGCAGTAATGGGCATCAATCATCCAAAGGAGATGATGATTTCTTCGAAGAATTTTAGGCAGGTGTAAAGCGTGAGACGAAGAATTCTTTTTTCGTCTCATTATCTATAAGCCTGGTTGAATTTTTAACAGGCATAAGGAGGGCAAGGATTTATGAGTACGGGACCACAAGGAAAGTGGAATGAATTGGGGATTGGCCCAAAAGTTATTGTGAGCACGTTGCTTGTTTTTGCGGGACTTTTACTAGCTGGAGCCTATTTTCTTGGACAGCAACTACAAGCAGACCTGAATCGGGTCTTAGCCACGCAGGCTTCGATCATTGAAAAACAGATTCAAGTCACGCGGGCTTATGTGGCCAAACAATTTGTGGTCAAAGCCAAAGGTGCGGGGATGAAGGTCAGTATGGACCATGATGCCTCTGACACCATTCCATTTCCTGCAACCTTTACTCGTGAAACGTCCGAAGCTCTGGCGAAAGATGGCGTCTATAATGCACGTGTGATTAGTGCGACTCCGTTGAATAACGCTAACGCACCTCAAGATAGTTTTGAACAGCAAGCTCTTGAAGCTCTTACAACGGGGCAAACAGAATTTACAAGTATCGAATCTGTGAATGGGGGCATGATGTTTCGAAGGGCCACTGCAGATTTTGCCAGTGTCCAAGCCTGTGTGTCATGTCATGCCGGCAAACAGGTCGGTGACATGCTGGGGGCGGTGTCCGTGCAAATTCCAATGGACATTCCCATGGCACAACTCAATAGCAATTTGAATAGCATGTATATGGGAATTCTAGTCGTTGGAATAGTTACGATGGTGATGTTGTTCATTTTGCTTTCAAAATTCGTCGTCAGGCCGATGAAAAATTTAGAAGCCATGGCTGCCAGAGCCAAAGACGGAGATCTGACGGTTCGGACCACAGTTGTGAGTCGGGATGAAATTGGACGAACCGGTGAATCCTTTAATGCGATGTTTGATCAGGTGGGTGATGTTGTCCAGTCAGTAAAATTAGCCGCTGGCGGGATTACAACAGGAACAATCGAAATTTCTCAAGGCAATGAAGATCTCTCGCAACGGACTTCGGCTCAGGCGGGGGCGTTAGAAGAAACTAGTGCTTCGATGGAAGAGATGACTTCGACCATCAAACAAAATGCCGATAATGCCAAGCAGGCGAATCAATTGGCTGTCACCGCGCGAGAAGTGGCTGAGAAGGGTGGTGCGGTCACAGATAAAGCCGTCAACGCCATGGATGAAATCAACAAGAGTAGTAAGAAAATTGCGGATATCATTAACGTGATTGATGAGATTGCCTTCCAAACGAATCTCTTGGCATTAAATGCGGCCGTAGAAGCTGCGCGGGCGGGCGAACAAGGTAGAGGGTTTGCCGTGGTGGCCTCGGAAGTGCGCAATCTCGCGCAACGTTCAGCGACGGCGGCCAAAGAAATTAAGACCTTGATCAATGAATCGGTGCAAAAGGTGGGCGACGGCAGTGATTTGGTGAATAAATCAGGGCAAACGTTGGAAGAAATCGTTAATTCGGTCAAACGGGTCACGGACATTATTGCCGAGATCAGTGCGGCGTCCCAGGAGCAGGCCAGTGGGATCGATCAAGTCAATAAAGCGGTCATGCAAATGGATCAAGGGACCCAACAAAATGCGGCGTTAGTGGAACAGGCGACTTCAGCCTCGCAATCCATGAAACAGCAGGCTCAAGATCTGTTACAACAAGTAGAATTCTTTAAGACCAACCAAGAACAATCTGGAAATGGCAGTCGTGTGGTGATCAGTTCAAGCCGGACTTCCAGCTCTTCGCTGTCCGTGTCCAAACCTGTGAGTTCGTCACCCAAGTCATCCAGCTCTGTGAAGCCAGCTCCTAATTCGCCAATATCAAGAGTTGGTGTCGGAAGTAGCAATGGGCACAGTTCCTCAAAAGGAGATGATGACTTTTTTGAAGAATTTTAGGCAGGTGTAAAGCGTGAGACGAAGGATTATTTTTTTGTCTCACGCCTCACGATTCATGCCTCACAAAGATTTTCCCCACTCCGCGTTTTTTCGTTATTCGTTCTCATTCATATTGACCTGGCACAATAGACCGAACAGTTTTACATTGACTGTTCCAGGTAATGTCGGCTAACCTTAGGCCCCCCATATGACCAGGATGGTTCAACCATAAGTTGTGGTTTTCTCACATTCACAGGAGGAGGGCTCAATGAGACGATTGACCGCGATTGGGAAAGTGTTTGGAACATTGATGATTGGTTTCTTGCTAATCTTACCAGCCGGGCAAGCGGCAGACATGGACAAAGGCAAAGCCGTCGAGATGGTTTTGAACACGGTCAAGGCAGCACGGACTGTTTTTGTGAAGGGCGTGCTTGCTGATGCCAAAAAAGGTGGCATTAAGGGTAATGAAGATTGGGTCAAAGATGATCATGGTATTATGCTTCCTGCCCAGTTCGTGAAAGAAATCGGCAAAGAAATTCGAGGCTTTGAGCTTGGTCTCCTCGGCACTGACCCGCTATATGCTTCCAACGCCGCGAAAAGTGACAAAGAAAAAGAAATGCTTGCCGCTTTAGCCGGTGGAAAACAAAAAGTCATCACCGGAGAAGATGGTGGGAAGACCATTGGGATGTCTGCCGATTTTGCGATTGTTGAAAGTTGTGCCAGTTGCCACAATGAGCACCCTAAGACTACCAAAAAAGATTGGAAAAAAGGTGATTTCATGGGCGCGATTGTTGTACGGATGAAATAAGGTTTCTACTCTAAGTAACTGAAAAGGCGTGGGGGGTATTTCATCTCTCCACGTCTTTTTTTTGTGGTTTCCCTTCCTCTTCCTTCCTCCTTCTTCTTCCTGTCTTTCTTTTACTTGATTCGCAAATAAAAGCTAAGAGTTTGCCTAATTTCTTTAGCACGTTGTGCCGATAGATACCTGAGAATGAGAAATTCTCAAAAGATATTCGATATTTCTCTGGATGTTGCTTTATTGGTCCACAGGGTGAGGAACATAAGGCGTAGGGGGTAGGTGAAACAAGAACAGTTATTCTCGCCTTACACTTAAGGTCTTACGCCATAGAATTCCTTTTGGTATGCACGGTTGCTTCAGGTTTTATGCTCTTCATCCATTATTCGTATAGGACATGTCAATGAATGCGACATTAACTGACAAAGAGTTTGTGCAATTTCAATCGTTGATTTATGAGCAGGTTGGGATCACTCTTGATACCCCCAAGAAAAGTTTACTGACTTCTCGTTTAGGTAAACGGTTGAGAGAATTAGAACTCCCTTCTTACCAAGCCTATTTTGATCGCGTGAGTGGAAAAGGGGGAGAGGATGAGCTGGTCCAGTTGGTCGATCTGGTCTCGACCAATAAAACGGATTTTTTTCGCGAGCCTGTTCATTTTGATTTTCTTCGAGAACAAGTCCTGGCAGAAATAGCTTCGACCCGTTTTTTGCGAATTTGGTCTTCCGCTTCATCATCCGGTGAAGAACCCTATACGATTGCGATGACGTTGCATGATGCAATTCCTGATTGTTCTCAATGGGACATCAAAATTTTGGCGTCCGATATATCTACGAGAGTCTTGGCCAAAGCTGCTTCGGGAATTTACGACGATGAACGGGTCACGCAACTGCCTCAAGAGGTCGTGCGGCGACATTTCCTCCGTGGCAAAGGAGAACAGACAGGAAAATTAAAAGTCCGAAAACATCTTTCTGAAATGATCGCATTTCGTCGCGTTAACTTGATGGCTCCGGCTTTTCCTATTAAAACCCCTCTAGATATTATTTTTTGCCGTAATGTCATGATTTATTTTGACCGGCCCACACAAGCATCACTTGTTGGAAAATTTTATCGCTATCTTCGTCCAGGAGGGTTCCTCTTCATTGGACATTCCGAAAGTTTGCAGTGGGTGGAGCATCAGTTTGATTACATTAAGCCGACGATTTATCAAAAACCGTTCGAGTGAGGTGTAACGACGCGCAGGGTAAGTCATGAAAGGTCATATGATTATCGTCGTTTCATCCCTTATGCCGTACGAAACATTTCACCCCAACTTGGTGAATCAAGGATTGAAGAGGTTTATTCATTCATGGCGATATCAGCAAGCTTGATGGAATTTGGACATATTCGGCGGATACAAGATACGCGCTTTCCGTATGAAGTGGCAGTGATTTTGCCAGGTGAATATTTTGTGAGCGATGAGCCTAAGGTGGTGTATACCGTCTTGGGTTCCTGCATTTCAGTCTGTCTGCGCGATCCGTTTGTCAACGTTGGAGGCATGAATCATTTTATGTTGGCGGCGCCCTCCAATTCGGACGGCCATGACAATTGGGCCGATTCTGGTCGATATGGCAGCTTTGCGATGGAGATGTTGATCAATGAAATTCTCAAGCGTGGCGGTCAAAAGAAGCGCCTTGAAGCTAAGGTCTTTGGTGGAGGAAAGATTTATGACGGTACCATCGACATCGGGGCAAAAAACGCAGCATGGGCATTAGATTACTTGGAGCAAGAAGGTGTGCCTCTCGTGAAAGCCAACGTTGGGGATGTGTGCCCACGAAAAGTATATTTTTTTACCGATTCGGGAAAAGTTCTGCTAAAAAAACTTGATCGAGTTGTCGCCAAAACCATTGCCGAGGAAGAGGGGCAGTATCAAGCCAAACTGAAACACGCTCCTGTGCAGTCTGAGGTCACGCTCTTTTGATGAGAAAACGTAAGGGGTTAGCATGAGGTGAGTAAGAATTTTTTGTCTGATGCTTCATGCCTTATAGTTTATTCCTGAGATTTTTAGGAGATGGATATGAGTGAAAAGAAAATTCGTGTATTGATCGTTGATGATTCGGCATTGATTCGTGGAGTGATGACTGAAATTTTAAATGAAGATCCACAGATTGAAGTTGTCGGAGCTGCTCCCGACCCGTATGTCGCACGAGATAAGCTGAAGACTCTTAAGCCGGATGTTCTGACACTTGATGTGGAAATGCCCAAGATGGATGGGTTGACTTTTCTGCAAAAACTTATGGCTGCTCGTCCCATGCCTGTCGTGATGGTCAGTTCTCTGACCGAGCAGGGTGCCGCGACAACCATGCAAGCGTTGGAATCTGGGGCTGTGGATTTTGTCACTAAGCCTTCAGTGGATATTCAGCATGGCTTGGCCGAATTAGCTGAGCAAATCACCAGTAAAGTCAAAATAGCGGCACAATCAACCGTGAAGAAACGTTCTCAGCTTGATTCGGCTGAGAGCGCTGAACGAATCAAAACGTTGGCTGCCCAATCAGCGATGATTAAGACAACCGATACGCTGATTGCCATTGGATCTTCCACAGGAGGTACCGAAGCTTTGCGGGAGTTGTTAGAGGTGTTGCCTCCTAACACACCACCGATTCTCATGACTCAACATATGCCAGAACATTTTACAAAAACTTTTGCAAATCGTTTGAATGAACTTTGCCAAATTCACGTCAAAGAAGCAGAAGAAGGTGATAGCGTTATTCCAGGACAGGCCCTCTTAGCGCCTGGAAGTTATCATATGGAATTACGGCGAAGTGGGGCCAAATACTATGTGTCCCTCAATCAAGAGCCACCAGTCAATCGACATCGTCCAGCGGTGGATCCAATGTTTCAGTCGGTGGCGCGGTATGCTGGGGCAAACAGTGTTGGCGTGATTTTAACTGGTATGGGCAATGACGGCGCAGCCGGCATGTTGGAAATGAAAAAAGCCGGAGCCTTTAATCTCGCTCAAGATGAGAAGTCTTGTGTCGTCTTTGGTATGCCGAAGGAAGCCATCAAAACAGGAGGAGTGGATAAAATTCTTCCGCTCTCGGACATTCCTGCCGCAATACTTGCTCATCTAAAAATGGTTTCTTCTCGATAAAATGGTTACTGAACATTTTGGCGACATACTTTAAGAAATGGAATGTGTACGATTCAACTCGGTCCGTTTTGTAAATCATAGAGGACGCTTATCATTTTGACTCAGAAATATTTTTGCCAAATAGATTTGAACGGTGAATATGATCGTTCCCATGAAATGACGTTGCAGGATTTGGCGGTTGTTCAAGATCTGGTTCGAACTCATTCTGCGATCGTGCTAGAAACGGAAAAAGTCTATTTGGTGAAATCGCGTTTAGAGCCTCTTGCCAAGAGCGAGGGATTTGTGTCTTTAACTGAGTTGATACAGAAACTACGACAGTCTCCCTATGGGGTTTTACATAAGAAAGTGGTTGAAGCGATGACTACGAATGAGACAAGTTTTTTTCGTGACTTAGTTCCATTTGAAGTTTTACGGAAACAGTTGCTTCCAGAAATAATGGCTCGAAAAGCGACATCGAAACGTTTGAATATGTGGTGTGGTGCGAGCTCTAGTGGGCAAGAGCCCTATTCTGTCATGTTCACGATTTTAGAACATCTTCCTGAATTGCAAAATTGGGTGATTCAGTTTATTGCCACGGATATTTCTGAAGAAATGCTGGCCAAATGTCGAGCGGGTACATACAGTCAACTGGAAGTGAAACGAGGTCTTCCCGCCTCATTGTTAACAAGGTATTTCGTGAAAAAAGGGATGGGCTGGCAAATCCGAGAGGATATTCGCCGAAGGATTGATTTTAAACGGATGAACTTGGCTGGACCATGGATTACGTTTCCGTCAATGGATTTAGTGTTTCTTCGCAATGTCATGATCTATTTTGATATGGAGACAAAAAAACAGATATTAGGAAACATTCGAAAAATTTTGAATCCGAATGGGTATGTGCTTTTGGGAGGATCAGAAACGACCTTGAATCTTGATGATAAGTACGAACGCGTCGACTTTAGTGGTACCGCATGTTACCGAGTGAAGAAGGCATAGGAGAACTCCATATGCAATTTCTTGAAGAGAAAATTTTAGAAAAAACTGAAACGACATGGCAGTCAATGTTGATAGAGGATATTCACTTTCACGCCCTCCCGACTTTGATGGTTTTAGCCGAAGGACATTTCACCGGCGAAGTAGAAATTTCCTGAGCTCTGTCAGCTTTCATTGCTCTGTATGGAATCGATAACAGACGCACATTTGCGGATTCTGGGCATAGAAAATGTAAGTGAACTGGTTAATGATTGGCAGGAACAACCGCTTGTTGTCTCCGTTTGGCAACGACAATAAAGACAAAACAACGTAAGGAATAAGTAGTCAAGCGTGAATAATTAAGAAAGAAGAAGAGTTCAGAGTTTTCTTCCTTTGTGCTCCTTTCTTTCTTCAAGAAAAGGTGATGTATGAGCGTTGAAGAGAATCATCGAGAGTTTACACGGGTGAAAGTGGCGATCCATGTTGAGTTGCGTATGGGGGGGGATGTGGTGATTCAGGGAGAGTTAGACAATGTCAGTTTGAATGGTCTCTTACTGCGCTGTGAAACGATGCTGCCTGAACACGCGCCATGTCGGATTTTTCTGCATTTGGATGGCGGACAAGGCGGTCCGACTATTGAGGCAGAAGGATTGGTGTCGCGGACGGAAACCCATAAGCTCGCGATTCAATTTACGGAACTCATTGGTAATGACAGTGCCAATCATTTGCGAAATTTGGTGCTGTATAACAGTGGATCCCATGCAGGTCGAGTGGAAGAAGAGTTTGAGGCGCATGTAGGACTTTATCCTAAATCCTAAGTGAGACGACGCAAGACAAGAGAAGTAGGGGTAAGCATGAAGAGTAAAAAAGAGGAAGAATAGAGTGCTTTTCTCTTTAGACCTGATGTTCCCAAATTTTTTAGTAATCGTGAATTACTGCTTAATTTTTATTGAGGAAAGACCGATATTCTTAAAAGACATGGTGTGAGATTTGAGGCTTTTGGTTCGGAAAAAAGGAGCGGTTCATGAATATTACACAAGATACAGTTAATGGGAAGAATATTCTTCACTTGGATGGACGATTTGATTTTGGTGCGAGAAAAACTTTTAAAGAGGCCGTCGATCGGGTTGCTGAAGAGGGAAGTCCGGTTGTCTTAGACTTGGAAAACGTCGCGTTTGTGGATAGCTCAGCTTTAGGTCTACTTGTGATTTGCCATCAAAACCTTAAAAATAAGAACGTTTCCCTTTATTTGGTGAATCCGCAAACATATGTGAAGCAGGTCTTGGATTTAGCTAATATCGGAAAAATGATTCCAATCTATGAGACCTTGGCAGAACTTCCGAAAGGAAATCACATTCCTGCTGGCGCTCCTGTCTAGTTTTCTCTTCCTGGCGGAGGGCTAAAGGTTTTGTGTGTCAGTTGGAGATGTCCATTTCTGTCAGATTCTCTCTTTCATTCATTTCTTTAGCACACATGTTTTTTGTTCATAACGGTAAATTGGTGATGTGGTATGCCCAGTCGGTCTGAGTCCACAGTTACTCCTTCGAATAGTTCCCTTCAACGTATTTCTACTAGTCAATTACGACCCGGTATGTTTCTGGTTCGGGTCCTTGATTCGTGGTGGAAGTCTCCCTTCTTTGTCCATCGGCGTTTGCTGAATTCTCCTACTGACGTTCAACAACTTATGAGTTCCGGTATTCGAGAAGTAGAAATCGATACGTCTTTGGGTGTGAAGATATCAGGTCTAGTCTCTGAGGGAGGTATGACAGACGAGACTGAAAACCAGACCATCACTTGTAATCATAATGATTCTAGCGCGGATGAACCCTTCGTTGCTTCCGTAAGTTTAGAATCTTCCCTGGATTCCGAACCCTGCTCACAGGAGTCAAAAAACCGAGAAGAAGTCGTTCAATTGCGTGATGCGGCAATCGCCGCGATGGAAGGCGCTTTTGAAGGGGTGAAGTCTGGTCAACCTCTTTCTCAACCGACAATTCATGGCGCAGCGCAAGCTCTGGTTCAAAAAACGCTGGCGAATCCTTCCCTTGTTGCAGAAATCTTGCTGATCGATTCTCTGAAACAATGCGATAAAACGCTCTATGCGCATGTCGTGGATACAGCTGTGTACTCCATTCTGGTCGGTCTGCAATTAGGATGGGATGAAGGGAAATTAGAGCGCGTAGGCGTTGCTGGATTATTGCACGATGTTGGATATATCCGTCTACCTCAGAATGTGGTGAAAGCCCATTGGGAGGGAAGACATGATGCCGTGTTGTTACAGAAACATGTCGTGATGGGTGAGACGTTAATGAAGCGTCAAACGGAATTTTCTGAAGATATTCTGCGAATGGTGAGAGAGCATCATGCCTATCAAGATGGGTCTGGGTATCCTGAAGGAGAGGGGGGTGCCTTGCTTTCGGATTCAGGCCAACTCATAGGTATTGTGGATTACTTTGATGAATTAATCACAGTCGGCGGGCCTTCAGGAGCGATCCCCGTGGCTTTAGCCATTCGACGACTCTATCAAGAAGCGCAGAAGGGGAAATTCTCTACATTTTATATTGAAGCGATGATTCGAATAATGGGTGTGTTTCCTGTTGGCACGGTAGTGCAACTGTCCACAGGTGAGCAGGCCGTTGTTGTGAAACAACATCCAGAGTTCGGACTAAAACCTTTGGTGAAAATCTTTCGTAATTTACATGGCAAGATGCTTGATGAGCCACAGATTTGCGATTTAGCGAAGGATGCCAACTTGGGACATGATATGAGTGTTGCCAAAGTGTTGGACCCCACAGAATATGTTCTCGATCTTCAGGAGTATTTTGAATCGTGATGTGGAGTAACCCAGCTCTTCTCCAAGTGCTATGGGATGGCCTTATGGTCGGTGCTTGTGTGGTTGATGATGAGGGGCTAGTGACACAAATGAATGTTGCGGGCTCGCGTCTTTTAGGTTGGGGTGCGATCTGCCCAACCAAGATTTTTTTTGAGGAAGTGTTTGATCGTTCTGCCCTTGGGGAGGATGAGTTACCAACGGGGCAGTCGCTTTTGGATAGACTTAAGGAAAAAAAGATTGTCTGGTTCCCTAGGATACGTCTGTGCTGTCGACAAGAAACATGGTCCTGGGTCGAACTCAAGGGCATAGCCGTTGAAGATGGCGAAAGGATTCAATTCCTCTTTCTGTTTCGGGATCTTAGCTCGGAAGCTCAATTAACAGAGGAATTTAGTCGGTTAGCTTCTATTCCAGAAGAAAGTCCTTTTCCCATTATTGAGATTGATGCAGTAGGACATTTGTTGTATGCCAACCCTTCCATGGTGCGTTTAATGGAAGACGCGCAGATCGGTGAAGATGGATTTACCACAGCCCTGCCAGATCATTTTCCAGACCTAGCCACCCGATGTTTTGCTCAAGGACATCTAGAATCCAACATTGAAGTGCGAGTGGGCGAGAAACATTATTCTTGGTCTTTTTCCTCTCATCCCGAACTTGGACGTCTTCGCGGCTATGGCATAGATATTACTGATTCAAAGCTGGCTTCCGCTGAATTGTCAGCATTTGCAGAGACGTTGGAATACAAAAACCAGGAATTGGATCAAGCTTTGATGAAGGCCGAAGCCGCCACTCGAGCAAAGGCCGCGTTTCTTGCCACCATGAGTCATGAAATTCGGACACCTCTCAATGGTGTGATTGGGATGGCTGAGCTACTGTTGAATTCGACTTTGGATGTGGAACAGCAGGAATGCACGAAGATTATTCGAAAGTCGGGTGAAGGGTTACTGTCAATTATTAATGACATTTTAGATTTTTCGAAAATTGAATCTGGCCATATGGCATTAGAAACAATTGGCTTTAATCCTTTGGTGCTCGTCGAAGAAGTCTTGGATTTGTTTTCTGAACGAGCCTTTCAGAAGAGATTGGATTTGGCCGCCTATGTGTCACCCACGGTTCCTTCAAATCTTTTAGGTGATCCGCATCGGTTGCGACAAATTTTGTGTAATTTTGTTTCAAATGCCCTCAAATTTACGAGTCATGGTTCTGTGCTGATCGAAGTCGCATGGCTCCCTGTTTGTGAGAAAACAGTCATTGTTGCTGACGTAACGCGCACTGGACCCTATGGGTCGGCATCGGATGGCCACATGCGTTTTACCGTGAGAGATACGGGGATTGGAATATCTCAGTCTGTTCAAGGGAAAATCTTTCAAGTCTTCACGCAAGCCGATAGTTCTATGAGTAGGAAATTTGGTGGATCAGGATTGGGCTTGGCGATTTGTAAACAATTGGCAGAACTGATGAATGGAACCGTCGGAGTTGAGAGTCAGATGGGAATTGGGACAGCCTTTTGGTGCGACCTTCCTTTCTTGCTTTCCTCGATGTCTGTGGATATGCCAGTTGAGCCGACATTAAGTAATCATCAAGATATTCTCGTGTGCTCTATGTCGGATGCTTCGACAGACGTCCTGTCTCGCTATTTGAACGATCGGGGTATGCGGGTAGTCCGAGTTGAGCACGTAAGGGACGCGGTGGAATTTTTAGAACATAAACAACCCTCCGTTTCTGATGTGTTGGGAGTCATTATGGGGCGAGAAGCGAGCGATGAAGCCTGGCGATCATGGCTCAAGGCTGTGCGGTCATCTTTCCTCACGAATGTAAAAATATGGAATTTGACACCTTTTTGGTTGCGGAATGGCATGGCAGACTCATCTTTCACATTTGATGATGTGATTACATTACCCATTCATCGCGAGCAATTGTATAACACGTTGTTTCATTCATTGAATGGGCTTGTGGACAAGAATGTGATTGATAAAGAGGAAGAGTGTGATATTTCACAGTGTGATTCAGAACAGGTCCATGCTGAACATTGGTCTCAAGGCGACAATCATCATGATGAAAAATTAGGTCCTTCAATCTTGATTGTTGACGATAATCCAGTCAATCAAAAAGTTGCTGCTGGGTTATTCAGGAAATTGGGTTGCGAGGTCTATGTTGCTGAATCAGGGAATCAGGCACTGAGTCTAGTTCAAGAACATCCGGTCGATGTCGTGATGATGGATTGGGAAATACCTGGGATGGATGGTTTTGACACAGCTCGAGCTATTCGAGAATTAGAAAATGCGCATCGCCTGAAACCGAGGAGTTTGTTACATCACAATCCAGATGAAGCAAAGGCTCTTCCTTGCGCACGTCTTCCCATTGTAGGCATGACGGCTCACGGGCATTCTGATCGGAATCCCTCTCGTTGGGAACAGGTGATGGATGATTGTATAGGCAAACCTTTTCATTTGCAGGATTTGGCTCACGTCCTTGAGCGATGGGTTGGGTATGGGGTTCGAGCTGGAGTGTCACACCTTTCATCAGGGAAGGCTTGTTTACAGAAGAATTTGAACATGGATCACACCGTTCAACCTCTGACGGTGGTGCATGACGTGGAAGACCAGCAGGCACTGTGTGAGCTCTACGATTATTCGGCAGTCCTGGAGAGCTTGGCAGGCGATGAAGCCTTGTTACATTCGCTCTTTGAAATTTTTCTGGAAACTGGCCCTCGTGTAATAAAGAGCTTAGGAGAAGCCATTGTTTCCGAGAATCGGCAAGAAGTCCAACGTCATATACATCAATTGAAAGGTTCGTTATTTGCCTTAAACGCCTCTCGCCAGGCCGCCGTCGCAGAGCGGCTTGAAGTCGAAGCGTCTGTGGCCTTGTTTGCGGTGCTTCAACATGAATTTGAAGAAATGGAACATGAGATGAAAGCATTATCCACATTATTTAGGAAAATACTGTTAGAAAGTAGAAAGAAGTGAAAATTCAATAATAAGTAGTTAGGAGTAAGTAATGAGTGGCGTGAAAGATAACAAGAGCTTTGAAATGTTCTCTTATTATTTTCCATTGCTCTCTCATTATTGGCTATTTTTCACTGGGTTTTTGGAGATTAGAGATAACAAAATTTCTAGTATCTGCAAAAAAGTCTTAAGTTTTCAAAATATCAGTCCGATACGTGAAACATTATTGGCCAAACTCTAATGAGGGTATTACGATGAAAGATTTGCTGACGTTAAGTGAAGTGTCCACATTCTTGAAAGTGCCGAAGTCGACTATTTACAAATTAGCGCGTGAACGCCGACTTCCTGGTCATAAAGTTGGGAAACATTGGCGATTTGTGCGGGAAGAAATTGAAGCCTGGGTTCAAAATGCTGGAGCCGATGAATCAATGGTTGGGGCGGCTGTCGGAAATAGCAGTCGTGACCGGTTTAGTTTGAATTAATCGCCTCTTCCTTATCATATCGATTCCTTGAATTTTATATCACAGCTGCGTGATTCGAGGCCTCAAGCATACTCATCGACGGTCCCAATTCTGAGGAGAGGATGCCTCAGTCTGGGGCGTCGGTCAAAGTGGTTTCTCACCGTTTGCCTGCCAGTCTCTACTATATCTGAGTTATGTGCGCGGAAGGGCCTGATTCATGTCTTTTCTTTTACGTACGTAACCTCATGAGCCATGCACTTGCCTCGAATCTCATTGTGAATGAGTTGCCAAAGCTCTTCGTCGATTTCCTTTTCGGTGCTTACGAGTATCAGTTATCCGCCATAAATCAATCCTACCGAGAAAAATCAGATGGACTGATCAAACAATCATTCGCAAAGAAACATTTTCGAACAGACATCTAAAGAATGCGATTGAAATGACCGAATTTCTCTGTACCGCATGTGTTTATTACTTTTGAATTGTGATCAGTTCATTGTACATCTATTAATTATTTTCAGGGAAACTCTCAGAGGGGAGTCTAGCTCTGAGTGGTAAGGAGTTCAGCATGAGTATGATTGATACCAGTCTTAAAGTCTTAGTAGTTGACGATATGTCGACAATGCGGCGGATCGTGAAGAATGTGCTCAAACAAATTGGGTTTTCAGACATGGTTGAAGCCGAAAATGGGCAAGATGCGTTGAATAAACTCAAAGCTGCGGATGCGGGCATTGGTTTAGTGGTGTCGGATTGGAATATGCCAGTTATGCAAGGCATTGAATTGTTGCGGGCAGTGCGTGCCGACTCAGATCTGAAGCATCTCCCATTCTTAATGGTGACTGCGGAAGCCCAAAAAGAAAATATTATTGAAGCGGTTCAAGCCGGGGTCAGCAACTATGTAGTGAAACCCTTTACCGCTGAAGCCCTACAGGAAAAATTAGAGAAAATCTTCGCCAATCTTAAAACAGCCAAAGCTTAAATTCGATTGCCAGTGAATGGTATTGATCTCAATGGATGAAGGAGAAATCTATGTTGGTAGACCGTGATATAGAGTCAGACGATGTCGATACGCCAGAAGAAGATCATTCAATTAATAACGAATTGGCTGAACTTACTAAATATGTCGAGATGATTACCAGTACGGTTCGGGATATGGAATCACCTGTTACGACCACGTCTGACCAACTTCCTCAAGCGACTGCGCATTTGAATGATTTAGCCAAGTTGACAGAAGAGGGGACGCATCGGGTGTTGGCCTTAACCGAAGCAATTGAAACGAATCGTGGAGTGATGCAAATGGCTCTTGAGCAATTACGGAAACACCTCGGCAGTGAACATGCAAGAGATCTTGAACAATTGCTTGAAATGGTGAATGCGGATGAGCGCCGTCTGACGGATATTCATGTGGCTTTGTCGTTTCAAGATCTTGTGGCACAACGGGTTGCCAAGCTGGTGACCATTCTGAACGACGTCCAACACAAATTACTTAAGCTCGTTGTCGTGTTTGGCATCAAGAAAAAGAAGGATGGGACAGGGGGAAAAGACGGGGGACGTGGAGATGAGATGCTTCGCCAACTGGAAGCCTCTCAAACGACGGCACTTGAACAAGATCTTGTGGATGATATTTTATCTGAATTCGGACGTTCGTGATGCGGCGATCGCATATGTGAGGGTGATCTGATGCATGGTGCCTATGGGGTTGAAGAAGGTGATCTATGAACGATGAAATGCAAGAGATACTAAGCGATTTTCTCGCCGAAAGCTCGGAAATGTTAGAGGCGCTTGACCAACATTTTGTCAAGCTAGAAAGCGAGCCCACAAATGCCGATCTCTTGAATGAGATCTTTCGTTGTATGCATAGCATGAAGGGATCAGCAGGATTTCTTGGGTTTACGCATTTGGTTGAAGTTGCACATCAAGGCGAAAGCTTATTGAATAAATTGCGGCAAGGGGAAATGAGTGTGTCGCCTTTTATTATCGATATCATTCTGGAAGCGGTTGATGCTGTTAAGCTTTTACATGCGGATATTCGAGAGACTGGAGAAGATTCGCATGTCGATACAGCATTAATTGTGAACAAATTGACGCTCACAATGGATAGCGCTGATGACCTCAAGGATCTCATGCCCGCTGCTCCGGCGGTGACAAGTCCTCCTCCTGCAGTGACAGAGCCATCTGTTGAAACGACGCCAACGTCGGAAATTGTAGCCAACGAAGCCTCTGATGGGAAAACAATACAGTCAGAAGAGGACGTTCAAGTCGAGCCTCCTGTGGCTATTGAGGCATCTGTGCCTGTGTTCGAAAGTGCACCGGGACTTTCTGAAGTATTGAATAAAATGCAAGAGGCGGCTTCACGGACAGCAAAGGCGGCTTCTTCTTCACCGGCTAAATCTTCAGGAAAAGAAGAAGATGTGACCGTTCGAGTCGAGACCAGGCGACTGGATCAAGTCATGAATTTAGTTGGAGAATTAGTTTTGGGGCGCAATCGACTGATGAAGCTTGGATATGGCCTTGAAGAAAAATATGAGACGGATCCAATTATCCGTGAGTTGGGTGTAGCCTTTGCGCAGCTTAATATCGTGACATCGGATTTACAGTTAGCAGTGATGAAGACTCGAATGGTTCCTATTCGGAAGGTCTTTTCACGGTTTCCCCGCTTAGTTAGGGATCTATCCAGTAAATTAGGAAAGCAGGTGCGGTTAGACCTTGTCGGCGAAGAAACTGAAGTTGATAAATCGGTGGCTGATGAATTGAGTGACCCTTTGGTGCATTTGGTGCGGAATTCTATGGACCATGGTTTAGAAACAGTAGAAGAACGCAAACGAACGGGGAAAAGTCCTGAAGGCTCTGTGCGGTTAGCGGCTTATCATGAAGGCAATAGTATTGTCATTCGTATTGAAGATGATGGGCGTGGCTTGCAAGTGGAGAAGATTGCAAAAAATGCGTTGGACAAAGGATTGGTTAGCGAGGCTGAACTTTCAAGTATGGGTCCTCGAGACATCATGAACCTTATTCTTCTGCCAGGGTTTAGTACTGCTGCGCAGGTGAGTGATTTGTCCGGACGCGGTGTTGGGATGGATGTGGTTCGGACCAATATTAGCCGAATGAATGGCAGTTTAGAATTAGATTCCGAGCCCGGTCGCGGGAGCCAGGTGACCATTAAGCTTCCTTTAACCGTGGCCATAATCCAAGCCCTGTTAGTTGAAGTGGGCAATGCTACCTTTGCGGTTCCTCTAGCTTCGGTGGTTGAAGCCGTGAAGGTCACGAAAGAAGATATTAAAAGTGTCAATGGTCATGCTGTTTTAAATCTTCGAGAGCGAATCCTTCCGTTGTTGAATCTGGCTCAAACCTTCCAAGTTCCTCATGAACGCACAACTGACGAATGCTACGTGGTGGTGGTGGCTATAGGCGCTCAACGGTTCGGAGTTGTGGTAGATCGCTTACGGGCCCAAGAAGAAGTGGTGATCAAATCATTAGGTGCCTTTTTGGCTAATGTTCAAGGTGTGGCTGGCGCGACGATCACTGGAGATGGAAAAGTTGTGCTGATTTTAGATATGGCAGATTTAGTAAAGAATGTGCCTGGGTCGTCATTTGCTTCAATGTGATCATAGAATCTGGAGTGAAGAGTAAAAGTGGGAAGTGAAAAGTCAGAAGTGAAAAGCAAGAGAAAAGGCAAAAGGGAAAAATCAGAATATTTCTTCTGCCGATTTCTGGCCTTCCACTCCTTACTTCTCACTTATAAGAGGAGCATGTAATGGCAAAATGGATGGCAGAGATTGATCAGCGAACGAGTTTAGCTGGAGCCAATAAAATGGAACTGTTGATGTTCCATCTTGGCACGAATGAGATTTATGGCATTAATGTATTCAAGATTCGAGAAGTCATGAAAATGCCTCCAGTCACGAAAATTCCTGATTCTGATCCAAGAATTTTGGGACTCGTCAATCTTCGAGGAGAAAATATCGCGCTCATTGATTTGGCTCAAGCCATTGGTTTGAGTCCTATGAATCTAGAAGGAACAAAACTGATTATTGCGGAGTATAACGATCATAAACAGGGGTTTCTTGTTGGGGGTGTTGATCGAATTATTCGCATGTCATGGGAACGTATTCAAATTCCGCCAGTCATGGTGCAGTCTAGTCGTCATGGTGCTGTTACGGCAGTTACCAAACTAGAAGATGGTCGGATGGTACTCATTCTGGATGTGGAAAAAGTGTTGGCGGAATTGCATCCTCATGCGGATGAGGAAGTTTTTGTTGGGATTGAAATGGTAAAAGAGCTAGCCGGAAAGCGCGTTCTTATTGCAGATGATTCTGTTGTGGCTCGAAAGCAGATCATGAAAACTTTGGAACGTTTAGGGATGAAATGGGAAGAAACTCAAACTGGAAAAGAGGCATTGGCCCGTTTGCAGCAGTTTGCTGAAGCCGCCGAAGATGCAGGGCAATCCATTCATGATTTCTTGTCAGGAGTCATTACCGACATTGAAATGCCGGAAATGGATGGCTTTTCTCTGACGAAACATATTCGAGCAGATTCGCGTCTGCAAAGCCTACCTATTTTGATGCATTCTTCGCTTTCGGGCCAATGCAATGTCGAAAAGGGTAAATCGCTGGGCGTCACTGATTATGTCGGAAAATTTCAACCGGCAGAACTTCGGGATAAATTGATCAAGCACATCGGGCGAACGCATGTTGAATCCGTTGTTGGATGAGAGTGAGATGATTCGGTCAGGAGATAAATTGTTCAAGATTTGTTGTTCGGTCGAATGCAAGAGCGTGCGATTATAACCAGACGGAAGCTATACATATGTCCATACATATTTTTCGGAACATCGGTATGACCAGCAAGCTTGTCTCGATTCTTGTTTTCTTTTCTCTTATACCCCTGAGCGTTCAAGTCTACTCCCTTTACAAGACCGTAGGGATTTTGGAAGAGGGTGTTGGTATGCAATATCAATCAGTAGCGGACCATCTCTCCTATAATCTTGAACAGTATCTCGGCGAGCGTTCAGGTGATGCCAAGACCATGAGTCAGAATCGGATTTTTCGGGACCGGACATTGTGGTATCAGCCAGGGAATATGTCGAATGAATTAGTTCAAGTCCTGAATGAATATGTTCAATCGTCTAGCGCGTATTCATTAATACAAGTGGTGGATCATGAAGGCCAGCTCATTGCGGTGAATGATCGAGATAGTCAAGGGCACTTGATTCGGACGGAAGAGTTGTATGGAAAAAACTTTCGCTCAACGGTTTGGTTTCAAGCGCTTCAACAACAAGAAAGTAGAACACTTTCTGAAGGCGGTTCGGCTCATTCTTTAGGTGACTCGGACGTGTTTGTGGAGGACGTTGCGGTGGATCGATATGTTAAATCGATTTTTCCTAATGAGAACGCCCTAACTGTTGGTTTCTCTGTTCCTTTGTACGACCATGGTGAAATTATCGGTTATTGGACGCAGCGGTTGAAATATTCCATGGTCGAAAAGATTATTCAACAAGCGTATCAAGGTCTAAAGAAGTCTGGATTTCCTGGGGCAGAATTGACTTTGCAAAATGGTCAAGGGTTTACGATCTTAGAATATGCACCAACCGTTCATCAGAATGAAGCCGTGATTCATGATCTTGAGAATGTGTTGTTTCGGACTAATCTCGCTCAAATCGGATTAGATGCGGCTCAATCAGCTGTTCAGGGGAAATCAGGATTTTCTCATAACTTCCATCCTGGCAAACAAGGCATGCAAGTGATCGGTTTTAGTCATCTTCAAGGAGGTCAAGGATTTAAAGGCCTACATTGGTCGATCCTCGTGCAAATTCCAGAAGAAGAAGCACTCCAACAAATTAGTGACATTACGAATAAAACACTACGAGAAATGTTCTTGGGTTTGCTTATGGTTATTCCTATCGGGATTGTTATGGGGCGGAAAGTGATCGGTCGCCTAAAGCCATTTTGGGAAGTGGCAGCCCAAGCCTCTAGTGGGGATTTAACGCAAAGAGTACCCATTACGACACAAGACGAATTGGGACAAATGGGAGAGGCATTGAATCATTTGTTAGATCAATTGAATGGAATGCTTCTCCAAACTCAAAAGGTCGCCCATTCGTTATCACAAGCTTCAGATGATTTGTCGATTGTTGGGCGCCAAGTCGTCCAAGTAAGCCAGGCGCAAGTGAATCAGGCGACTCAGGTGGCCACCTCTGTTGAGGAAGTGGCATTCACGGCCGACGAGATGGCTCGGAATACGCAAGGATTGGCCTCTACGGCAACCGAGGTGAATGAATCGGCCGTGCGAGGGGGAGAAATTGTGTCTTCCTCAATTCATGGCATGGAGTCAGTCTCAAGTCGAATGCAGGAATCAGCGAGTCGCATTCAAACGTTAGGACAACGTTCTCAAGAGATTGGAGATATTATCGGAGTGATTGAAGATATTGCAGAGCAAACAAATCTTTTGGCCTTGAATGCGGCTATTGAGGCTGCAAGGGCAGGAGACCAAGGCCGAGGTTTTGCCGTGGTGGCGGACGAAGTCCGGAAACTCGCGGAACGAACGGGTAAAGCGACGAAAGAAATCGCGACCGTTATTGAATCTGTCCAAGAAGGTACGCATGAGGCGGTCCATTCAATGGAAGCCGGCACTCAAGAAGCCCACACCGGTATGCGTTTGGCTCGGGAAGCAGGCATTCGTCTGACTGAAATTGTGAATGGTGTCCAGCGAGTGGTGGAGATGATTCAACATTTTGCGGAATCAACGAAGCAACAGTCTGATGTCTCTGGACAATTATCTTCGAGTATTCATCAGGTCGCTCAGTTGAGCCAAGAAAATGAAGGACATGTGCAGGGAGTGGCAAAAGCTACACAACATTTTGCTGGATTGGCAGCAGACTTACAAACATCGCTGAGTCGGTTTACCTTAAAAGGATAAATCTGTAGGGAAGTCGGTGAAACATTTCAAGCGGGGAACACATATGAGAAATTTGAGGATTGGACCAAAATTTATTCTGTCTCTTGGCATGTTAGCTACAGCCTTACTCCTTTGTGGTCTTTGGGGTATTTATCAGCAAGAAGAGGGACGTTTGCGAGCCTCCTTAGAAGAAGAAGGGCGAATTATTCAATCTCAAATTGAAGTCACACGAGCCTATATCGCAAAAAACTATGTTGGGAAAATGAAAAAAACTCCTTTTGGCTCGCAGCTCCATGTGGCTCGGGATCATAATCGCGATCCAGTAGCCATTCCCTTTCCGGCTACGGCAACTCAAGAAATTGGACGAGAACTAGCTGAGCGTGGAGTCTATCAATCTCGGTTGGTGAGCGATCAGCCAATGAATCCTACCAATGCTCCCAAGGATGCGTTTGAAGTCAAGGCAATGAAATTGATCAATAATGGTGCCGATAACGTGAGTGACGTTCAGATGATTAATGGAGTGCCAACGTTTCTGAGAGCGAGTGCTGATCGAGCTTCGGTTGAGGCTTGCGTGAATTGCCATGCAGGGAAAAAACTAGGTGATGTGGTAGGTATGCTATCCGTGGCGATACCCATGATTGATGCACAAGCCTCCATGCAGAGTTCCGTCGTGCATTCAGGGATATGGATGATTGCGATCATTGCAGTATTTTTGGTGGCGGTATATTGGCTTATGCATCTCTTTGTCTTAAAGCCACTTCATGCATTGGCGGAAATTTCTCACGATATTGCTCAAGGTGAAGGCGATTTGACGAAGCGGGTACCGGTTGGGAGTGGATCAGACGAAATTACTAGTTTGGCACGAGATTTTAATCTTTTTATTCAAAAAATGCATGGTGCGGTTTCGCTAGTGAATCAAGCAACGAATCGGTTAGCCAACTCAACCATTGAGTTGTCATCCACGGCTGATAATGTTGTCCGTGCCGCAGAAGGGCAGGAAGCACGGGCGGTTCAATCTGCCTCAGCAGTTGAAGAAATGACTATGACGGCAGGGGATGTTGCGCGCAACTCTACTGAAGCCGCACGCATTGCGCAAGAAACTGCGGAAACTGCTCGAGGTGGGCAGGAAGTCATGATGCAAACCGTGTCAGGGATGCAGCAGGTCTCTGAAGCTGTCGTGCAGGCGGCGAATATTATTACCACGTTAGGACGATCATCAGATCAAATCGGAGAAATTGTTCGCGTGATCGAGGATATTGCCGATCAAACAAATCTGTTAGCCCTCAATGCGGCTATAGAGGCCGCTCGAGCTGGTGAGCAAGGCCGAGGTTTTGCTGTGGTTGCGGATGAAGTGCGGAAATTAGCCGAGCGTACGACCAAAGCAACCAAAGAAATTGGGGATATGATTCGGCAAATTCAGCAGGACACTAAAAGTGCGGTGGCTTCAATGGATCAAGGTACTAATCAAGTTGGACAAGGCGTGGAATTAGCCAATAAGACTGGAGAGGCTCTTTCGCAGATTCATTCGATGATTAATTCAACCGCTGGCATGATTCAACAAATCGCCAGTGCTGCGGAAGAGCAATCCAATGCGACGCGGCAAATTGCGAGTGACTTAGAATCAATGACACAAACGACTCGGGAAACGTCGAGTGGCATTGCAGAGTCAGCTCAAGCCTGTCATAAATTAAGTACCTTAGCCGACGATCTGCAGAAGACTGTGAGTGCCTTCAAAGTGTAAGTGGATGAGGCTCATGTTGACCTCATCCATAGGCGTTAGATTTTGTTGAAGATTGCGACTCTTGAGTCAAATTACTCAAGAGAATGTGGAGTTTCAGAAGGAGTTGATGAAGGGGGGGGAAGTTGATTTTTTTGATTCACGACCTTTTCAAGCAAGCCGACAGAATCTTTCAACAGGTCCGCTGCGCAGGTCAAGGTGACATGCAGTTGTTTCCATGCATCATCCCAACGTTCTTCACGTTGAAGGTCTTGAAAACGTTGGTGTTGTGCTTGGAGAATGGCTTTTTTCGCATCAAGCATCAAGCGATCAGCTTGAGAACTAGCAGGTCTGTCCATAATGATGAATCCTTTATGAAAATCAATAGACGAATAATATTTTTACCCTATCAGAGTAGAGATTGGAGCCACAAGAATTTACAACGTGGATTTAATAGAGAATTCATAGAGATGTGTGACATTCATGCATATTTGTGCGTGTGATATTTCAGAGTAAGAATAGTTGACGGACGACAATGAGTAAAAACGATCAGGCTATTAGAGTATTGGTGGTTGATGATTCGGTATTTATGCGTAACATGCTTTCCATGATGTTGATGAAATGTGTTGGTATCCAAGTCGTTGGAACGGCGATGAATGGGCGAGATGCCATTGCTCAAGCTTTGCGGACTCAGCCTGATGTCATGACTCTCGATATTGAGATGCCCGGCATGAATGGTTTGGAGGTCCTCGATCATATGATGGTTCACGATCCGCTTCCAATCATTATGGTGAGCGCGCTGACGGAAGAAGGAGCTGAAGTGACGCTCCAAGCTCTCGAACGTGGAGCCGTGGACTTCATTGCCAAACCAATGAATCAAGATCTATCCGGTATTGGAGCGATTGAGGAATTGCTTCATGCAAAAGTTCTGGAAGCCTTTCAGGCGAGATTTAGCATCCACACGATTCGGCATAGAGGAATCCGTAGCGAAGCCCATGCTTATGATGTGTCGTTACATGTCCCTGCGCGCGACAATCTTATGCCGTCTATGAGTTTAGTTGGGGAATCGCCACATTATAAGGGCTCTGAAACAACAGCGATGTGCGATTTTCCTCTTGCTGTTATCGGGGCGTCAACAGGAGGCCCCAATCTTTTGAAAGCCATTATTCGAGATTTGCCGGCATCGTTTCCAGCTGCGCTTCTCATTGTTCAACACATGCCAAAGTTTTTTACGAAAGTGTTTGCAGAGAATTTGGATGCGCTGGCTTCCTTTTCCATCCGAGAAGCTCAAAATGGTGATGAATTGCAAGTTGGAATGGGCTTTGTGGTTCCTGGGGATCATCATATGAGGGTGACACGTACGTCTGATGGTCGAGCCATCCTTACTATCGAATCTGAATCACAAGATCTTCCCTATCGGCCTTCAATCGATTGTGCCATGGTTTCCGCAGCAGAACAGTTTGGTCAATCGACGGTCGGTCTTGTTCTCACTGGAATGGGTAATGATGGCTTGGTTGGAAGTCAAAAGATTAAAGCATGTGGAGGAAGAGTGTTGGTTCAAAATGAAGCCACTTCTTTGATCTATGGTATGCCACGAGCTGTGGCCGAAGCTGGCGTGGCAGATGCTGTGCTACCTGATGTTCAATTAGGGGGAGCGTTGGTAAAGGCTGTCGATTCCGTCTGTGTAGTGAACAGATAATTCAAGATGTCAGATTCAAAAGATTTTTTACATTGATCCAAGCATGTTGAAGAATATTAGCCTTTGAGAGGAAATAATCCATGACTGCCATAATGAATGCTGTGCCTCATGATGAGACGTACGAGGGAAGTGGTGATGTGTTGCAACTTGTTAGTTTTCGGTTAGGCCCAGAGGAATATGCCATTGATATTCTGGGTGTGCAAGAAATCATTCGTATGGTTGAAATCACTCATGTCCCTAATGCCCCTCATTATGTAGAAGGAGTTGTGAATCTTAGAGGAAAAGTCATTCCAATCATCAATCTTCGCACTCGTTTAGGGGTGTCGTCGGTCGACCCGACAAAGGATACGCGCATTGTGGTTGTGGAGGTTGGACATTTGATCTTGGGCTTTATTGTAGATTCGGTCGAAGAGGTCTTGCGATTGCCAGAAGAATTCATTGAACCGCCTCCTACCACCGGTCGAGGTGGAGCTGATGATTTTCATAAAGGTGTCGGTCGAGTAGAAGGACGTTTGTTGATCTTGTTGGATTTGGAATTACTATTTGATATTGGAGTTGTCTGTTAAGGAACGCTAAGCACGATGGATATTTTATCAGTACTAGGAATAATTATCGCTCTTGGGGCGATTGTGGGTGGACAACATTTAGAAGGTGGTCATCTCAGTTCAATTCTACAATTTACTGCGTTTCTAATTGTTTTTGGAGGAACAATAGGGGCCGTGATGCTCCAGTTTCCGCTTTCTATTTTTATGAAAGCCTTGGGTAGTGCGGGAATGGTTTTTGGCAATGTGTCTGTTGATATGAAAGGTGTGATTACTCAGGTTGTGGAGTTATCCAATGTGAGTCGCAAACAGGGGCTTTTGGCATTAGAAGGACAGATGAAGAATATTGCCGATCCTTTTATGGCGAAAGGAGTCCAACTTGTGGTGGATGGTACGGAGCCACCTAAAATCCGTGAAATTCTTGAAGTAGAAGTGAGCGTGATTGAAGATGAATATACGTCCTATGCAAAAGTTTATGAGGCGTTTGGTGGCTATGCCCCATGTGTGGGGATCATCGGTGCAGTGTTGGGCTTGATTCATGTGATGGAAAACCTTGCTGATCCGTCAGCCTTAGGCGGTGGAATTGCTGTTGCATTTGTGGCGACCATTTATGGGGTGGGAATGGCAAATCTGTTATTTCTGCCAATGGGGAGTAAAATTAAAATAAAAGCCAAAGATATCATTGCCGGGAAGCTGATGGTTGTTGAAGGGCTGATGAGCGTGGCGCAAGGAGAGAACCCACGAATGATTGAAGAAAAACTGAGTGGATTTTTACCAAGTTCTGAGAGAAAAAAGAAGTAAAGAGGCTTTTATCGTTGCTGTGGTAATCGAGTTGTTATATGAAGAAAAAGCATGAAGAACATGAAAATATGGAACGGTGGTTGGTTTCGTATGCCGACTTCATTACTCTTCTGTTTGCCTTCTTTGTGGTGATGTATTCAGTATCCTCGGTTAATGAGGGAAAATATCGTGTGTTAAGTGATTCCCTCTCCAGTTCATTTTCAAAAACAAAAGCTATCGGTGATCTTTCTATGATGAATCTGCCGATTTCGAAAAAACAGCAGATTGTGGTGAAAGATCGTCCAAAATCTCAAGACAACGCTCGATCCTACCTGAAAGTAGCCAACGCGATTGCAACGGCTAAAGTTCCGAAAGGTGTAAAAGTTACATCAACCGAACGAGGACTCAGCATTCAGATTGCTGATGATACTCTCTTTGGTAGCGGGAATTCGGTGATTACTCCTCAGATGAAAGAATTTCTTGATTTGATTACCGGATTGGTCAGAGATCTTCCTAATTCGATTGCAGTCGAAGGCCATACGGACAATCAACCTATCAGAACGGCTGAATTCCCATCCAATTGGGATCTCTCTACTGGCCGGGCAAATGCGATAATTCGGTATTTCACTGAACATCATCAATTGAGAGCGGATCGTTTTTCCTCAGCGGGCTTTGCGGGTACTCGCCCCATTGAGTCGAATTCCACAGTGGAAGGACAATCCGCGAATCGTCGCGTGGAGTTGATCGTCTTGCGTGACACCAACCCTCGTGCTTCTGAATCTCATCCCTTTCTCCCTTGAGAAATTAAGAAGAGAGGGAAAAAGCAGAGAGCTACGAATTTTTCGTCCTGTCTTGTGCCTTTCCTGTTTCTCACGCCTTTCTTTTCACTTTTTTGGTCACTCGAGTAGGCAGCTTTCTGCACATAGGGAAAGTTCTGCCGATAGTCTTTTAGAGAGTATCGAAAAATTCTTTCTCCTTCTCAGTTCAGTAATCACCATACGTTAGGCAAAAAGTGCCAAACAATTCTCTCGTTTTTCCCATTTGTACAAAGAATCTAGTACGAATATTCCTATGAGGCCACTCATGCGATTGCGCAATAGAGCTAACTTCCTTGAAGAAGCCTTGGCACATGCGTTGCACAAATCGAATTGAACGCATGGAAGGAGGCAACTATGAATCGTGGTATCTATCCACCCCTCGCAGGGGCTCTGGCTCTTGAACGTCGATTGGAGGTCCTCTCGCATAATATCGGAAATTTACAGACGACTGGGTTCAAGAAGGATAAGCCAATTTTTGGCACTGTTCTTGGTCAAGTCTCTGGTCCTTCCGTAGCGGGCATAGATTTATTTCCTGTCATTGATGGATTGCCCTCAGATCGCTCCCAAGGTGTTCTAGCTCATACGGGAGCCCCTTTAGATGTGGCATTACAAGGGGAAGGGTTTTTAGTGGCTGAAACTTCAGAAGGACTTCGTTACTATCGTGGCGGAAAACTCCATCGCAACGCCAATGGGAATTTACTCACCCATAATGGAGATCCTTTGCTAGGAAAAAAAGGCCCGATTAAAGTTCCGCCAGGAGAAATTGTCATTGATAATCGAGGAAATGTCAGTGTGAATAATGTTGATGTTGGGGGATTGCGACTTGATCAAATTCCGGAGGGGAAAACCACTGAGAAAGTTGGCGATTTATATTGGACGGTTCCCTTAAAACCAACCCCAGCGAGTGGGACCATGGTGCATCAAGGCATGTTGGAAAAATCCAATGTGAATCCTTCGTTGGATATGGTGGAACTGATTAAAGTCACTCGGGAATATGAACAAATGCAAAAAGCCATTCAAGCGATGGATGAAATGGCAAGTCAAGCCATTCAAGCTGGTCGAGTCCAAGGATAAGTTGTGAAAAGTCGGACGTAAAAAGTAAGGACTGAACAGACGGAACGTAGGCGAAGAGGAACGAGAGATTTGGGGCTACGACTAAGGAGATTGTTGTGAAAATAAATAGAGAGGGTTACTTATGATTCGAGCGATGCAGACGGCTTCCACGGGTATGTTTGCCCAACAACTCAATATTGACACCATTGCTCATAACTTGGCTAACGTGAATACCACGGGGTTTAAGCGTAGTCGCGCAGAATTTGCGGACTTGTTGTACCAAGCTTCGCGGGTGCCTGGAGCGAGCGCTTCAAATGTTGGAGTGTTTCCGGTGGGGATACAAGTGGGACTCGGTGTTCGGCCTGTGACTGTGTCAAAAGAATATGTGCAAGGAAGTTTAAAACAAACATTCAATGAATTGGATATTGGCATTGATGGGGCGGGATTTTTTCAAGTGCAACGTCCAGATGGTACGACCATGTATACCCGAGCCGGATCTTTTAAAAGTGATAGTACAGGTAATGTGGTGACTGGCGATGGGGATCTCATTGTTCCAAATATCACGATTCCTGATGGAACGTTGACATTGAATATTGGGCAAGATGGTACGGTCTCGGCTCTACAGGCTGGTGCGACTCAAGCTACCCAAGTGGGACAAATACAACTCGTGCGATTTAATAACCCTTCTGGATTGATTGCACAAGGAAATAATTTGTTTACAGAGAGTACGGCTTCTGGCCCGGCCCAACAAGGGACCCCAGGCTTTTCCTCAGGATTTGGTTTGATTCAGCAAGGGTTTCTAGAAACTTCGAATGTGAATATCGCTGATGAAATGGTGAATATGATAGTGGCGCAACGTGCCTATGAGCTGAATGCGAAAGCCATCCAAGCCTCGGATGACATGATGCAAGTGGCGAATACGTTGAGACGGTAAACGATGAGAATCCTGTTCTTCATAGGAGTGATGTTCCTCGGTGGAGGGTGGTGGCCAGACGTAGAAAGCGCTCTGGCCACCAAACGTCAATCGGATCGTGCAGGGCAACAGTCTATTCACGCCCAAGATTTTGAGAAGGTTATTTATTCCATATTCACTCGCCAGTATGGTCGGCCTCACCATCGTGTGAGCGTGCGAATCTTATTTCCTAAAAAACCATTGGCTGTTTCAGCAGGAAAAGTTGGTCTAGAGGTTGAACCATTAGTTGGTGGAGCTCGGACGGGTCGTCGATCTTTTCGTGTCGGACTATTTATTAATGGGCAATTCCAAAAGACTATTAATGTTGTGGGAGATGTGAAGGCACAGGCTATCGTGGCGACACCTGTACGATGGATCAAGTCGAAAGAAATCATTGAGAAAGAAGATCTCACGTTCATGACGGTAGATGTGCCATCACTCACGCATGATTTTACTCTTCAGCAAGATGAGGTGATTGGGAAACGAGTGATTCGATCTCTTTCTCCGAGACAGCCTATTAGGAAAATCATGTTAGACGATCCTCCCCTTGTCCATAAAGGGGATCGTGTCATGATTGAAGTTCGCCAAGGAGGTCTGTTGGTCCAGGCTGTCGGTTTGGCCAAGGCCGAAGGGAAATCAGGGGACACGATTCTAGTTAAAAATAAAAATTCAGGCCGGGAGGTGCTTGCTACGGTTCTGAGCCCTGGCCTGGTCGAGGTGAGCTTTTGAGTGACATTTTGCGGTTGACATTTTTTCTATTTGGGTGGCTCTTTGCCAGCATCGGAGTGTTGGGATTCACAGGCTGTGCAAATCTACAAAAAACACAGCCGCACATTGAAACTGAATCTGAAGTTTTTCTGGAACCCGAGGCGAGTTATATGGGTTCCCTTTGGGAGCCTGACAATGGTCGGGCGTATATGTTTGAGGATCGGCGAGCGAGTCGTGTTGGGGATATCGTCGTTGTCCAAATTGTGGAGCAACATAGTGGATCTAAGACAGCCAATACGAAGTCGGATAGGAGTACGACGTTTGGAGCCGGTGCCAGCGGAGGCTTTTTTGACATCAAGGACTTATTAGGAGATTTTCGCAACCTTTTTAATGCTGATGTGACTTCGAGCAATGAGTTTGAGGGAGATGGGTCAACCAGCAGAGAGGATAGCTTAACAGGGACGATTGCTGCTCAGGTTGTGGAAGTCTTGCCCAATGGAGATTTGCGTATTCAAGGAAAACGACGAGTGAAGGTGAATAGTGAAACGCAAACCATGATGATAAAGGGCATCGTACGTCGAATTGATTTAGATACACAAAATACCGTCCTGTCATCTGCTGTGGCGAATGCCGACATCTCTTACACGGGCCTAGGAGCTGTGGATGATGTTCAAACGCCAGGGTGGGCGGTTCGAGTGTTCAACTGGGTCACACCATTTTGATCAAGAAGTGAAAAGTGAGAAGTAAAAAGTGAAAAGTTATCATAAAAGGCTCTATGAGTGGTTTTGCTGGCCCGTTGTCGTATTTCTTGTGTTTTCTTGGGTCTCTCCGTTAGGTCTGGGGTTGGGAAGTCCAACTCCCTCTGAAGCGGCACGGATTAAGGATATCGCCTCCATTGAGGGGGTTCGAGACAATCAGTTAATTGGCTATGGCTTGATTGTGGGTCTCGATCGAACTGGTGACTCGGTCGTTGGGGGACAATTTACGGCACAAGCTATCATCTCAATGTTGAATACCATGGGAGTGAATCTCAAAATTGATCCTAATCAATTGCTTACGAAGAATACGGCTTCGGTGATGGTGACAGCCAAACTTCCCCCGTTCGCCAGACCTGGGATGAGATTAGACGTCCAAGTGTCCTCGTTAGCCAATGCCAAAAGCTTGAAAGGAGGAACTCTGTTGCTGACACCCCTAAAAGCGGCCAATCAACAGGTCTATGCGGTTGCCCAAGGTCCTATTTCCACTTCGGGGTTTTCAGCTGGCGGAGGTGGAACTACGACGGTGAAAAACCAACAATCCGGTGGCATCATTCCAGGCGGTGCCATTGTGGAGAAGGCTGTGAAGATTGACATGAATAGATGGGACAAATTTTCTTTGACCATGCACCAAGCTGATTTTACAACGGCTCTGCGCGTCTCGGACGTCATAAATGAACATATGGGAACTGACTTAGCAGCAGCCGTGAGTTCTGGGCAAGTTCAGGTTGCTGTGCCGGAACGATTTCAAGGGAAAATTGTACAAATGATTGCGGCTGTCGAAAAACTGAATGTGCATGTGGATGTGAGTGCCAAAGTGGTGGTGAATGAACGCACCGGAACCATAGTCATGGGTGAACATGTTCGGTTGGCTAGTATGGCTATTTCCCACGGAAATCTGACTATCAAGATTCAAACGGATTTTAATGTCTCTCAGCCAAATGCTCCGCTGGCCCTGGGGAGAGGAGCGAGTACAGGTGGGAGTACAGTCGTAACTCCAGATATCGAAACTGAGATTGAAGAAGAGGAAAGTCGAGTGATTCAAGTTGATGGGTCAGTAACGCTCGGGGATTTGGTGAGAGCCTTGAATTCTGTCGGTGTGACCCCGCGCGATTTGGTGGCTGTTCTGACTGCAGCCAAAGCCGCGGGAGCCTTGCAAGCTGACTTAGAACTGATTTAGGTGGATTCGTAATTGACTGCGTATAGGAGATAGCACATGTTGAATGGCATTGGACCACTAGAGACTTCTCATGTCACAGGTACTCTAGCCGGAGCAAAAGTAGAACAGTTGGAGCAATTGGGGCGGAGAGGAAATTTGCTGAAAGCTGGTCAAGAATTCGAATCGTATTTTGTATCCTATATGTTAAAAGTCATGCGTGAAACGGTTCCCCAAGGAGAATTGACGGCAAATAAGATGGGAGAAATGTTTTATTCCTTTTATGACCAAGAAATTGGTAAGCGTGCTGCTGAATCAGGAGGAATAGGCCTTTCTGACTACATTTTAGCGGCAGTTGCCCGCAATGAAGATCTGGCTCGTTCCCCCTCCAATTCATCGACTTCTGTGAAATCTTAAGGCGTTCAGTAAAGTTTTATGGTGTTGTCTCCGATACATAAAGATAAGGAGGCATGATGCCATGACAATACCGGGCCTTGATCCCAGTGGAGAGCTGGGAAGACTCTTTTTTCAAGTTCAATCCAAATCCAATGATGAGAAAGATGTTCGTCAGACCAAACCGGTTCCTCAAGGATCTACCGATGCGGTAGATCTGTCTCGATTAGCACAGGAGATTCGCACGCATTCTACGCGTGCAGCGGAACTGCCAGATCTTCGAACAGGTAAGGTTGAACGTATTCAGCAGGCATTGACACTAGGCGTGGAATTGGCAACGCCAGGGCAGTTGGCTGATGCCATTGCTCGAGAGACCATTCTCAATGCCTTGGGTTCCTAAGGTTCTTAAAAAAAGAGGAAACAGATCGAGTGTTACATCGTTCGTATGAAACGTGGGATGGCTTGCTAAGCCTCTTAAGAGAGATGCAGGAGGTCTTTCAGAAGTTTCTATCTCTTCTGTGTGAAGAGGAACGTCTTTTGTTCGCTATGGATCGGGAAGGAGTCGCCGATATTACCGAGAAGAAAGAACACGTTCTCGAAATGATGTGTCGATACGAACAACATGTGATGAGTTTGCTTCAGCATCTTGCCGGGTCTGAAAATCGTGACTCACTTGGAGCATGGTTGAAGGATGTTCGACGTCCTCAAGCCTTCAAAGCTAATACCATTTTTCATGAATTATTTGGATTGGCTCAAAAGATACAAGCACAGGGTAAAAAGAATGAAGCACTCATTCGTCGAACGCAACATGTCGTTCGTGAAGCCGTCAATTTAATTTATACGGGCTTAGGTACCGGTCCGGTCTATCAAGGCTCCGGGGCCTTGCAATTTTCGTCGGTCCCTAGTTCGGTCAATCTTCACGGATAAGAGAATTATGGCTGGAATTAGTCACATTTTTAATATTGCGCGCTCGGGGATTCAAGCTCATCAACAAGGTTTGGCTACGACGTCCCATAACATTGCCAATATCAATACCAAAGGGTTTTCTCGACAAGAAGTAGTCTTGGAAAATGCTCGGCCAGCAGAGGGGGTTATTGGGAGTGGGGTTCAGGTCGGGCAGATCAGAAGGACGGTCGATACATTTCTGGAAAACCAATTGACTGCAGAGAATGAAGACTTTGGTTTTATTACGGCCAAACATGCTTTGTTGGTACAAGCTGATGGGATTGTCAGTGAAACAGATGATTCAGGGCTCTCTCACAGTGTGACTGAATTTTTTAATGCTTTGCGGGATGTGGCCACCAATCCGGAAAGCCCGATTCAACGGACGGTACTTCTAGCAAAAGGCCAAACTCTTTCTTCCGTATTTGTGAGTCAAGCGGAAGCACTAAGTCAAATACGATTAGATGCGAACCAAGAAATTCTCCGACATGTGGAGACGGTGAATGGGTTGACAATTCGTATAGCCTCGCTCAATGACGACATTTTTAAAGCCGAATCGAGTGGGCGGAACGCTCCAGATTTACGAGATCAACGCTCCGTATTGATTAATGATCTTGCAGAATTGATTGATATTGAACAAGTTCAGCTTCGCGATGGTATAGGTATCAATGTGGGGGGGCAGTTACTTGTTGGCGGCAATCATGCCAATGGGTTGTCTACGATTCCAGATGCAGATAATCCACCCATGAACGATGTAGCATTTGTACGAAGTAATGGGAGTGCTTTTGCCATTTCTTCAAAGTTGAGCGGTGGGAAAATTGGTGGATTGCTTCAGGTAAGAGATGTTGATGTCGTAGGTTTTCAAGATCGTGTCGACCGGTTAGCGGCAACGTTGATTAATGAATTCAACCAACAGCATGAGGCTGGGTTTGCCTTGGATAGCACGACAACGAATTCATTTTTTACAGCCATAACCCCACCAGCTCCCGTTGCACGTGATACCAATAGTGGTACAGCCGTGGGAACGTCTGTGGCCATCACCGATCCCACATTGCTGACGTTCCAAAATTATGAAGTCCAATTTTCTAGCGCTTCAGCCTATTCCATTGTGAATACGGACAGTGGATCCACTGTCACGACAGGGTCCTACACCTCAGGAGTCGCTATTAATTTCGATGGAATTGATGTGGTGTTAACGGGAGCGGCCGCCACAGGGGATGTCTATGCTGTGAATGTCCAACAGGGTTCGGCTCAACGATTTGGTCTGGCTTTGACGAATGTCGACAAAGTGGCGGCATCTTCAACGGCACTCGGTGTCCCAGGAAACAATATTAATGCGTTGGCCTTGGTGAATCTGCATACCAATCAGCAATCGACGCTTGGGAATTTAACATTGAATGATTATCACACGATTACCACTGGCAATGTGGGCAGTGCCACGCGCGAAGCTGAATTACTCTTGAATACCACGACGCTTGAATTCGAGCAATTGCAAGGTCTTCGCGAAAGTGTGTCCGGAGTTTCGTTGGATGAAGAACTGACAAATTTATTGAGTTTTCAGCGCTCTTTTGAAGCTTCCGCCCGTATGATTACCGTGGCGGATGAGTTATTGCAAACCGTCATAAGCTTGGGTCGATAAGACCATCATTTCTGGAAACAAGAGATATGAGAAGAAAACAGGTATTTCCGGACAGACGACAAGAAAGTATGGGAGTGGTCAAATGCGTGTGACGGAACGTCAACAAGTTGATGCCCTGATAACGGCTATCGGAAATCTTCGTAGTGGAATGGCGACGGCCAGTGAACAAATTTCCTCTGGTAAACGAGTGAATCGCCCTTCTGATGATCCAGCTGCCGCAGAACGTATAAGCCAATTTCGCAATATATTACGGACAACTGAGCGTCGCTTGCAAACGGTCAATGAGGGAATTGGACGGTTAAATTTATCTGATAAGGTGTTGGAGCAAGCCGGAAATACTTTTCAACGGGCAGGTGAATTAGCTGTGGGGATGCGGAATGATACCAATACGGCTGTTGAGCGACGCAATGCTGCACAGGAAGTGCAGCAGTTAATTTTAGGGTTGACCGGTATTGCGAATACGCAACTGAATGGACGATTTGTGTTTGCGGGTAATGAGACGCAAACGGAACCTTATGTTTTGGGAACTGCAACGGGATCAGTCAATACAGCCAATACAGGTGGCGCGACAATTGCTGCTTCAGTGGCGACTCCGACTGCGCTACAACCTGATGGTTATCAAATTCAATTCACCTCTCCCACGCAATTCGATATTCTGAACTTGACCACCAGTCAAACTGTTTCGACAGGGAATACCTATACGTCTGGGGCCGCGTTTACCTTTGATGGACTCAGTGTCACGATTACGAATGGTGGTACTCCACCAGCGACAGGCGACCAATTCAATGTTCGTGTTGGATATTCCTATCAAGGTGATGGGGCAGCACTCGCATTAGAAATTGGAGATGGCCAGACGGTTCAATCGAATATTCCTGGTAGTCAAGTATTTTCAGGACCGACAACCAATTTGTTTGAGAATCTTCAAGACTTTCACCAAGCTCTAGTGATAAACGATGTGGATGGAATTGACACAGCGATTGGGCAATTCAATCAATCCTTGGCGCAAGTGAATAATGCACGTGCCACGCTCGGGGCGAATGGGAATCGTTTAGATACGGTGAAAGATAGCCTAGATTTATTGGCGGTTAATACCCAAGGCCTTCGATCAGATTTTGAAGATGCGGATATTGCGAAAGTGGCTTCGGATTTGGCTTCCCTACAAGGAACCTTAGAAGCCTCCATGGCCACGTTGACTCGTCAATTTCAGACGAGTTTATTGAATTTTATTCGGTAGATTTTTTCAACTTCATCATTGTCAGTTTCTCATAAAGGAAAACAAATTTTTAGATTATTATGAAAATTCTTGTTGTTGATGATGATCCGTTAACGCTACATATGGTGGTCTACCGATTGCGCCAATGGGGGCATGAAGTGGTTTCGTGTACGGACGGAGCTTCTGCTTGGAAAATTCTCGAGGGTGGGATGGTACCTAACGTCGCCATCCTAGATTGGATGATGCCTGGTATCAATGGGCCTGACCTTTGTCAAAAAATTCGTTCTAGAATGGACTGCCCATATGTCTATATTGTCTTGTTAACGGGAAGAAATAATCCCGAAGATTTGATTGTTGGCCTGGATGCAGGAGCTGATGACTATCTCACAAAACCGTTTCATTTAGGCGAGTTGGAAGCACGATTGCGAGCGGGGAAACGCATTGTGGATTTGCAAAACGAATTGATATCGGCTCGAGAAACCCTGCGGATTCAAGCGATGCAAGATCCCTTGACGCAAATTCTCAATCATGGGGCGATATTGGATGCTCTTTTGAACGAAATTAACCGCGCGCAGCGCGAGCATCAACCCTTAAGCCTTATTCTTGCTGATCTTGATGCGTTTAAAAACGTGAATGATACGTATGGCCATGTTGCGGGTGATCAAGTGCTCATTGAAGTGGCAAGACGCATGCGCAATTGTTTGCGGTCTTATGATGCTATCGGACGCTATGGTGGAGAAGAATTTTTAGTGGTCTTACCGAATAGCGATGATTCGCAAGCCAAGGGTCTGGCTGAACGCATTCGGTTGGCCATTTCCTCGGAACCGTTTCGATTCTACCAGGTCGATTTGACGGTCACCGTCAGCCAAGGGGTGACAACCTGGACTGATCCGGACTCGATTCCCATCGAACGGTTGATTCAGTCGGCTGATCGTGCTTTGTATGGAGTGAAACATAGTGGCCGAAATGCTGTTCAGCATGTGCAATTCGACTCTGAAGCTGAAGAGGCTTTTACCCCAATCTTTGTGTCGCCAATTTCCAGCGAATCATAAGTATGTCTACATTGCTTGTCATTAACGATGATCCTGTCCAACTCCATCTGTTGGCGAGTCTGCTTGAACAAGATCATGAGCAAATTATCCGCTTTTCATGTTCCGAGTCGGCTTGGCAGTGGCTTCGAGAAGGCCACATTCCAGATGGTATTGTATTGGATCTTCATATGCCAGGGATCAACGGGTGGCGGTTTTGCGAGTTGCTTCATACGCAGGGCCAACCAGGGCAATCTGTGCCGCCTGTGCTAATTGTTTCTGCGACCTATTCCGGGAGCGATGCAGATGATTTGTTGACAGACATGGGGGCTTCTGCATTTTTATCCTTACCTGCAGAGCCCATACGAATTCGCCAGGAAGTCCGACGACTTCTTGAAGAACCGGTTGCATTACAACGCTTTCATGTTTGGATAGCTTCTACGAACAATTCAGAAATAGAACGCCTTCGTGTGGTCTTTGCGGAGCGGGGTTGGCAGGTTCACGGTTGGGAGAGTGGTGCGCAGATGAAGGCGACGTCATCTGTGCCGTCGCCTGACATCATTATCATTGATGATCCTCTTTCTGACATTCCGACCCCCGCTCTTTTGGAAATGTGTAAGCGTGAGCACCCTCAGGCTCTGTGCTTAGTGATGGGCTGTCAATCTTTCGAGTCAGGCCACTCCTCTTTTACGAACGGGTCTACGATGTATCTGCCCAAGGATTATGACTCGCAATCAGTTATGACTCTGGGTGAGAAATGGCGCTGGGAACGAGCGTTAATTCGAGTTGAACATCTTCTTGAAGTACGGACGAGCGATTTGAAAGAATCGGAAGCTCAATTTCGAGGTTTATTCGAAATGCTTCCAGATGTCTTAGTGATCTATGACGAACAAGGTCTGATTCAACATATCAATATTTGTGGAGCTCAACAATTAGGATATACGCCTGATGATCTCATTGGTACGTTGCTCAGTGACATTCAATCTCATCGCTTAAGCGAATCATCTACGCGTCTTTCCGTTGAGGTGGAAATTGAGGATGGATTTCCCGAGTGGGTAGAAGCAAGACTTCAGCGAAAAGATGGCACAGATTTTCCTGTTGAAATGATGGAGCGAGCCGTTCGGTTTCATGGTCAACGACAAACCTTATTTGTCGCCCGAGATATGACAGTTCGACAGCATATGGCAGATGAAAATGCCACGTTGGAAAACCAGCTCCGGCAAGTACAAAAAATGGAAGCTGTGGGTCGGTTGGCTTCTGGCGTGGCGCACGATATGAATAATATTTTAACGGCCATTCTTGCCCACGCGAGTCTGATAAAAGCGCGAGTTGATGAGTTTAATCCATCTTGGAAGGCAGGGGATGTCATCGAAAAAGCGGTACATCGCGGCAAGGAGCTCACATCTCAACTCTTAGGTTTTGCGCGACAGGGGAAACATCATCATGTTCCTGTGGATATTCATGGTGTGATTCAAGAAGTCACTGGATTGCTTGGACGGACCGTAGAGAAAACAATATCCTTACAAACGAATCTCATCGCTGATGAGCCATGGGTCGTCGGTGATCCAAATCAGTTGTATCAAGTGCTCATGAACTTGGCCGTGAATGCCTCTGATGCGATGTCTGACAAAGGCGAGCTAATTTTTTGCACAAGTAACGAACAGGTTTCTTTTGCACAGGCAGCCACGATTCCTGGGCTCGCTGCGGGGGAGTATGTTGTGATACGGGTTACCGATACCGGTGAGGGAATGCCTCAAGATTTACAGGCACATATCTTTGAACCGTTCTTTACCACGAAAGAACAAGGGAAAGGGTCCGGAATGGGCTTGGCCATGGTCTATGGCATTGTGAAAAATCATCATGGATATATTGGGGTGACGAGTACGCCAGGTGTGGGAACTACCATGCGAGTGTACCTTCCTTCGGTGCTGTGTGATGAGCCTCAGGTGAAGTCAGGAGTAGCGGTGAAACGTTCTGAAGGAACTGGACATGTGTTGATTGTTGATGATGAGAAAGCGGTAGCTGAGGCCGCTGAAGCGATTCTTATGTTTTTGGGATACACCACTGCGATTCGGTTGAGTGGCAAAGAGGCTGTGGACTTCTTCCAAGATTCTTCACAGCATGTGGATTTGGTGTTGTTGGACATGGTGATGCCGGATATGAGTGGGTCAGAATGCTTTGCAGAACTACGCCGCATTCATCCAGAAATTAAAGTGCTTTTGTGCACAGGCTATGATCGAAATCATGCGGTGCAAGAATTGTTGAATCAAGGAGTCGTGGGATTTATTCAAAAACCCTATGACTTAGATGAGTTAGCGCATGTGTGTGCCGAAGCGCTGAAACAGCCTGCACCGGTCGTTGCTTGTTTATCTGTAAGCCAGAGTTAATGAGATGTGGAGAGGGGTTTCAAGGACCCTATGTGTCGAATCTTCAGAATGATTAGGAGTACAACACATGGTAACGATTCAAACTGGTCAATGTGGTGAGATTAAAGTGTCGGAAGACACCTTGCTGACCTTTCCTGCTGGGCTCGTGGGATTTCCGAATGTCCAACAATTTGTAGTCTTGGATGCGGCAGAGGATTGTCAGTATCAATGGTTTCAGGCTGTTACGGAACCAAATTTAGCCTTCATCATTATTGACGTGCATCTACTCAATCCAGAATTTCAAGTCGAAGTCTCAGATGAAGGACTCGCAGAATTAGAGATCACTCATGAGGATCCCGTCTTGATTATGGCAGTCGTGACGATTCCAACAGGACAGCCGGAGCATGCTACGGCGAACCTACGCGCACCTCTTGTCGTGAATTTACGAACGCGGAAAGGCAAACAACTGATCTTACATGAATCCATTCCTTTGCGATTCTCTTTGCTGCCTGAAGATAACGCGGCCCGGACTGAAGCAACAAAAGTGAGCGAAACAGCATCGGTGTAAAATCGTGCGGATAAGATAAGTTCCGTAAGTGATCATCCCTTAGCCAAGGAAGGCATCATGCTCATATTGACCAGAAAAAAAGATGAGGCCATACGTCTCGGCGAAGATATCCGGATTGTTCTTGTGCAAATTAAAGGTGGGCAAGTCCGCCTCGGTATTGAATGCCCCTCTTCTATGCGTGTTCTTCGAGAAGAGCTTTACGAAGCCGTCCGTAAAGAAAATCTGAATGCTTTATCATCCGATCCTTCTCAACTCAAAGCTTTATCAAATCGTCAGATAACACCTCAAAAATCTTCATAAATTGTTAAGGGCAGTCGCCCTTATCTGGGCCATCATTTGGTTTTCCTTCCTTCCGACCCCTTACTACTAGTTATGGCATGTATATTGACTGTTTATACAATGGCGCGAAAAATGCGCGATGAGGAAAACTTTGCCGAGATGCCAAAATTCTAGAATCAACATACCGAAGAAAAGAGAAATGAGGTTTTACGCGAGTGGTTGCTTTAGAAGATGGCATGAAGAAAGCCATTGAATGATTTGAGAAGTATGTTTCTGAGGAATCTCCGAGTTTGCTGTATAAACGTGTTCTCTGTTGAAAACAAATGTTTTCCCTTTAGAGGCAGTTCCTGAAAAGAGAGATAGGTAAAATTAACCGATAGGCAGTTATTGTCGAGGTGCGCCGATTGGAGAAGATTCGACCCGAGTTGGTTTTACAAAGAGAAGATGAACTTCCAAATTCTAATTTGAGGGATACTAAGAATGGCATAGCATTTGTAGGCCATAGAGGATTATTCATAAAGGGGCGATGTAGGAAGTATGAAGAAGCGTAAAAACGATGCAAAGCATGCAGAGTCCTGTTCAGATCGGGTGGCCCTTGTCACAGGAATAACTGGACAAGACGGTTCATACTTGGCCGAATTTTTGTTAAAGAAAGGATATACCGTTGTCGGATTAATGCGCCGTTCGAGTTCTTTTAATACTGCACGTATCGATCATCTTTATCAAGATCCGCAGCATCCAAATCCTCGTTTGCAATTGATATATGGGGATCTCAATGACGCCAGTTCTCTGAATAAAATATTAGATTCTGTACAGCCTGATGAGATCTATAACCTGGGTGCACAAAGTCATGTGCGCGTGAGTTTTGATATACCAGAATATACAACAGAAATTACAGGTGTTGGAACCTTACGTTTGCTCGAAGCCATTCGTGATTCTGAAGTTCACTGTAAGTTTTATCAAGCATCTTCAAGTGAGATGTTTGGCAAAGTCCAAGCTATTCCTCAGAACGAAAAGACCCCATTTTATCCTAGGAGCCCTTATGGGGTTGCGAAGGTGTATTCCTATTGGATCACAGTCAATTATCGCGAAGCCTATAACTTGTTTGCTTGCAATGGAATCCTTTTTAACCACGAATCTCCTCGTCGTGGGGAAACCTTTGTTTCTAGAAAGATTACGAAAGCGGCAGCGCGAATAAAGCTTGGCATTCAAAAGGATTTATTTTTGGGAAATTTAGATGCTAGACGAGATTGGGGATATGCAGGGGACTATGTTGAAGCGATGTGGCTCATGCTTCAGCAAGAAAAGCCAGATGATTATGTCATCGCGACAGGAATTGACTACTCAATCAAGGATTTACTGAATATCGCGTTCGAAGAGGTGAAACTGAATTGGCAGGACTATGTGAAGCTTGACCCACGATATTATCGCCCTACCGAAGTAGATTTATTAGTTGGGGACAGTCAAAAAGCGAATGCGCAATTGGGTTGGCAACCAAAAATGTCTTTTCAGAAATTGATTCGAACCATGGTGCGTGCGGATTTAGAAGAAGAAGCAAAACGGTTATATGGCCTCAATCATGTGATGACTGATTCTGAGGACTCAGTGGTGCAAGGACAGGAAAAAATTGTAGAGACTGTTGATGTAGGACATACGTTCCAGTGGTAGCAGGATAAGAAATACGCTGGAGTGCTAGATGAGGATATTTTATTAAGTTATGTGGAAAAAAGATATTGATGTCATTAAGCGACTTCATGAGGAATTGCATTTTCAGAGACCTTTATTAGATGTCGGAGGATTAGAAAATCCTTGTATAGCCGATTACGATATTTCTGCGAAAAAAGCGCATCGAGTCTCCGTGCAATTGGATGGGCAGCCAAGAAATATTGTTGTTCCACACGTCAATCAAACTGATCGTTATGTCAATATCACTCGGCCATGGAGTTTCATTGATTCCCATTATCGAATTCTGAATCCGGAATATGGAGATCCAGGAATTGAAGACCTGCCCAAATTTTACTCGGAAGCCTTTAATACGGTGGTTCTGGTCTCGGTGCTGGAGCATGTGATTGATCCTTTTGAATGTAGTCACGCGCTCTTTCAAATTCTTCGACCTGGAGGATATCTCTTTACTTCCGTGCCCTTCATGTTTCCCATTCATGATACTCGTGATAATTGGCGGTTCTCTCCAGAAGCTCTAAAAACTATTTACATAAAATCAGGGTTTGAACATATTGAAGGGGATTACCATGTTCAATACAGTATGAATGATGGAATTGGGAACCTTCATAACCCGAATGAATCACAGCCGGTACTAGGGTGTTTTGCCATATGTCGGAAGCCAGTCAAGCGTTCTTTTTCTATGAAGGAAATTCGCGACGAAGAACAACATACGAATGTCAATGAGTCAATCTCCGGTCAATTGGAAAAAGAGCGAGCAACGATTCCGAGGCCTGCATTGAATGATTTAGATAGGAAGTTGTCGAAGTATCTTGATTTTACAGAAGGTTTTTTTGTCGAAGCAGGGGCAAATGATGGATTTAAACAAAGTAACACCTATTATCTCGAAAACGCATTAAGATGGAAAGGGATCTTAATAGAGGCTATTCCAGAGCTGTATGAACAGTGCAAAAAACAAAGGAAAAATTCACGCGTTTACAATTACGCATTGGTTGCACCTGAATTTTTAGAAAGCACAGCGTTAGTTCACTATGCAGATCTCATGTCGGTCGTAGATGGAGCGCTTAAAAATGAGGAATGTCAGGAAGAGCACATTCGAGCCGGCTTAGCATGTCAGAAAATTTCGCATAGTTACTCCATCGAAGTCCCTGTAAAAACATTGGAAGCAATCATAGATGAGGTATGTCCAGGAACGATTGATCTGTTGTCTTTGGATGTGGAGGGCTATGAACTTAATGTATTAAAAGGCTTGAATTTTGAGAAATACAGGCCTCAGTTTATTCTCGTTGAAGCAAGATTCTATGATGAAGTCAATGAGTTCTTGCGTTTGTATTATGAACAAGTGGATCAGTTAAGCCACCATGATTATTTGTATCGAGTGAAGCCCTCTTCTGAATTTTCTATAAAAAATGGCAGTGCTTTTTCTAAGAAATCTTCCATGTCTTTTCCTAATGGGGCGTCGTTTATTCCATTATCTCATCATAAAAAGACCTGTGTATTTCTGAATACCTATTACCCAGGATTTTTAGATTCACATTTTTCTAAGACTTCCGAGTTGATCAGCTGTTCGTATCAAATACAAAAAGACGCTCTGCAATCTGAGTGTTTTGGTGACAGTGACTTCTATTCTGAAGCTATCAAAAAGCATGGATGGGATGCGCAAGATTTTATCGTCAATTGTGAAAGGCTTCAGCAATCTTGGGCTGTGGAGCATCATGTGAATGGACAGGGATTACAAATAGCCGTCGAGCAGATCCGACAATTAACCCCCGATGTGGTTTATTTGCAAGATCTAAATCTGGCTACTGCTGACTTTATTGCTGCCATACGCCCATTCACAAAACTTATCGTTGGACAAATTGCTTCAAAAGTGCCTCCGCAAATCGACTTGCTAGTGTTCGATATATTATTTTCGTCGTTTCCTCATTTCGTTAAAGAGTTTCGGAAAGAAGGGATTACTGCCTATTACCAACCTCTTGCATTTGATCCTCGTGTTCTTTCGGAACAGAAATTTAACAGCAAGAAATACGAAATAACGTTTGTCGGTACCCTGTCAGCAGATCATAGTCGACGTATGGAGTTTTTAGAAGACCTCCAAGGACATGTGCCATTTGATTGTTGGGGATATCAAATCAGTCCACTCGCTAATAACTCTCGAATGCAACGACAGTATCACGGAGAAGCCTGGGGTGGAGAGATGTTTACACTTCTTCAAGAATCTAGCATGACGTTAAACTATCATGTCGATGCGGCAGAGCAGTTTGCCAATAACATGAGATTATTTGAGGCAACAGGGTGTGGGGCGCTGTTGATAACTGATTATAAGGATAATCTGCAAGAGCTATTTGATGTTGGTCGAGAAATCGTGGCCTATCGATCATTAGACGAATGCGCAGACTTGATACGATTTTATGGACTTCATCAAGATGAAGCCCGCCAAATTGCCAAGGCTGGGCAAGCCCGTACCCTTCGAGACCACACTTACGATATACGGATGGCACAAACAGCAGAGATTCTTGAACGCCACTTAAATAGTAAGTTTGAAAAATCCCACTTTTCTTCCTCAGATTTATCTCGAATCTCGTATGGATATGAGTCAATAAAGGAAACTGAAGTCACGACTTGCATGACAAATGCATGGAAAAATTCCGACATTCCTCATAAGCAAAGAACATTAGTCCAGACTGAACTGCATGCAATGTATTCCGGCAAACCCCCAATCGTATTCCAGGTGTTAGCTAATTGCTTGCAGCCTTATGTCAGACCTCAATCAACAATTCTAGAAATTGGGTGTGCAAGTGGCTATTACTATGAAATACTTGAATACTTATTAGGAAAACGCTTGGTTTATACAGGAGTAGATTATTCGGAGCCACTTATTTCCATGGCCAAAAGCTACTATCCTTCTCCAACGTTTCACGTCGCGAACGGAGAAAATCTTCCTTTTCTTGATGGACAATTCCAAATCGCCATATCTTCTTGCATTCTTCTCCATGTGCCGGAATACCGCGAGCATATTCGGGAGACCGCTCGCGTGGCTCAAGACTATGTCGTGGCTCATCGGACACCTGTCTGTAAAAAAACACCAACGCAACTATTTAAAAAATATGCCTATGAAATCGAAACGGTGGAGCTACGGTTTCATGAAAAAGAATTCCTTGAAGAATTTTATGAGGCAGGCTTAACCCTTCTTCATGCAATGGAATATTCATCTTCTCCTCATGTTGATCAATATGATGTGACCTATGTATTCAGAAAAACGCAATAAGCAATTTAGCGAATTCTCCTCGAAGCGAGTGCTCATTACCGGAGGACTTGGGTTTATTGGATCAAACCTTGCTATTTCTCTCGTAGAGCTTGGAGCCCATGTGATGATTGTTGATAGCTTAATTCCTGAATATGGAGGGAATCTTTGGAATATTCATGAAATACGGGAACAGGTTCAAGTAAATATTTCAGATGTGCGAGATGAGTATTCTCTGAAGCATTTGGTGAAGGGTCAGGATTATGTGTTTAATTTGGCCGGACAAACCAGTCATGTCGATTCTATGAAAAATCCTTACCAGGATTTAGAAATTAACGCTCGAGCTCAACTGTGTATTTTGGAGGCCTGTCGACAGGCTAATCCCGATACAAAAATTGTGTTTGCGAGTACACGTCAAATGTATGGAAAGCCTGAATATCTTCCTGTAGACGAACGACATGTCCTTTGCCCAGTTGATGTAAACGGCATTAATAAAATGGCTGGAGAATGGTATCACCTCGTCTATGATTCCGTTTACAAGGTCCGAGCTGTTGTTTTGCGATTGACGAATACGTATGGGCCAAGAATGCGTGTGAAAGATGCAAGACAAACATTTTTGGGAGTATGGGTCAGGAATATTATTCAGGGTAAACCCATTCAAGTGTTTGGGGATGGGAAACAAATTCGAGATTTCAATTATGTCGATGATGTGGTTCACGCATTGTTACTCGCGGCTCTTTCAGAAAAAGCGAATGGAGAAATCTTTAATTTAGGGGCGGAGGATCCTATTTCGCTATCTGATACGGCTGACTTGCTTCTTTCCATACATGGGAGTGGAGCAAAAGAGTTCGTCCAATTTCCTAGTGATCGGAAAACTATTGATATTGGTGATTATTATGGTGATTATCGGAAAATTCGTGCTCGACTCGGATGGAAGCCAACGACGTCGTTAGATGAAGGTCTGCGGAAGACACTTCCCTATTATCAGGAATTTGCTCAATCCTATTGGGATGTAGAAGAGGCCAATGCCAGCTATTCCCTTTGCCAATCCTAAGGCCCAATATCTTTCCCGAAAGAGGGAGATTGATGCCGCGATAGTTCGAACGCTTGAGAGCGGCAGGTATATCCTCGGAACAGAGGTGGAAAGTTTTGAAAATGAATTTTCTACTTTTCTGGGGGTCCGTTGTTGCATAGGTGTCGGCAATGGGACCGATGCCCTTGCTCTTGCCCTGAAAGGTGTCGGTATTACACCAGGTCATGAGGTGATTACGGTGGCGAATTCTGCTGTGGCAACGGTCGCGGCCATCGAACAAATTGGGGCTATTCCAGTATTTGCAGATATTGATGAACAGACACGATGTCTTGATCCGCAGGAGATCGAAAGGCTTATGACTTCTCGGACGAAGGCCATTGTTCCTGTACATCTTTTTGGGCAACCGGCACCAATGGAAGAGATTACTCGAATATCTAGGAACCTGGGCTTGAAGATTGTTGAGGATTGTGCTCAGGCGCATGGCGCAGAAATACAGGGGAAGAGGGTAGGGTCATTTGGTGATGCCGCCGCCTTTAGTTTCTATCCAACAAAAAATCTTGGTGCGCTTGGTGATGGTGGTGCCGTCGTTACAAATATAATTGAAGTGGCTGAAGCTGTGAAGCGACTTCGCGAATATGGTTGGACCGAACGCTATGTCAGTAGCCGACCTGGAGTCAATTCTCGTTTAGATGAAATTCAGGCTGCCATTCTTCGAGTCAAACTTCCTTTTATTGACGCAGACAATGCTCGTAGGCGGGATATTGCACAACGATATGAAGGCGCGATGCGCGCGCCAAAAATAACTGCTCCACCAAGAATTCCAGGTACAGTTTCAGTCATGCATTTGTTTGTCGCAAAGAGCGAGAACCGAAAAGATTTAAGTGCGTATTTAGAAAAGCAAGGGATTGGGACGGCTGTTCATTATCCTATGCCCATTCATCAGCAACCTGCCTATGTGAATCGATTTCGAGGGCGAGACCGGTTGCCCTGTACGGAATCGTTGGCTGAAAAGATTTTGAGTTTACCAATGTATCCTGAATTGACCGAAATCCAGGTGAATAGCATTTGTGCCGCGTTGAAGAATTGGTGTGAGGAGGGGAGAGATTGATGAAGCGATTCTATTGCACGTACTTCGACAAAAATTATCTCGTAAGAGCTCTCGCCCTTATTAACTCTCTCCAGCAGCATGAAAAGAGTGATTTCGTGCTTTTCGCTGTGTGCATGGATGAACTCAGCCGAGCGTTTTTAGAAAAACTCGCCTTAGAAAATGTCGTGCCCATTCCGATTCACCAGATTGAATGTGGGGACAAGGCTTTAATTTCAACAAAAGAAACACGATCTTTAGTTGAATATTACTGGACGGCTACCCCTTCGATTATTTTGTATTTCATTGAGCATTATCCTGAGATTGAGATACTGACCTATTTGGATTCAGATCTTTTTTTCTTTTCCAGTCCGGATCCGGTCTTTCAAGAATTAGGACAGCAATCAATTCTTCTGCATGAACATCGTTTTTCTTCTTCTTTGATGCATCTTGCGGAGCACAATGGAAAGTATAACGTGGGGTTGCTGTGCTTCCGGAATGATACCCATGGTATCCATGCGCTCAGATGGTGGAGAGAACGGTGTTTGGAATGGTGTTTTACACGTTATGAGGATGGAAAATTGGGCGACCAAATGTACCTCAATGATTGGAAGGAACGGTTTCAGAAGGTTGTGGAATTGCAACATATTGGCGGAGGATTAGGGCCCTGGAATCAAGAGCAATATGTCTTTCAAAAAAATATCTTCGGCAAGACTCTAGTTAATGAGCTCCCAGTCATTTTCTATCACTTTCATGCTTTACGGTTCGTCAATCCTGAAATTATCATACCGGTCGATCATCTTCATTATCCAATGAATCTCTTGGTTCTTGAACATTGTTATGTGCCATATATTTTGGCACTTTCAAACAGCCTGCAAGTTCTCAAGACCGTGATGCCAAGCTTCGATTGTGGCCTACGAAGTGAAGAGACAATTTCTGTCAACCACATAATTTTTGGGAAGGCATGCTTGGCTGATGCTCTGAAAGCACAAGCAATCCCTCAAACTCCCATACGCATGCATCCTGATTGGGACTGTTATTGTCCAGAACAGATAAAGGGTAAGAGCGAAAGCGTCAATGGCCACATGTCGGAAAGGATTTGTAATCAGAATATTAATAGCGAACATGCTTCGGATCAAAAAATGCCATCAAAGAATCACCAAATTGTCATACATAATCAGTATCAACTCTTTTCTCTTCTTCAACAGGATCCTCTTGTTAATCGGGTACAGGCTTTATACGTGATCGGTGCGCATTTGTTTCAGGAACATGAGATGCTGCTAGGCATGTTGCCCGATCTTCAACATATCTATCTTTTTGAGCCGATTCCTGATTGTTACAGCTATCTGAAGAAATTTGAGACCCAAGATTCACGAATCAAGGTATTTCCCTATGCTCTCTCTCAAGAGAATGGAACTGCAGAATTTTTTCTGACGGATAATCAGGGCGAATCGAGTTCACTGTTACCCATGGAAAAACATCTTGAGATTTTTCCGCAAGTCCATCATGTACAAACGGTTAGGGTAGAAACTCGAAGATTAGAAAGTGTGATTCAAGAATTTCATTTGGTGAAACCGGATATGCTGTTTCTTGACGTACAAGGTGCCGAATATCAAATTCTCTCTTCCATATCTGAATGTCTTCTCTCACAAATTCATCTCATATATGCGGAAGCCAGTTTAGAAGAGCTTTATCGAGGGTCAAAAACGTTACAAGATATGAGAGAGTTGCTTAGCCCTTATTTTGATTTTTCCGGTTATGCTCCTATGTCAGAACAAACTCCAACACATGGGAACGCGTTGTTTGCAAATAAGGGAAAACCAATCACGAGTGAAGGGGCAACATCAATGATTTCAAATAAGAGAGAGCCTCTGATCTCAGTTATTGTCTCAACCTATAATTCACTAGAATTTATCCGTGAATGTTTAGAAGACCTTGAACGTCAGACTCTTATCGGACAAATGGAAATTATTGTCGTGGATGCCGCTTCTCCTCAACACGAAAGATCGGTCATTGAAGAATTTCAAGAACGCTTTGGCAATATTGTGTATATACGGACTTCTAAAAGAATTACGGTCTATGCTGCTTGGAATTTAGCCATTCGTGCATCAGAAGGGAAATACATTACCCCCTTCAGTACGAATGACCGTTTGAGGAAAGATGCCTATGAAATCCTTGTCAGGGCTTTAGAGAATAATCAGAATATTCCGCTTGTCTATGGAGATACCTACGTGACTCAAGTGCCACATGAAACCTTTGAAAGTCATACGCGTTGCGATGAATGGAGATGGCCTGAATACAGCTTTGAAGATCTTCTTTATAATTGTCGAGTCGGGCCACATCCTATGTGGCGAAGAACCATTCATGAAACAATTGGCTATTTTGATGAAGAATATAAGGCACTTGGGGATCAAGATTTGTGGTTGCGCATAGCAGAAAAACATCCTTTGTTACATGTGCCGGAGTTTACAGGCCTTTATTGGAACTCTCCTCTTGGATTGTCATGCCAATCTGATATTGCTGATCCTGAACATTTAAAAATTCGCAAGATGTATATTGCCCGCTTTCAGGAGAGAGCAACTCCTAGTCGGATGAGAAATGCTATTGATAATTCGCAAAGAACAATAAAGTCTAGTCTAGCTTCGGAAAATGCTCTGGTCATGCACCAAAAATCGAAGCCTAGCTCTACTATTCATGATTCGGAAAATTCGCAGAAGCGAATTACCCTCATTCCAAATGATGAAATTTGTGGTTACATCAGGTTGTACCAACCCTTACTTGCGGGAAACCATCTCTGGCAAAGCAATGAGGAAACTAATCAGAAAATTTTTCCGCCACCAGGTCATCAGATTTCCTTGCCCATGGGTTCACGTGAGGTTTGGGTTACGCAACGTAACAGTGTGTTGACTGAGCAACAAATTAAAGAAGCTCAAAGCCAAGGTACCCGTATCATCCATGATTGTGATGATCTGTTATGGAAAATCGATGACAATAATTATAATTCGAAATTTCTGAAGCCCGGTGAAATTGACAGAATGTTTCGATTAATGAAGCTGGCTGATTGTGTCACGGTATCAACAGAAGTCCTTCGAGAAAAACTTGAAGGATGGGACATCCAAGCTGTTGTGTTGCCGAATTGTCTTTATACCGAGGATTGGAAAGGTCTAGAGGGTAAACGACGTATGGGATCTCGCCCTCGAGTAGGGTGGGCAGGGCAGGCGGATGTTCATCTGGATGACCTATTTCTTATAGGCAAGCTGGTTGAAGTGATGGGGGATGAAGTGGAATGGGTCTTTTTTGGTTCTACTCCTGAACATATTCAAACGTTAGCTCCACAATGTGAAGTTTATCCTATGGTAACAATTCACGATTTCCCCAAACAATTAGCGCAGCTTAATCTGGATTTGGCACTCGCCCCTCTTTTCCCGAGCGCATTTAATGAAGGAAAGAGTGATTTGCGTATTTTGCAATATGGGATGCTTGGATATCCTGTGATTGCCACAGATATTCAACCCTACAAGGATACACCTGTGACACGGGTATCCCACGATCATCATGTTTGGGTTGAGACGATACGAGAACGGCTAGCTGATATGGATAGTCTGGAAAGAGAAGGCGATCAACTACGAGAGTGGGTTCTTGCTAATCGTATGCAGGGTCAGGTGATGAGTCAGTATCAGTTAGCCTGGCTAGGTTCATCAGGCAGAGACTCTAATGAGCCTAGCCAAACCACACATTCTTCTATTTTGAAAAGTGATTTGCCGACATCTGAGACAAAGGAGCATTTTCTCTGTTCAATTGTTATACCTGTCATGAATAAACTTGAATTGACGCGACAATGTTTAACGAGCTTGGCGGAGGTAACAAAGGGTTGTTCTTACGAAGTGATTGTGGTTGATAACGCCTCAACTGATGGTACAGTGAAATTTTTATCTTCGTTACATGGCGATATTTCCATAATTAGTAATACGGAAAATCTTGGATTTGCGAAAGGCTGCAATCAAGGTGCTCGGGCGGCCACGGGGCAATATGTGGTGTTTTTAAATAATGACACGATCCCGTTGTCAGGGTGGTTGGAAGAGTTGGTCACGGAGGTCGAAACGCATCAAGACGTCGCCGTGGTTGGGAGTAAGTTATTATACCCAGATGATAAAGTTCAGCATGCTGGGGTTGTTCTGTCTCGGAGTGAACAAATTCCATATCATATATTTCAGAATGTGTCACAGGATTTACTCGCGGTGAACCAGCGGCGAGAATTTCAGGCTGTGACTGCGGCCTGCATGTTGGTGAGAAAGGAGACCTTTGAAGACGTAGGAGGATTTGATGAAGGCTATGTGAATGGTTTTGAGGATGTCGACTTGTGTTTGAAAATTCGTCAAATGGGTAAGAGAATTATTTATCAGCCGAAGAGTTGCCTGTACCATTTAGAAAGTCAAACACCAGGAAGAAAAAAATATGATAAGGCCAACGCACGACGTTTAGCCGCTCGCTGGGAGCATCAATGGTTGGGGGATGAGGATCTGGTGGCGTATCAAAACGGTTACATCATTCAACAACATGTTTCGGAAGACAACTTACGTAGTCAATTAGTTCCAATACAAAATATAGCCAATCATACTACTTGGCAGCGAGTGATAGACCTTCAGCAACAATTGTTTGGTCGGGAACACCAATCACTAGCTAAAATGGATGATCAGCAAAGAATTCGTGGTCTACTGGACAAGGTAGAAGAGTGGCCTTTGGACATTGGAATTCTTGCCTGGGTTGGCAGAGTCTGTGAGACCTTGGGGTGTGAACCTGAAGCCATGAAATTTTGGGAGAAATTGCTCGAATTTGGAGATTTTTTGGATGCCAGGTTAGGCTTGGCGCGTGGAACGTTAAAGAATGGAGAGTTTGCCGAAACCCAAAAACATCTTGATGTATTATTTAAAGTTTTTTCTCCAAGAGGAGAAACATGGACCTTGCAAGGAATTCTTTCTATGCAGCGGCACAACTATTCCGAAGCCAAACAAGCATTTGAGCAGTCGTTGATTATTGACGAGGAGAATATTAAAGCTCGTATGGGTCTAGGAATGGCGTGTATGGGACTTGGACAGCATGCAGAAGCCTGGAGCATTTTCGAGCAAGTGTTGTCTATCAATCCGGATCATGTTGAGGCCATACGGTGTTTGATTCAAGCTGGGACGGCTTTACAACGATGGGACGTTTTAGCAGGTGATTTGACCCGGTTTGTTGAACGAAATCCAACGGATTGTGATATCCGATTTGCCTTGGCTGGAGTCCAATTCAGAGCGGGCGCTTCTGAAAAGTCTAAGGAACACCTCACTTGGCTACGCCTTGTTCAGCCAAACTATGAAGGATTGGAAGATTTAGAAAGGTTGTTGGCAACTTCTCAGTCCCGCAGCAATTTGGTTCCCGTACGTTAGGAAGGAAATTGTTGCCGAGTCAAACCAGTCGATGTCTCGTTCTCTCCTATTACAGTTAGCACGATTGGGTGATCTGATCCAGTCTCTTCCGGCTATTTCTTCTCTGCATTCGTCTCTTCCTGATCAACCATTAGATCTTCTGTGTGCAGCCCCGTTGACATCTATTGGCAAACTTTTCTCAGGTATTCAGGGAGTTTATCCCTGGGAAGGTGAGCGATGGCATACCTTTACCACCCAGGATAGAGTTGAGAAACAAGACCTAATCAAGATGGCAGAACAATACTTGCAAGATTGTGCTTTGCCTTCGTATGCCTTGGCCTATAATTTGAATAATCATCCTCGGAGTATTGTGGCATCTCATTTGTTAAGTGACCGTGTGGTTGGAGCAGGTGACCAGGGTCCATTAAATTCTAATATTCCCCCATGGGTGGCCTATTTACGCCAAGTGGCGAGAGAGCGTGGACCCAACCGCATTCATCTGGCCGATGCCTTTTGTGGGGTGTGTGGAATAACCCCTCCGTCCGTGACTCCGACTATTCAAGCCACGCATGTTGATTTACCTACGGATTTTGTACAAATGGTGAATGATGAGTCAGTGGAACGAATTGGAATTGTTTTAGGAGCTGGAGATGGAGATCGCAGAGTTCCGCTCACAGCATGGCGGCGATTGATTGAAAGCTGTATTGATCATCTTCCCAATTCTCTGTGTCTGTTGATTGGTGGAGCAGGCGAACGAGAAGCGGCGCTGGCCTTAGAGGATCAGCTTTCGTCTCAGTATCTCTCACGGTTGCTCAACTGTGTGGGAAGGACGACTTTGCCGGAACTTGCACATGTCTTGAATCGATGTGAGTGGGTTGTGGGATCGGATACCGGCCCCTTGCATTTAGGCGTGGCCTGTGGTGCACGGGCCATTGGTTGGTATTTTTCGCGAGCTCGTGTGCATGAAACCGGTCCGTATGGGGAGGGATATTATGTGTGGCAGTACCAGGGAAATTCGCATTTGGAACCCACGGGCAGTTCAGATATGAAGAGGCAACCTCAGCTTCCTTCTTCATGGCCGGTGCTGGAAACTCTTCAACTTATGCAAGATCAATATAGTGGTGAAAGTCCGGCGGAATGGGAACTATGGAATAGTCATCGCGATGAGTGGGGCGTATTTTATACGAATGGAGAAAATTCGGAATCTCTGTTTGCAAAGAGGGAAACGATATGGAAAGAGTTGTCGGCGATGACGTTAAATCAACAGGTGTTTTCCAATAGCAATGTCATCATAGCAGGATAGAAATTATGAATTTGTTTCAACGAAATGTAGCAATCCTTCGTCGCTGTGATCCGGAGTTAGCGTCACAAGTATCTAAAGTGTCAGGTGGAATCTTATCGGTTCACACCGCAAAATCTGGTGTCCCAACGGCGACGGTGAAAAATAGAGCCATACATAGTGCCTATGATCCCATACGAGAAGCGGAACAATGGGCTGACCATCAAGTGAAAGATTGTCAGCCTGGTGAAATATTTGTCGTGCTGGGTATGGGTTTGCTCTATCACGTAGAAGCGTTGCGTGCGAAGTTGCCTCAGGGCGCTGTCATCCTTGTGGTCGTTCCGGAAGTATCTGAACTGGTTGATGGGTTGACTGTTCGATCTTTGGATGGGTGGAGCGAACGAGTTAGCTGGCTGTGGGGTGAACCCGAACAGATGGCTTTGCAAGTTGCTCAACAGCCTCAACGTATTCGACTCTTAACCTACGAACCGGCCTTGATCATTCATCAGGGAAAATATGATGCATTTCGTTCTCAACTTCGTGAGCATTTAGCCAAGAGTCTCAATGGTCGATTGCATATCATGGTGGTCGGTCCGATCTATGGAGGCTCTCTTCCTATTGCTGGTTATGTGGTTAGAGCCTTGGAATCTTTGGGACATCGAGTGAGCTGGGTTGATCATAGTCTTCACGATCCGGGTTTTCAAAATTTAGAGACGATACGCGATGATCGCCTCCGCTTAACGGTCCAGCAGCGGTTTAGCGAGACCTTAGGAGTTATTAGTTTGGCACATGTGGCAGAGGATCCTCCTGACTTTGTTTTAGCCATGTCGCAAGCACCTCTGTCTATGGCTGTGCTTGAACAAATGCGTCGAAAAAAAGTAGTGACTGCCATGTGGTTTGTGGAAAATTTTCGCCACTTAACGTATTGGCAGCAGATGATTGAAGGCTATGATTTTTGGTTTGTGATGCAGCAAGCCGGATGTGTAGAAGCTTTTAAGAACGCGGGTGCTTCGCATGTTTCGTATTTGCCACTTGCCGCTGATCCAACCATTCATCAGTCTATTGAATTGACCGAGCAGGAACGAGTGGAATTGGAAGCAGACGTTTCATTTCTTGGGGCTGGCTATCGGAATCGACGGGAGATTTTGCCCGCGTTGTTGGAAAAAGAATGGTCTTTTAAGTTGTGGGGCAATGAATGGAATAATGCTGGAATTTTAACCAAGGTCCTTCAACGAAACGGGGCGAGAATTGACACACCAACCAGTGTGAAAATTTTTAATGGAACCCGAGTCAATGTCAACCTTCATTCGTACGCGGGAGAGGGTTTTGATCCTGCTGGCGATAGTGTGAACCCACGTGCGTTTGAACTGGCGAGTTGTGGGGCTTTTCAAGTGATTGATCATCGAACCTTGTTGCCTGACTTATTCGATGACGCCATGATGGGAGTGGTGAAGACACCAGAAGAGTTAGTGCGAGCTGTCAGGAAATATTTGCATGAACCAGAACAGCGACAGACTATGGCCGAAGAATCAAAAAAACGAGTGATGATGTCTCATACCTATGCCCATAGAATGCAGACCTTGTTAAGTACTATGGGTTTGGCTTGTCCTGATCGAATTGGAGGCATTCTCCAAGGTGAACGCCAGGCTGAATCATTATTGGCTCGTAGCCAAGATTGTCAGGAACTCGTTCCACTTCTGAGAACATTTCCCACAACTGATCGCGTGGAATTAGAGGATATGGCGAAGATTATTCGCCAGAAAGGTCCTGAAGCTCAATTGAAACGGGAAGAACTGCTGCTGTTGATGATGGATGAATATCGTCAAGAAAAACGTGATTTTCTATGAGCCAAGTCTTAATTATTAACATCACCAGAATGGGGGATCTGATTCAGATGATCCCTCTGTTGGCACGTTTGGAAGAAGAAAGCCCTGGTGTGACGATTGATCTTATTGTCGATCAAGAGTTTGCTCATGTAGCGATGTTAATACCTGGAATTCGCCATGTCTTAGCTTTTGATTTTCAGAAATTAATGGATGAGAGTCGGGTCCGTGCTCGTGATGTAGTTTCGCTTTATCAGGATCTTTCTCATTGGGCGAAACCTTTGCTTCAAGTTGGATATGATCGAGTGATTAATTTGACTTTCAATCGTCGAAGTGCCTTCTTGGTTAAATTTTTTGGATGTGTCGACGAACGGGGAATGACCACTGCTCAAGATGGAAGTTTTCTTGTCAAAAATCCTTGGATGAAATATTTTTTGGATTTTCAAGCTTATCGCCACGTGAACCGGTTTAATATTGTTGATCTATTTGCACTTGGGGGGAGCGGCCCAGGTGGCTTTCATCCTATCCAATTATTGGTGACCCATAAACTGAGTGATTGGGCGAGGACTTTTTTGCGCCATGCTGGATCACCACATTATTGGGTGGCGGTTCAAGTTGGTGCCAGTGATCCCATGAAAGCCTGGCGACCGGAATATTATGGGCAAATGATGGCTCATCTGAGCAAACGACAAGATGTTGGGTTTGTACTTATTGGTAGCAAAAAAGAAGAGCCTGCAGTACAGGAGGCCATAAAAGTTTTTCGTCAGACTGGTGGACAGGGAATTCTCTGTGAAGCGGTTGGAAAAACTTCCGTGCCAGAAGTTATCGCGCTTTTACAGCAATGCCAATTGATGGTGACTAACGACACGGGGCCAATGCATATGGCTGTTGGCGTGACGACCCCTGTTGTGAATATATCGGTCGGACATGTGGATTTCCGCGAAACGGGGCCTTTTGGGCCAGGGCATTGGGTTGTACAACCGGATATTGTATGCGGGCCTTGTGGATTCGACAAAGTCTGTCCTCATCATGCTTGTAAAGATCAGATTGTGACGGAGGAAATCGCTGAGTTGTGCTTGCATCTCATAGGAAAAACAACATTCCCGAAATTTAGTTCCAAGATTCGGGTTTATGAGGGAGCGATAGATGAAGATCAGCTCGGAACTTTTGTGCTGCGATCTGGCTATGAGCTAAATCTTACTACTTGGTATGGAATCTATTGGCGTCGCTTTTGGTATGAAATGTTTACGGGTCGATTAAGCCAGATTCCTTTTTCTTCTGATGCTGCCCCGGATCATTCTGAGGTTTTAACCTTGTGGACGCAGTTTGGACCGCAAGTCGAAGCCTTGTGTCAACAGGCTGAGGGAGTACGGTCCCTGTGTCGGCAAGAGCCTGTGTCTGTGCTGAAATTGAAAAATGGCCAACAGCAACTAAAAGAGCAAACCATAGAGATTAAGGAACTGGTCAGATCTTCCTACGCATATGGACCTCTGGCTGTCGCCTTTATTCGAGAGACATTTAATTTAGAAGGGCACACATTAATTGGGATGATGGAGGAATATGTGATGGCGGCTCATACTCTGGAAGATCGAGCCAAGCTCATATTCGAACAGCTTTCTCAGCAGTCATCTGAACCTAGAAGGAGGGAATTGTATGCTAGTGCAATTGGATGAAGAAAAATGGGAAGTGAGCGATACGGTCCGTCTCGAAGAAGTCTTAGCAAATTTAAGTGATCGTGCTGAATCTCAAGGCCGATTGGTGACTCAATTGCTTGTTGGCAATCGACTGATGACTGATCGAGAATTGGTGCCGCCTACGTTATCTCAGATCGCAAGCTCTTTCGGATCTATAGCCGCAAAAAGTGAGCGAATGGAGAACATCGTCACAAAATCAAAAGAAACGGGAAAACGATTTGGACAACAGTTGAGGTCTCATGCTCAACAAGTCCTTCTTGATTGTCGTCAGAATAGGGGGGGCTTACGACAACTTGATCAATGGTTTGGGGAAGTCGCAGACTATTTAGAATGGTTTCAAATTCAGCAATCCGTTGTTGGCCATGAATCGAATGAGTTGCAGAACCTTTCTCATTGGGTGAATGAACTCATCGTGGCTCGACAAAATAAAGACGAAGTGCGTGTGGCTGATATGCTCGAATATGAAGTTATTCCCCGTTTGCCTCAATAAAATCTTCTCTCTTTGGGGTGATTGTTGTATTAAGTTCTATGCAATTATATGAAAATTATGAGATGGAAAAAGAAAAATGCGAAGTGCCTTATACGGTTTCTCAAGTTTTATTTTTGATGGACGATAAGTAGGGCCAGACGAAGAAATTTGGTCAACATTATCAATCTTGAGAAAAGCCTAATAGGTTTTTCTAACGAACTCTCTCTCAAGGGACGGATCCTTTGAGGAAAAGCCATCAAGGAGGAATTTATGGCACTTATCGTTAACAACAACATCGCGTCTATCACCGCGCAAAGGAACTTGGGGATTTCCACAGCCCAGTTGCAAGGGTCAGTGGCACGTCTGTCTTCAGGTTTACGAATCACCAAAGCCTCAGATGATGCTGCCGGTCTCGGTATTTCAGAAACTTTACGAGCTCAAATTCGTAGTATTAATCAAGCCGTTCGAAATTCCAACGACGGTATCAGCTTGTTGCAGATCGCAGACGGTGGCGCCGCCAACATAGGTGGTTTGTTAGCCCGACTTCGAGAATTAGCTGAACAATCTGCTAGCGGAATTTTAGGCTCCAACGAACGATCGTTCTTGGATCAAGAGTTTGTCGCTCTTCGGTCGGAAATTGATCGTATCTCAGCTGTGACTGAATTCAACGGTGTGAAGTTGTTGAGTGGAACAGGAAATGATTCCTTGTCCATTCAAATTGGTTTCCGTAGTTCAGCGAATGACACACTGACTCTTTCGCTGAATGATTTGGATACCGGCCGATTGAGCTTGACGAGTGTGAATGTTTCAACGTCCGCAAATGCGCTCAGTGCTTTAAGCAATATTGATAGTGCCATTAGTGCTGTGGCGTCTGCTCGAGCCAACGTTGGGTCGTTGCAGAACAGAATTGATGCTGCTGTCCAAAATTTGGAAGTGGCCAATGAAAATGTGTCAGCTGCTGAATCACGTATTCGGGATGCTGATATTGCTTTTGAAACGGCGTTATTTACCCGAAACCAAATTTTGGTTTCGGCTGGTACGTCAATTTTGGCGCAAGCCAATACTTTACCTCAGCAAGCTCTTTCCTTGCTGCAGTAAAAGGGTTTTTAGGGGAGGCCGGGTCGTGAGGCCTGGCCTCCATCCTAAATAAGGGGGTTACCCATTATGGTAGCAACTATTTCACATAGTACCTCATCTGTCATTTCGGTGTCCGTTGGGCAGGAACTTCGTGTGCGTGATAGTCAAAAGGTCGGAGAGTCAGAAAAGCTACGCTCAGTCGATAAAAAGATTGCTGACCGAAAAGAGGCAATAGAACTTCAAGAATCCCAAGTCCCTAAAAATGCTCCAGAACAGATTAAGGAAGTCTTTACTCGGCTTCAATCAACGTTACAAAATATTGAGCCAAGAATCGAGCTGTCTATTGATAACGAATTAAATCAAGTTATTTTTCGTATTGTTGATAAAGAATCTGGTGATTTGATCCGACAAATACCTTCGGAGGAAGTTCTAGAGCTTGATCGATTCTTTGCCGATCAGCCTGGATTGTTGGTTACAGAAGAGATCTAAGAATTTTCTGGAAGTTCCGTACATTTTTCACAAAAAAACTTTCCTGTTAGCAAAAACTTAGTTTTTGGAAACTTTATATCTGCTATCAGAACCACGCTATCTTTACTAAGGAATAGGGTATGATCAGTTTTGGAGGGCTTGGAAACGGCGTTGATTTTGGCCCGATTGTCGATCTCTTGGTCCAGGCCGAGCGTGTTCCGATTGACCGCATCGGTCAACGACGGCTTGATGCGCAATCAAAGCAAACCGATTTTGGGTTGTTAGGTGGTAAATTGCTTGGACTGCAAAGTGCAGCGAGCTCCATGCGAACCCGTCTAAGCTTTGATAAGAATCAAGTGAGTGTCACTTCTGCCAGTTCCCAGGATTTACTAACGGCAAGTGTATCGTCTACAGCCGCAACTGGTACGCATACAGTCACCGTCAATAATTTAGCTTCGGCTCACCAAGTTGTCTCGAAAGACTCTACGGCAGTTTCTAGCATTGATGCGGATATCGTCGGCGGTGGATCTGGCACGTTTTCATTTCAAATCGGAAGTGGGTCTGTGCAAACCGTTAATTTAGATGCAGATGGCACATTAGAAAGCTTACGTGATGGTATTAATGATCTTGGTGCCGGAGTGAGTGCATCGATTCTCAACACTGGGACCGAGGCCTCACCAGCATTTCGATTAGTTTTATCATCGAATGATTCCGGAACAAGTAATTCCATCACCATTTCTGCTGACAATACGACCTTAGATACGGTGACAACCGGGATTGACACGTTTCAGGCCGCGGAAGATGCTCAAATTGTACTGGGTGAAGGTGTTGGAGCGGTAACAATTGATCGCTCCAGTAATACGCTTACCGATATCATTTCTGGAATAACCTTGAATTTGCAAGCCGAAGATCTCAATAACTCTGTGACAATTTCCGTAACGCAGGACAATTCGGCAGTGAAAGAAGGAATTTCGGCATACGTGGCTGCGTATAATGAAGTTGTGGAATTTGTAAATGAACGAACGACATTCGATATAGAAACTGGAGAACGAGGTCTTTTTGTCGGAGACTCCCTTGCTCGAACCGTTCTTGATCGTATCCGCCAAGCTACGTTTTCTCAAGTTAGTGGGCTCACAACGTATACTAGCGCATCTCAGATTGGGTTCGAAACTCAAACAGCAGATGGCACAATTAAGCTAAATGACACCGCGCTTGATACGGCTTTAAGTACAAATTATTCAGCTGTCCGAGATCTGTTTATTCAGAATCCTACCACTGGGACCGAAGGCATTGCGGAGCTGGTTGCTGATGCCGTTGATGGATTGGATGATGTGGAATCAGGAGCTCTCACTTTGCGCCAGAATGCCTTGACTAATCAAATTGACGATTTCGCAGAACAAATTGCCGTGAAGGAAGCCGCATTACTCCGATTTGAAGAACAGCAACGTATTAAATTTGGGAATCTGGATGGCTTGTTGGCGAGTTTGCAAAATCAACTCAGTGCTCTCTCGACTTTATCGACAGGATCCTCATCATCTAATTAAAACATCCTAAGGAAGGGATACCAGTATGGTGGTCGGTGCTCAGGCTTATGCGACGACGCAAATTTCGACTGCATCTTCTGTGCAAGTAGTGGTTCTTCTCTATGATGGGGCGATTTCTTCTATGAAACTTGCCCAAGAGGGCATTATTGCTCTCAACTTTCAAGATAAAGCTCGGTTCCTTGATCGGGCTCTTCGAGTGATTGGAGAATTGTCGGCTTCGTTGAACATGGAGGAAGGGGGAGTTGTTGCGAAAGATTTGCATCGCCTCTATGAATACGTTCAATTTGAACTGACTCAAGCCAATCTGAAAAATGAACCTGGGCGTTTGGAAGCCCCCATTCGATGTTTGACCGTCATTCGCGAAGCATGGCAGGAGTTAGCGATCCAAGGAACGAAATCCCAGGCTGTGGGGATGTGAGAGTTGAGCCAGTTAACCGACAATGAAAAAATTCTAGAGCAGCTCACTCAGAATGCCAAGGAGGCTGCAGCGCAAGGTGCATGGGATTCTGTTGCTCAGTTCTATGATTCTCGGGCACGTGCCGGTTCTCTGGATAAGGTCTCTCGTGATGTTGCCGATACACTTATGCAATATGATCAATGGGTCATGACCCGTATCCGCGAAGTACAAACCCTCATACAGCAACAACTTGAAGAAGCTCAACAGCATCGTCGCAAGCTTCAGGGAGTAAAACGTCAATGGGTTGGGCAGAACCCTGCTCAAGCTCGCCATCGTCTGAGTATCTAATCTTTTTGATCTTCAAGCTCTTCAGATAACAGGTTGAATTCTATTACATTTTCCTTCCTCATAATTAAAAATTCACGGTACTTCAGTTTTATTCTAGATATGATGCTTCTGTCAGAGAATTGACGTGTGGAAATTTTTTTGTCAGAGAAAGAGGCATCTTTTTTCCGTAAGATATTTGTTTGGATTGATTTTTTTGAAATTTTTAAGAAGTCTGAGGCAGGAAAATTTAGGTATAACAATTGCGGAATACGATTAAGGGTTTAGAGAATTGGCATTCAATTATTTGACGGATCAAGCGTTGCCCGTGATGGAAAGATTATAGAAAGCAGATGTCATCGCCTCAGTCTATTTCATCTCAAAGTTCAGCTACGACTACCACAGGATCTTCTTCTCCTATTGGCACATTATTGCATTCTCTTTCAAATAAATTATTGCCGATTGTGGTGTTTTCTGAACTCGCCCTCCGTCGTTGCGAAGATATTCAACTCAAGCCCCAATTAGAGAAAATTCATGGGGCGGCCGTACAAGCTCGTGATCTTCTTGTCGAAATTCGTACACTTCAAGGGAAGGTAGAACCTTAAATGATTTTGGTGCGTAATCAGACTTTCTCTTTTTTTCTGATTATTATGTTGGTGCGTAGTTGAGAGAAGTAACCTGGTGGAAGGTTTAAGGTGAAAAAAATTGGATAATGGCAGCATTGCCTCGGAAGATCGTCGTCAGGATTGTCGTGCGGATGTTCCTGTTTGTCTCTGGATTGAATTGCCTCTTGCCTTTTCGTATGAACCTGTTGAGCTTGATGCGGCAGCCTTCAGTCAGTGGCAATGGGAAGAATTGGCGGTATCTCCCGATCTTGTCAAGGCGATGGTTGATGAAAATGATCTGACCATTCGTGACCCGTTGTTATTGCAAATGGTGACACGCATTGATTGGATGCTGACATCGATCCTTCGAACCTTGGGAAAAGACAAAAACCTGAAAGGGGCTATTCCGGAATTAGCCAAAGTGAACTTGAGCGGGTCCGGGATTCGATTTTTTTCTGAACAAGAATTTCCTGTTGATTCTTTTCTCGTCATGCGGCTAATCTTGCGGCCATTTATTCCAATGCAGGCTGTCGGCAAGATCATTCGAATTGAATCTACGCATCAAGGGGAAGAAGAAGGATTTGAAATTGCAGTTGAATTTACTCAAATTGCTCCGGATGATCGTGAAGCAATTATCCGCCATGTCTTACGAACTCAAGCCACTCTCCAACGCCTTCGGCATAAAAATCCTACTGATTCTGTTTTGACGTAAACCGCAAAATTCCTTGGTCCGTTCGCCAAATTTTCTCTGCTCTCCGTCAGATTTCATTTTAGAGATATTTCTATGGTGACGAAGGATTGAATAATTCTGGCCAATGCGTTTGCAAAGTTTTTTCTGCTGCTTTTCCCAGTACCTTGTCATGTGAATGATCTTCGCTGAAAATTCGTAAGGTGATCAGTCGAGCCGGTAAATGACGTAGATAGGTCTGCAAGCTCTCTTTGTTGACATTGCCTGTCAACGGATTCCATACAAAAATTTGAAATCCTCCCATATTTAACAAGTTGATGGGGCGCGGATCTTTATAGGCAAAGTCGACTCGGATATCTGTCTGTCGCCATTTTTGCGGCAGAAACTTTCGCATTTGTGATAGAAATTCTTGTGGTTTCAATGTTGTCGATTCTTGAGGGATCGGTAGTAATGTACTAAAGGCGGTCTTCCATTTGACATGTCTCCCCAAAATTTTTCCCCACTCGGCACCAAGTTGTCTTTTTTGTATGTTTCGTGATGTTGACCATGCCCGAACTTTTTCCATCACATGCCAATCAGTGAGATGCAAGTACCGAGAAAACGCTTTGAGAGGATTTTGGGGGAAAAGGATTTCCATTGTTGGTTGAAAGATCTCTTGGAGATGCAGGTCAATGGCTCGTGTCGTACGATGGTAATACACATTAGCATAGAGATAGAGTCTGGCATGTAAGAACATTTGGAGTGCGGGTAGCCCTGACTGATGAATCGTGAGGCCGTGGGAAGAAAAAAACGTGTAATGGAGAAGACGTTCAATATCAACTGGGCCTATGGCTACGCCACACATATACGAATCCCTTAACACGTAGTCACAATTGTCTGGTGTGAAAATGCCACCTAAAAGTGGTCGCAAGGCCATGACCCACGGTGGAAGCCCTCGTGTGGATTGGTTGGGTTCTTTGAGGATAAGGAAGGCGATGTGTTCTGGATTTAGTTGTTCTCCTGCTGCGAAGGGTCCAGATGGACTGCGCTGAATATTTTGGATGATTGTTCCTAGATGATCCCGAATAATGTGCTGTCCCAATAATTCGTGTGTTAGATGGTATTGATGAAGGAAATGATGATCAAAAAAATGACAAAAAGGCCCATGTCCGATGTCGTGAAGGAGTGCGGTGATTCGGACAAATTCTTCCAGAAATGAAAAGGAGGGAAGATTCGAAATGATTTGACGCAGTGAGGGGTACAATTGAGTGATAAAGCGTCCGGCCAGATGCATGGTTCCCAATGAATGTTGAAAGCGAGTATGTTCTGCTCCTGGGTAAACCCAATGCGCACTTTGGAGCTGAAGAATATAGCGAAGACGTTGTACCCATGGTGAGTCAATGAGATCTTTTTCCGTCTGTTCCCTAGTCTTGGTATGAGTATAGGGGACTGTGAGAGAAATGTAGCCATGAATGGGATCTGCCAAAAGGGCGACTCCATCAAAGGGAGAAGAAGAGGGTTCGGTAAATTGCATGTGTTCTAGGAATGATGTTTTAGATCAGGGCAAATTCTTAAGGCATCTCAGACGTGTGTTTCCGATGATTCGTGCTGCGTGACACTTCGGTATCGTGTAATAGTCCAGCGCATGAGTGGATAGGCCAAGAGCGAGCTAAGAATGGAGAGAGTGCTCGCGCCAATCAGAAAGGGAACGAGATAGGGTGACAGTATGTCAAATAGATTGTCCATGGTGACTTGTTCCCATTCAATAGTTGTGGAGGACGAGTCTCCAATTAAAAACAATCCTGTATACAGGCTGGCAGTCAAAATAGGGATAAGGGTCCATGGATTGTTAATGAGAGAGCCAAGCATGACGGCCACAAAGTTTAATCGAAATAACCAAGCGCAGAACACTGAACTGGCGGTATGCAATAAATAATGGGGGGCAAAGGCAATGAAGACACCAATAGCAAAGGCGAGAGCTGTTCGGTGAGGTGTTTCTTGAAGGTGGAGAACGTGTGTGAGCCGTTGGCGTAAGGACTCCATGCCTAGCTTGAAGCCTTTCTTTTTTTTGTCTCATTGAGCAAAATGTTCATAGCCTTTTGGGTATAATCGTTTTTGTCTTCCATTACTCTGTTCTATTCGGATGCCAAACCCTTTAGGTTGAATGGCCCCGATTTTTGTGATAGGAATTCGCTGTTTCTTCGCCTTCATCTCAAATTCTTGTTGCCATTTTGGTGGAATAGTAAACAGTAATTCGTAATCTTCACCCCCATGAAGACTCCAGTCTAACGGATTGGCTTGAAGCCTTTTGGCGTAATGTTGCATATGTTGAGACATGGGAATTTCCCTACTCTCAATGAGCGCTCCTACATGGCTGTGTTGACAGAGATGTTTGAGGTCACCAGACAATCCGTCTGAAAGATCCATTGTGGTAGAGGCATAGGGTTGAGATGCCAAAAGTTGTCCGAGGGCAATGCGAGCTGTGGGTTGCAAGTGTCGTTGCACCAAGTATTTCATCGTTTTCGTCAGGACAGAGGGCTTGGGAGGACGTCTGAGTTTTTTGAGGTAGGCGAGTCCCGCTGCTGAGTCACCAAGTGTACCGCTGACATAGATGAGGTCTTCAATCTTGGCTCCCTCCCGGGTGAGAATATGTTGAGGTTTGACTAGGCCGATGATCGTGATGGTAATAAATAAAGAGGTGAGCGAAGAGCACGTATCGCCTCCAAGAAGTTGGACTTTATAAGGTTTACACGGAACGGCCAAGCCTCGATAAAATTCCTGCCAATCTTGTTTCGTGAGGGAAGGGGGTAATGCGATGGCCACAAACATCCCTGTTGGCGTTCCTCCCATTGCCGCAATGTCACTGAGATTGGCTGCAGCCGCTTTATAGCCTATATCGTACAATGTCGCGGTTTTTCTGTTGAAGTGAATATCTTCAATCAAGAGATCTGTTGAGATGACGAAGTGTTGTTCTGGAGAGAGCGGTAAGACGGCCGCATCATCTCCTATTCCAACCGTGGGGCGAAATCCCTGTGTGGTGAATTGACGGGGGATCGATTGAATGAGTTGGAATTCCCCAAGATTCGAAAGGCGTGCCGATCGGGGGTTGGCGGGCATCGTCGTGGGTAGCTTCAGGAAGCTTTGGTCACCTTGTGGCGTGCAGGTGGCCGCATTGTCCCAGTCGATGCCACCTTTTTTCGACGTCCTGAGGTGGCTTGAGAGGGGATTGTGGCAGTTTTGAGCTTTGATTTCCCTTTTGCGCGAAGAGTTGCTTTCAACACTTCCGACATCGTGTCGACGGCGATAAACTCTAACCCTCGGACGAGGTGTTTCGGGATATCATCTAGATCTTTCTGATTGCGTTTGGGAATAATAATCGTTTGGAGGTGTGCCCGTTTGGCTGCCAGTACTTTTTCTTTTAACCCTCCAATAGGAAGAATGCGACCTCGCAAGGTGATTTCTCCGGTCATGGCAATCTCGCGTTTGATCGGCCATTGGCCAAGACAGGAAGCTAAGGCGGTAGCAATAGTGATCCCCGCCGATGGACCGTCTTTAGGGATGGCACCTGCCGGTACATGAATATGGATGTCCTGTTTAGCAAAGAGACTTGAATCAATCCCTAATTGAGGAGCTTGGGAGCGAATATAACTGAGGGCTGCATGCGCAGATTCCTTCATGACTTCTCCAAGATGGCCGGTTAAGGTTAATTGACCTTTGCCCTTGCTTGCCGAGGCTTCTACATACAAGACATCTCCGCCGGTTTCTGTCCAAGCGAGTCCAGTAGAGACACCGATCTCATCTTTTTCTTGCTCCTGTTCGGGGATAAACTTGGGGACGCCCAAGAATCGATGGAGATTTTTTGGCGACACGCGGTATTGCTTGATTTTACCTTCAGCGATGCACTTAGCAATCTTGCGCATGACATTGGCCAGTTCCCGCTCCAAGTTTCGAACTCCTGCTTCTCTAGTGTATTGGGCAATAATTTGTGTCACGCAGGCTTCGGTAAGATGGAGATGTTGATCCGTGATCCCATGTTCCTCTAGCTGTCGAGGAATCAGGTAGCGCTGAGCAATGCCATGTTTTTCTTCTTCAGAGTATCCCGGTATTTCGATGATTTCCATGCGATCGCGTAAGGCGGAGAGAATAGGATCTGTCACATTGGCTGTGGTAATAAACATGACATCACTCAAATCTACTGGAACTCCAAGATAGTGATCGACGAAGGCATTGTTTTGTTCGGGGTCCAAGACTTCGAGTAAGGCAGCTGATGGGTCGCCGCGAAAGTCCACACCAATTTTATCGACTTCATCAAGCATGAACACGGGATTAATCGTACCTGCTTGTTTGAGTCCTTGAATAATTCTTCCAGGGAGTGCTCCGACATATGTGCGGCGATGCCCACGAATTTCTGCTTCGTCTCGGGTTCCCCCAAGGCTAATACGCACGAATTCGCGGCCTAGGGCTCGCGCAATAGATTTACCTAATGAAGTCTTTCCGACTCCTGGGGGCCCAACAAAACACAAGATGGGGCCTTTTATTTTGGCTTTCAGTTTGCGAACGGCCAAGTACTCCAATATCCGTTCTTTAACGCGTTCCAGATCGTAATGGTCTTCATGGAGGACTTTTGAGGCTTGAGCAATATCTAGATTATCTGTTGAGTGATGGCTCCAGGGTACTTCTACGAGCCATTCCAAGTACGTGCGTATGGTACCAGCTTCAGCTGAATCTTGGTGCATTTTCTCCAGGCGCTTGAGCTGTTTTTCAGCTTCTTTCAGAACCTTTTCCGGCATGTTTGCTTCTTGGATGCGCTGGCGGAAATCAGCAACTTCTTCTGTGCGATCATCTAGTTCTCCTAGTTCTTTTTGGATCGCTTTCAGTTGTTCGCGGAGAAAATATTCTCGCTGAGTTTTATCCATCTCGCCTTTCGCGTCGGCTTGAATTTTTTGTTGCATAGCCAACACATCTTGCTCTTTTCCAAGGATGTCATTTACGTATTTAAGGCGAGCAATGGGGTCTTTAATTTCTAACACTTCTTGGGTGATCTCGATTTTGAGTCCGAGGTTTGAGGCAATAATGTCAGCGAGACGGCCTGGGTCGTCCAAGTTTTCGATGACTGTGAGCACATCCGGCATAATGACTTTGCCCAACCCAAGTAATTTTTCCAAGCCTTCGCGTGCAGAACGAATGATGGCTTCATGCTCTAATGAAGAAACAGCTGAAGGTGTTTCCGTGATGGTCTCAATCTGAACAGAGAAAAAGGGTTTTGATTGAGTAAAGTCTTGAATGTGGGCTTTGGCTAAACCCTGTACGAGAATTTTGATGCGCTCATCCGGGAGTTTGAGCATGCGCATGATGACCCCAACTGTTCCCACAGCATGAAGGTCATCTGATGCTGGCTCTTCGGTTTCTTGATTTTTTTGCGTGGTGAGAAAGATTAGTCGATCGGCTGCAAGCGCGGATTCAATGGCTTTGATGGAAAGATCACGTCCGACGAACAGCGGAAGAACCATATAGGGAAAAATGACAATGTCACGAACTGGCAGGAGAGGCAACTCATCAGGAATTTGCTCAATCGAAGGTGTTGTGAATTCGGATGCGTCTTCTGTCATGGCAGAAAGTCCATGAGGTTCATGATAGTGAAAGCTATGGAGAAGGAAAAATGAAGATGCACGACCATTTTCTTGTTCAACAGTTTTCGATACTAGGAGAAGGTGAAAAAAGTTGTCAAGGTTTGCTCAGGGCGAAGTTTATTGGTTGTGACCCCCACAATAGAATTTGTTTTGCTAAAGTTTGCTTTACAAGGAATCAGTTCCCTGAATATAATCTCACACTTATGTTATCTTAGAACTCCCTACCATTTTAAGGTGGGGGTCTTTCCCGCGTTTATGCCAATCATTACAATTTCACGTGAGGGGAATCATTCAAGATAACCATTACGTCTCTTGCTGATTCTGTATTCCTTTCTGGATCTTCTTCTTGTGCATTTCTCATTTTCATCAACAACATTGTTTGTTTCGAAGCTTACTTGGGTCAGATAACTCGCATCTTATGCAACAAGACTCCTGTTCCTTTGCCCATTTGTGCTTCATGATGTCACGAATTCTTTTTTCCGTCATTATGGTGTTTTGTATTTTGGGGAGCTTTTCTTGGGCCCAGAGCCCGGAAAATCGTATTCAGCGAATTGAGATCAATGGAAACCGTCATATTGATCGGCAGGCGATTGTTGGGAAATTGTCTATTCACTCAGGTGATATGTTTTCTCAGGAACGGGTTCGAGAGCAAATTCAGAAGATCTATAGTATGGGGTTTTTTGAAGAAGTGGATGTGGCTACACAGTTAATTGCAAATGATGTGGTGATTTCTTTCCAAGTGAAGGAAAAACCGTTTACGGTTGAAGTCGTGTATGACGGAAACGACGAATTATCCGATGATACACTTGGCGAAAAAAATACGATTAAAAATCAAACATTCCTTGACCAAGAACAAGTCAAAGTTTCCGTCGAGCATTTCCGAAAGCTCTACGTGGAAAAAGGCTATTACCATGCTCAAATTGTTCCCATTGTTGATTTGATTGAGGAAGGTCAAGCGCGCTTAACCTATTCGATTGATGAAGGGGAACAAGCCCATATCGAAAGCATCAATTTTGAAGGTCGAAATGTTCTCAAAAAAAAGGAATTGTATGCCTTTATGGCCAACCAAGAATGGTCCTGGCCTTGGTCTATTTTTTCCGATTCTGGTGTGTTGCGCCGAGATGAATTGCCGAATGATGTTGAGCGAGTGAAAGAAGTCTATATGAATAAGGGGTATTTAGATATTCAAGTCGGCATGCCTCGTATTGATTTAGATGAAACAAAAGAGTGGTTTACGCTGGTTTTCCCAATCGTAGAAGGCGAACCCTATATTGTGAACCAGATTCAATACAAAGGGAATACCATCTTTTCTGAAAAAGAATTGCGAGATGAACTCCCGATTCAAGCAGGTGATGTTTTTCAACGTATCAAGATTCGAGATGAAATTACGCGTGTGACCGACCTCTATGGCAGCCGAGGCTATGCGTTTACTGAAGTCAAACCGTCGGTTGAACCTGATCCCATGACTCGGAGTGCGCGCATTGGTTTTGTGATTGATGAAGGAGAAATGGTGCGAATAAAAGATATTCGCATTACGGGGAATAATAAAACCCGAGACAATGTGATTCGGCGAGAATTGCGTGTGGATGAACGAGACATGATTGATTCTCCTTCTATTAAACGAAGTTTTGAACGGCTGAATAACTTGAACTTTTTTGAAACCGTCGAAATTTTACCCAAACAAACTGCTCCGGGAGAAGTGGACCTCGATGTCAAAGTCAAAGAGAAGCCCACTGGGGCTTTTAGCATTGGTGGGGGATTTAGTACTTTGGATCAGTTTACGCTCATTGCTGATATTACAGAGGGGAATTTCTTGGGTCGTGGGTATTTAGCCAAGATTAGAGGGCAGTTGGGGGGACGTCGAACATTAGGTATTCTCACCTTTCGGAATCCAGCTATTTTTGATACGTTAACGTCTGTTCAGATTGACGGGTTTCGCACGCGAACAAATTTTCTGACCTACGATGAAACCAAGACTGGTGCGAATCTGACATTTGGCCGAGCGTTTTCGGAATTTATCACTGGGACGTTTACCCTGGTTGGGGAACATATCAATATTCGGGATGTCGAGTCAGATGCCCCCGATATTATCAAAGATCAGGAGGGCCGGCAGTCCACAACGGGGTTTCGCGCAAGTTTGTTTCGAGATTCACGGGACTTCTTCTTAGATCCTCGCAAAGGAATACGAGTTGGTGTGCGTACAAGCCTTGGGACAGATCGCCTTGGAGGATCAAATAATTTCTATAGTGGAAATTTCGATATTTTGAAATATACGCCCCTCCCATTTTGGGATTTTCGTCATTCTATTCGAGGACGGATTGGATATGGCGCAGGGTTTGATGGAGAGGAGCTTCCGATTCCTGAGTTCTTGTTTGTGGGAGGCATTAATACTGTTCGCGGGTTTAAATTTGGGCGAGCCGGACCTGTGACCTCAAGTAACGATCCTGAAGGTGGGAATAAGCAATTAATCTTTAATAATGATTTAATATTTCCTATATTGCCAGATGCGAAGTTAAATGGGGTGGTCTTTTTTGATTATGGAAAAGGCTTTGCCAAAGGTAAGAAATTGGATTTTGATCTTCGACAGGCCGCAGGTTTTGAAGTGAGATGGATCTCTCCATTTGGGCCTCTTCGTGCTGCCTATGGTTTCAACCTTGACCCTAAACCAGGCGAGAAAAAAGGCGTATTTGAATTTTCTATTGGATCAGTTTTTTAGATATGATCGAAGGGTAAAAAGAATGATTAGCTATGTCCATTTAACAGTGTGGAGTATTGTAAAATTATTCAATATGGGCATCGTTTATCTCAGTATCGTGTTGTGTCTGAGTATGTTGCTTTCTAGTTGTGCTTCTGTGAATGGCGAATCTCAATCTGAGATTGTCGTTGGCGTTATTGACCCTCAACAAATCTTAGAAGAAACGGTCCAAGGACAACGGCTTTCAGACAAACTGAAAGCGTTTATGAAAGATCGACAGATTCTTGTGGAGTTAGAGCAAAAAGAGCTTCGTGATTTGGAAGATGAATTACGAGCTCAACGGACGGTCATTAGCCAGTCAGCGAGGGAACTGAAAGAAGAACATTTTCGGCAAAAAATGGCGACTTATCAACAAAAGGTTGCTGACTTGAATCGTGAGGTCCAAGACAAGCAGCGAGAGTTGCAAAATGAGTTTCGTCGTGAAGTTGGTGAAATCATCACTGAAATTGCAAGCGATCGTAATTTAGGATTGGTGATTGAATCTGGTTCTAACTCAGGAACCCTGTTTCATCGAGACAGTTGGGATATTTCTGCACAAGTCATTGAGGCAATGAATCGAGTAGGTAATGAAACGAATACACAAATAGATGACACGAATGATCAAATAGATAACGCCTATGATGATGTGGCCGAACCATAGGATTTCTCAGTTGTTCTATCGTCTCGTGAAATTTGTCACACGTCAAGAGATGAAAAAGGAGAAAGCTGTATGGCTGAAATAGAATTAGATATTCTTGCTATTCAGGCTTTACTTCCCCACCGGTACCCGTTTTTGTTAGTTGATCGGATTAAGGAGATCGAAGAGGCCAAACGTATTGTTGGGATCAAAAATGTCACAGCGAATGAAGAATTTTTTCAAGGCCATTTTCCTGGGCAGCCAATTATGCCAGGTGTGTTGCTCCTTGAAGTGATGGCTCAGGTTGGTGGTGTCTTAGCGAGGAAAACAGCTGAAGGAAAAGGCCGTCCGACTGTTTTTCTTACGGGCATTGAAAAAGCAAAGTTCCGTCGTCCTGTTGTTCCGGGTGATCAATTGCGAGTAGAGGTCGAAGTGGTGCGCAGGAAAGACCCATTTTGGAAAATGGCTGGGCGCATAACTGTTGAGGAGTCTTTGGTCTGTGAGGCGGAAATGACTGCAATGGTAAGAGCTGAAGAGTTGTTATAATTCCTAGCGACAGAAAACCAAAATTTTTCCTTTGCATTCTTCCTAGGGTTCTCAAACTATCCAATCTTGAAATGAGAACGTCATGAATATTCATCCCACAGCAATCGTGCATCCCAAAGCTAATGTTGGAGCAGATGTCACGATTGGTCCCTATTGTGTGATCGGTGAACATGTCGCAATCGGTGCACAAACTGAATTAGCATCTCATGTCTGTATTGAAGGGCATACGGAGATAGGTCGGTGTTGTCGGATTTCCCCTTTTGTCTCCGTTGGGACGCCGCCGCAGCATTTACAATATAAAGATGAACCTACAAAGGTTTGTATTGGTGATCACAATATTATTCGTGAAAATGTAACGATTAATCGTGGAACGGGATTTGGCAATGGGACCACTCGGATTGGGCATCATAATTTTTTAATGGCGTATACCCATGTGGCACATGATTGTGAATTGGGTAATCATATTGTGATGGCGAATGCTGCGAATTTAGCAGGACATGTCTCCGTGGGCAATTCGGTTGTTATTGGAGGATTAGTGGGAGTGCATCAATATGTCAGAATTGGTGAATATGCGATGGTCGGTGGCTGTTCGGCCTTAGGCCGAGATGTCCCTCCTTTTGTGCGAGCAGCAGGGGGTTATCGGGCTCAGATGTTTGGCCTGAATACGATTGCGCTACGGCGGCATAAATTTTCTCCTGTGAGAATAGAGACGCTTAAAGCCGCATTTGAGCTCTTGTTTCGGCAAAGACATCGCCTGCAGGAGGCTATTAAATTGGCCAAGAATACTTATGGGGACAGTACGGATGTATTAAGCTTGCTGACCTTTCTTGAAAGTACGAGTCGAGGAATTTGTCAAGTCTCTTCTCGAGAACTTGATGATGATGAAGAGTAGTGAATTTGGGAGAAATCTGAGAGTAGGTTGTGAATCTAATCAATGATGGCCATCCTATTGGATTGATTGCAGGAGATGGGCGGTTTCCTATCATTTTTGCTGAGAATGTTCGTCAATTAGGTTTTACGGTTTCTGCCATTGCACATCTAGGCTCTACCCTTCCTGAACTCGAATCTCATGTCGAGCACATTCATTGGCTAAAAGTTGGTCAGTTTAGCAAAGCGTTGGCAGCCTTGAAGCACGATGGCGTTCGCCAAGCCGTCATGTTAGGCGGCATTAAAAAGACTAATGTCTTTACCACGTTGCGCCCAGATCTTCGAGCTTTAGCTATTTTCACTCGATTGAAACATTGGAAAGATGACGCCATTCTTCGCGAGGTAGCGGGGGAATTGGAACGAGAGGGGATTGAGATTTGTGAATCGACGTTTGGTCTTCAAGGAATATTAGCAGATGAAGGATATTTGACTACCAAGAAGCCCAATAAAAGTGAAATGGAAGATATTCAATATGGGTGGGAGACGTTAGAAACCTTGGGGCGCTTAGATATTGGGCAATGTGTTGTGGTCAAAAATCGAGTGATCGTTGCCGTTGAAGCTGTCGAAGGGACGGATGAGGCAATTACTCGAGGAGGGCAGTTGAGTGGTAAGGGGGGGGTTGTGGTGAAACGAACCAAGCCTCACCAAGATTTGCGATTTGATTTGCCCGCTATCGGCCCTCAAACGATTCAAATAATGGTTGCAGCTCAAGCAACAGTGTTAGCGATAGAAGCAGGACGGACAGTGATTCTTGACCGAGAAGAAGTTTTATCGCATGCAAAAAATGCTGGAATCTCTATTGTTGGAATAGCCGCTGTCGTTCAAGACAATTGTGATTCGCCGTAATTTTAGTCGGTGAGTATCGTGGCCACTATGCTTTGGCATAGAGTCCTTCCTTTATTTCTCATTAACATCACGTTATGACAAAGTCTCTACGAGTTGGCGTCATTGGTGTCGGCCATTTAGGTCGCCACCATGCACGTATTTACTCACTGCTACCATCGGTCACGTTTGCGGGGATTTGTGATACCAATGCTTCACGTGGCCGAGAGATTGCTGCTGAATTCAATGTAGTATTTTATCCCAAGGCTGATGACCTACTTGCTCTTGTTGATGCAGTGAGTGTGGCAGTTCCAACTTCTGTTCATTTCCCCGTGGTGATGTCTTGTTTGAACAACAATTGTCATGTGTTGGTTGAAAAGCCCATTGCGAGTGACGAACGCGAAGGGGAGCTCTTGGTTCAATTAGCTAAAGACAAAGAGAAAGTTCTTCAAGTAGGTCACGTTGAACGGTTTAATCCCATTCTAGAAAAAATTCGTCCATACATTCACAATCCTGGTTTTATTGAATGCCATCGATTGAGCCCATTTCAACCGCGTGGAACAGATGTGGATGTGATTCGTGATCTGATGATTCATGATTTAGATCTCATCTTGTCCCTGGGCCTTGGCTCCACGAAGCATATTGAAGCCCGAGGTATGCCAGTATTTACAGAATACCCAGATATTGCCAATGTCAGAATCCTGTTTGAATCAGAATGTTTGGTGAATTTGACAGCTAGCCGGATTTCAACTGGGCGTTTACGTAAACTTAGAATCTATCAACGTGATCGCTATATTTCCGTTGACCTAGGGGAAAAAAATGCGGTGATCAACTCTTGTCAGGTGTCGGATATCGCTACTCGAAATGTGCAGTCTCAAAAGATTTCTGGATCCGACGGTGATGCGTTAATGAGAGAGTTAGATTGCTTTATTCAGTCAATTCTTGGAACGACGTCGACTCATGGGGTATCCGGCCAAGAAGGTGTGGAAGCCTTGCGGATGGCGACTCACATCATTTTCTTGATTCAGCAGTCTGTTCGGACACCATCTTTGTAAAACCTTTCATCGTGTGAATACGCCCATCAGGGTGTATCCTATTTATTCAATGTCCAAAATTTTACTTGTGACAGGAGAAACATCTGGAGATCTTCATGGCGCGAAGCTGGCTCTCGCTCTCCAAGCATTGGAACCTTCAATTGATTTAGTTGGGGTTGGGGGGGGGCACATGGCACAAGCAGGCGTGCGATTGCTTCCTGATATTGCTCGTGTTGATGCGATGGGGGTGCCGGGTATCCGTCAATTATGGATGGGCTGGAAGACGCTGCGCCAGCTTACGGCTTTGGTGAAGCAAACCCGATTTGATGCTATTATTCTCATTGATAGTCCTGGGATGAATCTCCGTCTTGCCAAGGTTGCCGCTAAAGCGTCACAAACTATTTTTTATTACATTGCCCCTCAGGTTTGGGCCTGGGGTCGGCGTCGCTTACATCTAATACGCAAAGTCGTGAAGCATGTCCTAGCCATTTTACCTTTTGAAGAACCATTTTTTCGCAATGCGGGAATTGCTTGTGACTATGTGGGCCATCCTCTTTTGGATGAGCTATCAGGTGCATACGATGTGAGTGAGGAGCGAAAAAAATTAGGTTTGAAATTTGATGAGATAGTTATCGGTCTGTTGCCGGGAAGTCGAACAAAAGAAGTCCAAGACTTGTTGCCGATATTATTGGACGTGTGCCCGATCATTCAGGGGAAATATCCGCAGATGCAAGTAGTTTTAGCACAAGCCGATTCCCTTTCAGATTCGCTTTTAATGAGGCCGGTAAGTCGCTGGCCTTCGGTCAAACTGATTAAAGGAAAGACCAATGAGGTGATTGCCGCTTCAAATCTTGTACTGGTGGCTTCAGGAACTGCGACTCTTCAGGCAGCTTTGGTTGGTACGCCGATGGTCATTGTCTATCGGACGTCACCCCTTACCTATCAAATAGCAAAACGTCTGGTTACAATTCCTTATGTAGGGCTCGTGAATATTTTGGCAGAAAAAGAATTGGTTCCAGAAATGCTGCAGGAGAAAGTCACGGCCGAAAAAATTGCACAGGAAGCATTGACTATTTTAGAAGATCCGAGTCGTCAACGACTTATGAAAGAGGGTTTTCAATCCATTCGAAGCCATTTAGGGAAATCTGGAGCCTCCCAGCGTGCAGCAAAATTGATTCTATCTGAGATCCATTCATGAACATCTTATGGCGTATCATCACATATCTTAAGCCATATCGCCTCAGATTGCTGTTGGCCATTATTTGCTCTGGTGGGGTTGCGGCAGGTCAGGGTGCTACTGCCTGGTTAGTTGCACCAGTGTTGCAAGATATTTTCATCGACTTCAATGCAGAGTCCCGGGTGCTCTTGCCCCTTGCGCTTTTGGGGATCACGATACTCAAAGCCTGTTTTTCCTATGGCCAATCCTATTTAATGGGGTATGTGGGACAATGGGTCATTGCTGACATTCGACAACAACTGTTCATTCATATTGTACGCTTACCTATGCGTTTCCATGATGCGAATAGCTCAGGGCGACTGATGGCACGAGTTGTAAGCGATGTGAATGAAATGGCCAATGCCATACCGAGCGTGCTCAAGGACATATTTCAACAAGGCTTGACCTTTATGGTGTTATTTGGTGTGGCTTTTTACCGAAGCTGGGAGTTGGCGACGGTGGTGTTAGTTGTCCTGCCACTCTCCGCTTATGTCTTAATTCGTGTTGGGAAGCGTATCCGAAAACTTTCGACCAGAGGGCAGGAATCGATTGGCAGTATGGCCTCTGTTCTCAAAGAAGCGTTTACCGGCATAAAAATTGTGAAAGCCTATGGGCAGGAAGAAAAAGAAGGACAGCGTTTCGAGCTGATGAATAAGGCCTTTCGGAGAGTTCAAGTTAAGTCGTCTCAAGCTGTTGCCATTTCTTCTCCCATGCTTGAAGTTATTGGATCCTGCGGTATTGCCTTTATTATTTGGTATGGTGGAGGACTCGTGATAGACGGAGAAATGCAGTTTGGCGAATTTTCGTCTTTCCTCACTGCCTTATTCATGGCCTACGGTCCTGTGAGAAAGATGTCAGGTGCCAATGCTTCAATCCAACGAGCCCTAGCTGGTGGGAAGCGAGTGTTTTCTGTTTTAGATCTTGATAGTGAATTGTCAAAAGATGAAGGAAAGCAAACGCTCCCTCCTATTCAAAAGCAATTAAAATTTTCCAATGTCAGTTTTTTCTATGAAGGAGCTGAAGAACCTTCGTTGGACAGAGTCAACCTGTCTGTGCATGTCGGAGAGGTGGTGGCCTTGGTCGGAGCCAGTGGAAGTGGCAAGACCACATTAGTAAGTCTTGTGCCACGGTTTTATAGGCCAACAGAAGGTGAAGTCATGATTGATGATGTCGACATCAAGATGGTGGATCGCTCGGCATTGCGTCAACAAATCGGAATCGTTTCTCAAGAAACGGTATTATTTGATGATTTAATTCGGAACAACATTGCTTATGGTCGGCCTGATGCGACAGAGAAGCAAATCATTGAAGCCGCGCGTTCGGCGTATGCCTGGGAATTTATTGAGCGCTTGCCGCAGGGGCTGGATACCTTCGTGGGTGAAAATGGACTGAAATTATCTGGTGGGCAGCGACAGCGATTGGCCATTGCGCGAGCAATTTTGCGGGATCCTCCAATTCTGATTCTTGATGAAGCGACATCGGCTTTGGATTCCGAGTCAGAAAAGCTGGTGCAACAAGCGCTAGCCAATCTCATGAAGGCCCGTACAACGTTGGTGATTGCTCATCGACTTTCGACCGTTCAGCATGCTGACCGTTTGGTGGTCATGCAGCGAGGACGTATTGAAGAAATTGGGACACATACCGAATTATTGCAAAAGGGTGGGTTGTATACCCGGCTCTATCAAACTCAATTTCAATTGACTCAACTGGAACCTCTTTCTGCCAATTGAAGAGTTATAAATATGGGTGACCTATAGTGAGATGGTTTAAGCTGTCTGTTCTTCCCGTCATTGCAGCTTGGGGGATTCGACTATTGGGGAAGACCATGAAGGTATCAACCGTTGGCAGCGAATCGGTTGATGCTCTGGTTCGCAGGGGGAAACCGATCATTATTGCTTTTTGGCACGGGCGTCAACTCATGATGCCGTTGACCTATCGAGGAGCATCTGCCTCTATTTTGATTAGCCAGCACCGGGATGGAGGAATTATTACCAACATTATGAAATCTTTTGGTTTTGAAGTGATTCGAGGATCGAGTTCGCGTGGAGGTGTGCAAGCGCTTCGCAAGCTTGTTCGTGCTGGACGTCAAGGTCAAGATCTTGTCATCACGCCTGATGGGCCTCGTGGTCCGGCTTGTCATGTCCAGATGGGTGTTATATCTTTGGCGAAACTCACAGGCTTTCCCATTGTGCCGTTGACCTTTGCTTGCTCAAAAAAAAAGTCATTTCGAGCTGGGATTGCTTTCAAATTCCTTTTCCATTCACAAAGGGGTTCTTTGTTTGGGGAGAGCCCCTGTGGATTGCACCCAATCTAAAGAAGGACGAATTGGCTGAACATGGAGCGGAACTAGAATATTCCTTGAACCGATTAACTGAGCTTGCGGATGTTGCCGTCCTTCAGGTGGATCCTGCCACAAGTTTTCTGCATGCGACCAGAAAGAATTTATCTTCGCCTCCCATATAAATGGATTATGTTTTGGTTGCTCTATAATGCATTGTTGATTGTCAGCTCTCCGGTGATCATGGTGCTGTTGCTTGCACGAAAACGATGTCAACGTGGGTTGGGGGCAAGGCTTGGTGTCGTTCCCACAGCGTTGAAACATCTCTCTCCTCCGGTAGTTTGGGTTCATGCCGTGTCGTTAGGGGAGGTAACGGCTATTGTTCCATTGCTGAAAGCCATGAAGGCAAAGAGTCCCCAGCAGACCTTTATTGTCTCTACTGTAACGGAAACTGGGCGGGAGGTTGTCCTTAAGCAATTAGAAAGCATTGCCATCCATTGCTATGCTCCTTTAGATTTTTGGTGGATAGTTCAACGATATGTCAAAGTGATCAAGCCATGTTTGTTTCTTCTCGTCGAGTCTGAGATATGGCCAAATTTACTGACGAGTCTTGAGCAACATCAGGTGCCGGTGTGCTTAGTCAATGGGCGAGTTTCTTCGCGGTCATTTTCTCGTTATCGATTCGTCAAAAATCTAATGAAACTGATTTGGTCTTCGCTTGATATGGCCTTGATGCAAACAGCTCAGGATGCTGAGCGAATCAAAGAATTGGGGACTCATGGGGATGTGATTCATGCAACTGGCAATATGAAATTTGATCAATCGCTTACTCCTCTCAAAGACTTTGATTCGATTAAGAGCATTCGGGCTGCATTAGATATCGATGAAACGGAAATGGTGATTGTTGCAGGAAGTACACATGCTCATGAGGAAGAGCATCTCTTGCGAGCCTATCAATCTCTATGTGAATCTCAGAAACACGTTGTGTTGGTTCTGGCTCCGAGGCATATCGAACGGGCCTCTGAATTAGAAGGAATCATTGCCAAATTTGGCTTTTCTTGTATTCGGCGTAGTCAGATGAGGGAAAAGAATCCCTCATGGCCTCAATATCAATCATCTCGAGTGATTCTCTTGGATTCACGGGGTGAATTGCCGTATGTGTATCGTCTGGGATGTCTTGGATATGTTGGCGGTACATTGGTTCCTGTCGGCGGACATAATTTGCTTGAGCCTGCGCAGTGGTCTCGTCCGGTAGTGTTTGGTCCTTACGTGGATCATTGCCGAGAGCTTGCCCAGCAATTACTTGAAGCGGGGGGGGCTATTCAAGTTCAGCTACCTGAAGATTTACTAACCCATTTTGTTCGTCTGATTGAATATCCTATGGAGGCAGAGCAGATGGGGAGACAAGCTTTGTCCGTTGTTCAGCAAAACCGAGGTGTGGTGGAGAAAAATCTGAGATTGATTAGTAATTTGTGCAACAATCAATAATGATTCTGCGCAATCGCGATTTAATCGGTCCTCTTTCGATTCCTCAATGAAACATTCTGATGACATAGGTCCTTGTTTCAAAACCTCGAGAACGATTTCTTACTAGTTTTATTGTGAGCGATGACTTGATAGCAGTGTGTGTTCTGAGCCTCTTCTCTTCTTCTCCTGTTCCTCTGCAGCAGCGTATTTGGTGTTGGTCTCAAAGATACTTCTCATGGGTATTGCAGGGAATCGCCGTGCTCTATGGTATGATCGTCCGAATTCGGCGAATGGCCTATCAAAAAGAATGGCTGCGACAATATCATTTGCCAAAACCAGTCGTCAGTGTGGGTAACCTGACGGTTGGAGGCACAGGTAAAACACCTTTTGTCATATGGTTAGCACATCAATTTCATAAAAGAGGTAAACGTGTGGCTGTGTTAACTCGTGGATATGGACGACAGGATCCTTCACAATATCTTTTCGTGTCTGACGGACAGGGGCATATCAAAGAATGGCGTGTATCTGGGGATGAGCCGACAATGATCGCACAACATTGCCCGTGGGCTATTGTGGCAGTGGGAACTGATCGATTTCGTCTTGGCCAGTGGGTGTTAGAGCAGACAAGCTGTGATTATTTTATTTTAGATGACGGCTACCAACATTTGTCGTTGTATCGTGATTTGAATGTTTTATTATTTGATGCCACAGATGTGAAGGGGCTTTCTGCATTGTTGCCGGCAGGTCGTTTGCGGGAACCCTTGGAAGCTAGCGTTGATGCTGAAGCCATTGTTTTTACACGGGCAGATTCTTCTGCATCTATTCAGTCTGTGCGGAGATGTCTTGATAATAACTTGGTGCATTCGATAAACCCGATTATTGTAAATTCGGTTCCCAAGCAGATTCAGCATGTCGTGACTGGGCAAGTCAGGCCCTTAGGGTTCCTCTTGAACCTGTCTTTGCTGATTGTGAGTGGGATAGGAAATCCATGTTCATTCCGTGCTTTACTGACTGGTTGTGGAGCAGACGTGTGTCATGAAATGCAGTTTCCCGATCATTGTGCTTATGGTCAGGAGGAAATCAATCTCATTCAAAAACACATGAACGAATATGAATCGACAATTGTTATGACGACGGAAAAAGATGCGGTAAAACTCCGTGAGTGGTTTACAAAGGATGAGCCCGTATGGTGTCTCACAACTGACTTGGAATTTATAGCTGGTGAGGACTATCTTCTTCAGCTTTTAGATAATACAGGTGTGTCTGAATAAAGTGAGGGTGGATTGAATAGGCCTCGTGGTTTCACAGGTGATGGATGAGACATTTTACCCCAAAGAATATTCTTGTCCGTGTGCCGAATTGGATCGGGGACGCGGTTATGTGTCTTCCAGCGCTGACGGATTTGCGCGAATGTTTTACCCAGGCTGGCATTACTATTTTAGCGAGGCCGATCATTGCGGATTTATTACGTGAGCAATGTGGAATCAATGATGTCGTGGTTTATCACCACAAAACTGAACACCGAGGGCTATTAGGAATTTTAAAGCTAAGTTGCGTCATACGGCAAAAAGCATTTGATGCAGCCGTGCTCTTTCAAAATGCTTTTGAAGCAGCAGTCCTTGTCATGCTTGCAAACATTCCAACACGAATAGGCTATTCGACAGATGGGAGAGGATGGCTCTTATCTCAATCGATTCCACTTCCTCAACAGCAATCTTTACACCATAGACATTACTATCAAAATCTTGTCGAAGCTGTTACTCAAGTCCCTTCGCAAGACAGGGCTCCCAAATTGCTCGTGACACCGAATAATCAGTTTATCGGGCAGCAACAGTTTACTGATCTGTTCTCCTCATCTGAGACCTTGTTGATAGGGATAAATCCAGGGTCGGTCTATGGTTCAGCCAAGCGTTGGTCGTCTGAGCGATTTGCAGAGGTTGGCGATCAGCTTGTCGAGCAAATTCAGAAAAAATATTCAGAATTTTCCTGTGTCCGTTGTGTTCTCATCGGAGGAAAGGGGGAGGAAGATCTTGGAATAGAGATTGCTAGTCAGATGCGATCGCAACCCCTTGTTTTATCAGGCAAGACCACGATTCCGGAGCTAATAAATGTATTGACACATTGTGCGGTGTTAGTCACCAATGATACTGGCCCAATGCATATGGCTCAAGCGCTTGGAGTCCCGGTGGTGGCTATTTTTGGATCAACTGATCCTGAAACAACGGGACCATCAGGAGGAGAGCATTGTTTGATTCGAGAACAGGTGCGATGTTCACCTTGTTTGCTGCGATCATGTCCTATTGATCATCGCTGTATGACGCAGATCACAACTGAACTCGTGGTGATGACAGTCATGGAAAAAATGAATGTCTTCCTTTCTTGTCGGCCATAAAATGCCTTGAAACATGAGTGATTCGATGCTAGCGAATCTTGCCGTATTCCTGGATCGTGATGGCACGTTAAATGAGGATTCTGGGTATGTGACCTCCCCTGAACAGCTGGTGCTTTTCCCTGGTGTTCCGGAAGCTCTTGCTCGTTTGAATGATATAGGCGTGCAAGTGATTCTCGTTACGAATCAATCCGCCATTGGCCGTGGATTTATGACGGCTGATGATTTCCAACTCATTCATCAGAAGCTTGTTGATCTACTCCAGGTCCACGATGGAAGTATTGATGCAGTGTACTATTGCCCTCATCATCCCAATGAAGACTGCGCCTGTCGTAAGCCAAATATTGCCATGATTCAGCAAGCTGCAGTGGATTTTTCTCTGGATTTGTCTCGGTGTTATTTCGTTGGTGATAAATGGAGTGATCTAGAGGCGGCTTCCCGTGTGGGAGCCTCAGGAGTCTTGGTGAGGTCTAGTGACTATAGTACTGCAGCTCTCCAGGCAAGAGATCATGGACAGTTTTCTATTGCCTATGTTGCAGACACGTTTGTGCAAGCTGTCGACTGGATAGTGCAAGAATTGTTACAGCAGCAAGAATGTGTTTCAGAAAAATAGTTGCTAGTATTCTTACAGACAAGGTGATTTTTTATCGAAATGAATGATGAGAACAAGACGGAGATTAACATCTCTCCTCAGCGAATCTTAATCATCAAGCTCAGTTCGTTAGGCGATATTGTTCATACGCTTCCTGCCGTTGCCGCACTCCGGCAACGCTTTCCATCGGCTCATCTTTGTTGGCTCGTGAAGACACAATGGACGTCGATTTTAGAAGAGAATCCCGATATCGATGAACTGTTGTCGGTTGAAGTGTCCTGGAAAAACTGGCTTACGATCATCAAAGACATTCGTCAGAAGCAGTTTGATCTTGTTATTGATTTTCAAGGACTATTTCGAACAGGATTTCTGGGGATTGTTTCTGGCGCCAACGTGCGTATAGGGTTTGCTCAAGCCAGGGAAGGGGCCCCTTGGATGTACACGCATCGGGTTTCGTTGCCTCGAGATCAAGAATGTTCGTGGCGACTCTTGGGTATTCATGCAGTTGATCGGAATTTAGCCATCGCCCGCTACCTTGGAGCAAAGGTGTCTGACCCAGTCTTTCATTTGCCTGGATCGGCTGAAGACCATATATTTATTCAGGATTTGTTACATGGTTTTGAAGTTGACAATCATGAAAGTCTTATTGCCTTAGCTCCCTGGAGTCGTTCGGCCTTAAAGTCTTGGCCACTGAATCATTTTGTTCAGCTGGCAGAAGAGCTGATGCGAGGACGATCTTGGCGTGTGGTTCTATTAGGAGGACCAGCAGATATTCAGACGGCAACTGAGTTTCGTTATTTAGAGTCTCAAGGACTCATTAATTTGGTTGGAAAGCTCTCGCTTCGTCAATTGCCGGAATTGTTGCGGAAGATGAAATTACTCATTGGCAATGATTCATCACTTATTCACCTGGCTGCAGGAGTGGGAACGCGAGTGTTGGGGATCTTTGGTCCGACTGAACCCAAAGCGACTGGTCCGTATCCCATCTCACGACATGTCGTGCAAAGGACAGAGCTCTTTTGTAGTCCGTGCGGTCAACGCACCTGTTCGAATATCAATAAGATGGAATGTCTCAACACCATCTCTGTCAGTTCAGTATTTGAAGGGGCACAAACACTGCTGGTGAGATGATGCTTTCGTATGAGTAGGGGGAAAATGAGGCATGATCGAGCCGGAGTAGGTTGAGAGAATAGTAGACGATGAATGTTCAACGTAGGCGAAGGAAAATTTCTGCGGTGGTTATTGCCTATAATGATGCACCCAATATGCGGCGGTGTTTGGATAGTTTACATTGGGTTGATGAGATCGTCGTGATTGATTCACATAGCACAGATGGGACAACAGAGATTTGCCTGGAATATACAGACAAAATCTTTCAGTATGCTTTTCAAGGGTTTGGCGCATTGCGAAATCAGGCTATTGCTCATGCCGCACATGATTGGATTTTTAGCCTAGATACGGATGAATGGGCAACATCGGAAATCCAAGAGGAAATCGAAGGTCTCTTGGCTCAAGATCCTCCAGCTCATGCGTATTTTGTTCCTCGCCGAAATTATTTTTTGGGGCGATGGATCAAACATTGTGGCTGGTATCCTGATTATCGCCAACCGCAATTGTTTCATAAAGCCCATATGCGCTATCGAGATGACTTAGTGCATGAAGGCTTTAATGTAACAGGGAAGACAGGGTTTCTACAGTCTCATGTTGAGCAAATTCCTTTTCGAACGATTGATCAATACTTTTGGAAAATGGATCGGTATTCTACGTTGCGAGCTGAGGTGATGCATCATCAAGGACGACGTTTCCGTGCGCATCAACTATTTTCACATCCGATGTTTACGTTTATGAAAATGTATGTGTTTCGTGGTGGAGTCCTTGATCAAAAACCTGGGCTCATTCTTTCCATCCTCTATGCCTATTATACATTTGTAAAATATGCCAAGTTGTGGGAATTCCAAAAAGACGCGTGAGTGATATGCTCTATACGTGGTTACCTGCTTTGGTTGTATAGGAGAGAAATGAGCAGCTTTCGCATTTTGCATACTGAGTCTTCCCACGGTCTAGGGGGGCAGGAATACCGAGTGCTCTCTGAGGCCAAAGCAATGGGACTTCGTGGCCATCAAGTTATTATTGCGGCTCCAGGCAACAGTCAAATCGTCCGTTTAGCGCAAGAGCAAGGGATTCTTTGTGAACCGATTCCAGTTGGAATAAGTGGGTGGGGACGATTGATGCCGGTATTTCTTAAGCTGATTGGGAAGCATCATATTCAAATTATTCATACTCATGGTTCACAGGATAGTTGGATGGCCGCGTTTGCTGGACGGTTGTCTTCTTACCGACCGGTGATTCTTCGGGCTCGCCACAAAAGTACTCCTGTTTCGCCTACGTTTGGACATGATGTGCTCTATCGGCGCTTGCCGCATGCTGTCACGACAACTGGTGAAGCTGTTCGTCTGCAGCTCATCAATGATAATCACTTAGATCCTGATACGGTATTTTCAATTCCAACGGGGGTGGATGTTGATCGGTTTCAGCCTGGCTCTTTGAATAGGGACGTTAAGCAAGAATTGGGGATTCAGCCTGAGCAACTAGTGGTGGGAACTATTTCCTTTCTTCGTCCTGAAAAGGGCATTGATGTCTTAATTGATGCCATCTCTCTGTTGAAGCAAGAATTTCCTCAGATCTGTTGTCTCATTGTGGGAACTGGCCAGGAACGTCAAAAATTACTTGCACAGATTCAGCAACAGCAATTGGAAGCAACTATTGTATTGTCTGGATTCCGAGAAGATATTCCAGAGTTGTTACATGCAATGGATGTGTTTGTCTTGCCTTCATTAGAAGAAGGGATGCCTCAGTCTTTACTCCAGGCATTAGCAATGGAACGGGCTGTGGTTGCTTCTTCGGTGGGTGGAGTGCCTGAACTCGTTCGCGACGGCAAAACGGGGTTTTTAGTTTCTCCTCAGGATCCTACTGCGCTGGCTGAAAAAATTAGATTATTCATTCAAGATCCTGTTCAACGAAAAACTATGGGAAAGGCAGGACGTCAGGTCATTGTCCGTCACCATTCGATGGAGTCGATGCTCACGAAGACCGAAGCACTCTATTCCTCTCTATTGGAAAAACGAGAGAAACATGCTGCTTGAATATTCAATGGAGTTGAACTGATGATGTATCCTGATTCACCGGGGTTGAATGATTTTTAATGATTTGTTTAACAGGAGATGTTCATCAACAATCATATCGCGGGACTGATACGCCATTTTCTTCATGTTCAGAGGTCGAACTCGCCATAAAGTATGCGAAGATCGCAGCACAGTACGGTATTCGTATTACGTTATTTCTTACCGGGAAGGCCTGTCTTGAAGAACCTGACAATGTGAAAAGTCTTGCGCAAATGCCTCATTGCGAAATTGGTGGACACACGTTTGCTGCCTTTCGAGATTTGCGGTCAAGAATCTACGGGAAATTCTTCAAGACTCCATGGGGAAATGACGCGCACCAAATGAGAGATATCGTGAAAACCATTGAAAGTATCCACGCTATCACAGGAAAGCGAATTTCTGCCTGGCGGAACCACAGTTATATCCAGACAACTGAAACCCCCCGGCTATTAGAATCAGCAGGGATTACATGGGTTTCAGATGAAGTGAATGCTAACAAGCGTTCTTGGGAGCCACTTTCTCAAGCCATGAGATCCTTACCGATTAATATTCATCCAGACCATGAACATCTCTTGCACGGGAAATATCAACATGGTAAATCGAAGCAATCAAAGCTTGTTGGGCGTGTGTCGATCAAGGAATGGATTGAACATGTGAAAGGCGAGGTTCAAGCTATTTCGGATGTAGGGGGTATTGCCACGATTTTGGCCCATCCACTTTGTATGGAAGTGGCAGATAGTATGATGGGTTTTGAATCTCTGTGTCGTTTTCTTCAGCTTTTTCCCAATTGTTGGGTATCAGAAGTTGACGCAGCGAGGGAGTGATAACATCGTGACTTGCCCTTCGCTCTCCACCGTGATTATTACAAAAAATGAAGAGCATAATATTGAAGGATGTCTTCAGACAGTACAATGGGCGGATCAGATTATTGTCGTTGATGCTGAAAGTAGTGATCGCACCGAAGAACTAGCTCGTCACTATACCTCACAAGTCATCGTGAGACCTTGGGAGGGCTATGGACGACAAAAAAATTTTGGTATGGAACAAGCTGTAGGAGATTGGATTTTGATTCTGGATGCCGATGAGCGAGTGTCTTCAGAATTAACCAAAGAGATTCAAGCGCGATTAACTTCTCGAACCTCTACCGATCCAGTGGCATACTGCATCCCACGTCGAAATATCTATTACGGCGAATGGGTTCGATGGGGGGGGGCGTTTCCAGATCTCCAAGTCCGTCTTTTTCAAAAAGGAAAAGCCTCGTACAATGATGTTGAAATTCATGAGAACTTAATCGTCAACGGACCAGTCGGGAGGCTAGAAGGATATCTGGAACATTTTACCGAACGACGAATTGTGGATCATTTTCGAAAATTTTCTCTCTATATTTCCCTTGCAGCTAAAGAGCAAGCTAAATCTTCGATAATGATTCATTGGTGGCATCTCTTGCTGAACCCCATCGTGACGTTTATTAAGAAATATTGTCTGAAACAGGGATTCAGAGATGGCATTCGCGGAGTTATTTATGCGGGGTTCGCTGGTATGTACACATTTGGGAAATATGCGAAAATATTTGAATTGCGATGCCCTCCAGATAATAGGTAATGATGAAGCGTTCTACCAGTAATGCCCATGTGCTCTATTGGTGCAATTCTCTCATTTGAGTACTCTCTTGAACTCTAGAGCCAACCATTCTCAAGAATTCATGTGAAGATTGTCATTTCCGCTTGGCATTTAAAGAATAGGAATGTAGGTATCGGGAGATATACCTTTCATCTTATTGAAAATCTTGCTCGAGTTGATCACAAAAATCAGTATGAAATTCTGATCCCAGAACGGATGCATGGTTTTCAGTCTTGGCCAAACATTCGATATCGGCTGATTCCCCTTCCTGTTTTTAAGCGACGGTTTTGGGAACAAGTGGCCCCGCTTATTGTGGGGAATTACGATGTTCTCCATTTTCCCTATGACTCATGCATTGGAGGAAGGAAACGCGGGAAATTTGTTGTGACGTTACATGATGCCAAGCCGATTCTGTTTCCCCAAACATCAAATTGTCGGAACTGGAAGCAAACCCTCAAGAATATGATTACTCCGAACCCACTCCAGAAAATTGATCATGTCGTGACCGTCTCTGAATGCTCTCGGCGAGATTTGATTGAAAAGATGGGAATTTCTGGCGATCGAATTACGGTGATTTACCAGGGAGTGGATTTAGATCGTTTTGTACCCTCGACGCCATTGCAAGGTGAACGCTTTGAATATACGCCTTATGTGCTCTGCGTGGCAGGGACTGATCCAACGAAGAACGTCAAAAATCTGATTGTGGCGTTTGCAAAATTGTCACAGCATATTCGAAGCCAACATCATTTGGTCTTGGTCGGTGATGTCAAACGGAACAAGGAATTGCAACAATGTGTGCAAGAACAGGGAATTGCGGAACGTACTTTTTTTTCGGGTGTCGTCTCTGATCCACAATTAGTGACTCTGTATCAACAAGCTTCCGTATTTGTATTTCCTTCCTTATATGAAGGATTTGGTCTTCCAGTATTAGAAGCCATGGCCTGTGGCTGCCCCGTTATTACCTCCAATACTTCGTCGCTGCCTGAAGTTGTAGGAGATTCTGGGGTTCTTGTGAATCCTCGCAATCGAGAGGAACTCACTGAGGCGATGACTAAAGTGTTAACTGATCCCGCTTTGTCTGACATTCTTCGAAAGAAAGGGAGAGAACAGGCCGAAAAATTTTCCTGGGAAAAAACCGCAAGAGAAACGGTAGATTTATATGAAAGAATTGGATAGCCTTGATCCTTTTTTGAATCGATGCTAATAGGGTTTGCATCGCGAAGACGAATGAATGTTCCACCACGAATAGGATTTGATGCTGGGCCAGCGCAATCGCCCTATAGCGGAATTGGGCAATATGTCCGCCAGCTATTCCCCGCTATGCTTCAAATCAATTCATCAATTGAATGGGTGGGATTTTCTCCAACCAAGCAGACGACCTCACTGAATGGTTTAGAACCAAAAGCCTCACTCACAATCAAACCACCTAAAAGACGATGGCTACCGAGTTGGATTGGGGGTTCCCACGAATCTTTAGATCTCTTTCATGGAACCAATTTCAAGGCGCCTAATTATGGTCAAAAAAAAACCGTTCTGACCATACATGATTTATGGTTGGAGCGGTATCCCGAATATTCGAAAAAGTTGTTGGGTCAAAGACTCTCCTCTTGGAAAACACGACGTGCCGCGATACAGGCAGAGAAAATTATTGCCGTGTCTCAATTTTCAAAAAAGGAAATTCATGAGGTGTTTGGCATTCCTCAGGAGAGGATTGCGGTAATCTATCATGGGTGTTCGCGTGACATGTTCCCAGATGGTGATGAGAACAAATGGAATGAAGTCCGTAGTCGATTGGGTTTATCTGATCGTGCCTTTATCTTATTTGTCGGAGGTGCTGAACCTCGAAAAAATTACCATGTGCTGTTTGAGGCAATGGCGCAATCTCCAAGATTGATTCGAGAATTTTCATTGATCGCCATTGGAGACGAATCTGTAAGAGGTTCGAGTCTTCGTCAAACAGCTCATGCCTTAGGGCTTTCAGACGTTGTCCAGTGCCCAGGATTACTCTCCACTGCAGATCTTCGTCTTGTATATTCACATGCGGCCGTGTTGGTCTTTCCTTCACTTTATGAAGGTTTTGGGATTCCCTTGCTTGAAGCCATGGCCTGTGGGACTCCTATTATCACAGGGCAAGAAACCGCTTTACCCGAAGTTGCCGGAGACGCCGCTCTCTATATCAACGTTCAAGATGCTGAACACTTGCGCACCATGTTAGAGAAACTCATTGACGATTCGAATCTACAAGAACAATTGCGCAATAAAGGATTAGAGCGAGTGAAACAATTTACTTGGGAGCGAGCGGCTAGGGAGACTTTGGCGGTTTATGAAGAAATGTGTTGTTCATAGATGAAAAATATTTTACTCATTAAGCTCCGGTATCTTGGCGATGTGGTGTTATCCACTCCTATTCTTCCGATTCTTCGGAAGCAATTTCCGAAGGCTAAAATTACTTTTTTAGTCAATCCAGGAACCGAGGAGGTCTTGGAAGGCAATCCTTATCTCGATGAAGTCTGGGTACTGTCTCGGCAATCTTGGTGGCAACAACTCGAATTTATTCGACAAGTACGAGATGCAAAGTTTGATTTGGTTATTGATTTAACCGACGGAGATCGATCGGCTTTTCTTTCTTGGGTAACCGGAGCCTCCGTGCGGTTGGGGTATAACCGAGAGCAAAGTTGGCGGGGTAAATTCTATACTCACGTGCTACCGTCAGCCTATGGTTCTATGCATATGGTGGACTATCATCAACAAGCTATAGCTGGCCTAGGTTTAAAGGACTCTGTTGGACAGCCTGAAATTTTTGCTCAGTCTGCTGTGCTTAAAGACGCGGACGGGCTATGGGATTATTTCCTTGAGGATGACCATCCATTTGTCCTGATTCACCCAACAGCACGATATGTGTTTAAAGCATGGCCCTTGGAGCGTTTTGCGAAAGTAGCGGATTGGTTAAGTGAGCAGGGATTTTGTGTGGCGTTGGTTGGGAATCAACAAGAAATACTTATTGGACAGCAAATTATCAATTTAACAAAACATCAACCTATGAACTTGATGGGGAAAACGGACATTCCTCAATTGGCGGCTTTAATGAAGCGAAGTTGTTTATTTATTGGTAATGATGCTGGACCCATGCACATGGCAGCGGCGGTGGGCTGCTCGGTATTGGGCTTATTTGGTCCGACAGATCCAGCTGTGTGGGGACCTCGAGGTTTACGTGCGAAGGTCATATACAAAGGGCTAGATTGTAGTGCTTGTTTTTATCCTGGCTGTTCTCGTGGCGAAGAAAGTTGTATGCGTCAAATTTCGGTAGAAGAAGTCTGCCAAGCTGTTGAGCCCATGCTTCCAGTGATCTCGAGAGAGAGCCCGTCTCTTGGAAAGTACAAGGTGAAAAGTTAGAAATAGTGCGTGGAAGGAAAGCAGTCGACGGTTTTTCTCCTTGCTATTTACTCCTTACTTCTCAGCATATAGTGGTCAAGGAAACACAGGGAGTGGAGAATAGACGAGATCATGCCCTACCAATTGCTCAAACCACTGTTCTGTTTGTTCATGAGAGAGCGGATGTTGGTTCAGTCGTATTTCCAATCGAAATTGTCCTTCTGAGCCAACAAGGCCTACAATGGCAGAAGCGTCAATACCTTCTGGCAAGGCCACAGTGGTTTGAAATTCTGCCAAACTCCCATACATCCGACCTCGTGATTTGAGTAATGAAAAAATCTCTGGAATTTCTTCTAATTGGCAATGAAGCGAGCAGCGGTACATCAACCTGGTATTCGGTGAAGGTAGTTGGAAGTCACGTAAGGCTTGTTGAGAAAACCCGGTCAGATAGACGCGGACTTGCTCGGCTGGTTGGGAATGTGTTGCCGCGAGTTGGCTGGCTGATACAAGAAATTCAAATGGATCTGGAGAGTTTAATTCAAATTGACAGGGTCCGAAGGCATCAGGCCAGGAACAAAACAGCGGGGTGTCGTTGCGTGAGGTTTGAAGAGAAACTTTGTGCTGGTCCACTTTGGCTTTAATGGGTATCTGAAGAATTTCGATGGCTGCTCGAAAACCCTCTTGACGGTCATTCAGCCAAAATTGGTCGCGAGGCGGTTCAACAGATTCTCCAGGGGCAATAATCTCCGTGGTATGTAATCGTACGCGAATAAAGCCATGCGTATGCCGAAATCCCACCCAGAGCGAAGCTAATGGTTGAAGGGTGGCTAATGGATGGCCAATGCGCCAAGGATGCGCAACGGAACAATAGGTATTCACGGTTTGGTGTTGCTGAAACACTGTATGGTATCCGCCCGCGAGAAGAAAAAAATCGCCCTTCCATTGGTCCAACACATGTAGGAGCGTGACGTCTTCAGTCGGCCATGCGTCAAGCTGATTAATCTCATCTTGAGCGGACACTTCCCATTCTTCAATATAGGTAATCATCTCTTTCTCAGGCTGCATCGAGGTTAATCCAGCTTGGCGTAGCTTATCTGCGACCAACAAAATCTCAGCAAAAGAAAGAGTCGAAATAGATTCCCAACGATGTTCACGCATAGAGGATCGGATGTCGGGTTGCTGGGGCTATGCTAAAGGGATTCCATTATCAACCAATATGGACCAAAGCTCCTTGGTCCTATTGGGGTTTCGTTCCGACGAGGGACGAAAGGGGTTGGTGAGGGGAAATCACTGTTGGAATGTACAGCACCAAAGATTGGGAATAGTGGGCTAGTCTTTCGCTATGGAGAAAAATGGCGGAGAGGATGAGATTCGAACTCATGGTAGGTGTGACCCTACGTCGGTTTAGCAAACCGATGCCTTCGGCCACTCGGCCACCTCTCCGC
>CAKZPV010000034.1 GCA_937139405.1 uncultured Nitrospirota bacterium
TGTTTTACTTCGGAAGAGGAATGTCTGAACATCGAGCCGACTTTAACTACCGCCCACTAAACAAGCCGAGTACCGTTGTTCAACACAACATGTGAAGTACGGCTGCAGACGTGTTCTCTCAATTCAACACTCATCAAGAATTATTTCAGAAGATACAGCCATGGCTTTCACCCAAAGTGTTGTTCACCATCAACCCCATAGACACATGAATAGTGACAGCTTGCCCTATACAAGAGTCCTCCTCGAGGCCGTAATGTTTGTCGTGCCCATCTTTTAATGCTTCGGAGTAGGAATCACCCGAGATTTCTCGTCGTCGGAATAATTTTATGGCCATGAGGATTGTCCTTATTTCGTTCCTATTTCAACATCAATATCAATAAAAACCCCTGAATTTCTGTTTGACGTAGTCCATTCCGACAGCAATACTATGATTAGACATGAGAACACAAAATACATGGAGGGAGAAGAGGGTTGATGTCAGATCATAAGCCTATTATATCGTTAGTTGGAAAAACAGAATTCATCCGAATGGTTCGCTATAAAAGCGAAAATCAAGTGGGTGTATTAGCCAAATTTATGGCAGCCATTGCAAGCCAAGGCGGAAGTATCGGCGATGTGACAACCCGGAAACTTGGCAAATTTTATATATGGCGAGACGTGACCGTTATTGCCAATGACCGGGAACACTTTTCACAGATTCTTCACGCGATCCGAGCCTTGGAACAAACAACCGTCGAGCAAATCATTGATGAGGTCCTTGAACGACACCAAGGTGGAAAAATTAAGATGGACATCAGCCACCCGATTGAGACGATCAACGATATGCGGGCTGTATATACGCCAGGGGTGGCAGATGTGTGTCGCCTCCTACAGAAGGATCCCGATGAGGCCTACAATTACACGTGGATTCACCAAACCGTTGCCCTCTTGACCAATGGAACTCGCACTCTCGGGTTAGGAGACATCGGTCCTGTGGCGGCCATGCCGGTCATGGAAGGCAAAGCTGCTCTATTCAGAAAATTCACCGGCTATAATATGATTCCCATTCCTATCCTCTCCAAAGATCCGAAAGAGTTCATAGAGACCGCCATTCAGATCTCTGCAGGATTCGGGGCGATTCATTTGGAAGATATCTCGGCACCTGAATGCTTTGAAATCGAAGCTGCCTTAGTGAAACAACTGAATATTCCCGTCATGCATGATGACCAAGATGGAACTGCCGTTGTCTGTTTAGCTGCGGTCATCAATGCATGCCGAATCGTTAAAGGTGATCTGGCGAAAGTTCAGATTGGTCAGATTGGTTTGGGGGCGGCCGGGAGTGCCATTGCCAGACTGATCATGGCCTACACAAAACGTAACGTCTGGTGTTGTGACAATAATCCTGCCGCAATTGATCGCATTGACGCATTTCGTCAGAACAGCGCGACACTCGAACAGATTATGGAGCGCTGCGACGTCGTGATTTCCACCACTGGCGTAGAGCGATTAATTGACCCGTCAATGGTAAGACCACAGCAAATTATCCTCGCGTTGACCAATCCTGTCCCAGAAATCACCGAAGAGGAAGCCCTGAACGCAGGGGCGGCCTTTTACTCGGATGGCCGGTACGTCAACAACTTATTAGCCTATCCTGGTATCTTTAAAGGGGCATTAGCCACGCGAGCCACAGGAATTAACGACGCAATGCTACTGGCTGCAGTCCAAGCCATCGTTGAATCGACCCCTCAGGAGGAAATTGTACCTAGTCCTCTCGACCCTTCAGTTCATCGGGCCGTCACCAAAGCTGTTGCCAAGGCCGCCATGAACAGTGGTGTCGCGAAAAAAGATCTCGATGAGGAGTATTTTGATGTTGAGGAAAAAACGGAAGGATCCCATCATTAGCACGTCTTCCTGGAACCTATTTGTCGACCCCTTTATTATCAGGCCTAAATTCCCCCCTCCAATTGGGTGTCGATTTCCTAACATGTTGCAGGACAATTCTACCGCTTCTTAGGTTTTTTACTCATTACATTGAATATTTGCTCAGATTAAAGTCTTTCCCCTCTATTCCGATACACTGTAGAAACGCACAACAGCTAAAACGCTATCACCCTAAAACAACAGAACCCCCCATTTCGACAGACGATCTCGTGATTCATGATTGTCAAATCATTGGCTTGAATAGAGCTGTCACCTGTTCACACCGCTCTTTTCCTCCCATCCACTTCTAATTCGGCATAAGAAGAAATATGTACCTATCAAACAAACCATCTCCCTTAGAATCGTCAACAGACTCCGCCTCTTCCTCATCAACCCAAGCACACGTTGATTCAACCCAACAGGGTGCTTCTCGGACCTCACACGTACACGAACATCCCATGCTCCAACACTCAAGCAATGGGCAAACCCGACCACCAACGTTGTTTGTCATATTTGGTGCACAGGGAGATTTGACCAAACGCAAACTGATCCCGGCTCTGTACAACTTAGCGGCAAGTGGTCACCTCCCCCAAGAATTTGTGATTCTTGGAGTGGACGGTGTCTCGATGAACAACGAAGATTTTCGTCTTAAAATTAGTCGAGATATCCAGGAACTCTCCACCCGCCGCATTGACCCAACGATCAAAGACTGGCTACTTGACCGCTTACATTATCTATCAGGAGATTTTCGAGACCCGCAGACCTACGAATGCCTTCAGACAACACTCACAGAACTAAACGCCCAATATGGTACTCAAGGAAATTTTCTCTACTACATGGCCACCTCCCCCACGTTCTTTGGGGAAATTGTGCAGCAACTTGGAGATAAAGGATTAGTTGCACACAATAAGGAGTATTCTCGGCGCATCGTCATAGAAAAACCGTTCGGACATGATTTGGAATCCGCTCAATCTTTGAATCACACGCTACGAAGTGTCTTAGATGAAAGCCAGATTTATCGTATTGATCATTACTTGGGAAAAGAAACGGTTCAGAACATTTTGGTCTTCCGGTTTGCCAACGGCATATTCGAACCAGTGTGGAACCGGCAATACATCGACCATGTGCAAATTACCGTCGCAGAAAGCTTGGGAGTTGAACATCGTGGTAACTACTATGACCAAGCAGGCGCCTTACGTGACATGGTGCCCAATCACCTGTTGCAGATTTTAGGTTTTGTCGCAATGGAACCACCGAACGCGTTTGATCCCGAAGCGGTGCGCGATGAGAAAGCCAAACTCCTTCGCGCGATTCAGCCGATGAATCCTATTGATGTTCTACAATCGACCGTCGCTGGTCAATACAAGGCAGGATTATCTAACGGAGGACAGGTCGCATCCTACCGATCCGAGTTGAATGTTTCACCAACGTCTCTCAGAGAGACCTATACCGCCATGACCTTGTTCATTGAAAGTTGGCGATGGGAAGGCGTCCCGTTTTACCTCCGAACTGGAAAACGATTAAACGAAAGAGTGACCGAAGTCGTGATTCAGTTCAAGTCAGCCCCGCTCATGCTGTTTCGGAAAACCCCCGTCGATCGGTTAACACCAAATGTTTTGGTAATTCGAATCCAACCCGATGAAGGAATTTCGTTGAGTTTTGGAGCAAAAATCCCGGGGCCACAAGTTCAAGTGGGGAACGTGGATATGGATTTTCAATATTCAAAATATTTTGGAGATTCCCCGAGTACCGGGTATGAAACGCTGCTGCACGATGTCATGGCAGGGGACGCGACTCTCTTTCAACGAAGCGACAACGTCGAATTAGGATGGAGTGTCGTTGATCCCATCCTAAAAGTCTGGGACAGCTTAGGAACACATGCCATCCATAATTATGCAGCTGGGACGTGGGGACCAGTCGAAGCTGACGCCCTGTTAGCCAAAGATGGGCGAATGTGGCGTAACTACTAAAACGGGCTCGAGTCTACGCAATACCCTCACTCAAGCTCCCTTCATACTTTCGGGTGTGCTCTCAACAGAGATGGCCAAAGTTTTTTTCTTTGACGATGCTTGCTTGGGTTGGGTAATCACTACGACCCCTTCATCCGTCAGAGTGAATCGTTTCCGGTCCTGCTCGATATCGTAGCCGATGACGCTGTCGGGAGGAATAGCCACGCTTTTGTTGATGATGGCACGGCGGATGCGAGCTCGTTCGCCAATGCTCACATTTTCCATGATAATGGATTCGTGGACCTCCGCGTGATTTTCGACGCGGACGTTTGGGGAAAGGACACAGTTTTCCACACGGCTACCTGAGATCACACATCCCCCTGAGACAATGGAATCTAGAGCCATCCCCATGCGGCCATTAGGAGATTCCTCTGCGAACACGAATTTAGCCGGAGGAAATTGTCCTTGATAGGTTCGGATGGGCCACGCCTGATCGTAGAAATTGAACAGAGGGTCAACCGAAACAAGGTCCATGTTAGCTTCATAGTAGGCATCTAAGGTTCCAATATCCCGCCAGTATTTGACTTCTTTTTTATTTTCATCCTGAAAGTTATAGGCAAAGACCCGCCCATCTTTAATCATAGACGGAAGAATGTTCTTGCCAAAATCGTGTGCGCTGTCTTGGCTGGCGTCCTTTTGTAATCCCTCATACAGTAGGTCCGTGCGAAACAAATAAATGCCCATCGATACAAATGCGTGTGTGGGGTCATCTGGTAGGGGAAAGGGATCGCGAGGCTTTTCTTCAAATCGGTGCACGCACATCGTTTCATCGACCCCCAATACGCCGAAATCCGTGGCTTGCTCTCTTGGCCATTCTATAGCACCCACGACAGCGTCAGCATTTTTATCCAAAAAAAACTGGTACATATCGGCGTAGTTCATCTTGTAGACATGATCACCAGCTAGGACTAACAAATGGCGTGGTTGTTCTTGCTCAAGCAGGAAAAGATTCTGGAAGACGGCGTCGGCGGTTCCACGGTACCAATCTTGGCTGATTCGTTGTTGAGGGGGAATGGGCATGATAAATTCCCCCAATTCCGGGTTGAGTACGCTCCAACCTGTCCGAATGTGCCGGTCAAGCGAATGAGATTTGTATTGAATCAGGACTGCTATTTTTCTGAGCCCAGAGTTGAGGCAATTACTCAGTGTGATGTCGATGATTCGATACTTCCCACCAAATGGGACGGCAGGTTTGGCGCGGTCTTGGGTGAGTGGCAATAAACGCTCTCCGCGTCCTCCAGCTAAGATCATGGTATAGAGATCACGCATGGGCGGCATTCCCTTCAGGTATGGTGGGTGGGGGCAAATGGAGGGCCATAGAACCGCGCGATTCCCAAGGTCTTTGGTTATTCATTGGGCTTAGCATGTTGATACGTATCCAGAATATTTTTTTGCCATTGAGTCCCATTTGTTTTTCAGGTTTTTGTCACATTCTTCCGCGCTACGTTTGCCCCCTACTTTCTACCTTGACAGTTGTTTTTCCTTTTCATTCAGAGAATGTGTTAAATCGAACAAAGGCACATTAGCGGAAGTAGACATTGAAAGCACGCAGGAATGTTACTTCTATAGGTTTAGACGGTTTCTAAACATCTTCATCAAACACTGTAACCCTCTATTTTTAAGCTAGATATCAGGCTAAATCTGGGTTTCTACACCTAAAGACACGATCGATTTAGTTAGGAGTTCTCTGCCCTCAGGCCAAGCCCCGAGATTCGATTCGGCATTAATGTGTCCGTGACTATCAAGGGTAACGAGATCACTCCCCCACCTATCGGCAAAGAATCTTGTCCTATCGAGGCATAGGGTCGTTCAAGCTTGCCACCGTTAAACAAGGAAATGGTAGTTTCGCTAGATGGGGAATTCATACCCTGATATTGCTTCAGGAAAATCCACCGCTCGCACATCTGGAAAAGCCACGAAAAACGCGCCTAAAATATTTCCAGAGTGTTTTCGAGTCCATTCGAGTACTGTATTTGCCCACGAGGCTATGAGTGACCAATAAAATTGGTCCCTTAATCGATTGCACTACTTCGTTTGAAGCTTCCACCCAGTAACTGTTAATTGATTGCCTGTGCCGAATTTCCAGGCGAATTGCCATAACCGGCCACAAATACGGTGCTAAACATAATGCCTTTTTTCAACTGCATAAGTGGTTCTCGGTCAGAATACTCACAGAGACATTATTTCTTTTTGACGAGTAGTGAGCCAATTCGTCTATCGCGCATTTAGTGAGCTGCCAGAATGAGAAGTCCGTCAGCACTAATGGATGTGATGTCTGGTTTCATAATCTCAGCAATTGAGAATAGTACTGATAGAAAATGAACTTTGAGAAGGTTCAGAGACCGAGTTTCCAGAATTTTTCCTCAGTTATTGGTTGAGGAATCCTTTATCGAAAAATAAACCCCGGTTGATATCCCCAATGCTGACCATTCCTAAAAGCTTCCCATTCTCAGCCACTGGGATGCGTCGAAAATTCTTGCGGCCCATAAAAGAGGCAGCTTCTAAAATGTAAATTGTGGGGGAAATGGTAAGAGGATTGTGAGTCATCGCGGATTCAATGGGGCGACGTAAAACCTCGGGATACCCTTCTTCCATTTCTAAGAAGTCTCGGCTGTGAACATTGTCATGGATGTAGTCTCCAAATTGGGGGAACAGAGGCAGCATGACGTCTCGTAGGGCTATAAGTCCGATAAGATTTTGTTCATCGTCAATAATCGGTACAGCTCCACAATGACGACTGAGCATTTTAATGACAGCTGACCGAAGAGTATCGGTCGGTCGTGCAGTAACCACTCCAGTGGACATGACATCTTGAACTTGCATGAAGGTCTCCTTTGATTATGAAAGAAAGTCTCAAATGAACCATTGAAAATGGTCTATATTAACACATCACGTTATTTGTAACAGAACCTAAAAAGACAAGCGACCTAGCTTCCTAGAGCCTTTCTTCATGAAAGACAGAAAATCTACGCCCAGTTCGCCCGCGGTTTTGGTCCAGGTTCCAGCTCTCTTACTAGCGCATGCCGCAACCAAAAACCTTCAATGTTTTGTATTGGCAAAGAGTTTGTTTCACTCTAGCCATCTTAATCATTCTAGATTGCATTTAAGTTTGACTGGATTCTGGTTCTGACTCTGAAGATTCAAATCCTTTCCGCCAGACAACTACGTCCCTCTTCAAAATCAAATCGTGCTTACCTTTCTTGATCGCAGTCAGTATGAATCTATAGCTGTGAGATTAGACTTTCTCTTGGAATTTCCATTGCTTTGACTCCCCTTCTTGACTCAGCTCGACCAATATGTAACCATTGGCTACATGACGCCAAATTCTTTTCGCCAGATCCGCCAACATCTGGGATTGACTCAATCTCAATTGGCTGAACGCCTCCGTACCACTCGCATAACCATTACTCGTTACGAATGTGGAACGCGCCGAATTCCTGGCGTTGTGGAGGCCATTCTTTCACAACTGGGTTCCCTTTCCGAGATTCCGATGGCGGGCGTGGTAGCCGCAGGCAACCCTATTGAACCCATTCTCCAATCTGAACTTGTGGAAGTACCACCATCTATGTTGCGAACTGGTGAGAATTTTGCGCTACGAGTGAAAGGCGAATCGATGCGGGATGAAGGCATTTTGCCTGGTGATCTGGTAATCGTCCGTAAGCAAAGGACCGCTCGGAACGGACAGACAGTAGTGGCCTTAGTGAACCACGACGCCACGATTAAGAAATATTACCGAAAAGAGAAACAAATTGAATTGCATCCAGCAAATACGACGATGGTCCCAATTGTGGTCACACCATCAGATGAGTTTGTGATTGAAGGAATCATGATCGGCGTGATTCGCCATTGCGGATAAATACGAAATACAAAGGAAGATTATAATTTTTTTGGCATGATCCTCACAAACAACTATTTCATTGCCTTCGACTAACCTGGGCTTATAGAGATCAGCTTTTCGGGACGTCGCTCATCCGTTTTATCCTTACTCACATAAGGAGTTTGATGTGTTTCCATTAGCTCAGACTTTATTCCGTCGCTGCTTCAAGCGCCGCATTCGTATTCGCTCACTCATTATTCGGAATAATAGCTTTTGTCCACCGCCGGAACAGCTCTCACTCTTTCCAGCACATGACTTAGATGAACCTCAGGCTCAACCCCGCCCCTACCGATTGGCAATAGCTCTTGATCATCTACATACCCGCATTGGTATAAAAATTATTCAATGGTGTCGTTCGCATATGGTGTCTCATTTAGATAAATAACCAATGATTAATGGTTGTTTCGAATTTCTATGAAACAAAAACACAACTATTACTTCAACTGAATAGGTTATCAACAGGCAAGGAAATTCAAGTAAATTATTTGTCCACAGGTTATCAAGTAACTCGTAATATTAAGTAGTGCTTTAATTATAAAATAGGAGTATAGCTTCTATTTAAGGTCTTCCTTAATTTCAGGATTTGACTACTTGTATATTGATTCCGACTACTCCCCAATCCAAGGCATCTCCTCACTCTAGGTTTTATGCAAGACTGCTCACTTGTAAGACCCGCTTCCCCTCACCGACAATCAGTGCTCCTGTGTGAATCAGCACCCAAAACTAACGTAGGGAGAAGACAAGTCGTGCCCCCGTTGATTTCTGTTCCATTCTATTCGGAAAAAAGTATTTCAGGGCACCTATCCGTGTACAATGAGATGCATCCGAACTTGTTTTTTCATAATACCCTAGCGGCAAGTGGCTAACACTGCCGGCACTTTAAGGGTCAGACTCGCATTAAATGCATTGTGCATTCTGCCGGTTACTCAACAACAGATTCTATCGCAACTCAATAATTGTCACCCCATCTCCCCCTTCTGCCAGATCACCTGCGCGATAATTTTCGGTATAGGGTGAAGCTTGACAGAGCTTTCGAATGCCGGTTTTTAAGGAACCGGACCCCTGCCCATGAATAATCTTTACATATTTTGCTTGATCCATGAGAGCTTGATCTAATGCGGCAGTCGTCCTCTCCAAGGCATCTTCCAGTCGTATGCCTCTCAAATCATGTTCCTGTTGATAGAATCCTGTATTCCGCGAAGGACTTGATGAAATGAGAGAAGAACCAGTTGGAAATTGGCGAGCTTGAGGTTTGGATTGTGTCTTTGCACGTGAAGATGAGGTGACTCGTATGGCTGATGGTGAAATTTTTATCGTCTGTGAACCCACGCGAATCGAGACCTGCTTTCTTCCTTCAGGATTGTCTTGCAATATCCCCACGGTGCCTAATTCATCAATTTCCACAAGATCTCCTACCTTGGGAATAGTGAAGGAGGGAACCTCAGTTATGGGTAACTGCTCTTTGATATGTTCGTTGATAAAGGCCATTGATCGACGCATCGTTTGCACCTGAGACGGGATTTTCTCTTTTTTAAGAGTTTCAACGATTTCATTTACTTGGCGTTGCGCTTTTGAAAACTCCCGCTGCCATTGCTGCCGGTGGCGCTTGCGTTCCTCTCGTTCCTGAGTAGTCAGTCGTTCACGTAGAGTATGAGCTTCGTCAAGTACCCTTTTGGCTTCCTCATGACTCACCTGGGCTTGCAATCGTTCTTCTTCCAACTGCGCATAGGTCTGTTGAAGTTGTTGAAATACATGATCAAGGTCTTGATCTTCCCGCTCAACTATCCCACGCGCATGTTGAAGAATTTCTGCCTCTAATCCCAGTCGACTGGCAATATCCAAAGCCGACGACCCACCTGGGATCCCTTCAATTAATCGATAGGTGGGTGAAAGATTTTCTAGATCAAATTCCTGACTGGCGTTACGAACCTGTGAATTTCGATAGGTGAGTGTTTTTAGTGAAGGATAATGGGTAGTTACAATATTGATACACCCTAAATCACTCAAACGGTGCAGGATCGCTTCGGCTAAGGCTGCACCTTCAATAGGATCAGTAGAACTTCCGACTTCATCCAGCAGCACCAAGGAAGCTTGAGTCGAAGCTGTGCTCTGAAATTGAAGATTTTTTAGTAAGGCAATGAGAGCAAGAATATGGCCAGAAAAACTGGAGAGATTCCTGGTTAAATCTTGCGTATCCCCGATATCCGCATAGATGCGTTCAAAAAACATCATTTCGGAATCCGAAGCACAGGGTGGAAGAAGGCCAACTTTGACCATCAATCCAATGAGGCCCACTAATTTCATTGTGACGGTTTTCCCCCCTGCATTAGGGCCCGAGATAATGAGGGTATGAATGCCTTCATCCATATGGACAGTGTTGGGCACTACATCATCTTTGGTTAATAGCAGGAGCGGATGTTTAGCGTGAATAAGATGAATGCGAGAAGTCTGAGTGAGATGGACAGGGTGGCCTTCTATTTTTCTACTCAACCGCGCTTTAGCGACTAAACAATCCAATTCGGCTAACTGTTGGAGATTCCCCTGAATGGGCAACACGGATTCAGTTACGGTATCGGAAAGATCCTGTAGAATTCGACGTGTCTCTTGGGACACCTGTAGATCAGCAAACTTGATGGCATTGTTTAATTCAATAAGATTCCGAGGTTCGATAAAGACCGTGGCGCCACTACTAGAAATATCATGAACAATGCCATCGACTTCATGTTGTCGTTCGGCTTTCACAGGAATGACATATCGATTTTCACGTTCAGCAAAGTACTGGCCTTGCAGCCGTTCTTCAAATGCTTGTGAAGACAACAGATGCTCCAACCTCCTGCGTATCGCCTGGCGAAGACTCTGACTTTTTTGGGTTAATTGATGAAGAAGTGGACTCGCGGAATCTCGAAGATTCCCTTGTGGATCTACGCAATGATCAATGATGAGTCTAACCCGCGAGAGTTCCTGAAACTCAAGAGACCTTTGACTCACAGTTGGACAGGCATCGCGATGTCTCTCTAGCCATTGGAGTGTGGTCTGACCCATGGTCAACACAAGGGAAATATTTCGTAAATCCAATCCTTCTAAAAAACCACCTTTCGCGGCACGCGACAGGAGCGGACGTATATCTGGAAAATTCAATGGAAAGAGTGGAGAGCTTCCTTCAAGCATCTGAACCATTTCAAATGTTTCTTGTTGTTGCTCGCAGGCCATTTCCACGTTAGGCGAGAAGGTAAGGACGCGACACTTTTCAGCCCCCATGCTTGAATCCGCTTCTTGGGCCACGGCATCGAGCAACTGATGCCACTCTAAAACTTGTTCAGTCTGTTGAGCCAACGAAGACGTCGTCATATCCATGAAGTGTAAAAATCCAGGCAACTCGATGCAAGTCTGAGGCGAAAGAAAAAGAAGGATAGCAGAGAATGAAGCTTGTTAACTCCACACACCAAAAGACAGGGAAGGGTTTAGAGTGAAGGGAAAAGGGAAGGATCCTGGATATTATTATTTTATGGTATCAACGGAGGTATTCAGATCTTCGATGGCTTTTTGAATATTTTCTTTAATATCTTGCCAAGCTAATTCACTATTGTCGCGTAGTTTTTCAATACGAGGAATCAATGTATCTCTCTGTTGTTTCAGGCCGTCTAATTGCGATTGCAATTTTGCTCGAGTCCGTTCTTGTAAGGCTAAGCTTTGCTCCCGTAATTTTTGGATTTGACCATCTAAATCACTAATCTGCTTTTGAAGGTTTTCCGTTGAGAGCCCACTGTCCTTTTGGGAAGTAGGAGCAGGTATTTTCTTCTTCGCTTCAGTCTCAGCTGCTGCCGGAACGACTGCGAAACCAAGCCAGAAGCAAGCGAGAATCAATCCAATAACCAAGTGCTTATTCATTTTCTGAGTAGATAAAATATAATGCATTCCAGACCCTCTCTTTCTATATTTCAGTCTATCACAGGGTAGGCTTTTTGCCCAGAATACATTTATGAACAAATGGAAGTATGCGGCTTTAAGTCTAGTGTTATTAATTTTGAACAATATGACAGGACACTTGCTCCTCTGAAAGCGTTGACTTAAAATGCCATCCTTTTTGAGGATTTCATTATGACACGAGAAGACGCGCGTGCTTATCTCAACTATCTCCTAACACTCAACCTTCGCCAAGAAGAAGCCTTTGGTCCCTTAGCCTTAGCGTTTGTTAAAGAAAACGATCTCGTTCAGTTAGGCCTTCTTCCTGAAGAACAATTTAATTTGCTAATGGCCACGGCGACGGTATTTTCTGCCGAACCGAAGCGCTACACGATGAAATTAGAACTTTTGCAAAAAGCTCGCCAATTATTGCCGGATACACGATATAACGATCCTGAATTAGGGCAAGACCTCGAGCATTTAATCAAAAAGACGCAAAGCGACCTTCAGCGATATAACGAAGCCATGAAGGTTTCTCGCCCACAGGAGTTGGACCGGCAAAGCTTAATCGTTGAAACAGATTTTCCAGAGTATTTTTTAGACATTGCTCAAAAACGCGCTTCTGTTTATTACCAAGAGAAATATCGGTTAACCAAAGAGGCAAAAACTGCCCAACATTTTGGTGGGGCAGCAAAAAAATTTGAGCCAGAAAATGAATCGATTCACAAAGAGTTTCCGGGAGCATGTGCTCCTTTTATGAATGCGCGGACCAACCCCCTTCATCTCCTCCTGCCATTTGATTTAAAAATCAGTCGAAGCCCAGAAGAGCCATTGGAGGGTGGTATTCGGATTTTTTATGGAAAGATGGGCTATTCCTATCCATTGCGATATGAGATGGGGAAATTGTGCAGTTACCACGATGGACAAGTATTGGATGTCGATCTTCAAGATCCCAATCTAATTTTTGTTTCAGTCTCTGCGGTAAAAGATCCCGATTTCCCGCGAAACCCTTCTGAAGACAATCCCTCGATCCCTCCCGAACTGGCGTATCCCATGGCCATATTGGAACATACGGGAAGCTTGGGTCCCTTCATCCAAGTCGCATGCAACATCAAAGTCTGGTTCGATGCTGCTATTGTCTCGCTTCTCATTCAAGGGGCTCCGGACCTTGCGGAGTATGGGCTCCAAGGCGGGGCCGGACTTATGACACGCTCCTATGCCTCCGATAAAATTGACTCATACGTGCAGAACCTCTCTCAGCCTTGGCAAGAAGGATTGAGTTTTAATTTTATTAATCTACACCTTGCCCTCAATCCTGGTATTGATAGTGCTGTTCTTCCAACGGGTACCCCAATTTTTTCAGTGTTTCCTGTCTTGAATCGACAGTGCTATCGATTTATCGACCGTCGCACTATTGATCAAAACCCATAAGCGATTTCTGCTTGAAGTTCATCTGGGAAATGGTGTGGTACGCTAATCCAGATAGACTCTCGTTATCGTTAGGCACCCAAAGTCCATGTATGAGACATTTTCTCTCGACAACTACCCCCTATATGGGCTTAGTTCTAATCTGCTTCATCCTTTCTGGATGTTTTGCTAACAGCCCAAAATCTCCCTTTCTCAATACGCAGCACCCTCTACATGGTATGGCTTCTTGGTATGGCCCTAGCTTTCATGGTAATCCAACCGCAAATGGCGAACCCTATGACATGTGGGCCTTAACAGCTGCCCATCGCACATTGCCGTTTGGAACATGGGTCAAAGTATCTAAAATCGAAACAGGAAAAACCGTCACAGTGAGGATTAATGATCGTGGCCCATTCATGAAAGGTCGAATCATTGATTTATCCTATGCCGCTGCTCGGGAATTGGCGATGATTGGGGAGGGCACAGCAGAAGTCGAATTAAGGATCGTTGGTTCACATAAGACCTCGAATCCAACTGGTGACCCTCCAATACATTTTTGGGTGCAAGCAGAAGCTTTCACCACTTTGAGAGAAGCCATGATCTTGCAGGAACAATTGTCGAGGAAATTTGATCAAGTACGAGTACGAACGGTGAATTTACCTTCTGGAGAATGGCATCGAGTGCAGGTAGGAATCTTCCCTTCAAAGAAAAGAGCCCAAACTGTGGCAGATGGCCTAAAAAATAATTTCGGAGGCAACCCCACAATTCTAACTTCTAACTAATTGAAAAATAAAATAAATTCATGCATTTCGGTACAAAAAATTGCAAAAATCGTATACCCTATGGTAGCCTGATTTTTACATGGAAACTGATGGGTCAAGACATCGCCTCGTCGATGAAGTTATTGGCCGAACTATTTATCCCTCTTCACATCTTCTGATACCATTCTTCCTCATAGCCTGTTTCTCTAAGCTGGTAGCCACCTCAAGGACGATCTCCCGCGTTTGCCCTGCAGGAGTACGCTAATCCACCTATGGATTTTCTCGCAGTCCTTATCTGTCTAGCATTGTCAGCATTTTTCTCAGGGGCTGAGATCGCTTTTTTCTCCATCACTGAATCCAAACTGAAAACATTGGCCGATGAAGGCCACAAAGGGGCCAGAATGGCCCTGAAACTACGCTCCAACCCCCAACGTCTGCTCTCAACTATTCTGATCGGGAACAATCTCGTCAATATCATGGCCGCGTCTATGGCTACGTTAATTGCTATTCGGATGTTTGGTTCGGAAGCCGTTGCTGTGGCCACTGGCCTCTTGACCTTTATGGTCTTATTGTTCGGAGAAATTGTCCCCAAAACTCTCTGCGCCAAATATGCTGAAACTGCCGTCCAAATTCTGGCATACCCTATCTATTGGCTAGAACAGGCCTTTTTTCCATTTCTTTACTTCTTGGAACCGTTCATCCTTAAACTCACAGGCGGACGAGGATTAACGGTACCCTTTATTACTGAAGAGGAACTCAAGATCATGTTGGATGCAGGGGGTAAAGCTGGAGTCCTAGAAACAGACGAAGTTTGGATGATTAAAAACGTCTTTGATTTCAACGATGTGACCGCGGAAGATGTCATGACTCCACGTGTCTATATGTTTATGTTAGATGGGACCCAGACCCTAGAAGGAGCCAGACAAGAACTGTATAAAGCCAAATATTCACGTATTCCCATTCACGATGGGAACCCGGACAATATTACTGGTATTCTCTATCGCAGCCATGCTCTTATGGAATTAGCCCAGGGGCATACACAGCGAAAACTCAACGAATTGGCCAAGCCGACGCTTTTCATTCCTGGGACAAAGCCCGCTGATGAACTCTTAAAACAATTCCAAAAAGAAAAACGTCATATTGCCTTAGTGGTGAACGAATTTGGTGGCGTGATTGGCCTGGTCACCGTTGAAGATCTCTTAGAAGAAGTCGTCGGGGAAATATTGGATGAAGGCGATCTTCACGAAGAATGGATTCGCCGAACCGGAAAAAATCAAATTTTGGTTGATGGCCGAACTGAAGTGCGTCGTATCAATGAATTCTTAGAAGTCGAATTAGACGACGAGCAAAATACAATCAGTGGATTGATCCTCGAAGAACTAGGCCATATTCCTACTGTCGGTGAAAAAGTTAACACAGACAATTGTCTGCTTATTATCCATGAAGCCGATGAGCGTTCTATCAAAAGTGTTCAAATCATCAAAGAAGAAGTGGTCTCTGAAACAGAAACCGAAGAACCTTCCCCCGTTGGCTCTGAATCCTAACAAGACATCCAAAGCAAGCGCTCATTTAGATTCTTTCCTCCCTTTTTACATTCACACCTTCTACTTAGCAATCGCATCAGCTAAGAGTCCCACACTTGTGGCGAAATAGGTAGATCGATTCCACTTCATAATGACTCTATAATTATTGTATACCAAATAGGCCTGGCCACCTTTTCCATCTGGCAACACAATCGAACCCTCTAGATGGGCAATAGGAAGATCAGTTCCATCACTCCTTCGTACTCCGACATTTTGCCAATCCTGAAGTGACTTCCTAATTTTTAAATTTGCCTGTTTAATATCAAATCCTTCTGGGAGACGCGCGCTCCTCCCCCAAATCTGCTGTCCACGCCAACCTGATTGAGAAAGATAATTGGCCGCAGAAGCAAACACATCAGCTGGAGTTTGCCAAATATCCTTACGCCCATCACCATCGTGGTCCACGGCTAACCGCAAAAAGCTTGAGGGCATAAACTGGCATTGGCCCATCGCTCCCGCCCAGGACCCTTTCATCTTCTTCAAAGAAATATGGCGATCTTCTAAAATTCTAAAGGCATTCAAAAGCTCAGTACGGAAATACTGACTTCGTCTCCCATCAAAGGCCAAAGTCGAAAGCGCGTTGATAATGCTATATCCTCCAGTATTTTTTCCATAGTTGGTTTCAATTCCCCACAAGGCCACAATAAATCGAGGTTGTACGCCATATTGTTGTCCGATTTCGGTTAAGAGTTTTCGATGTTGAATGAACATCTCACGCCCACGCTGGATCCGGAGTTGCGACACAATTTTTTTGCGATAGTCTGCAAACGTCATTTTCGATTCAGGCTGCTTTCGATCAAGTTCTATGATCCGAGGAATAGGTGCCACACCTTCAAATGCCTGATCTACCAGGGAGGATGAAATTCCCTTTCCTATCACCTCTGCTTTAAAGTCCTTCACCCACTCATCAAATTTCGTCTCTCCAAACACCTGTGAAGTGAAAACAAATACTAAAATCGCAATCCAACCCCCGACTCTCATAACTCAATCCTTATTTAATTCGAATTTGTTTTTTTCCGAAGAATTTCCAACCAACCAATACTACCCATCATACTACGAAAAACTCTTCCGGCTAGATTTGGTATGAGTTCACTGATAGACAAAATTAAAACCGTCAGCAAGAAAGAAAATGAATGCCCGATTAAAGCTTCGGACCAGACAACTCTGAAGAAAAGGTTACGAAAAATTAGAGATTTCGTTTCTAGATAGCAATTCCTTGAAGGCCGATTCATCAAGAATTGTTACTCTCAACTTTTTTGCCTTCTCTAACTTCGAGCCAGGATCAGCGCCAGCTACTACATAGTCCGTCTTCTTGCTCACACTCGACATCACTCGTCCCCCAAGGATCTCAATCTTCTGTTTTGCCTCATCCCGGGTCATTTCTTCCAAAGTTCCGGTCAGAACAAAAGATTTCCTTGCTAAAGGCTGTAAAAATTCTCTTTGGGCTAATGCAATTTCTTGAATCTGAACTCCTAAATCTTGCATGCGCTGAATCACTTGAAGATTGCGTTCCTCTTGAAAGAAACTTTCCACGCTAGCTGCGATCTCCGGACCAATTTCATGAATTTCTTGAAGTTGCTCTATTGAGGACTCTTGAATATTTTGGAGTGATCCATAATGATGTGCCAACACTTTGGCAATATGCGAACCAACATGTCGAATACCTAATCCAATCAAAAATCTTGGCAACGCCGCCTGTTTACTCTTTTCTAAACCATCAATTAATTGGGTAGCGGACTTTTCCGCAAAGCCTTCAAGCCTCAGCAGTTGTTCTTTGTTTAAAGTATAGAGATCACCAAGATCCTTGACTAATTTTTCATCGACGAATTGAGATATCGTCTTTTTCCCAAGACCATCGATATTCATGGCACTCTTTGAAACATAATGCTCAAGCGATCCTTTTAATTGTGCGGAGCAAACGGTTTGACCCGTACAATACAAAACAGGACCTTCTTGAATGGTATGGGAGCAACAAACAGGACATTGTTCTGGTGCAATAAAAGGCTCCATCCGTTCATCACCAGGAATTTCTATCCGCTCCACAATATCAGGAATGACATCCCCTGCCCGTTCCACCTTTACGGTATCCCCCACTCGTACATCTTTTCGAGCAACCTCGTCGACATTATGTAGCGAAGCCCGACTGACCGTGACTCCGCCAATATCTACAGGATCGAGCATGGCAATGGGCGTCAACGCCCCTGTGCGCCCAACAGACATCGCAATCGCTCGAACTTTGGTCAACTCTTTTCTAGCCGGAAATTTATAAGCAATGGCCCATCGTGGACTGCGAGATTTCTCCCCAAGCTGCCTTTGCCAATCAAAGCGGTTTACTTTAATTACAATGCCATCAATTTCAAATGGCAGGCTGTCTCGTTGCTTAGCCATATCCTTATGAAAAATTATGGCTTCTTCGACGGTTGAACAGTCCTGGCGAAATGGCGGAATGGGAAGCCCCCAGGTATGAAGACAAGAAACTGCATCATAATGCATGGCAGGTTTTTCCATCTTGCTCATCAAGTCGTAGCAGATCAGGGTCAAGGATCTTTTGGCAGTGATTTGCGGATCGAGTTGTCGCAAGGCACCAGAAGCCGCATTTCGGGGGTTCGCAAAGGTCGCTTCCCCTGACTCTGTTAGTCGCTGATTGAGTTGATGGAAATCTGGAAGTTTAATGAACACTTCACCGCGCACAACAAGATGAGGTGGAAAACCACTTCTTTCCTTGAGTCGTAATGGCAATGTATGAATTGTGCGGAGATTATGAGTCACATCTTCCCCAATGACACCATCTCCTCTTGTGGCACCAGACACAAACAGACCATGATCATAGGTGAGTTCGACCGAAAGTCCATCGAATTTCGGCTCAGCCGAATACTCGACCTGTGCTTGATTAAGTTCACGACGAACACGTTCGTCAAACGTCCGCACATTATCTTCGGTCATTTCAGAATCGAGGCTGAGCAATGGGAATTCATGTTCGACTTTTTTGAATTGAGAAAGAGGTGTTCCACCAACTCGTTGAGTCGGAGAGTCTGAGGTAATTAAATTGGGAAACTGTTCTTCAAGATATTGAAGGTCTCGATAGAGTTTGTCATATTCAACATCAGAAATTTCTGGTCGACTATGGACATAATACAATGCATCATGCCGACGGATGGCTTGGCGCAAGACTTCAAGCTTTTGTTGAGGTGAAGCCACAGAAGAAAAAACTAGAGTGGAAGAAAGACCGAATCATTCACGAATAAATTTGGCCGCATAACTACGAATTTCATGACCGTTTAATACATGAAACTGGCGCAAGCGGGCAACCGTTTGCCCAGAAAATCTATGAAGCGGCAATGGCACAAGCTTCCGCCCATATCGTTGAGCAATATTTCGCCATACCGCTTTCAGAGGAACCGGAGAAACCACGGCAACATGAGACTCTTGTGAATGGGCGCAGGCTCCCGCCAACAAACGTTCTTCTAAGGTAGTCGTAAAATTGAACAAAGGATTTTCCCAAATATCAGGAATGGGTCGCGGCGGATACAAAAACATTGTTCCGCCATACTGCGCCTGCCCTATGCCAGGCGCAACCATGTGAGTCGAAAATGGGGTTGCATAAAAGCATAAAGTCGATTCTTCTTGATGCTCAGCAAACCACGTCGTGCGCCAGGAATAGAGAGTAGGATCCGCGGGAACTTCAAAGAGAAAAACTAAGACTTCAATTGTACCCCTCACTGGGGGCGTGACTTTGACTTGCAAGTCAAAGACGGATCGATGAGGTTTAGTCGCCCATTGTCGGAGAGTCTCTCGTAGATCAATCCCATCTTCTAAAGAGGTGCTGAATTTTTCAAGCCGGGCTAAGTCGGCTCCTAGCATCTGCTTACTTTGGTGTCGAACATGAGAGGCAAACGACTCAATGCGTAAGTCTTCAGGTGGCCAGGAACATTGTCGAAATGGATTCCACTGGTGAGCCCAAGATTGTTTGTGCTGAATTGGAGGTTTGGGACGCAACGCCAGACTACGCCAAGCTTGAGGATCACCTTGCAAACGATTCTTGGCTGGCAAGACTTCGCCTCCTGGGTCCTGAAGTTCTCCAATACCCATCGTCGCTGTAGGTGTGATGGTCAATTGTGACGAGTCGGGTTGATAGTCATAGGTTTTTGCTGTTTCTAGCAATGTTAGAGCAAAAGCATCGCCTGCCGTTTGTTGAGCCGCATGCACCAGCGTGTACAAATCAGGTTTTAGGCGGTGTTCAAGCAGAGTCCGATTTCGAACATAATGAAAATACCGTTGCAATAATTGAGGCGTAACCCAATTGGCCTCCTGCATGACAGAAGACGAGCGAGATGCTAGCCATCGTGATCGCGCTTCAAGCACCAGTTCTTTCATAGCATCAATCGAGAGATGTGTGTCGGCACGCGCTTCTTCTCGTCGACGTTCGTATAGTTGGGTCACAAAAGGTAACTCTCCGAGCAAGAAATAGAGTGAGCTTGGATCTAGCTTCCACCATGCTGGACGCTCTGTTGGTTGTTCAGGGGAGACATAGGGCAAGCGATCGTAATAGGCCTGGCGAACCCATGGCCAATCCATAAGTGGACACAAGCACACAATGTTTCGATAGTCTAATTCCAACTCATGTAGCCGAAAGGCCATCCAGGATATACGTGTCTGACGCTGACTCTCTGGTTCTGGGGGAGGCAGAAAAGGAATAGAGGCTGCCGCAAAACTGTTGAGCGGAACCGTCTTGAGAACATAGGGATCAGGGCCGACCCAAGGAGAAGATTGAAATGTACCCACCTCACGATCAATATAAGCACGAGCAATACCTTCAGTTATGGCCACTCGGATTCCCATAATCAATGATTGACAAGGATCTATCGGCACATAGGAGCAATTCAAAATCCCATCGTCTTGCCGTTCTGGACTTACAACCACACTAATAATGGGTAGGGCTTCCACGCCTTCTTCGACTAGGATTTCAACCGATGGCGGCAGGGGTAGAGCAAGACAATCGATTTCCTGTGAAACCATGAGATCTCGAACAGTCTGAGCCATATCCCCATTTCCATGAACGATGGGGAAAACCTGAATATTGGAAGACAAGGAGAAAATGGTATCGAAAGGCGGGGCAACCAGAGACATAATAGGACTCAGTTCAAATTGTAGGAACCCTCTGGCAAGATAAAATGGTTTGGTATGGAAACGAAGAGCCTCTCCTTACAAAATCCAAATTAATGATCAGGATGAAGTGGCGAGTCTTCTTCAAAAAAGAAATCTCCGAGACCTTTAGGCAACCCTTGTCCGCCTAACGTATGAGAACGACGTTTCGCTAGGCCGTCTAAATCTAACGCGTCTTCACTCAAAACCTTGATAAGGGATTCTCGCCAGGCTGAATCACGAGCCAAGGGATGTTGAGGATCTTGTGACATCCGCTTCAGAGCATATTGAACGACATGAATGCCATCACGAACGGAAAAAGAGAGATCAAGCTGATGTGCTTTTTGGAGGAAATCTACAGTAAGCTCCAAAAGATCTGAAGGGGCAAATGGCAAATGGTATTGCAAAATCGCCAACTCATGATCTTTTGAAGGAAATTCGACTTTTAACGTAGGCTGCACTCGAGATAAAATATAGTCTGGCACTTCGTACGTCGAGGCATCTTCATTCATCGTGACACAACAACGAAAATCTTGATGGGCTGGAATCTGAATGCCTGCCACGACCGACTCCACCAACCGCCGATGATCCAGCAACGAGGCCAAAGATGCCCAGCTCTTTTCATTCATCCGGTTGCCTTCATCCAGTAGGCAAATATTACCGGTGAGCATGGCTGTCACTAAGGGTGAGGCTTGATAGGTAATGGTTCCACTTTCTGCAATAACAGGTGAGACCAGCAAATCTTCCGGACGTGTATCCGCGGTACATTGATAGATATACAGTTCCTGTTTTCGTTCTTGTGTGGCAGCCATAGCCAATGTAGTTTTCCCCACTCCCGGCTGACCAACGATGCGTGGAGACAAGGGCGAATCCTTTTCATCAATAACCAACCAACAAGCAAGCAATTGATGTAAAATTTCATGATCGCCAATCCATCGCTGCCGAAGTGTGATAGGTCTCGCTAGGCGAAGAGAGACTTGAGCTATCTGAAATGTTTGAAGATTGGCAGAAGAAGAGTCATCATATAACATAGTTGAGAGGCAAACTATCACAAGATTTTTTCGAGGGTCAATGAAGAGGATACGTATGTTCGAGACTTCAGTTTGAATCAACCGAAACATCGTTTGACATTACCTTGATTCCGAATTATTGTGTAAGGGTAGATACATGAATGTGTTCTATATCTACCCTTACGCATGAGATCACAGTCCCAAAAGAAGGGATGCAAATGAAACTCAATGGAGGAGGAATGCGCAACATGACGCAATTAACGTTTAGGGGAATTCAGGTAGATCCCCAGCCAGCTGCAGGGTTTCACTACCTGAAAGTCATGGCCGGGCTGCTCGTCTGTGGCGGACTGTTGACTGGGTGTGTCAGTACAGAAAAATATGAGGCCGAAAAAGCACGCGCATTAAACTTTCAACGGCTATTAGCGCAAGAAGAAAAACGAACCGGCGAACTCAACGTCAAGTACCAAGACACGCAACGCCAACTTGGATCGCTTGAATCTCAAGGCCGTGATTTGAATGCCGAGCTTGAAGCGCTCCGTGAGCAACTCAACCGCTCCCATGATGAACTTTCCAATGTACGAGATGGCGGGCTGGCACAAAGCGACGATCTCAAACTCTCCGAACCATCTATTTCAGAGTTTGGATTAGATGATCTCGATTTCAAAGATTCTGATCTTGCGAAGTTGGAGTCTGATCTGGACTTCAACAGTAATGATACCCCGCTTGATTCCATGCCCGAACCTACCGGTGTCGCAATAAATGATGGAGGTTTCCATACTGTTGTGAAAGGCGAAACACTCTATCGCTTATCAAAAGAATATGGGGTCACCGTTGATGATTTGAAAGCCTGGAACAATTTGGTCGACAATACTATTCACGTGGGACAACAACTCGTCGTCAGCAAGTAATACGGCCTCACGTCTCTTGATTTAAAAGGCTAGAGTCTTTCAGGAAGTATTTTTCCTGAGGGTTCTAGCCTTTTCTCTTTATCTCCTGCTCCCCTCTCCCAGCCCAGCGATTCGTTGACAGCCTATAGGGCGTATGCTACCGTCAAAATCATGAAAAATGCTTATTATTCAGTAGGTTTTGAAGATTTTTGTGGTTTAGCTGACCAAGGAAATTTGATTCCTGTGTACCGAGAAATTTTGGCAGATTTTGATACACCCGTCTCTGCTTTTTCTAAAATCAACATGGGTTCACATGCTTTTTTATTCGAAAGTATCGAGGGCGGTGAAAATTGGGCACGCTATTCGTTTCTAGGAAGCCAACCTTCCGTAGTCTTTTGGGAACATCAGGGAGAAGTGATCACGCAGCAAGGTCGTAAACAGTCGCGAGTTCCGTTAAAAGCCAACCCATTAGATCACATTCAAGAAGCCATGGCGGAGTACAGACCGGTTTCTGTCCCTGGCTTGCCAAGATTTGTCGGGGGTGCCGTCGGATTTTTAGCCTATGATGTCGTTCGTTCATTTGAACCCATTCCCGCTTATCAAAAAGGCACACTCAAGACACCTCTCTTTGCCTTTTGTATCACAGATACACTCCTTATTTTTGATAATGTCGCCCATACGATTAAAGTCGTCGCAAACGCACATATTGTTTCTACAAAAAAAATAGACCTACGGAAAACATACAAAAAAGCTATTGGGAAAATTGAATCGATCATTACCAAATTGCATAAATCTCGACGAAAACCGTCCTCGGTTGCTCGCCGAACACCTCTCAAATTTACATCGAATATGACCGCTCCCGAGTTTGAAAAGATGGTGCTTCGAACAAAGGAATATATTCAAGCAGGCGATATCATTCAAGGCGTAATGTCTCAACGATGGCACACAACAATTCAAACAAAACCCCTAGAAATTTATCGAGCCCTGCGTGTCATTAATCCTTCGCCTTATATGTTTTACCTTCGCATTGCCGGAACGGAGCTCATTGGAGCCTCACCAGAAATTTTGGTGCGATGTGAAGATGGCAAAATTGTCGTTCGACCTATTGCAGGCACTCGACCACGTGGACGCACAGCTGCAGAAGATCAAAACATGGAAGACGATCTCCTTGCTGATCAAAAAGAGCTTGCTGAGCATGTCATGCTGGTGGATTTGGGTCGTAATGACGTGGGACGTGTGGCGAAAACTGGATCAGTCAACGTAGAACGATTCATGAATGTGGAACGCTATTCGCATGTTATGCATATCGTCTCTCAAGTCACTGGCGAATTAGATTCCAGCTATTCCGCTTATGATGTAATGAAAGCGTGTTTTCCGGCAGGGACTCTGTCCGGAGCGCCAAAGATTCGAGCGATGCAAATCATTGAGGAATTAGAACCAACTCGTCGAGGTCCCTATGGCGGCGCCGTCGGGTATTTCAGTTTTTCTGGAAATATGGACACCTGCATCAATATTCGAACAGTCGTAGTCCAAGGGCAAAAAGCCTACATTCAAGCCGGGGCAGGAATTGTGGCCGACTCTGATCCAACTCGAGAATTCGAAGAAACGCAAAATAAGGCAGGAGCCATGATGCGCGCACTGGAAATGGCCGAACGCGGACTAGAATAACATAGACATGAACCAAGGACTCCAAGCAGTTCCCGTTTTTCCATTTCGAATACTTACTACTCACTTTTCACTATACTTTTTAAAATGATTCTCGTCATCGACAATTACGATTCCTTCACTTATAACCTCGTGCAATATTTAGGGGAACTCGGAGCTGAGGTTCAGGTCATTCGAAATGACAAGCTCACGAACAAAGATATTGAACGATTAGCTCCAGACCAACTCTTAATTTCCCCCGGGCCCTGTACGCCTAAAGAAGCTGGAATTTCAGTCGATGCCATTAAATATTATGCCGGAAAGCTACCGCTCTTTGGAGTGTGCCTTGGCCATCAGTCATTGGCCTATGCTTTCGGAGGACAAATCGTACATGCTGATCGCCTCATGCATGGGAAAACATCCATGGTGCATCATGATGGCAAAACGATCTTCAAAGACTTGCCGAACCCGTTTGAAGCCACGCGGTATCATTCCTTAATCGTGAAGCGCGAGACGTTACCAGCGGATTTTGAAGTATCCGCGGAAACCGTCGAAGGCGAAATTATGGGACTTCGCCATACGCCAACTGGAGCGGAAGGTGTGCAATTTCACCCTGAATCTATTCTGACGAAAGCTGGGATGGGTCTCCTAAAAAACTTTTTAGCATGCTCCTCATCCACGCCTGCATAAATTGCTGAATACGTTTTATTCGTGAGGGAAAAATATTCATGAGTCGATTACAGGACATTCTCGCCAAACTCCCAGACCGATTAGACTTAACGGAGAAAGAAGCTGAAGAGGCCATGCGAGAGATCATGGATGGACATGCCACGGATGCTCAAATTGCGGCCTATCTCATGGGTTTGCGCATGAAGGGTGAAACGCTCGAAGAAATCACAGGATCGGTCAGAGCAATGCGGGATCTTGCTATCCGTGTACCAATTGCTGATCCCCAAGTAGTCGATACCTGTGGAACGGGCGGCGATGGAAGCCAAACCTTTAATATTTCTACGGCAGCAGCGTTTGTTGTAGCAGGTGCAGAGATTACTGTGGCCAAGCATGGAAATCGGTCAATTTCATCACGCTCAGGCAGTGCTGATGTGTTATCAGCCCTTGGCGTCAATATTGATCTTCCTCCCCAAAAAGTTGGGGACTGCATTAACGAAGTGGGCATTGGGTTTTTATTTGCCCCTCTCTATCATGGGGCCATGAAATATTGCGCCAAACCTCGAGCCGAAATGGGTATTCGAACCTTGATGAATATTTTGGGTCCCTTATCAAATCCTGCAGGTGCCTCCATTCAAATCTTAGGCGTCTATGACGCCAAGCTCACCGACAAATTAGCGCAAGTCCTTATGAGGTTAGGAACTCAGCATTGTTTTGTGTTGCATGGAATGGATGGATTGGACGAAATTTCACTAACCGGTCCTACCACGATTGCGGAAGGTAAAAAAGGCCGGGTGGCAAGCTATGTGGTTCGACCTGAAGATTTTGGGCTACAAGCTGTCAGTCCAAAAGAACTTTTGGGAGGAAACCCTGAGGACAACGCAAAAATCATTCAAGACGTTTTTCGAGGGAGCCGTGGACCTAAACGGGATATCATTTTAATGAATGCCGCTCCTGCGTTGGTCGCTTGCAATAAAGCTTCATCGTTGAAAACGGCTTTTGAAGAAGCTGGTCGAATTCTAGATAGTGGCGCACCATTCGATAAATTGGAAAAACTCATTTCCTATACCAACGAATTAGCTGCATGATTCTTACTCGAATCCTAGACCATAAAAAAGCAGAATTACGGCGAAAACAAAGCCGAGGTTATCTGTCGAGCCTGAAAACTCGAATTGCCGATCAACCAACCCCGCGAGGATTCATCAACGCGCTTAAAGGCGGAAGATCGGAGACAGCCCCGGCATTGATTGCAGAAGTCAAAAAAGCATCTCCAAGTCAAGGTCTCATGCGTCCAGAATTTCAGGATCAATTTAATCCTGTGGATATTGCCAAACAGTATTATGACGCAGGAGCCCATGCACTTTCAGTGTTGACAGATCAGGAATTCTTTCAGGGCAGCTTAGATTTTCTCGCATCCATCAAAGGTGCAGTTGACCTTCCCACCCTTAATAAAGAATTCATGGTGGGAGACATCCAATTTTATGAAGCCCGCGCATATGGGGCGGATTGTATATTATTGATTGTAGCGGGACTGGACCGCATCCAGCTCGAGGATTTTTTTGTTCTGTCCACTGAACTCGGCTTAGATGCCCTTATAGAAACTCATAATGAACAAGAGCTTGATACTGTCCTTGAACGTATTCCCAAGGCCAGGCTGATCGGCATTAACAATCGCGATCTCAATACCTTTTCAACTGATCTAGGTGTGACCGAACGATTGTCTCAACGCATTCCTGCCGACAAGCTTATTGTCAGCGAAAGTGGCATTCATACGCGTGATCATGTTGTAAGAATCTGTGAAGCTGGAGCCCAGGCTATGCTCATTGGCGAATCTCTGCTTCGAGCCCAATGCATTGAAGAAAAAATCAGAGAGTTGCTCCCCAAATCAACAATCGTCTGTGAAGAACCCACGGGGAGCCGTTGGGTGTAAGAACGGGTTGAGCCGATAGTGTCCTTTAGGTCATTGGCTATGCTTCCACCATGCCCATCAAAATAAAAATATGTGGGATTACGAATCTAGAGGACGCTAAGGCCTCAGTAGAGGCAGGAGCCGATGCCTTGGGATTTGTGTTCTATGCACAAAGTCTACGATGCATTGAACCAGGTGTTGCCCAACATATAATTGCGCAACTTCCGCCGTTCGTCCTTTCCGTTGGAGTTTTCGTAAATCATGAGCAAGAAACGATCAGAAATATATTCGACCAATGTGGTCTCGCCTTTGCCCAACTCCATGGCGATGAGACACCAGCCTTTTGTGAATCCTTAGGACGACCTGTGTTACGCGCTCTTCGCCTTAGAGATCGCGGTAGCTTACTCGCGCTAGCCGAGTATAAGGGACGAATCGGCGTCAGGGGATTTGTCGTCGATGCTTTTTCATCTGAAGCCTATGGTGGAACTGGTCAAATAGTGGATTGGTCTTTGGCCCATGAGGTCGCACAAGCTGCCCCAATCCTTCTCGCAGGGGGACTAACAGCGCAAAATGTGCAAGAAGCCATAGAGCATGTTCAGCCATATGGCGTTGATGTGAGTAGCGGTGTGGAAGATTGCCCAGGCAAAAAAGATCACAAAAAAATTCGTGCCTTTACTCAAGCCACTCGCCTTGAACGTTAGCCACGTCATCGCTATACTTCCATTTTTTTAAATTTTGAGTATCACGTTCATTCCCGATGACAACGTATCCAGACAAACACGGGCGTTTTGGACAATTCGGAGGCATGTATGTGCCGGAAACCCTGATGCCTGCCATCCATGAGCTCGACCAAGCCTATCACACCATCAAACGCGACAAACAATTCCAACAAGAATTTCAAGACTGTCTCAAGAATTTTGTGGGTCGCCCAACTCCACTCTATTTTGCCGAGCGTCTGACCAAAACTCTTGGTGGTGCGAAAATTTACCTCAAACGAGAAGACCTCTGTCATACCGGCGCGCATAAAATTAATAATACAGTCGGACAAGCTCTGCTCACACAACGGATGAAAAAGAAACGCGTGATTGCTGAAACCGGTGCAGGGCAGCATGGGGTCGCTGTCGCAACTGTGGCCGCGATGTTTGGACTCGACGCAGAGATTTACATGGGGACGGAAGATATGGAGCGCCAAGCACTCAATGTTTTTCGCATGCGTTTACTCGGCTCAAAAGTGACAGGCGTCAATGCCGGTAGCCGGACCCTCAAAGATGCTATTAGCGAAGCCATGCGGGATTGGACGACCAATGTGGGCACCACCCACTATCTCTTAGGTTCTGTATTGGGTGCTCATCCCTATCCTATGATGATTCGCGATTTCCAATCCGTCATAGGCCGAGAAGCTCGAAAACAAATGCTGTCACAAACAGGACGACTCCCTCATTGCCTTATAGCCTGTGTAGGCGGAGGGAGTAATAGCATGGGATTATTTTACCCGTTCATTAAAGACACGAAAGTTAAAATGGTTGGTGTTGAAGCTGGCGGACATGGCATCACAAGTAAAAGACATGCCGCTCGTTTTTCCGGAGGAAGACCAGGCGTCTTACATGGCACCATGACGTATTTGCTTCAAGATCAAGATGGGCAAGTCAATCTCACTCATTCGGTCTCAGCAGGATTAGATTATCCGGCAATCGGCCCCGAACACAGCTTCTATCATGACACCGGACGGATTCACTATACCTCCGCCACTGATAAAGAAGCCCTCACGGCTTTTGATTTACTTTCTCAAGAAGAAGGTATTATTCCAGCATTGGAAAGCGCGCATGCTGTTGCAGAGGTGGTCAAGCTTGCGCCGACAATGAAGAAAAATCAGATACTTCTCATGAATCTTTCAGGGCGTGGCGATAAGGATGTACAGCAAATTGCTAGAATGCGCGGCATCCCTCTCTAGTAATCAGTAATGAGTCCGGAGTGAGTCGTACAGAAAAAAAATAGACCACCATAGAAATTTCTTTGCTATGACTTCTCTCTCCTGCCTATTTATCCCTTGCACCTAATATTTACGAAAAATGAAAAATCGTATTCAACATACATTTGAAAGCTTACAGGCCAAGGGCCAAAAAGCCCTCATCCCATATATCATGGCTGGGGATCCTTCTTTGAATATTACTGAATCACTGGTGCTGACCTTAGCGGAAGGAGGGGCAGATTTCATTGAATTGGGTATTCCATTTTCTGACCCCATAGCCGATGGACCGGTCATTCAACAAGCTGCTGAACGTGCGCTTCAAGCAGGAACGACGCTCAAGAAAGTCTTCTCGACCGTTCGATCTCTTCGAAGGAAGACGCAGATCCCTCTCATCTTCATGGCCTATTACAATACTGTCCTCAACATGGGTTTAGAGAAATTTTGCGCAGCAGCGGTTTTGGCAGGAGTCGACGGTCTCATCGTCCCGGATTTACCACCAGAAGAATCGGATACATTGTATCACGCATCAGGAGCCGCTGGTGGCCCCGTCGTCATTTTTCTTCTTGCTCCGACCAGCACACTCCAGCGACGGAAAAAAGTCAGTAAACGTTCACATGGCTTCATTTACTATGTTTCGTTAACCGGCATTACTGGCGCTCAAATTACCGATTTCACACAAGTCAAAAAAAATGTGCAGGCCATTCAAAAAATATCAAAAAAACCTGTCGCTGTAGGATTTGGCATTTCTACGCCACAGCAAGCTCAAAACGTTGCACAATTTGCTGACGGCGTCATCATCGGCAGTGCCCTGGTACATACCATTGCCGAAAACCACCGAGACCCTGTTTTTCTCACGACAATCAAAACTAGAATCCAGAACCTCAAATCTGCTCTTAGCTAGTACGGATAAACTCTGCTTGCTGAACTGGCGCCTAAGTCTAACTAGCTAAGCCTACGCGCCGAAGAAAGTCATTGGTGAAGACCGCTCGAACTTCAGGCCTGAGAAGTTTTTCTCGGCTCTCAATCCACTTCGTCCGCTTTCCTCGATACATGGCTTTGATCCGTTTATCATTGAGATGATCATTAAATTTTCCCCAATGCATGGTGAAAGGAATTCCAGCTTGTTCAACCAGTTCCCACACAAGGTTGGCATATTCCTGCATGTTTTGCGTATTGAGGCCATCCAGTTCAATGACGCAAGTTGGTTTGTATTTAGTAAAACCAAGTGTTGCCTTCGTGCCCTTCACAAACCGCAGGGTAATAAGAACAGGCATAATCGTGTCAAAATCTTCATAAGTGCGCAACGCAATATCTACCACTTCTAAAGCCCGCGCGGGAGACACGCCGATCCCGGAGGCAAAGACTTTTCCCTTGGTTTTTTCATCACGGAATATTTCTTGGAATGTTCCAGTATATTCATATTGAAAGAGGTTCATAACTTGGTCATTCAGTTGTTTCTTGACAAATTTCTTGAGGGGGCCAGGCGTCAATTCCATGAGATGTCCAAGAAGTTCAATCCCCGATGCACCAGGACCAATACTTCCTCTCTCCTTAGGAGGTCGTGTGTAGTCTTTTCGATATTTTCCTGTAAATCCAAAAAATACAGCGGCTTCTTTGGGGCGTTTCCCTTTTTCAGATTGGTTGGCACTAAATGTAACTTGAAAGTGATAGAGGCTCTTTTCGTCAAAGGTAACAGGGAAATTATTTCGATCCGTCGCGCGATTTTCTAATTCTTTGAAGTAGGATGTGAAACCCGAAAAATCTAACGATGAAATGGCATTCTCTAAATTTTTATTGAATGGTCGAAATTTTCTAGAGAGATGCAAAAGAAAGAGCTCACGAGTTTCAATCATCAAACCACGGATAATCCCAAACGAGCCAAAACTCACTAAGGCCGCATTGAACAGCATATCATCACGAACTAATTTCGCCCCTAATTCATCCGTAAACTTTTTAGTGACCACCGGATTTGATGCACGCTCCAGATACACTTGAGAGGAGGGACCTGTGATCAGATGAATCCCCACAACCATTTCTGGTGTGGCTCCGAATTTATAGGCCGACCCATGAGTATTAGTCGAAATCACTCCTGGTAATGTTTGACCATTATTGGACCCACATGCAGTTAATGATAATCCTTTCTTCTTCAGTTCAATATTTATTTTACTCAACGTATAGCCACATTCAAAAAATCGAAGCTTTTCACTATCTTTGCGATAATTCGGGTCCACCAAATTTCCACTTATCGAAAAAAAACGACGGAGATTTTTTGAACTAATCAATCGGTTATTTGTCACACCACACTTGCTTAATGACCAAGAGCTTCCCATAGCTCGAAGAGTCAAGTTCTTCTGAACAGCTTCTGCAATGATATCCTGAAATTCCTTAGAAACCTTTCGATAGGCCTCTATACCTTCTCCCCTTTTATAGGAGTCAAATCGGTAATATCCGTCGATTTTTTGTGTATAGGACTGATGTCTTCCTTCCCAGGAATCTTTTTTTGTGAAAGACTTTTTCGTCATGAACTTCTCCTCTACTTACAGGATGAAAATCGCCATTTTCTAAAGAAATTGATCTGTCTACTTCAATTGCCGTCAAAGCGAATCTCTTCACTGGGTCCAGCCTGGCAGCGATGTTCAATTTCAATGGGCATCCAAATACCAAAGGTCAGCACTCCTACAAGACTATAGAGGTAATTGCTTTTCACGATGACGTCATTAATGCCAGTTTCCGTATTGCAGTCGGTCGTAATCTGTTGAGGTGTATATAACAGTCCCCAGCCCAACGCATGAATCATTTCTCCTGTATAGGGCTTTTCAGCTGGATCAGAATCTTTCATTTCCAGATGATATTGAGCACACCCTTGGGCAAGTATCAGAAAGAAAACCACCACCACCACCACCACTCCATGCCTCGATCTCTTGAAAGGCCTCGCAGAAAAATTTCCGTTCATTTTATACCTCCATATGTCTCGATGTGACTGCAAAAAGGAACAATGGTGTATGTGGCGCACCCAGGTTATTAAAGGAGAACACCCCAATATACAAGAAATGTCTGACCTAAAAATGGAAGAACTGCCATGAAATTCTCCTGACTGCACCCGACGTTGAATGGCTCTAATCGTTCTGTAGTATGAGAGAAAAAGAATGACTATAGGATCATAATTTCCTAAAAAAGGCAATGTTTCTGAATTGCTGCTTAACTATTTGTTGCATATTATAAAAACGTTGTTTCTTACCTAATGAAAGGGACAAATTTTCAATAACTGGAAAAACATGTTGAGTGGGTGTGTACGAAAGAAGATAGCTTCATTTCGGATTCTAAAAGAAACCTTGAAGGTTTTGGCAACACGCGCTACATTGTAGATTCTTGATAAGTAAACTTTCGTTTAGCCTTATGCAACATTCTTTCCTACCAATATATTTCTTCGACGTTTTCTCCAGACAAACTATTTGAAAAGGTCTTGATGACGACCCAACCTCTTCGAATGCTTCAACAATACTTCAAGCCAGGGACCAGCAAGGTCCTGTCATTAGTCATTCTCATCACCTTGCTCTTTTTTGGTGCCCTGTTTTATCTCTATGTGGCACAAAATTATTCATATCTTGTAGAGCGTAACTTTCGAATTCTGGCTACTTGGAGCCAGGAATTATCCGAAACATTTGATAATTATAAGCAGAGCTTTCGATTTCGCGTTCAAGAACAGAAAAGTACGATCCTTGGTCCCGTTCAATCGCCAGCTGCTCCCCAAGCATTAACGAATGAAGGTCTCGTTCTAAAAGGGTTTACACTTGATGCGGAACAAAACGGAAAAATACAGAATACCTCGAAGGAAATATTGACTCAACAAGCAAAGGCGAAAATCAGCCGCCTCCCCTTTGTAAGAAATGTCAAAGTAACCGAACATGCAATCGAAGAGACCTCACAAGTAGTCCATCAACATACTGTCACCTTTTCCCATATGGATGATCAGCCAAATGGCTTGGTCAACGTGCATGTCAGAGAACGTGATACGACCCAGACTGAAGTGGCCAGCGCCAGTATCGTGCTCAAAGATTTACTGAAGCACGTAGCCACAGAAGACATCTATGAGGATGTATTATTGGCAGACCCCTCCGGTGCCATTGTGTACCAACGAAATCCTTCAATATTGAGATTCCTTCATCTAGGGAATTTGTTACACCACCAAAGAATAGACAATGGCTTTCTTGCAGATATTTTTTCAGAAGACGGCATCAAAGAAGCAAAAGCCCTCGATCCCCAAGATCTCGGGCACGTGATGAAATCGGCCATGCCCTCGCATTTCCAAATGACGGTTGGTGGTACCAGCTATGAAGTCTTCATGCAAGCTGTTGCATTCCCCTCCATCACCACTTCCCTAGGCGAAAGCTTCAAGGATGTTCCTTGGATTATTTGCGGTATTCTTCCTAGTTCGAGGTTTCAAGAACAATATCTCGCAATTCCCTTTACTGTGCTTCTCTTGTGTTTATTTTTATTTATTAGTGGTTTTTTAGCTCTGCCTGTTTTTAGCTTGATCATGATGAATCCACGTGAGCGATTGACTCGATTTAGTGTGATGAGTCTCTTGATTACAAGTATCCTTGGTTCGGGGATCGGCACCCTTTTTCTTTTGGATTTAGGATTTTACCGACAAACCGTGGCAGACTTTCATGAGCGCCTCAGCACCACAACTAACTCTATAAACGCAGCCTTCCATACACAACTCAATCGAATGGTCTGGCAACTTGATCGATATAATCGTCAATTTCAAACTTTACAAGATCAAGATCGTTTTCCCACAGGACCCAACTCTGAAGCCTGGCTTGCACGAGTCCAACTTCCTGACCCATGTAAGGATTCTGAGAATAGAGACTTGCCGTTATGTTACCCCAACTTCTCTGTTGTTTTTTGGGCAGATGGAAAAGGCATCTTGCGAGAAACATGGACGAAAGACGCGACACCGTATGTCAGAGGCACTCATGATTTAAGCCAACGAGACTATGTCACCACGGTTCAGGAAAATTCTAAGCATCTTTATCGTCGCTTCATCGATAATCGTTGGATAGAATTCTATGCCCAGCCACTTATCTCATTGGAATCCAGCACCAGAAGCTTAGTAGTATCTATGCCACATCAAAGTACTTCGAAGGATCAGCCGCCTTCCACCCCCTGGGTCGCAGCCATTCAGTCCGAAGATTTTTCTCTTCTGAAGAAGCCAGTCTTGTCACCGGGAACAGGCTATGCCGTTATTGAAGATCAAACTGGATTGGCTGTCTTTCACTCTGATAGTCGGCGCATGCTTAGAGAAAACTTCCTGGAGGAAACCGATAACAATCCAAAAATTGCCGCACTCATACAGGCGAGGACCGAAGGGGAAATCGAAGGGAAATATTGGGGATATGGCCATCGGTTTGTCATTAAACCGCTAGCTGGCCTTCCTTGGACTCTTGTGGTCTTTGAAAATAAAGAAGCGCTTCGTACGACAAATTTTGAAATGCTTCTCTTCTCCTTATCTTTATTTACGCTGTATATTCTGACCCTCTTACTCTGGCTCAAAATATTACTGTTAATGTATCGCTCCGATGCGTTAGGACAACGGATTCGTTGGATATGGCCGAAACAAAAATTACGAAAGACGTATCAATGGCTCAGCCTGCTGCAATTGATTATCTTTGTGCTCGGTATCGCAGCCGCATTAGGAATGGATTGGCTAGATGAGGTTTCCCTTATTTCCAGTATCCCATTGGCTACTTTACCTTTTTTAACAATTTGGGTGGTGGTACGGACATTATGGAAAGACCAATTTCGGCCGACCTCAGAAAACACGGAACAAGAAAGCAATCCTTGGGCCTTGCTTGAAACATCGCAGCTCATTGGTACCTTTGCTAGATTTGCCTTAACCAGCTTTCTTCTCCTTGGCGTATTCCCCGCAATTCTGTTTTTTAAAGTGGCACATGATCAAGAAATGAGATTATTTTCCCAACATCATCTCTGGGGCTTTGCCCAATCACTCATCCAAGAAACGGAAGGTCCATGGTTAGCCAAAGGTGTTGGTGAGGACCAGGATAATTTCCAATTGCTCACTTCTCCCAATCAATGCCTAATAACGAATTGCCTAACCGTTACAGAGTCACGATCTATGATGATACAATCAGCAGCATGCTCGCCCTGGAGCAACGCCTCGACACGGCCAGACTTCCAATTCTCCTTACAAAATGTATTTGCATCGTTCCCCTTAGCGACATGTTTATCTTTTGACTCCAAGCCCTGGAATCTACGAGAAGTGATGAAAACATCATGGTTAGACAACTTGCATCAACTGATTCGAAAAAGTTCCTTACAAAATCCAATGAATCGAGAAAGTTGGGGATTTCTTCATACCGTTTCTTCAGATACAACGGCCAACTGGGCTCAACACAAAACCGAAGGCCATCAAGAGGTTATGCTCCGTCTCAACAATTTCCCACACAATAGAGAAAATCCCTCAACATTTGCTCCTCTCCATTTGTCACTTTGGTCACCTCTCTTTCCTTGGAACCTTTCTGCGCGACTCATTGTTATCCTTTTCATGGCGGGGATATTGCTCGTTATTGGTTATGGCATCCTTCGCTATATCATTGGGAAAATCTATGCACTCCCTTCATTTTTTCATCGTAGCCACGAAATCCGAACTACTGGTGTTCCACAATTACCTGCATCATTAGATCATCTGCTGGTAGTAGGCCCACCTGGTTCTGGCAAAAGTCACCTGGCCTTCACTCTCGGAATCGCTTGTCCAGTCCTGGATCTCCATAAGACCTACGGAAAAGAAACATGGGCAAAAGAACTTGCGAATTCCCTACCTGCGCAGGCGTCTGCTGTCTTGTTGGATCATTTTGAATACCAGTGGGAGGATCTTGCTCATCGAAAAGAAAAGGGTGTGCTTATTGAAAATCTGCTGTCCCGTGGGCTGAAGGTCTGTATTTTTTCCACACACGATCCATTGGAATGGACAAGATCTCACTTGCAAAACCACATGGATGATGCTCAAGGCGAGACGCGGACCTATTGGATCAATCTTTTGGGATCATTTGGATTCATGCATTTCATCCCGAGTCGAATGGAGGGATTGCTACAGAAATGGATCCACCCACAAACAGAATCTCCAGGAACAACAGGCCAGACCCTTTCCATCAAACATTGCTTGAATCAAGAAGCTCTCCCCACTCTTCACCTAGAGAAAGTTGGACAATGGATACGCACGTATCAAGAATGGGCCACATGGACTCCCAGACAAATGAAAGAACAGTTTCTTCAGATTGCCTGGCCATACTATCAGACCCTTTGGCAGTCTTGTTCCCTCACCGAAAAACTAACGCTCTATCATATTGCTATCGATGGGTATGTCCATTCAGAGAATCCTGACTTAACCTCATTATCGCAAAAAGGACTTATTCGGCTTACTCCAGATCTTCAGTTAATGAATGCTAGTTTTCGGCAATGTGTTCTGCAACTAGGGGTTAATTTTCGATTACCCCAATGGGAAAAAGAAACTCGATCAGATACCTGGGGTCAATTGAAATGGCCATTTCTTTTTATTTTTGGAACCGTTCTCCTCTTTTTCTTTTTCACGCAGCATGAATTCAAAAACTCATTTATTACTTTAATTTCACTGCTGCCAATTCTTCTCCCTGCCCTGCCCGACCTCCCTGCTCTTTTATCTGGAACTAAAGGTACACAGGGTTCGTCAGGATAGACCACAATCTAAATCTTTTCTAGTCTAGGCCTTACCCTTCTTTTCCCAAAAGCTCGGTAGAGCTTGCCGGGTGACAAAAATTTCCCTAAATATTTTCTTAAAATATGGAATTTCATGGTGATTTTACATCATTCCCACATTTTCTCTAATGGCACAATTCTTGGTTATTCTTCAATCAACGGCAATGATTTCATTCCATCAACTAGAGGTTGTTCATGTATGACGCTGACTACTTAGATCAAGAAGACCAAGAAAAAGCTGTAGAAATCCGTATTGAAGATGTCATTTATCGATCTGATGAAAGCCCCGCCGTCGTCTTAGCGATTAAACGGACATGCTCTCTCAGTGGAGAATGTAAAACGGGCCATGTCACCTTAGGACAAGAAAACACCCTCCGGCTCTATCTCGAAACGTAATCAGTCCCTTTCTTCTCACCAAATCACCTCAATAGCCTTGTTTGTCAGGACACTCCCCCCTTTTCCTACCCCGAGGTTTCGCATAAAAACTCATTGCAAAGACCTTCCGTATAGAGCTTTTCTTAACTTGTTTTCTGTGACGGTTTGGTTATACTTGCCGACAACTCTATACTCGTGAATTCTTTTAAGATTTCAATGGCTCCAGGTGCGAAACCTAGTACTTTAGATTTCCTAACCTCAATTTCTGTTCACCCCATATTGTAAATGCGCAAGGATCCACAAATTTGCACTTTTGCTGTTATAGCTGCGGTTCCTTCGCCTAGCCAGCCAATAGTAATTTCGAGTACTTAGGTCAATTTCATGAAAGAACAAGTTTTCTCAAAAAAATATCAAATACAAAGAGAGATTGCTTGCGGGGGAATGGGAACCATTATTCAAGCAACTGACATGAAATTAGGCCGCGAAGTGGCCATTAAAATGCTCCACCACCAATATAGTGGAGAAACAGCTTTTGCCCAACGCTTTCTTCGAGAAGCTAGAGCCATGGCAAAGTTGGATCATCCAAATATCATTCGGATTTGGTCGGTAGAGGAAGAAATGGCCAGTCACTACATTGTGATGGAATATTTTCCTGGAATTGATCTTAAGCAACTCATCCGTGACCGAGGCCCCCTTCCGCTAACAGACGCACTATCATTCATCACTCAAATTATCAAAGGCCTCACCTACGCCCATTCCATGGGCATTATTCACCGCGATATCAAACCCGCAAATATCTTGGTTGATCAAGAAGGGAAAGTAAAAATTACCGATTTCGGAATAGCGGCAGCATTTAATGAATCTTCACTCACCTTAGACGGTTCTGTTATTGGCACCCCTGAATATATGGCTCCAGAACAAGCCAAAGCAGAACCCGTTGGGCCACATTCCGACCTGTATTCTATTGGAATTCTTTTATATGAACTTCTTACAGGGCAAACACCATATAAAGGTATGCCCGCTCAAACACTCATCGGTAAATTAGCATTTGACCCTGAAAATCCCACTTTAATGTTTCCTTCACATATACCTGACCAATTACAAGAGCTCATAATCAATTTGACCAAAAAAGAAATTGAATTTCGCTTACAGGATACGGAGGAAATATTCAATATCATTGAATCTATCCAGCGAGAGATTCATGGGACTCAGCCCAAGGCAAAAGCCATGTCTTCATTAACACCCGAGACAGCCTCATATTTCAGTGGTTCCTTACAGGCGGAATCGAAGGCTCCTTCCCTCTCTTCCCAGTCCTCAAAGCAGCGAGAAAAACCTTCAACTCCAGGAAATGTAAAGTCTCCTCAAAACCTGAAACCCATATTGGGTGCAATGGGACTTTTGGTTGTTGCCGCGATCATGGGGTTGGTATTTTCTCAATGGGATACCCTTGACCTTCCAAATAACGAAAAGGTTCTACCAATAGAACCACTCGACCAACCAAATGAGCAGGAAAGCATTACACCAAGTCTTCCAACCACAGAGGAACCTACGGCATCGGAAGCACGTCAAAAATCAGGGATTCAATTAGGAAATTTCCCAAATAAAGTTCAAGTCTTAGAGAAGAAAATTACAGGGATGCTACAAACATTTGAAACATCAACCCAACAATATGCTTCGCAACTTTCAATGATTCAAAAGGAAATTCAACAATTCACCCGTGATGTATCGATAACTCCAAACGCCAATGCCATGCTTAAGGATTTAAAGAAAAGGAATGAAGCCATTCAAGAAAAACTTCAATCTCTTTTGAGTCTAGAAACGAAGCAAAAGGACGAACTACAACACAGTCTTACTCGTATGGGTAAGAAGCACCAACAATTTGAAAAAGAAGGTCTTGAGCCAACGCAACAAGCCGAATTAACAACTCTCGATACAATTCTTAAGAAAAGCGAAAACCAACTGAAGGTATTCCCCCCTCATTCATGGAAACAACTTCAGGTTCTTTCGGGTCAAATCCAAGCTGATTTGGCAGCAATCGAACTGGAACTAAGAAAAAAAACGCAAGAGCAATCACAAGCAGCGCAACAAATAGAAATCCTCACTCAACAGGCTTCACAACTGAACAGTGACCTTCAAGAGTTTCGTGTAGATACTGTGGACACGTTCCAAAAGCTGAGGAACCAGGCAAAAACGTACGCGTCGAAAATCAACTCGCAGAAGTTTTCCTCCCAAAAGGAAGGGCTCAAAGAGAAGATTGGGAGCCTAGACAAATCTCTAAAAGATCTCAAAGAATCCAGTCGTCAACAATCAATAAAGCATAATCAACGCATTCAATCCTTTGTACAGAGACAAAATGACCTTCATGAAAATGAACAAAATTTTTCACAATCAAGCGTCGAGCCGAACCTGGCTAACGTTCAACAGACGCTTCAATCCGTCAATAAAAACCTGCAAGATCTGCAAAAATTAAATTGGAAAGAATTAGAAGACAAGATTACTCAGACTCAAGTAGCCTTGAACCAAACTCACGAATCACTCAAACAAGCAAATCTTCAAAAGCTTCAAAGGAAACGAGCACTTGCACCAATCTTAGACGAATTTGCCACCGCTTACACTAACCAAGACCTCTTACATTTAAAACTGACGACCTCAATGAGCCAATCACGGACACGAAATCTTGACCTGATGTTCAAATCATACTCAGTCATTGAATTACACATAGACATTATTTCTATTTCAGACTCTCAAGCAACAGCCAAAATTTTCATTGACAAACTGATCAATCAAGATGGCCAAGCCATCACACCAAACGCTATTATTCGTGAAACAACCATTTCTATCCCGCAAAAAGACGGAAAATGGGGAAAGATTCAGTGGTGAACTTATGATTACCTTAAAAACGTTTTTAGGACCAGCCGTTGTTCACAAAACCGTTTTTTCAAAAACACGCGTCACGATTGGGCGAAGTGAAGACAATGATTTGGTCCTTGCGAATCCTCATGTGTCAAGGCTGGAAGCCATCATTGAACAAATAGGAGAGTCCAATACCTTAATCGATAAGAGTCGGAATGGAATTTTTGTAGACGATCAGCGAGTGGACGGCTCAATGCCCTTGCCTCCAAATTGTCGAATTATCATTTACCCCTTTGAAATCCAGTTTGCCAGTTTAGGGGATGATGAGACCATGACCATTCCCACCGCACTCAAGGAAGATGTATCGGAACCAACGGAACATCTTGCATCGTACTCCAAGACACCACTGTCTTCCCACTTTACCGGATTAGTTGGAGAATCCCCGGCAATGCTGAAATTGTATCAACTCATTCAAAATGTGGGAGACAGTCCAGCTACTATTTTGATTCGTGGGGAACATGGGACTGGGAAAGAATTAGTGGCTCGGGCAGTTCATGACGTGAGCAGTCGAAATCAACAAGTCTTTATTCCATTAAACTGTGCCGCCATTCCATTTGATCTCATTGAAAGTGAGTTATTTGGCTATGAAAAAGGTGCATTTACCGGTGCACAAAATGTCAAGAAAGGGAAGATTGAAGAAGCCGATGGAGGCACCATTTTCCTCGATGAAATAGGTGAATTGAGCTTAAACGCACAATCTAAACTGTTACGGTTTTTACAGAGCAAAACCATCATGCGCATCGGGGGCGCAACAGAATTACCCGTGGATGTGCGAGTGGTTGCGGCAACGAACCGTGACCTGGAACAGGCGGTTACCAAACAAGAATTTAGGCCAGATTTGTACTATCGATTGAGAGTGGTTCAAGTCGAATTACCTACATTACGAGAACGCAAGGAAGATATTCCCTTATTAGTCAACCATTTTGTCAAACTGAATGCTGCCAACCTTGGGCTGGCGGACCCACCGCTTGTCTCAGACGAAGCACTACATCGTCTGACAAGTGCATCATGGCCAGGAAATGTGCGTCAATTAGAAAATACGCTCTACAGTGCCATGGTTAGAGCACCAGAATCTCCAGTTATTGAGGAAGCCACACTCATGGAAGATATGGCCTCTTGGCTTACTCCCGAAACACATGTCGAGGAGGCCCCATTAGAGACGCTCAGCAAACAAGCACTAATCCAAGTGTTAATACAACATCAATGGGATACAATCAAAGCAGCAGAAGTGTTAAAAGTGAGTCGTGGAACCATCTATTACAAAATGAAAAAATATGGAATCGAAGCTCCACGCGGCTTACGAAGAAATAGTTAAATACCAGAATTCTCTCGCTTCCGATGTTTTTCTTTCTTCAACTGAAACCACGACATGTACGATCAGTTGAATCTAGCTATCTCCTTACTTTTCAATTGTCTTTTTGAAATCAGAAACTTTTTGGCTGCTTGTAAATAATGAAGCCGAAGCACCAGACACCCCAGATGTCACGGGCACTCCCGAGGTAATTTTCACACCTCGTGTTCTCCCTTGGCCCGGTTGAACGGACAGCCCCCTCTTTAAGGTCTTAAGATAGGCTTGACTCTCACTCACACTTCCTGTGGGCGTCAATTCATCTAAGAATGGTCGAATACTCACGACGGCTTTTATCACTTCGTTCCCAAATGGCTCACTCACAATAAAGCGTTCAGGGGAATCTTCCCCACCAAATACATAGGTTTTCCCTTTTTGAACAAACGCCTGTCCCCTGAACAGATTCGGTACTAAATGAACAACCGTTCCGTTCGCTTGAAAATAATCCAACTTTAAATAGGCATCTCGATCAACTTTTACGTTAATGATTAACGGATCTCCCTCAACAAAACGACCATCAGGCTTGTTCAACCAGAGCTGGACCCCAAACGCGGGGTCAGGATCGAAAGATTCTGATGTCACTTCTTTGTTGATGGCTTGTTGATCTTGTCTCCTCGCCACCTCCATACCAACATCCTGAGGGTCGATTTCTGCAGAAATTTCCATGCAAATCTCTCGTCCCTTCCATTCCTCTTGATCAATGGAAACCTTATGCAACATTCCTGCGCTAATCGTCTGAATTAATTCTTCTTGTAGTTCATTATCTTTGACCTGAGAAGATGATTCAACCCAGACCTGATACCCGCTAACTGCGCGTTCTCGAGCAAAGGCTTCAGCCTTTTTCTTTGCCATTTTTGGTGTTTCTTCATCTCCAAAGGCATAACATGCATTTCCATGCACGATTTCCCGGGAAGATGATTCTTGAGAGAATGACAGCTGTGCCACAAATAGCACTCCGAAGATTAAGATGGCACAAGTAAAGCTGTTTTTCATATTCCCTCTCCTTAATACTCTAACTTTGATGAGTCGACTGATCGAAGTCGTCAAGTTTCAAAGTCAAAATTTTCTAGTCATCATCGCCACGATTATTCATGAAACATTCTATTTAAGCGGATTCACTCTAGCACGACTATCACTTTCGCTTTGCGTAAAAACGCGACATGTTCTGGAATCAGATGAAGCATTTGAGCATCGGCATCACTAATAACTAAGTCAGAAGGATTATTCGCATCCACACGTAAAGCTTTGACGACAAGCGGCTCAGCAATCACTCGTTCATGAGTTTTAGCATTTGGAATACCTTTGATATAACCGACGACAGTTCGCTGTCGAGATACCTCTGGATCAATCCATTCCGAGCCATAGACAACACGTCCATCTTCCATAATTAATTTAGGTGCCATAGTTTGCTGAACATCCAACCCTTGGGCATCAATAATGAGACCGGTATACACCACGATCTCAGTAGAAGTAGGGACTTCCGCTGGTGCGGCGCTGTCTACCATAGCGATTTCCGGAGTACCAGAAATATTCGTAGAGCTTGAACTCTCGACAAAGTCTAAGGGTTCGGGTTCTTTCTCACGTGGAGGAAGCACCGTTTTTTGAAGAGACCCGGCCATTTTCATTTCGACGGTAACTTCATACAGCCCATCTGGCAAAGATTTTTCATCCGTTACTCGAGCTCCTCGCACAATGCCTTGAACTTTTGTCTTAATGACATCACTTTCTAGCATAAATTCTTTTACTAACGAGTGGGAATCAACCTGAATGCCTTCAACGATTTCTAAGAGGTTGCGATAGGCCACGATCCGTGCAGCACGTCTGGCAGTAGCCTTGGCATGAGCCGCATTCTTCGCTTTTTGGGAAGGGATACCCAAACCCACAGCCCGAACCACACCGCTGGTCCAATCCACCTTGCCGTCTGCAAAGCCCATCTCTACAACACCAGAATCCGCACCAAGAGAGTTGGGCTTACTCAATTCAAGACCAAGGAGTAAGCTCACAACCATGGAGGTCATAGCAAAGATACGAATGCTGGCCTGCCAATGAATCATGATTTTCATATTTTCCCCCCTAATAATTCCCCAATAATCGTATATCTAGAAATTTCCATAAAAATGGGAAAGATAACACTTCAAAATTTTTAGACATTTCTCATGCGAGCAATAGCATAGACATCATAAAAAACTATGTTACAAGCAAATCTTGAGCCAAGTACGTTTATCATTTTTGAAGAGGATGAGTATTCTTTCTAAACAAGAATAGTCCTATAATCAAGTAGAATTCAACCCAGTATGATTTTAAAATATTTCTTTGACCAAAGGCCGGTTTCAATTTATTGAAACAATCATTAAGAAACCTTGGAATGGTCTTCATAATTTTAGATTATCTCTATTCTGAGAATACGAAATTCCTAAAATAGCCTATGCGTGCTATCTAGTGGATCAAAGGCAATAAAGACGTTCAAGTATTCCTGACCCTAGGAATATGTATCTAAAGAGGGCGATTATGTTTGTATTGACACCGAGGGTTATTCCTGATACCATCTTCTCGAAATTACAAATGAGGAGAGCGAATCATGAAGACCATTGATGCCTTTGACAAACAATTCCCCACTGAAGAGGCCTGTAAAGCCTTCTTGGTTCAAGCCAGATGGCCGGACGGCGTAAAGTGTCCGCGTTGCTGGGGAACCAAGAAAATCTATGCGTTGAAAACGAGGCCCTTTCATTGGGTCTGCAAGGAGTCGGGTTGTGGTGGGCGCAATGGTTTTCGTTTCTCGATCTTACGCGGCACCATTTTCCAAGATACCAAGATTCCGCTCATTCTTTGGTTCAAGGTGGGCTATCTCATGTTAGTCGCCAAGAAAGGCGTGAGTGCCCTCCAAATGCATCGCGTGATATTTGGTGAAGATGCGGGGTCGGATTATCGAACCACTTGGTATATGTGCCATCGCTGGCGATCAGCCATGAAGGGCGATGTGCTTCCCCTGACTGGCGAAGTGGAAATTGATGAGACCTATGTCGGTGGGAAGGAAGGGAATAAACATCGGAGCAAACGCGCACACAAAGGCACAGGCGCAACTGGCAAGGTGGGCGTCATTGGAGCTATTGCTCGAAAAGGTATGGTCGTGGCTCAAGTGATTGAACAGACTAATGCTGAAACCATCCAAGGATTCGTCAGCCAGACCATTGCTGACGATGTGTCTCTCATTGCAACCGATGAACATTCGGGCTATCGAGGATTGAAGAAGAAAGGCTATCCGCATGAGTCCGTCTCTCATAACAAGGGGGAATATGTGCGCGGCAATGTCCATACTGCGAATTTAGATAGCTTCTGGTCATTGTTTAAGCGTGGCATCATGGGCAGTTTTCATCATGTGAGTAAGGAGTACCTTCCTCTCTACTTGAATGAGTTTTCGTATCGGCACAATGCACGCAATAATCCAGACGCCTTTGCAGAGTTGATTACGACGAGCAACTACTAGACGATCAAACATTAAAGACCTACAATATAAGGGTGGCTATCACCCAAACTACCAAAGACGCGGACGACCGCCTCAGAAAAGAACTGCAAAACGCCGACATAGGTAAATTTAAAAAGGCCGTGAAGAAGACACTCGGTCCACCCAAGACTCCAATCAAAAAAAAATAGGAGACTACATGCCTTCTGCACCAATTATTGAACTGTCATTTCATCGTAATTGTAATGAGGGAATACCTGCGGAGTGCGACGCGTCGTATGGCCAGATTATCAAAGGGAGAATCCGAAGGCTCTTCGGGATACTCTTGAGAAGCCTTCGGATTCCTGGTGCGATTTCCGATACCAGCATCACCGATCCAGTCACCCTTCAAATCATCGATATTAGCGTGGGAGTGTTCTTCACAAAAATATCTGTGAATGGACGCGACTACTACTTCAGCCGCTTCACTGGAAAATATGATGGAGCTGGCATGGGATGTGGTTAACCTACTTTCTGGTTACACATAGGCTGACATTCCACTATTAGACGTTTTTCCTCGTCATCATAATCGGCAGTTACCACTCCCATCCAATGGGTCGGGTGCTGTCGGTTAATACACGGATTGTCCCCATTTAAGTGAGCACGAAGCCTTTCTCGAATATCTCCCTTCCCTATATAAATCCACCGGCCTTCACGGAATATTCCGTAACAACCCTTTTGGTTTGGGCTAAGAGATTCGATGTCTGACTTGGCAAATGGCCTTGGTTTTTGTTTTGGAAATGGCACAGCGTTGATTCCTTCCTGGAATTTCGTTGCGAATTAAATACCTCACATGGTATAATTCACATGGTTGTTTTTTGCCCAAAAAAAAGTGGTGTTATGGAGGCGGTTTCCCGCCCCCTTCACCCTTGCTAGGGGTGGTGTTCACGTCGTCATCTGATAGGTTCACCTCCTTCCTACGATTTGGCGGTCCCGAGGTCTTCTTGCCGGAGGATGAACGGGGCCGCCAATTTTTGTTTAAGCACTCAACATAATCTCGTCGCCTTCCAACCGCTGTATTTTCCCTCCCTCAACAAGACGGCAAATGCTTGTATAGAAGTAGCTATACCGTCTCCCAAAGCGGCGCATTGGGTAGCCCTGGGTTTCCAACTTTCTTCGCAGAAATCCAACGCCGACTGGTCTATCAAGTTCGCTCAGACATGTAATTATGGCCTCAGATGGTTTCATTTGAGCGATCGAATCTGGATTGTATGCCTTCCGGCAATTAGGGCATCGGAATTTCCACCTACTGCGCTCTAGCTGGTCCAGAAATGACTCAAGACCAGTGATCTTGTCAGGGTCTATGCTGCTTAATAACGATCCTAAGGCAGCAACAGCGGCGTCCCGAGAATCAACATTTTGTATACATTCCATAATTGGCCCCCCTAGGAATAGTGATACCCCCCAATTTGATGGGTATTCTTTCATAGGGAATTCACTGTGTCAACAGCAATTTGCGGTGAGCTTGCGGTGAGCTATTTCAATGAAAAATTGGGGTAGGAATATACTTAAATCTTACGCTATCATGCAATGGGTGTCAATATCAACACAATCGCCCTAAAGAGATACAATCCATGTTTGATTATGGAGAACTATGGGTAAATTTTCTGAAAAAATCTCTCACCGTTCAAATTTAAAATTCTATGATCTCTGATAAAACTCTGCAACGCTTCCGCAACAGGAGCCGTCATTGCATAGAGTTGTGGGAATCTCAGTGCAGTGAATTTGTAGAGACAAACTCAAAGCAAAAATATTTTCTATCGATTTTTTAAGTTTTGACCATCGTTTGGCTAGAAGCAATTATTTTTTCGGAAATAATCCAGGCCAGCCTTTTGGTGGATTTGTTAAATGATGAAATGTCGCTTTCTCTCGGCTGAAACATTGGCCCGAGAGATTGGCAAAATCACCGTCTCGCCTTGGATGCTCCACAAACTCAACAACTTCTTGATTTTCTACAAAAAGAAGGAGGGCGACACTATCACTCGTGGCAATAGAAGATGTCACTTCCACTGGCCAAGTAAAGCCCAAGGTGTCGTACGCATGCTTGGAGGTCGAATATGGCCCCAAGATACAGACCTTATCCCAGGCACTCGGAACCACTTTAGCAAGATTCACAAATGTCCTTCCTGAAGATTGAAATTGACGGGTAATTTCTTCCGTCATATTTGATGGAGGTGCATCACATGCAGATACAATCAGCAATAACCCGATTGTCAACCACATCGTCAACTTCATTATTCATCCCTCAAGAAATACTTGCACATGAGAACTCCTTAAGAAGAACATTCCTTGCTCCATATTATGAATATAAGATGTTCTCTGGAGTATCAATTTTCGAAATAAATACACTGCCATCTCCTCTTAAGTTCTTCTCTACTATTGCATAATTTTATTTGTCCTCTCTGTGGGTATTAGGATAGCATATGGCCAGTTTAGACCTGCACATATTGACTAAAAAAGAAATGAGGTTCGGATGTCGATAGGAAAAAATGATCTCCCCATCACGACCATTGCTGATGTAGCTGATCCCCATGACTTGTACCAAAAGAGTGTACAAAGTCCAGATAATGACATGCCTTTTTTGTCTGACTACTTCAAAGAATACACTGGTAAAATTCTTCGGTATTTCCGTGAAGACTTTTGTGGAACAGCCTATCTCTCTTCCTATTTTGTCACCCAACATGCAAAGAATCATGCACAGGGAGTGGATTTGGATTGGCCTACGTTGAATTGGGGAATCAAACACAATATCTCTACCCTTACACCAGATCAACAACAGCGTGTATCGTTAGTCAATGCAAACGTGTTGGATGTCCAACAACCACGTGCCCAGATGATTGCTGCCCTAAATTTTTCTTATATGGTCTTTCATGATCGCCCTACTCTGTTGCAATATTTAACGAATGCAAAGGAGTCGCTTCAACCTGGGGGTATACTGGTGATGGATATTTGGGGCGGAAGTGAGAGTCAGGTTTTACAAGAAGAAGCCCGAGAGATTGAGAATTCCGAAGACATACCAATTGGGGATTTTATTTTCACATGGGATCAAGACACATTTGATCCTTTTACCCATTTATACACGACACGAATTCATTTCTCTTTTTCTGACAAGAGTGAGATTCGTAATGCGTTTGTCTACGATTGGCGACTCTGGACGATTCCAGAAGTGACTGAGCTGATGACGGAAGCAGGATTCCAGGATATTCATGTTTTATGGGAAGGAACTGATCCCGAAACAAAAGAAGGCACAGCTATCTATGAGCGAACAGAAAAAGGTGATGCCGACCTAGCTTGGATTGCTTATATCGTGGGGAAAAACTCTCATTGAAATGTTGAGGATGTCTTGTCCTCAGCATCCTTCACATTCAAACAAAAATGAGCACGTCTGAGAAAAACTACACTTTCACATTATCTACTTTCGTACTCTCAATGAAGTCGAGAACTTCACCTCATTCAGTTGCAGGCAACTGTATGGCATCCGAGGTTGCATCAGGTACAAGAGGAAGACCGCTTAGTCGCTGTGCCTAGTCTTGAGCGACCTTCATATCTCGTCCAAGATACAGCAGCTCTCCTGAGCTGACGCAAAGAACATCAATCAATACTTGCTTCTCTCGCTGGTTTTATCATCTCCATGATTCTGTCAAAATCATCCTAACTGTGGATCCTGCTGAAAACGAGGCAAGAGATCATTGGCACGGCTAAAATTGCATCATAGCCTCCGAGCCGTCAGTATAAAGGATACCTGTGCTCACTAATTCCTTCATACAATGAATGAATGGTCCAGTACGATGGTAGCTGGCGAAGTAAAAACATCGTTTGGATTGTTTCAGATTGTCACGGTAGGATAAGGATGTTCTTGTTTTCTATATTATCTTTATCACTCATGAGATTGTATGGCACTTAATCATATAGACATCGAAGCCGTCTTAGCGGAAATCCAACCCATATTAATCGGAGGATGGATTCAAAAAATTCATCAACCACAAGACATGGTCTTAACCCTGGACGTCCGAACACCCGGTACCAGCGTTACGGTCTATATTTGTGCCGAGCCTCGTTTGGCCAGACTCCATTTTGTTTCGAAGAAATTCCCCAACCCACTTTCTCCACCACCCTTTTGTCAGTTTTTACGCTCATATCTCGAAGGAGGACGCATTGAAAATATTATCCAAGAGCCCAAAGATCGACTTGTCTATATCACAATGAGAAAAGAGGAAAAGATCTATACGTTGGTGATTGCGCTTTTGGGAAATAGGGCAAATGTCTTGTTGCTCAATGAGAAACACATGTTCTTACGGTCCCTGAAAGAATCTCGATTGCAAATCGGAGAGAAATTTATTCCACCGAAACACAGATCTTCTCGGTCAACTCCAATTACTTCTCCATGGAGGGAGGAAAAAGTTGAAAAGCTAGCACAAGGGAAAGAAAGCTTTGTGGCCAAATTTCCCGTATCAGCTGCCATGGAATCCTACTATGACAAAAAAGAGCAATCAGAAAACCAAGATATACTCCGTGACCAACAGCTTGTTCAGACAAGGAAAGCCCTGAAGACTGCCAACGGAAAGCTGCATGCGCTAGAAGAAGATTTGCAAAAAGCCGAACGCTATCGTGAATACGCACGATATGGGGAACTCATGAAAAGCGCCTTGCACGACTTGCGCAAAGGCCAGGAGACCGTGACTTTGACCGATTACTTTCATCCTGACTTACCCACATTGACTCTACCCATGGATTCAGCAAAAGATCCGGTTCGGAATATGGAAGACTATTTTCGGAAGCATCACAAATATCTCGGTGCACAAAAACATCTCATACCTCGAATTGAGATGCAACAACAGAAAATTGTAAATTTGCAAGCACAACTCAAACTGCTAGAACGAGGAATCATGGACTTAACATTTTCACCGAAAGCAACACAGAAAACTCAACTCCCACCGACATTTCGCTCCTCAAAGGTCAAACCCATCCCTGCGTTAGGATATCGCACCTACACATCTGTCGATGGACTATCTATTTTGGTTGGCAAAACCGCAAAGGACAATGATCATCTGACATTTAAAATTAGTAAGCCTGATGACCTCTGGCTCCATGCACGCGGCACACCGGGCTCACATGTCATCGTGCGGTTAGAAAAAGGGCAAACCGTGCCGCACGAAACCCTCAAAGATGCAGCTACGTTAACGCTTTGGTTTAGCGATTTGCGAAAAAGTGGAAAAGGGGAAGTGATTTATACGTTGCGGAAATTCGTCAAAAAAGCCAAAGGTTCAAAACCCGGATCCGTTCAGGTCACTCGAGACAAGTCCATGTGGATTGAATGTAAAGAGGAACGATTAGAACATTTGAAAAACGACCATTTATCAAAACACCAATAACACGAATAAGATGTCTTTCTCATTAATTTTTTCTAGAAATGCATACTTATAAGAAGCTTTGCAATAGGAAGAAGCCTCATTCCAATAATAAATCAGCTCGTCGATTAAACTGATGACAACGATACTCATCATCAACGTCACAGAGCACTAACGTATTGCCATATGAAACAATATCTAATCGTGTACGTGGGATACCTAAATTCGCCAGATAATCCTTGACCGCTTTTGCCCGCCTCACCCCCAACACCATATTATAACTTTCACTCCCTCGAATATCGGTATGGCCCTCAATCGTGAGTCCATAACTTGAAAAATGCGTCATCCATTTTGCAGTGGCATCAAGACGTTCTTGTACTTCAGGTGTAATTTCCCAACTATTAAAGGGGAAATAGATGGTTGGAAATGGCTCAACCTGTGCTTGTCCATTAGGAAGCACGGCTTCTGAGCCCTCAGACATCACCATACGTTCCGTTAAGCCAGAGGCACCTGAAGGTTGCGACTTTGAAAGAGAAGTCAGGGTAGGTTTTGCTTGATCGGCTTGAGTGGCATCAGTTGTCCGATGATTAAGAGATAGCGATTCACAGCCCCATAGTGAAAAAACCAATATAATTCCAAGTAATTGTAGAAACATAAAGAAACTCCCTCCGTTTTTCCATGTTTGTCGGCGGAGAGAACCTTAGACTTAAGGCGCATAGTATCTTTGGATATTTGCGAGGTTGAGGATTGCGATTCAAGCAAGACAGTCTATTTGAAAAGTGGCGGGAATAAACAAAATTTTGCGATCAGCTAAATTGCAAAATTTCTTTTGATAATCAAGACTTCTGAAGATCTTCTGTCACTATGAGAGAAGGGAGCTCCTTACTAATCGAGGAAAAGACCTCAAATAAATTGGCGCCTAGAACATGTATCACACCGACTATCACTAGCCCTACTAAACTGACAAAGAGTGAATACTCAATGGCTGCCGTTCCTTGCTCATCTTTAAGAAATTGGTGCATTTGTGAACGTCTCCCATTTGGCTATCGACAACACATCCTACGCTTCTTCGTTCTTCCAATATGCAAAGGATAAACCACCACTCAATACGATTACGCTTATATTCACTTGTTCTTTATTTCTGTTGATCACAGATGAGACATAGTTCTAAGGAGGAATATGTGAAATTAATCTCCACTTCAAAATCGTAAAAAAGAATGACAGCCAAGATTGAACAAGCTGCTCAGAATCAACAAATCACAACTAACGTATATTTAAAAATTGGAATGTAGCAGTATATCGTCAATGAGAGTGACAAAATCTCGTAAAATAATCCTAAACAACTAGCCTGACAATACAAAAAGTGTTGCTCATTCATAAAAGGCCCGAAGTCCCCTTGTGTTAGAAAATTCCTCTATTTTTCCGTATTCCTATATTCACAATAGCCCTGACATTTGACTAAGAGAAAAAGAAGATGCGACAATACCCATACCCATTGGGTATGGGTATCGTATATAACAACGAAAAGAGAAAGGAATATCAATGACGCCCGATATTCAAGTCGATGCAGTGAAACGTTTAGCCTATATAGAAGGTCATTTAAGTGGTGTCCGCAAAATGCTTGAAGAAGACCGCTATTGCGTGGATATTTTGAAACAGACTCATGCCATTCGAAAAGCCATTGAAAAATTTGAAGCCCTTCTTCTAGACGGGCATCTCCGAACCTGCGTGGTAGATGGCATTCAAAAAGGAAAAGCTGAACAGATTATTGATGAACTTCGCTCCCTTTACACGGTAGGACGTTAATCCGTTACTTATGAAAGGAAATTGCCATGAATATTCGACATCACTTTCCTATTGAGGGAATGACATGTGCCAATTGTGTAAAACATATAGAAAAGGCTCTCAAACAATTACCCGGCATCTCCCAACTGGAAATAAATCTCGAAAAACATGAAGCCTTGATAGAATACGATTCAAGTGCATTGACCTATGAAACAATGGCTTCAGCACTCAAAGAGGCTGGCTACTCCATGGGACAATCAAGAGACTAATCACGTACTACCATGACCACTCATAGCACATATAATTCTTTCCCTATTCGTGGGATGACCTGCGCATCTTGCGTCAATCATGTCCAACATGCCCTGCAATCGATTTCTGGCGTTCTTGAGGTTTCAGTAAACTTCGCGACAGAAACCGCTTCCGTGGATTTCGATCCAACCATCACCACACCAAGAATGTTGGCACATGCTGTTGAAGAAGCGGGGTATGAAGTTCCCATACAAACACAAATCCTGAAGATAGAAGACATGTCTTGTGCCTCCTGCGTGAACCATGTCGAAAAAGCATTGACAACTATACCTGAAGTGTTATCAGCCAACGTCAACCTGGCGACACAAACTGCAACAATATCAACATGGGCTACTACCGTTATCCCCAAAGACATTCTTAAAGAGACTATTACAAAGGCTGGTTATACCATCGCCCCTGCATTTGAAGGAGAAGATTCTTCTCCCACAGAAAGCCTCCCGCTTAAAGAAGACCAGACTCGTCTATTATTTCAACAAGCCATTCTAAGTGGAATTGCAGGCTTGCTGGTCATGTTGGGAACAATGAATCTCTTGCCAGTCTTCTCCTTACTGTCCCTCGAAACACAGCGCATCATATTCTTCTTTATTACAAGCTGCGTATTATTGTGGGCCGGACAGTCAATCTTTTCGGCAGCTTGGAAAGCCGCTATTCATCAATCCATGAACATGAACACCCTCATTGCCGTCGGAACCTTAGCCGCATTTGGGTACAGTGCCTTTGCAACATTTATCCCGTCGCTTTTTCACGCCAACGGAATTCCAGCAGCCGTCTACTATGATACGGCCATTATCATTATCGCCTTGATTCTCTTTGGACGTTACTTAGAAGCTGGCGCTAAAAATCAAACGTCCTCGGCCATTCACAAACTCATGCAGTTACGCCCGAAAACAGCCAGGGTCCGACGAGGACAGGAGGATGAGGACATTTTGATTGATCTGGTTCAATCAGGGGATATCTTGGTTGTTCGACCGGGGGAACAGATTCCAGTGGATGGAGTGATGATCGAAGGGCAATCTTCAGTCAATGAAGCCATGTTGACTGGTGAAAGTCTCCCCATAGAAAAAGAGACAGGCTCCAAAGTGTTTACCGGCACCATCAATATAACCGGAAGCTTTCTTTTTAGAGCATCCGCTGTTGGAAAAGATACCATTCTGGCACGTATCGTTCATCTTGTTCAGGAAGCTCAAGGCTCCAAACCTCCGATCCAACGATTCGCCGACTATATTGCCAGTATTTTTGTCCCATCAGTCTTAGGAGTCGCAACATTGGCATTTCTTTTGTGGTGGGGATTTGGGCCTGAACCTGCCGCAACCTATGCGATACTCACCTTTGTTGCTGTGCTTATTGTTGCCTGTCCCTGTGCTTTAGGACTGGCAACGCCTACTGCCATTATGGTGGGAACAGGACGAGGAGCAGAACTCGGCATATTAATTCGTGATGGTGAAGCACTGGAAATGGCTCATAGAATCGATACCATCGTCTTAGACAAAACAGGAACATTGACCCAAGGGATTCCTACTGTCACAGATATTATCACTCCAACCTTCGATAAAAATGAACTTCTTCGACTTGCAGCATCCTTAGAACGTCGTTCCGAGCATCCTCTCGCACAGGCGATTGTGACGTATGCCAATCAACAATTGTTGCAATTTGAAGAACTTCAAGATTTCGTGAACACACCTGGGCAGGGTGTGAGAGGAATGATTGCAAACCAATCAGTGATTATCGGAAATGCACCATACATCACAAAACATCTTGGGGCTACCAGTATTCAGAAATTTTCAGACTCGGTTACGCAACTGACTCAAGCGGGGAAAACACCAATTTTTGTTGGTATCAATAAACAACTAGAAGGAATCATTGGCATTGCTGATAGCATTCGCGCAGAAGCCAAGAAAGCTATCCAAGAGCTCACTCAAGCAGGCATAGATGTCGTCATGTTAACAGGTGATCACTCCCAAGTTGCTGAAGCAATTGCGTCAGAGCTCGGCATCACTCAATTTCTAGCCGAAGTCCTCCCTGACCAAAAATCCATAGAAATTCAAAAAATTCAACAACAAGGAGATAAACGAGTGGCCATGGTTGGTGATGGCATCAATGATGCTCCTGCACTCGCTCAAGCAGATATCGGTATAGCCATCGGAACGGGAACAGACATCGCTATGGAAACAGCTCAGATCATATTAATGAGTGGTGATCTTCGAGGGATTACCAAGGCTCTTCGCTTAAGTCGAGCCACCATGCGCACGATTCATCAAAATCTCTTTTGGGCATTTGCCTACAATATTGCCTTGATCCCACTAGCTGCCGGCATTCTGTACCCTGTTTTTTTAGGAATAGGTGGCGTCCCAACTGGGCTGCAGTGGCTCTTTGGTGAATATGGATTTCTCCAACCTATCATGGCGGCCGGAGCCATGGCCCTCAGTTCTGTCAGTGTCGTCACCAATTCACTTCGTCTCAAAAGTACGTCCCTAACCTAATGAATCTCCTTCCCATCAGACCAAGCTACTTGACCGCTTTTTTTCTATCGCCAATTGAACGGCCCTCGCCATATCGTCCATGAGAACAGGCTTTGTTAAATACGCTTGAAACCCTTTCGCTTGAGCCTTACTTTCGCTCATGGTATAGCTGAATCCTGAACATAAGATGACCGGAAAATGAGGGCAAAACTGCATCACTTGCTGGGCCAAGATTTCTCCAGTCATACCAGGCATCGTTTGATCAGTCACCAACACATCATAACGATCTGAATCTTTTTTAAAAGCGTTCAACGCCTCAGAAGCATTGGTAAAGACTATTACTCGATAGCCTAATGCTTCCAACATATCTTTACCCCACCGAGCAATAGAAACTTCGTCATCAACAAACATCACCGTTCCATGGCCAAAACAAGAAACAGGCGCAACCGACACAGTCGTCCCTATACTCGCCTCCGATGTTGAACATGGGAGATAAATACAAAAAGTCGTATTGACCCCTTCACGGCTTTTCACCTGAATGGTTCCTCCATGGCTGGTAACCACGCCATGAATGACTGAAAGCCCCATTCCTGTCCCCTCGCCTACATCTTTGGTGGTAAAAAATGGATCAAATATTCGTTTTTGATCACTAGGAGAAATACCTTTTCCGGAATCGGAAAACATCAGTCGAATATATGATCCAATTGATAGACCACTTTGCAAAAGAGTCTGTCCCTCTCGTATCTGAATTTGATCAAGTTTAACGAATAATGTACCACCAGACTCCCGCATGGCATATTCAGCATTTGCTCCAAGATTCATCACAACTTGATGCATTTGTGTAGCATCAGCCAACACTGGAGACGTGACCTTTGCCAAGTCTACTTCTAAAGAAATCGTAGACGGTAGGGACGCGCGAAGTAAATTGAGCGCTTCTTCGACAATAGATTGAAGATAGAGAACCTTTTTCCCTGATTCATCCTGTCGGCTAAAGGTCAGTATTTGACGAACGAGTTTCTTCGCCCGATAGCCAGCCTGTAGGACCTCTTGCAAGCGAGGGACTACCCCGCTCGTTTCACGAGTTTGTGCCATGGCCAGCTCGGTATACCCAATAATAGAAGACAAAATATTATTAAAATCGTGAGCAATCCCACCGGCTAATGTGCCAATCGCTTCCATTTTTTGGGCTTGACGCAATTGTTCTTCACTTTTTCGTAAGGCCTCTTCAGTTTGGCGTCGTTCAGTTAAATCACGAATAAATCCATTAAAAAGAAATTCTCCCTTTGATCGGACTGCCGTCATTGCAAACTCAAGAGGGAATTCATGGCCATCTCGATGTAAACCAAATAGCTCCGTCCGATGGTTTAAAATCTCACTCGACCCCGTTCGAACGTAACATTGCAATCCTTCAAGATACCCTTTCCGATACGATGGAGGAATAACCGTTTCTACGAACGATTGCGCATGAATCTCGTCGCGAGACCACCCAAACATTTGTTCGGCCTGAGAGTTCCAACTCAGAATATGTCCGGTCTCCTTAAAGGTAACAACCGCATCAAGAGCTGTATCTAAAACCAATCGAGTCTGTTCCTCACCTTCTCGCAAGGCCATTTCCGTATTTTTTCGTTGCATAAACTGTCCAATTTGACTGCCCACTGACAACATTTGATGGAGCAAAGCTTGATCAGGCTCTTGAATCTCTCGACTAAAAAATTCCATCACACCGTAAATTTCAGGTCCCAACTGAATGGGAAAAGCGAATGCTGCATGCAAACCCTCTTTAGCAGCCATTGATGCACGAGGAAAATTTTGATCGATAACAGCATCTGGAATCCAAACCGGTTGTCCTTTTTTCCAGGTACGACCTGGTAGACCAACCCCTATTGAAAATGACATCCCTTGCGTTAAATCTACAAATCGAGAAAAACGATCAGGCGATGACCGCCACACTTCAATACAGCGTAACTTTTTCGACTCTGAATCGACCTGCCACAAAACTCCAACTTGCCAGCCTAAACTTTCACAGACAGCTCGAAGAAGTTCTGGAGTCGCTTCTTCAATAGAGGCACATTCCGCTAGAACTTGAGCGACAGCATATTGAGCTGCTAAACGACGTTCCGCCATTTTTTGTTCGGTGATGTCACGCAACAATACGGTAAACAGGCGGTGCCCCCAAATTGGTGCTTCGGTTAACGTCAGAGTGAGCGGAAATACAGTTCCATCTTTTCGCTGAGCCTGAAATTCCTTTACCATACCTGACATTCGGGTCTTGCCCTGAGAACGATAGGTCAACAAAAACATATCACAGGCATTTTGATCAGATGAAACCAATAAGGTCTGAAAGGGCTCTCCTATGATTTCATCCATTGTATAGAGAAACATGGATTCTGCAGTTTCATTGAATATTTCAATTTTTGAATATTCATTAAATGTCACAATCCCTTCACCGGCACTCGCAACAATGGCTCGAATAGTGGCTTCGTTACTATGAATATTGGGGGGGCTTGAATCCTTACGATAAAATATAAACATCCCTCCCAATAACATTGCGAGCAATTCCAGTAGCTCAATACCGACACCCGACTGCAAATACGGTAATTGTATTTCCTGTAAATCAAGCGTGGCGGCAATCCCAAACGAAGTTCCAGTCATTGGGGAATATGCAGCAAGGATTTCTCGTCCATTTTTATCGAAAAAAAGCTTCGTTTCAGGTTGAGTAGAAAACTTCAAGCGAACTGAAATATCCTCTCTTCCTATAAAAATAATTTCTCCCGTTTCTCCAAAACGATGATATTCAGCTTGAGCATCAAAAATTTTCTTCATCCGATCCATTATCGTCATTTGAGCTCTAACCCCAGAGGCCCCTTTTTCCACGACCTTACTTAACGTCTCTAATTGCCGAGCATGCAAATGGGCAAGATCCATCAGCCGAATTTTTTCCCTCTCTATTGCCCCCAAATACAACCAATACAACAAAAGACCGCTCGTAACCATGAGCAGGCAAGCCAAGACGAAAAAAATCCGTCGACTTTTCAGCCAACTACTTACCATTCAAAACCTCGGGAAAATTTGCTAGGGATTGATGAAAATAAAAACGAGGCGAGAAGAGGAAAATCCACAGACCAAGATTAGAGAGGAGAACCATATTTCCTACTCGCAAATTGGTGGGAAAGTTTGGGCTCAAATATCTACCAATTCATCAACAATACGTGTTTCTGCGTAAAAAGTCTATAATGAGAGGAGTGAGACCAGTGAAGCGACTATAAGGGTGTTCAAACAGCATCCAGCAGAATAAAGCTCTTGAGCTTCATACTCTTATTGCGTAGGGAAATGAATACAAATGGAGACTTCACCTTCAACAGGTTGGTCTCCATCCATTTGAGGCAAAAAGGTCCATTCATTAAGAGCCTGTAAGGACACTTGCGTATGCCGGAAATACCCCGCAACATTAAAAAATCGTTGCTTTATTTATGCAGCAAACGTGGCGCGTTTCAAAATTCGGATGAGTTTTAAGAGAGAGAGGCTAAGTTTTGGAAAAATCTATAGTGTCTCAATTATTGAAGTGAGAGAAATGTTTGGCAAAGACAAAGTCTACTAATGCAAATAATATGCAACTTGTATTGACTGCACTTGTGCTTCTTGTTAGATTCCCTCTCAATTTCTGAACACGTAAACGAGCCGATGACCGCTAAAAGATCCCTCACAACTCAACTAGTCTTTTCATTCCTGCTTCTGCTCGGGGGATTGCTCATTTTCTCTATCCCCTTTGGGTTAGCTCTTGAAGTTCATCATTTGTTTTCTGAAATTGATCATGATGGGCATGAACATGCCAAGCATGATCTGTGTACGTGGGTGGAGCACCATGCAGGAGGATCCTACGTTCAGGATTTCTATCGGACTTGCCTCTCTACCGATCTGATCGATCTTCTTTCCCCGCTTCATGACCAATGGGTGTATTCTTTAAATATACGTATTGATCGGTCCCGAGCACCTCCCCTTTCCTAAATTCTTTTCATCATATTTAATCATCAATTTTTTTGACCTGCTGGGGCAGAGAGTGGTCCTTTCCCTGTTCCCCGACCTTATTCAAAAAATGGAAAAATTTAGGAAAATTTGGAGGAATGACTATGTTTTGTGCAAGACAGAAGTTTCCCCGATTTCTAGGAGCGGGGATGTCCTATCTATCACTGGTTTCCCTACTATTCTTTGTCTCACCGGAAATATGGGCTGCAAGTATACATGAGAACCTCAACGTACCAAATGACCACAGAGATGAAATTTATCGAATGCAACTATCCCAAGATTTACGCTTGGCAGCGGCCAAATCCAAAAATGAATCTGGAAATTCCTCACCAGGTGCTACGCTAGAGAATCGATATCCTGGAGCCAAGTCTTCTGCGGAACCCAAGGATTTACTTAATCGAACAGGGGGTATGCCAATGGACGGACCACCCGTCCAGGACGTACCTGGTGAATCTGGAACATCCATACATGGACCTTCGTTAGAGAATCGATTTCCTGGAGCCAAGTCTTCTGCCAAGCCTAAGGATTTACGTAATCGTGCAGGGGGTATGCCGATGGATGTTCCCCCAGCACTCGATCTTGGAACAACACCAAGAGAAAAGGGCATTCTCCGCCGGCAGCAAATTCTCAATCGTTTTAATCCAGCGTTAGGGTTTGTATTTGAAACGATTGCAGGCTATACCCAGCGCCGCATGCGATTTGTCGACGGGGATGGAGCTGATGCCGGGGGTGAAGTTGGAACCAAACTCCCTGCCGGATTTTCTTCTGCCCTTCGAACGATTGAATTATTCGCAGCGGCGGATATCGATCCATTTGCCAGGGCCTACGTCATTGCCTCCGGGCATGCCGAAGCGGTGAATTCTCGGGGGTCAGAAGAATTTGGAAAGGCGGTCTTCGAGATCGAAGAAGCGGCCATACAGACGACCGCTTTACCCTATAATCTGTCCGTGCGCGGAGGCCGATTTTTTGCGGATTGGGGGTATTTAGGGCGACGGCATGCTCATGATTTACCCCAAATTGATATTCCCCCGACGCTAGCATTGTATATGGGCAATGGAAATCGAACAGATGGGCTAGAGCTATCATGGTTGGCACCCACGGATACCTATCTGGCACTGACTGCTGGCTGGGGGTATAACTTTGGATTCGTAGGGGAAGGCCCATTGAGCAATATTCGAACACAAGTGAGCCAGGGAAACACGTTCTTTGGATCAGCTCGCACTTATAAAGATCTCACAGATGATCACAATGTCGAGTTTGGATTCTCTTTTCTCTATGCCCCGCAATCCCGCGTTCCCGAGGCGGAGGAATTGGCATTCTTAGCCGTGGATGAGAATGATCCGGTTGAACGACGTACCTTTAATGTGGATTTTCATTATCGCTGGTATCCCTTAGGCAGAGGATTACGGCAAAGCCTGTCGTTTCATGGAGAACTTCTCTATGACTTCGGACAGGGTCGCCGGAGTATTTTTGGAAAAACGAAATCCCGGGGTGCTTGGGGAGGCTATGCGTACACGGAATATCGAATCAATAAACAATGGCGACCAGGCTTCCGTTTTGATTGGCATCAAATGCCCAGCGAACCGGCTTTGATCACCAATCCGAAAACGGGGAATCCGGGCAGTACACCCAACACCTCAGGAAATCGAATTACCGCCGTGACCTACTCTCCCTATGTCACGTACTATCCAAGTGAATTTCAGCGATTTGTGTTGCAATATAACCATAGCCATTACGGCAACACGTTCGCTCCGCAAAATCAAGTATTGCTGCAATGGCAAGTGGTTATCGGTAGTCACCAACATGGGTTTACAGAAAGACAGTAATGTCGCGATTGACTAACCTCATGAATGATTTATTGAAGATCGTTCTTCTGGTGTTTCTCCTGGGTTGTTCCCTCGGGATGGCAGAACGCCCTCCTGTTGGACAAGGGGGAAAAATTCAGGTGGTGACTTCTATCCCCGACCTGGCGGACTTTACCGCCAGGATCGGGGGAGATTTGGTGTCGGTAGAAAGCTTAGCCAAAGGGATAGAAGACCCTCACGGGGTGCCAATCAAACCCAGTTTTGTGCCGAAACTGAATCGGGCGGATATCCTAGTCGTATTAGGACTGGATGCCGAACATTCTTGGTTACCCGCGTTAGTAGACGTGGCCCGAAACCCGACCATTCTTCCCGGAAATGAGGGATTGATCAATTGCGCCCAAAATATCAACCCCAAGCAGATTCCCAAATCATTACTCCGACGAGAAGGTGATGTGCATCCACTCGGGAATCCCCATTTCAACTTGGACCCAGTTTATGCCAAAGTCATTGCTCAGACGATTGCTGATGGACTCTCCCGGGCCTTTCCAATAGGCAAAGCACAGTTTCAAGCCAATGTCCAAAAATTTCATGCCCACCTAGACAAGAAGTTGACGGAGTGGAAAAAGCTTGCCGCACCGCTCCGTGGGATTAAGTTTGTCTCGTACCATCAAGATACGATTTATTTTGCGGAACAATTTGGATTACAGGAAGTGGCTCAAATTGAAATTAAACCTGGCATTGAACCAACGCAAGCCCACCTTGTCTGGTTGGTGGAACGTATGAAAGAACAGCAGGTTAGCCTTATACTGCGGGAACCCCATTACCCTGAACGGCTTCCGAATTGGGTCGCAGAACACACGGGAGCCAAGGTAGCAAAATTTCTCATCATGGTCGGCGGAAATCCAGGAGTTGATACTTACGAGCAACTGATTGAATTTAATCTTCACTCCATCCTGAATGCCCTCAACATCCCTTAGTCTCATCTTAACTGTTCCATGACGGCTCCCCTAATCTCTCTGGACAAGGTAACGATCGGGTATCCAGGCGTTCCGATATTGGAAAAGGTTTCTGTTGAAATTTTTCCGGGAGATTCCTATGCTGTTTTAGGTCCTAATGGTTCCGGAAAAACTGCGTTTCTGAAAACCATTGCCGGGATCCTCTCTCCATTAGAAGGTAGACTCCATCGGTTCACGTCAGAAGGGAAAGGCTCTCTGCGGGTCGGATACGTTCCGCAGCGAGCTACGTTAAGTGGACTGCTCCCGCTGACTGTTGGAGAGGTGATTGAGATGGGGACCTATGGAAATGTCAAACCCTGGCAACGGTTGGGAAAAGCTGAACAGGAGCGAATCCAATGGGCCAAACAAGAGGTAGAAATTGAAGATTTAGACCAGAACCGCTATGCAGAATTATCTGGAGGCCAACAACAACGCACGTTAATCGCCAGAGCCTTGGCCAGTTCACCCGCGGTATTAGTGTTGGATGAACCGTTGGCCAGTCTTGACAAAAAGACGGTCCAAGCTATGTTGCGGTTATTAGTTAAATTAAAGTCTGATACAGACATCACCTTATTATGGGCCGATCATTTTATTCCGGAACTTCTCCAAGTTGTCCAAGATGTCCTCGAGATTGATTTTGGAACCGTGCAACCCCAACCTGTAGAGCATTTTGTCCAAAGGGGTTAAGGACATTACGTGAATACGTAGTGCATATATGGAAGAACTCTTCACCATTCTCCATCCATCCTATGTGTTGCGGAACGCCTTATACGGAGGGATCGTTGCAGGGATCGTTCTCCCTCTTATTGGTGTGTTCATGTATTGCAGAAGGATGGTGTTCTTAGGGGTGACCCTTCCGCAATTATCAACCTGTGGAATAGCTGCCGCGGTGTTTTGGCATTTGAGCTTTCATCAACAACAACCCACTCATAGTGATTTTCTCCTCGCTCTTTTGGGATCTACCATTGTAACCACGGGAACCTTGTTGCTTCTTGCAGCGTTTGAACGACGTGGGCATGAAGTTGGGGAAAGCCGCATAGGAACGCTGTATGTGTTAGCAGGAGCCGTGACCATTCTGTTGCTGGCATCTGAACGGGTGCCCGAGATAGGTATCGTCACCCTATTACGCGGACAAATCATCGCCATTTCCGATATGGACATGGCCATTCTCCTCGTTGCCTTTACGGGCATCGTTATCCTTATTACTCTATTTCGCAGAGAACTCTTATTGGTGTCAGTCGATCGAGATCTGGCCTTGTCACTGGGGAAACAACTGTGGATGTGGGATTTGCTCCTCTATGGGCTAGTGGGTTTGGCCATTTCTTTGGGTGTCCTGATGGTCGGGCCCTTGCTCACGTTTGCCTTTCTTCTCCTCCCTACGATGATGGCGATCCAACTCGCAAAGAGGTTTTTTCTCGTCCCACTTTTTGGAGGAATATTAGGAGCGGCAATAGCTCTCTTGGGATTTATTGGTTCATATTTCCTAGATTGGCCTACTGGGGCAACAGATTCGTTGTTTGCTTGTCTCCTGCTTGGCGTCATCACCCTTGGACAATGGCTACGTCGGCTGGTGTTTCGACCTATTTCGAGATAAGGTTTTTCGTCAAGCGAGTTTGTAGAACCCGGACCCTGAACTTAGAATGGCTTGTGATGGCTTTGGTGCATATGTTCATTATTAAGGCTGCGGGAGACTGTCTGTCTGAAGTTGGTTCTCTAGGCGTTCGATTTGTCGATGTTGCTGTTGGAGGGAGTCACGCAATCCTTCCAGTTCCTCATGAACTGACGAGGATCCCGGAGAAATGGGATGGGTATTTTGCTCCATCGTTTGGGTGAATCGAGGAAGATGGATCGCAAAGTGAAAGGGAAAAGATGCCTGGGAAGCGGTATCTAGGCTCTTGTTGATCAACGCCCTACTTGGTTGAAATGACATGGTCCACATTTTTGAGCGGCTAAATGAGGTGGATGGTCTAGAAAGTAAGCGAGATTTTTTAGAAGCTTCATGATACCCATGAATGATGACATGGACCGTGTTATCTACATAATACAGGGAACCGGTTGTATACTGCGTACGGGGCGATGGGGTTGAGTGCACTCGAAATATAATCTCTTCCTCTGGGGTGGCTTTTTCTAATCCGGCAATGACGTGTGGGACTAAAAAATGAATTTCTTTTTCCGTGAAGGCCTGGAGTGGAGGAGTATTGTTAGTCAGTGCTGATTCAAGTAGGCCTTGGGTGTCTTGGACATACAGCCCCTTGAGTACGCCCCGTATGATGTGAGGTTCCAGGGTGACAGGGTGCTGAGCCCTTTGCATCGGCTCGGCAAAGACGCGTAAAGAAATGGATCCTTGCCGTCCTTCAAAGAGGGGCGTTTGGACCCTGGGAACTGCCACACAACTCGTCAAAGCATAGCCAATGCTGATCAACATTAAAAAGGTCGTTTGTCGAAAAATTAAGCTCATGAGCTAATATGCTTTCTAAAAAATTTGAAATAATACGAAATTATGAAGCGGATTGAAAGCATGAACCATATGCTATCCTGCCGCAAATAGTAAATGGGACTTCTTTGCTCATCAGCCTCTAGAGCCAATTGCCCACCCCCAAGTTGTTTGATACATGATCTTGGTTCGGACAAGAAAACGGATCTAACAAGATCATCCATAGTTGGCTATAGATTTCAAAAGAAACAGACCCTCATTTTTGCGGAAACGGTCTCGAAAAAAACGAGGAGTTCACCTTAAAGATGCAATCTCTTTGGAGGCTTCTCGGATGATAGAAATCGCGGACCGAACGAACAGCGTGGCGATCATGAGGCCGACCACAATATCTGGCCATGGGGAATGAAGAAGGTAAACCATAAGAGCTGCAATAAGCACTCCCGCATTGCCAATGACATCATTGCGAGAACATATCCACGCGGATCGCATATTGATGTCATCGCTACGGTGTTGCCGAAGGAGCATAAGACAGATGAGATTGGCAACAAGCGCCATCATCCCTACCACTCCCATCATCTCGGCAACCGGTACCAAACCATGCACAGCTTTGAAGACCACATGAGCCAGGACACCTATGCCAAACGCCCCCATGATGACACCCTTCAGCAAGGCCGCACGTCCTAGCCACACCGAACCCCGTCCAATCACATAAAGACTGAATCCATAGACAATGGCATCACCTAACATATCCACTGAGTCGGCAAGAAGCGAAGTCGAATGGATCAGAAGGCCAGCAAATGCCTCTATAAGAAACATACTGATGTTGATCCAGAGGACTACTCGTATAACCCCCTGCTGCTGTTCTGAAATGGTTGTGACTTTGCAACATTCGTCCATTGAGTAATCCTAGCATTCAACGTTCCTGAAAATCTCTAGATTCAGCAAATCTCTAGCTCACTAGTCATCGCGGTGGGATCAAACAAAATAAAAGCATCTTGAATGTACCAGGTAACTTGACCCGTCAGACTAAATTTACTTGAAATCAGATAAAGAATAGCGTTGAGTCGGCGGCAACAGTGCCACGACTTCTAAGGTTAATTCTTGCCAAAAGGCCAAAGTTAGCATTACCTCGGTTATTGGTTCCGTGGTAATTTTTACAATAGCTTATTCACTGGATAAAGAGTCCTGAAGAGCTCGAATGGAATAGATACCTGGATCAGGAGCCCCCTAAATAAATTCACCTCCTTCGTTTGTCATCTGTGTCTCAAGTACGGACCCTTCTTGATCTCGCAATTGCACCGTTGCTTGGGAAACATGACGAAGATCTTCATATTGCATGACTCCGGTTATGATCCAGACTCGTTCTATGTTTTTGGTCGTCTTCTCTTCGGCAAAAACCAGCCCATCCCCTATCAAGAGTGAGAAGAGGCTCACACATGCCATCCAACGTCGTATACCAAATAGTTGCCACACTTGCATAGATCTTTTCTCCTATTTCACAGCCAGAATATCTACGGGTCTATCAAGACGAAAATAGACACCGATTCTTGGGCAACCCATAGCATCTTGCTAGATAAACCTAGATCAAAATTAAAAGAAAAGAAAATTGGGCGGACCACGAGAATGTAGAAGACAAGAAGAAAAAGTGTGAGGGATTTGACTGTTCGTTATTGTAAGCCGCGAATAGAGCCAAGACTGTTGCCCTAATTAAGGAATATCCCAAGCCAAAGAATTGCTGGTGTGTTGTTCCACCCATTGACATAAATCAGCATCGGCATGTTGGTGCCCATCATGGTCGATTTCCGAAAAAATATGATGAATTTCAAGCGCATGCCCAAACGGAACCGAGACCACCAGCAGTAAAGCAAGGGAGAGCGTCAGGGACGCAAAGAATGAAGAGGTTAAAAAAAGTTTTGACCGGCACATCATGATCATTTCTAGGGGCAAGCTAGCAAAGAAGATTTTAACTGTCAGTATTAATTGCATATTATTTGTAATATAAAATTAACCAATTGCTCAGCTCCGTATTTGAACGGTGAGTAACGAGATTCAACAACCTCACAGCATGAAATGATGCAGAAGTGCGCGCGACTACTGCCACATAGATCAAGAGTGTAACCAAAGAAACCGAAAAGCTCTAAGACACCAACCCCATCTGTGGGTTGAAATATTTTCTGCAATGCAGCGTTAGGAGTATTTCTTATGGGATCCAGTCGATTTTTCATTGTAATCGCGCTGCTTATCATCGGAACAGTTGCAAGCGGGCAAGCCATTTTTAGTCGTGTTCCCTTAGATCAAGCCCTAGAAAAAGCGAGAAGAAGCCTTCCAAGTTCTGGAAATCTGACAATAGGATCGGAAGATTCAGTTATTCCTATGGAACGAGAAGGTGGTCTCTGGACCGTGAATGTCGAGTTCAACGATTTCACTCAGGCCAAACTTATCGTGGATACAGGGGCGACGTATACAACTATTTCCGAAGACCTAGCGTTTAACGCGAATATGCAAGCGACCCCACCTAATCAACAGGTTAATTTGATTACCGCAGGAGGAAAGGTGAAAGCTGAATTGGGCATTGCCTCAAGGATCCGAGTAGGCCATGCCGGGCGTGATAATGTGCGTGTCGTCATCCACACGATTCCCAATCTACCAGAGGGGACAGACGGACTTTTAGGCCTCAGCTTCTTCGATAAATTTATGGTTCGATTGGACCATTCTGAACAACAACTTCATCTCATCCCTAAAAATTCCTAACCAAGCTCGCTTCTGGCAGACAATGGTCAAATTTGTCTTCTTGCCTGAAGACTTGTTTAATTCATTCAGACCTTTCGCTCAAAAAGCCTAGACCAAAATCTTTCCTTGACAGTCTGCAAAGGCAGTATGGTAATACTACCTGTTGCCCAAACGAACAGGATATAATTATGCGATTTTTCATGTATGCAGATAATCTCAATCTCACCCAATTAAAACGGCGTGCACCAGAGCACCAGTTTTTATTCAACGCTTACATTCCTGATCACACCATTACGTTCGGACGATGGTCCAATCAATGGCGATGCGGCCTCGCCACAATCACGCCTTCTTCTGGTGAACGCGTGTGGGGTTCCGTATTTGAATTAACTCCTGAAGATTTACAAGAATTAGACAAATTCGAAGGTGATCTACCAGAAGAAGCCTTTCGGCATGTTGAAATTCATGTGTTTACTGAAGACGACCAAAAAGAATTTGTGACGACACATGTCGGGCAAGCTATCGGAAAATTTAAACCCAAAGAACATTATTTGGATTGGGTTATGGCTGGTGTTCGACAGTGGAAACTACCAGATGAATGTATTGATATGTGGGATCTTTTCCGCGCTCGGTAACGTCACAATACGCAAACACGTCCCATCTTCATCCCAAATTCTTTTACACCATTTGACGCAAGGAGGTTCTATGCCTAAACCTAAATATCATATCCTCGTATGTACAAATTCACGCCCTCCTGGTCATCCAAAACCTTCTTGTGGATCAGCAGGTGCGCAGAATTTACTCATGGCATTGAATATGGGACTCATTGAACGTGGAGTACAACCTGGTGAAGTGCTCGTCACAGGCACCACCTGTCTTGGACCTTGTGAGCAAGGCCCCAATGTTGTGGTATACCCGACAGGCACATGGTATTCGCAAGTAAAAGATGCTGATGTGGCCGTTATTTTAGATGAACATATCAAAAAAGGTGAGCCTGCAACACAGCTCAATCCAGATTCGGTGTGGTCGTAACTCGATTGCTTAAGAAAGTATCCGATCATGGGTGATCCCCGCCCACACACCCAGCATACGTCTCATGCAGAGCATGGCCAACCCTCTCATGTCTCCCATAAGGCTAATTCCTTATCTTTAGGTTGTATGGTGGTCACCTGTAGCGACACACGAACAAAGGATACCGATACGAGCGGGAAACTGATTTGTCATTTGCTCAAAGAACACGGACATTCAATCAACCAATCCTATCTGATCAAAGATGAACCATCCGATATTATACGAATTTTAGAAGAAGCCTCTCATCAAACAGACAATCAGGTGGTTATCATCAACGGTGGTACTGGGATTTCGCGTCGCGACTCAACCTTCGAAGCCGTAGATAGATTTTTGCAAAAACGGTTGGACGGATTTGGTGAGTTGTTTCGCTATCTAAGTTACAAGGATATTGGATCGTCAGCCATGTTAAGCCGAGCGACAGCTGGCATTCATGGGCATTTGGTTATTTTTTCTATCCCTGGTTCTCAAGGAGCCGTTCGACTCGCCATGGAACAATTGATTCTCCCTGAAATGAGTCATATTGCCGGAGAGATAACAAAATAGCATTCCAAACTTCTTGAAAAGAATGTCTTAATACACCATCTTGCCTTCCGCAACCATCACAACCTGACCACCGACTTTGATAGTTTGTATCATATCGTCATCAGAAAAAACATGAACAAGGATTCTAGAGGGACGATTAATTTCATAACCTTGCTCTATCACCACTTCAGTTGTCGGTCCCACTTCCACTACTCCGTTCTTCACCAAATAGGCCCCTAACGCCCCACTGGCACTCCCTGTCGCTGGATCTTCTGAAATCCCAATGGGATCAGCAAACATCCGGGTATGCACGGTCGCATCTTCTTCAAGAGTCATAGTGGTATAGACCATGATGCCATTGGTGCCTAATCTGGCACAGACGTCTTGAATAGCAGCATGATTGACTTGCATGGACTTAATTGCAGTGAGGGTTCGTATGGGAACGAGTAAGACTGGCAATCCCGTTGAAACGACTTCTACGGGAAAAGGAGAGTCGGTAATCAGTGATTTATGCACGCCCAGGGCCTTAGCCAATTCATAAATCATCTCAACCTTCGTCACCACCTCGAGAAATTCGGGCGAGGGTTGAGACATTACGACTTGCTCAATCTGTCCTTTTAATGTAATGAGCTCAATTGGGAATACCCCCAAATGACATTCATAGAATAAGTTCGTCACAGGCTCCTGTATAGGAAGTCGCTTCAATGTTCCCAAAACATAAAACGTCCCCAAGACAGGATGTCCGGCAAATGGAATTTCTTGAGATGGGGTAAAGATACGAATCTTTGCCACCGCTCGAGTATCAGTCGGTGGCAGAACAAACACGGTTTCTGAGAGATTCATCTCTCTAGCAATTTGCTGAAATTCTCGCTCAGTCAATTCAGCTGCATCAGGAAAAACGGCAACAGGATTACCTCCGAATGGTTCATTCGAAAAAACATCCGCCTGATAAAACTGGAGCCAGTGCCGAGAAGTATCCATTCAGGTTACGGTATCAGACAAGAGCAAGGAAGCAAATAATTATTGTTTGAATACGTAATGAACGTGAGACAGATCTCCTCATTTATGCCGAGAGAGAAAACGACTCATATGAACGGATAAGCGGATTTCGCACATAATCTTCCACATAATTTTGCAAAGAGCCGTTTCGATATAACCGATTATTGGCAAATTTGGTATCGATTTTCCGTAAGGTCCTCACTTTGACCCCAGTCATTTTTACAAACTCATCAACGTGCACCCCAGCAATATCTCGGCCGGAACCTCGTCCCGATTCCACAATACATTGAGGAATGTACACATATTTTTCATTCGTTAACCGTTTGGCAATATCATTTAAAGTCAACAGAACAGTGCAGTCTGAATCTCCACCCAACGTCGCATTTGGCACATGTAAAAATTTAGCACGATTTTTACGGAACATTGTCAAAATACGATATACACTCCCCGCCATCACAACAGGATCTCGCTTTTCTAACTCTAACGAATCAAATAAACTGATAATTCGCCGCCGGTTTAAAAAAGCCGTGACGTAGGCTTCGGTATGAATCGTCGTAGAATTCAGAAGACCCGCATCATAGATTTTTTCAGCTTCAACCGGTAGATATTGTCGACCTTGTCGCATGATGGATTTGGTCGAGTCATTAATACCGCCTACCGGCGTCAGGCACCCCATCCATAACACACACTTAGAATTAATTTTTGAAATTGTTTTGGCATCTTCAGACATCGTATTCTGATCAAATGCATAAAAGTTGGCAGAAGAAACAGCAGGACCATCCAGCACTTTCATCAAATGCTTCACCGAGGGCGCATGCGGCATCAACTTCTGACGATATTCACCCAGGGTAATCACCGACAATTCAAAATTGATGCGTCCAGGATATTGCTCCACCAAACGATGAATTTTGGGCACATGAACAAAACCAACCGTAAAGAACTGCACATTCTTGTCAGTATGGATCAAGAAATCTTCCAACCATTCCATTGCCTTTGGATGAAGGAAGAGATCGGTCCATTCCATAAATTCATTGCCACCCAAACACCAAAACTGTAGCGGATCCGTCGGACGAGAATTAATATAATTCAACATAAACTCCCAGTCTTCCTGAGTTGTCTTTGGGGGATCCAGCGTTTCCCGATAGGAATGATCCAATTCATAACAAAATTCACATTTGACCGGGCAGGCCTTCCCCAGACTGAGCGGGATTTTTCCAGCATCCATTTCACGCTTCAACACATCTCGATAGTTCTGCTGAGCAAATAACTGCGGCGCTTCTAATAGGGGAAGTTCACGGGACATTGTATTGCTATTGTCTATGAAAATATTTCAGAGGAACATTTCAACGAATACAGATTGACAAGAGACCCAATCCTTTGAAAAACTTCAACCAATTACTAGAAGAAAAATTTGAGACACCATCCTCATGGCAAGCCCAGAACCATCTCCATCAACACCTTTTGAAGAGGCCATTCAATTGTTCAACCTCATCACACCATTTTCGAAAGAGACCCTGACTCAACGATATGAAGAAGCCCGTCGCACATGGTATCCTTCCCGTTATGCCGGTCTCACCAACAACCCTGGGAAATATATGGAAATGTATAAAAAAGGAGAGGCTAAGACGAAAGAGATTCAAGCAGCCTATCAATTACTCCTGACCTACTTGAACACTTCTCAGGAACGCTAGCCGTCTATTCCTTCAGATATTCGTTGTCGATCAAAACTTCTTTCTTCAGAACAACTCAGAATTCCATCATAGGTGTACATAAGAAGCTAAGGTGCCGCATGACTCACCACACGGGACATCCCCGATTCCCCAGTCGGATCATTGTCGGCAGGACCATGAGCGACCGGCCAAGTCACTAGACCTTGCACCCCATCAGTTCGTGGTTCTTCCTGCCCGGCTTCCATGGCATAAATTTGTGGGAGATAATTAGTGCCATATTTCGAAATATAGAGAAAGACATGTTCACGAGCATTCACGCGAACGGCCCAGGGCTCGAAGTCTTTTTGATAAAATTCTTCGGCCTTTTTCATCGCGTCTAAACACGTCATGCCACCTGGTTCGTTCAGCGTATAATAGTAATCCAATGGCATATCGTAGTCGTCCTGTTTATGAATCGTAATCCCGAATTTATCAGGATTCCTGACCATAGGTGTATGCCGATACGCCACAAAATAGAACAACTCAACCGAATGAATATATCGCTTGTTATCCAAAAGAAATTGACGAGTATCTTCAGCTTCATCATGTGTCTCGCCAGGAAATCCGTAGAAGGCCATCACATGATTCCAAATCCCAGCTTTGGCCGCCTCTCGTAAATTATTCTCAATGACAGATTTTTTTGCATGTTTATCCATCAACTCTAAAACACGTTCATTTGCTGATTCCATCCCATAATAGAGGGTACAACAACCAGCTTCCACGGCCTGCTCCCATATTTCCGGATCTTGTAATGTTTCCTCAAAGCGAATCAAGGTGGTCCATTTAATCTTCACTTTTTCTTGTATCAGGAGTTGCGAGACTTTTTTCAACAACGCGGGTGGGTACGATTCATCTGAAAACAGAAAATGTTTCGCGTCATATTTGTCCTGTAATGCCTTAATCTCTCGAACAACATCTTGCGCGGGCTTCCCTCGATATTGATCAAAATATCCTTGTCCATGGTCGCAAAACGTACAGCGTCCCCAATAACACCCTCTCGTCGCGAGATACGGCAGAATCCGCTCTGGCACAAAATACATATCGAGTGGCAGACCATCAAAATCTGGAAGCGGCAATGCGGTCGTTTTTTCAGTATAAATTTCCGTGTTGACTTTAACTTCGCCCTCTTGATGCCACATTAAGTTAGGCACCTGTTCCCATGAACGCTCACCAGCTAACGCTTCTAATAGCCAGAGCAGAGCATGTTCACCTTCATACAGAATGGCCGTATCGAATACAGTTGAAAAAAACTTCTCCTGTTTCGGTAAATCTTCTTGCAACCTTGTGATAACATTCCCACCGACCGTCACATGAATGTCGGGAAATTCTGTTTTAATCATTTTGCAAAAGGTCATCCCCGCTAGCAACTGCATCTGCGTTCCAATAGAAATACCGACAACCTCGGGTTTTTCCTTATTGATAGCGGGAAGGACGAGTTGTCGACAGACATCTCTGTAGATATTAACGCTCTCATCTTCCAAGCTTGCCAACACTTCAGTAGACACTCCTGAACGGTATCCCAAATTACTTTCCATGGGGTAAAACACCAAGGAAGCAGGGAAATATGCTGCTGAAATATATTGCATCGCATCGCGGAAAATCGTGAGCGCTCCTTCCAATTTTTCAGCCTGATAAAACCCTTCTCCCCGCACAATGGCTTTCGCTTCCTGCGCTTGCTCCGCTAGAGCCATCACATCAATATGATCTTGCGTGCGAAGACAGGTCAAACGCCCACGCTCGACATCAGACAGTTGCTGACGGGCTTCTCGCTCTTCTAAACCTCGCCGCTGCTGATCCATGCGCATTTTAACCCAGATGAGAAAAGTGTCGGTAAAAAACAAATCATACATTTCAATATTAATGTCTTTTTGAATGACCTCATGCCCATATGCACGAAGGACGGCGGTGAGACTGGGGAGTGCAAGGTACGGCGCGGTAGGAACCCATTCCGGCGGGAACAAGAGCATGGTCCTAAACGTCCTGCGTGGCTTAGTGATTGATGGTGCCCCGTCAATATCAATGAGGGTATCAGTCATCGTCATCCCTTCCTAAAGGTTAAACCGAGGCGAGATTCGAGGAAGGATCTTGTGAGCCTAATTGAAACTGCAAGGTTGGCAATTTATTAGATCCAAAATGCGACACATAGAGGAAGACATATTCACGAACAAAGATTTTCAAATCCCACCCTGCATAATGATTTTGCTCAAATTCCTCAAAGACTCGTTCTGCATCTTCAATACTCAGGCCCTCTTTGACCGTAAAGTAATAGTCCATGGCCAAATCCCATTCAGGATTTTGATAAAAAGTAATACCGAACTTTTCGGGATTCTTTGCCACCGGAGTATGTTTGCTCAAATCAAAGGTACCAAACCCGATGGAATGCACATGTTCTCGATTATCCTCCAGAAATTGCGTCGAAAACTTCGCATCTGCATAAGTTTCTCCCGGAAACCCAAAAAAGCCCATCACATGATTCCACACCCCATGTCGTGAAGACAGCTCCAAACTCTGTTGGATAATTTCAGTGGTCGTCGCCTTATCCATGAGTTGTAAGACCCGCTCGCTCCCCGATTCATAGCCCATATGCAAATACTTGCATCCCGCATCTTGCGCGTCCTGCCAAATCTCATCAGACAACAAACTCTTTTCAAATCGAATATGTGTGGTCCAGGCAAGATCCAACTTGGATTCTACCAACTTTTTCGTCAACTTCCGGAAGAGGGCTGGCGGATAGGACTCATCGGTAAAATGGAAATGACGGGTTTGGTATTTCTTTTTCAAAAATGTGAGCTCGTCGATAATTTGCCAGTCTTTTTTCGTACGATAACCCGAAGCATAGCCCTCACCATGATCGCAAAATTCACATCGTCCCCAATAACAACCCCTTGTCGCCAAATACGGCAAAATCGGTTCCGGAACAAAATATTTTTCTATTGGCAATCCATCAAAGTTCGGCGGAGGGAGGGCTCCCATATTCTCAGCGAAGGTTTCGCTATTGGTATGAATGCCGGTTTCATCTCGAAAAATCAGATTAGGCACATGCGAGATATCGGTCTTATTGGCAATACCTTCCACCAATCGTAACAGTGCCGTTTCACCTTCATAGACGATAGCACTGTCGAACAAAGCAAAGAGTTTTGGAGTATTCGGCAGAACGTCACGAAACCGCGTTACTGTATTCCCACCAATCGTGACATGGATGTTTGGGAATTGTTCTTTTATCAGCGCGCAAAATGTCATAGAGGAAAATAATTGCTGACGAAGAACAATCGAAATGCCAATCACATCAGGCTGTTCCGCAATAATAGCCGGCTTTAAAATGTGCTCAAATACGTCGCGATACACATTGACTTGTGTATCATTCACTGCATCCAAGACCTCAGACGACATAAAGAGCTTATAGGATAAATCCGTCTCCATAGGCGGCATACAAATTCTGGCGGGGGAATACACAAGAGAAATCGTGGCAGTCACCTCTCGAAACACAGCAATCGCCCATTCCAGTTTGTCACCATCATAAAATTCAGGCGTGCGCACAATGCGTTTGGCCTCCTCAGCTTTTTCAATCAACTCTCCTATTCGACTCCGGGAACAGTCACAGAGAGCAAGCTGCAACTCGACTTCGGCCTCTGATAAATCTCGATCTCGGGCTATCTTCTTCAACCGATCTAACTGTTGAGGCACTTTTTTCAACACACGACGCAAAAAATCCCCACTAAAAAACCAATCATACATTTCAAGATTGACGTCTTTTTGCACCACCTCGTGCCCAGCCTCACGCAGGAACGCGGTTAATGTTGGAAGACTCAGGTAAGGTTCTGAAGGATACCAATCGGGAGGAAAAACCAACATGACCTTAGCCTGCTTCCCCGCACCGACAGAATTCTGCGAGGGTTGGGGTTTCGCGCGAAGAGGACTTATCAAACCACCTTTGTCATAATTGATTCTCATCTATAATTCCTAGGTAAAAATATTAATTATCTATCACCGGAAAATATCCGAGAAAGACAACGTCCATACAAAGGATCACAAGAAAAGTAACTCTTTGATTTATCAATAATTTTTGACCAATCGATTGTGCATTCTAAGTCCTTGAAAAATGGATGGTCAAGGGCCAAGCAAAATGAACCATAAAAATTGATCATGGTTAAAAATTGACCAAAATAGCTTTATCAATTAACATACGTATTCACATGTAAACAGTCCCGCCTAAAAAGCAGACGCTTTCAACCACTACCTATTAGCTTCCTTGTCAACAGAAAAAGGATGCGTTTGGAGAATCAAGCATGAATGCCATGTCTCTGCATAAACCGCGAAATTGGATGTCGTACATGACGGACTCGTTAGTCAATTCTGGAGTCATGCCAACCTGGGAAGCTATCGAGTACCTGACAACAAATCTTGTAGGAGAAGCACCAAATACCAATTTACATCATTCAAAGTCTCCCTATGAGACCATTCAACAATTCTTGCATCGTATCTACGAACCCATTGTAGAAGCGGCATCGCGAACCGTGGAAATTCCGCCACAGGCCATGCTTCACATGTTTACCGACATTAGTCTTATGGGAAAATCGGCCGTTTTAGTGGTGTATTATCCGGGGCACAATCAACCTCATAAGTTACTCTTGCTCGATTCCGCCCCCGCCTGGGATTTGATCTTTGACAGTACGGCTGCATTTAATGAATGGGCCGAGGAGCGTTATGGCTGGATCATCTCCGCCTTAAAAACAGTAGGCCATCAAGCTGAATCATCTCCTACTGAACAATCAGCCGCTCTTCAGGCGGTTTAAGTGGAATACGAACCTCTCGCCCTGCTATGATGAGGACTTATGCCTATTAATGTCCTACCCAAAGAAACTCCACGGGGTCGAGGCCCAGACCCAACTCAAGCAGTTGGTGAGAAACAAAAAGAAGCATTGCCCGAAGGGGAAGAACAATTAAAAGAAGCAGATCTCGCAGATCAAGAAATCCAAGCCCTCTGGGAATCCCAAGAAGTTGGCCACACAAGCTGGTCCGGTCAAGGTGGCGACCGATACTCCGACCCTAATTAAACGACAAAAAAAATCGAACATTAGGGGTCAGACACGAATTAAATCCTCATACACACAATACATTTTACCTCCTCCCCGATATTCCTAATCCTAATTTGTCGAATCCGGCAAAAAATACATTCTCTGTCAGTGTTAGGAATGTCATCTTACCACAGATGAAAATCGATCTCCCAGAAATAGCTCTTTGAGCAAGTCTAGCTAGGTTTTGTTAAATCCCTTTCTGACTAAACACATGACCACCGTTAACACGAATAACCTGACGCAACTCATAAAAGAAAGAATTCACAATCTAGTCGGAGTCTGTTTGTCAAAGGGTATGCAGAAAAAATTGAACAAAAACGATTAAATAATACTTCAGTGGTGCTAGTTTTAGAATAAACCACTCCGACAATTAAAAATCTGCCCCGAAACATCAGTCGTTAAGTCCTCGTAGATGTTTATTCACGTCATCCCATGACTTTCTGGAAAAAATAAAACTGTATCTTTTTTTCAAGTTGCTCAAAATCAGGCCAAATGGCCAAACTTTCTTTCTTAGGGATATCCTCAACGCCAAAATATCTGGCCGAGTCCTCTCGTCGGCTATTCATTGTACAAATCCAATCTTCTAGTTTCCAAGCAGCCTCCCGAAAATGAGGGAAGACCATTCCGTTCCTGATATATTTCTTGTCAATCAAAGTATGAACACTGGGTTGAGCATGAACACTCTTCCCTGTTCAAGAGAATTTTTCAAACTTTATCTGGATCGTAGCCAAGGTTAGGTGAGAGCCAACGCTCCACTTCCGATATCTCCATATCTTTCCGCTTGGCGTAGTCTTGAATTTGATCGTGTTTTAATTTTCCCACTGAAAAATATTTGGCTTGAGGATGGGCAAAGTAAAAACCACTGACGGACGCGGCCGGATACATGGCGTATGACTCAGTCAGTTTAATCCCTATCGATTTCTCCGCCTGCAGTAACTCAAACAAATGATGTTTCTCAGTATGGTCTGGACAGGCTGGATAGCCAGGAGCCGGACGAATCCCACGATATTTTTCTTGAATGAGTTCTTGGTTGGTCAATTGCTCATCTTGCCCGAAACCCCAGTCCTTGCGCACTTCTCGATGCAACCATTCCGCAAAAGCTTCAGCTAATCGATCGGCTAGGGCTTTGGCCATAATGGAGTTATAATCATCATGATCTTTCTCAAATCTCTCGCACAGTGCTTCGATACCAATACCAGCTGTCACCGCAAAGCCCCCAATATAATCAGCTGTACCACTGGATTGCGGCGCCACAAAATCGGCAAGTGCAAAATTTAGATCTCCCTTGGGCTTCTCAGTTTGCTGACGTAACGTATGGAAGACAGACACAGCCTTTGAACGGGTCTCATTCTCATAGATGGTAATATCATCACCCTGACTGTTCGCTGGGAACAGACCATAGACTCCTTTGGCCGTCAGCAATTTCTTATCAATGATTTCCTGCAAAAGCTTTTGTGCATCGTCAAAGAGCTCTTTAGCTTTGGGACCGACGACGGGATCTTCAAATATCTTCGGATATTTTCCTCGCAATTCCCAGGCATGAAAAAATGGCGACCAATCAATGACTGGAACCAGAGTTTCCAGAGAGACGTCTTTAAGAACTTTAATTCCTAGCGAGCTTGGCTTAGGAATGTCCGTTGTTTCCCAATCAATATCCACTCGCTGTTTTCTGGCCTCTTCTAAAGAAACAAGTTTTTTGGCGGTGGTTTTGGCTTGATAAGCCTCCCGAGTTTTCTGCTGTTTATTCTGAATATCCTGCACAAACGCCGCTTTATCGTCTGTACTCATAAGCTTTCGCACAACATTCACAGCTAAGGACGCATCCAACACATGTACGACCGGGCTCGTATAGCCCGGGGCAATTTTCACGGCTGTATGTGCCTTACTGGTTGTAGCACCTCCAATGAGTAGGGGAACAGAAAACCCTTGGCGCGTCATTTCTTTTGCATTTTGAACCATTTCGTCCAACGACGGCGTAATCAGGCCGCTGAGTCCTATAATATCGACATTTTCCTCACGGGCCCTTTGCAGAATCTTATCGCACGGAATCATGACCCCAAGATCAATGATTTCGTAGTTATTGCACGCCAGCACGACTCCAACGATATTTTTCCCGATATCATGCACATCCCCTTTGACAGTGGCGAGCAACACTTTTCCTTGGCTTCTGCTTGCGCCTTTTTCTTTCTCGGCATCCATAAACGGCAACAAGTATGCTACGGCCTTTTTCATGACACGCGCGCTTTTGACAACTTGTGGCAAAAACATCTTTCCGGCACCAAATAATTCTCCGACGATATTCATGCCGTCCATTAACGGACCTTCAATAACATCCAAAGGCTTATTGAGTCTCTGACGGGCTTCTTCCACATCGCCATCAATGAACTCTACGATGCCCTTGATCAACGCATGTGAGAGGCGTTCTTCAACGGTCCCCTTCCGCCAGGCATCATCTTTAACAACGGTCTTACCTTGTTGTTTGACCGTCTCTGCAAAGCTGACTAATTCCTCTGTGGCTTCCGGCCGACGATTTAACAAGACATCTTCAACCAACGTGAGCAGGTCTTTTGGAATTTCTTCATACACCCCTAATTGACCAGCGTTCACAATCCCCATATCTAACCCAGCTTTGATGGCATGGTAGAGAAAGGCTGAATGCATAGCTTCGCGCACGACATTATTCCCACGAAACGAGAAGGAAATATTGCTCACGCCTCCGCTAACTTTACAAAAAGGCAGCGTGGCTTTGATTTGCCTCGTGGCTTCGATGAAATTCACAGCATAGCCATTGTGTTCTTCCATGCCAGTGGCAACTGTCAAGATATTTGGGTCAAAGATAATATCTTCTGGTGGGAAATTTAGCTTGTCCGTTAAGAGCCGATAAGCTCTTGTACAAATTTCTACTTTTCGTTCGAGCGTATCCGCCTGCCCGGATTCGTCGAACGCCATAATGACCGCGGCTGCGCCATATCGTTGGATGAGTTTGGCCTGTTCTAGAAATTTTTCTTCACCCTCTTTGAGACTGATGGAATTGACGACACCTTTCCCCTGAATACATTTCAGCCCAGCTTCAATGACAGACCATTTGGAGCTATCGATCATAATGGGGACCCGGGCAATATCTGGTTCTGAGCCAATTAAATTTAAAAATTCCACCATGGCTTTTTCCGAGTCTAAAAGTCCTTCATCCATGTTGACATCGATGATTTGGGCGCCACCTTCGACTTGCTGCCGAGCAACGGCCAAGGCCTCTTCTAACTCTCCATTCAGAATCAATTTCGCGAATTTAGGGGATCCCGTCACATTGGTCCGTTCACCAATATTGAGGAAATTAGCTTCTGGCCGAATCGTGACCGGTTCAAATCCACTTAAGCGGGTCACTCGAGGCACATGTGTTTTTTTGTGGGGAGCACAATCCTTCACTCCCTCTGCAATGGCCCTAATATGATCAGGCGTACTCCCACAACATCCGCCTACAAAATTGACCCACCCTTGATTGGCAAAATCTCTGAGATCCGCGCCCATTCGTTCTGGAGTTTCATCAAAACCACCGAACGCGTTAGGCAAACCTGCATTGGGATAACAGCTGATATAGATGGGAGCGACATTGGATAGTTCTGCGATATACGGGCGCATTTGTTTGGCCCCTAAAGCACAATTAATTCCTACACTCAAGAGATTGGCATGGGAAATAGAATTCCAAAAGGCCTCGATCAACTGCCCTGATAAAGTACGGCCACTCAGATCGGTGATGGTCACCGACGCCATAATAGGAATATCGCGGTGAATTTCTTCGCAATATTGAGCAATAGCAAAAAAGGCGGCCTTGGCATTCAACGTGTCAAAAATAGTTTCCACCATGAGAAGGTCTGCGCCACCCTCAACCAAACCTCGAACCTGGTCATAATAGGCTTGAGATAAATTATCAAATGTGACTGCGCGAAAGGCTGGATTGTTCACATCAGGCGACATCGAAGCCGTTCTATTAGTCGGTCCCAAAGCTCCAGCCACAAAACACTGCCGACCGGGTTGCTCTGCTTCAACCCTGGCCGCCGCTCGTTTAGCGACTTGCGCACCCGCCACATTTAATTCATGCACCAGCGATTCCATCTGATAATCCGCCATGGAAATGGCATTGGAATTAAAGGTATTGGTTTCGATGATGTCGGCTCCAGCCTGAAGGTATTGCACGTGGATATCTTCGATAATTTTTGGCTGAGTCAACACCAACAGATCATTATTGCCTTTCACATCACACACGTGGTTCACATATTGCGCTCCACGAAAATCGGCTTCATTTAAATTATGGTTTTGAATCATTGTCCCCATCGCGCCATCAAGCACAAGGATTCGATTATTCAACAGCTCATCTAATTTTTTGATCATGTTTGTCCTCCCATCACACACTCATGTCTCACATACTGTTTTCAATTACTTTCGGCCTATCCAACTAGATTTTCCATACCACTTTCTTGACTTCATTGATTTTCAACAAATAGGATAAATAATTGTTCATCCATCAAGACTATTGTTATGACATTTCTTCATCAATGTTGTAAAAGATTTTTCTCTCAGGTCTCTATTTTGCTCGCTGGGATTCTATTCTTCTCGATAATCACAGACTCTCCTACGCCTTCCTTTGCAAAGCCCTATTTTGAAGATGGATTCTTAGGCCTGACGCAAGACGAATTGCGCACCCAGCTGGGTACACCCATGGCCGTTCGTTCTCGAAAAGCCGCCCTACGAATCTTCAGTTACTACACGTTTACAGATTGGAAAAAATATTTCAAAAATTTAGTTTCCCCGGAAAATGGGGAAGACGTGTATACCTATACGCGCGATGGCATTCAAGTGCGGTATTCATTTACCTATATCCCTGACCTCAATGAAGGGAAAGACTTTCCGACATTGTATGTACGGCGATGTGAAATCGAATTTTCTCCCGCCGTCTCTTTGGATACCATTCAATCTCTTGTCCCAGAATTTATTCCGCCTTCCACAAAAAATGCCCCTGCGTTTCGCTCAAATTTATGGGTGTTAGTCTTTAAAGGTTCACCTTCACCAGAAGCCTCCTTCATCGTCAAGGAACGGGATCGGGAAAAACTGTCCTGGTCATTAGCCTACCAAATGTTTGCCATTAACGGGATTCCAGGTTTGCTTTCGACTAAAACCCCAATCGATCGATTGGAAATCACCACTCAAAGCCTCCAACTTGTGCAACGACGCCAACGCTTAACGCACGAGCCTATCAATAACCCCTTTTCTCCAGAATTCGAGCAACAACCTCCCATGGAAACACCAACCACTAAATCCATTCCTGTTCCTCAGTATGAAAATTAGGTCTGTTTCAAACAATTATTACTGACAATTATCTTCAGAAAATCGAAGGTCTCGCTCTTCGCCTATAGACAGATACCCCTCTCCCCATTGAGCATTATCATAGAGATTCCATTCTCCAAGATTACCCTCAGGTCTTAGCCGGATTCCCCAATTTCCCCCATAGATAATATAGGTAGATCCCGCTCCGGAATCTTCCACCTTTTGAGCATACGCAGGGCACAAGGCTTGCTCAACGTCGTCAGACCATCCGGTTACCTCACACCACTCCCCTCGAGACAGTCGTTCATACGACTTCACATGCGTTATGAGGCGAGCTGGTCCCAATTCATTGAATCTGACAAAGTACGACCCCTCAAAATTTGGATTACTTTCAACTTCAACAAACATACATGCGTTACCTTGACCCCTTTTCAGACCTACTGATAGAGTATTTGATTATCCCCCCAGAGTGACAACAATTCAAAGCCAGAGCCCATCTTTCCCGAGAGACTTGAATCCTTTATATTTTAGTTGACAATATGTCTATTTCTAATAGCCACGCCTCCCAAACATCCCCAATTCCTTGGATTTGTCGAAAGCCTGTTCGGATTAGTCTTTATGTGCTTTTAGGAGCCTTTGCTCTCTGGATGATAGGCTGGGGCATTGTCCCTCGCTTACTGGACCCAACAGGGGAACAACATATTGAAGATAAGGCCGTGATGGCTGGCATGAGTCGAGAACAAGTCATGAAAGCTTGGGGTTCTCCCTATCAAATGAATGTCAGCTATACAGAAAAAGGGGTCCGTCGTGAAGAATGGGTTTACGAGGACTGGATTGATGCTAGCACAATTAAACACCGCTATTTATATTTTGAAGAAGGAAAGCTTTTAGGAGGATGGTACTAATCTCCAACTTGCTCTGTCCCCCCCAACATTCTTTCACACCAGCTCGGAATCATTATTCTTTGGCCTATTATGGAGTTTCAGTAATTTGCATCCTACGCTCTTTGCCAGGTCCACCAGAAATTATCAGAACTCGCTTCCATTCTCTCAATTGATACACAGCCCATGCATTGGCCTGTCCCTGGTAATAGGCCTCGGGGTCCTCACCCTTTGCGCTCAAGTATGTCGGTTCCATAAAGCCCTCATCCATCACGTATTCCATCAGATTGTCAGTTGTGACACCCTCCCCGTGCAACGCCACATCGGCTAAGAGCTCCAAGATAGCCTGAGGGTCCGCGATACTCACTGGTTGCATAGTTACAGACTCCCTGCATATGTGATAATGTATAAGTCATTGAACGAAACACGGTTATGTTATATCGAATGAGAGATCTGGGACAACCCGCCTGTCAAAAAAAGCAACCTTCAAACCGTTCACCAAAGCTAGATGTTTAACACACTTTCCCCCGAACAATTTCGCGACCGTATTTTTGATGTCCTACGCCGCAAACAACATTGGGCCACTCCATGTTTTCAAAGTAGCACGATCACAAAAAAACAATTAAACATTTTCTTTCATCAAGAATATGTGGTGTATGTGCGGGACTTTTCCATTCTTCTTGCACAAATCCTTGGAAAAAATCCTCCATGGGAAGCTCGGCGACGCCTCGCCACGATCATTTACGAAGAAGAGACCGGAGGATTTTCGCTGGGTCATCCTCACCAAGAATTATTCTTACAAATGATGAAAGGCCTCGGATTCAACAGAGCTGGATTTCGTGATGTAGAATTATTGGCCCCTAGCCGGCTTTATCGAGAATGGCTCAATCAGATTTGCCAAGAAGATGATTGGACATTGGGTGCAGCGGCTCTTGCCATTTTCATCAAAGGCACATCCAGCGACCCCGAAGAAGTGTTATATCCCAAAGCACCACAAAATCAGACCGAAATTGAAGATGTGATAAAAAAATACGCACTCGTCCAACATCAAGGTCTCTCTGCAGAATCTATGGATTATATTCGAGCTCAACACATGTTCGCGCCTGGGTCTAGAAAAATCATGTACGATATGATTACACACCATGCCACTGAAACCGACCAACAGCACCAAATCATTTCTTGTTTAGAAGAAGCATTAACATTGTGGGGCCGCTATCAAGACGGCATTGCCCGAGCTTGTGGGATACGGCAAAAATAAATACAAGGTACAATTTTTATTGTGATTTTTCTCTTGTCTTTATGCGAACTCACTCAATGCATGACACCCACGGACAAACTACGCCACAGTCATTATTCTTTTGAGCACTAGACTCTTCACAACACCACGTGACTCATTCCTCAAATTATGTGGAACGATCGCCACTTTTTTTTTATTGACGATTCATTGCACATGGACACCTGAAATCAAAACGCCGATCCATAGTAGCGATGAAGGGAATGTTGCCTTACAGACTTTTAGCGATTTCAAGATACCACCTCAACATCCCGCCGAGCTTTCAGAAGCACTCATCAAACAATTATTGCAAGGAATTTTTCAAAGGCAAGAACGAGGTATTCTTCAAGAGCTCTTGATTGCTGATTCACAAGCATCTCCCGTTTTCTCTCCTACTCACATTGAGTTCTTAGCTCCCCATCTTACCGATGCCTTTTCACAAGCAACATCGGAAGAACTTATTACTTTTCGAAGCTTAGGGAACGAAGAAGGGTCAAGGCAGATACGCGGAACGATTGCTGTATTTTCTCCAACCATCTTCTTCCTGTCCTTACAGCAAGCTCGGACTGATCAAAGAAATCTCTCCAAGACTACATCTTCATCGCGAAACCTTCAGAACCACATTTCGCTTACGTATTCGGAGAAACAGGCTATCGTGCAATCAGAAGAAGCCAAAAAATTCATGACGATATCCTCAAAAAATGCCTGGATCGCGATTAATTATGGAGAGATTAATCTCAGTTCCACAACGGAAACTCACCAAGAAAAAAATCAGGTATCTCCTACTCCACAGGTAAAAGAAACTCAATCAGACTTGAAAATTCTTCGAGAACAGGTGCAGGGCTTGCGCCAAACAGTTGATGAGCAAGCAGAGGAAATTCAACGGCTTCAGCAAACAGACCTTCAATAATTCCTCTCAAAGAAAACCAAGATTCTTTGCTGCAGTTCCAAGTTAAGCACTATATTGCCCTGCTCATTAAAAACCTGCAATCCATAGACTTCTACCTTTAACCCGTACAGTTTCCATCAATCGCCTGACGCACTGCGTTCTCCATCAAGTTTCCCCTCTAGAATTTTTTTCAAGACTGGTTGATCAGCGGCAGGAAACTCATAGGACACTAATTCACATTGAGAAACCCAGACCCATTCTAGGCACCCAAGCGCCTTGGGCCTTCCTTTGTCCATTGAACATGAGAAAAAATGTAATTCGACTTCTTTTTCAGGGTAGCGATAACGGAAAATAGAGAAAAGCTTCAAATCCCTCACTTCAATGTCAATTTCCTCTTTTAACTCTCTTCGCAAACATTGCTCCAACGTCTCACCCACTTCTTGCTTGCCACCAGGAAACTCCCACAATCCGCCCTGGTGAGCATCAAGTTTTCTCCTTGTTAACAAAATTTTGCCTTCCTGCTGAAGAATGGCTACAGCCACGACAACAAACGGCACTTGTTTTTTGCTTTGGTTATTCATGAGAAGAAACGGTATGACAAATATCTCTCATCGGACAAAGCAAACAGAAGGGTTTTCGTGCTGTACAGACCATGGCCCCAAAATCCATTAAGGCTTGATTGAAATCATAGCCTTTTCCTTTGGGAATCAGTTTTTCGGACAGCAACCACAATATCTTTTTTTGTTTTTTGGGATCACCGGTCCCAAGAAAGATCCGATGCAAGACTCGGATAACATTCGTATCAAGAATAGCCGCATCCTTCTGAAACGCAAATGATTGAATGGCCCCAGCGGTATACCGACCTATACCCTTCATCGACAATAATTCTTCTTCTTCGCTGGGAATGCTTCCTCCATATCGCTCCATAGCTTCGCACGCAATTCCATGAAGACGATAAGGCCGAACATTATACCCTAAGGGATACCACGTCTTTCGAACGTCTTCCGGTTTGGCTTCGGCAAGATCTTGTACGGTCGGGTACTTTTGCAAAAACTCATGAAATTTAGGAATCACACGGTCGACCTGGGTCTGCTGAAGCATGACTTCCGAGACCAAGATCTTATAGGGATCCTCAGTCCTCCTCCAAGGTAAATCTCGGCCAGATTCGCCATACCATTTCAATAACCGTTTTTGAAACTTTCGCCTTTTTGATAGAGAAATATTTTGTATTTCTGCAACAGTTACCTTTAGCTTTTTTTTTATTTGCATTTTTTTGGGAATAGCCATAAGAGCCAGACATTTCACCTTACATCGCTATGAGGTAACCACTTATCTACAAACAACCATAAACCGTACATCAAATACATTTATCTCGTTTAGTTTAAAAGTTACTCAAGTCGAGACTAACTCCTGTGGACTGTTTGTTGTTTTTCAGGTAATGTCCATTTTTTATGCAGGATCATTAATTATATTCCTTTTTCATGAACGCAACCCCCAATGCTATTCATTCAATACCCCCAAATTAGGAGGAATAGGCGATGATCCTTAAGCCACCGTAACATTTCATTAACCATCCAACCGCCTAATTCCAGGGTCTTTGTCCTATCATGTGGACGAACTCCTGCACGAGCATTCCGTTTTTTCTTCCCTATCCCAGGGGAACGTTTCTCTTTAGCTCAACTCACAGTTCCGGAATATATCCAGAGATTCACTGCTCATCAGAGTGGGAATTTTGTATTTTTTTACTTAAACGGTGTTCTAACACCAAAAGGAGGCCCTCGTATGGCTAATTATCTTCCAAGCAACTTACTCTCATCTCACAACAAAACCCTAGACCAACCGCGCAAAGATTCAATAGCCAATATCACGCTTGAGTATCTTAAAATGTCGGCTCGAAAAGGTGGGCCAATCCCCTCAGAATATGGAGAAATGAATTTGGCCATGAACACGGTAGCTCAATTACACCACTCCGGGAATCTCTCTCATCAAGATCTTGAAGCCATTCGCTTGGAATTGGGAGAGGCTATGACGCCAAAAACCATTCAAGGATTTGCGTACCAACAACCACATGGTTATGCCGGTGATTTCGAAATTATCGAAAAGATTTACAACAACCACGTCACCGCGGAGCCACATCTAGCGAATTGGGATAATTTTTTCCAGTCACATCCCGCAGCTCAGGCCGTAAGAAATCGTGTGTCGTTTTTCCTTGATCAAGTCTGGAGCGTAAGAGATCAGCCAGGCCGAACAGCTCGAATATTAAATGTCGCAAGTGGTCCTGGACGAGACTTACATGAATGTCTAAAAGTCATGGGACCAACTGGCCTTCATTTTGATTGTATCGATCAGGACCTCAACGCCATTCAACATGCCAGTCACCTTTGTGAAAAATTTACATCGAACATTAGTTTTCTCCATCAAAATATTTTCAAATTTGTCGCGAACAAAACCTATGACCTCATTTGGTCAGCTGGACTTTTTGATTATTTCTCAGACAGCTTATTCAAACGGGTCATCAAAAGGCTGCTACCTTCTCTTGAGAAATCAGGAAAACTCGTCGTGGGTAATTTTGCTGATGATAATCCAAGCCAAGACTATATGGAATTTTTCAATTGGCTACTCCATCATCGAAGCACCAAGAAATTACAACAATTAGCCCAAGAATGTGGCATACCCAAAAATAATATTCAAGTTCAAAGAGAGCCAGAAGGCGTCAATTTATTTTTGATCATTTCGGCACATAGTTAGGTTACTCTTGATATGCCAAACAAGGGACTTCAGCTATTTCTAGGATCTTCGCTGCAAATAAGCAGCGAAGAGAATCGGTAAAGCAACCACGAGGAAGGCTTGATAGTGAGATGACAATACTCGCTGTCAAGTCTTCCGATTTTTCTAGATTTATTGTCAGACGGCTTCGGATAGCACGACGAAGGTCAAAGCACACGCAACCCCTGAACTACTCATGCACCAAAAAGGTTATCCTTCTATCACAGCATTCAACACAACACTTAAATCTACTAAATTAAAAGGCTTTGCGACTCTACCTTTAAACCCATAGTCCTGGTAATTCGCCAAAACTGGGTCATTCGAATAGCCACTCACGACTATGGCTCGTACGTGAGGGTCCATATCTAACAATTGATTAATGACATCTTTACCACCGAGTCCACCAGGAATGGTTAAATCTAAAATAACAGCGGAAAAGGGATCACCGGATATTTGAGCTTGATTAAAAACCCTCAATGCTTCTTCCCCATCTTTAGTTGCTTGGCTGTGATATCCACACGTTTCAATCATTTCGCCAAGAACCTGACGAATTTGGCTTTCATCATCCATAATCAAAATCTTCCCATGGCCCAATCTCACAGTAGTTTCTACTGGCTGCTCGAACGTCTCCTTTTTGGGATTAGCCGGCAACACAAAAGAAAAGGTACTGCCACTACTGAGCTTAGATTCAGCAGATAAAAAGCCTCCATGACTTTTGATGATCGAATACGAAGTGGCTAACCCAAGCCCGGATCCTGTCGGTTTGGTTGTAAAGTACGGATCAAAAATTTTAGTAAGGTTTTCTTTTGATATACCAATTCCCTTATCAATAATCTCTATCCGCACCCATTGACCATGGGAGGCCCTTGGCAGTTCTGCTTTCTCAGCGTCATCCTGACTGAGATTGTAGGCCTGAACAATACATTCCCCCCCTTCTGCCATGGCTTGTCGTGCATTAATCACCAAATTGTGAATAACCTGGCAAATTTGTCCGACGTCAATATTCACAGGCCATAAGTCCGAAGAAATTTGAAACACCGGCTTAATCTTGGACCCAGCCAAAACCAAACGAACATTTTCTTCTAAAATATTTTTGAGAGACACCTCTTTTTTAACAGGAACACCCCCCTTCGAAAATGTGAGGAGTTGTCTCGCAATATCTTGTGCTCTTAATGACGCTTGTTCGGCTTCAATAATTCTCGGAAACAAGGGATTAGAATGCTCCAAGCCATATTTAGCTAATGATAATTGTCCCACTATCGCGGTCAACAGATTATTAAAGTCATGAGCAAGCCCCCCGGCTAATAATCCAAGCGACTCTAATTTTGCCGCACGTACTTGCTCTTCCTCCCATTTTTTTCGTTCCGTGACATCCTGAGCCAGACCAATGATCCGGGAGATCTCACCAGACGGTTCCTCCACCGGAAAAGTCCGATTATGAACCCAGCGCACTTCATCATTTTTTCGAATGATTCGGTATTCGATATCTAGAGTTTTTCCATCTAACCGTTTCAGAAAGAGATTTTCCACACGCACTCGATCTTCAGGTAAAACAATGGCCAACCAAGCAAATGGATTGTTCATAAGTTTTTGAGCATCGCCTCCCCATAGGCGCTCATAGGCTGGACTGACGTAAATCATCTGCTGTAATTTCGTATCCCATATCCAAAAAACACTATCGATGGCTTCTGCCAATTGCTTAAATTTTTCATCACTCTCCTTAAACGCTAATTCTGCCATTCTGGCATCAGTGACATCTCGCCATATAAACAAAATGCTAGGCATTGGCTTCACAGAATTCGATTCTGGGCAAAACCGAACGTCAAATATTCGCATACCACGAGAAGTAGGATACGAGATTTCTATAGACTCGATAGTTTCCTGTTGGAACACTTCTTGAATTTTTTCTTCGAAAATCTTGGCTACTGTTGAAGATAATTCTAAATCAGAGAGTTGTTTGCCTAGATAACGCTCAGGAGGAAGCGGATTAGCACTATCCCACCATCGATTCAAATATAACAATCGATTCCTGCGATCAACTCTACCGACAATATCAGGGAGATTGCTGGTCAATGACTGAAGCTCACGATCCCATCTATGCAATTCATCGGTGATAAATTGTGAATCACGATTTGGTATCAACACCCCATCACAGACTATTTCACAATCTTCATCATTCCGTGATATCCAGCAATGCTCGTTGATATCAATGAGACAATCATCCTTACCCATGATTCGATAATTGACACTCACCCTTCTTGGCAACGCGCTCTCATCAGCCCAAGCCTTTAAAAATGTATTGCGATCATCAGAATGAATTCGACGAAAAAACGCTCGAGAATCTTGAAGCATTGTTTCGGGCGTCACACCAAAAACTTCTTGGACGTTAGGTGTAATAAAGTGAAATTGCCGATCTAGACCAGTTTGCACACAACGATAACCTACCACCGGAAGATTGGTCATGAAAGACGAGATTAATTGCTCAGTATCATCCATGTCGCAAGTCACTCACTCTTTTGCTTGAATAGTGCCGCCAAATCGGAACGAGCATATTGTATCAATTTCTTCAAGGAAGAAAAGCTGTGAACCGAGTCCAAAGAATTAAATATCTTGAACCGCGATAGTAGAGACGGGAGATTCAGAAATCATTTTCGAGCTAACCGTGGGGGAATAGACAGGAATTTGGATACGGATGCCAGAAACATGCTCTTGAGAATTTGCCAGGAATTCTAAGGAGCCAGAATAGCGTTGAACGATTTGGCTTGCAAGAAGTAGTCCTCGTTTTTCACGACCATCGACAGATGCTAACCCGATTGACTCAAAATCATCTTTTCCAATGTTAATAACCATAGCATATTTAGACTCTTCTTGAGTGAGCCACGTAAAATTAAGAACGACCCAACATTGTCCAGAACTTCTTCTGTCAGCATCAACTCGAACATGTAAAGTTTGCGCTGTACTATTTGTACTTTTCAAAAGAAATAACAGAACATTAAACATCACCTGCATAAGTCCCTGTCGATCAATAGTCAGACTTGGAAGTAGGACGTCATACTGCTTTTCAAATCGAATATGTTGATACACAGGGTTATCAGAGAAAAACAACAAACACGCCTCAATCGCGTCGTCAACATTAACCTTATGGTGTTCCATTTCAGCTAGGGGTTTCACATATGCTCGAATCTCGTGGGTTAATTGTTCAATTTTGGCTAGGTCGTCTCCAACAACACGATGAAGAGTATCCATAAATTCTGTATCATGACGTCTCAATTGAGCTAATTGAACAAAAGTCTTAATGGACATCACCGGATTATGAAGTTCTTGAGTTAACCCTTCAGTCATGGCTTCGACAGAATGTAGCCGATCAATCTGTCGGAGACTGTGTTGTGAGCGTAAAAGCTCTTCACGAAGGATCGCATTCTCTAATGCTAATGTTGATTCATGAATCAGGGTGCTCCAGACGAGACTTTGGCCTAATTTTCGACGAGCTTCCTTAGGGACAGGCCCCAGTGCGATAATCCCAACTAACTGGTAATTACTAAATACAGGATAACAAACTTCAAAACCTAAGCGCTCCATGTAGAATCTAACCTTATTTTCCCAAGGATCAAATGGTCCAACACTTAACTCTTTAAAAGAAATTTTGGTTTGGGTATACAAGAGCAGCTGAGGTAAATCATCAGACAGCTTGATGTTTGCTTGATGAATGGGATGCTCAGAAAAAAATCCGCATGTCGCGACAGTCTGAAATGCGTTTTCCTTTTGTTGATAGACATAAATAGCTGCTTTTGAGACAACGACTCCATGCTGAAAAGCCTCAAGAATGGCTTGTCCAATTTCTGGAACACTTTTCACTTGAGAAACCTTGGACGATAATTGATTGAGAGTTTTCAATCGGTACTCACGGCCTTTTAATATAGTCCTCGCCACAGCCCCTCTTGTACCCAATTTCATTTGATACGCGCCAGCTACGGTCAAAATATGTACAATCAATTGCACCATAGAATATCGAAGAGAAATAGACCCAAAAATAGACTTTTGGGCGATTAACAAAACAGGATAGACGGGCTGGGAAACTAAAAGTAAAAGAGAAAAATAAGAAAGCCCTTTTTCAACAAATACCGAAAATTCCATAAGATGGTAACGTAAAAAGGTATATCCCACGATTGCCACGTAGATAGTCACGAAGATATTCCCAAATGGCGGCAGCTCGATTCCATACCATAACGGAAAATTTGTGGCCCCACCTGAGAATCCAATGGCCGAAGCAATTAAGAGGTAGCGATATTGTTTCCGGTGAACGCCTTTTTCATGCCGATATGCTTGAAATAATTGCCAATGGGCATAGATGATGACAAGAGCCCACCATATCAAGGAAAGATGAAATGCTATCCCAGGTACCGGCCAAAAAAGAAATCCTGAAACAGGAGCAACTCCCTTAATAAAATACGGAGTCCAAACCAACAACGAAAAAATTATGCCAATATAATATTGAACTTTGAGAAATTTGTGAAAACGATGAAGTGTCCCGAGAAGACTGATAACATGATGAAAAAAAGCTACAGGAATAAATATGGCCCCGGCCATAAGAACCCTTGAGAAAAATAATGCAGGGTCAGGAGAATTTGAACTTAGCCAGAAAAAATATCCAAAACTCCAAAGAGCGATAGTGGACCAAAAAAAAGCATAGGTCCAATACCGAGGATCTCGTGGGGAACGATTGTAGATTAAAAGGGCGAGCCCAGTAGCGGCAATTCCGTTGAGAAGCCCACTGATAGCAAAAAAATCCATAGCTATCGCTCTACGATAGGAAAATACTTAATACAAATGTCGCTCGTGGGGAAAAAGATTTGCATACCAAAAAGGCCGCACCAGCCTTGAGGGGGCTCGCTTTGACATGGAACATTACGCCTAATGACTAAAATGGTCAAGTCTACACATAAATTTTCTTGAAGATGAGGCTCTGTGTAATAAAACCCACTTCCTTCCCTGGAAGATTTCAACACAAAATCGGTGAAAGGAAAAATTAAGAAACAGATGCCTGGAGAAGAGGAAGCTGAAGTAATGGCAGTAAAGTTGATAGCGTTTGATCATCATCCACAACCAATCCAGAACGATTAATTAAGACCGTATGAAGACCAGCCTGCTGGGCTCCTTCAACATCTTCGACTGGATGATCCCCGACGTGAAGAACTTCCTCAGGAGTGAGCATGTGTTGTTCCATCGCATACGAAAATATTTTAGTAGCAGGCTTGGCAGCCCCGGCCAAACTAGAAATCGTTACAGAATCAAAAAATTGATTGATCTCAAGTGCACGAGCCAACTGAAAAAAACGACTGTCGAAATTGGAAATGATTCCCAATTCAAACCCTCGTTCCTTTAATTGTGTCAAAACAGTACGTGTTTCAGGAAAAAGCTCCCAATGCGTGGCTTGCCCAAACGCGTCAAAGACTTCATCAAAAAAATCATCAAACCCTTCAAACATACCCACTCGATAAAAAACGGCATGTACGACGTCAAACCACCACAAGCGTTCACATTGTTTCAATTTCTCCGGTCGTTCAACAGAAAAAATAGGGGCAGGCATGTCCTTCATCGTTTCTCTAAATGTTGCATTCAACTTTATGACCATTTCTTCAGTCTCAGGAACCCCGTATTTTTTGGCGTACGTCAGGTAGACCTGTCCAACTGAACCTTTGACATCAAACAACGTGCCAACGGCATCAAAAAAAATAGCTTTAATAGGAGATGATGCCATGAATTTCACTCAAACCGATGAGGACATATCGCCGACATCAATCCTATATATTGTCAGCATGACCAAAAGATGGGGTACTGAAAAAAATCTGGCAGGTAATAAGCTAGCAAGAAAACGGAACCGACTGCTTGATTAAACGAGGAAGCGCCTACTTCTTTTTGCCTTTTTCACGTCGAGCCGTTTCGAGACTTTTCACACGGCGTTGATTTTTTCGATGTTTCCTTCTCATTTCACGATCTTTTTCACGTCCACGAGGCATAGGGAATCTCCTTCAATGTATTGAGTGAATAAGCTCATTCTATACCATACGGTTCCTTGAAGGAACAAGACTCTATATTGCAGGGACTCAGGTCCCATGATAACATCCAGCCGCCTTTAACACGGATTCCATAACATCTATGTCGCTTCCATTAGATAAAAACTACAACCCAACAGCTGTCGAGAAAAAATGGGTGGCCCATTGGGCAGAGCACAAGCTTTTCCAACCACGTCAAACGGAAAAGTCTGCATCCTATTGTATGGTCATTCCACCACCAAATGTCACAGGCTCACTCCATATCGGTCATGCCCTTAATAATACGCTTCAAGATATCCTCATTCGCTGGAAACGCATGCAAGGGTTGCAAACGCTTTGGATCCCGGGAACAGATCATGCCGGAATTGCGACCCAAAATGTCGTTGAACGCCAACTAAAAGAAGAAGGCCTATCGCGTGAAGATCTTGGCCGTCAAGCATTTATTGAGCGCGTATGGGATTGGAGGCACCAATCAGGGGACACGATTGTTGGGCAACTGAAACAATTGGGGGCATCCTGCGATTGGGACCGTCAACGGTTCACGATGGACGAGGGGCTTTCCTTTGCCGTTAGAAAAGTATTCGTTCAACTCTATGACGAAGGATTAATCTATCGAGGCGAACGACTCATTAATTGGTGTCCTCGTTGCCTCACTGCGCTTTCTGACATAGAAGTCGAACACGAAGACATCAAAGGCATGCTCTATCACATTCGGTATAACCTTGCAGATGATCCTGAAGCTTTTCTCACAATAGCAACAACTAGGCCAGAAACCTTATTAGGCGACATGGCTGTTGCCGTTCATCCAGACGATCCTCGCTATCAACACTTCATCGGCAAACAGATCAAGCTCCCCTTAACAGCACGCACGATTCCCATTATAGCCGACTCCATTTTAGTGGACCGTGAATTTGGTACCGGTGCGGTTAAAATTACCCCAGCCCATGATTTCAATGACTTCGAAGCCGGCGAACGGCATGGATTAAAATCCCTCACCATTCTTGATTTTAAAGCTCGAATGGATGAACTGGGGCTCAAGGCTGCCAAAGTGGATCAAAACCTATTGACGAAGTTGAGCTTCAAATCTAGTCAAGAAGCTCGGCCACTCGTTATTGAGGCCTTACAAGCACAGGAGCTAATGCTTCAAGAAGAAGACCATCCCATGGCATTAGGGAAATGCTATCGCTGTAAAACTGTGGTTGAGCCCTACCTATCACCCCAGTGGTTCGTCAAAACGCCTCCATTAGCTGCCCCGGCTATTCACGCCGTTGAAACTGGAAACATTCGTATCATCCCCGAAGGATGGCAAAATAATTATCTGGGTTGGATGCGGCAAATAAAAGATTGGTGCATTTCTCGACAAATATGGTGGGGGCATCAAATCCCGGCATGGTACTGTCGAAGTTGCAACAAAGAGCATGTCCTCGAACCGAATGCTACGGGTGAAGGAACAGCAACGGGGCAAGGGAGTTCTCGCACCCCCACCATGAGCTGCTTCATCACACCAGAAGCACAACCCATCGTATCCGAAACGGACCCAACCGTCTGTCCTAATTGTGGAGGCTCGGATGTATTTCAAGACCCTGATGTCTTAGACACTTGGTTTTCCTCAGCATTATGGCCCTTCTCCACACTCGGATGGCCAGAACACACACCAGACCTCAAGACCTTCTACCCCACTTCAACGCTAGTCACCGGCTTAGATATCCTCTTCTTTTGGGTGGCCCGAATGGTGATGATGGGGATCAAATTGACGGGACAAGTCCCCTTCCGTGATGTCTATATTCATGCCTTGGTTCGAGATGCTGAAGGACAAAAAATGAGTAAGTCCAAAGGCAATGTCATTGATCCCCTCACCAAAATGAGCCAATACGGAACCGACGCCTTACGATTTACCATGGCCTCAATGGCTTCGCCAGGGCGCGATATGAAATTGGCCGAAGAACGAATTGAAGGGTACCGTAATTTTGTCACCAAGATTTGGAATGCCGCGCGCTTCATTCAGCTCCATACCGATGGAGCCATGGTCTCAGTGCCACCGGAGTCTCGGCCATTCCCAGATCGATGGATACTCTGTCGCCTCAACCATGCCGTTCGAGAAGTGACTAAAGCCTTAGACAACTATCGCTTTGACCAAGCCACATCTCACCTCTATCAGTTTATCTGGCATGAATATTGTGATTGGTATATTGAATTGGCAAAGCCCAGCCTTCAACAGAACGATCATCCAGATGCCGGCACCACGCGTCATACGCTCTTAGAATCCTTCGAAATCATTCAACGTCTGCTCCATCCGGTCATGCCATTTATCACCGAGGAAATTTGGCAATCGCTCCCCCATGATGGCATTTCAATTATGACTCAACCATTTCCCATCGAGCGAGAGGAATGGATCAATCCCCAAGCTGAACAGGATTTTTCTCTCCTTCAAGGTTTTGTGTCGACGACCCGAACTGGTCGCGCCCTTTTAAACATTCCAGCCAATCAAACCCTCTCTACCTTTGGAACGACCACAAATAAGGATGAGGCAAACAGCCTCAAAAACTTAGAACCTTATATCGAGTCAATATTGCGCTCCACTCTCACTCTGACTCCAACGACGGTTTGGCCTTCGGATCGCATTTTGCAACTTGTGGCTGGAAATCTCACAATCGGTTTGCCTGTAGAACCTAATTTAGATCTCCAACAGATTGTCAAAAAAGTAAAGAAACAGGGAGAGGCTAAGCAGAAGGAATGCAGTCGTCTTCAGAGCCGTATCTCATCTCCAACATTTCGAGAAAAAGCTGAGTCTTCAGTCATTCAAGAATCCGAAGAGCGGGTCGCTAGCCTCCAGCAGGAGCTAGCCTTGCTCACCAGCAGCGAACAACAACTCGCCACCATGTTGCACTCATGAGCACAAAAAAACTTGTGCCTCCGCCACCACGATCTTTTATTCGGGAGATCGTCAGAGCCGCGTTGCGGGAAGACCTTGGATTTGGGGACTTGACGACTAATGCTCTTATCTCTGATGGCATGTCCGCCAAAGCCAAAATCGTGGCGAAAGAAGCCATGGTTGTGGCAGGTATCGTGGTCGCGCAAGAAGTCTTTCATCAGATCGACGGCTCGCTCACCGTTAAACTTCACCAACACGATGGAACCTGGATAAAAGCCAATAGTGAAATCCTCACTATTGCAGGGAAAGCCCAATCCCTCCTTCAAGCTGAGCGAGTGGCCCTCAATTTCATGCAACGGCTCTCTGGAATTAGCACCCTCACCCACCAATTTTGTCGTGCTGTTGACAGGCATTCAATCAAAATTGCCGATACCAGAAAAACCACTCCTGGGCTCCGCACGTTGGAAAAATGGGCGGTCCGCCTTGGGGGAGGCTATAACCACAGGTTTTCCCTCCACGATGGCATCCTGATTAAAGACAATCACCTCATGGTTCTTGCAATCAATAACATATCCCTCAGCCAAGCATGCCAATTAGCAAGACAACGGGCTCCGCATGGCCTTCGAATTAGCGTAGAAGTTGAATCTTTGAAACAAGTTCGAGAAGCCCTGCAAGGGAAGGCCGATATTATTCTGCTAGACAATATGCCTCCCTCAAAAATTCAGCAGGCTGTGAAGATCATCAAGGGTAAAGCATTAGTCGAAATTTCTGGTGGAATTACTCTGAATAACATTCAGGATATGGCCACCACAGGGGCAGACATTATCTCAATCGGGGCACTCACCCATTCTGCACCAGCCATGGACATCTCAATGGATACGACTTCAACTTCACCTCAACGAAAAAAGAAAAAATAGTAAATCCATCGTAAATCTGATCCTCTTATTACCCCTTCTTTCCAAACGTGCTATCTCCAGAAACATTAGTAGCCCGACTCCCCTCAAAAGTTCTTGATCACTCTCTTTTTATTTTTGATGAAGTATCTTCAACCAATACATTCGCTTTGGACCTCGCAAAGAACCCTACACCTCAAGGCACTGTGATACTGGCCGATAGACAAACGGCTGGAAGAGGACGCTTGAATCGCTTGTGGTTTTCTCCGCCTGGAGCCAACATTTATGGATCGCTTATTTTCTCGCTCAAGGGCCAATTCCAAGACTTTGGATGGATTCCCTTGATGGCTGGATTAGCTATCGCCCAAGCCATTGAGGGCACCACGAATATCAACATCAGCCTCAAATGGCCCAATGACATTTTGCTCAACGAACTCAAGGTGGGGGGCATACTCTGTGAATCCTTCAAGAAAACCTCGACCGAAACCTGCGTGGTCATTGGATTCGGAATCAACGTCAATTTGACAAAATCGGCATTCCCAAAAGATCTCGAATACATGGCGACTTCTCTGCTTATTCATACCCAGCACCCGCTAGATCGCCATCAGCTTCTTACATCGATTATCCCCTCTCTAGAAAATGGCTGGGACGCACTCATCACGCAAGGACCATCAGCTTGCCAAGAGAAATACAGTAAACGCTGCAGCACATTAGGAAAAGAGATTTTGGTTCAATTTCCGGATGGCAACACATTGGAGGGAATGGCAGAATCCATCGGCGAGCAAGGGCAACTACAAATAATTCCCTACTCTTCCGGCAAGGAAGGAGAATCAGCTAGGATAGTCGATATACATGCTGGAGACATTCGCCACATCCGAAAAACTAAAAACTAATAAAATTCAAATATTAATGTATTTCTTTAATTTATAAGCCAAGCATGCTACTCGCGATCGACATTGGAAACTCACAAATTGCCTGTGGCGTGCTCCGAGAAAACAATTTGATAGCAGACTGGAGACTCGCCACCGACCACACCAAAACACCAGATGAATACGACATCATACTCAGATCTTTACTGAATATTCACAAAATAGAACTCTCTAGCATCCACGGCTGCATCATCTCCAGCGTCGTCCCTCCCCTTACAAAATCCTTTGAAGTCCTGCTCCACGCATTCATCGGAAAATCTCCACATATCGTGACAAGCTCTTGCCCCTTGGGACTGACTCTTCGTTATGACAATCCTGAAGAAATTGGAACGGACCGCTTAGTGAATGCAGCCGCAGCCTATGCTCATTACCAACAAGGTCTGATTATTGTCGACTTCGGAACAGCCACAACCTTCTGCACAATCACTCAACAAGGTGAATATCTTGGGGGTGCGATCGCACCCGGCCTGAAAAGCGCAGCGGACTCACTGCACCTCAAGACCGCAAAACTCCCTAAGGTTGATCTAGCTATCCCAGACAGGATCATCGGTCGGGACACCGCCACCAGCATGCAATCAGGCATTATGTTCGGTTACGCAGGGCTAGTGGATGCCATCGTGAAAAGAATTCAACAAGATATTCAACAATCCCTCTTTGTCATTGCAACAGGAGGATTGGCTTCGACAATCAGCCCTATTTCAGAGACAATTCAAGAAGTGAGGCCACATCTCACCTTAGAAGGACTCGCTCTCATTTACTCCCGCATGAATCCACCCTGTGGATAATTATTCCTCTCGTTTCTCTTCATCACTATCTTTACAGAGTCTCCATCAAAAACTTGAAGAAATTTACGAGGATGGGTTGACTTGCCAGCCTCAGTGACTATCTAACCTAGGAATGCGCAAATCTTTGTTAATGCTCATGAAATAAGACCTATGACTACATTCTCTGAAGAAAGTCAGCCCACATCGGCATCGGAAAACCCAATAGGGGAAACTCTTTCTGAAACTGAGTCATTGCAACCGGATGAGGTCTCGGAATCCCTTCCAGGTGATTCGTTAAGTGCCGAACAACAAGCGCAAGAAGAACTTCAGATTTCCCAAGATAAATACATGCGACTTGCGGCGGAATTTGAAAATTACAAACGACGCGCACAACGAGACCAAAGTGATTCCATTCGATATGCCAATGAATCGCTCTTAAAAAACCTGCTTTCGACTATTGATAATCTCGAACGAGCTATCCAAAGCGGAAAAGATGCCGGAACAACCGGGCCGTTATTGGAAGGGGTTGAACTCACCCATAAACACATTTTAGAAACCGTCGGAAAATTGGGTGTACGCCAGGTATCCAGCACTGGAGGAGTCTTTGACCCTAACATTCATCAAGCCGTGGCCCAAGTCGAGTCCGACATTGCCGAACCGAATACGGTAGTCGAAGAATTTCAAAAAGGCTATTTTTTACACGACCGTATTTTACGCCCGGCGATGGTCACCGTGGCAAAAGAAAAAACTGAGCAAACTGAACCAACATCTGCAGAAGACGCTGGCAAAGAGGGAGGAATACAAGCATGAGTAAAATTATCGGAATTGATTTAGGAACCACAAATTCATGTGTAGCGGTGATGAGTGGAGGAGAACCCAACGTTATTGCCAATTCTGAAGGCGCACGTACCACCCCATCTGTCGTCGCCATCACTGACAAAGACGAACGCTTGATCGGACAAATTGCCAAGCGACAAGCCATTACCAACCCCGAAAATACCATCTTCTCCGTGAAACGACTGATGGGGAGAAAAATGTCCTCCCGTGAAGTCCAAGATTCAGCCAAACGTCTTCCTTATAAGATTGTTGACGGCAACAATGGCGATGCGAATGTGCAAATACGAGGCAAGAGCTATAGCCCGGCAGAAGTCTCAGCCATGATTCTTCAAAAAATGAAACAAACCGCAGAAGATTATTTAGGTGAAACCGTCACCGATGCTGTGATTACCGTACCTGCGTACTTTGACGATAGCCAACGACAAGCCACCAAAGATGCCGGACAAATCGCCGGCCTCAATGTCCTACGTATCATTAACGAACCCACGGCCGCCTCATTGGCCTATGGGCTCGACAAGAAAACAGATGAACGAATTGCCGTCTACGATTTAGGGGGCGGGACCTTCGATGTGTCTATCCTTGAAATCGGCGAAGGCGTCTTTGAAGTGAAATCAACCAACGGAGACACCTTCTTAGGTGGTGACGATTTCGATCTCCGAGTGATTGATTGGCTCATCGAGGAATTCAAGAAAGACCAAGGCATTGATCTCCGCAAAGACAAAATGGCTCTTCAACGGCTTAAAGAAGCCGCCGAACGGGCCAAAATTGAATTATCCAGCTCACAAGAAACCGAAATCAACTTGCCCTTCGTCACGGCAGACGCAAGTGGGCCAAAACATTTAGTCCTCAAACTCACACGATCCAAGTTTGAGCAATTAGTCGACGACCTGATTGAACGGTCTATCGCCCCCTGCAAAAAGGCTTTAGCTGATGCGGAACTGACAACCGGCGATGTTAATGAAATCGTCTTAGTTGGCGGAATGACCCGTATGCCCAAGGTCATTGAACGAGTCAAACAATTTTTTGGAAAAGAACCACATCGGGGCGTGAACCCTGACGAAGTCGTGGCCATCGGAGCCGCCATTCAAGGTGGTGTGCTCAAAGGTGACGTCAAAGACGTCTTGTTATTGGATGTCACTCCACTTTCATTAGGAATTGAAACCTTAGGTGGGGTCTTTACACGACTCATAGAACGCAATACGACGATTCCTACGAAAAAGAGCCAAATTTTCTCGACGGCTGCCGACAACCAAACGGCCGTCACAATTAGAGTCTTCCAAGGTGAACGAGAAATGGCCAATGACAATAAATTATTAGGCCAATTTGATCTGGTCGGCCTTCCTCCTGCACCACGAGGCATGCCACAAATTGAAGTCACCTTTGATATTGATGCCAACGGAATTGTGCATGTATCGGCCAAAGATATGGCCACTCAAAAAGAACAGTCTATTAAAATTACCGCCTCCAGTGGGTTGAGCAAAGAAGAAGTGGAACGGCTGGTTAAGGACGCAGAAGCCCACACCGAAGAAGACAAAAAGAAACGTGAATTAGTTGAGCTAAAAAATCAAGCTGATACACTGATATATAGCACTGAAAAGAATTTAAGCGAACATGGTGATAAAATTGATGAAGAAGAAAAAACCAATATCACGACCGCCATTGATGGGGTCAAAAAGTCGCTTGAAGAAGAAGATGTCGAAGCCGTAAAAACCGCCATGCAAAACCTCACAACGGCTTCACATAAATTGGCCGAAGAAATGTATAAAAAGGCTTCGGCAGATGCAGCCGAATCTGCCGGTCCAGGACCGGACGGCGAATCAGGCCCATCCGATACCGGTGGAGCAGGAGACGCCTCTGCCAGTGGCGATGAAAAAGTTGTTGATGCCGAATTTGAAGAAGTTGATAAAGGCAAAGGGTAATAACAACAATTCATGGTGATTCACATTTTGCATTCGATTCATCCTCAGCAGTTCTCTGTTAGGCAGGCTTAATGGCACAAACAGGGAAACGTGATTATTACGATGTGCTGGGGGTGGAGCGAAATGCTTCCGATGATGAAATAAAAAAAGCCTTCAGAAAACTCGCTCGGCAACACCACCCCGACCTTCATTCTGAAGCCGACAAGAAAAAAGCGGCTGAGGAAAAATTTAAAGAGGCAGGCGAAGCCTATGAAGTTCTCAGTGACGGGGAACGTCGCCAAAAATACGACATGTTCGGACATGCCGCTGCCGGGCAAGGCGGCGGGCCTCAAGGATTTGGTGGCGGCGGATTTGGGGATGTCTTTGGAGATATTTTTGAAGACTTCTTTGGGGGTGGTCGAGGACGAAGCCGCGCCGAACAAGGGAATGATCTTCAATATAATCTAGAGATTTCTTTCGAAGAAGCCATTAACGGGAAAGAAGCCAAGCTAAAAATTCCTCGTTGGGAAATTTGTGACACCTGCGATGGAACCGGTGCCAAATCGGAGCAATCAGTCAAAGCCTGTTCAGCCTGTCGGGGGGCCGGTCAAATTCGACTCCAACAAGGATTTTTCACCATTAACCGAACCTGTGGGCAATGCCAAGGATCTGGGAAAATCATTGCCGATCCGTGCAAAACCTGCCGAGGACAACAGCGTGTCCATAAAGAACGCATGCTTTCGGTCACAATTCCAGCCGGTGTCGAAACCGGTATGCGCCTGCGACTGTCCCATGAAGGCGAACATGGGGCGAATGGAGGCCCACCAGGAGATCTCTACGTCGCCTTAAGTGTCAAAGCCCACCCTCATTTCGTACGAAAAGGGCAAGACATCCTCTATGACCGCCGCTTGCATTTTGTCACAGCCATCTTGGGTGGCAAGGTAGAAGTGCCCACGTTAGACGGCAATACCAAGGTCAAAATTCCAGAAGGCACACAACATGACCAAATTCTTCGGTTAAAAGGACTGGGCGCACCAAGTCTCAAGTCTCAAACTCGTGGCGACCAATTGATTCGAATTAAAATCGATATTCCCACCAAATTGACACCTCAACAGCGAGAACTCTTAATGGCCTTCGCAGAAGAGAGCGACCTCGACACCGATGAGCAAGAGGAAGGCCTCTTCGACAAAGTCAAGAATTTGTTTGACTGAATAATTCCTTCCACTTTCACATCTCCATCGCCTCCATTCACATGCCTGTTTTCTTCATCCATTCTCAAGATGTTGTGGATGGAGTCATCACGATCACTGATCCCCTCCTCACGCATATCTCCAAAAGTTTGCGCACAAAGTCTGGCGACCCTCTTGTCTTCAATGACAACCAGGGGCATCGCTATCAGGCAATCGTTGATCAGATCACCAAGAAAACGCTACAAGCCAGGATTCTACAGATTGAGACTCTTCCTCTCTCAACTCGCCCTTCCCTCATTCTGGTTCAAGCCCTTCTCAAAGGAGAAAAAATGGGATGGGTGATACAAAAAGCCACTGAACTGGGAGTATCCACGATTATTCCTCTCATCACAGATCGAGTCATTCTTAAACTAACAGGCAAACAAGAAGAGACCCATCAGGCACGCTGGCAGCGTATTAGCTTGGAAGCCGCGCAGCAAAGTGAGAGACGGACGCTGCCAAACATTTTACCGGTGCAAACTTTTCAGCAGTTCTTGGCAACCGCTCAAGAACATCACGTTATCTTGATGGCCGAACGAGAAGAAGCGGCAGGCCTCTTAACTATTCCCTGTTCGATGGAGACTAGAAAATTAGGGGTTACAGTTATGATTGGACCGGAAGGAGGCTGGTCAGCAGAGGAATTACAAGCAGCCCAATCTCACCATTGGGTGTTTGCGTCTTTCGGAAAAGAAATTTTACGTGCAGAAACCGCAAGCCTCGCAGCTTTAGCAATTCTGCAGGCTCGCTTCAATGTCGAGAATGCTTAGTAAAGGAAGGAAATACCTACGAATCAGAAGGTGCCAATGGGGTGGGCGTGAAATGCAGGATCGTCCCATGATCACCCACCGCATATCCATGTTTGCCATCTGGTAAGGAGAGGCCATAGAGCGTTTCAGTATTCACGGTTTCAACTTCTTCCCAGGTAAACCCAGCATCTTCAGTCATCAAAATCGTCCCACGCTCTCCAATAATTCGGCCACTCAAAGTCGTGAGGAATTGGATATTCACTAAGTCTGCAGGCTTCAGACAGGGGCTTCCACAGGCACGAGGCCGAGCGACCCATTCTTTTCCAGCATTGAATGTTTGGAAAATCGTTCCCTGCGTTCCAACCGCCCATCCTGAGACATTATCGGTAAACGTAATATCAAAAAAAGTGGCTAGGTTATTCGTGGCCTGGGCATTCCAAGATGCACCGCCATCATTCGTCATGAGAATTGTCCCGAGGGCTCCGACAACCCACCCTTGCTTCTCATCTAAAAAGTGTACACCAAATAAATCAGAAGTCAGCCCACTATCTTGATCATCCCAGGTCTCGCCACCATCTTTGGTCACCAAAATCACGCCACGCGCGCCCACGATCCACCCATGCTGAGGGGAAAGAAAATACGCCCCATATAACATGCTATTCGTCCCACTTACCTGAGGTCTCCATTTTGCGCCACCATCGGTGGTGTGAAACACCGTGCCATTTTGTCCGAGAATCCAGCCATGCTGCACATCCGCAAAGGTCACATCCGTCAATAACATATTGGTCCGACGTGGAGCTTTCTTCCAGGTGGCGCCGCCATCCTTTGTCTGCAACATCGTGCCTCCTGCTCCGACAACCCATCCATGTTGGACATCCTGAAAATGGACATCCAACAACGTCCCTGGCGTTGGACTTTCTTGAAGCGTCATCGTCAATGGAGATTCTTGTGCGAATCCCACCAACGGAGTACCGCCTAGGCAGAGCGCCAATAGCGCAGAGATCACAAATGTATTTTTCATATCTTCAATCAACATAGTCAACGCAGTCCTATCAACATCAAGATTTCAAATAAACACACAGGATGATCAAGAAAAAAATGGGAACGAATCAGCCTTACTGAGCTCGACCCTTCTCATTCCAATAATCCGTATCCGGGAGCCCACGTCGAAGAATTTTAAACGGCCCACCCACAATGGTGATCCATTGCTTAGGTTTGCAACAATTCCCGTTCTCCAACATATCCCAAGACCCTCGCTTGATCAGGAGCGTACCATTCATCAAATCCGTTTCAAACCCTTCCGGATTGCCGATCCCAAAAGCCTGACGTCGGGGAATGCGCACTTGAATTTCCGTATCAGTCCACGACACTACCTGCACTGCCAGCCCATTGATAAAGGCTTCCGTCCGGGAAATATCCTCACCTAAACGATAATTCTGCCAGGAATGCGCTTTCTGATTCAGAGTAAGCCGAGTCGCTTCGGATATTTTGAGAAATTCACCAAAGCCCGAACCCTTGATGGTTACAACTTCATCCAACCCACCTTCTTTTGGCGAGTAGTCATCGATTTTTGGCCTCACGACAGTAAACTCCCCAGCCATATATTTCACCACTTCTTTGCGTTCACAGCAGGTTCCATCAGCACGAGGAATGCCCCCGCCACGCTTCACCACAATCGGCCCGCTTTGAGCACTAAACGGGACCCACACATCAATTTGGTCATCAAGCCAACGATGAATCACACCAGGCACACCACCAATCGTGACCCCATTATTGGCCGCTTCAAAATCAAAGGCATAGGCCGTATCACCACCTTCGGAATGAATACCGAAGTTTTTACCTCGAATAATAATCAACGTGCCTATGGGACCTTTCTTGGGAAAATATTCACCGACCTCCGTGGCCACCACATCAAAACTTCCAATCGTCCGATCCTGGCCATCACGATGCAGGACTAAGGGGCCTGGCTCAGCATTCAAGGGCACATGGACCACAATCGTCCGATCCGACCATTGCGCAATTGAGGCAGGTTTTCCACCAAAGGAAACACGACCATCTTTGGGAGCCGCCGTTCCAAAACTTTGGCCTGATAGCACCACCTTGCTACCAATGGGACCCATTTGCGGATCATAGGCAATAGGCGGAATCACGGTCAGCGGCTTGGAATTGCTCACAACATAGTCAACCGGAGCACAACATGAACCATCCGGCAACGGATCACTCGATGCCAAACGCACTTGGACGTCACCTGTCATCGCATTGGCGGGAATCTGCACTTCAATCTTATTGGGCCGCCACCGGCGCACCTCCGCCCGAATGCCATTAATCAACACCTGGTTGACACCAAACATCGTATTGGGATCACGGGAACCTGCAGTGTTCCCAAAGTTCTCACCCGTAATCGTCACCAACGAACCCGCTTCAACGGTCGAAGGCGCGATCGCCGTAATCTTGACCGTCTGAAGCGCAAAGGTCCCCGCTTCATGCGTCGTCCCACCATTCATCACGATCACAGGCCCGGACGTCGCTTTCAACGGAACCTTCACAAGAATAAAATCTGGCTCCCAAGATTGGATGAGCGCCGATGCTCCTTGAAACTCCACTCGATTATCTTGAGTATTTTTAAAATCCCCAAACCCTTCTCCACTAATCGTGACCGTTGTTCCGGGAGGACCCTCAGCAGGAAAAATTTCGCCTTGAGCCACTGAACCCATATGAAAAGTCAAAAGAACTGATGCACTCACCAATGAAAGGCGCATAATGTATTTCATAGTGCTGACAACCTTATGATAGTAAAAGAAAATGTGATGAATGATGTCGTTTTCCGAAAACCACACACCTAGAAGACCAACCTAATCTGGGGGTACCAACTATCGAGGTGGGACCAAACAGTGAAGGTGGACAAATGACTATATCAAGCCCTCTTTTTGGCCGTCAATTTACTTAATCTGCCTGCCTTTCCAGAGCAGAATGCTTTGGAAAGAACAAGGGAAATCAGCGACATATTTGCGAGACGCGGTTGCACACATCCCCTCTTCGCCTTTCTTTTCTAATCCTTCTCTGTCGTATCCTTATCATAGATTTCAATCGGTTTTCTGTGATGCCGGGGTTCGTCCCGACGGCCGAGCTCCTTTTGTTTCGGCAAAAGGAACCAAAACCATTGACGCCCAGTCTGGCCAGATAGAGAAGGGTCAGACGTTCACTTTAGGAGCGGGGACCAACTCGCTACGCTCACACAAGGCTCGCGTCACAATACGACCGTCCGCCCCAGTGGCCAGCCAGAAGGCGTCATATAATTGCTCTATGTCAGAGGGGATGAGTTCTTAGGGAACAAAGGGCTCGACTCGGTCTAGCCTTAATTGAGACAATAAAAAGATGAAATTGAAAAACACGCCCAAAGGAGTTCACGTTCTCAAAATTATGGTGACCTTGCGCACAGTATTCGCCGTGCTGTTCCTTCTGGTTACAGCCTGTGCAACTGTCGATTCAGTTGAGCAGTTACCGACCGCGACCTCTGTCGATCTCTCCCGCTATGTCGGTAAATGGCATGAGATAGCCAGATTGCCCATGTGGGCACAACAGAACTGCGTGCGGTCTACAGCAGAATATACCTTATTGGAATCCGGAGAAATCGGTGTGACAAACACCTGTGCCACGGCAGAAGGCCAAGAGACCAGCATTGATGGAATAGCGACTACTGTAGACCCAGAAGATGAAGCAAAGTTAAATGTGGTGTTCTACCAATGGATGGCAGATATCGTCTCGTTCTATACTCCACTTAACAATGGGAACTACTGGATTCTCCGCGTGGACCCAGAGTACCGTCACGCCATAGTAGCCACACCAGATCGTGAGTACTTATGGATCTTGGCTCGAACACCCAACCTTCCAGAAGACACGTATCAAGAACTCGTGACGTTCAGTCAACGCCTCGGGTTCACGACTGAGAACCTGATCCGCGCATCCCCATAATCTTCGAGGCCACGAAATATGAATCCCTATTCAATGATCACAAGCCTGTTCATCTCTCTACTAACCATTCTGAGTTCCAGCATGCTCACGCATGGGGCCGAAACCGAACTCAATCCAGTCATCATCAAGGAATGGAACGTGCCTTGGGCACAAACCCGGCCGCGGGATCCCTATGTGGATCAGCAAAACCGAACGTGGTTTGTGGGCCAGACCGGTGATTACATCGCCGTATTCGATCCCAAGGACGGTCTGTTTGAACAGTTTCCGTTAGAGTCTGGCACAGGTCCCCATAATCTGATTGTCGATAACCAGGGGTTTGTCTGGTATGCCGGCAATCGCGCCGCATATATCGGCAAACTCAATCCCAAGAACGGTCACATCACGAAATATGCAATGCCCAATTCTTCCGCCGGCGATCCACACACACTTGTCTTTGGAAAACCCAATGAAATCTGGTTTACCGTGCAACAAGGAAACTATATCGGAACACTCCATATGGATACGGGCAGTATTCTCCTGACTCCGCTCTTCACACATAACGCCCGTCCCTACGGCATCGTCGTTGATGCCACACACCAACCATGGTTCACCGAATTCGGCACGAATAAACTCGGCACCATCGATTCGACGACTCAATCAATTAAAGAAATGACACTGCCTCGCACAAACGCACGCCCACGCCGACTTGCGCTCACCTCCAATGGTGCGGTCTGGTATGTGGACTATGCCGAAGGGTATCTCGGGCAGTTCATCCCCACCACTAAAAAAGTAGAAGAATGGCCATCGCCGGGAGGAGATGATGCACGGCCGTACGGCATGACGGTCGATGATCAGGATCGGGTGTGGTATGTGGAAACCGGCCTATACCCGAACCGTCTCGTAGGCTTTGATACCAAGAATCAACAACTCATCAGCGTCACCAATATTGAAAGTGGGGGGGGAACGGTACGACATATGTTTTATCATCAACCCACGCAAACGATTTGGTTCGGCACCGATGCCAACACCATCGGACGTGCCACCCTCCCCTAACAATATTCTTCTTGTCACAGGCTGCAGAAGTCATCGTGACTTGGAGATTGCCGTCGAGAAAAAACGCCTAGAAATGAATCGCGTTTTCACGTCGAGGATCCTTGAACATCAAACGAGAGACCTCACAGCGACGACTTTGCATGAAAAAAGAAAAAGATGGCAACATCAAAAAACAACCAAGCAACTGATTCAAGAGGATTCGAGATAAGTATGAACACAACCTTGCTGTCACGCATCTGGAACTATGGGTGCCTCTCAGCGTTGCTCATAGTCTTCATGATAGGTTACCGCCCACCCTTGAGCCTGGGAAAAGTGGATCAATCTACGACTGTAACCATTGAACCTTCCTCATTAGGAAAATTGGGAACCATAGATTTTCCTACTTCAGGGTCGGCAGCGGCTCAACCCCACTTTCTCCGTGGAGTCGCCGCCCTGCATTCTTTCTGGTATGAGGAAGCCGTCGAGGCCTTTCGTCGTTCAACCGCCATCGATCCAAATTTTGCCATGGGATACTGGGGCGAAGCGATGGCCCATCATCACCCTGTTTGGAAAGAAGAAAACCTTGAGGCAGCCCGGACTGCCCTTCAACATATTTCGGACACTGCCTCCGTAACCGGTAGAGAAGGCCAGTATCTCCAAGCCGTTCAGACGTTGTTTGGGGAGGAGAATAAACTTGTCCGCGATCAAGCCTATGCAGCCCAAATGGAAAGCCTGGCCGGTGAATACCCAGAAGATCTGGAAGCCACCTGTTTCTATGCCCTATCCCTGCTCGGGTTAGCCACGCATTTCAATATGGAACCTGACCGTCAGGAGAAATATCGTATGCAGGCCGGTGCTCTGACCTTAGGGGTGTATGGGGTCAATCCCCATCACCCGTGCGCCGCGCACTATACGATCCATGCCTTCGACGATCCGATTCACGCCATTCTGGCTCTGCCGCAAGCCCGTCGCTATGCCCAAATCGCCCCAGAAGCCCATCACGCGCAACATATGCCCGCCCATATCTTTGTCCAACTCGGTATGTGGGAAGAAGCGGTGGCCTCAAACAAAGCCGGCTGGGAAAGTTCACGGAGCTGGGTCAAGGACAAACAGTTACCGTTATCGCTCCAGGATTACCATAGCCTCTATTGGTTGCAGTATGCCTATCTCCAACAAGGCCGGTACAACGCCGCAGCCGCGCTGATATTGGAGAAGCAACAAGATATGGCCCAATCCTTATCCAGCGACCAATCCCAAATTCATGGCTCTGACCGACAAGTCACCCGAAATTACGATCAGATGGTCGCCGCCTTTATTATCGAAACGGAACGATGGGGTCAGGCTCGACAGGCCTGGCAGGTTAAAGATATTCGCTTTGGTGACGAATCACCAGGGAAAGCCGCTTATGTTCAAGAATTTGCGCAGAGCATGGGCACAATAAGAAATCAGGCTACCGTTCAACACCCAATACACCCTAGCGCAGTCCCGCCAGCGACGGAACCACCTACGAAATTAGGTGAATCAATCACCTCACAAATCTGGAATTTACAACTGGCCGCATTAAAACAGTTCATGAACGGAAGTCTTAACCAGGTCACAGAACTGCTCGAACAAGCCACCGCCCTTGAGGAATCCCTCCCGCCTCCTTCCGGTCCACCCGACCTCATCAAGCCCACCCATGAACTCTATGGCGAAATTCTGCTGTTCATCGACCGGCCAAAGGAAGCCCGGCAACAATTCGAACGGGCACTCTTCAGACATCACAACCGTGCACGGTCGCTCCTTGGCCTGGCACGAGCGTCCCTCCAATTGGGACATATACAAGCGACTCGCCAAGCCTATGCCAACTTTCTGAATATCTGGAAACAGGCCGATCCAGGCCTTCCCGAGTTGCAGGAAGCTAAAGCATTTCTTCAACAAACTACTCGGCAATAAAGTTGGAAGTGGGAGTGAAACGGTCCGGCATATGTTTTATCACCGGCCTACGCAGACTATTTGGTTTGGGACTGATGCCAATACGATTGGGCGCGCCACCCTACCCTAACTGAAGTTGCCGGGTTTCGCCCCGGCAGGCGAGGCCCTTTTGTTTCGGCAAAAGGACCCAAAACCATTGACGCCCAGTCTGGCCAGATTAGGATGGGTCGGACGCCAGACAGAAGACGGGCCAACTCGCTCCGCTCAAACAAGCCCGCGAAACGACAAGAGCGTCCGACCCAAGAGCCAGCCAGCAGGCGTCGGATAATCTGTACTTTTTTCGAGGTCTTGGGTAGCATGGTCAGGAATATAAGCCAATAAGTAATGCCTGCATCATCAGAAAAAATTGCATTCTCTTTTCTAATTCTTATTGGAATTGATTTTCATCCAATTGCACCCATCTCTAAGCCAACCCACCACAGATGAAACTCGCTCGACTACGAATTAGGAACTTTCGATGCTACAAAAACGAAATCGCATTTGATTTCGATGACATGACTGCTTTCATTGGGAAAAATGACGTAGGAAAGTCAACAGTTACAGATGCACTAGATATTTTTTTAAATGACGGAACGCCAGACAAGAATGACGCAAACAAAAACGGTAATCCAAAGGACCTTACATTTATTTGCGAATTCACAGATCTACCTACGCGGGTAATTCTCGATGAAGATTTCCACACAAGTTTTCAAGCGGAATACCTTTTGAATGAACAAGACCATTTAGAAATCCACAAAACCTATAGTGGCCACATTGCTACTCCTAAATGTACCAACATTGCAGCCTATGCAGTACATCCAACAGCAAATGGAACTGAAAACTTGTTACAACTTAAAAATTCAGACCTAAAAAGGCGCGCAAAAGATCTAAATGTCGACCTTATTGGTGTCGATCAAAGAATCAATGCTCAGCTTCGCCAACGTATTCGCGAAACGATCGGTGAACTAAAACTGAAGGCGGCCTTGGTCCCTCTCAATGAAGAAAATGCAAAGAAGACTTGGGATGGGATCAAAACTTATATTCCAGTATTAGCACTTTTCAAATCTGACCGGGCGAGCACGGACCAAGATGCAGAAGCGCAAGACCCTTTAAAAGTAGCAGTAAAAGAAGCAATTAAACAGAAAGAAGCCGAGCTAAAAAACATCGTCTCCCATGTTGAATCTGAAGTCAAAAAAATTGCTCAAAAAACTTTGGAGAAATTAAATGAAATGGATCCGAGTCTGTCCCAGCAACTTAATCCTCAATTTACCACATCCAAATGGGAGTCTCTTTTTAAGGTAAGCATAACTGGCGACGAAGATATCCCCCTCAACAAGCGAGGAAGTGGAGTGAGGCGTCTGGTACTCCTGAATTTTTTCCGTGCAAAAGCAGAACAGCAAGGGAAAGAAAGGGACAACGCCCCAGTCCTATATGCGATTGAGGAACCAGAGACTAGTCAGCACCCCAATAATCAGCGAAGGTTACTTAGTGCTTTAATAGAATTATCAGTAGAAAACCAAGTCCTTATTACAACTCACACACCTATGCTTGCAAGGTCCTTACCGAATACATGCCTCCGTTATATTCATGAGAAGTCAGACAAGACGCGAGAAGTAGTTAAAGGAGGCAATGATACAAACAAGTTAATGGCCCAATCATTAGGAATTCTTCCTGATAATTCCGTTAAACTTTTTGTTGGAGTTGAAGGTCCGAATGACATAACGTTTCTTAAACATATGGCGAAAATGTTTAGACTCGCTGGCACAGATGTCCTCGATTTAGAAAAAATGGAAATAAATGGGGAACTTATTTTCTTTCCTTTAGGAGGTTCAACTTTGGCCTATTGGATTTCACGGTTAGAAAAATTGAACCGACCTGAGTTTCATCTTTTTGATCGGGATACTCAACCACCGGCTAATCCAAAATATAAGGCTGCGGCTGATGAAATCAATCAAAGAGAAAGATGTAAGGCCCTCCACACAGGAAAAAAGGAAATGGAGAATTATTTACATTTTAGTGCAATTAATACGGCCTTTGCTGAAAATAATATTCCCCTTCATCTTTCGGCCAACTTTTCAAGTTTTGAAGATTTACCAATGGAAGTCGCCAAAGGGGTGCATATTGCTTCTGGAAGCCCTCAAGCATGGACGGAGTTAGATCAAGCAGAACAGAAGAAGAAAATTTCCAAGACGAAGAAAACCCTTAACAACTCTGCGGCTTCATTCATGACAAAAGAGCGTTTGGACGAAATTGATCAGGATGGCGATATTACTGAATGGTTCAGAATGATGAAGGAACTTGCTGATTCTTAGACCGAACTAATTACGCATAAAATTAAATTCAAATATGAATACGGGTCAAGTCTGTTTTTACTCAGTACTTTTCTCAGAGAACGGAAATAAAAATAGGCTATTCGGGATTTGAATCAGGGCATTTCCATCATCTGAGAGACTCGTATGGTTCCGCCATTTTCTAGAAACGGGTCTGATTGGACGATTTCGACGGCTGCTTCCATGCTTTTCGCTTCGACTACGGCAAACCCTTTCATTGCATTAGGATCATCATCATCTTTCACAGTCTTTGATGTGACAATTCTTGAATCGGTTAACGGTGTGCCTGGATTTACGACCTTCTCACCAAGACTTTCAACCCACATTTTCCATTTCTCCATCTGCGCCAAGCCCTCTTCTTGTGAACTCGGCTGAGTTCCTCCGTAATAGGCAACCATAAACTTTTCCCATCTTGATTCTCCCTGTTATGAGTTTTGATAAATTCAGGACCGAATTCGGATATTTGAGGAAACCTGTTTGAGTACAACGGAATACCCTACGCTTCGACAATATTTTCTTCAACACTGACCGATGCCTCCCCCATAGGTTCCCCCTGGCCTGGTGGCATGGCTGAGCAGTGGAACCGACACCGGAGAAAAGGTGGGCAGTGTTTGAGCGAAGCGAGTTTGCCCACCGCCGGTGTCGGTGAACCGCGCAAGGCACCCGAAGAGCTTGCCCCTGCGAAGGCAGGGGGTCATGTCACGGTCAAAATGGTTTTGGGTCCTTTTGCCGAAACAAAAGGACCTCGGCTGCCGGGCCGAAACCCGGCATTACGGAAAATGATACATAGCGCTTGTTCTATAATGGGGTCCCCCATGCCAAGGGATGTCTGACGCGTGACGGCATACTGTACATGATGTTCAAGCTTGGACAATGCACGGAGAACACGTGGAAATGATTACGAGGCTTCAATGAATTGCTTAAAATCATTACGGCCATTCCATGTCTTGATGGAATCGAACAAGTACCCCCGATTCGGTCACCACGTGATCAATTTGCTCAAACACGACATTTGACGATAACTTAGTAGTCTTTAAGGATGCTCTTAACTTTTCACTTTTATTCGTTCACAATTAACCTACTGGGAGTATGACCAGTACGGATTCGTGTTAAAGCAGACGATTGAGGAAACCATAGCCATGAGTAGATCATCCGATGCTACTGACATTCCCAAGGGGAATCTTGACGGGTTTAAAACCCATGCGAAACACGACATTCTCTCTGGATTTTTAGTTTTTCTGATTGCGTTGCCGCTGTGTCTGGGAATTTCTCTGGCTTCGGGATATCCCGCGGTGGCAGGCATCTTTACGGCAATTATTGGCGGTCTCGTTGCCACCTTCCTGAGCAATTCAGAACTGACGATTAAGGGACCTGCTGCTGGTTTAATTGTTATTGCATTAGGTTGCGTTCAGGATTTTGGTTATACGGGCGGAGAGGACCCTGCGAAGGACTTTCAGGCCTATCGTTTGGCGCTGGGTGTTGGGGTGATGGCAGGCGTCTACCAAATGATACTCGGACTTTTTCGCGTAGGAATCCTTGTAAAGCTATTTCCAAAGGCGGCGATTCACGGTTTGCTGGCTTCCATTGGAATCATCATCATCACCAAACAATTTCCTGTATTGATGGGCTTAAATCCACAGGGAGCTCCTCTAGAGTTACTTGCTGGTATCCCTTCCTTTGTCATGAGCATGAACCCGAAAGTGGCGTTTATTGGAATGATGGGTCTGACGATTGTGGTGGTGTATAGCTATATAAAAAATCCCAAATTGAAGGTCATTCCCGCACCCATGTTGATGTTAATGATCACTGTTCCATTAGCAATATTGTTAGGAATTGGGGAAAAGGGGTCTTATACCTTCAATCATCATATCTACGAACTCGGTGAAAAGTTTTTAGTCAATGTTCCAGGTAATTTGCTGAATGCCATCACCTTTCCGGATTTTTCAGGCGTAACCACGGAGACTGGAATTAAATATACAGTTCTTTTTGCGATCATTGGAAGTTTGGAGGGCATTCTCAGTGCAAAGGCTATCGATGGGATCGATCCGTGGGGTCGACAAACCAATCTGGATCGAGACTTGTTGGCCACCGGTATCGCTAACACTTTGTCGGCTTTCATTGGTGGGTTACCCATGATTTCTGAAATTGTTCGAAGTAAAGCCAATATCGATAACGGGGCAAGAACCCGGTTTGCCAATTTTTACCACGGAATGTTTTTACTGCTATGTGTGGCATTGATTCCAGGCGTTATTAATCAAATTCCTCTCGCTGCCCTGGCCGCGTTATTGGTTATCACAGGATCTCGTCTGGCATCTCCCAAGGAGTTTGTGTCGGTGTATCGTGAGGGAACAGACCAGTTCATTATTTTTATCTCTACCATATTGGGTGTACTCGCGACTGATCTCTTAATAGGGTTGGCCATTGGAATTGGAGTCATGTTGGTCATCCGTTTTATTCGCGGGGGCTCCATGTTCAAATTGAATGCCAAGATCATTCATGAACGGGATCAGTCTGTCAGGATTCTTTTACGAGGTTCCATCATTTTCAGTTCATGGATTCCTCTAAGAAAACAACTTGATCGTTTCTTTCTGGAAGGGAAGCGAGTGACCTTGGATTTGACAGAAACGAAGTTTGTGGACCGTAGGGTCAGGTCTAAGATTGACGAGCGGATAAGGAAATTCAGAGAAAACGGTCTAGAGTTATCTGTGCGAGGTAAAATGACATCAATTGATGAGTGATTCTACTATAGCCATTCTAAATAATTTCCATTTACTTTAAAGCTCTACTCAGCAGAATGGAATCTGTTTCGTCCATGGACAATGCCGGGTTTCGGCCCGGCAACCGAGGTCCTTTTGTTTCGGCAAAAGGACCCAAAACCATTGACGCCCAGTTCGGGCAGATGGGATGGGACGGCCGCACAGAAGAGGAGCGGACCAACTCGCTACGCTCAAACACGGTCCGCCGAAGACCAGGAGCGTCCGACCCAAGGGCCGAACAGCAGGCGTCGGAGAACAGAATGGAAAGGCAGAACAACAAGAAATAATCTTTGGAAATTATTTGGAACGACTGTATCGTAGTATTTCAGCGCGATAACGCCACCCCTGGTGGGAGGGAAGTGATCTTGGAATTCCAACTGCAAAAGACATCGTACCTTGCGCGCATGCCTCCATGTAATTTTTTGCAGGAAGTCAGTCGTTATCTTGTGACTTCTCTTTCTGCAATCGATCCAAAAGTTTGTTGAAACTTTGGCTCAGGGTGCCCAATTCATTTCGGGAATGAACTGGGAGGCGTTTGTTTTTGTCATTTCCATGCGCCAGCTCATCTGCCAGTCTGCAAACATCTAGGATGGGTTCGCTGATTGAGCGAGTGATGTTTGCCCCCAACACGCCGCTGATCAGTACCGCCGTCACAAACAATGCCACTAACAGAACAATTAAAAAATGAGTGCTGCTGGAAATCGTCTCAACATCATTTTCCAGCAATCGCTCCTGAACCGTAGTCATTTCATTTAAGAGTTCCTTGATTCGAAATCCTAAAGGGGCAGCCTCGGTTTTCACCCAATAATTAGCCCGGTTCCAATCTTCTCCAGACCGAATGCGGATAATTTCTTTCAGTAAAGGTTCGAACTGATAGAGTCCACCTTGCAGGGATTCAAAATTCTTCAACTGCTCTTTACTTAAGTTGTGTTCATTGTCCTTTAATGCTTCCATAGACGCAGCACTTTTTCCCCAGTTTTCCAGAGATTCCTTTTTAAATTCTTGTTTACCAGATAACAAAAACTCGTCAGCTCTTTCCAACGCCAGACTGGTTGTCGTCTCAATATTAGCGAGAATTTCTATCAGTCGCCTATTTTGGGGAGTAATTTTGCCTTTCATATTCTGCTTGATCATTTTAGAAACGGTGGCCACGATGGTTTTTTCCAAAGGTTCCGCTTGATCAAATAGAATTTTTTGTGCAGGAGAATTTTCCGGGGTTTGTGCCATATCTTCGATCTTCTGTTGGACCTTGTTAAAATCATCGATTTCTTTTTCGATGGTTTGTAACCGGGCCTTATTTTCAGGATCTGTCCAGTGGGGAGCAAGCTGATGCATCTGCTTCAGGGATGGGTTGATTTGTTCTGCCCAGGCAAGAGCTCGTTCTGTCTGGAATTTAGGATCTCCAAGGAGTATCCACCCACGCAGCGAAGCCAGGGAATGGTTGATACCATTTAACATCATCAGACTGGCATGAGCCGTGGGAGTTCGAATATCGACAACCCTCTTCGTGATTGTCTCCATCGTTTTTACTTGCTGAATGGTGAGCAATACCACTCCCATTAAAATAAGAGTCGTGACCCCAAAACCCAAGCCCACTTTCTTCCCTATCGTCATATCCCTAAAATTAAACATCTCGACTCCCGAAAAATACCTCACCCTGAAAACCCGCGAATCTAACTTTTCATCAACTCTTACGCTGTAGCGAGGATGAGGAATTTATCAAATTGTTAAGTTATTATCATAGCAAAACTTGAAGTCTGTCCTAAAGCATTGGGGGACCTTGTTTGAATGGAGCGAGTTGGTGCACCTTCCTACTTCCCGCGTCCGCTTAATCTGATGAGGCCGAATTGGACGTCAATGGTTTTAGGTCCTCTGGCCCAAACAAAAGGACCTCATCGTAAGGGGACGAGACCCCGTGACTATCATTTGTGGTATAAACAACGATTGTAAACTAAACATTCATTATCCTATAGAGCACCAAAATGAAAACTCTGTATCTCGTTCGTCACGCCAAATCTTCCTGGAACAATGCCAATATGTCCGATCATGCCCGACCTCTCAACGATCGAGGGAAACGGGATGCGCCACACATGGGAGAACGATTGCGCGAGCGCACACCGCAGCCCTCAATTATTATCTCCAGCTCAGCCGTCAGAGCTGAAAGCACCGCAACCATTTTGGCCGAAGCAATCGACTATCCTATTGAAGACTTGAAAATTGATGAACGACTTTATGGGGCCGAATCAAACGATGTGCTTGTGATTATACGAGAATTAAATGATGCCATTGATTGCGCCATGTTCGTCGGTCACAACCCCACGTTTACGCACGTGATTAATGCTCTGAGTGGGAGTCAGCTCGAAGAGGTTCCAACCTGCAGTATGGCTGTTTTGACGTTTCCAACCAATACATGGTCAAAGATTAGCCAAACTCAGGGAGAGCTCCTGGATTTTGATTTCCCCAAAAAAGACATAGCCTAACGTGAATACGACGATCCCTTCTGAGCATCCACATTCCTCCCTCACGTTCTCTTCTTCTTCACTACCGATGCCCCTGCTATCCGGCCCCAGGAATGGACGCTCTTATGAAACGGCGGGCCTTGTTTGAGCCACGCGAGTTGGCCCGCGCTCATAGAATTCGCGTCCAACTCATGTAATGAGGCCGGATTGGGCATCAATGGTTTTGGGTCATTTTCCCGAAAGAAAAGGACCTCGGCCGCCGGGACGAAACCCGGAAAGTCATATTATTGAGAATCAGCTAGGAAATGGAAGAAGGGCTTGCAGGTAACTCACTCAACATGAGTGGCAAAAAACGAAACACCGAGATCTTCAGGTTAGAGCCGGTTATTCACCCACACGTACGAGCATGCCCTTCTCTTTGCAGACGTTGAAGGTGTGATAAAACCAGGCCACAATGGCCACTAAGAAGAACAGGTTCAAACCTGTGGCCCAGATGATATGCGTGACGGGCAAGATCCCATCAACTAGCACCGCACGCATCCCTTCAAAAATATGCGCAGGCGGAACCATCCAGGCAATGGATTGAAGCCACGATGGGAGAACTTCAAGCGGATAGAACACACAAGAAATCGGCTGAAAGAGAAAGACCATCCCCCAGGCTAAAACTTCGGCTTGTTGGCCGAAACGCATAATAATAGAGGTCGTCAACACGCCGATAATCCAGCCCGAGAGCACCAAGTTCAAAATAAAGGGAAGCAGTGAGAATCCTATTTTCAACATATCATAGGAATAGAACACCCAGGCGAACACCATCATGAGACTGGCCACCGCCGTCACTTTCAAAATACTCATGATCATGGTCGAGACTAAATATTCTCCAACCGTCAAGGGACTGGCAAAGAGATTCATGAGATTCCGAGACCACATTTCCTCAAGAAAGGAGACAGCCACTCCTTGTTGAGCGCGAAACAAGACATCCCATAAAATTAACGCGCCCAAGAAAAAGGCAACGGCTCCATGAAGGGAGACTCCCGCATCCTTCAAATACATGGTGATGAATCCCCACACGACCAGATCTAAAAATGGCCAATAGAAAATCTCTAACATGCGCGCAAAGCTACGCTGATAGAGATATAAATGGCGAGAGAGGAGTCCTCCAATTCGTCCGACGTTCATTGTGCTTTGGGTTCCCTGGCTAATTTCAGAAAGACTTCTTCTAAATCCCGTTGTGCATATCGTTGGACAATTTGGTCTGCCGTCCCTTCGGCAACAATTTGACCATGTTGCAGAAAGATAATGCGATTCGACATCTCTTCCATTTCACGCATGTTATGGGAGGTATACAGAATGCTTAACCCGGCATTCCGTTGGTATTCTTTTAAAAAAGCCTTAATTTTATCGACAATGTCCGGGTCTAAGCTCGCTGTGGGTTCGTCTAAAAAAAGGACTTTGGGCTCGGTCATCAACGCCTTGGCTAACGTGAGCCGGGACATCTGTCCTGATGACAATTTTCGGGTGAGTCTGGTGCGAATGTCCTCCATCTCTAATTTTTCAATAATGCTATCCACCTGCTGTTGCATGTTTTTGACGCTATATAGCCGAGCCACGACCTTGAGATTTTCCTCGACTGTCAGGGAAAACGGCATCGAAATATACGTGGACGAAAAATTGACTTGTTGAAGAATCGTTTCGCGATGTTGAGCCAGATCGAGCCCAAACATGTGAATGGTGCCTGAGCTGGGAGTGATGAGCCCCAGCAACATATGAATGGTGGTCGTTTTTCCAGCACCATTGGGCCCCAACAACCCTAAGATTTCCCCTTTATGAATATCAAAGGAAATATTATCGACCGCGGTAAAGTCGCCAAAGCGCTTGGTCAGATTTCGAACTTGGACAATAGGGTTAGACATGAAAACGGAGGACCTTCTTAAAATAAAAATCCACCGATTTTATCTGGCAGGTGACAGGTTTCACAGCGGTCACTCAGGATTTTTCCCTCATGAGTCTGTTTGCCATCGTGGCAGCGCATGCAATCGGCCATGGTGGTTTTCCACAACAATGAATCCTCTGGAAGATTGGGCGGATGGGGTTGATCATCAAGTTTCACATGTCCACGGGGAATGACAATGGGGTAGTCCTTAATCGGTGCCCCATGCACGACACGAGAATGGCACGTTGTACAGCCTTCTCCCTGAGCACGTTTATCAAACGCTTGCATGTGTTGCCGATGGTCCATGATCAATCCGACTTCTTTCACCGGTGGCGGTAAATCTCGGCTTGGCACTTCATTGACTCGAAGGATGGCACGATGACAGCCAAGACAGACGGAAGTCGACACGTGGGATTGAAGATTATGTGGTTCGGTTGGTGATCCAAAAAACGTAATGGCCACGTCTTCTAACCCTGCCAATACTTTATCTTCAATAAACCCAGAAATTCCAGGCCTCACATGACAATCCACACAGGTCACGTCCTTATGGCTCGAACGTGTCCAGGAATCATAGGCAGGTTTAATGGTATGACAGCTCGCACAGAAGGTGGGCTGATTGGTGAGGGGAATGGCTGCCGCCCCTCCTAAGGCCAGCACAACAAGCGTGGCCATGATAAGGGTCAGACTTTTACCCATGAGCTTTACAAATCTGTTTGACGTGGGAACTTGGTGGTAATGACCTTGGCCAACCCTTGGACATCATCTCGATCAAACCAGGGTACATCGACCTCGATGGGTTTGATCGAAGCGACGGCAATTAACCCTTCGAGAGAGACATCCACTTCTCGAAGTTCCTCTCGCACCACAATCACTTTCGGGAGCCCCTGGCTTTTCCAGCCTTCAGCAATAATTAAATCTATATCGCTGTTGATGTAACGATCACGAATGTTCTCAACCGGGAGCTCTTCAGACACATCGGTAAACATCGCCAAGCTACTTTTGGATAATACGACCACTTGGCTCGCCCCTGCCCGTTTATGGCGCCAACTATCCTTGCCTTCGGTATCAAGATCAAATCCATGTCCCGCATGTTTGATCGTGGCCACTCGATAGCCTTCTCCTGTTAATTCTAGGATTAATCGTTCGATGAGAGTGGTTTTTCCGCTGTTGGAGCGGCCCACAAAACACACAATAGGGGGTACCATGTTGAAACCTGCATATTCTTGAATAAATTTGAGGAATGATCAATGCTTATCGAAACACATGAATGAAATCGGCTAAAAATTTCTGGATAATAGTTGCACAGTGACCACGTCGCCTGGTTCCAGGCTCTCGACGTCTTCAGGTACATCAATAAATCCGTTGGCTTTGACCATCGAGGTCAAAATACCCGATCCCTGTTTACCCGTGGTCCGGACAACCAAGGCTTCATTTTCATACGAGAGCACACCGCGAAGAAGATGCCGACGATCCGTCTGTTTCGAAAATTTCTCCTGGAATGTCGCTTTGACCATTGGACGTTCCCAGGTTCTATGACCTCCGAGTTTCCTCATAGCCGGTCGAACTAACTGGTCAAAGGTCACCATGGAAGACACTGGATTTCCAGGCAATCCAAATGCCAATTTTCCTTGAATTTTTCCAAAGGCCACAGGCTGCCCAGGCCGAATGGCTAATTTCCAAAAATTCATATCTGCCCCAAGCTCTGCAAATACGGGCTTGGTGAAATCATAATCTCCCATCGAGACGCCACCGGATAACACAAGAATATCGCAAGTCCCCCCTTGCCGAATCTTGTCTTTCAATGAATCCGGATTATCTTTTGCAATGCCCAATAAGACCGGAATACCTCCGGCTTCTTGCACACCAGCGGCAATACCATAGCTATTGGAGTTGACAATTTTATTCTCATCGAATGACTCATCAAGATCAGCCAACTCGTCTCCAGTGGACAGAATCCCCACGCGTGGTCGTTGATGAACGAGCACAAAAGATTTTGCCAAAATGGCCAACATGCCAATCTCTCCGGACCGCAGTTGCGTGCCTTTGGCAATAATACAATCTCCTTCTCGAACATCATCTCCTTTTGGTCGAATATTTGCCCCTTGTCCATATTCAGCCATCATGATTCGAACCGACGTTTCAGTATGTTCGGTATATTCAACACGCACGACCGTATCCGCCCCAGCCGGCATAGGTGCTCCCGTCATGATGCGAATAGCTTCCCCAGGTCCGACAGATTTTGTGGCGACGGCGCCAGCGGCTACGTCTTCGACAATTTTTAATTCAGGAATTTTGGCAATGGCATGTTCAGAATGAATATCGGCCCACCGAACGGCAAACCCATCCATTGCTGAATTATCCCAAGGAGGATTTGCACGTGGGGCAATAATATCTTCTCCCAACACGCGGCCTAACGCATCAAGCAACCCAACTTTTTCACAACCCAATTGACTGGTCGCCTCTAGCACAATGTGCTGCGCGGTAATTAACGACGTTAAAGACATGATATGCCTACATTCCTAAAGACCATGGAAACTCAATATGTGACGTGGCTGAACAATTATGGCTTTTTAAATGGCGCCGGACGTGCTGAGACGTTGACCAAGGAACCTTTCTTTTTGCAGAACTCTTCGATTTTATTTGCCGCGCCATGAATCGCATCTGCCGTCGGCAGATCAGAATGAAATAGGGCATACGGTTCCCCTCGGTCACATTGCAACACCATTTCTGGATCAAGTGGCACTCGCCCAAGGAACGGCACATTCATATCGGCCGCGGAGGCTTCTCCCCCACCTCTCCGAAACACTTCAATTTCCTTATGACAATGCGGGCAATCCATACCGCTCATGTTTTCGATAATGCCAATAATCGGCAATTCACTATCTCTGACAAAGGTAACGGACTTTCGAGCATCTAATAACGACACTTCCTGGGGAGTCGAGATAATCACGCAACCGGTGACATCGCCAATCAAGTCCATCGTCGTGACGGATTCATTCCCAGTACCCGGAGGCAAATCAATGAATAAATAATTGAGATCTTGCCATTCAACTCCGCCCAACAATTGATTGATAAATTCAAACTTATACGCATCGCGCCAGATAATAGGATCATCAGAATTCTGTAAAAGAAAGGACATCGACGCAATTTTCAGATTATACACTTGATGAGGAATGATTCCTCCACCAGTACTAATTTTGAGCTTTTCCCCCTCGACGCCCATCATTTTAGGAATGTTAGGACCATGGATATCCATGTCACACACCCCCACCTCATATCCCTTCAAGGCTAAACTAATCGCTAAGTTCGTCGTCATGGTGCTCTTTCCAACGCCACCTTTGTTACTCATGACGAGAATTTTATGTTCAATCCGTTCCATTCGTTTGTTCACGAGCCATCGGCTATGGCCTTCTCGATCTTTCTGACAGGTTTCGGTTTCGTCACAAATTGCACAGGCCCACATATAGGTACAGACATCGCCACTTGACGAGGGCGACGGTTGCACCATTTTCAGTTCGCTTGCCATTTATTCTCTTCCTCCAAAATAAAGCCAATAAAATTTCATGATCTCAGACGACCTATTCATGCTTTGTTCATATCACGCTGTTCTTTTCTTCGACATACCCTATCTTTTGAACGATATGATCAAGAAGAGGTAAGACAACCTCACAATTGTCTTTGATGCCCTTTGCACTACCAGGCAAATTAATAATGACAGTCTTGTCCTTAATGCCGACAATCCCTCGAGAAAGCATCGCCGTGCGAATTTTTTTGAGACTTTCCGCACGCATGGCTTCTGCTATCCCGGGTATTTCCTTATCAATGACTTCCTTGGTCGCCTCAGGGACCCAATCGGTTGGTCGTACTCCCGTTCCACCAAGAGTCAGCACAACGGGTGAAGTCCCTTCCTGACAATGTGCCCTCAGGCGTTGAACGATCACATCGCGCTGATCAGAGAGAACTTCATAGGATAAGAGAGTCATTTGGTAGTTCGTCAAGGTATCTTCTAAGATTTTTCGACAACCATCTGGTTCTTGGCCTGAAAACACTTTCTGACTAATCATCAGAGCAGCCACACCGATCACGCCATATCACCATTTTCTCTTTGCCACATCTACCGTTATCGTGGACCTGAATCTGGAACACTGACATAGTCATCATCACCAGCGGTCACTGCTCCTGCCGGCTGAGCAAGAGGACGAGCAACCGCAGGGGTGGCAGGGCTATCCGAAACTTCATCCTCGGTTTCCTTCGGTTTCTTTTTCCCAAATATTTGGGCACTGATAATTCCAACTTCGTAAAAGAAATACATGGGCAAGGCCATAATACATTGGTTAAACGGATCAGGCGTCGGTGTCAAAATCGCAGCAAACAGGAAAGACCCTAGAAAAGCCCACTTTCGGTATTGCCTTAATAAGGGGGCATCGACCCAACCCAATTTAGCCATCAGCGTCAGGGCTAACGGCACCTCAAATATCAGCCCAAAGACCAAGAGAAACCACAAGATAAATCCCACAAAATTGGCAATGGAGATTTGAGCAATAAACCCTGAAGCCAATCCGTAGGAAAGAAGAAAGTGCAAGGCAAAGGGGAGCACAAAAAAGAAACAAAAGGTCAACCCTAGAAAAAATGCAACCGTACTAATCGCTGTAAATGGAGCAACAAAACGCCGTTCTTGCGCATGGAGCCCAGGCACCACAAATTGCCACACCTCCCATAACCAATACGGCGTGGTGAGCACTAAGGCAGACAGACCAGCGACCTTCACGTTTTGCCAGAGAGCTTCAGCCGGTGCAAGAAACACTAAGGGAATCTTAGGTAAATCCGAAGGAACCCATTCCCATGAATCCAAAATAAAATAATTTTGTAGTGGGACTCTCAGCCACGTGACAAGCGCATCGGCATAAAAGAATGTCCCCACAAACACCAAAGCCATCACGACAACCGCACGAGTCAGACGATGTTGAAATTCATGAAGATGCTCCATAACGGGCATCTTCTTATCTTCCAAGGGTTTAAAGACTTTTTCTTCAAACCACTGACCCATTTGACTTTGTTTAGCCATATATTTTCTGAGTGTCCTAAAAAAGAAGAGGGAGGCGTGATGCCTCCCTCTTTGCATGAGTTGTGAGGTTATTTAGGATTCACCGCCACAAACAAGTTATTCCCTCGACGGCTGACCAAAAGAACGACGAGTTCTTTTTTAGGAATCTTTGAGGCAATTTGCTTATAGTCATCCAGACTTTTTACCGCACTTCGGCTGATCTCCTGAAGAAGATCACCTGGTTGGAGCCCCGCAGCTTCCACTTCGCTCCCAGATTCCACTTTGGTGATCACTACGCCTTTAGCCTCTTCTGGAATACCGAATTGATTTCGATTATCTTTCGAAAGAGCCTCAACGGTTAATCCAGATAACACATTATCGAGTTTATCCATGGCTGGCGGCTTTTCTCCTGGGGGGGCGGCCTTGGCCAAGACTTGATCAGACGGCCGCTCTCCTAACACCAAGGTTAATGGCGTTTCCTTTCCTTCCCTTAGCACTTTGATCTCTTTTTGTTTTCCGACTTTTGTTCGAGCCACAATATTACGCAGGTGATTGACATCTTTTACCGATTCATTGCCGTATTCCAAAATCACATCACCACGCTGCAGTCCAGCTTTTGCCGAAGGCCCGTCTTCATGCACTTCACTAATGAGCACTCCGCCGTCTTGCCCTTCGGGCAACTGAAAGGATTCTGCCAAGGATGGGGTGAGTTCCTGAATAGCCACACCCATCCACCCCCGCACAACTTTTCCAGAATCAATCAAACTATTGGCAATATCCTTTGCAATACTCACGGCGATAGCAAATCCCACACCTTCCGACCCACCGGTCCGAGAAAAGATAGCCGTGTTAATCCCAATCAGTTCCCCTTTCATATTGACCAAGGCTCCACCGGAATTTCCCGGATTAATGGCAGCATCGGTTTGAATGAAATCTTCGTATTCAGTAATGCCCACACTCCCCCGACCCAATGCGCTGATAATCCCGAAAGACACTGATGATTTCAGCCCAAATGGACTTCCTAACGCTAAGACCACATCGCCGACACGAAGAGTGTCATAGCTCCCCCATGGAATGAAGGGAAGTTGCTCATTTTCTAATTTCACTTTAATCACGGCGAGGTCTGTTTTCGGATCCATTCCGACAACTGTCGCAGGAATTTCCCGTCCATCGTTAAGAGTCACATTGATATCCTTGGCATCTTCGACAACATGATTATTCGTCAGAATATAGCCACGCGCGTCAATGACTACTCCAGAGCCAGCACTCAAGCCTGGGCCACCAGGAGGTCGTCCGGGAGGGCCTCCACCTGGTCCACCGCCACCGGGAGGGCCACCAAATGGTCCTGGGGGCAATTGTCTCGATGAACTTCCACCATTTTTTACAGCGACATTGACCACGGCAGGCCCAACTTTTTCGACAATTTCAGAAAAGCCTTCGAGAAAGGCTCCGGGAAGAGCTGCCTGCGCTTGCTTCGAGGAAACCCAATCGTCTCCACACAAAGCACCCACAAAGCCAAGACTTATCAAGAGCAGCATGAACCTCGAAAAGGGGGCAATCCCTAAGGAACGCGAATAGCCCAAAAACATCCGTGACATGTGCATTATTCCAATCTCCTGTTTTTGAGGAAAACGTAATTGAAAGAAGATGTTAGATAAACTCTTACGGATTTAGACCTTTGTTCCTAATCTTCATTTTGAAGGCTAAAACCATTAAAACACTACAACCATTTGATTCTACAATAATTGTTTCTCCACCTTCAAAGTCAAATCTTAGGTATTTTTACCTTTTAGGGCCAGCGGCTAAGCTTTTAAAGAAACCTTGAGTTGTTGAATGAAAAAAAGAGGGTCTTAATCCCCCATGTCAGGGAGGAATCAAGAGCAGAATAGGATATCAGACGAGCGACAGGAGGGACTTGCGACCCATTGCAACAGCGTTTGTCATATATGTAAAAGGTTCGACAATGGATGATAGAAAACTGCGGCTAGAAAATAATGTGGAGGGCGAGTAGAACGATATACAGAGCTTCGAACTGTTCGTCAGCAACGTATTCAGCTATTCGAAAATATCTAATAAAGAGCCCAACATCCTATCTTGAGTGCGAATACTTGCTAGATTAGCTTCAATAAGATTGGTCGCTTTCAATGTATTGATCAGCTCTTCTTCTACAGCAACATTGGACCCGTGGCGAAAGGTGAAGGGATCATCTCCAGTCGGCAATTGAGGACCTGGTCTCTGGTCTTGGCTTAATGAAACAATGACGCCACCCACCGACGATTCTTCAAACGTGGCTCGCGTTCGTTTGAAATCCTCTGTCTGAGCATTCGCAATATTGTGGGCGCTGACACCAAGAAGACGACTGCCAGCTTGAACTCCTGATAGAGCTGTGGCGAATCCTGGAAACATCATGGCCTCCCTATTTCGAAAGAGAAGTGATTCCGTATTATGCCATCGACCAATTTTTAAAAATCTTTCCGAAAACCAATTTTTCTGCACAGTTTCATATTTTGTTCATTGAGATTCATAGATTGTTCATTCAGCTACTGAAGGTCATTTGTCAATTTGCTAAAATGACGACTGTTTCGAAATGATATAGATCAATGTTGACATGTGAGAAACCATGCGCGGCTTAGTACTTGAACCAAACCTTCGTCTCCAAATAGATCGACCAAAACCTGGGGCTAAGCCGGAAGAAGCCATCGTCCAAGTCCTGCAAGCAGGAATCTGTTCAACCGATTTACATTTAATGAAAGGCTATATGGACTTTCAGGGAGTGCTTGGACATGAGTTTGTCGGTACGGTCGATCAGGCGCCGAACCATACCTCACTGATAGGAAAACGCGTGGTTGGCGAAATTAATGCCGCCTGTCGAGTCTGTGAAACCTGTTCGCAGGGGCGACCGACCCATTGCCCTAATCGTACAACGTTAGGAATCATGGGGCGCGACGGAGCCTTTGCGGATTATCTCTCGCTGCCCATTGAAAATCTCTATCCGCTCCCTGAAGAAATATCAAATGAGCAGGCCGTGTTTATTGAACCGTTAGCCGCCGCCTGTGAAATTCCACAACTCGTCACCATCAAACCCAAAGACCGCGTCGTCATTATCGGAGATGGCAAATTAGGGTTACTCTGCGCACAAGTACTGGTGTTGTCGGGGTGTCACGTTACACTTCTGGGTCGACATTGTGAAAATCATAGTTGGCTTCAGAGAAAAGGCATTACAGTGACATCCGAAATCAAAGATATCCCGCCTGGTGCAGACATCATCGTTGAAGCCACAGGAAGTCCTCAAGGACTGACCATGGCTGCTAGACTCGTTCGGCCACGAGGAATGATTGTCTTGAAATCAACGTATCATGGAGAGGTGTTAGTCAATATGACGGAATTAGTGATTAACGAAATTTCCGTCATTGGGTCACGTTGCGGTCCATTTGCTCCGGCGCTTCGCCTATTAGCAAGTGGAATGATTGAGGTGGAAGCCCTAATTCATGCGCGATACTCATTATCCAAAGGAGTCAAAGCTATGGAACAAGCCTCGCAACCGGGAACCTTAAAAGTCTTACTCGATATGTCTTAAAGTCCTTTAGAAGCCCAAAATCTTTTCTCAAAACCTCCTAGTCCCTTACCACAACTTTTGATATGATGATCCCGATGTTAATGTTATTGCTGGCGTAGCTCAGTTGGTAGAGCAGCGGTTTTGTAAACCGCAGGTCGCAGGTTCGATCCCTGTCGCCAGCTCCATTCTTTCTAAGCCCCTTCAAAAAATTCTGCGTTTCTGTGGCGCTCCCCTTGCAGGAGAAGCTAAAATGTCAACTCTGCCCATTACTAGTCTTCAAAAACATGATTGATTGGGAAGTATCTAGCTAGTGATGAGCCATTGAAGAGACGATAGGAGACCTACCCTCCTCCCCGATACGAACCCGTAACTTCTAAGATGTTGCGTGATCGAAAAACAGCCATAGGCTAAACAAACAGACAACCATTTTCCCGCTTATTGTGTATTCACTGATTGAGGTAAAACATCATCTTCACGTGTTGCCATAGATTGAGGAAAATTAAGTGGTCTCTTAAGGCGACGAAGCAGTCGCTTCACATAATAGCTTGTTATTAATGAATACATAGAGGGGGATAGCATTCCAAACTCTTGAAACTGCTGAATAACTCGATGGGAATTGCCTCGAAACAAACACACCCACAGCCCCATATTCCCGGTATGAGTGATGATGGTATGACATGTTGAAATCAAATGAGTAACAGCAAGCAACCTTCGACCAAATTCAAACTTATCCATCTCAAGTTGCTGTAAATCACATTTATGCATTACAAGTTTCCCTGAAGTTACCGGTAGCTCTTCGAAATAGAAACACTTATCAGCAAAATGCCGTTTAAATGCCAGACGAACCTGGCTCTGATCAGTTTGAATCAGCACTCTAAAATCAGGATATTTCTGAAGAATTTTTTCAGCTTCTTGAATAAACATTTCATAGGGTGCGACATGCACTTCTTTATCCTTGTCAGTCCCTCTATAGAAAACAACTAGAGTTTTTGAAAGGCACACCTGGTATTTATCAATGAGCCAGCCCTTCAGTTCAACAATAGCCGGACTTAGACTAAAGTACTTTTGGATGAACGGGTTATATTGACTAAAGTCTATTCTGTTATAAATTCCATGATGGTTAGGGACCAAAACCTTCGACCCAAGATTGATATTCACTTCGCTGTTTATTGTAAAGTAATCTTTGAATGTGTCTTCTTGTTTTTCAATTTGGGTCGGTGTTTTGAAGTAACTGAAGCCTCGTGAAAAATCAATTTTACAGGGAGCAATATTCTGTAGGTATAAGTTAATTAAATAACTAAGTGTGACGCTACAATTCGAAAAGAAACCGCAATTCCAACCACAATATAGAATCTGCAAGGCTGATGAGTAGGAGCAATTATGTTGAAATTGGATATCGGCAACCAAGAGATCTACTCGCGCACTGTTCATAGGTATTCGTTTGTTAAGAGCTGGAAATTGCTTATTGCAAAGGTAGGTATGACTTAGGCTTAAACCAATGTCACCCAAATGACCGAAGCATGATACAGCAAAGGTAGAATCATATATGTTTTCTTCTTGATTTTGAACTCATAGATTATTTATCTCAATAAAGCATCATTAACTAAGGCTAAACTGAGGACTGTCTACATGTGAAACGGGGAAGCCGAGCACTGGCCAATGGAAGCAAATAATGCACGCATATGTGGTAGCGTATTCGAATAGAGGATACATTCTATTTCAATATCTAGTTTACTAGATCGACAAAATCCTAAAATCAACAATTTCTTGATAGATTCGGTTTGTTGATAGCCTGGAGAAGCCATCCCCCTCCATGTGGGTTATGGAAATAACCTGTCAGACAGTATATTTGACATAACACATAACTCTTAATTAGATGATTTAGCAGATTCTTGATCTGCACAATGTGTTAAACCATAGCAAATTGATCAATCATATTATGCCCGTAATGGTAGGTGTAGCTATCGACTTACCTCAATTTCAGGCCTTTTCTTTGTCATGTTGTAGATATCTATGAAGACTGAAGCTGTTCGTTTCAAGACTGACACCTATTTTAGTATTAATCCTCTTCCATCTGGTCTTTCAGACCAAATACTAGAATTTTCCGTCTTCTACAAACTTGGGCTTTCTTTAGGCTATCACTATATCCACTCCCCTTTTCATTCTCCCCAGAGGGCATTGCCTCCCCCACCCCTAGGCATGGTGCCCCCATTAGTTAATCCTCATCCCATTACCAATATATACAGAAAGTTATGTCGAAAGTTCTATGACTATTGGCATCGCTTAGAAGGCAAATCCTTTCCTGATCCCTATGATTTTTTAGGCTTCAATTCCTATCTAGCTAGGAGAAATATTTCCATTCCAACTATGGAGGACCTAGAAAAGATCGATTTGGAATTAGGCGATAGTACTCTAGAAAAAAATAGCATAAAGACCTTTGAAGAACTGCAATATTTCATAAGAAATTTCCTTTCGCAAAAAAGCCCTGGAAAGAAAAAAACCTTAGTGACGTTTAGGGCTACCAGCCTCCCATATTTAATGGGGGAGCTCATTCATTCAAATATTCCTAATTACCAAGATGGACTGAATTTGAATAAAACCTATTTCGAAGCAAAACAGCGACATCCATGGAAATCAATTTTCAAGGAGCGCAAACTAAAAATAGTGATGCATGTTCGGCAAGGAGACGTTGCCGTAATAGAAACACCATGGAACACGTTTATTCCTGTTTGGTTAAAGAAGTTAGTTGAATATAAAACATTCAGCGACATTCAATACGACAATAGAGTGCTCCACCTTGATGAATATTATCAGTTCATAAAAAAAATACTGTCCCATCTCCAAGACACCGATTGTTCTTCTCTGATTTTCTCTGATGGATTTACGAGGGCCTTCTCTCAGCTTACCCTTAAAGGGGTGAAAAACCTTAACCTCACAAAAGATCAATTGAAAAATCTTATAAAAAGTGCAAAATCATATGATGAAAAGGCATTTAAGAAGTTCACAACTATAGGCGGTAGTACATTAATACTCGGCGAACATCCAAGGAAACTTTGTGATTTACTCCACTCCATTCTCGTTGCTGACATTATTATTATTGGACCTCGAGCCGGAATGGTGCCGAAGTTATTAGCCACCTACGGTCATGTTGACACCATGCCCATTGTTATTGTGTTACATAAGGGAACCCCACCACCTTTTTCACAGATTGACTATATGGGCCTGCATGCCAAAGCAAAGAACTTTATCTATGTCAATATTGTTAATGATGACTACGAGGGAATTCTCCTCGAGCTAACCAACATGGTGGCCAATCGTCACCCAAAGCAGCAGCATGCTCAAGTCAGTTAATCTGTTGTCAGAAATATTAATCATGAAGCAAATGATTACGTGCGACTTATTCTTACCTTTTCCCACCTCATCGTAAAAATTTGAATAACTTGTTTAAAATACCTGGTAACAAGTTTTCAATTTATTATTATCAACTCGCAGCTACAAGCATATCTATTCTGCTCGTATTCTAAAATATTTTGATAAGCAGTCTACTGATTGCTATATTTAGCCTTTACGTTGTCCGATTCTTAAGCAGATAAAGGAATCCTCATGTCATCTCGCTCGCCCTTCTGGAATCTCAAAGATTTATTATGCAGCCCTGGAAAAGATTTCCAACGGCTTGAGAAGGAGTTGAAAACCAAGATTACATCGTTTGAACGACGACGGAGAAGATTGACTTCAGGAATATCTGATCAGACGTTTCAAGGTGCTCTCACACTCCTTGAAGACATTACCGAAAGGTTAAATACGCTTGGAGCTTATGCCTTTTTGTGGGTAGCAGAAAACACAAAAAACCAAACAGCGCGGGCATTTGAAAATCGGGTTCAGAGTCGATTGGCTCAATTCTCTCCTCGACTCTTCTTTTTTGATTTGTGGTGGCAAAGTCTCCCGCCGAAGCAAGCGAGCCGTCTTTCTGCCCGCGCTCCACAATATCGGTATTACTTGGACACCCTCATACGATTAAAACATCATACGTTATCTGAATCCGAAGAACGTATTGTCACTATCAAAAATACGACCGGTCGTCAGGCTTTAGAAGCCATGTACGGGGTGACCACGAATAGCATGAGTTTTCCACTCAAACATCAAGGCCGTACGAAGCATTTGAGCCGCGAACAATTGATGAGCTACGTCCGTCATCCTTCGACATCTATTCGTCGAGGAGCCTATCAATCGCTGTTTAAGGTGTATGGAGCACAACGAGACGTCTTAGGAGATTTGTATAAACATTTGGTCCAAGATTGGGGCAATGAAGGTCTCGCCTTACGCCACTATTCTTCTCCAATTGCCGTCAGAAATGTGGCCAATGACCTTCCCGACCAAGCCGTTGATGCGCTTCTTACTACTTGCAGAAAAAATGTTGGTGTATTCCAAGAATATTTTCAACTTAAAAAACGCCTTCTCAAGCTCAAAACTTTTCATCGTTATGATTTATATGCCCCTTATGGCGCAAAGTTTCGCCGCTATACCTTTCCTCGTGCTGAGGCCTTAGTGCTGGAAGCCTACCAAAACTTTTCACCCACACTCTCAACTCTAGCTTCTCGGGTTATTCGTCAGCAACATATAGATGCGGCTCTCCGGCCAGGAAAGATGGGTGGGGCCTTTTGCTATAGCGTCCATCCCAAACAGACGCCGTATGTGTTAGTTAACTTCACGGGAGAAGCTCGGGATGTCTCGACCCTTGCCCATGAGTTGGGACATGCCGTTCATGCCATGTTGGCTGAGAACCATCCTGTTTTGACCTTCCACGCAGCTCTGCCTTTGGCTGAAACGGCATCAATATTTGGAGAACAATTGCTCTCGGATTCTTTGCTTGCTCAGGAGCGCGACAGCTCAAGCAAAGTGAGTCTGCTGCTCGGACAACTAGATGATGCCTATGCCACGATTATGCGTCAGGCTTTTTTTGTGCTATTCGAACGCGAAGCTCATCGCATGATCGGCTCAGGTGCAACGATTGATGAATTGGCAAACATGTACCTCACATTATTGCGGGAACAATTTGGCCAGACGGTCAAGGTTGGAGAGGAATTTCGTTGGGAATGGTTAGTTATTCCACATATTTATGCGAGTCCGTTTTATTGCTATTCCTACAGCTTTGGAAATTTACTGGTCATGGCGCTGTTCCAGCAATATAAAAAAGAAGGACAACCATTTATCCCCAAATATTTGGAACTTTTGGCGGGAGGCGGATCGGCGAGCCCTCAGGCACTCCTGACACCACTAGGAGTAGATGTGAGTTCTCGAAAATTCTGGCAGGGAGGATTTACACGAATTCAGGCACTCGTGCATGAGCTTGAGCAGAATATGCCATAAGGTACTGTCTACTTTATTCCCGCTTGACGCTGAAGCCACCGAATATACCCAACAATGTGCGTCACATCCTCCGGAGTCACACCTTCAATTTTTGGCATATTTCCAAACTTCCAATGATGAGCCCGAACGCCCTGTGCCGCGGCTCGCTGAAACGCTATATCCGCATGATGACTGGGCTCATAAATTTTATGGACCAAGGGTGGTCCATTGTTGGTTCCTTGTCCCTGAGGCCCATGACAACGAGAGCAGAAAGTATTAAATTTCTCTTCTCCTTCATTGAATTCAGCCGGCAAAGGTTTTTCTGTCGATGCCAGAATAGTTGGTGCTGCCGTTGAAGCACTTTGTGCATTTGAGCCATTTTCTGAACACCCCAAGACGAACACACAACACAGGCTCATAATGATCTTTTTGATCGCATGATGTTTTTGCCAACGGTTCATATTATCTCTCCTTTGCACCAGAATTCATCATTGCCGGATCACATATTTGCGCTTCTTGGAATCCTTCTTTTCGAATCAGACAACTATCACAATGACCACAAGGACGATCATCTAAACCAGGTTGATAACAACTACTTGTTAATTGAAACGGCACCTGAAGCTCTTGACCTTTCAGAATAATCTCACGTTTGGTCATAAACAGTAATGGGGCCAAGACTTCAATAGATTGTCCCGCTTGCCCAAGACGCGTCCCTTGTTTGGCCACTTCCATAAATGCCTGAATAAACTCAGGTCGGCAATCTGGATAGCCTGAATAGTCTCGAATATTTGCACCAAAAAATATTTTTGTGGCGTTGAGTACTTCAGCATAAGCCAAGGCTACACTCAAAAAAATGGTGTTTCGTGCAGGGACATAGGTTACCGGAATTCCCTTCTCTCGTTCGAAAGATGGCCGATCAGTCGGCACAGGAGTTTGATCCGTTAATGCCGATCCACCAAAGAGCCTTAAGTCTAGTTGGAGAATTTTGTGATCTTTTGCCTCAATCCAGGCCGCAATCTTTTTTGCACATTCAATTTCAAATTCATGCCGCTGCCCATAGTTGATCGTCAACAAATGCAGTACATGTCCCTCGGCCTTCGCAAGAGCGGCGGTCACCGTGGAATCTAAACCACCACTCGCTAAGATCACAACGGGGGTAGATACCATATTTTGTTTTAGCTTTTCTGTTCGACTTCGTGATGAAGCAACGATGAAGGAGCGATAACCCTATTTTTCTATGTCTCAGATAACAGGCATCTGAGACATAGAGCATAAGAAAGAGCCAAAAGGCTCAAGTATCAGAAGTCTGCTTGATGCTAAACGGTGAAGTACGGACAGATTGCGTATGATTTAAGATCGTTGTTCTGAACGCTCAATTTTATCCATGAGTTCACGCTTGGATTGGCATTCGACACATAAGCGGGCAAAGGGCAATGCGTGAAGACGTTTTTCACTGATTTCTTCTCCGCAATCGGCACACATACCATAGGTGCCTTCATCTAAACTATCCAACGCATCGTCAATGAGTTGACGCTCTCGGTTACGCATTTCTTGCAGAGAAATACCCATTTCACGTTCTAAATCCACCAAAGCTTGATCGCCACTATCCATGGCAGCTTCCAGGCGACGCTGTTGCTCTTCAGTAACAGATTGCCCAAGTTGTTGCTTAATTTCTTGAATCAACGCTTCACGTTTGGCAAGTAAGATTTCTCTCAATGAGGCATGACGATCTTCAGATCCATCTTTTTTCTTAGATTTTTTGGGAGCGACGCTAGATGTTTGACTCTCTTTAGTTTTTTCTTTTTTCATAACCTTTTTTCGAGCTTTAGTAGTAGATGTTTGGCTCTCTTTAGCTTTTTCTTTTTTCATAGCCTTTTTTGGAGAGGACACAGCAGCAGCCTTTGTGGCACGCTTAGGCGCTACCTTTTTCACACGGGTCGTGGTAGGTTTGGTTTCTTTCTTCCCCGATCGTGTGGCCATAGATGCAATCCCTTCCCCATTCGGAGGTTAACAATCTCATGACCCTTCATGAGGATCATTTCCGGTACATCGGCACAAAAATCTATTAAATCTTACGAATAATTTTCCCTTTTAGATTTAGTCATAACTGATCAATGAATGGACGGCATGACCATCCAATTTTTTTCGACCCTCAAGCCCTAGTAATTCAACTAAAAAACCCATACCTGCAATTTTTCCACCTATTTGACGAACCAAATGAGCCGTCGCCGCCGCGGTCCCACCTGTAGCTAACAAATCATCAAGAATAAGGACGGACTCCCCGCCTTGAATGGCATCTCGATGAATGGAGAGTGAATTCGAACCATATTCTAAATTATAATTCACCTCAAAAACATCAGCAGGCAGTTTTCCAGGCTTTCGGACAGGTACAAACCCTGCATTGAGATGATAGGCTAAGGGGCTGCCGAGTATGAACCCACGTGATTCGATACCCACGACCTTGGTAATACCAGCCCCCTGATATTTCCTGACTAACTCGTCAATAATAGCTCGCAGACAAATTGGTTCTTTTAAGAGGGTCGTAATGTCATAAAACAAAATTCCGGGTTTTGGGAAATCCGGAACTTCTCGAATATATGATTTATAATCCATGCAACATTCTCAAAAATCATTCAGAAGATTGCCTACATTCATTCTCTGACAACTGCCTCAGGATAAAAGAAGAGAACAGGCTTAGCTTCGCTGAATGGTAAACCCGTGAGTGTGCCTGTTTGCATCTTTCCAGTCAACTATGATTTGTGAAACGTGAGAGAATTTAGGCCCTTCTCGGAGAATTTTGATGAATGCCTCGACCTCTGGCCTTGGGCCTTCAGCTTCTACCTCGACCGTCCCATCTGGATGGTTACGGACCCAACCATGCAATCCTCTTTGATTGGCCTCTTGTTCAGTAAAGATTCGAAAACCCACTCCTTGCACTTTTCCTTGGACGACCACATGTACGCTAACGGTCTCTTCCTCTTCCATGCTTCCCTGTTCCAAATGATCTTCTCGAGAATGACTAACCAATGCCTTAAAATGAGCTTACTGTTGGTTGAACAAGGAACCTCTGCATAAGGTTTTCCGCTACACGGTTCCCTTCTCGTATACAATCCGGAATCCCAATCCCATAGAACCCAGCTCCTGTGATATAGAGTGTTGACCAAGGATTCATGAGCTCCTGAATTTTCGCGACGTTGGCCTGATGTCCTATGACATACTGTGGCATTCCTCGAACCCATCGGTGAACTTCGGTGTAGTTGGGAGGACCTGAAACTCCAACAATTGCTTGCAACTCCTGACGTACAGATTCCACAAGCTTTCTATCATCATGTTCAAGAATCTGTTCACGACCTCTTCCACCCACATAGCAACGAATGAGCGTCTCTCCTTTTTGACTGCGAAACGGCCACTTGAGGGACGTCCATGTACCAGCCAAAAGAGGGCGTTGTTCTTTGCGAGGTACCACAAAACCAAATCCTTGAATATGCTCTTTAAGTGATTCCGCCGGATAGGCCATGGATATAGTGGCTGTTGACGTATACGGAATCTGTTTTAATAGATTAGATGCTTCAGGCTGAAGCTGTTGAACCATCTGAGCAGTTTGAAAAGCCGGAGTCGCGAGTACAACAGCATCTGCTGTCAGTAAGGTATCATTCTCTAAGGATATTGAAAATCTTCTCCTATTTTGAGAGAAAGGCTGTATTTCTCGACAACCAGAACCTGTCATGAGCTGAACACCACGATCAATTAATCGCTGAGTGAGCGTTTCAACAAGTTCCCCTAGTCCATTGCGAAGTGTCACAAATAAAGAAGACGGCGAACCTGAAAACTTTGGAGCAGCTGCTGCCTTTGCTTTGGCTTGAGCTTCCCGCATCCCTTTGATCACGCTCCCATACTGCTGTTCCAATTCTTTAAATCTTGGAAAAGTGGCTTCAAGACTCAATTCATCAGCATCTCCTGCGTAAATACCAGCGACTAGTGGTTCTATCAAATAGTCAAAGGCCTCTGACCCAAATCGTCGGCGAAAAAAGCTTCCTAGGGTTTCTTCTGAAAAACCTGAAGATGATTTTGGCCAAAACCGTTCTGCTCCCATTCGTAAGAGACCGCGCCAAGATAACAACCCTCCGGAAACCAGAGTTTCCACACGTTGAGGACGAAAAGCTAGCAAGCCCTGAGGCAATTCTCGTAAGGCTCCACGACACAACGAAAAAGTTCGGTTATTCTCGCCATTCGTTGGAATGAGTTGATCCTCAAGACCCAAGGTTCGGCATAACTCCATCGCCCACGGCTTTGAAGTTAAAAAGGAATCTGGGCCTCCTTCAATCAGAAGGTTGGGAAGATGGTTAGTTAAAATTTTCCCGCCCCAACGGGCTTCTCGCTCAACGACAGTACATTGCACCGACAATCCTTGTTTGTCCGCTTCCTCCATAACAAAAAATGCCGTTGAGAGCCCTGATATCCCTCCCCCAACAATAACGACGTGATTAGGAGATTGTGCCACGTTTTTTGGAAGAATAACGAAATTTGGATATTAAGATAGCAGAAGGAGATTTACGATATAACCAGTTTCTTGGCTGAACATTAGGCAGGAGTAAAATGAAGCTATCTATTAATCAGCATGAAATTCATGCGAAAAACGACGCACACAATCAATAGCAAAATCAACATTATGTAAAGGCGTGGTCGGAAGAATCCCATGACCCAAATTAAAGATATGCCCAGGACGTCCTGCGGCTTGTTGCATAATATCTCGCACCCGGCGCTCGATTTCTTTCTCTGAAGCAAACAAGACCATCGGATCCAGATTGCCCTGAATAGCCATATCATGCCCGACCAGATTCCAACCTTCGTCTAATCTCACTCGCCAATCGACTCCCATCACATCACTTCCAGCTTTTCGCATCAATGGAAGTAATCCTGTCGTCCCCGTTCCAAAATAAATAAGCGGGATCCCTTCAACTCTCAAAGCCGAAAAAATCGATTGGACATGAGGCAAGACATATTCTTCATAGTCCCCAGGGCTTAAACAACCAACCCAACTATCAAAGAGTTGAATGGCTTGAGCTCCGGCCCGGCTTTGCACACGCAAATACTCCACGACCACAGCTGAAAATTTTGACATTAATTGATGCCAGACAATGGGCTGAGAAAACATGAGTTGTTTAGTTCGAGCATAATCTCGAGAGCTCCCACCTTCAATCGCATAACTGGCTAACGTAAACGGCGCACCCGCAAAACCAAGTAACGGGACCCGATTATCTAAGGCTTCGAGGGCTTGACGAATGGCTTCCCCCGCATAGCCAAATGCTTCACCATCAACCGTGCGAAGGTCCACAATGCCCATTTCTCCGCGAATAGGATTATCAATGACTGGGCCTTTTCCTTCGATAAATTCCAAGTTAAGTCCCATCGCTTGCAAGGGAAGCAAAATATCCGCAAAAATAATAGCAGCATCTAATTGAAAACGCTGGATAGGTTGAAGTGTGACTTCAGCAGCTAATGCAGGCGTTTTGCAAACTTCCAAAATAGAATGGCGACGACGAATGGTCTGGTACTCGGCCATATACCTCCCGGCTTGTCGCATGAACCAAACCGGCGTACGATCAACAGATTGGCGAAGACAGGCTTTTATAAAACGATCATTCATCAGGTTCATCTACGAAGCAGAAAAAGGCGGTCGATAAAAAGATACAACATGCTGTACAGGAAAAACTTATCTAGCAATTCTTTAATGTACATTAGGAAACAAAAGGACCTAATCTAGAGATTAAGGCCTCTCGAATACGTTGAGATTTTTCAGTTATCAATGCCCATTCGGACTCCGCCACAACCCAGGCAGCACTCGGTTCAAGTTCAATTCGGTAATGTTGTTGATCTAAAGAAAACCATTCAAAGTATGGATGCGGCGATAAAAGCGGATGTGGGTCAAATGAAAACAAGCTCACTTTTCCTAATAGAGGAATAGCAAAATCGTCTAATAACTCGCCGGCATAGGGATCATCAAGAAAGTTTGGATTACGAAACTGTATCACCTTCCCCTCAACTTCCCCAGTGAGGCTTCCCGCAAGACAAACGTCTACGATGCCTAAGGCAGCAAATGTTATTTGCCCAACGACCACATTTGCCGTCCGATTATCGAAGTACCCTTCTTTGACCCATCGAGCATTCCCAAACTTTTGTGCCATGATGGGTTCCTAATTTCAAAAACTTTTTCTACGGAGACGCCAGATTTTCTATGAGTACACAGAGGGAGCTAGGGTTTACAGACGGGACATTTGAGTTGAGCAGTAGCATCAGTATTTTCTAAGGCATCTAAGGCGGTATCTTTATCGGGGTATTCCTCCCACCCCCCTTGCCAATAATCAGACCTATGAGGGCCAGATGGGACTTCCAAGCACCGATCTCGATGGATCATAGCTTGATCAAGTGAGCGCTTTAAATGTATCCAATATCCCATCTCGAATTTCCTTAACTGAACGAAGACTGTCTCATTGCTACCTTAGATAAAAAATTTTAGGTGAATCTATTAAAAAGACACACTAAAAATTTGGAAGGAAAGTAGAGGAAAGGTTTTAATCATCAAGTAGTTGCCATTCGTCTTTATCAATAAAGACTTTTTGCCCGGCTTCCAGTTTGGCTTTACCCTCTCTGTCAAAGAACTGCATGTATCGCTCAATACGATCCGGTTCATCAATACGTTCTTCTTTCATCATTCCCGTGGGCAATTTAAACTTCCGAATTAGCACCGCCATTGCACAACCCTCCAAATTGTAGACGAAACGAATAGTCTATAGAAGCTTCTAGGAAGCGTCAAGATACTGAAACTCCATTTTCGTGTATTATTTGTAAAGATTGACATGGAGAATAATTCTCTAGCCGATTGGCCACACCAACCCTTTCTCCTATATAATTTATTCCTAATTAGCGCTTACATTTCGCATATCATTCAATAAGGAGGCCCATCATGCCATTATACGAATATGTCTGTGAGTCTTGCGAGCATGGTTTCGAAGCTATGCAAGCCTTGAGTGCCAAACCAGAAGAAACGATATGCCCCAAATGCCAAAAAGCCAATAGCCGCCGTATTATGTCATCCTTTGCGTCCAAAATTGTCGGCACGCATAAAACAGGCTTTAATGAGATTAAAGCTTATGACATGCACGATGAACGAATGTCTAAGTTTAACAAGCTTCCGCCCATGTCAGGAATGCGTGAAGCCCCAACTGAAGCCAACTCTCAACCAGGTCCTGGTGAGTCATGGTAAAAATAGACTACTTGCCAAAAGTGAATCGGGCGCCCGATAGTCCCGCACCTGATCTCTTCATTGTTTTCCTCTTGACATTGAATTCCTGAAACGGGAATGATGGCCCCGTTTTTGTCTTTTTTTTTTAGGTGTATTTACCAGACTCCTAGCGATTAACGTTTATTCTTGAAACAGATCGATATTTTCAGCGTAACGACATTTTATGCTTCGAGGGGTACAAAAAATACTTTGCCTCCCAACACCTATGTGTATCATAGGCTTTTTTTTTCTTAGCCTATTTCTCTCCCACGCACAGATCTCTGCTGAAACAACTTCCTTACTCGAACAAGATTCCAGCAAAGATGGCTCGGACTCTTCAAAGACCATTTTGCTTTCTGGAAATGGGCCTGAACGATATCTCATGGGAATATTGGCGGATGCCTTCGAACAACAACACCCAGCAATTTCTGTAGATTTTTTTTGGCATCCTCACGCCAAGCCGGTTCGAACCCTTGAGTTAGGTGAAGCCGATATTGCGGTAACAGGGGAAGAAGTGCCTTCTTTTCGTTCCACGATGATTGCCAGAGATGGGATTGCTGTTCTCACGAATTTTTCTAATCCTGTAAAAGAAATTCGGTCTGAGCAACTCGCCGAAATCTTTTCTGGAAAACTTCGCTATTGGTCCCAGGTCTATGATGAAGCACCTCAAACCAAAATTATCTTGATCAATCGATCAAATAATCAAAACATTCGGCAGGGTCTTGAAAAACATCTAAATATTCCCAAGGGCATTTCACGATCAGCCTATCGAGCAGAAACCGAGCAAGAAGCCATCACCATGGTCAGTGGTAATCTGGAAGCTATCACGTTTGTTTCCATCACACCTGCGCTTCGCGCGAAAGAAGACGGAGTCGCCATAAATCTTCTCTTTGTTGATCAGATCGAACCTGAAGTCCAAACAGTCCTTGATAAGCGTTATCCGCTACAGCGGCCCGTCATGCTCATCACGAATCAACAGCCTTCCCCAGAGGTGTTAGCCTTTGAAAAATTTGTCCTCTCAAAAGATGGCCAGCGTCTCATCAAAAAAGGCAAGTATTATCAGCTGAGTGATCGGTAAAGAAAAAGGAACGACAATTGGGTACTGACCTGCTAGGATTCCGGAAATACTTTTGATTATTCATTTGGGATCCATTTCGCGTCATGTTTAAAAAAGTTTTAGTCGCCAATCGTGGTGAAATTGCCATGCGCGTGATCCGTGCATGTCGAGAATTCGGCATTGCCACGGCCGCTATTTATTCAGAAAGTGATGCCACAGCCATTTATGTCAAAAAAGCCAATGAAGCTTATTTGGTTGGTCCAGGACCCGTTCAAGGCTACCTGGATGCACGACAGATTGTAGGATTAGCCAAACGTATCCGTGCTGACGCGATCCACCCAGGTTATGGTTTTCTTGCTGAAAATGCTGACTTTGCCAAGCTTTGCGAAGAATCCGGCATTAACTTCATTGGTCCTTCACCACATTCATTGGAATTGTTGGGTGATAAGGTCAAAGCTCGAGAACTCGCGATTAAAGTTGGAGTTCCTGTTGTCCCAGGAACAGATGGGGCTGTGGAATCACTAGAAGACGGCTTGGCGTTTTGTCAACGCATCGGCTATCCAGTCATGGTCAAGGCGAGCGCGGGGGGGGGTGGCCGCGGGTTACGCATAGTACGATCAGATGAAGAACTCAAGAATGCCATGGAAGCCGGCGCCAGAGAAGCCCTCGCCGCCTTCGGCAATGGTGAACTCTTTATCGAAAAATATGTTGAACGGCCGCACCATATAGAGTTTCAATTATTAGCAGATAAAAACGGATATGTGATTCATCTCGGAGAACGGGATTGCTCGATTCAACGACGCCATCAGAAGCTCATTGAAATTGCGCCATCTCTTGTTTTGACCCCACGCCTCCGGGCAGAAATGGGCGAAGCTGCCATCGCCATGGCACGAGCAGCGCAGTTTTATAATGCAGGAACCATTGAATTTCTCTTAGATCCCGATGGCCAATATTATTTCATGGAAATGAATCCTCGCATACAAGTGGAGCATACTGTCACCGAACAAATAACGACTGTTGATATTGTCCAATCACAACTCTGGATTGCAGCCGGCCGACCCTTGGTTTTTGGCCAGCATGAAGTGAATTTGCAAGGTTATGCGATTCAAACTCGCATTAATGCGGAAGATCCTCAAAATGACTTTCGACCGTCTTCTGGAAAACTTACTGCCTATCTTTCTCCAGGTGGCGTAGGAGTGCGTATTGACGGAGCCGTATACAAAGATTATACCGTTCCACCCTATTATGATGCGCTCTTGGCCAAACTCACCGTCCATGGCCGCACCTGGGATGAAACGGTCCGTCGAACACATCGATCTCTGGAGGAATTTGTACTGAGAGGGGTAAAAACCACCATTCCTTTTTTAACAAAAGTGATGGAAGAACCGGATTTCCGTGCTGGGCGATTTGATACGAGCTACCTCGACACTCACCCCGGACTCTATGATTATGAAGAAATGGAAGAACCTGAAGATTTAGTTGTTGCCCTTTCCGCAGCTATTGCTGCGTATGAAGGTTTGTAAGCATCGTCGTCGATCCAACAACGGATACAGTTGGTCCGTTGTCCATGTGAAAGGTTGCTTATGCCACGAAAAACAAAAAAACGAGTGCAAGTGGGGCGCCCGAATCCCACACGTACAAAATCCGGCGCTCCTCCGGCTCTCGACATTGAAGCCTCACCAAAACGGCAGGTGTATCTCACCGATGTGGCCCTCCGCGATGGGCACCAATCACTCCTCGCTACCCGTATGCGGACCGAAGATCTGTTGGCCGTCGGCGCAGATTTGGATGAAGTTGGATTCTGGTCATTAGAAGTTTGGGGAGGAGCCACCTTTGATTCTTGTCTCCGATTTTTGAAAGAAGATCCATGGGAGCGACTTCGAGCCTTTCGCCAAGCCATGCCCAAGACTCGCTTGCAAATGTTATTGCGGGGACAAAACGTGGTGGGGTACAGACATTATGCCGACGATGTGCTTCAAAAATTCATTGAACTCTCCGCAAAAAACGGCATTGATGTGTTCCGAATTTTTGATGCCCTCAATGATATACGTAACATGAAGCCAGCCATGGAAGTGGTGAAAGCTTGCGGGAAACACGTGGAAGCCACCATCTGTTACACCGTGAGTCCTGTGCACAGCTTGAATCATTTTGTCGAACAAGCGAAACAACTAGAAGACCTTGGTGCTGATACGATTTGCATTAAAGATATGGCTGGGTTGTTGCCCCCATTTGAAGCCTATGAATTAATCGATCGGCTGAAATCAACGGTTCGTACTCCCCTTCATCTTCATACCCACTACACTTCTGGAATGGCTTCCATGTCTTCCCTTATGGCGATCATGGGTGGGCTTGATATATTAGATACGGCGTTGTCTCCATTATCAGGGGGGACCTCCCATCCTCCCACAGAATCATTTATTGCGGCGCTTCGAAATACCCCCTACGATACCCAACTGGATCTTCAGCAACTTACTCCAGCAGCAGATAAACTTCGAAAGTCACGAAAACGCTATCGGCAATTTGAAAGCGATTTCACTGGTGTCGATACCGACATTCTACTTTCTCAGGTGCCAGGAGGAATGTTGTCGAATTTAGCCGCCCAATTAGCCGAACAAAATTCGTTGGGGAAAATAAAAGAAGTCTTGGAAGAAATTCCTCGAGTCCGAAAAGATATGGGATATCCTCCACTGGTTACCCCAACGAGTCAAATTGTTGGCACTCAAGCCACCTTAAATATTTTGACCGGTGAACGGTATAAGGTCATTACCAATGAAACAAAAAATTACTTTCAAGGTTTGTACGGCAAATCACCGGGAAGCCTGAACTCCAAAATCAGGAATAAGGCTCTTGAGGGTGACAAACCGGTTTCGGGGCGCCCCGCCGACAATCTGGATCCAGAGCTTGAGGATGCACAACAAGAATTAGTCGGGAAAGACATTGCAGAAGAAGATATTGTCTCCTACGCCCTACTTCCGTCTGTTGCTTTACAGTTTTTTGACGAACGGGAGAGAGGTGAACTGAAACCTGAACCCCTACAAATCCAATCGGAAAGTGGACCAGCTGCTGGGCATGACTTACATTTGGCACCAGTGGAATTTAAAGTCACTGTCCATGGTGAGTCATATCATATACGAGTGTCAGGATCTGGACAAACTATTGATGGAACCAAGCCGTATTACATTAAGGTTAATGATAAACTTGAAGAGGTCTACCTTGAACCCATTCAAGAAGTATTAGCTGGAGCTCCAGAGGCTCAACAACCAACCTCTTCTGCTAAAATCGATGGCCGACCCAAACCATCTCATGCCGGTGATGTGACCACCCCGATGCCAGGCAGGATAGTCAAACTGCTAGTCGCTCAGGGTGATAAGGTAAAGGCGGGCGATCCCTTACTTGTCGTAGAAGCGATGAAAATGGAAAATCGGGTACAGGCTCCCATAGCCGGCAAGGTGGAAACCATTTATATTAAAGAAGGAGATGAAGTGAATCCGGACGAAACCCTGATTCATTTGGAATAATGCAGGGTCGCTTTTGTTTTTCCGGCACAATCGTTTTCTTTTTTGTTGCTTGGTGCTTCACCTTCCTGGGATGCTCCTCTTCTTTGCCACCCCCTCCTTGGGCTGAATTTATTCAACGAGTTCCCTTTCAGACAGTACAAGTCAAGGACCACCGGATGGCCTACCTTGATGTCGGTCAAGGGCAACCAGTGATCCTTATTCATGGTTTTGGTGGATCAATGTGGCACTGGGAGTATCAATACCTTCCATTGGCACAATCTCACCGGGTCATTATTCCAGATCTCATTGGGTCAGGGTTTTCCGATAAACCAGAGACCGTTTATAGCCCAGAACAGCTCGTACAATTTTTTTTGGAATTTATGGATACGCTAGAAATTAAACACGCGACATTGATTGGGAACTCCATGGGAGCCGGCCTGTCCATGGCCATGGCCCTTGATCACCCTGAACGAGTTGATCGACTTGTCTTGATTTCTGGATTTCCACCCCAAGTGGAACCCAGTGTGGCATCCCCTCAGTATCGGCAATTTCTTCACTACCGACCTCCTCTCTGGTTAGCAAAGATAGGAAATCAAATAGCAGGGCAAGGCACAACGGAACGTCTACTTAAAGAAATTGTCTATCGCCCAGAACTCATCTCGGCTTCTGTTATTGAGCGCTCGGTTCAGAATCGCCAAAGAGGAGGATTGCTTACCCCGCTCTATTCGTTGTTGGACCATATCGATAGCTGGGAAGAACGTTATGGGCAACGACTGAGTAATATTTCACACCCAACCTTGCTATTATGGGGTGATTATGACCGTGTCTTTCCATTAGAAATCGGAAAACAGGTGAGGAATCTATTGCCACAAGCCGAATGGCATGTCATTCCTGATGCCGGCCATCTACCTCAATGGGAACAACCGCATGTCGTCAATCCTCTTATTCTTCCCTTTTTAGCGAAATCCTCGTAAATGACATTTTCCGAACACCTACGCCAATCAGCCGCACCTATCTGGAAGGCCCAACTCCGTCACCCCTTTGTCGTGGCCTTGGGGAAAGGCACACTCTCGCTACATAAATTTCAATATTATATTTTGCAAGATGCTCGCTATTTAGAGGAGTTGGCCAGAATATTTGCTGTAGGAGCAGCAAAGGCTGACGATGCCGATACAGCCATTCGCTTTGCTCAATTAATTGAAGAAACAATCGTAGTCGAACGAAGCCTTCACGAATGCTACGGCAAACGATGGAAATTGTCTCTTCAAGATATGCGGTCCACACCTATTTCTCCCACAAATTATGCCTATTGCCGCCATATGCGTAGTGTCGCTCAAAGCGGCACACTTGGTGAACTTACAGTAGTGGCATTGCCTTGTGCATGGGTCTACTGTGAAGTCGGACAACACTTATTACGCAAAGGCCCTCCACAATCATCACACCCGTACCGTGAATGGCTAGAATTGTATAGTTCGCCTGAATTCGCCAATGTGGCCAAATGGATGCGCAATCTTGTCAATCGATGTGCGAGAACTGCTGGAAAAGCAGAAAAAGCTCGGATGGAAGAAGCTTTCCTCATCAGCTCACGATATGAATGGATGTTTTGGGATATGGCTTGGCGGGAAGAACGTTGGCCAGTATAAACTATCGTGCAAGGGAAGCTTCAGAACATTTCATGCTGCAACAAATGAATTTTTGACTGCGCGTGATCGTGACATTCTCTTCTGGTTACCGTCATTCTGGTTGAATCCTAAAAAATTTAAGTCATGAAAAAAAACAGGCAATTTAAATCAACAGGGATGATATTACTCATCGTACTCTGGTCTTCTTTTCATGGACACTCAATTACAAATAGCCAAGCCGAAAACAAGACGGGAATTAAACCTCTGCTTGAACTTAAAGGAAAATCTTTGCATGCTCTCATTCCATCAGATATTCAACCACTGATTCTCAGAAATGAAATAGAAACATTTCTTAAAAAATTAGACGAAACACCTCCTGCATGGACTCAACTTGAGGATGCTGATATTACAGAACAAAGCGAACGGCTTTTTCAATTTAATCGCCAACGTAACGCAAAACGTTCAATACAGGACACTTTTGAGCAACCAATCGCCTTTCTTTGGACAGGCATACTTCGTCAATATTTAGATGAATTTAAAGGATTTTCTCTCGCGTTAGGGCCAGAACTTATCAATACATCTTGGGGAATTGTTCGTTTCAAACCAATAAATCTCCCTCCCTATCTCATAGCCATTCCAACCCTTGCATTGCGAAAAAATCTACTCGCTCGGCAGAAGCAAGGAGAAACCATTGAAGTCAATATGGTATGCATGGGAACACTGATCTCTGACGAATCCCTCATATATGGTTTTTCTCATGATGACCACCATAACGGAATGATCTTACCTGTCGTATCCGTTCAGAACTTGATGTATATCCTCAAACCATCTTAAAGCCCTTCCTCATATTTTTATTTCAATACTCCGAGAAGTCTACAATATGATTCATCCAACTCAAGACGCACCACAAAAAAAATGGAATCTGATAAAATACTGGATTCCCGTTATCCTCTACTGCTGTTTGATTGTGTACCTTTCAGCACAATCGTATCCTAGCCAGCACATTCCCTCTTTCTTATTTGGACTCAGTGACAAACTAGTCCATGGCGTCGAATATGGCATACTGGGAATATTGCTCTACCAAGCCTTTCACCAAACAACTCCAACAATCGGAAGCATTACCCTAGCTGTCATTTGTGCATTGATATTTGGAATTTCGGATGAAATTCATCAATGGTTTGTTCCCCATCGACAAGCTGACACGTTGGATCTGCTAGCTGATGTCGTAGGAGCCACATTCTTTGTCTTCGCATGGGTCTTTCTCACAAAACAATATGCCTCATACCGTCAAGCCCTTCATGATACAGACATACGTGAATCATGAACTTTACCCATCCCCATCGCACACCTCTATGAACATTCCTCCTATGTATATATGGAAATATTTCAAAGCCCCGTTAACCAATCAAGTTGGGGTCACCTATCTTTTTGTCATGATCCTGGTAGTGGTCATGAGCATTTCCCTCATGGGAGTCACGCAACAATGGTCAGTTATCATGAAACGTGATCGAGAAGCGGAACTGCTTTTTCGTGGTACACGCATTAAAGAGGCTATTGAACGCTATGTCGCCGACCATGAAGTTCAAAAAGCAACTAGGCCTAATCGTTGGCCGCGAACACTGGAGGAACTGACAAAAAAATCTCCGAAACGCTACCTTCAGACCGTCTATACTGATCCAATCACAGGAAAGGATTTTGATTTAATAAAGACAGGTGAAGAGCTACACGGCGTTCGTAGTACCAGCACGGACGTTCCATACAATCAAGTTCAGTTCAAAAATGCTGAAACATATCAGGCCATTCGATTTGAATCGACCGGATCTGCGGCCAATTGCCAACCTAATCCTATCAATCCTCTTGTCCAAGAGAATTGCACGCCAGCTGGAACATCACCCTCTTCTCCTGAAGCCTCCTCACCAGAAACCTCTTCATCAGAATTAACCGCTCCTGATTCCTCAGTCACTGGCTCACAAGTACCTAATTCACCTTCATGATGGAAGCTGAATAAAAAGAACTCTTTAAAGCGCTCACAATCTAGCACCCCTGTCACTTTTACAATATCGGATAGACCTCCTCACTTAATATTGAAAAACCGACATCCGATACATAAGCATAGCTAGAACCTTCTCTAGCCGAAATTATCGAAATATGCTAAAATATGGGGGGTTTTTAATCTTCACTAATCCCCCCGCCGAGACATCAAGAGAAGGAATGCACATTACCATTATGCGTATATTTCATCATATCGGAATACTCTTTTTTATTACCTTCCTTATGGCCTGTAGCGTCCAAGAATTGCACCTTGGAGAAGACCTCGAGAAAAAAGGAGATTGGGATGGAGCCGTGGCGGTATATCGCGATGCATTGCGGAAAGAACCATTCAATAAAGAATTAGAAAAAAAGCTTCGACATGCCAAAACCCGTGCAGCAGAACAACATTTTGCACAAGGGCGTGAATGGCTCAAAAAGCATCAAATAGCGGAGGCCCTACAAGAACTTCAAATTGCCTTGGGATTAGATCCCGAAAACCCTGAACATCACGCGGCTCTCAATGATGCCTGGCGTTTAAAAACAGCTCGACAAACGCTTCTTGATGCCAAGCACATTGAACATTTAGGTCGGTTTGATGAAGCATTGAACCTCTACGAATCAGCAGTGGAATTGGACCCCTCTCTCGTAGAAGCGATTGAAGGCATTACTCGAGTGGTTCAACACCAACAAAAAATTGACACGATCGGGGGCTCCGCAGAACCGGTCACACTACGGTTTCAGAATACACGGCTCAAGCAAGTATTTGAAATTTTGGCTAGAACCGCAAACATCGACATTTTATTTGATAAGGATGTGCGAGATGACTTGGTAACCATTTTCACCAAAGATACACCATTTAACCAAGCGCTTAATCTCATTTTAACGACCAATCAATTATTTGCGAAACGAGCAGGCCCTGATCGCCTGCTGATCATTCCAGATACGAAGCAAAAGCGCGAACAATACGAAGACTTACAAATTCGTACATTTTATTTGTCCAATGCAAAAGCGAAGGATATGGCCAATCTCCTCCGCACGATTTTAGAAACTAAACGCGTGTATGTGAATGAACCTCTCAATACGGTGGTAATCCGCGACCACCCAAGCAAAATTTCTTTGGCAGAAAACGTCATTTTGGCAAATGACCGTCAAGATGCTGAAGTCGTATTAGATCTTGAAGTCTTAGAAGTGAATCGAACGAAAACCAAAAAAATAGGATTGAATTTTGCTAAGCAAGCTGGATTTGGAATTTTTCCCGATGCGTTAAATAGCGATGGAACAAGCGCAGCCAAATCCTTTTCAACAGCCGCACAATCCTTTTCGTATCGCAACTTGACCAGCCTTGGGGAAGAATCTTATCTATTTACCTTTCCAAGCAGTTTACTGATGGACTTTTTTAAACAAGAATCGAATGCTAAAACACTAGCCAATCCGAAACTTCGAGTATTGAACAACGAAAAAGCCTCGATCAACATTGGTGACAAGCAACCTATTCTTTTATCGACTACAAATGTGCTGCCAGGACAAGCCACCACAGGAGCTCTTTCAACCACTTCAACTGTGACATCCATTGAATTTAAAGACACTGGTATCAAATTGACAGTCGAACCGACGATTCATTTAAACAATGCAATCACCCTACGGCTTCAAGTTGAGGTAACTCGCCTAGGCGACCGAGTTATCCTACAAGCTGATCCGGAAATTTCACAATTTCGCTTTGGAACAAGGACCGCCGATACAGCCCTCAGCATGCGAAATGGTGAAACGGTCGTACTGGCAGGTCTGATACAAGAAGAAGATCGGAAGAACAGAGAAGCCGTGCCGGGCATCGACGAGATTCCTGGCATTGGAGATCTCCTTAGTAACCGCAATACCGAAAAGGTTACAACAGAAGTAATTATAGTCATTACTCCTCGTATCGTTCGGAACCTGAGCCCACCCCAACTCGCTAAACAAACGCTCTGGTCTGGTACTGCCAATCAATATAATACTCAACCACTTTTTTCACAAAACCAACCAGTAGTCGCACTCAATAATAGTACAGCCAATGATATTGTTAGCGAGCCTGACTTAGCCATCTTTGCAGACAAACAATTGAATCAGGAAACGGATCTGGGTCAGGAACCATCAGCGCCAGGCGAAGGAGATTTTAGCGGCTTACAAACCGGGGCTTCACAGTTACACATAATTCCGTCAGCGGCATCAATGAAACTTGGAGAACAATTTTCTTTGACCTTACAAGGACAAAACTTTTCTTCGGCTGAACGAACATCATTAACCCTCACGTACGACCCAACCATTATGACCTTCAAACAAGCTATAGAAGGCCCTTTTTGGACAGGCCAACAGGTGCCCCCCAATCTCACGGTCTCGGCGGTTCCCAATGCCGGTCAATTAGTCATCCAAATGGGTCAGCAGGGAAAATCTGTTCAGGGAAGTGGATCGCTTGTTTCTCTGGTCTTCGAAGCCACTGAGTCGGGCACATCCAATATTCACATTCAAAATCCGACCGTGTTAGGGGCTAATTCCCAACCGGTGCCGGTTATGGTGCAACATGGGAGAGTCTCGGTGGAATAAATCCGCCACGATCCGTGGTGTGACATTAATTGAACTCTTAGTAACCTTGGTAATTATGTTTATTTTGGCCTCTGTTGCCCTACCCTTTACAAAAGTTAGCGCCAAGCGTTCGCAAGAACTTGAATTGCGACAAACTCTACGAACCGTTCGGATGGCCATTGATACATTTCGACGTGATTGGGCCAGAGACGGCAACACATTATTGGGTCCCTTATGTGTCAAAAACCAATTAACATGTAAAGAGGAAACAGGAATCACTGGATACCCGAAAACACTCGAATCCTTAATAAAAATTAAATTGACTGGAGGGGAAGCTCAAGCGGGTGAACAGTCGGCCATCAGACGATATTTACGAAAAATACCGCTTGATCCCATGACCAATACGACGGAATGGGGAATACGATGCTATCAAGATGAACCAGATGAATCGCGGTGGTGCGGGGAAGATGTCTTCGACATTTATACTACCAGCGAACGAATAGCAGTAGATGGGACCCCCTATCGTGAATGGTAATGAACGTTTTTATGCGCAATGGCAAAAAAGGTTTCACGTTACTCGAACTCATGATTGTCGTGTCAATTGTGGGCATTCTCGTATCGTTAGCCATTCCTCAATTTCAGCAATCTGCAATGAAGGCTAAAGAGACGGCTCTTAAACAAAACTTATTTACCTTGCGTGCTGTCCTTGACCAATTTTATGCCGACCGCGGAGACTACCCTGAAACGCTAGAATCTCTAGTTGAAGAAAAGTATCTTCGGTCCATCCCCATGGATCCACTGACTAAATCTTCGACGAGCTGGACTGAAATTTATGAAGAGCAGGAAGACGGTGATGATTCTCCTGCTGGTGTCTACGATATTAAAAGTGGGAGTGATGCCGTTGCTCAGGATGGAACTCCCTACAAGGATTGGTAGGTTATTGCATGAAACGTCTTAATTTTCAACACATGATGCTCAGTGGAACCTTAATCTTGGCACTCGGTGCCTGTGCACACAAACCCTCAAAGGCCATGAAAGCTGACACCCCATTTGTGGCTTCCTCACCCCCGGTTCAACAAGTTATCCTGCTGCAAGAAGCACGAATCGAATCGGAAAACCTCCGCGCAGAGTTAGCCAGTTTAAAAATCCTCATGGCCAAGCAAGCGGGAGAACTCCAATCGTTACGAAAACAATCGAAATCCGTACAACACCGAGAACAAGATCAAGGCCTTCAATTGCAACAAATTCGAAGCCAACTGTTGTCTTCACAAGCTGAACGTGATCAATTGCGAAAACACAACATGGAGTTAGAAGGTCAAGTTTCCAGTATGCCTGATACGTCTCAATTGGTATTAGATATCCAATCTCTACGTGGTTCATTTCAACAAATCATGAGTAACATGAAAGGATTAGCCTCAGACATGCAACTCATTAAACAAGAAATGCACATCACCATAAAAAACACACTCAAACCACAACAGACAAAAATGACAACGAGTCTTCCTTCTGTCAACAGAGTTAACAAACTAGCTCCTGATGCCAAAGGTCGCATTATTATTCAGGAGAGAGATACTTTATGGAAATTGTCGCGAACCTATCAGGTTTCGGTTGAGCAATTAAGAGAATGGAATAATATTTCTTCTGATCTCATTATGACGGGACTTCATTTACAAGTTGCTGAACCAATGAAAACCATTGAAAGCCAACCTGAGAATCTAAAAGTTGCAACAGAATCATCAGTCTCAAAGCCCAAGAATGAAAGCCTCAAAACGCCTGTTCAAAATACTTCTCAGCAGCCGATGGAACCCCTGGCACCCAATCCCTCTGAACCCACACATATTCTTTCAATTGCTAGCCCTGAATCGAATTCACACGAGTTACCCTAGTGCCAAGCTTTCATTACAGAGCCGCTCGTCCAGATGGAACGATTATTGAAACAGATGCGGAAGGAGAGACGCCCCGAGCCATTCGTTCACAACTAGAGGCGCAAGGGCTGTTAGTGCTCGATATGAGTGGATCGGGAACCCACCCAACCCTCTCATTGACATCTCGACAACGACCATTGGCGCCTAGAGACTTTCTAGTGTTTAATCAAGAATTCTTGGCATTAGTCAAAGCAGGATTACCGATGTTGCGGTGCTTTGATCTTCTAACAGACCGTCTTGCCCAAGGAGGGTTTCAGCAAGCCTTACAGGCCGTGCGAGAAAGTATTCGAGGCGGTTCTGCCATTTCCGAGGCCATGGCCATGCATCCAACATATTTCCCTGAACTCTATCAAGCCTCTCTCCGGGCCGGAGAACAAGCCGGAAATCTACCAGAAGTGCTCAAACGCTATATTGACTATTTAAAAATGTTAATTGGTGTTCGTGAAAAAGTCGTCAAAGCCACTATTTATCCCTTATTTCTCTTAGGCTTTGGGGTTTTGGTCACCGTCGGACTCTTATTTTTCGTGCTACCCTCCTTTGCTGAAGTGTATCAAGAAAGTCGCGTGAAATTACCCTGGGCGACACAATTATTGTTGGATGTCACCAATTCAGCGAGTGAATGGTTTCTTGGTATCGTCATTGCTTTAGGGCTAGCTGGGACTTGGGCTTATTGGTGGAAATCAACCCCGAAGGGGCAATGGCAAATTCATTGGCTGCTCCTTAACGCCCCAATTCTCGGTCCTATATTTCTCAAGAACCAAGTCATTCGCCTGGCCCGAACACTATCAACCATTTTAGGTGGTGGAATTCCGTTATTAACCGCTCTTCAAGTAACCGCTCAATCAATGCCCAACAAGGTCTTTGCTAAAGCCTTGCATGCAGTTATTGCCCATGTCAGGGAAGGCATCAGTCTTTCCGTAGCCCTAAAAAAAGAGAAGTTTTTGCCCAGTTTAACCTTGGAAATGATTGAAGTCGGCGAAACAACAGGTGCGTTAGAAACCATGCTCTTTGAAGTCGCTGAATTTCATGAAGGTGAATTAGACTTCCAATTATCTCGCATGATGACCTGGATCGAACCCATCTTCATTATTCTCATAGGAGTGATTTTAGGAGGAGTCGTCATTGCCCTGTATTTGCCGATTTTCCAAATGGCCGGAGCTGTATAGTTGAACAAGTAAACCTAGGCGATCATTCATTATGACTACACCCGTCAAACGTATGCCCTTCGAGGAAATTTTGGTGAAAAAGGGTCTCATCCTCGATCGTGAAAAAGAGACGTTATTGGAAACAGCCAAAACTTCGAATCAATCAATTGTCTCAATTTTATTAGAGCGTGGCACCTTGACCGAGGACTCGGTGGGACAGATCTTGGCTGATCAGTACGGCTTACCCTGGAATGACTTACAAGAATTCCGTGTCCCAACATCCCTGATGGAATCCATTCCCGTCGAACTCATGCACCGCTATGAGTTTGTTCCAATGGAACAGGAAAACGACGTTCTCACTATTGCTATCGCCCAACCTCAAGACCTTCGCTTGATCGATGAGTTAGAGCATCAACTAGGATATGAATTGCGCCTAGTCATCTCGTCGAAATCGGCCATCATTGAAGCCTTAAGCAATAGCGAAGGCAACAGCCAAGTACTCACACGTATCAAAGCTGAATTGGATCCTGTCCTCATAAAAGAAGATGAAAAAGGTGAAGACGTCCTTTCTGTCGAACGCATTACACAAGACCAAAGCCCGGTCGTCAAACTGGTCAATACGATCATTTTAACGGCTCTACAAAAGCAAGCGAGTGACATTCATATCGAACCAACCGATCGATCAGTAGACGTTAAATTTCGTATTGACGGCGTATTGTATTTAGCTATGGATCCCTTCGACATGGGGATTCACCCTTCCTTGATCTCTCGACTTAAAATCATGTCTGAATTAGATATTGCTGAACGTCGCACACCACAAGATGGCCGATTTAAATTACTCCTCAATCAACGAACGATTGATTTTCGCGTGTCCATTCTTCCCAGTGTGTACGGAGAATCCGTCGTCATTCGAATTTTAGATAAACAACATGTATCAGCAGGTGTTCAAGGTCTTCGATTAGAAGCCTTAGGCTATACAGGCGAAGACTTGTTGCGTTTTCGACGAGCCATTACGCGCCCATATGGCATGGTACTCGTCACCGGACCAACCGGAAGCGGAAAGACCACTACTCTATACGCGGCATTAAATGAAGTACATAGTGATGAGGATAAAATTATTACAATTGAAGATCCTGTCGAATATCAACTACGAGGTATCGTACAAATCCCCGTCAATGAGAAAAAGGGATTGACATTTGCCAGAGGGCTTCGCTCAATTTTACGACATGATCCTGATAAAATTATGGTGGGAGAAATTCGAGATCTTGAAACGGCCCAAATCGCCATACAATCAGCCTTAACCGGGCATTTGGTTTTTACAACCGTCCATGCCAATAATGCCTTTGATGTTATCAGTCGCTTTGTCAACATGGGCATTGAGTCTTACAATTTTGTGGCCTCCTTAAGTTGCATTCTCGCCCAGCGACTCGTGCGATCAATTTGTCCTTACTGCCGAGTCCCGGTAGAAATCCAACCTGAGCTCTGCCAAGAATCCGGCATCGATTACGACATCGTGAAGCATCAAACTTTCTTTGAAGGCAAAGGATGCCATGAATGTCACGGACTAGGGTTCAAAGGCCGAAAAGCGATTACAGAATTTTTAGATATGACCGATTCCATTAAGGAAATGATATTAGCTGGCAAAACATCCTCCGAAGTTCGCGTGGCGGCTATGGCCCAAGGCATGACCTCCCTAAGGCAAGCCGCATTGGAAAAAGTATTCCGAGGAGAAAGTACACTCAAAGAAATCAATCGCGTGACTCCTATCGAAGAAATATTATGAACCTGTCACCTATCAACCAACCGACTATGGCACTCTCGATTTCAGAAGAAGCCATATGTTTAGTCGAAGTCAAAAAATCATGGAAAAGGATCAGGCTGAGGGAAGTCAACAAAGTTTCACTCCCTTCCGGTGTGATTCACCTCTCTTCGGCCAAACCCAATATTAAGAATATGGAACTGTTCGTTGAGCAACTAGGAGAATTGGCGAAATCTGTAAAAACACCTCTTTCCATTGCTTTGAGCCTCCCTGATCTTTGTGCTCGCACAAGCGTCTTCGATTTTTCCACGTTTCCTACAAAAAAAAGCGAACAGACGGCTCTTTTGAATTGGCGATTTCAACAAGACTTAAAGTTGGATACAGCCCTCTCACGTTTATCCTATGCCGTCTACATCCCAACATCCCTCGCGACAACCTCTAAAAGAGAAAATCCAGAAAATGTGCGAGTCCTTGGAACAGCCATTCGCCATGAAATTATCGAGCAATACGAACAAGCTTGTCTTTCTCTTAATCTTTTGCCAGTTTCCGTAAGTGTTGCCGGCTTAGATATTTTTGACCTCTACCAACACACGATCCAAGATATCTTGGAGATAGAAGATCGACGCACAAGCAGCGCATCTTCTGGGGCCATGTTTCTCTTCATTAGCCATTGGGGATTCACTTTTTTTGCGTTCCATGATGGGTGTCCGAGCTTTGTCCGAACAAAAGCCATCAGCATTCGACCAGATTCAAGCTCCGTGCAATTGGACAACTTCGACAGAGAGGAACCAAGTCCATCTGTACATTCATACCCTTCGTATACCGTAACAAAAGTAGAGAAAGAAATTTTTGCCACACTTCAATATTATTTAGAAACTTTTTCTCAAAATGACACAACGCCGACCCTCGCAAATCTCTTTGTTGTCAGTGACCTTGAACATGGGCACATGTTAGTTCCTGCATCCGAACGCATTCAGCAATCGGTTCAAGTCAGTGGAGCCAGCATTTCTGAAATCCAAGTTACTCAGCTCTCCTATACTACGCATTTCAATGCACAAGAGAGCCCTTTGGTTCCGGAATCGCATATCTGGTCCGCCCTATCCGGATATGCCAGCATAAGGGTGGCATAATGGTACCACGCGTCCATGTTCATCTTTCTCCACCAGGCATCAATTCTCTAAGACTGGCACAATTTGGCCTGAAGCTCGTCACTGCTGGGGCACTTGCCCTTACCATTTCTTTGTGGTGGGTGGGCATCACCCTTCATGATAAAATTGATACGGTCGCTCAGCAAACACGTATGATTAGCACAGAAACTGCCCAGATTGTGGCACAAGCAGAAGCAAAGGGCCTCGACTTATCTGAGCATGCCATTCAAAACATTCCGCAGCATATTTCCTTCGTCAAACAAGTGCGTGAACGTGTCGGGTTTTCTTGGACACAGTTGCTCACGGACTTAGAGGCTGCCGTTCCTGAGGGATTGATGATGAGTACGGTTTCTCTTGATGAAAAGACTAATACCGTATTACTCAATGGCTCAACCCAAACACTACAGGACTTAAACCAGTTAATTCATCAGCTTGAAAAACATCACGCTTTTCATGATGTCATTTTGACTCAACATGCCAAGAAAAAAAATAAAAATGTGAAAGGTCTGACTCATCAACCATTTATCATTTTCTCCATGAAAGTTTCCTATATTCCCAATCATCAACATTCAAAACCTGTGAAGTCTTAACTCTCCATGCTATCCTTGAATATCTTCCAACAGTCTAAATCCACTTTTTTGATCTCACGGCATCTTATGCCGTTAGTGATTGTTACAGTCTTATCCTTACTCTCTTCTGTTGGAATGTTTGGCCTGATGTTTTATCCTGCCCAAGATCGATTCAATCAAACCAATGCTCTACTTGAAACGGTGCAGCAGACGCAAACACAAACGAAAGTCGCAAAACAGACTCAAGGCATCATTGCCACAACCTGGAAGGGCCTCTCAGATTACCGAGAATTTATGGATCTCAGTCTAGACATTGCCAATTTGGGCAAACGAAACCATGTGGTCATTCCTGGTATGGGCTATGATTTCAAGCCACTCTCGCACAAATTAGCAGCCAAAGGCACATTTGCCTTTGAAGCACAGGGCAACTATCAAGCTATACGAAAATTCATTTACGAGCTTGAAAAGCGATGGCCGTATCTATTTATCGAAAAACTCTCTGTAGAGAGTTCAAAGAAAAAAAATGGGGTGCTCTTCAAAGTTACCGTATCAACGTTTCTGAAAGAATTCCCCCAAGCTCACAAAAAAACAAAGATCTTATGACCAATCAACAAAAAGGATTCGTACTGATCGGATTATTCCTAGCATGGGGAGGCATCATGGCCTATCAACTGTCCGATAACTCAGAGTCGACAGGCGACAATTTTGTCTCAACTCTCCCGCAAGCCAATAAGAATCTCCCTTCGGTTAAGGCGCTCTCGCTCAATCAAGCCTTTCCAAATACCAGGCAATTGGTAACATTTTCTCAACCTCGCAATATTTTTGCCCCAATCGGATTACGCAAAGTGTCTACAAAACCAAACGTTTCTATCACTGCACCTATTATCACTCCCAAAAACGCTCAGGCTTCCCCCGCACCTCCCCCAGCCCTCTCAGCATCGGACCTCGCTGCACAGCGAGCGCGACAACAGCTTAACCAATTTCGCTTTCTTGGGTATTTAACAAGGGGGGGGGAAAGCCAGGCATTTCTCACAAATGGACAAGCGATTTATATCGTCAAGCAAGGGGAAATGTTGGAAGGCCATGTCCAGGTCAATAAAATTGAGCCAGAAACCATAGTGCTCTCTACTCAAATATTAGAAACCGGCAACCACGTTCAAGCTGCGATTCCCCTTACACCTGAAACTCACGGCTAATCGCAGCATAGCTCTTCTCCCTCTCAGCCTGTTATGATTTCCTCTATGATCTTGTCAGGACGTATTCTTGATTGTTACCTCCACCGTAAGACAATGAGATGGATACCCTTGGTCGTATTCACTCAAATGTTTTTGTGGGTCTCTCCTGGATTCACGGCCATGTACCGTTGTCAGGATCAATCGGGCACAACCGTCTTAACCGATAATCCTGCTCAATTGAAAAATTGTTCTCAGCTAGAGGCCTCTAACGCTCCAGTCCCTAAAATTTTCCAAAATAATGCTAGGCTGACTGATGGTCAGAACTCTATCCCCATCCAAATTCCTCATCCCTCCGAACATAAGAACAAGTCTATTGTCGAAACAATTAATCAAGCTTCCACAAAAGACATCGAGATCATGATTCCCCTTAAAAAGATTGGAGGCTCGTTTGTCGTACGAGCCAATCTCAATAAGGAGCGAACAGCAGATCTTATTGTGGATACTGGGGCATCAATGACGGTTCTCTCAACAGATGTCGCAATCGATCTGGGAATTCTGGGAACAACAGACAATAAATTACTCACGGTGAATACGGCTGGCGGGTCGGTTCAAGTCAACATGAATTATCTTATATCGCTCAATGTTGGAACTGCTCAAGCCAAAAATGTGGCAGTTGCTATTCATGACCTTCCAGATATCCCCGAGCAGATCGAAGGTCTGTTAGGCATGTCGTTTCTCAAACATTTTTTAGTGACCTTAGATGCTGAGCATGCGCGTTTGATCCTTCAACCAAAGCAAGCATCATAACCCTATTATTCATTCGAGAATAAAGGGAAGATTCAAAAAAAATTAAAACCTCACAGTACCGTGCTAGATCCGAAGGACTTAGTTCCGCAGAATACCTACCCCTTTAACACACGTCACCGACAAGGTAGAGCAATTTCAAATGTTATTGTTGGGGAAGAAGAGGAGGAAGGGCACCCAAATAGGAAAATTCACCAATTTGGAGTAAGGAAGAGTCTGCTCGCAATCGGAAGTCATCTTTATCGACATTTACAAAACCAGGATCTACTAACACATCAGTCTTTCCAGCACGCTGAGGAATGGGAGTTGGAGGCGTACCATGTAAAAGATAATCGCCTTGATTCTCATACAGAGCATTAAATGCCAGAGTCGTCTGACTTTCAGAAGTAAACAAGAACCCCACTTTGCTACGGCTAATTATATTACCCCGAACAACAACCTCGGTCTTATCATGAAAGGCCAGACCACCGCCATTTCGCACAAATGTATTCTGAACCACAGTGGCTTTAGATTGATCAGTCATTAGGACGGCCTCAAAGAGAATGTCAGAGATCACATTACGTCGAAGTGTCACCTCAGAATTTCCACCAAGAGCAATGCCATGGTCATGGTGATGAATCATATTCCCAACAAGCGTCCCAGAAGAATTCGCAAACGCCACACCCGTGGTCTCACTATCTTCAATAATACAATTTTCGATATGAACACCTTGAACTTGTTGACTAAAGACCATCCCCTTCACGTGAACCTGTTTAAGGTGAACACCACTTCCATTGAAAATTCCCACACCCAACCCACCATGTTGCGTTACGGTCAATCCCTGGATCGTGACATCAGTAGCTCCATACGGCCATTTCCCAATATGTAATGAGCCTACCCGTTTTTCTCCTGTAATAAACACGTAATCACGCCCTTCTCCAATAATCATTAAGCCTTCTTTACTGTGCACGGTCACATCTTCGGGATAGGTCCCTGCTTTAATCAAAATCGTATCACCCGATGAAGCCTGATCAATCGCTTCTTGAATCAAGGTAAATTGCCCAGATCCATCCAAGGCGACCTGCCAGACGTTTGAATCCGAAGTTTTCGCAATCTCGCTCGGAGAAACAGCAAGCACACTCTTATTGGCATGAAAGGCAAAGAAACCCAGCACACCAAAGAAACACCACATCGTGATTTTCAAATATCTAAACATATTCATGCACTCTCATTCTGACAACCATCATATTCATTTTTAGCAAGCAAAAGAGCACATCTATTCTTCCGATCTCTTACTGACATACCTGATGATATTCAACAGGGTCAAGTTTGAACAAAAGTTATTTTCATTGATTGTTGCCCTGTATCCTCTATGCTATCGTTGGCCATGGTGATCGTAGGGTTAACTGGAGGCTTGGGAGCTGGAAAAACAACAATAGCCAGTCTCTTTCGAGATTGTGGGGCAACAATTATTGATGCCGATCAACTGGCACGTGAAGTCGTCCAACCCGGAACACCAGCCTGGAAAGACATTAAAAAACAATTTGGACTCCGTGTTTTTCATGCTGATCAAACGCTCAATCGGCAAGCTCTCGCCCAATTAGTATTTAGAAATCCTCTGCAACTCAAAAAACTTCAAGATATTATTCATCCTCGAGTCGCTCGTGAACAAGCAAAACGTACAAAATTTATTGCTGAAGCTGATCCTCAAGCCGTGATAATTTATGATGCTGCCTTATTAATCGAAGCTAACGCACATCACAGAATGGATCATATTATTGTCGTCAAAGCCGACCATGGCACTCAAATTGCTCGTGTATGCCAGAGAGATGGACTGACCAAAACCAACGCGCTGCGTCGCATCAAACAACAAATGCCGCTTCATCAAAAGCTTCCTTATGCCAATACGGTCTTAGATGGAACATGGCCTCGTTCTCGGTTGCGTCCAGTTGTCAAATCATTGTATAGGACCTACCAACAAGACGCATCCTAGCAATTATTCAACCGACCCCAGACTTGATATTGCAATCACAATCATTATCTTTTTCCCATATCAATCTATAGGTTTTCGGTAAAGGAGTCACACAATGGTACACGACGTTCTCATTCTTGGTTCTGGCCCAGCAGGACTCACCGCGGCCGTCTATAGCGCCAGAGCGAATCTTTCTCCCCTTTTAATCGATGGATCACAGCCAGGTGGGCAGTTGACCTTGACCACAGATGTGGAAAACTTCCCTGGATTTCCCAAAGGCATTATGGGACCACAACTCATTCAAGACATGCGCGCACAAGCTGAACGCTTTGGAACACAATTCCGACATGGCCATGTCTCGAAAGTAGACCTCGAAGCACAACCCTTTCGCATTACTGTGGATGGCGAAGAAACCATTGAAACCAAAACGTTGATTATTTCGACAGGCGCATCAGCAAATTTACTCGGCCTCCCTTCTGAAAGTCGTTTGATGGGTCACGGAGTCTCAACTTGCGCCACATGCGATGGCTTCTTTTTTCGCGGAAAAGAAATCGCCGTAATTGGCGGTGGAGATAGCGCCGTTGAAGAAGCCACTTTCCTTACAAAATTTGCGTCAAAAGTAACCCTCGTTCATCGCCGGGATAAATTGCGGGCGTCCAAAATCATGCAAGACCGTGCAATGAATAATGAAAAAATTTCCTTTCAGTGGAACAGCAGCTTAGAAGAAGTCATGGGTGATGACGTGGTCACCGGAGTTCGACTACGCAATAACCAAACAAATCAAACAGAAGATCTCTCATTATCTGGAGTCTTCGTCGCCATAGGCCATACTCCCAATACCAGTTTATTCAAGGGAAAAATTGATATGGATGAGGCCGGGTACATTCGAACCCAACCCTATCGCACCACAACAAATATCCCTGGAGTCTTTGCAGCAGGAGATGTGCAAGATTCCAACTACCGACAAGCCATTACCGCCGCAGGGTCTGGATGCATGGCGGCCATTGATGCTGAACGGTATTTAGAAGCCGCACACTAATGTTCCATGTGTTGGTGCATTATCATGAGTTGGCACTCAAAGGACGAAACCGAAAACACTTTGAATATCGACTCGTCCATCACATCCGTCGCGCCCTAAAGCCACTCACTCATGTCCATGTCAACGCTCTACAAGGGCGAATTCGTATTAGCTTTGCAGAAGAAGCGGCATGGCCACCTCTCGAACAACAATTAAAGAGAATTTTTGGGATCGTCAATTTTTCACTAACCCGATCGGTCCCACTCGCCCACGATAACCCAGACCTCACGGCTCTCAAAGCTGCCATCACATCACATCTTCCAACCCATTCATATGAAACCTTTCGTGTCAGCGCCAAACGTGCCGACAAACGCATTTCCAAAACTTCGATGGAGATTGAGCGAGAAATAGGTGCAGCGGTGGTTGAACACACAGGAAAACGAGTCAATCTTTCACATCCGGATCTCACTATCTTAGTTGAACTGGTCCCTCCAGAAGCCTATTACTCCTGCCATCGAGAATCTGGATCGGGGGGACTTCCAACAGGGACAGGTGGAAAAGTCGTCTCGCTTATTTCAGGCGGGATTGATTCACCGGTCGCGACTTACCGCATGTTAAAGCGAGGATGCAAAGCGGTGTTCGTCCATTTCCACGGACGTCCCTATTTGTCTCGGATTTCCGAAGAAAAAGTCCAAGATATCGTGAAACTCCTGACCCGGTATCAATTGCATTCACGTCTGCATCTGGTGCCGTTTGGGGAAATCCAAAGCCAAATCGTCCTCCATTCTCCTCCACCAGTTCGCGTCGTACTTTACCGTCGCCTCATGCTTCGCATTGCCGCCAGGATCGCTGAACAAGAAGAAGCCTGGGGCTTGGTCACAGGCGAGAGTCTCGGACAAGTTGCGTCTCAAACCCCCGAGAATATCGTTGTTGTCAATCAAGCAACAACATTGCCCATTCTCCGTCCTCTTATCGGCATGGATAAATTGGAAATTATCCAACAAGCACAGACCATCGGAACATTTGAAACCTCCATCGAACCCGACCAAGACTGCTGCACCCTCTTTGTCCCCAAACACCCTCGCACACGGTGCGATCTTCCCAGCATTCTCAAAGTAGAAGAACATCTGGACATACCTGGACTCATTCAGCAAGGCCTCCAAGGCACCGAACTTTTGGAATTCTCTCATTAAGAACATACGCTTTTAAGAAAACAGATAACATTCCTATTCTTTGCCCTGTTTTTGTTATAATTGGGGTTCTTTTTTGCATTAAGAATTATATAATTTACTATCTAAATTTGAAGGTTTGGATTTTCCTGACTAAGTTGAGGATTTAAAAAGGAGAAAGTATGGAGTGGAGAGCTAGTCATATTTTAGTGAAAGAAAAAGGTCTAGCCGATGACTTGAGAAAACGCCTAAAAAGCGGAGCGAAATTTCGAGACTTGGCGAAAGAATTTTCTACCTGTCCAAGCAAATCAAAAAGTGGTGATCTCGGGTGGTTTGGTCCAGGCAAAATGGTCAAAGCATTCGAAGATGCGGTCAAACGCATGGGGCATGGGAGTCTAAGCAACGTGGTAAAAACCCAATTTGGGTATCACATCATAAAAAAAACCGGACAGAAGGATTAATCTTCTCCACTTGAATGCTTGTAACATTCTTCGCATTCTCCCCCACGCTTCCCCATGAAAAAACTCTATGTATCCCAAAACCTCATTGATGTGGAATCCAGGAAAGAGCTCCTGGATCAAGCAGAAATTCCATGTACAATCAAAAATCAACGATCAGCCATGCTGGGCGGAGAAGTGCCATTTGTGGAAGTGTTTCCAGAATTATGGGTATTTCAGGATGAGGACTTTGAAAAGGCAGAAACGTTACTGAAAGACTGGGAAGAAGCCAAGCCTCAAGGAACTACCTCCTGGACCTGCGCTAATTGTAGCGAAGTTCATCAAAAAGAATTTACGACCTGCTGGAAGTGTAATCAAGAAAGAAGTTAAAAGAACACAGGAAAGAAAAAACACAAGCGGCTATATTTCAATTCGTATGCACCCAATCATTTGTCTTGGCCTTCTGCTAATCTTGATACTAGGGTTGCCTCTTCTTGGACTCCTTCTCTCAGGCCATTCGATACCGAATCATCTGACTCTTTTACCTATACCTACCAAAGCCGGAATCGAATCTTTTTCCTGGCTGGTTTGTGGGCTGCTCACCGCACTCGTTAGTCTCACACTCATTCCTGTCATATACCTTTTTTTTCAAAAACCAGATTTTACAGAACCTAAATCTTCTCAAACTGCTGACTTTCCTTGGTGGGGATGGATTGCCTTTTTCTGGACAGTCGGGGCATGGATCTTAGCATGGACCAGATTTTCCTGGTTTGAGCCATGGCAACCTCATACCTTTCCTCTTCTCTGGTTTGGCTATATTCTGCTGCTGAATGCTTTGACGTATCAACGATCACGCCAATGTCTTTTCCTTGATCGCCCACGATTCCTTGGGCAATTATTTCTACTCAGTGCGGGATTTTGGTGGGCCTTTGAATACCTCAACCAATACGTGAATAACTGGCATTATGTAAATCTTCCAGAATCCAACCATTTGGAATATAGCTGGTATATCTCCATCGCGTTTTCTACTGTGCTTCCAGCCGTAGTCAGTACCTATGACTGGTTAGCTACTTTTCCTAAACTAACACAACCTTTTGCAAGCAGGTATTCATTACCCTGGATAACCTCCCAAGAGACTGGATGGATGCTGCTGACTTTGGGCACATTAGGACTTGGACTGATAGGAATTTGGCCAACGCTACTTTTCCCACTCCTGTAGCTTTGCCCGTTGTGCTTGATCCTTGGCCTTCAATTTATTCTGAAGAGGAAAACATCCTTCCATAGCTTGGCTCATGGAAATTGGCAACCCGTTCTTCTTTCTGCTTTAGCGGCCTTGATGTGTGGATTTTGGTGGGAACTCTGGAATGCATACAGCTTAGTCCATTGGGAATATTCTATTCCCTATGTCCAGGCCTTCAAGCTATTTGAAATGCCGGTTTTGGGATACTCAGGTTATTTACCATTTGGTTTGACCTGTGTGGCCATTGTCGATTATGCCCTGCACGGCAGCCGACATTGGACAGCAACGACATCCTCTAATACATGTCACAGATAGAGGCATGAACAACTTGCATTAACAGAAAAAGGCAATGAGAATATCATCATGGTAAATAGAAGTCTCCTGTTGCACATGTAGGTACAAAATCTCGTAAGCATCTCATCTACCGTAAAGGAGGAATGACATGAGTATTTCCCGCCGTAGTTTCATGGCTGCATTGATAGCCATTCTGGCGTCTCCAACGTCCCTCGTTCATTCCGGACCGCCTCAACGAAGGAGACGACGGCGACGGGGACGACGTGTCTGGCGGAGACGGTTGCGGCGACGCGCACTGTGGCGTACTATCGGAGGGCGTCGTTTGTTAGTCGTCCCACTGGCCATTGCTGTGGGCTGGGAAATTCTGAAAGACGAGAAGGTCGTCATTGTCAAAGAGGTCCACACACACAAAATTATTGTGGAAGACACCAACGGAAAGACGGAAACAATCGAAATCGTAAAAGAAGACACGAAGGAAAATTTACAAGACCTTGAAGGCTCCAAGTATGAAGTGGAGATCGAAGAAAAGGAATAAGGCGCTAGGAGAGAATAGTTTAAACGTTGGTTACATATCGATCCGATGTGTCAAAGTTTTTGCTCAAAAAGACTACCCATGCAATCTCATCCTTCTCTCATAGTAGCCCTTATCCCTCATATTCTGAATGCTATTGATCCTGCCTTGGGGGTTTTTGCGGCTGACGCATCGTCCACGCCAATGTGACTAAAAGAATGAGAAGCACAACCGGAACGGGAAATGCCCCCATTTCTCCTGCCCTAAGGTGGGTAAGTGCTGCTCCAATCATTGTAACACTCAATACAACGATCCCGTAAAATTGGACTTTCGGGATAAACAGACAAACTCCCCCACCGACTTCAACAAGACCAATGACATATAAAAACCAAAGTGGATAGCCCCATTGCGCAAAATGTGCAACCTGGGAATGGTTCCCCATAAGCTTGGCTCCGCCTGCCATGATAAACATCCCACCCAATACGATCCACAATGCAGTTTTAATAATTTTTTTCATAATCCCCCGCCATCGTTACACGTCAAGGAGAAAAAGTGTGAAGCCCAAGGCTGAGAGTATAACGTGCTTCTCTTCCTGACTCTACTCAATGAGATTGGGCATAACCCATCCCCTTGCAAAAACATGTTCGACGATTTATGTTTGGGCGCTAAATTTATCCGGTCCTACGAATTTCAAACGATGCCAAATCAATTTACAATTCTTGATGTACGTGATCGCATTCGGCAGGCCAAATCAGTGACGGTGCTGACCGGCGCTGGCATTTCAGCCGATAGTGGTGTACCAACTTTTCGCGGACCTGATGGTCTTTGGAAAAATTTTCGACCAGAAGAGCTAGCCTCTCCAGATGCCTTCGACCGCGACCCCAAACTCGTGTGGGAATGGTACAACTGGCGACGTGAATTACTGGCCACCAAAATCCCCAACCCGGCACATGAAGCTCTCGTCAAACTTGAAGCATTAATCCCAAATTTTTGGGTGATCACTCAAAATGTTGACGGTCTGCATGCCGCTGCCGGCACACAACATCTTTCCGAAATTCATGGGAATATTTGGAAAGTCCGATGTATACAATGTCAACAAGTCACTGAAAACCATGCTCTTCCCGTATCCTTTCCCCCAAGCTGTACTGCTTGTGGTGGACTCTTGCGACCGCACATCGTCTGGTTCGGTGAGTCGTTAGCAACAGACGATCTAGAACAAAGTTACGCAGCCTTGCAACGCTGTGACATTCTCTTGATTATTGGCACATCAGGACTCGTCTACCCCGCCGCATCATTTGCTCCGGTTGCCAAAGATCATGGCGCATTCGTGGTAGAGTTGAATTTGGAGACCACGCCGCACTCATCAGTGGTTGATGTGTCATTTCAGGGACGGGCGAAAGAATTAGTCCCGCTCTTACTATAACTTCGCGCACCACAGCCAATTTCTTGACTCGCTTAATAAGGGTTTGTTACGTTTTTTTGTTTAGGGATTTTCGGTACATCTGTTGGAGAAGCTCATGCAATTGACCATTAATGGTAAGGTAGAAAACCTAAATGTTTCTACGGTATTGGATGTCCTGAAGACCAAGGATATCGATCCACAATTGGTCGCTGTCGAAGTCAACACCCAAATGATTGATCAGGAAAATTTAGGAGCCACAGCTCTCAAGGAAGATGACAAGCTAGAATTTTTGTTTTTCATGGGCGGTGGTGCGTGAACCCTCAATTACTGCAAGGCATCACCGAAGGTATTGGAGGCACCCCACTTGTCCGATTAAATCGGCTCTCTCCATTAGGAGGAGCCACTATCTACGGCAAAGCTGAATTCTATAATCCCGGCGGCAGCGTCAAAGACCGCATTTGTTTGAATATGATTGATGAGGCAGAAAAGCAGGGCCTCTTGAAACCCGGCAGTACCATTGTTGAACCCACCAGTGGCAACACAGGCATTGGATTAGCCCTGGTCGCTGCTGTCCGTGGCTATAAACTTATTTTAGTCATGCCAGAAGGAATGAGCTTGGAACGGGCCAGCCTGCTGTCATCCTATGGGGCACAATTAGTATTGACACCTGCAAGAGAAGGGATGCGTGGTTCGATAAAGGAAGCCGAAAGCATATTAGAGCAAAACCCAGAATATTTCATGCCGAACCAATTTTCGAATCCGGCGAATCCTGCCATACACCGCAAGTCAACGGCATTGGAAATTTGGGATGCGCTGGACGGTCACGTCGACGCGTTTGTTGCAGCCGTGGGAACTGGCGGCACCATTACCGGGTGTGGAGAAGTTTTCAAAGAGAAAAATACAAATGTGAAAATCGTGGCAGTCGAACCCGCCGGCTCACCAGTCCTATCCGGGGGAGAAGCTGGCCCACATAAAATTCAAGGCATTGGCGCAGGCTTTGTCCCAGAAGTGTTAAATCGATCATTACTCGATCAAATCATGACCGTCACAGACGAAGAGGCCTATCAAACCACGAAACAGCTCGCGAAGAAAGAAGGGCTCCTCGTTGGGATCTCCGCAGGGGCCAATGTCTTTGCTGCACAAAAAGTCGCTGAATCCCTGGGAAAAGGGAAAAATGTCGTGACCATTCTCTGCGACACCGGCGAACGCTATCTGAGCATTGAAAAATACTTCAACATTTAATCGTTTGTCCTCAACAACTGAACAGCCATGAGCTTTACTGAAGATCAAATCACACGTTATAGCCGACATATACTCTTGCCTGAAGTTGGCGGCAAAGGGCAAAAGAAACTCTCTCAAGCTAAAGTCTTTGTGGTAGGTGCGGGCGGTTTGGGTTGCCCTGTCGCTTATTATTTGGGGGCGGCTGGCATTGGCACTATTGGATTGATTGATAGTGATGTGGTGGATCTTTCGAACCTCCAACGGCAGGTCCTTCACCATACACCTGACGTTGGACGTCCCAAAACTCTTTCGGCGAAAGAAAAAATTCAGGCGTTAAACCCTGACGTCCAGGTCAACACGTATGAAGAACGGCTGACGGCTCAAAACGCTCGAGAGTTAATCAATCAATATGATGTCGTGATTGATGGCGTCGATAATTTTCCAGCTAAGTTTTTAATCAATGATGCCTGCTACATGGAGAACAAACCACTCGTCCATGGTGGTATTCTTCGATTTGAAGGGCGAGTCATGACCATTGTGCCAAATGAGTCGGCCTGTTATCGCTGCATTTTTAAAAACCCGCCACCACCTGGCGTCGTACCGACTTGCCAGGAAGCCGGAATCATCGGAGTGGTCGCAGGCATTATTGGTACCATTCAAGCAACTGAAGCCGTCAAACTCATTCTTAAGATTGGCCAGCCTTTGACAGATCGGCTACTAGACTTTGATGCCCGAACCACAACCTTTCGAGAAATTCGCGTCAAACAAAATCCTTCATGCACTCTCTGTGGTCCAAGCGCATCGATAACAGAGCTCATTGATTATGACGAACCCGAGGCCTGTGCTCTTTAGCCTCCCCTATTCAAAACATGACGATTATCTCTACAGTATTGAAGACGAGGTTTCCATTATGACAAAGAAAATGCAATCACTGGTTTGCCGGGAATGTGGGAAAGAATATCCCACGCAAGATATCCACGTCTGCGAGTTATGCTTTGGTCCCTTGGAAGTCAAATATGATTATGCGGCGATCAAAAAAGAAATCTCACGTGATAAAATTCTGGCTGGTCCCAAAAGCCTTTGGCGCTATGTGGACTTACTTCCCGTCGAAGGCACAAACTTCATTGGCAAACATGCTGGGTTTACTCCACTCGTGCATGCCAAAAACCTGGGCGCCTTTTTAGGTCTCGATAACTTGTACATCAAGAACGATTGCGTGAACCACCCAACTCTGTCATTTAAAGATCGAGTGGTGGCTATCGCCCTCACGCGCGCGCGGGAACTGGGGTTTGAAACCGTGGCCTGTGCGTCTACTGGCAATTTAGCCAATTCGGTCTCGGCCCATGCCGCCTCAGCAGGAATGAAATGTTATGTGTTTATTCCTGGCGACCTCGAAGCAGCGAAAGTGTTGGGCAATCTCATCTATCGTCCAAATGTCATTGAGATCGAAGGCAACTATGATGACGTCAATCGGCTATGTAGCGAAATTGCAGGGGAACGACATTGGGCTTTTGTGAATATCAATATTCGTCCCTATTATGCAGAAGGATCAAAAACACTGGCCTTTGAAACCGCTGAGCAATTGGGGTGGCGAGCTCCCGATCAAGTCGTTGTGCCCATGGCCTCAGGATCTCTGCTCACGAAAATCTGGAAAGGGCTCAAAGAATTTGAAAAGGTTGGAATTCTTGATGCTGTCCCAACAAAAATCAATGGCGCACAAGCTGAAGGTTGCTCACCGATCGCGACGGCTTTTCGAAACGGTCGAGACTTTTTTAAGCCGGTCAAGCCTGACACAATTGCTAAATCGTTAGCTATTGGGAATCCGGCCGATGGGTACTATGCACTTAAAACTGCTGCAGAAAGCCACGGAGCCATGGATGCCGTTACGGATGATGAAATCGTTGAAAGCATTAAACTCCTAGCCCAAACAGAGGGGATTTTTGCCGAAACCGCTGGTGGGGTTACCATTGGTGTGCTACGTAAATTAGCCAAACAAGGCTTGATACGAAAAGATGAAGTTACCGTCGCGTACATTACCGGCAATGGGCTCAAAACACAGGAAGCCGTTGTCGACTCGGTAGGACGACCTACTCGCATTCAACCCAGTCTCAAGCATTTCACGCAGACTTTTGGCATTGAGGAGTCAACATGATTAAGGTACGTATCCCTACTCCCCTTCGTCCCATGACAGGCGGAAAAAATGAAGTGGAAATAGCTGGCAATTCAGTTGCCGAAATTATTGAAAATTTAACCTCAGTCCACCCTGGCATTAAAGAACGCATTTGTGATGAACAGGGAGAAGTCCGACGATTTATCAATATATATGTCAATGAAGAAGACATTCGATTTTTGACCGGAAAAGAAACGCCGTTAAAAGATGGGGATGAAATGTCAATTATTCCCGCCATTGCAGGAGGCAGGTAAATGGCCAAACTTCGTTTCCATATTCGATACCCTGAAGAACGTATCCCCGATCCAATTCTTTATCAAATCGGAAAAGAATTTCAGGTCATCCCAAGCATCAGGCGAGCAGATGTGCGTGAAACCACTGGATGGATGGATGTGGAGTTCACCGGTGAAACAGATGAAATCGACCGTGCTATCGTCGGCCTTCGCGAAAAAGGGTGCATTGTTGATCCCATCGAATTAAACGTTGTGGAATAAAAATAGATAACCCATGCAATTCACAGATTCACAAATTAATCGCTATAGCCGTCAGATGATTCTGAGTGAAGTTGGCGGCAAAGGCCAAAAGAAAATTCAAGATGCTAAAGTTCTGGTGATTGGCGCAGGTGGATTAGGATCCCCAGCAGCGCTATACCTTGTCGCGGCTGGAATTGGGACTCTCGGGCTAACGGACGGCGACGTCGTCGATCTTTCCAATTTGCAACGACAAATTCTCCATACCACTGATCGTATTGGCCTGCCCAAAGTAGAATCAGGTGGCAACCTATTAGCAGCACTAAATCCTGAGACAACACTCGAACTCTACCCAGAACATGTCAGTAAAGAAAACATCATGCCGTTATTTGCAAAATATGACATCATCCTAGACGGCTCTGATAATTTCTCAACTCGTTTTCTTATCAACGATGCCTGCTTCTTTGCGAAAAAGACATTAATTTCTGGCAGCATCTTTCGGTTTGAAGGGCAACTTGCCACGATTAAACCCCATGAAGGCTTTCCTTGTTATCGTTGCTTATATCCAGAACCGCCGCCGGCGGGACTCGTGCCAAATTGCCAAGAAGCTGGAGTGTTGGGTGTCTTAGCTGGAACAATTGGCGTACTTCAAGCCAATGAAGCCATCAAAGAAATTCTCGGGCTAGGAGAAAGCTTGGCCAACCGCCTTCTCTTGTACGATGCCTTGGATATGACGTTTAGAAAAGTAGGACGCCCAAAAGCTCCCGATTGTCCTCTCTGCGGACCTCATCCGACCATTACGGAATTGGGTGAGGACTACGAGGTTTCCTGTAGTCTCTAACTTCCATGCTCCACATTCCTTCCGGTATTATTCAAGACATGATTACTCATGCGCGAGAACTGGCTCCACATGAATGCTGCGGCATTCTTTCGGGGGAAAACCAGTCCGTGACCGAGACCTATCGCATTACCAATATTTTAGCGACGATGTCTGAACAGGAGTTGTATCGTTTCGAGGGCGCTAAACTCTCAGACCTGAAACACCTCTCTCCAGAAGAGCGAGCGGATATTGCGTTTCAGATGGATGCACGGGAAATGGCCATGGCGCAACGTGACATTCGCTCGAAAGAACGTGATCTCTTAGGATTCTACCATTCTCATACCTTTAGCCCGGCTCGCCCCTCTCAAACTGATATCACCATTGCGATGGAATTTGAAAGTTACCGTAAAAAACTCAACCTTCCCGAACCCCTCCACCTCATCGTCTCCTTAGAACATACTAAGAGCCCAGATATCCGTGCTTATAGGATTCAAGACTCCAAAGCCACAGAAGTTTTGATTAAACAGATAGCTTCTGAGTGACTCTTCACCATTTTTGTATTTCGCTATGTTCTCAGTACAACCATAGACATTTCACCCAGATAATTGCGATACTGAGAGGCTTTCTCAAAGTTTTCCTGAAGGAGAAATCCATGTTCCCCCATGTGGTCACCAATAGCCTGTTTGCCCTTCTGTTACTTGTTCTCTCAAGCACACCTGTCTTCGCAGAATCCTCAAAAACACTCAAAAGTTATTACAGCCCGATCGTTCGCTTGGAAGCAGATAAGGGATACTTTCTCATTACCACGAACTCTGGGATTCAATGGATCCAAGTTGAGGATGCGGCAAAAGAACACCTCAAAACATTAGACGTCGGCGACATGATTGATGTTGTCGTCGAACTTCGTCCAGATCCTGCTCCTCCTATTCTGAAGACCTGGAAATTGGCCAGAAGTGCCTCTCCTTGCACCGTCTTTAACGGCCAAACCTGCAGTCCAGAATAGCGAACCTTTTTCCTCCTCAAAATTTTTTGCTCAAGAGTTCTCTCGTTCTCCACTGCTGTCCTGACATTTTCGACTTCTCCTCTTCGTTCTTGTTCATCAGCGACGTAAATTTAGATTCTGATTTCCTGTTTTAATATTTTAAATTGACAATAAGTAATTTTTAAATTACAGTGCTTTAAACTCCACACATATGTCAGTGAATTGAATGATTGTTCCTAATTCTCAGACGAAGAGAACCGAAGCCTATCTCAACAAACAATACGAACAAACCTAGAAATAGTAGATTGATGATATTTGATTTGGATTTAGGCCCTTTATGGCTGACCTTGCAACTTGCAGGCGCCACCGTCATCGTCCTGCTTCTCGTGGGGACACCTATCGCTTGGTGGCTTGCGTTTACCTCATCACGATTACGAACCATTGTCGAAGCTATTGTGGCTCTCCCCATCGTCTTACCACCCACGGTCCTCGGGTTCTATCTGCTCATCGCACTTGGCCCTCATGGATTCCTCGGGAGCCCGTGGAAAGATCTCACTGGCTCTACACTGTCCTTTACCTTTACCGGACTGGTCATTGCGTCAACCTTTTACTCCCTCCCCTTTGTTGTTCAACCCCTCCACGGCGCTTTCGAATCCGTAGGGAAAAAGCCCTTAGAAGCAGCTTGGGCCCTTGGGGCCTCAAGACTCGACACGTTTTTGACTGTCGCCTCTCCAATGGCTCTTCGTGGATACTTGACCGCTATAGTCTTAGGGTTCGCACATACCCTAGGGGAATTCGGCGTCGTCCTCATGGTCGGTGGAAATATTCCAGGACAAACCAAAGTCCTCTCAATTGCTATTTACGATCACGTTGAAGTCCTAGAATACGCTCAAGCCCATACCCTCTCATTGGGACTGCTCATTTTCTCTTTTGTCGTTCTACTAGCAGTCTATACGGCAAATCGACGATTACCGCTCCATGCCACATGAGTCAATTAACTGCCAACTTTAACCTTGCGTTTCCCTCGTTTCACTTACAGGCGAATATTAATGTTCGAGCCGAAGGAGTGATCGCGATCTTTGGCAACTCAGGCTGCGGCAAGACCACATTCTTACGATGCCTGGCTGGGTTGGAACGCTCCATCACAGGCTCAATGACTCTAGATACCTACACGTGGCAGGATGAAAGCCAGGGGATTTTTGTTCCTCTTTCCCAACGCCCAATTGGCTATGTTTTCCAGGAGCCTCGCCTTTTCCCTCATATCAATGTCCACGCCAATTTACAATATGGCTGGAAACGCACAGACAAAAGCGTACGCCACATTGCACTTGAGCAAGTCGTTCAGGTCTTAGATATTGAACAACTACTCGAGCGCCGTCCTTCCTCTTTATCAGGTGGAGAACAGCAACGAGTGGCCATCGGTCGCGCCCTATTAACCAGCCCGAAACTCTTACTCATGGATGAGCCTCTGAGTTCACTAGACTTACAGCGAAAACGAGAAATTCTTCCATTTATCAAAAAACTGGATTCAGAATTTCACATTCCCATTGTCTATGTGAGTCATGATCTGAATGAAATTGTTGAGTTGGCCAAGACGATGGTTTTGCTCAAGGAAGGAAAAGTGGCCGTCAGCGGTCAAATCGAGGAGGTTTTCTCACAACTCAATCTTCGGCATCTGATCCCGGAAAATCATCTGGGGGCACTTGTCGACACCGCGGTCGCGGAACAAGATCAGGAATTCGGTCTCACAAAACTCACCTTCTCGGGTGGGCACCTTCATGTTCCCCACCAAGAACGAACAATTGGAGAGCGCCTTCGGGTGCAAATTCTGGCCAAAGATGTCAGCATTATTTCCAGCCCTCCTTCATTTCAAACCAGCGTGTTAAATCTTCTGGAAGCCACGGTCGTAGAAATTGGAGAGGTGCATACTGGACACCCTTTTGTTGACATCAAACTGGATATCGGTTGTCCCCTACTCGCCACGATCACTCGAAAATCATTAGCCGCCCTCAAACTTCACCCAGGCCAAATCGTCTATGCCCAAATCAAAGCCGTGGCACTCAGCTCAGAAACCTACCAATAATTTTTTCGACAGCGAGTGGGCAAACATCGGCATACAAAGAGAGGCTGTTGAATATTGCACTCCGATCGATGCTATTTCATCTTATTAGGATGGACAGCCTGAACAGGAGGGAATGGTCAAAAAAGTCCGTTCAGCAAGGCCGCAGCAATTTTGACGCTGAGCATACCGGCAGACACTGACGGCTTTTTTCAGCATTCCTGGGGGCTGACCAAGCCAATCACCGCCAGATAACAATCAATCGGCGCTTGCCATTTTTTTTAAAAAACCATTCATTTTTGTCTACCATTTTCCGAATGATAATAATTAAGGGTCGTCTAGCAAGCGAGTGCACAAGTCTGGGCATAGAGAGGTTGAAAGCGCCAATCGCAGCCAATGGATTGCAGGATTTGAAGGCGAAATCTGGCAGGATAATCAAATATCAGAACGGAGGAGCCTACTGAAGCCTCCCGATTCCACGGATTTCAACCAAGAGCCACGATGAAAGGGCTATCCGTAGATTCAAAGACCCATGCGATCCGGGTGATTCAAACGAATGGGGTATTGGAGCAGCGATCAGGAGTCTCACCACCTGAAAATTCTGGCCTATATGCTCAAGTACCTATGAAAAACAATCTGTTCTTACCCACTTACTTGGGAGTTGAACCTCATTAATTATCGGGAGTTTTTACCATGCTAGTTATCGTTGGATACATAATTATTATTATTTCTGTATTTGGCGGCTTTGCGCTTGCTGGCGGACATGTCGCCTCACTGTGGCAACCAGTGGAAGTACTCATGATCGCAGGTGGTGCAATCGGCGCGTTTGTGGTTGGTAATTCTAATAAAGCCATTAAGGCCACATTGAAGAATTTGCCGGGGGTGTTCAAAGAAACCCCGTATAACAAAGTTATGTACATGCAATTGATGACACTACTGTACACCATATTAGTGAAAATAAAAAAAGAAGGCTTGATGTCAATTGAAGGTGACGTTGATGATCCACATAAAAGCCCCATCTTCAAAAAATTTCCCACAATTCTCGCAGATCACCATGTCACTGAATTTATCACTGACTATTTTAGACTGATGGTTGGTGGCAATCTCAATTCTATGGAAATAGAAAATTTAATGGATTGTGAATTGGAAACCCACCATCAGGAGGGCGAAGTTCCAATTCATACGGTTGCCAAGCTGGGAGATGGATTACCGGCCTTTGGTATTGTTGCTGCGGTGATGGGTGTTGTCCATACCATGGAGTCCGTTCATCTACCACCTGCTGAGCTGGGTGTGTTGATTGCTGCAGCACTCGTTGGAACCTTCCTAGGCATTCTCCTTGCTTATGGATTTGTCAGTCCTTTGGCGGGCAAACTTGAACATCGGCTGCATGAATCGAGTAAATTGCTTGAATGTATAAAAATCACGATCTTGGCTAATCTTAATGGCTACTCTCCCGTGTTGGCTGTTGAGTTTGGCAGGAAAGCATTATTTACAACTGAGCGACCATCATTTATGGAACTCGAGAAGCATATGAAAGCCAGCAAACCCTAATCATCATACTCATAAAATGGTCACGCAGGACTCCGAGGTAATTTATGGCTGAAGAAGCGTCTCAACAACCGATTGTTGTCAAAAAAATCAAGAAAATTGTGGGTGGTGGGCATGGGGGTGCCTGGAAAATTGCGTATGCAGATTTTGTGACCGCAATGATGGCCTTTTTCTTATTGATGTGGTTACTAGGATCAGTAGATGGTGGGAAAAAAGTAGGGATAGCTGAGTATTTCAAAACCCCCTTAAAAGTTGCGATGGGTGATCCTGGCACTGGTGATGCGTCAAATATCATTAAAGGTGGTGGAAAAGATTTAACTCGTGACACGGGTCAGGTGCAAAAAGGCGCTCAAGAAAAAATCATGAAAAAAATTACCCCTGAGACTGCAGCCCAGGCCGAACGTGCACGCAAAGAGATGGTTCAACTGACGGAACTAAAAGGTAAAATCGAGAAAGCCATAAAAGGGAATCCGGCATTACAAAAATTCAAAAAACAGCTATTGTTGGATATCACAACTGATGGCCTGCGAATCCAAATCGTTGATGCACAAAACCGTCCGATGTTTGCGAGTGGGCGAGCAGACTTGCAGCCCTATACTCGACTGATTCTTCATGAAATTGGTCAGACCCTCAATGGTGTTCCCAATAAAATTAGCCTGTCAGGACATACTGATGCGACACCTTTTCCTTCAGGCAATTCAGGGTATAGTAACTGGGAATTATCAGCAGATCGGGCGAATGCCTCACGACGAGAATTGGTAGCTGGCAATATGGACGCTAACAAAGTCATAAGAGTCGTTGGCCTATCTTCCGCAGTATTATTTGACAAGAATGACCCGTATAACCCCATCAATCGTCGTATTTCTATTACCGTGATGAACAAAGCAGCAGAAAAAGCGGTGACCAAAGATGGTGACGGTAAAGGACTGACTTTCAATTCCGGTGTCTAAGCTGGATTCGTCATTTTCGTCTATTGAGTACATTGATGTTATGGCTCACCTCAATTAGCCGATCTCCTGCATTTATCGCAGCACTGACCCAAGTCTGTTCTTTCGTAGCGGTCTTTCTGCTAATCATAGTTTTTCCAGAACAGAAACTCAGTACATTTGAATGGGCAATGTTACAAGGTGCGTTAGCAGCCACGATTAGTTTTCGATGTAAAATGCCTTCCTGGTGGATAGTCATACACTTAATCTTTATGCCTGCTCTGGCTGCAACACTGGCACTTAGCCTGTCCCCGTTCTGGTTTTGTATTGGATTCCTGCTTTTGGTATTGATCTATGGAAAGACCTACCAGACTCAAGTCCCATTGTATCTTTCAAGTCAAGAAGTAACGAAGGCACTAATTTCACTGTTACCTAAGCAACGTAATTTTTCATTTATCGATCTGGGTTGTGGATGCGGTGGGCTACTGAAAAATCTCAGTCAAATGCTATCAAATGGAAGCTATTATGGGATCGAAGCCGCACCTTTGCCATACCTGGTGAGTAAGTTACGAAATATCGTTTTAGCACCCGATAATACAATTAAATGGGGTGATTTTTGGAAAGATAACCTAGCGCAGTATGATGTGGTGTATGCGTATCTCTCTCCTGTACCTATGAAATCATTGTGGGAGAAAGCACGTCAGGAAATGCAACCTGGCAGTTTTTTTATCAGTAACAGTTTTCTCATTCCTGGCGTCTTGCCAGAGAAGAGCATAACGCTCAATGATTTTTCAGGTTCTACGTTATATATGTGGCGGATATAAGTAGGGCTCGCTAACAAAATAGCAGCCTATTCCCATAGGCATTGTGCTTAATCGTCAGCTTTACCAGCCCTGAGCTGCGCAAAGGTCTCCTGCCCTAAATACCGTTCGAGTTTTTCACTGAGATCTGTTGAAAGGCTGTCCATTGAAGCCATACGACGCAGTTGAGCTTCCATCTTGGTTTGTAAGTCCAGACGATATTTTCTGAATTCTTCAAAGGCCCCAATCATTCTTGAGGTCACTTGTGGATTTTTGGCATCAAGCTCCATAAGAAAGTCTGCGACAAATTCATAGCCTGATCCATCTTCGGCATGAAACCCTTTGGGATTTCCTTGAGAGAATCCCCCATACAACGCCCGCATTCTATTGGGCGTGGGATGCGTAAAGGCCTCATGCTCTGTGAGTTTTTTCACAACCAATAAAATATCATCGGTCCGTGATCTCGCGAACGCCCCTACCCACTTATCCACGACTAACGCATCCTGTTCAAATTGGTAGTAGAAATGTTGGGCCACACCGTCACGATACGTTCGGGCATCATCCATATTGATGATGATATTCAGCGCGGAATAGCGGTCCGTCATATTGTTGGCCTGGCTATATTGTCGGACAGCCATTTTAGCCACATCTACATCTCCTGAATGTGCTAAATACGCGAGCGCGGTATTTTGAAGACTACGGCGACCAGCATCATTCCGATCATACCGTTTACCGGGATGATAGTTATCGTTATACATCTCGAGAAACTCATCGTGAAGTTCACGACCGAAGATTTCTAGAAAGGCCTTTCGGACGGCTAGTATTGCGTGCGGATCAATCACCTCTCGCATGGGAGCGAGTTCATGATAGACAGGCAGGCTTAACGACAGGCTCATGAGCTCCTGATCCATATCATTTCGTTGCAAAATCTTACGAAAAGAAGCCAGGACATCTTTTCCAACAATGATTTCTTTTCCGCTTTCATAACGGTCAACTTGCTCTAAGAGCTTCGTGGTGAGGAATCGATTCCCTGCTTCCCACTGATTGAAGCCATCGCAATCATGAATCATCAGATGACGCAATTGCTCATCTGTATAGGGGGCCTCTAGATTGACCGGGGCAGAAAAATGTCGAAATAGAGAAGGAACCGAGTCGGGAGGGATATGATCGAATGTAAATGTTTGTTTCACTTGTGTCAGCTCCAGGACATGCTGCATCACATCCTGACCATCAGGCCCAACCAACCCAAACTTCACCGGAATATGTCTGGGCTGACCATTTGACTGATTCTTGATCGTAGGGACATCCTGTTCAAGGTTGAGTGTAAATTTCTTGGACGCGTTATCGTAGGACCAGTCGGCCTTCACGTGAGGTGTCCCGGCTTGTGTGTACCACAGCATAAATTGCCTTAGGTCACGTCCGGAAGTCTCCTCCATACATTGCACCCAATCTTCAACCGTGACCGCTTGCCCGTCGAAACGATCAAAATATATATCTGAAGCTTTGCGAAAATCTTCCTTACCCAAAAGGGTATGTAACATTCTATTGAGCTCAGCACCCTTACTGTAGACTGTGGCGGTATAAAAATTATTAATCGTGACAAACTGATCCGGTCGCGGAGGATGAGCCATGGGCCCAGCATCTTCGGGAAATTGCCCCATCCGAAGACTTCTAACATTAGCAATGCGATTCACGGCTTGAGAACCCATATCACCGGAAAATTCCTGATCTCGAAAAACCGTCAATCCTTCCTTTAAACACAGTTGATACCAGTCACGACAGGTCACACGGTTTCCGGTCCAGTTGTGAAAATATTCATGCGCCACCACACCTTCAACGCCTTCATAATCAGCATCGGTAGCTGTGGCAGGATGTGCCAACACATACTTCGTATTAAAGATATTCAGCGATTTATTCTCCATCGCACCCATATTGAAATCGTCAACAGCGACAATATTGAACAGATCGAGATCGTACTCGCGACCATACATCTCTTCGTCCCATGTCATCGAACGTTTCAGCGAGGCCATGGCATGATCAAGTTTATCAAGGTCTTTCGCTTCGGCATAAATACACAAGGCCACCTGACGGCCGCTGGCAGTCACAAAGGTATCGTCGATGCATGAAAGATCACCCCCGACAAGGGCGAATAAATAACTCGGCTTAGGAAAGGGATCTTCCCATATCGTGTAATGACGTCTATCATCCATTGGCCCGTGGTCGACGAGATTACCGTTAGAAAGGAGAACCGGGGCAGCAATTTGATCGGCAATAATCTTTGTGGTGTAGGTCGCCATATTGTCCGAACGGTCAGGGAAAAACGTAATCCGTCGAAACCCTTCCGCTTCACATTGCGTACACCAGTTGCCACCTGATTTATACAGACCTTCCAATGCCGTATTCTTTTCAGGGTAAATTTTGACAAGGGTCTCTAGCGTAAAGGCATCATCTGTGGGTTGAAGAGACAGGGACTCTTTTGAAACCACATAGCTATCGGTCAGAGTCACGCCTTTTACGAGAGCCACATTATTCAGTTTTACCTTGAGTAGTTCCAATTCTTCGCCATCCAAGACAAGCGGATTTTGGTGAGAGCCATTTTTTTTCACCTGCAACTTGGCACTAACCAACGTCTCGCCATCCCGCAAATCAAAAGTCAAATCAACGTGTGTCACCCAATAACCAGGCTGCTTATAATCTTTCAAGTACTTCACAGTATTAACGTCAGACACAGCTTCATCTCCTATTGTTCATAATCCTCAATATCTGGTGGCTATTGCTAGAGCTTTCATTCTTAACATACCTCGTTGTATACGCAAGAGGATAGGCTACTGCTTTTGGACCGACAAAACGGTTAATAACATCTCGTATTGCAAAGGCTTCCACCTTATTAAATTTATAAAACAACAGACTTCTCCCCTAACTATTCCCGATTTTCATCGAATCATTATGCAACCGAATTTTACAACATATAAGAAATTGATTTAATTGAAATTGGGAATTGGTTATAAAAAGGACTCTTTCTGCAACTCATGAAAATGAACAGTATGAGAAATTGGATCTAGACTGTGCGTAATTGTCCGATATTGTCCTCATGAGTAAGCCGATTTTTACTCATCCCTCCGTCTTTCTCAGCTTCCGGTGAATCCTAACCCAGAATTCTGGCTAGTTTGAGGGGCCAGGCACCAATTGCTATTTGCGTATAAACACTGAAATATTTTTCATACATCATATTTAGGAACCCTACCCCAACATCCCAAGATTGCAGGTGTTTCTGTAAAACAAACTGACAAAATTGAAAAATAACACGGCTTTTCATGCCATTTTCTCAATGGTATCACCATTGCTTAACCTACAAAAATAACTTTAATTCTTTCAGTATTACTAAATTATCTCCCCCCAAGGAGCGGTGCATGAAATGGTGTAACAGGAAGTATCTGTCGGGTGGTCTCGCCGCAGTCATGTGCTGCATGGTGGCGCTTGAAGTAAACGCAGCTAGTCCTCGAGGAGGAGGAAGTGGGCATGATCGGGGAAAAGATAGTGTCCATCATCCTGCCCGCAAGCAGCCGGCGGCGTCTGATCAATCCTTCACCCGAATGTTCTCGGGGTTGCTGCCCTTTGCGCCAGCGACTGGCGAAGCGCGTGCAGAGGCGGAAAAGCTTGGCAAGATAGCCGAGCTGATGGACGCAGACGACCAACTGAATGATCCGGTTGCGTCAATTGTGGCGCCAGATTTAAATCCGGATGGAACCGAAAAAAATCCAAACAATCCGAAAATGACGGCCGGCGTGACGTTCTTTGGTCAGTTTTTGGATCACGATATCACATTGGACCTGAAATCCCCGCTGCATGAACCGGCTGACCCAAAAAAAACGACGAACTTTCGCACGGCGGCGTTCGATCTGGATAGTCTGTACGGCAGTGGGCCACGAGAATCCCCGGAGTTGTATGACCTGAGCTCAGGTGATGTGAAATTCAAGGTGGAAGAAATTCCCGGTTCAGTGGATGTCTCTCGCAAGGGAGCCGTTCGGTTGGATCTTCCCCGTGACGCCAACAACAACGCCATCATTGGAGACAGCCGGAACGACGAACATGTTATCATTGCCCAGTTCCACCTTGCGATGCTGCAGTTTCATAATGCCGTGATAGATCACCTCCGGGAAACCAAGGCCTACCGGAAACAAACGCCTCGGAAAGTCTTTCAGGAGGCCCAACGCCTTGTTCGCTGGCACTATCAATGGATTATTGTTCATGAGTTCCTCCCGTTGACGATCGGGCAAAAGCGAGTTGACGATCTTTTGAGGAAGGGATTACGGTTTTATCGGATAGACGGTCAGTCCTCCTCACAACGCCGCTCTTCGAACGGCAACCCCTTAATTCCGATCGAGTTCTCGGTTGCCGCGTACCGATTTGGCCATTCACAAGTCCGCCCGAGTTACCGTGTCAACTTCGGTCCTGATGGCGGCAGTGAACCGTTTTTTGCCTTTGTTTTCGATGACACGGAAGCCCCGAATGATCCGGACCCTGACGATCTGCGGGGTGGAAAGCGCGCGCCCCGTCGGTTTGTTGATTGGCAAACCTTCTTCGACTTTGGAGATGAAAACTCGAGACCCAACAAGAAAATTGACACCAAAATATCGAGTGTCCTAATGCAATTGCCAGGCGTTAGTGGTCCAGCTCCGGGTTTGCCGTCGGACGGGGTGCAATCACTGCCCTCCCGGAACTTGATGCGTCATGTCAACTTTGGGCTGCCTTCCGGTCAGGAGGTGGCCCGGATGATGCGCGTTCCCGTCTTGGACGAAACCGAACTGGCCGAGCTCGAACCATACGGCATGAAAATGAGCACTCCGCTTTGGTACTACATACTGAAGGAAGCAGAAGTCATGGAGAACGGTCTACGTCTGGGACCGGTCGGCAGCGGCATAGTCGGCGAAGTCTTTATCGGCCTTCTGAAGGCCGATCAGTTTTCATATCTAGCTAAGAATCGGCGCTGGAAACCAGTGTTACCGTCAACAAGACGCGGTGAGTACCGTATGACCGATATGCTGAGATTTGCTGGGGTGGTGCCACCGCTGGACTAAGGGAGAAACAACCATCCCATAATCAGTCCAAAGGGAGATGAGGCCTTCTCTATGTCTCACCTCCCTTTGGACTGAACATTAGCTGTAGGAGAAAGGTGCGTATGGCAAATTACTAATTGTCTTACCAGAGCGCCATTCCACGAGCCTTGATCTTCTTACCATAGTTTTTAGGCCAAAATTCTTAGGAGGGACTTGGTTTTATTGAAAAATTTCCACACTCTTCTGGAGTCAAGGGAACTCGAACGGGGGGAGTAAAATAATGACAAAATCGAGCCCCCGCAACCATTATTATTTCTTAAAGTGTAAACAAAGATTGCCTCTAAACAACTATGTATTCAAAAAACATCGGGGCAGGCCTTGGTATACGAAAAAATCTAAAATCGTCCACTAGCCCCAGCCTTTTTGTCTTTAACTGGTAAAGCTAAAATCTTTTCGATTTGCTTGGAATATTCTAGCTGAGAAGAAACACAGGAGTTGCGAATCTCGTCCATGACGGGAGCCATATAAAAAACCCACTCCCAGTTTTACTCCCAGTTCCAGATCTATCTCAATCGCACTTGCTCACAATCAAAAACCTTGTATGTCTTGTCTTGATGGGAGGGTTGTGTCCCTCTATCCCTCTTAATTCTTCCGTATCACATTTAGGATTGGCTGGATTCTGGTTCTGATTGTGAGGGTTCGAATCCTTCTCCCCCAGCCAACTCTTTTCTATCTAAATCAACGAGTTCAGTTTATTCTCTCAACTCTTCCTGATTGTCCTCTCGCAGGTTACCCCAATTCTGAATCTACTGAATCATATCTAGGTGAACTTAAAAAGAGCGAAATTCTTGTTTTGATAGGGGTTTTGTGTCACTATTTCCTCCCTGGAAGGACTTAGTTTTGGTGAGGTGGTCTGGAGTTCATTAATAGTCTACTATTTTGGGGAATAAATTAGAGCAGACAGGGTATTTGAACCTATTGGATTAAATATGAGCAGAGAACATCCCACGATTCCTTCTTCTGCATTTATCCCGCATCAACAAACTAGATAAATTTAACGAGATTGTCTTTGCTATCTCGTTACCAACACATATGATCAAACTTACACCCGATACACGAAATGACGAAAGCCCATCGAATCCGTTTTGGGACAATACAAATCAGTTTCGAAAAATTCTCTATCGAGTGAAAGCACATGGAACATTATTTGGCCTTGCCTTAAGCAAGGGAGCTTCCTTAAAAAGACTGTTGATCACAAGATTTCCATTTATTTTTAAAGACAGTTACCATCCACCAAGCATGCACATTGAGTTTACCAACGCATGCAATCTCAAATGTGTTTACTGCAACAACCCGCACTTCGCATATCCGCGTGAAATGATGAAGGAGACCACATTTTACAATCTTATTGAGCAATTAAAAGTGTCAAAGGTTGACCGTATCTGCATAGGAGGTGGCGAAGCTACGCTGCATCCCAAATTCACTGAATTTGTCCTCAAGCTGGGTGAGGTCTCCAAAATTTTGTCGATCGTTACTAATGGTCATTGGGAGTCGGATGATGTGCCAAAATCTCTGCTATTGGCACCAGTGGATTTTATCGAGATTTCAGTAGAATGTGAGGGCAAAGAAAACTATGAAGCTACTCGAGTTGGCAGCAATTACGAGCTTATCTTGCGAAACTTGAAAAGATTGAAGGAACTCAGGGTAGAGCTAAAATCAAGATCGCACATCAATCTTCGATTAATGGTTCGCCCCACTCAGCTAGGAGAAATTGAAAGAGCAAGCATGAAATTTTGGGAGCAATTCGGAGATTCCATAATGCCCCAATATGTCCAGAAAACACGAGAGATTGAAACCATTTCTGACGTTTTTATGCCGGTACACATTGCAAAGAATCAATTTCCCAAGTGCACGCTTCCTTTTCGGAATATTCAAATAAGAGCCAATGGAGATGTGCCTATTTGCCAGGTGTCAGGGAGTGCGCTTATACCGGAGAACAAGGTGATTGCCGGAAACATCAATAACGATTCCTTAAATAAGATTTGGAGAGAAGGTGTATTCAAGGGATACCGTAATGCTCACCGACAACGAACAAAAAACAAAATGCCAATTTGCCAAGGTTGCAGGGGGAATTAGCGATTAACCATTGGGACGTAGGAAGCAGGGAGAGGTGTTCATGATTCTTATCACTAAACTCAACTTGAGAGGCGTAATCCAGTCATCGGGGTGTGTTAGTCCCTTGTCCAAGCCGCCGCATAGTGTGCCATTTTAATCTTTTGCGCATAAAAATCAATCTCCCTCAAAAGAATAGTGTTTAATTCCCCGGCCCCCGCCTCCTCGCATCACTTTTTAGCTATACAGCACCTGGCTCTCATGCCATAGGACACAAAGGATGTCCTGCCCCTCTCAGATTTTCAGGATTGAATGGATCCCCCCAAACACAATTCCGTGAGGAGTTAGGTTCTTCGTATAAATATAGAAGAGGTATTTACCTCAATAAATTTTTCAGCTAGAGGGAGGAGACTCTAAAGGATGGTACGATCTCCACACTCCGATTTCTCGCCATCCTGTTTTTTAAGAAGGGAAATCAACTCCCAGTTTTACTCCCAGTTCCAGATCTATCTCAATCGCACTTGCTCACAACCAAAAACCTTGAATGTCTTGTCTTGATACGAGGGTTGTGTCCCTCTCATTCTAGATCACGCTTTGGGTTGCGCGGATTCTGGTTCTGTCTGTAAGGATTTAATTCCTTCCTACCCAGCAAGCCACTCAAAAAATCATTCTACTGTTAAATAGGTGTTAGCGAGAGGGCTTAAAAGAGTCTATTGCAGGCAAGAAGCGGCAAAGAGGGGCAAATAGGCCTGAAGGCTAAAAGGCTGCTGAATTAGAAAGGAGATTGCCAAAATTTCAAAGTCTTAGACAATCCCCCCTGAATCAGATTCGAAGTCCAATACTCTATCCAAATTCCTTACCCCTCGCCAATTTTTGATACCTACTGCCTAAGCACAGAAACGGACGCTCTCATCAATCTATGGACCTTGTCAGAGCCTTACTACAAAACTCAGGACAGACTCTGAGAGTTAGGCCAACCTTCATAATTTGGAAACTCATTGCTTCACTACGCTCTCCTAGCCTTGTATCGTGGCCGAGTCGTGCAGCCGGCTTCGAAAAGAAGGTGCGCATTACTTGAGTGAAGCGAGTTTGCGCACCGCCGAAGTCGGCAAACCGCGTAGGGAACCCGAAGGGCCACGCCACGGCCAACATGGCTTTGGTTACTTTCCCCGAAAGGAAAGTAACTCGGCTGTCGGGACGAAACCCGGCATCACGGAAAATCTAATTGACGGTGTAGTTCGGTAAATACTCAACCAACGGTTATTAGTTGAAGAAAAACAGGATGAATTTCCAATCAGAAATTTTGGGAATGACGAAGGAGAGGAAGAGGAAACCTAGCCCCTTTTACCATTCAAGCATTTTGCCAACATCATTGAGGTTATACCCTCCAAGAGCCTCAATCTCTCGTCGAAACGGCTGACTGACCACCGCGTCTAGAAACTTTGCAGCCATCGGATGGGTGCTGAGAAAATCGGTGCGCATAATTAAATCATATCGCTCTTCTCGCAGGGGAACAAAATCTAATCCGAAATGATGGGCTGCTGTTTCCACACCAACACCCACATCCGCCATTCCATCTCGAATATAACGAGCCACTTCTAAATGAGAAGACACTTCATGACCGTAGCCTTTAATCTTTTCTCCCGCCATACCTGCTTTTTCCAGCAGGGCATCTATGAAAAACCTCGCACCCGAACCAATTTCACGATTAATGAGACGAACCCCTGGCTTTACCAAATCCTGAACCGAACGAATTCGTTTCGGATTTCCTGATTGAATGAGAAGTCCTTGCACCCACGAAGCAAAATGCACTCCAACTAAATCTCGATTCCGTGCATGGCGCTTGAGATAAGGAACATTGCTTTGGCCTGATTTCATATCAACCAGATGCAAGCCCGCCATATGCACTTCTCCCCGTTGAAGCGCGCTTAATGCATTGGCACTTCCGATGGTCCAATTGGTCACGCCGGATAGTACATTGATTTTCCGAACATGTTCCCCCGCCAAAAATAACGCGGGATCACACCCAGCTATCATGATATTCTGTTCAATAACGTCCCGAGCATGTAAAAGTTTCACTGCAACATGTGCATTTTTTTTCCGAGAACAGCTGCCGTCATCTTCCAAGATGACCCCATCGGCAGGCATCACGAAATTTAAGATGTCCCCCAAATCCCCCATCGGTCGCGCAATCATTCGCGTTCCCACTTGCGACAACTTTACGCGCATGGGCTTGTTCTGCATGGCCGATCTTCCAAGCAGTTCAGCCTCAACAATAACTTCCCGTTCTTTCAGGCTAAAGAGATCTTCCACGGCACAATTCAACACCTCGGCCAACTGCAGCGAAATTTGCGTACTCGGAAAATAGTGGTTGGCTTCAATAGCATAGACCGCCTGTCGAGTGATTCCCGTCTGTTTTGCCAATTCGGCTTGAGATAGACCCTGCATTATCCGTCTATCGGCTAATCGATTAGCCACCGGGCCTGCGGAAGGTCTGTCGTTGAATGGCAAAGAGATTTTTTTGGAAGATTGGGATTTCTTCATGGCTCACACTATTTTTTGGCAGGCATACAAACTGTGAACCGCATTATACTTTACCTGGATTGACTGTGAATTTGTCTCGAAAGGTTTCTTGACTCATCATTACAAAGCGGGTTAGGTTATGATACTTAATTCATACCTTCATTATCTCTTCCTCGATGAACTTCTTCAATTTTTCTGACAGAATCTGCGCGTGAAAGAGTAAGGATTATTGCATCTCCTTACTTGTGTCCTCAAATCATGACTTCTACTCTGATTCTCAAAAAGTAGTACCAATGTATGAACCTCCTCATATTCTATATACCTACATCTTTGTGAAAAGGAGAGCGCTCATGTTTGGACGCATATTCTTAGCCTTGTTGCTTTGTTATCTCATAGCCCCACTAGCCTTGGCGCATGATAAGGAATCTCATGGGTCTCATAAAGTTCCTACCCTGAATAAACCCATGACGTCGGTGACACATGAATCCGATCGCATCACGATTACCTTCGGGCCGATTGATCTGCCAGTCGGCCATAGTGGCGATTTAGCAGCCAGCATGCCAAAACATTTTTTCAACCTCCCTGAAGATCGCTATATGACAGGATATAAGACCGAAGTTTTCACCAAAGAAGGCAAGTCGCTACCGCGAGAATACCTCCACCATATTCTTCTGTTGGATATGGATCAGGATAGCATTTCTTGTCCAGGCGAACCGCTGTTTTTTGCTGGAGCCGGTATGGAAATGCGAGAAACGCGCTTTCCTGTTGGACATGGAGTGAAGTTGGATCAAACCCATAAACTAATGGCTCTTGTGGCCTTTTATCACAAAGCGGATCCAACCAAAGATGCGATGGCTCGCTTTACGATTTATACGGCCCCCAAAAGTGAAGAGTTGCATCAGATGCAAGTGTATCAAGTTGGAGTGAATGTAGTGTGTTTTAGTAAATTCGACCAACGACCGGCCAATCAATCAGATGAGGGCATTGCCATTGAAACAGGCGTCCATGTCATCAAAGAACCCTTGAAGTTTTTAGTGGATGGATGCGTGAAGTTTGCCTACCCTCACTCTCATAACGGAGCCTTACTGATCGCACTAGAAAATCGCACACGCCAGCAAACTCTGTTGCGAACCGTACCTGATGTCTTGCTTGATGGCACGCTCATAGGATTTCCTGACCGCCAAGTCTATTCAAATCCGATAGGGTTTCCTGTCAGCACTAAAGAAGACTATGAAATGGTCTTGGTACATCACCGTCCCCTGGAACAGCAAGGAGATATCCGAGGCATGGGAAATTATTTATTGTATATGACACAAGACGCCTGTCCCAAAGCAGACGAAACTGCCACCGTAGCATCTGCAGAAAAACACCGTTAACGCTTCATCTTTAGGTCTCTGAGGGGAAGTGTCAGACGAAAGCATCTGATGCTTCCTGCATTTTCATCCTTCCTATTCAACCTTAGGGCTATTGAATAATTCATCTTGCCGTGCTCAAATGAGCCTCTAACAGTCTATGGGCCAATGGGGCATGTTCAAAAAAGTCGTCCAGCAAGGCCAAAGTCAATTTAACGCGCGGAGCGTACATTCTGTACGTGAGCACGGTAAATGGACGAGAACGCCGCTGGCGGATTTTTTCAACATACCTGCTTCACATTTTCATCATAGAGAGTCGAGACAAGTCCAACACAATTTCTCCGCTCCGCTCATCACCAAAGACTGCATCATAGAGACCTTCCTCTTCAGCTTGCACAAGTTCTTCCTCGTCAGCCTCATAGAGAATATCAACACCTAACGGGCCCAAAGAAAATAACGGATACCGTCGGTCATAAATGAGGCCTGCAGGCGGGATTCCATAGACCGCACGGTAATTACTGAGAATAATATGCAAGCGTCCTTCAGTGACGTAAAGTCCCCCTGACGTCACTTCTCGCTTCGTGGCGTTCAGGGGATGACTCACATAAAAGGTGACGAGTTCCTGAGGAACCGCCAATTCCAACGCTTCCAACAATCGAGAAATCAGCAACTCGACTTCTTCTTTGCGAAAAGCTGGCTTCATCTCAGCCGTTCCACTAACCCATCTGAGAGGTGCGACACGATGCTCTCGCACTCGAAGACCTTCTAACGCTTTCTGCATTTGGCCATGAGAAAGGGTGGCGGGATGCGCATTCCACGTCTGCGGGTGATCTGTCTCGGCCCAGGGAGAGAATTCTAAACGGACAAAGGCGGTAGGATTTTCATAGACAAGGTACGAATAAAGCGGGGGGGAAGCACAGCCAAAAACCCCTCCAGCAAAAACAATAAAAAGAAACCGACACCCCCATTGCTTAGGCATTGGCTTCAATAACGGTCAGCTTCATTTCAATGCGCTGCAATGGATTATCATTGCCATCCCGTTTGGCGTTCACGATGCGATCTGCGATTTCCATCCCACTCACCACTTCACCAAATGCCGTATACTGACCATCTAAGAAATTCGCATCAGCCACACAAATAAAAAACTGCGATCCAGCACTATTGGGATCTTGTGCCCTGGCCATAGACACAATCCCTCGTTTATGAGGCGTGTTATTAAATTCAGCATTCACACGATGTCCAGGCCCACCCGAACCATGACGAGATCGATCGGCGTCTCTACTATTCGGATCGCCGCCTTGAATCATAAATCCCGGAATCACACGATGGAAGGTTGTGCCATCATAAAATTTATCGTTGGCTAAGGTTACTAAATTTTTCACATGGTTGAGAGCAAGGTCGGGAAAAAATTTCAACCGAATCTCACCCCACGATTCCTCTTCAACTTGAATGGCAATATTCACCCGCGTCTGATTACTCACCACAACATCACTCATTTTTGATTTTTGTCCTTTCCTCTCACACAGTCATCAATTTATTCGTACGGTCCTCTAGGAGCCATCTGCAAGCCAAACCCCTGACTAATATTTTTCCAATGAGCTCCCCCATCATCACTCCGGAAGGCTCCACTGCTCGTTCCTGCATACCAATCACCAGTACCTGAAATCGTCAAACTTTGAATGGCCAGTCGAGTCAATCCTTCATTCATTTCAACCCATTGTTGCTGATCATGCTTCCATCGAAAAATCCCTTTACCCGTTGCCACCACGACGTCTTGTTTAATTGGGACGATCCCTCGAATGGAATCATTGGGAAGATTTCGACTCAGCGAAACCCATGATACACCACGGTCAGTGCTTCGAAAAATTCCACCATCTTGAGTGCCCAAAAAAATGTGCTGTGCTTGATTCACGGCGATGACACGAAGATATCGATGAGGCAATCGTTCACGTGGATCCACAAACACAGATTGCGAATCAATCCATTTCGATTGACCGGTCTGTCCAAGTTGCACATGGTGCAGCCCCTTCCCTGACGTCGCGGCCAGGAGTCGACCATCATCTAAGATGGCGAGGCCTGGGACCAACACTTTCTCTAAACCGATTCCGGCTTTCATCCAATGATGATCAGCCTCCACCCATCGATGCACGCCTTCACCTGTGCCTGCATAGACTTGCCCATCATGAACCAGAAATGATTTGACCTCAACATCCTCTAAGCCCTGGCTAATCGCTTCCCACTGCTCTCCTTTTAACGAAAGTCGATAGACCCCACCCCGCATCGTTCCCGCATAGACATGCTTCCCCGGTACAACGGCGAGGCTCAGGAGAAACGGATCTGTAAGCCCACGATTCAAGGATTTCCAAGATTGCCCTTTATCCTTACTTCGAAACAATCCCATCCCAAACGATCCAGCATAGACAATTCCATCAGGTGTCACCGCTAAAGTCTGAATGCTGGGTGCGGCGCCCTGCCAGGGTTGTTCTGAGCCTTTTGGATGGACCAAAGGCAAATTGAATGTCGGATACCCTGACGAATCAGGAGTGCGTATCTCTCCAAGCGCTACTTGTGAGAATAGCGTAATCGTCAGACCGAGAAAGACGATCCATCGTATCATCCTAATCATGAAGCGAGGTTTCATCGGCAATGCATTCATCTTCTCATCTTCCACTAACCCTTAAGGTCATCTGTCACCACAGAATCCGACTCTTCACCACTCGGATCATCGTTTTGGGTTTCTGGTGTTGGTTTCGGCGCACGCCCAAAAAATTTGGCACCCCATATGCCGATCTCATAAAGAACAATCAAAGGAACCGCCATTAATAACATGGTAAACAGCGTCGCATCAGGTGTCACCACAGCTGACAAAATCAAAGCAACCATCGCGGCATATTTGCGGTATTGAATCAAGACGTCTGCTTGGACAAATCCCACGCGCGCCAACAAGGAAAGGACCAATGGAATTTCAAAGGCAAAGCCAAACGCCAATAGAAACTTGACGTTGAAATCCACATACATCCCCACGGCCAATTCCGGCGTGATAGCTCGATCCATGCCAAAGGTAACAAAAAAGTTGATGACGAGCGGCAAGATCACCAGATTACAAAAAACCAAACCTAAGAGAAAAAACCCGAGCCCCAGAAAAAATAGCGGTACGGCCCATTTTTGTTCTTTTTGAAGAAGTGCCGGCTCAATAAATTTCCAAAATTGGTAGAGGATCATGGGGACACTCAGTACGATCGCCGCCAAAAAGGAAATTTTAATGGAGGCAAAGAGTGCTTCCGCTGGGGCGTAAAAAATCAAATCGTCTTCGAAGGGCCGTTTAAACCACTCGATCAAGACCCCTGAGTAGGAGAAGGCCACCACGAAAAACACCATAATCGTAGCCCCGACGACCAGAAGCCGACGTTTAATTTCTTTGATGTGGCGTTGTAGTGGAGGCACGACCATATTCATGGCCATGGTTGGAGAAAAAGCAGCCATTATTTAGACTAAATACAACCCGATGAAACAAAAAAACGAATTATCTTGGTGACGCAGTTTGTTCTAAGGATGCACGATGCTCTCGAACGAACGCTGCCATTCGATCTTTCTTTCCTAATTTCTCTTTTTGGATGTGTTTTTTTAAGATTTCCTCTTGAGGTGTTAGCACATGATGCTTGAGCAATTGTTGCAATTCGGCGTCTAACCGATGGTGGGATTCTTCCAATTCTCGATACTCCTCATTCGATGTCCGTAAGCTCTCCGCAATATGTTCATCGGTCACCATAGGTACCCCCCTTTCACCTTGTTCATCATGAAATTGTGTGAATGGTTGTCTGACTACCGAGTAGTGTTTCGTGCTCCTCACTCCTTTCGTTCGTGATCGGACCAAGAGGTTCTAAGGTCATAAGAATAGCATCCTCAGTAGGATTCGTATAGTAGGACTTTCGTGTGGCATAAGCCTTAAAGTTAAAGTATTCATAGAGTTTTTTAGCAGCCATATTTGTCTCTCGAACTTCTAGCATGCCTCGGCAACAACCAGCGTCCACAGCCAGGTCCAAAACTTTACGAATTAGCTTCCTTGCAAATCCCTGACGTCGGAATCCCTGTCGAATAGCTAAATTCAAGAACCGAATTTCCTCAAACACAATCCAAACACAAATATAACCAATGGCTTGAGATTTTTGATCATGATCAGGATTAAGGAGCAGAAAGACTCGACTAAATTGATTGCCTTCTAATTCAGCTTCAAAGCTTTTCTTGGACCAGGGCACACAAAAACATGCTTCCTCCAAATTCACCAAGTCATCAAGATTTTCAAGAGTTGCTCGTTGAATAAGTTGGTGATTAGAGACCTGCCCCTTCGGCTCACTAGCCTCTCTCATTTCTGCCCCTGACATTTGCTCACAACCTCCATCCATTGCTTATATACTCACATATCACTTGAAGAGCATTCCATACTTACCCTGACGATTTAGGCATTTCAGCATAGGAGGGCTGAACATAGCGAGGCGTACAGCCCTCTGGCAGCCATGGCCCATTTTCCAGCAACTCGAGTCCTGCGCGACCAATTCCCTTAGCTGATGGCCATATGGCTTCAGAAGGACCCTCAACAACCAAAGAGGGTAAGGACGGCAGACTATCCTTATTCCGTACCCATCCATCTCCTAAAATGACGATCGGTTCGGTGAGGCTCCCACAAACGTCGGATAATTTGCCTATTTGATCGGTTTCTAGACAAACCAGTTGACCCCCTTGCCAGCGGAAACGCCCCCAATACATTAGGCCTGGACGAATTGACACAGTACTAAGAATCGGCAAATCAAAATTTGGCAGATTCCACGCTAAACCCTCTAATGTTGACACTCCAACCAATGGAATCCCTAAGGCTAATCGAAAAGCCGTCATTGTAGCCAGCCCAACACGCAATCCTGTAAACGTTCCAGGGCCAATAGAAACGGCTAACCCTTCAAGGTCTGTAATTTTTAACGAGACCCCATCAAGCAACTGATGAATAGTTGGAATAATTTGAGGAGTGAGGGAGCGACTTGACTCACATTCCACGTACGCAAGTAGTTTTTGATCTTGAAAGAGAGCCAGACTCTGGTGAGCCGTCGCTGATTCAAGCGCTAAAAAAATCATAGCTGGGTAGGAAGTCTTTGCTCTGCCTGCATCTTATGACTGCACATCGTAAACATTCGCTACGCGGCATTCAGAACAAACTCTTGGAAATTGAGCGTGATGGACCCACCATTGGGACGATGATCTGTCGCCGTAACCATAAAAGGCAATCGAACACGTTCTTGCGTTGAACCAGAGGGAGCCTTTACCTCCCGATAATCCTCACATTCAACGGATACCACGATATCGTCATGGGAGCGTCGATATTCGATTGATCTCAATTCCAATGTTTGGACATCCACCCAAGTACGCACCAGAAAATTTTCTTGAGGTTGGCCATCTTCGGAGAGAGTCTCTTTCATATCAAGACGGTAAAGGGTCTCACCTTTCAAAACACGAACCTCCCCTCTCGATAACCCGGCAATCTTTCCTAACACCGCATCCAATGCCCGAATACTCAACTGAACCGTTTGATCCCATTGCGTCCGAGCAGTGCTACCTTTTACCTTCCCAGTAATGATTTCATTCTCTGCGGGAAAATACAGCTCATAGAAATTGCCTTCTCGATGAAAATCCATCATCGGCACACCGAATTTCAAAAACCCTCGTAAATGAACCGTATCAGGAGTGGCATAGGACATCATCCCATTAAATCGTTGAGAAAATGGAATCCCAGATCCGGAAACCGATGCTTGAAATAATCCACGCAACGTACGAATTGTCGTTTCTTTCTGACGTAAGGCTTCGAGTACCTGCTGGCTTTGATCGTCAGAAACGGGAGCAAAAGAACCTTGCTGGATACCAGCACAGCTCGTTAACCACAGACACAACACTACATAGAAACCTTTGAGGATCATTCGACGCAGTCTTTGGGTACAAATGAGAACAGCCATTATGTTAGGTCATAGGAGAAGAGACGACATCCCAGATCTCTCCAATTTCTTGAATACCCACAACCTCGATTCCGTCAATCGGCTTCCATTGTTCGAGATTTGGCGCAGGCACCACACAACGGGTAAACCCCAGTTTCATGGCTTCTCTAATGCGAAGATCCGCATGTTGCACTGGTCGCACTTCGCCACCTAATCCGACTTCACCCATCACGGCAAGCCGCGCATCCAATCCCGTCTCTCGAAAGCTGGACAATACCGCACAGATAATCCCGACATCCACAGTCGGCTCCTCAATACGCAGTCCTCCCACGACATTGACATACACATCATGTCCCGTGAAATGAAGTCCCAACCGTTTTTCCATTACCGCTAATAAGAGGGCTACACGATTTCCTTCGACCCCCTTTGCCATCCGTTTGGGCATGGGATATGTCGTCTCAGCGACAAGCGCCTGTAATTCTACCAATAAGGGACGAGATCCTTCGACACTGGAGACCACGACCGATCCAGCACTCGTCCCAATCCGTCCCGTTAAAAACATGGCCGAAGGATTGTCGACTTCGGTAAGGCCTTCATCTTTCATTTCAAACACGCCAATCTCATTCGTTGGTCCAAAGCGGTTCTTCACCGCACGAAGAATACGATAGCTTTGCCCCTTATCGCCTTCAAGATACAAGACGGTATCCACAATATGCTCTAAGAGGCGTGGTCCGGCAATCACCCCTTCTTTGGTGACATGGCCAATAATAAATACCGGTACATTCGTTCGCTTGGCATACCACATGAGTTGACAACCGATTTCTTGAACCTGGCTGACGCTTCCTGGGGCAGAGGTCAATTCACTCGTAAATACCGTTTGAATAGAATCGACGACAATCACACGAGGGTTTACGGATTCCGCTACGCGAAAAATTTCTTCTAGGGATGTGGCCGCCACGACATATAAATTAGGAGAGTGAATACCTAACCGATCGGCCCGCATCTTTATTTGTTGGGGAGATTCTTCACCCGAAACATAGAGACCAATTTCCCCAGTTTTTTCCAAGGAATTGAGAGTTTGAAGCAATAACGTTGTTTTTCCGATACCTGGGTCTCCTCCGATCAGCACGACCGACCCAGGCACGACACCGCCACCTAATACGCGGTTTAATTCCTCGATCCCTGATTGCAGACGAAATTCTTCGGTCTGAGCAATAACTCCAATAGGAACAGCCTCAGGTATGCCATCAGCGACGGTACGTTGCTTCATGACTGCCGCATCTCGTTGTACTTCTTCTCGCAAAGAATTCCATTGAGCACATTCCGGACAGCGACCACTCCAACGGAGACCTTGGTACCCACATTCCTGACAGACAAATCGCGTTTTAGGTCGTGCTGCTTTCATGGACGTCTTCTGGCTCTTAACCTTCATCTCTGACTACAAATGCCGCCGGACTCGTGACCAATCATTCAAGATAATCGCTCGGCGTGGGAATCGTTCATCTTTGCCGGGAAGCGGTAAAATAATCGTTTGCAAACGGTTTTTGACTAGCACTTCGGCAAAGTCTGCAGTTCGCCCAATACCCCCACTGACATTTTCCCATCCTTCCTCCTTGAGCCCTTGCAACAAGTCAGGTAACGATGTTGGTGTGGAAGAAAGAATCCGAATCATTCCTGGAGGAAACTCCTGTTTTCGAAGCCATGATTGGATGACTTCAATACGTCCTTTCCCCGTCCGATCCACATACACAAGGTTATAATAAAACTTTGCGAGTTTACGTAATTCTTCAGGTGCCGCGGCAGAGGGTTTTCCAAGAGTCAAACCAGGATCAGGAAAGCGCTTAGCCATCTTAGGTGGTAGAGGCTCAGTGACAAGTTCCCCTTCTACCAAGACCGCTAAATCAATGAGTAAAATTGGGCGTCGGCGCTCCCAGGACAACAGGACACCACTCCCCTCAACGGCTTCGGCTTTGACAGGCGTCGCCCACTTCACTCGCAAGGAGAGATTCCCTCGCATTTTTGGTGCAAACTCTAACCGCGCCCACCCTTCAGTATCCGTTATGGCTGTTCCAAGCACACGCCCTTGAAGAACAAATTCCACAGGCTCTTGAGGCATACCCTGTTTACCTTCTGGTCGATGTTCGATCAAACGCGCTTCTAATTGCACAGGCCTGCTTGGAAACGTCAGCACATCGGTAACATAGAGCTCAACAGCTCGTTCCTGAGAAACCCCTACAGACGAAAAAACCGTACACAACCCAACGAGACTGCCCACCAGCAACATCCATGAATGATTATTCTTCATGCCCACCACCGTTTGATATTCATATAAGTCTGAATTAAAAGAGCCCTCTTCCGCGCTTCCCAAAAGAAAACGCATCCACCCCAGAAAAAATGGCAAGCTGAATATAAAACAACCAACCCATGGGCCATAAGAATTTTGACACCACAAGCATCGCCAAACCACAGACCAAAAAAATTGGTGCGCGCTTTACACCCAAGTAAAAATGGCCCATTCCCGGCAAAACCGAGAGAAATGCCGCCCCAATTCCGTCGAGCGTTTTTTGATGTTTATCCATAAAATTAATCTCGGCCAAACCATACCATGCCCCCTGATGGAGGGCTAGAGCATCGGAAGTAGAAGTGTGAGATGAACGAGCAAGCCATTCTCTCAACACTCCAACTCGAGCTGACTTCAACGCAACGTTATGGCAGTTTCAATTTATTGCAAAGAAAAGGAGGGAAGAACTAAAAAATAGAATCGTCAGATGGGAAACAATTTAGCAGAGAAAGAGAAGCAGCGAGAAAGATCACAGACTCTGATGAGAATTTCGCTCCGTATTCCTGCCCTTTTCTCTCTCATTTCTTACTTCTCTTTACCCAAGCTTGCGTTTTCTCAAGGCTTCTTCAAATGTCTTTTGATAGAGCACATCCCATTCCTGCGATCCTTCGGGAACAGGACGAGAATAAGATTCCAAGCGACGACGAACTTCTTGATCCAACTCAGCTTCCACTTTCATATGTTCGGCAATGACAAGCTTCACTTCACGAAGGGCTTTCGTCTGATCGCCTACCAAACGTGCTTGTGCCATGTCCTTTAAGCTTCCCAATATCACATGGGACAAATGCATCTGTTTTTCGTCACTGAGGAGAAGGGCCATATTATTTACTCAACCGAAATACACAACTATTTTTTCACCAATGGCTATAACACAATGTTTCGTTCTTTAATCAGTTTTTGTTTGACCATTGAAAACATTTTTTGATAATCGGCACGCCCTTCATTAAACTCTCGTTCGAATTGCTTCAGCATATCTCGAACATCAGCATTAAGGCGATCTTCCGCATGCAATTCTGTGGTAATAGCCGATTCTACGCTCTGGACAACAGGCTCTGACTTACCTTGAAACTCCAACAGTCCACGAGCCTGTAAACGCTCCACAACCGTGGCTGCCATTTGATGAATACGCGCAGAATTGAGTCGCATCACTTGTCCTCAGGAATTAATTCTACTTGCATGGTGGTCGCCCCCACCGCTTGCTGCAAGATTTTCACATCTCCCTGTACTTTCCCAATCACATTCACTCGATCAGCTGGAACGGGATCTTCTCCTAAGCTCATCGGTGTCCGCCCAAAAAACACCGCCAGCATTTCACCCATACCCCAGAAGGCCACATCTCCGACCTTCACCTGGTTCTTTGCAGTTTCTCGATAATCCTTCACGCCAGGAACCTTGCAGTAGAATTCTTCACCCCATTGATTCACAGACGCAGTGATTGGAAGGACATCAACAATGGCTTGAGCGGTCCGATTGGGTTTCAAATCGGCGAATAGCTGGATTCCACCAATGGTGATTTTAATAGTATGCGAACGAAATTCCATAGATCCTCTATTCTCATCAAGAACGTATAAAGCAAAATACAATCGAACGACTGTCGAATGTAGCTTGTCCTCCTGGTGAAATCAAGGCTAGAATGATCAGCTTTCCTCTATTACTATCTTATGTTGCCGTCCACATTCATTTTCCTACAAGGTATCGGAGAATCTACGGAACGGCTTCTCTGGGAGTCGGGAATCACAAATTGGAAAACTTTTCTTCAGAGTACCGCCCTTCCTCACATATCCACCGCTCGCAAAGCTCTGTATGATACGATTCTTGAAGAAGCCTATGCACAATGGCATCAGCATAATTCGCGGTATTTCGCACAAATCTTAAAAGCAAGAGACCATTGGCGTTTATACCCGCATTACCGCTCCAATACAGCATTTGTCGATATTGAAACCAATGGTGTCCCTTCGCCACATGGAGAAATCACCGTAGTCGGCATATATGGTCGAGGAGAAATGACAACGTTGATTCAGGGGGAGACATTATTTAAATCTCGGCTCGAGGATGAACTGGCTTCGTATGATTTATTAGTGACGTTCTTCGGGTCTGGATTTGATTTGCCCTTTCTGAAAACCACATATCCAGATTTACTCCTTGATCACCCTCATCTCGATTTATGTTTTGCCGCACGAAGGCTTGGGTTCAAAGGTGGGCTTAAATCTATCGAACAGGAACTTGGATGCAACCGGGCTACATCGCTTGAAGGCTTAACTGGTTGGGATGCAGTTCGACTCTGGGAAGAATGGCAAAACGGAAATAGTGAATCTCGAGAATTATTAATAGAATACAACGAAGCCGACTGCAAAAATATGGAACCCTTAGCTGATCTGATTTGTGACCGCATGATCCGAGAATATGGTCCACCAGGAAAGGTGGCCATGACATCATGAGCAGCCCCTTATTTCAAGCATGGCTCGGAGTGGGACTCACAGATATTGGTCGAGTCCGCAAAATCAATCAAGACGCATTTTCTCTAGATAACGATCAGCAGCTCTGGGTCTTAGCCGATGGCATGGGTGGACATGCGGGGGGCGAGATTGCCAGCCAAATTGCCGTTGAGACCATTCCAAAATTTTTCAAGTCCCAACAGAATGGAAAAGCCTTCAGCCTTCTTCCAGCTGCAACGATAGTAACCATGTTAGTACAGGCTATTGAGGAAGCCAATCAACGTATTCTCGAACAGGCTAGCCAAAATGCAGCCATCAAGGGCATGGGCACAACTGTCGTCGTCATCGCCATCACGCGTACAGAAGAGCACAGCCAAGCCATCATCGCCTATATGGGTGATAGCCGAGCCTATGTGTTACGGAATAAAAACTTGTCTCTGTGGACGAAAGATCATACCCTCATGGAAGAACGGCTGGCGTTAAATTTGATTACCCCTGACCAAGTACGCACCCACCCGCTTCGTCATGTCTTAACCAAAGCGCTTGGGATTGATCCACATGCACTACCCACCGTGCACACCTATTCCCTAGAACCAACAGACCTTCTGCTCCTATGCTCGGATGGGCTCACCAAAATGCTGACTGACGCAGAAATTGAAACCCTCATGCTCAGGGAAACGCCAAACTTAGAACAGATTCAACGGGCGCTTGTCACCACAGCTAATCGATTAGGAGGTGAGGATAATACAACCGTTGTGTTAATTGGGGCGGAGTCAGACGTAACATAAGTCTCTCTGAAAACTGCTAACGAGTAGGTTTTCGAAACAGGGCGGACCAGCCAAAATATCCAACCGCATCTTTCATATTCGAAAACCATCGATGGGCAAAACTCATCGCAGGATCAGTGACATATTGCAAGGTCAACACAATACGTTCTTCACCTTCTCCAAGTGGACTCACAGCATGATGTAATTTGTCGCCGTTAAAAAAAATAAACGTCCCAGGTTCAGTGGCCAAGGATAGCTCTTGAACCTCTTGATCTATTTCTTTCGTATGTAATCGACACAGCAGCTGGCTGCTCGATTGGTCGCGCAAACCAATCAACACCGTATAGCGCGCGCCTTTGTAGTACGAGGTATCGTAATGGTACCCAATATGATCACCCGGCTCAGTATAAAAATAGAGCGCACAGGCATGAGGGTCTTCGTCAGGACAGAGCAATAAGGGAACGCCAGCAATTCGGCTCAGTAGGTCAATCCAGCCCTGGTGTTGATAGAACGCCAAAATCGCAGGAGCCGACTCTTGGAGCAGGTAATAGCTCACACTTCCACCTTTTTTGTGCTTGGGAATAAAATTGCGGTTAATTTTTGGACGGACCACTGCAACTTCCCCCATAAAATCCTCAATCAACGACTTCGGCATCAAACGCTCCAACGCGAGAAACTCCCCTTGCTCCCAATACGACCCTGACCACTCGTCAATATTGATCTCGGCGACCATGTTGGAGATCTGCTGATCTACGCTATTCATTGAAGTCGGCACCATCAAATTTTCCTCGATCTGCTCTTGTTTATTTATAAACCTTCAATTCGTATGTGGCACTGTATCATGCGAATGAAAAAACCGCACGGCCCGTCAACATCACTCATGTCACTTGACCATCGACTCCTCAAGCTTTTATCGTCGCCTGGTGCTTAGCAATGACTCGACGGATAGTTTCCAATGTGAGGATAAGAAAAACCCATGAGTCTCCTTCCCTATCGCGAGCTGGCCCTTGGAACCGATTACTGGATTCAAGATGATGTGCTCCCCAATGCGCTGGATATCGCTCAGCGTTGCATGGGCTTTAGCACCTGGACCTTAGGTTCACCATGGCGACCAGAACCTTGGCCTGGTATGCGTGCGCCTCAGGCCTTAACTCTGAATGAAGTCCGCACCATTGAGGATTGCATTAAAAAAAATCTGAACGTCCCTAACCTCACTCCCCAAACAGATTCGGAAGCCGGCCTTTCAGGGCACAATCATATTCAAATTTGTGGAGGATCAGAAGGCGTCGCCCGGCCTCATGTGGACTCAGCAAAAATGTGCGATTACGCCGCGGTTTTGTATCTTCACCCCAGTCCTCCTACCACACATGCTGGTACCTCATTTTACCGGTTGCATCTTCCCAGAGAATCTCCTGACGGGAATTATTGTCCAAAGGACTATGAAAGTCTCAGCGAAGTGCCAGGGCTCTCACGGGAAATGGATCCCACCATGTTTGATGAAATACTTGAAGCACCTTATGTGTTTAATCGCCTCGTCGCCTACAAGTCTGATCTGATCCATTCGGCTACTGGCTATTTTGGGTGGGACCACGCGCTTGCCTCTAAGCGCATGGCCGTTGTCTTTTTCTGGAAAGCTCCGTTGTAAAAGCAAGCAGTGCTTAGATTTTAGAATGTGTCTTGGCTGCTTTTTTATGAATTGGTTCGCTTTGTTCTTGCAAACCGGCTTTTAACATTTCTAAAGCAGCTTGTTTGATCGTTGGAGTAACTTTCCCGCCGCCGAGCATACGAGCGATTTCAGTTTCCCGTTGATCACCGGTGGCTTCTTCTACCCGTGTGAGGGTTCGATCCTCCAATGTGACTTTTTTCACGATAAATTGTGCATGGGCCTGTGACGCAATTTGGGGTAAGTGAGTGATACAGCACACTTGGTGAAAATCAGCCAATTGTCGTAAACGATTGCCCATGACCATCCCAGCTTCTCCTCCAACGCCACTATCAATTTCATCGAAGATCACCACCGGCGTGTGATCATTGCCGGCAAAGACTGTTTTCAATGCGAGCATGATACGAGACAATTCTCCACCGGATGCAATCCGACCTAACGGCATGGGAGGCTCACCGGGATTGGGGGCAAGCAAGAGTTCCAAACGGTCCATCCCAGTGGGACCGAACACTCCTTTATCATTATTTTGAACAAGGTTTACTTGAAGCTGCATGGCCCCCATCTTGAGCCCCTCAAATTCCCGTTGAACTTGTTTGACCAATTGTTTGGCTACCTTCTTTCTTTTTGTGGATAAATCTTTCGCCACGGTTTCCATGGCTTGAAAGCTATTAGCCACGTCAGTTTCGAGTTTGGCGATTTGTTCATCCTTTTGTTGGAGAAGCGCTAAATCTTCTTCTAGGCTCTGCGCCAACTCAATTAATTCTTCTATCGTCTTGCCATACTTCTTTTTCAAACGTTGTAATCCAGCTAAACGACTGTCAATTACTTCCATCCGCTCAGGGTCAGATTCTGTCTGAGCTCGAAAATTCCGAAGATGATGCGTGATCTCCTGCAGGGTAATAGCAGACGATTCTAAAAGAGGTATCCACGTCTGGCATTGTGCATCAATCTGAGCAAGTTCCTGCACCCAATTCGTGACTTCCTGGAGTTGCGCCAAAACAGAATGTTCACCATCAGATAAGGCCTCAAACGACTGATTTGATAATTCTCCCAGTCGCCCACTGTGTTTCAAGCGATGATATTCCTGGCTGAGGATTTCCTCTTCGCCAATCCTAAATTGAATCTTGGTTAATTCCTCATATTGAAATTGTAAAATGTCTTGACGAGTCATTTGCTCTTGAAGTCTATGTTGTAAAGCCTCCAGCGCACCCTGCTTCTCTTTCCATTCTTCATAACGTTGCTGGAACATTTGAACTAGACGACCTAAACCGCCGTAGGCATCCAAGAGTTCAAGCTGCGTTTTGGTTGACAACAAGGATTGCTGGTCGTGTTGGCCATGAATGTCTACGAGCTGTCGTCCTACATCTTGAATGGTTTGGACCGACGCCAATTGTCCATTCAAATAACTCCGGTTTTTTCCGGAACGCGCCAAGATGCGTCGAATAAACACGTCTTGTTGATCAGGAAGTACAAACCCATCTTGACGTAATTGTCCAATTAACGGATGTGATTCTTGGAGAGTAAAACAGGCCTCTAAGAGAGCTTCGTCTGCACCAAACCGAATATGGTCTGAAGATGCTCGACCACCAACAAGGAGTAGGAGAGCATCAATGAGGAGGGATTTCCCTGCACCGGTTTCTCCTGTCAACACAAGAAATCCGGCAGGCAGGTCAAGATGAAGCTGGTCGATCAGGGCGAAGTTGGATATACGAAGCTCGGTTAACATCGCACCGAGTGATCCGCCCTAGTGCTTAGGCCGTGGCAGAAGATTGCGATAAGAGGGAATCAATAATTTCTTTAAATTGTTGTTTGGGTCTGGCCCCAACAATTTTTTCAACAACTTCTCCCCCCTTAAAGAAGATAATGCTGGGGATACTCATAATTTGATATTTCCCGGCAACTTCGGGAGCTTCGTCCGTATTCAATTTCATCACTTTGAGACGGCCCTGATATTCTTGCGCCAATTCTTCAACAATGGGGGCGACCATTTGGCAAGGACCACACCACACCGCCCAGAAATCTACCATCACGACATCCGTAGATTTCATAACTTCCCCATCCCAATTTGATGCATCGGCTACGGCTACAAGATCAGACACGGACTGCCTCCTTGAGAAAGATAGTATAGAGAACGAACCAACAATGCCATCCTAAAACTGCCTTCTGTGGGCTGTCAACTCAAACCCTCATTTCTCGAGTTTGTCATAAGCAATAAATCCTCTTTTCCACACGACCAGAAAAAAAGCAAACGTTCATCACCACTGCCATTCTTTTGGCACACCAGCCCACCAAGATTCGGGTTGGGCTTTTCGCCATATTGATTGTTGCAACCACAATTCATCGGTTCGTGCTCGATTGAGTCGATTCGCCATTGAAGCCGTGATATCAAATTGTTGACGTAATCCTTCGTGGATCAACTCTTGTGCCATCCGAGGCATGACATTTGGTGGATCAATAATATCAATCACCTCGCGTGCTGTCAGGTTGAGAGATAATTGTTCGACTTTGACGTAATCTTCCTTTTTCGCCAAAAAAGCTAAATACCCATCGATGGCCTGATACACATAAGCCAAATACACATAGGCTTCCACAGAAGGGCGGTGATCGATATTTTGCTGGCAGGCTTCAACGGCACGTCGATAATCACCTACCTGTAAAAAAATCTTCGCACGAGCCAAGTCGACATTCACTGACGACTGCACTTGGGTTGTCTCCGCAAAACTCTTAGAGATACCCAACATTTCCCAGGAACTAAAAAAAAGAATAAGCAAACTACAAGCAACAACACATTTAATATCGCGGAATTTTAAAAAAATGAATTCTCTCATCACGTTTCTCCCTAACAATCTATCGAATAAACACTCTACATTCTCCAATGATGATCTGAAATATTTGCAAAGGGTGTCACTATTTCTTTCCGTAGGAAATGGCATAAATTCCTCTATGTTTTCAATGAGCTAATGACTCCATCTTCCGAAAAACGATGATATGCCAGCCTTCATTTGTAACGAAATTCCGACATGTTCTCTTCAAAACAAGCTCTAGCCAAAGCTAAAACCTAAAAGAGTTTTTGACTAAATTCCACAGAACCGACTCTAACTCTTGCCAACACCACCCATTTGCTGAAACAGCAAATGGGTGGCATATCGATTGCGAAGGTTCACCTCTCAACAGCATGGCTTCACGAAAATTGAATCACATCTATATGTCATCCAACACCTTAACAACCCACAACGAATCAACATATTTCAAATCCATTCTGGTTGTGAAACGTTCCCTCACTTTCGTACATTTTAGCACGTTCCTAGGCCTCGGAGTCTTTTCTCTCTGTCTTCTTTTTCCACTGCCTCCAACGCCAGCAAATTCCAGCGATATGGCTCATGATCTTTCTTCTCATTCCCAGAAAAAACAGAGACAAACCAAGATATCAAAAAATTTTTCATCTCCTCACCCCAATAATATCCTCGCAGCACTCACAATTTATCTTGAAGCACGGGGAGAAAGCTTTGCAGGAAAAATGGCGGTAGCTGCCGTCATTCGTAATCGAATGATCCATAAATATCACAGCGATGGGACCGTGCCAGGTACGGTGCTTCGCGCCAAGCAATTTGAACCTTGGATTAGTCGCTCGCCAAACGAAATCCGATTTAACCCCAGAAATCGAAAAATGCAAGAAAGCTTATTGGCTTGGAAGTTGGTACAGGATGGACGAAATGTCGTGGATGGAGCAGTACTTTTTTATAACCCCACGTTAGTCAACACCCCCCGTTGGGCAAAAGTCTACCAAAAGGTGGCAAAAATCGGAGGGCATGAATTCTTCAATAAACACCACATTTAGCTAGACATGCGCAACAGCTGCCTTTCGCAAGTTTTTAGGACGACTTTTCTTACTATTACCATTGTGAATGCCGTCTAGTTCTACACGCAATTGTCGAAGCGCTCCGGAATGCACTCGACAGACTCCGGATTCAGTGAGACCCAAGCGTCCTCCAATTTCCTTCATCGTCATCCCTACATGATAATAGAGTTGTAAAACTTCTTGCTGACGAGATGACAAGGTGACCAAGGCAGCTTGTAAGGCCGTCTTCATTTCCGCATCTGCACAGGCAGCAAAGGGATCATGGTGTTCAAGATCAGGCAAGACATCTCGTAGTGTACATCCGTCTTCACCATATCCCACGGGTTCATCTAGACTCACGAGCCTAGGATCACAAGCTGCAACACCTTCGAGCTCTTCTTGAGGCACTCCTAATGCCTTCGCTAATTCTTCAATTGTTGGGGAAGTCCCATTTTTTTGGATATATTCATCAACAATTTGTCGGATTTGCTCTCGACGAGCTCGAACAGATCTTGGAACCCAATCCATGGCACGTATTTCATCGAGCATCATGCCCCGAATCCGATACTCTGCAAACGTGCGAAACTTAATATCTCTGGTCGGATCAAATCGTTTCAGGGCACTCATTAACCCCATCGTCCCGGCACTCGTCAAATCTTCTACGTCCAAGGAAAAAGGATTCTTAAGAGCCATGGCCCCAGCGATTCGACGTATCATGGGAAGAAATTCTCGCAGAAGTGCTGCTAGTTGCTCCTGATCTAGCTGAGAATAATACATGTCTGCAGCTCTGGCTTCTGGAGCCTTAACTGTCAGACATGCAGAATCTGTAGCCGCAGGTTCTACGGTAATTCCATGAGAATGTTGTCTGTGTTCATCCATAATCTGGCCTTTCATTTTTGACCAAAAAAACGCCCAACTCCGAGGAATGGGCGCATGAACGAACGTCAGACAACGTACAGTTCGGTAACCAGACTAACCCTGAACATCTTACGGTTCATGGTCTCTTGGCTTTGCGCCCTACCCTCGCGGATAGTTTGCCCTTGTCACCTGTTCAATTTTTTATTCTACAGAAAACACCTCTTAGCTCTCTTTCTCATTGATTAATCATTCCTACCTACTGGTTCATCTGTCACAAGCTTTTTAAGGCATTCTCTCTTGTGATTCTACTCCAGTGCTGATGTTATCGGGACAGGCCTTTTCGGAATTAAGGAAAAAACTTGACGGAGCGAGAGAAAAACATAGAAATTCATAAATCGTCATATATAAAAAGACAATTTCCTATTTTCATAGGAGCATAATATCGAAAATTTCAGTCAATTTTATTTTAATCTGAGAAACAAATTGACCCCAACCATAAAGAACATAACAGTCGCGATCCAACTACCGACAATCGGCATCACCGCACCGTTTTGTCCTAGAACAATCCCCACCGAATGGACTGCCCAAAAAAGAAATCCAATAGCTAAGGTTTGCCCCACTCCCTTTGCTGCACCAACAGTCCGAAGCCCACTTCCCCGCAAACTCACCGACACGCCTAAAAGGGTCATGACGAGAGGAACCATCGAAAAAGAGACACGCGCCCAATAATCAGCGACATAGCGCTGCGAATTATGCCCATCATTCTTGATTCGTTCGATATACTCGTTCAATCGATAGAGGGTCATATGTTTAGGAGATTGTGATAACCAATTTTGAAAATCTTCAGGTAGTAACGGAAGAGAGAGAATACTCTGAGGCTGTTGGGTAATCTCGACGCGCCCATCGCCTAACACTTGTCTCTGTATAACATTCCTCATTACCCATTCACCTTGGCTAAATGCTCCTTGTTCCGCATCCAGTACCCCAGAGAGACGAAATGGTTCACTCAGCGTATATTGATGAACTCCAGCCATCTGCCTGCCGTCTTCTCCCACCGAATCAATTTGCAAGAGTTGCGTCTGTCCGACACGAAGCCAGAGACGATCAGGAGTAGACAAGAGCGCTTCAGGTTTTTTCTTAATCAACACAGACTCCACATAGTTCGCCTTCAGATTCGCCAAAGGAATAAATACTGCTGTCAAACTGAAACTCATCACACTCACTAACAACCCAAAGGAAAAAAATGGTACGGCAATTTGATAAAAACTTAACCCAGAGCTCCGCATGGCGGTGATTTCACGAGTTCGATTCAACCCGCCGACCGTTAAAATTGAGGCCATTAAGGCACCTAAAGGTGCTAATAAAAAGGCAATTTCAGGTATACGAAAGACAAAAAACGTCAGGACAAGGGAGAGGTCTGCATCGTATTTTAAGAATTTCCGCAGCTTTTCAAAGAAATCGACAACTAGATAGATTGTTAAGACCGTGGCCATACAAAGGAGAAAGTTCCGACTAAACTTTCCAAAAACATACCAAAAAATTTTACTCATGATTGTATTTCTCTGATCAACAGACCGTTATTGTTTTCGGGCGTGATTGAACATCCATGCGGTCAACACTGCCAAAAGGACATTGGGCAACCATGCCCCGACAATTGGAGCGACAGCACGAGTCGTTACCAGAAATTCTCCCAAAACATTGAGCATATAAAATCCGATGATCACCAACACACCGATGGCAAAGCCTCCAGCCCTCCCTGATCGTTTCGAGACAATGCCGACAGGAACACCTAAGAGACCTAGCACAAAGGTACTAACTGGGAATGCCGTGTCTTTATGATATTCCACCAATCGTCGAAGGATACCGGAATCTTTTCCGCCAGACGCTTCTAACTTTTCAAGAAGTTCCTCATGACTGGTCCGTTTGGCCTTGGCTTTTGCCGATTGAAAAGGAGACGGCATCCAAAAATCATAGGTCCCAAACGTTACTTGATGAAAAGCCGAGGCATCATTTGGAATTTGGTGAATGGTTCCATTAAACAAACGAATGCCTATTTGTCGACGCTCGTTTTGTTTCAACATTTGAAAATGTTGAGCCACAATAATTAACGGTTGAGCTGGGTTCCGTTGATCAGAAATAAACACGCCTTTTTTATCACCAGCACTCTGCCCAGGATTTGGCACATACACCATAAGTCCAGAAATCGGCTCATTAAACACACCAGAATCCACACCTAGAGTCATTTCCTCTTCAATCACACTTAATGCCAGCGTTTTGAGGGACACATTTGCCCAAGGTTGCCCCCATTGTGACAACACCATTGTCAAGGCAAACACAGACCCAGCAAAAGCGATGACAGGAATATTAATCCGCCAAAACCCTACTCCAGCAGCACGAAGTGCAATGACTTCATTGTCAAAGGACATGCGATTAAATGCTGAAATCGTGGCAATAAGACAGGCAATCGGAAGGGTGAGGACAAGGAAGGATGGCAGGAGATGCATCACGATATTTCCCAAAGAAGCCAGACTAATTCCCCGGGATATCACCAAATCAACTAGACGTAACATTTCTTTGGTGAAAATGATAAAGCAGAGCCCAGCCAAACTGGTCAAAAACGGTGGAAGAAGCTCCAGGAAAATGTACCGGTCGAGAAGTCTGATCAATGCGCAGGACGGAACAAAAAATGAGGACGGGTTAGGAAAAGGTTGAAAAATATTCCTAAAAATAAGCTAGACATCAAACACTCCCTAAAAAATCCACGAACTTGCTAGTCAATAAGAAAGCTCTTAATAGTATATCGGAGAAATATCATGCTGCCATTTATTGACAGATTTTTCAAACTATGCTAAACCCTTTTCGTTTTTGTATTAAGGTATATATAGTGAAAAATTATGATGCTGTGAAGCCGGAAGAGGACCCATCTCCTTTTTCGGCTTTTTTTTTGAATCAATACCGTAATTTTTTAATATTTTTGCTCACTGCCAGCAAGGAGGAATAATCGTGAAGAGTAAGGGAACAGTGAAATGGTTTAATGATCGGAAAGGTTTTGGCTTCATTCAAGTTGAGGGTGGACAGGATGTATTTGTCCATTATTCCGCTCTGCAAGAAGACGGGTTTAAGTCATTAAAAGAAGGCGAATCCGTCGAGTTTGACCTAGTGGAAGGTGCAAAAGGTCCTCAAGCCTCAAATGTGACAAAATCTGGAATTGAGCAACCATCCTAATTAGTGAGACTGATTTGGATTAGTTGCTGTTCTTTCTTATAACGGTTGGTTGAGTTTTCGTATTTTGGCAGGGTACATTTATTATCCTGAACAAGCTCTCTTTTCAGGATCAAAATTACTCAAAAATTCAACCAACATGAGAACCTTCGATCATAGATTATGGCAGACCTCTCTGCCTATGTGCTCTATTCTTGACTTCCCTCTTTTTCCCCTGATAGACTTTGCACCTAAGTCATTGTATTTATTAGAAAAAATCAAAGAATTTGGCGAGTTTTATTTATTTTAGGGGAACAGCATGACCACAAAATTTTTCCAGACCTTATTTTTCGGACATTCTCCACAATTCAATATCATTGCAATTGAAAATGAGAATGAAGACTGGGGTGCAGGACAAAACCAAGACGACAAACTTCCACCAGCCCCGGCGAATGTTCGTGCCATCCCTGATCATGCCAAGACCACAATAACCTGGGATCCCGTTCCTGAGGCCCTCTATTATAATTTGTATTTTGTGACCACTAAAGGCGTACAAATCAAACCGAATGAGCTTGCACGACCCATTGCATCCCCGGAAGATTTTATTCCCACAGTAGACATTAAAAAAGACACCGCAAACTGTATTGAAGGAGTGGTCTCTCCCTATGAACACAACGATTTAGCGAATAATCTTTGTTATCACTATGCCATTACTGTGGTGACAGAAGGAGGAGAAAGCCCAATTTCTGAAGAAGTGATGTCTATTCCTTCACCGTATCTTTCCGTCATGCAATTTGGATGTGAAGGCGTTGATGAGGGAGAATTTAAATCACCAACCGGCATTGCGGTTGATAAAGACGGCAACATCTATGTTGGCGATACGGATAACCATTCAATTCAAAAATTTGATAAATTTGGGAAATTTGTTGCGCGGTGGGGCGAAGAGCCCGATTCAATTGAAGGGAGCTTTTATTACCCACGAGGGATTGGCACATCACCAGATGGGGACGTTTACGTTGCAGATAGCGGAAACAATCGAATTCAAAAATTTGACTCCGAGGGAAATATTATCAATGCCTGGGGAAAGTTTGGTTTTGCTTGGCAAGGGGCGGAAGCCGGAAAGTTTGATGTTCCTTGGGGAATCACGACCGACTCACAAGGCAACTTATTCGTTTCAGATACCAGCAATGCTCGGGTACAGAAATTCCTGCCAGATGGCACTCCCGTTCTGACCTGGGGACGCGATGGCGGATACGATGGTGCGTTCTTTTATCCACGTGGTCTTGCCGTAGATTTTGTGGGCAATACATATGTGGCCGATGAAGGGAATCACCGCATTCAAAAATTCGATTCCCGCGGAAACTTCCTTTTGAAATGGGGAAAGGAAGGGAACGCGCCCGGTCAATTTAAATCTCCTTGGGGAGTGGCCTGTGACCCATTAGGCTATATCTATGTAGTGGATAGCGGAAACCATCGTGTCCAAAAATTCGAACCTAACGGTACCTATCTTTGCTCTTGGGGAAACCGCGGACTCACAGAGGGCCAACTAAATTTCCCTTCCGGCATTGCCATCGATAAAGAAGGATATGTGTATGTCATCGATAGTGGAAATCACCGATTAACAAAGTTTGCGCCAACGGAAGAGGAATTGAAACGAGGCAAACAGGAAAAACCAGAAGCAGCTGACCTCTCTGCACCCATTAATCTTGCCGTTAAGCCAGGCGATACTGAAAACATTCTGAGTTGGTTAGAAATCCCGGGTGCCGTTAGCTATAACCTGTATTTCAGTACAGATCCTAATCTCACCATTGATACGTCTACAAAAATTGAGGGGGTTTCTACTCCTTATATTCACAATGGATTAACGAACGACACTCCATATTTTTATGCCATAACTGCCGTGACAGAAGATGAAGCAGAAAGCGCGCTTTCTGACGAACAAACGGCAATTCCGGTCCTCATCGACATTGCTGCTCCTCAAAACCCCGATATCGTTCTAAACCATGGCTCATATATGACCAATAGCCCAGATATGGTAGCGACGATCTCAGCGAAAGATGTGGATAGTGGCGTAGCAGCATATTTCATATCTGAAAATCCAATGACGCCAAGTGCAACAATGCCAGGGTGGGTTGAAATTGAACCAGAACAAAAATTTGGTGCGACCATCCCATTCACGACTTCTCCTGGAGACGGGACAAAAACAGCATATGTGTGGTTCAAAGACGCCAATAACAATGTCTCGGTGCCAGCAAGTGCAAGTATTCTTCTTAATACCTCAGGCTACATCTGTGTGACTAAATGGGGAAAAGCTGGGCGTGGAGCATCACTCCTTCACGGTGGCGAATTTATTAGTCCAATGTATGGAATGTCCATTGATCGACAAGGATCAATATTTGTCGTTGATAACGGGAACAACCGTGTTCAAAAATTTGATCGCAATGGTAATTTCATTCTCTTATGGGGTAACTTCGGTTCATCGAATGGCAATTTCAATAACCCAACAGGCATTGCATGCGATGCGAATGGGGACCTCTATGTAGCGGATACTAATAATCACCGCATTCAAAAATTCGATGGAAAACTTGGTCATTACTTGATGAAATTAGGTTCGCGCGGCAATGGTGAAGGCCAATTTAATGCCCCATGGGGAGTGGCTGTAGATCGTGTACGTGGGTATCTATACGTCGTCGATAGTGCGAATTTCCGCGTACAAAAGTTTGATGAAACCGGTGAATTCATCATGCAATGGGGAAGTTTTGGCAATGGTGATGGACAATTTTATTTCGCACGAGGTCTGGCAGTCGATCAAACAGACGGAACAGTTTATGTTGTTGATATGGGTAATCATCGGGTACAAAAATTTGATACGAGCTCTAACGTATTACCTCAGTTGCTCACGAAATGGGGAGGCGGCCTTGGGCCCGGCCATGCTAGTAGTGCTCGAGCGCAAGAACCTGGTCAATTTCGTTCACCGTGGGGCATCGCTATTGATGAAGCCGGCGATATTTTTGTCAGTGATACAGGAAATCAACGCTTACAAAAATTTGATCGAGACGGAAATTTCATCACGCAATGGGGCGGATTCGGGACGAATCAGGGTCAATTTAACTTCCCTTATGGATTAGGAGTCGATAGCCGAAGCCACGTCTTTGTGGTCGATAGTGGCAATATGCGTGTCCAAGAGTTCATGCCAGCAGAAGAAGCCGAAGACCATTTTCAAGAAGAAGAGGCCATGGCATTTATTCCTGAAGCAGCAGAGTAATAATTGCAGGCTATTGCTAGTCATAGTGGATTCGCGTGAATCACTAAAACATGCTAAAACAAACCAGCTTAGGCTTGTCTCTATACCTAAACCTGAAAACAGCCTCAAGCCAGCAAATGCTAAGCAAAGTGATAGTGTGCATCTCCTAGCCCTTCATTCTCAAGATTGACAACAGCTTCTACACAATGCGACGAATCCGCATTTTTAAAATATTTCCCTAGCCCTGAATTATGTGGGACCAACAACTACGAGTCGGACTGACCTTTGATGACGTCGTCTTAACCCCGCGCCGTTCAAATATTGTCCCCGCTAACGTGGAAACAGCCACACAACTCACACGTAATATTCGCATCAACATTCCAATATTAAGTGCTGCGATGGACACCGTCACAGAAGGACGCTTGGCCATTGCCTTAGCTCGAGAAGGTGGGATTGGAATTATTCACCGAGCCCTTCCTCCTGATAGCCAAGCAGCTGAAGTGGATAAGGTCAAGAAATCAGAAAGCGGAATGATCCTTTCTCCCATTACTATTTCCCCAGATCATACGATTCGCGATGCACACCATCTTATGGCAACATATCGGATATCAGGAATTCCAGTTACCCAAGATAAAAAACTGGTCGGAATTTTAACCAACCGTGACCTTCGTTTTGAAAACCGAATGGACCTTAAAGTTGGCCAGGCTATGACAAAAGACAAGCTCGTGACCGCTCCTGAGGGTACAAGCTTGGAAAAAGCTCAATCGATTCTTCATGAGCATCGTATCGAAAAATTACTTGTAGTCAATGATCAGTTTGAACTCAAAGGGTTGATCACTATTAAAGATATTCAAAAAAAGATTAAATACCCCTTTGCATGCAAAGATGGTCACGGACGGCTACGAGTCGGCGCTGCGGTAGGAACCGGACCGGATGTGGAAGATCGTTTAGAGCGGCTCACGAAAGCTGGCATTGATGTTCTAGTCGTCGATACGGCTCATGGCCACGCGCAAAGTGTTATTGATAAGGTCAAAGCCATTAAAGCGCAGTACCCTGACTTAGAATTAATTGCTGGAAATGTCGCAACAGCGGAAGCGACCCAAGACCTTATCAATGCCGGCGCCGATGCTATTAAAATTGGGGTTGGCCCAGGATCGATTTGTACGACACGAATTGTATCAGGAGCTGGGGTGCCTCAATTGACCGCCGTGGCTGATTGTGCAACCGTGGCAAAAGAACAAGGAGTTCCATTGATAGCAGATGGAGGGATCAAATACTCAGGAGACGTCACCAAAGCCATAGCTGCAGGCGCATCATCAGTGATGATCGGTTCGCTATTTGCTGGTACTGAAGAATCTCCAGGTGAAACCGTATTGTATCAAGGACGCACATACAAGGAATACCGAGGGATGGGTTCTCTCGGAGCCATGGAACGTGGCGGAAAAGATCGATATTTCCAAGAAGGGCGCGAAACGTCAAAACTCGTACCTGAAGGCATTGAAGCCCGCGTGCCTTACAAAGGGAATTTGTCTGTATTGATTTATCAGCTTGTCGGAGGGCTCAAAGCCGGAATGGGTTATTGCGGATGCCGAACTATTCCTGAATTACAACGCGAAGCTCGTTTTCTCCAATTAACCTCTGCAGGACTTCGGGAAGCCCATGTGCACGATGTCATTATTACGAAGGAGGCCCCGAATTATCGGGCTGACTAAGACTCAGTTCCTCATGAGAGGACTCAGATCTTATGAATCTACGTTACACCTATGCACCCCCACCATGATACCATTGTCATCCTGGACTTTGGGTCACAATACACGCAACTCATCGCACGACGGATTCGGGAACTTCATGTTTTTTCGGTCATCCTCCCAGCGCAATCTTCGCTACAAGATATTCTCCAACATCACCCCAAGGGTCTAATTTTCTCTGGCGGGCCAGCCAGTGTCACACAGGCCAAGGCTCCGAAACTCGACAGCAAGATTTTCCAACTTGGCGTTCCTATTTTAGGCATTTGTTACGGAATGCAACTCATTGCACATCATTGTGGAGGAACCGTCAAATCTACCCTCAAACGAGAATTTGGCCGAGCAGACCTTCTCATAGATGACACCGATGATTTATTTAAAGGCATCAAAGCCAAAAAGTCTGTTTCAGTATGGATGTCCCATGGAGATTCGGTTGAAAAACTTCCGCAAGGATTTCAGAAAATTGGGCATACCACTCATGCGCCAATCGCGGCCATGCGAAAAACAAAAGGCTCGCAACAATTATTTGGCATTCAATTCCATCCAGAAGTTGTTCATACCCAACATGGATCGATCATCCTTAAAAACTTTGCCTGTCGCATTTGCCAATGTAAACCAACATGGACAATGGGCTCTTTCATTGATCAGGCCATTGCAGATATTCGGCAGTCGGTTGGCCAGAGCAAAGTCATCTGCGCACTCAGTGGCGGTGTCGATTCAACAGTCGCTGCAGTTCTGGTTCACCGGGCCATTGGCAATCAGCTCACCTGTCTCTTCATCGATAACGGCTTCATGCGTAAGGATGAGGTCTCGCAATTACAGAAAACCTTCGATTCGACCGACCACATGCCGGTCCGCATTGCCGATCATACATCCACCTTCCTCTCCGCATTGGGACGGACCATTAACCCCGAGCGCAAACGAAAAATCATTGGTCGACAATTCATCAAGGTGTTTGAATACGAAGCCGCCTCCATTGGGACAGTGAATTTTCTTGTACAAGGCACCTTATACCCCGATGTCATCGAAAGCCTAAGCGTCAATGGTCCCTCTGCAACAATCAAAACCCATCATAATGTGGGTGGTCTTCCAAAGAGGATGAAATTCAAATTAATTGAGCCTTTTAGAGAACTCTTCAAAGACGAGGTTCGACAATTAGGCTTGGAGCTTGGCTTGCCTGAACACATTGTCTGGCGACAACCATTTCCAGGACCAGGTCTCGCCATTCGCATACTCGGGGCCGTCACCTCTGAGCGCTTAACGATACTTCGTGATGCAGATGCCATCGTGCGAGAAGAAATTGAACAAGCCGGCCTATCTCGAAGCATTTGGCAATTTTTTGCAGTCTTGTTACCCATTCAAACTGTTGGTGTCATGGGAGATCAACGCACCTATGAATTCGTCGTGGCCATTCGTGCTGTGACCAGCACTGACGGCATGACAGCCGATTGGGCAGAAATCCCACACCCTGTGTTAGCAAAAATGTCGAACCGAATCATCAATGAAGTACACGGGGTTAATCGCGTCGTTTATGATATTAGTTCAAAACCACCCGCGACGATTGAGTGGGAATAATGATCCCTTCAGAAGCAAAAACAGTCCGCCTACAAAAAATTATTGCTGGTTCAGGAATCTCCTCAAGGAGAAAGGCTGAAGACTTCATCCGTCAGGGTCTAGTCACGGTTAACGGTGAAACGGTCATGACTCTGGGAACCAAAGTTGATCCTGTTCATGATCACATTAAAGTGAATGGCCGACACCTTAAATCCAAACTTCCAGATATGTTTGTCATGCTCAATAAGCCTGTTGGGTACCTCTCTACGTTACATGATCCAGATGGCCGTCCGACCATTAAAGAATTGGTGTCAAAACCATCCTTACGATTATTTCCAGTAGGACGTCTGGATTTCGATAGTGAAGGGTTACTCCTCCTCACAAATAACGGGGATATCGCCCAAGCCTGTCTCCATCCAACGCATCATGTTCAAAAAACCTATCTCGTAAAAGTGAAAGGCGTACTGGAAGACATACACCTTCAACAACTTCGTCGTGGAGTCGCCTTAGAAGATGGGCCAACAGCTCCAGCCAAAGTAAAAAAGGCTGGAAAAGCGCAAGCCAATTCCTGGATTGAAATATCGATCCACGAGGGGCGCAAGCATCAAGTCAAACGCATGTTTGAACACATCGGCCATCCAGTAATTCGATTAAAGCGAATTCAATTTGGTCCTTTGAACCTTGGAAAACTGCTTCCTGGAAAAACACGACATCTGACAGACGACGAAGCAAATGATCTTCGACATCTATCAGAAATTTCAGTCGCACCTTCTAAACCAGTGCACAAGGTCAAGAATCAAACTGTAAAAATCCCAAGGTCACCATCATCGAGCAGGCCTTCTCGTTGGGCATCCAACACGAGAAAAAGACTGGGACCGAACCCAAAAGTATCCTCGTCTGACGCACCGACTCGTTCAACATCTTATATCAGCAAACGGCCTGGATTTGCCTCTACTGGTAGCCCCTCGAGCTCCGCATCCCAAACAAGCAAGCGGCTCGTACCAAATCCAAGAACAAAGTCGTCTGCTGGGCCTGCTCGCTCGACAACCAACGCGAGCAAAAATTCAGGGAAACGCCCAAGACCAACCTTCACGAGCCAACCACGTCCTCGTAGTAAACAACGGAAAAGGACATAGCTTCATCATATTTCGATGAAGTATTTCTGAGTAGCATGAGTACTGATTCCATGAAATTTTCTTACCAAAACCTGAAAGAGGTTTCCTAGTGATACGATCTCATCATTGCGGTGAATTGTCGCTCCCTCAGGTTGACCAAACGGTCACCTTGGCGGGTTGGGTAGCAAGTCGGCGAGACCATGGGGGTGTCATCTTTATTGATATCCGAGACCGCTATGGTCTCACCCAAATCGTCTTTGACTCTGAAGAGAATGCCCAGCTACATGCCATCGCCGATCGCTTAAGAAACGAATATGTCATTTCCATCACTGGAACGGTCTCTGCGCGTCCCGATGAGTCTAAGAATCCTCACATTCCAACAGGAAGCATTGAAATTCGCGCCAAGACTCTTGAACTCCTCAATGAAGCCATACCCCTCCCCTTTTCCATTGAGGACGAGGCTCAAGCCTCTGAATCACTACGCCTTGAATACCGTTACCTCGATTTACGTCGGCCAAGAATGCAACAGCTCCTTCAACTGCGGAGCCAAGTCTCGCATCTCACGCGTCAATACCTTCATGAAAAACAATTCATAGAAGTCGAAACACCCATTTTGACAAAAAGCACACCGGAAGGAGCTCGGGACTATCTCGTACCTAGCCGAGTGAATCCAGGAGATTTTTTCGCCCTTCCTCAATCGCCACAACTATTCAAACAAATTTTAATGATCGGCGGCCTCGATCGGTATTTTCAAATCGCACGATGTTTTCGTGATGAAGATCTTCGACTGGATCGCCAACCTGAATTCACGCAAATTGACCTTGAAATGTCCTTTGTGGATCGTGAGGACATCATCCAACTCATCGAAGATCTCATAAGATTAATTTTCAAAGAAACTAAACAGATCGATCTCCCCAGCCCCTTTCCACGGCTTTCGTTTGAGGAAGCCATGAGTCGTTATGGAACCGACAAGCCAGATCTCCGTTTTGATCTACCGTTACAAGATCTTTGTCAATTCGCAACAGCCTGTGATTTTCAAGTCTTTCGTCGTGCGATAGAAAGCCAAGGCATGGTCAAAGCACTCGTCATTCCGAAGGGTGCAAGTTTTACCAGAAACCGAATTGATAATTTAATAGAAACGGCCAAAGAATTTGGCGCAAAAGGATTGGCCTGGGTCAAAATCAGTGAAGACGGACAACTAGACTCATCAATTGCCAAATTCTTAAACACTGAAGATTTACGGAACGCCCTTCCATCAGCGAATCCTGGCGACCTGCTGGTTTTTGTAGCTGACCAAGCCTCGGTTGTCCATCAAGTCCTAGGACGCTTACGGTTGCTTCTTGGCGAAGAATTGCAGCTTGTAGACCGAACTCAATGGAAACCCTTGTGGGTCATTGATTTTCCAATGTTTGAATATGATGAAGCCAGCCAACGACATGTGGCCCTGCACCATCCCTTTACAGCTCCCCATACTGAAGATATTCCATTGTTAGACAGTCAGCCACTACTGGCTAAAACACTAGCCTATGATCTGGTACTCAATGGTTTTGAATTAGGCGGCGGGAGCATCCGCATACATTCGCCCAGTATGCAGGAAAAAGTTTTTGACTTACTCAAAATTTCTAAAGATGAAGCGCGGGAGAAGTTCGGATTCCTGCTAAATGCCTTAGAGTCGGGTGCGCCGCCTCATGGAGGCATTGCCCTCGGATTAGATCGCTTGATGATGCTTCTAGGACAAACCGAATCTATTCGCGATACCATTCCCTTCCCAAAAACTCAAAAAGCGCAGTGCCTGATGACACATGCGCCTTCCTCAGTCGACTCCGGACAGCTGCAAGAACTCTCTATTCGCACAACAGCAAAAAAACCAGCCCCCTCCCCTTAAACTCCATGTTGGATATTTCTTGCAAAAATCCTGTATAGGCCCTTGAAGAATGCAATATCAATGGCCAACAGGAATAATCAAAAATTATGAATTACCCCATCATCCATCCACTTTTTTATTGCGAAAAACCCTAAAATCATTTTCGAATAATTTTCTCTTCAGGAGAGACAGAAATGCTGACTCTGACTAAAAAAGAGTGAAAGACTTTTCATCAGTGGATAGCATGGGATCTCCCATCACCAACCAAAAAAAATGGTGCCCAGGCAAAGGGATGAGCAAAGTATGAATTGCCAGGCTCCTTTGCTCTGTCCATGACAGCCAATATTCCTTGTCGTACGGCCTCTGCGGACGAGAGATGCCCCTGTGCATAACGACGGAATATTTCTTCCATCAACACTTTCGTCGCCTCGTCATCGACGCTCCACTGTGAAACCAGCAGTGTCTTGGCTCCAGCATAAAAAAACGCACGAGCCAAGCCTGAAAGCCCCACTCCACTTCCATCGTCACCAGCTGTGTTGCATGCAGAAAGCAACACCCAGTCTGAATACGGAAGCTGCAACTGGAGAATTTCATCCATTGACAGTAGGCCATTATCTGCCAAAGTCAGTTTCTTAGGAGGCGTCAAGACTAATGCAGGCTGCATAAGCCCTTTCAATTCTCTGGAAAGCAATCCATGCGTGGCAAAGGCCAACACTCGCGCTCGTCCTAATCGTCCAGATGCGTTCAATCGCTTAACTTGCGTCTCTGTCGCGGCAGATCCAATATAGACGTGATCCGCAGACGGGACTTCCAAAGCTGAAGCCACCGACAAAAGTTCATCTTTTGTACCAGGCAATCGATTCAGCGCAATGATAGAATCCCGTGTTACGTTTCCTCCTGGAGCAGCGATTATGCTTACACCTCGTTCACGACCGGTTCCTTTTAAAACAGGATCACCAAAACCAATAAATGGCTCAATATTATTTTCTGAACCCTGCTCACTCCCTTGAAGTAATTTCAAAACTGAAACAGAGGGTAAAACAGTAAGAGGATAGGATTTGATCAACCAAGGAAACTCAGCATAATCTGTCATTTTTCTTAAACCAGACTCAAAATTCTCATTCGGCATTTGAGGAATATGACGATTATCCATTTGGGGCCACTCCGTAATGAGTGCCGCAAAAGGCAAAGCCAAAAGAGTCGTATCAGGAACTAAAATCAGGTTCGTAATCCCTTTTAAATAGGATTTAATCGGCTCTAACAGCAATCGATATAGTCTGAAAGCAATTTCCACATCATAAGGGGGTAATTCCGAAATTGGTTCAAGACTAATTCGGAGTCGGTCTATTAAATCAACAACCTCAGTCTTATTTATCGGAACTTCAAAATAAAAAGGCTCTGAATTGCTTCTGACCAACCAAACTTGAACTCGATCTCTCAGAGTGAAAAAGCTTATGAGTGCCTCGGAAGGCCGTAACAAACGCTTGGTCGTTTCAATATCTATTGGCTCTGGCAAAACGATTTCCGCATAGCGTGGAAACCGTGTTTCCAACTTTATGACATATTTTTCTAATTCTGATTCAAGATTGTCCATTTCTTGTCTTATTTTATCCAGTTCGACCTCATTACGATATTCAGGCAGCTGGCCATAAATTCCATGCAAGTAACTCCAAAGACTTCGTCGACGGCGCTGTAGCCGCTCAACTTCCTCCATGATATGAGAAATTTTTTGATCATTTGCTTTTCTACGTACCATTGCCTGGGCAACTGCAGTCTGTACTAACCAACTTCGAGATTGTTCCGCAACAACAAAACCATCAGAAATTACCGAAGCTCCTACATCACGAAAGGTAGGATCTTCCGCCATGTGGGCTAATAAGATAGCATAATCATGGAGACCATCAAGATTCCGATTTAAAATACTTGCGGAATCCTCTCCACCTAACTCAAAATTTTGACGGCTGAATGAAAGATAAATCTGTCGTGCACGCTCATACAACGGCCAAGCCTTTGTAAACTCTTGCTTGGCGTGTTTTACTCGAGCGAGATTCATCAAGCTGGAGGCCACGTCCACATGTTTTGTCCCAAATGCTTGCTCTCGAATCTTCAACGCCTTCACCAACAAACTTTCGGCCTTTTCATACTTATATTTTTGAGCAAGAAGCCAGCCCAACTCACTAAGAGTGTTCGCTACAAGAGGATGCTTCGGTCCAAGCGCCAACTCGCGAATTTTCAATGATTCTAAAAATTGATGTTCTGCCTGGGCCACATCACCCATATCTCTCTCTAACATAGCTAACATATCAAGAATACCCGCTATAGCAGAATGCGTTGGGCCTAGAGTCAATTTTTGTATAATTAGAGCACGTTCAAGTAACTGTTTGGATTTCCGCAAATTTCCTAATTCCCTATTTACTTTTGCCAGTGCAGTTAACCCAGTTCCAATAGCAGGGTGATCAGAGGCAAAAACGTTCTCATGAATTCGAACCACACGCTCAGCTATTTTAAGTGCTTCCTCGTAATTCTTAAGTTGATACTGAATTTCAACCAGGTTACTTAAACTCACCGCTACAAGTGGGTGATTGGGCCCGAAAGCTTCTTCTCGTATTTGGAGCCCTGACTCAATAAGTTTCCGCGCTTCTACAAAATTCCCCTTTCTTCGCTTGATCGATCCTAAGCCATTTAGGGCCATACCGTAATCTTTTGCCGAAGGCTCAAATTCTTCCTTGAAAATGGCTAAAGCAGCCTTGAATTGCTCCTGAGCATCCTCGAGATGTCCATTTCGTAAGCCTATTTGGCCTAAATAGTTAAAGCAAATTCCCATTTTTACGCTAGTATCTTGATGCTCTCCCAGAATCTTTAAGGCACGGCGAATTAGGCGAGAGGCCTTATCAAGATCGCCCTTCGCAATCCACACCTTGCCAAGATTGATAAAACTATCTGAGCGATCCAAATGGTTCTTGGGCAAAAGTGCTTGCCGAATTTCAAACGACTGATCAAATTGATCTTTAGCAATATCTAGGCGGGAATTTTGATAATGGATAAGGCCAATCAGGTCGAGGATTTCGGCTATGAGGAGATGGGTTGGTCCGAATATTTTTTCTCTAATAGTTAAAGCCTCTTCGGCCATGCCCAATGCTCGGTCATACTGAGCATTGTCATAAAACTGTCGAGCATGTTGGCTTAAGGCCTGAGCTCTGTCTAAATTCGAAAAAGTGATTGCCTGTGAATCTGTTAAACCGATGACAGCTGTAAGGAAAATACTCGTAATACCAATGTTAATGCGAACTATAAATGACAACATCATGCTAGAGACATTTATTAAATCGATTTGTTTGTTTGGTGGGGGAATAACTGATGCGAACGCATAAAACATTACCACAAGCAATAAAAACTTGCCCTGAACGTTAAATCAAATTAAGCATGAGATCACCAGACATTAAAAATTGTATCTAATCAGAAACAATTAATATAGTTTTAGATACTAATTTTAGTAATCCTCCTGATTATCGGCATACCTTTCTGTGACACACTAGCTATTATTCGTTTTTTAAAATACACACTATATTTATATATTTTTTCTCCAAATTCAGCAATAACTAAACGTAGTTATGAGATGAATAATAATTTTTAAATATTTTTGATCTTACAATAGGAACAGCAAATCCAAAGCCACTCACAGGCACACCAATTGCACAGTAGTTTTAATCAACAGTTATTGAAAACGAATAATCCATTGATTGTTTTTTCAAGACATTCCAAAAGACCGAATAGAATATTTTTGGCAAGTTCAACAGGAGGTTCCTTGTGAAAACTAGAATGCTGGTGCCTCTACTCATTACAGTTTTTTTATCAAGTTTAATCATTTCAGTCACAATTTCACATAGTAAAGATCTGCGCGGAATAGACATACAAAAACGAAATTCTGGAATTATAGTCGGTCTACGTGGAAACGGTGTCGTAGAGGCAGGAAAGGGAGGACAACAATTACTAACATTCGGCGCAGAATGTCCAGATGGAGCCACAATAATTGTTCACAAAGATTCAACTACAGAGATTTTGTTTGATGAACGCGCTCTTGTAACAATTGGGAGCGATTCAGAAATTCAAATTCTGGATATTAGCCCCAAGGAAATCAAAATTTCTCTTACAAAAGGCCTGTTGACAGTAGCGGCAGTAAAACATGCTCTTTTTACAGTACAGACTCCGAAGGCCAAAATCACGACGCAAGGAGGCTTGCTCCAAGCAAACGTACCAACCTCCCCCACACCGTCTCACTCTAGGCTAAACAGTCAAGGCAAGCTCAGACCAACCTTTATATCTTCTGTCTCTTCCCCTAACAAATATATTAACCCGGCCTCTCCCCATGAAACCCTTAAAGTCCTAGAAGGTTCTGCAACCATAACTACAATTAAACGGAAGGCTCACCACACCATTCTTACTGAAGGACAGCATGCAAAACTTTCAGACACACAAACTTTTGATATTACCGAAATAACACACCTTGAAAAATCACAAGCTTCCTTTCTTCCCGCAACAGACAGACATGAAAGGAGTCCCTACCCTACAACACAGCTAATAACAGAAAAACAAATCGCTCAGGCGTTGTTCGTAAGCCGATTTTTGACAAGTAAATTTGAACCAGAAAATAGAGATGAAGAAAGAGAGAATGAAGAGAACACGATTCTTTCTACAACCGGAAATTTTATCGTACCGGTTAGCAATACCGTCTCTAGCGCGACCCGGCTGGCAAACCTTCCTGACTTTGGTCGAAGCTCAATGACTGGAGGGCCTGGTGATGTACTTTTCACAGATATTTCAGGTGATCCTATAGATGAAGGCATTGGAGGAGGAAGTACAATTGGCAATATTGCAATTGTCAATCAACCATTAAACCGCCTTGTACCCAATGGTACCCAACGTGTAAACCTCGCAGGATCTCTCGTCACATTTTCTGGTCCTTCTGACAATCTTCCAAACATCGACTTTTTAGCACGGCTCACATATTTAAGACCTTTTTCTGTAAGTGGGGCCTCAGGCCCAAATGATCTAGATAGAGTTCCCTTAATTGAATTCTCAAACAGCACCGCTTCAGGCTTCGGCAATGCGCTAACGCTTAGAAGTCTCACCGATATTGAAGTTGATTCAACTCTATTAGAAGCGAGTGCTCCACTAGTGAGTATTTTACAAGGGAGCCAGGTCACCAACAGCAATGCCGATTTTGTCAAGCTCGGAGCGGACGATCCTGCGACAGCCAGAGGTGGCATTAAGACAGTGGCAAATTTTTTGAATGGAGATTCTTTGATTCAAGTGGGCGTCAATAGTCACTTAGACATTACTGGCAACCTCGTGAACATCAATAACGGCAGTATCTTAAATGTGAATAACGGGCATCTCTTAGCTGTCCAGGGGAGTAGCTCGATAGACATTACTGGTGGAGCTTTAGTCAAGGTGGGCATTGGGTCTTCATTTAGTTTGAACGGTGGGTCGTTAATAGCCTTTGGGCCTGGCACAAATAACGTGACCATTTCCAATACAAGTCCTTTGTGCGCTGGATGTACGATTTCAACCACAGTACCAAATCTGGATGGGTTACCAGTATTATTTCGGCCTGGAGCCGACATTAATAACGTCACCGTTGGGGACAACTTCAATCCTCTTCTAGGAGCGGAAACCGTTGAGCATCAAGGGGCAGTGCAAACGCTTGGCTCATTTGAGAATGCTGCCAATAGTCTGGTGATTAATGGCGATTCAGGAGCCCTAATTGATATTGACCAAGGTAGCTCTGTTGTTCTGTCGCCAGACGCTCCATTATGAAATTTCGATTCCTAGCACGATCCAACTATGGTCCAAGCACCAAATAAAACAGCTATTTACCTAGGAGAAGCTAAAAAATGAAAAAAATTTTCACACTCACAATGGGAGTTCTTTCCTTTTTCATTGTCTTTCCAAAGCTCTCCATCGCAATAAACTTTCAATTGCCAGCCGGAGTAAGTGGCATTGTCTCTATTGAGTTCGTCTCTTCCCATGCTGCCTTCACGAACACACTTTCTGTGGTCTCGCCTGTTACTGTTGGAATCGCTTTACCACCACTGCTACCAGGCCAAGAAACGGGGACAGCTTGCGACGTGGACGAATCAAAAATTGCAGGGTTATTAGGGAAACCTATTGTGACTGAAAAACTAGACCAATTCGGATGTCGGGTGATTCTAGATTCCAACCCAACAACACCATCCCCCGACCCCTTCTCCACTGGTGACGTTCTAGAATTTCAACTATGCGCACATCGCGACGATGGAAATAACGATCCAAATTGCGATTTTCTGTGGTCAAGCAACCCATCAAATAATTCTGACAGCGTAGATCATGTTCAGACCGTACCAGACACCGTTTTTCCGGATCGGGTGTTCCTCTTACGGTGGGAAGACCTACCCTTTCCTTCAGATAATGACTTCAACGATCTGACGGTCAGAGTCAGGATCCAAGGCAACACACCGGCAACAAGCCTTGATCGAGACCAAGACGGAATTTGGGATAACTGGGAAAAACCACTTACTCAAGGTGGAGGTGTAGACACCGATGGGGATGGCCTAGGCGACTTTGATATTTTTTCTTTAGGAGCTCGAATAAATCAAAAGGATGTGTTTGTCTATCTGGACTATATGGATTGCGCCGTGACCGGACATGATTGCACAACAGCTCACTCACATAGACCAAGCACAGCCACGATTCAAGCTATTAAAAATGCATTTTGCGCAGGAAATGTTTCAAACCCCTCACCGCCTCCAACGGTTCCACATCCAGACCAATGTCCCGATCCGACACGTGGTATTTCTCTCCATGTAGAGATTGGCAAGGCGGTAAAGCACGAGAATTCACTCAATTTTGCTATGTGCAAAGACCCACTGTCATGGGGAAGATTTGACGTTATAAAAGAAATGTCATTTAGAAAAACCAACAAACGCCGTTTTGTTTACCACTATGGCTTGCTTGCCCACCAACTACGTAATCTAGTTGATTTCCCTAACGATGATACCTCCGGATGTGCTGAAGTATTTGGGAATGATTTCATCGTCACCCTGGGAGGGTGGCCTTCAGTAAGTCATCCTGATGTAGGCGAACCGGACAAACAAATGACAACAATCATGCATGAACTTGGTCACAACCTCAATCTAAATCATGGTGGACGAGATAACATTAATTATAAACCAAACTATCTTAGTATTATGAACTATGATTTTCAGAGGGAAGGAGGAATTCCAGAGGATTCCGATGGCATCAACGGACCTGAAACAAGGAAGCTTGATTATTCAAGGATGGCATTACCGGCCCTCAATGAGAATGCACTTAACGAAACCGCTGGAATTCAAGACTCGACATTTTACACTTTTTACCGCTGCACAGACACTAATTCGCGGATCCGTACTCCCGGCAATTTGCCGATTAATTGGAATTGCACCACTCCCTCTGATGAAAATCCAGTTTCAGGAGATATTGGTCAAGATAGCGCGCGAAATGGTGGAAGTGTTTGTGTTGATCCTGGAGGTAACAGGACCTTAGATACAACAAAAAACGGCGATGATATCATTGTAAATGACGCCATCAATGGCGATCGCATAGAGCCAGGACCAAACAACATTTGTGACACAAATGAAGTAGTTTCTTTAGGTGGCGATGACATCTTACTCGCTACCTTAGTCTCATACAATGACTGGAATAATCTGAAACTTAATTTACAGGATTCTCGTGATTTTGAAGATGGTGTGCATACATCAGTCATTGAACTCGAAGAACTAACCTTTACAACAGCGTCTCCACCTGTCGCCGATGCTGGTTCAATTGGCGATGGTAATCCAATTACAGCGCCAGGCCCGCCATTTGAAACATATTCTTGCCTTCGCAATGAAGTTATCCAGTTAGATGGCTCTGGGTCGTTCGATCCAAATGGGGAAATTACTGGCTACGCATGGGATTTCCCAGGAGGTGACCCCACAGATGCGACAGGTCCCCAGGCCAGCCTAATCTGTAAGCAAGAAGATGTTGGTACCCTTAATGTTCGTCTTACCGTGACGGACAATGACGAATTAATGACCTCGGATTTTGCGTCGGTCGATGTAACAGGCTGTGATTGCCAGGATCCTCAAGCCATACTTGGAAGCTCTCGTAATGACTTTCTTAAAGGCACGCCGGGGGACGACGTGATCTGTGCTTTTGGAGGACGTGATCATATCATTGCCAAAGGTGGCAACGATTGTATTGATGCAGGCAAAGGTAGTGACCACATCATCGGCGGCTCTGGGAATGACTTGATTTTAGGTGGATCAGGAAGTGATTTCATAATTGCGGGAAGCGGAGCAGACAAAGTTTTTGGAGAAGCTGGGCGAGACCACATTATCGGTGGACGAGGTAACGACTACATCGACGGAGGCAATGGGAAGGACTTCGTATTAGGCCTTTCTGGAGTTGACGAATGTATAAATGTAGAAAGATCTATTGGCTGCTAATCACAACTTTGAGGTACTCCTTTTATGATGAACCTTCGTCATTCTTCCCATCCTATGTTCTGGTCCTGTCTATTTTTAGTAATGATATTTTTTGGGATCGTATGCCCTTCTGAAAGTTTGGCGCAAAAAGCTGATGCTGATGTCCTAATAGGTCAAGCGGTGTTGGCCTATGATGAAGAGCGATACAACGATGCTTTAGGTTTATTAAATCAGGCCTTAGAGTTAGACCCAAAAGAGGAGAGAGGATTGTATTACAAAGGGTTAGTTCATCTAAGTCTACAAAACCCTGAAGAAGCAGTTGAACCTCTAGAACGCGCACATCGTTTTCGGCCTAACGATTTTCATGTGCAATATCACCTCGGGGTGGCTTATTTTGTCCTTGGCAAGTATGACAAAGCCAAGCCCCTGTTTGAAGCTGTTTATAAGCAACAGCCGGATTTGGATAATTTGAATTATTATGTTGGGTTCTTGCGGTATCGGGACAAGGAATATGAGAAGGCAGTCGAGACATTTAAGGAAGTAAAATCAAATGACCCAAATATTCAACAGCTGAGTAATTTTTACCGTGGACTGGCCTTAGGCACATTGGGGCTCTCCAAAGAGGCCATTAATGAGTTAGAGCAAATCGATGATATTGGTACTGTATCCCCACTAACACAATCATCAGTTCGTATTCGGCAAGCGTTGGCAGCTAGGGAGGGAGTAGAAGAACCAAAACGTCTTCGCCTGCAGGTGAGTTTGGGGGGATATTATGACGACAATGTGGGCGTGAATCCGAACTCTACGGCCTTTATTCCTGGGCAGCAGGGTCCCATTGTGAACCAAAACACTACCAATTCCGCACTACGCCGCCGGCAGGCTTCCGCACCTGGTATGTTAGCTTCTGTCTTAGCTAATTACTCCTTTCTACGACGTGGGCCCCTGGAAGCGACAGCAACTTATTCATTTTTTCAAACCCTCAACTTCAACAGTTTAGATAGCTTTAACATTCAAAGCCATTTAGTTGGTCTCTCGGGTTTCTATCGGGGAGTATTACCAAAGGTCAACCTACCTTATCAATTGAGTACCCAGTATACGTATGATTATGTCTTTCTTGATAGTGATGCATTTCTCGCTCGGCATTCTCCCACATTTAATGCCGCGTTGGTCGGCCCTGTGGTCAATCTACCGCTTCTTGGAGCAATGGGGAACCTTACCACTGTTCAGTATCGCTTTCAGACCAAAACATTTTTTCGAGAAACTTCCAATAGCAATCCCGCCTTTGCCTCTGAGGGTCGGGATGCCTTTAATAACATGCTCGGATTCATCCATGCCTTTCGGTTTACCAGTGACAAAGTGATTCTTCGCGCTGGGTATCAATATGACAATGAAAGTACCGATGGCAGTGCCTTTGCCTATGAGGGGAACCGTTTACTCACCGGCGGGCAAGTGAGCCTACCATGGGGTGACATGACATTACGATACGATTATGACGTTCACTGGCGAGAATATAAGAACGCACAGATTCTTTTCACAGATCGCAACGGCAGCTTGCGGGATCGTTATGATAGGCAGCAAACCCATCTGGTGCAACTGGTAAAACCCTTACCGAATAATTTTTCTCTCAGGTTCCAGTATCAGGGCATTCGAAATAAGTCTCGTGTCCCGATTTACGATTATACTAAAAACGTATGGACGGCTATTGTAACCTGGACGTACTAAGAGAAAGCCTTGGCTATATTTTAGCTAGATTTTGACGAAACGGTTGGGAAAAGCCCGAAGCAAAGCTATGTTGAGAGTTTTTCGATTGAGAGATGTTCGAAGATGGGATGCGAGATGCCTAAGTATTTCTTAACAGCCCCCTAGACGGTCGCTACATCTAAGACAATAGAATGGAGCCCCGTGGCTCCGTCAGGTTGTGGGCGGGTCATCTCTGAGGTCTGCACCTTACCTTGCGCATCAATGGCTCGCACCGACACCATATGTTTTCCCGCCTTGGGAACCTCCCAATCGTAATTCCAAATAACCCAGGTATAGGGAGAAAGGGGAGCTTCCACTTCAGTCCTCACCCAAGTCTTTTCTTGATCAAAACTGAGCTGTACTTCCTGAATGGATTCCGGGCCACCAAAGGCAATACCCCGCAACCGTTGAGACGGTCCCTGTAAGGATTGATAATGCCCGGGGCTGTCGATACGAGAGAAAATATGAATAGTGCCATCATCCGTCCACCCTTTTTGTTGCCAGTAGCCTTTGTAGTCTCCGTTATAGACTTCAATTTCAGTGATCCATTTGACGTTTTTAATACCATAGAGGCCTGGAACAATCAGACGCATAGGAAAACCATGATCTTTTGGCAACTTCTCCCCATTCATCAAATATGCCAACATCACATCATCTTCCATGGCCCGAGAGAACGGAATACTATCATGATAGCCATCTGCTGCACGAAAAATGACGTCACGCGCCGTCTCTTCATCAGCACCAATATCCTTCAAGAGTTTTTTGAGAGAAATACCTCGCCACATCGCCGTGCCTAAACTGCTGCCACCAGGAAGTGTATCAATACACATCAATGTGACGGCTTGATCAAAGGATTCTCGATTCAAAAGATCTCGCCATTTCATGACCACTCGGTTTTCCACGGCGCCCTTGACCACCATTTGCCATTGCTCAACATCTAAATCTCGCGTAAAGTTATACGATCCTTCATTAATATTCACTCGGTAAAACTTGTCATTTGGCGTAAAATACACGGTGTCTCGAGGAGGCACCGCAAACATCGAGCCGAGGTCACAGCCAGGGAAAACGAGGTTGGCTGTAACCAGCCCACCAAGGCTTATAAGGCCACGACGAGAAATCGATAAGGAAAATGGTGATGATTGATTAAATGGCATGGGCTATGTCTATATTATCTAATACTCTTTCGGCCTAGACAAGGCATACAATCACTAATCTTTTCACGACTTTGTAAATACTGAAAAATATGGATAATATACTTGAGAATTATGGATGAAACAGAAATGGCTATTCTATAACAATGGCAAATCAGCTCAATCTTTCTGGTAATTTTTATTATTTAGTGCCTATGTTCTCTTAAATCATGTAATTTTTTCCCTACAAGGTCTCCATCGAACGAAATATAAATATGAATACTAGATCAACCAAGGTGAGAATAACTATACGTCTCCTTCAATTCACCATTGCTATGGCGATCATTCCACTCATTTCTGCCTGTGCAACCAAGCATACTGAGAAAAAACAAGATCTTGAAGCGTGGGTCGGCACCTCAGTTGAAGCGTTAGACACGCATGCCCTTTTCAGCACCATGCCGATGTTCCGTACCAATACTGACGGTGGTACTGAAATTCGCAACTACGCCTATGGCTATGATTTCGGAGAATGTTTTGGTAAAGCAGGGGCGAGCAGCCCTGGTGACTTCGTCAATACCAATGCCTTTATCGCTTGTTCAAGCAGTAGAATCGTCTGTAATAACCTCTTCTATATTAAGGAGGAAAAGATTATCGAATATGCACCAACAGGTCGATGCCACACGGATAGAAGGACTCAACCAGAAACACGCCACGTCACAACCAAAAGCTAATACAACGCTTGTCGTAAGAGGTCGACCTGTTCGTATCCCCCGCCATCTCATCTAAAACCACCTTCGTAACTGCTTTTTTTTTGATCTATTTTTTCCTCGAATTCTTGATATTTTTTTACATTTACCTTAGTGTTTTCTATCCAAGGAAGGAATTCTTCACGTTGTGAAGGATCATTGTTCAAGGAAGGACTTTGATTATGACACATGAAATGCTCCACCGAGTCTTCAGAACATTCAACCTAGCACTCCTCTGCACCCTGATCTCTCCCACAATGAGCTCAGCCGTTGAATTTGTCATTGTCGGCCCACGAGCCGTAGGGATGGGCGGAGCAGGTGTAGCTGTCACCACAGATTCTCTGGCAACCTATTGGAATCCAGCTGGCTTAGCACTCACTCAGACCATTGATGTCCGGGCGCAAGTCTCTGCACAAGGCTTCGATCGCTTAGGCATTATCGACACGTTGGAAGATATTGATGATATTAATGACGCAGACACTTCTGCTGCAAACCAAGCTCGTCTCCAGAATCTCCTCAATGATTTAAATGGCTCATCACTATCTGCCTTGGCCGCTCTTGGACTGTATTTTAAAGGCAACTGGGGAGAACATGCCTTAGGCATCAATATTTCGGATGTGGAAACAGGCGGGGCCTTTACAAATACGCCCTTGACGGCGGTGGTTGCCGGCGGTGAATTGGATGTGGTGGGTGAACTGCAGGTAAATTTTCTTGAAGCGCGACAGATTGCCTTATCCTATGCCTATGCGATCTGGGAAAAGAAAATCTCTTTTGGTATCACTGGCAAAATTATTCAAGGAGTGGCCTACAGGCGAGGAATCGATGTTGAAAAAGATTTTGATCTTGCCGATGAATTAAAAAACTCCAAAAAATCTTATGAATTTGGCCTCGATATTGGGGCAATGGTCCACCCTGTCTCATGGCTCCAATTGGGCATTGTCGGAAAAGATCTGAACAAACCGTCATTCAAAACTCCTGGAGGTGGAAAATTCACATTACGCCCGCAAGTTCGAGGGGGAGTGGCCGTTATTCCCTTTTCAGCTACGACTATCAGTTTTGATGCCGATCTCACCAAAAATAAAACTCTGGTGCCCGGACTCAGAAGTCGCGTCTTCAGCTTAGGGATTGAACAGGGAATCTTTGATGTTGTATTTCTCCGCGCCGGCGCGCTTAAAAATGTAGAAGATGCCAAATCGCGTGTGACTCCGACAGCAGGATTAGGCATTCGGCTCTGGGCTTTCCAATTTGATGTCGGTGGAGGGTATGACTTTGATGAACGCGGCGCGTTAGGGTCATTTTCTCTGGCACTCACATTTTAAAAATATTAAAGAGATAAGAATTCAACAAGGGAACATACAATAAGATAGTCTCCTCAACTCTGATCTTAGTCGAAGATCTGCAAATTTCTCTCAACTATTGAACCCAACTTTCTTTCTGACTCTCGTTACTGTTCCTTTGTAGCTTTTTCAAGCCCTTTCAAAAATTTGCCCACTGCTTCGCCAGCTTCTTCTGGAGACATATCTTCAAACTTTTCCAAATTGCCATCGAACTTCTCCAAATTTGAAGCCAAGTGTCGAGCAGCCATCTCGCTACTCAAATTCGTCGTAATCAGAAAGACGCCCAAGATACCAAAGACCATATAAGCCGTTTTTTGAGCCAACTGATGAACTGCGGTACTTGCGATGATCATCAGGTACATCCACCAGACAACACCAACAATCGAACCAAGATAGGGAATGATCCCGGCTAGGGCAGTGATGGGATAAATAGCAGAAGCATAGGCGACACAACGATAGGAGACCTCAAAAGATTCTTGGGAACCCATGAATTTCCAAATCACAAACATGATGCCGGCACCAATGAAACTAAAAATGAAAAACATAATCGGAAGTAAGATGATGCCTCCAATGCCCACCGCCATCGCTCCCCCAATTCTTCCCAGACCAAACAATGAGAAGAACCCAAGAAGAATCGCACTGACTCCCGCCATGACCAACACAAAAATGATGGGATCACCAAATCCACCAGACTTCGTTATGTCTCGATAGAAATGAACTGGATTGGTGATGACCTTGCGCGCGTCTTCAAGAATAGAGTTCAACATGAGATGTCACTCCCCTGTTTTCTATACCAATAAAAGTAATACGGTTCTCAATTCACCTGATGAATGAGATACCATATCTTTAAGGACTCAGTCGGTCAATTTAATAAATAAAAAATGAGAAGGATGACAAGTCAGCGAAGTTGTGAGATCAAAAAATAATATTAACAGACAAAATTACACATTCAAACTAGCCATCTAACTCTTTGCCAACTAATCGTTCTAATTCGGTAAGCGCGATGGCTAACTCAAAGCGAGCATGCGCATATCCTTCAAAAGTTTGCCATAACACCCGCTGAGCATCTAATACATCGAGTAATCCGGCTTCTCCAAATTTAAAACTTGTTCGAGCAATGCGAACGGCTTCCTTGGCTTGCTTCAACAAACCTTGCTCGAATGTGTTGATCTGAGTTGAAGCAGTCCTTGAAATTTGAACGTGTTCCGTAATCCCTCTTTTGAGTGAAATTTTGGCTTGTTCAAGATGGGCTTCTGACTGGCGACGAATGCCCAACGCCTTCGCCATGTCGCCCTGGCGTTGATCCCAAAGCGGCAAAGGAATCGAGAGCCCTCCGACAAATCCTTCCCTGCCCGCATCTCGTTGATATGACCCACTAATCGTCACATTTGGGACACGAGCCTGCCGCTCTTGATCATATTGAGCGTGAGCCACGTCAATTAATTGTTGAAATTTTTTAATTTCTGGATGATGTTCAAACGCCGCCTCGATCAAATGTGATTCATCTAATGCATTGTTCGTTGTCTCAAAATCTCCTTGAATGGCGAATCCCTCACCAAGATTACCAGCGGTCAGTTGATCTAAGGCTACTTTGGTTATTCGAACCTTCCCCTGGGTTTGCTCCATCTGTTTTTGGGCTTGCAATAATTCGACCTTGACTTTCACCTCTTCGAAAGGTGGAGCTTCACCAGCTTCCACACGTCGCTTCACGGCTCCTTCAAAATCCGTAACAGTCATCAAGAGTCGCGAAGCCAGGTCAGCAATGGTTTGTGCCAAAAGTAATTCATAAAAGATTTGCTTGACTCTCGCTTTCACATTCACCTGTGTGAGTGCAAAGCCGGCTTGAGCACTACCCGCTCCAGCCTTCGCAGCTTCTTGGCGTGCCGCACGCATTCCTGGCCACTCCAGAGGCTGGCTCAGAGAAATATATCGCTCGAACATTGTACGACCAGTAGGATCGAGTATCTGACCTCGACCACCTTGTAGGCCCAACGTAGGATTTGGGTATGCACGAGCGATCCGCTCCTCCCCTGTTTTTTGATCAATAAAGCCTTTACCCAACTCAATAGTGGGATTGTGCGTAAGTGTCAGATCAATAATTTCCTGAAGGGAAAAAGACGGGACAGCATTTTCTTCCCCCCAGACCTCACTGCCAACTATCGCCCACATACAGACACAACCCACGAATAACCTCAATGTCATTAACTTGGACACGTTAAACGGTAGTTCTCGGCTCATCGTAACTCCTCGGACAAAAATATCGATAGACAGCAGGAAGCACTAACAAAGTAAGGGCTGTGGAAGTCACTAAGCCGCCAATGACCACGGTGGCAAGCGGGCGTTGAACCTCGGCACCCATAGTCGTCGCCAAGGCCATGGGAAGAAACCCAAGACTAGCCACTAACGCAGTCATCAACACAGGACGAAGCCGATCTAACGAACCTTGGAGCACGGCTTGTTCAATTAGCAGCCCTTTTGCTTCTAACGTACGGATTCGTGACACTAAGACCACGCCATTCAACACTGCAATGCCAAACAACGCAATAAACCCAATAATAGCCGATATACTCAGAGGCATCCCCCGCATCCATAGTGCCAATATTCCTCCAGACAACGCTAAAGGCACATTTAGAAAAATGAGAAAGGCCGGTCGAAGCGTGCCGAATATGAGAGAGAGCATGCCAATGATTAAGAGCAACGTAACAGGCACGATAAGGGATAAACGCTGAGTGGCTTGTTCAAGATTTTCAAATTGTCCACCCCATTCCAAGTAGTAACCAGGAGCAAGGGAAATGCGTTCGCGAATAGTCTGTTGAGCCTCATCCATAAATCCACCCAAGTCACGTCCACGAATATTCGTTTCGACCACGATTCGACGATGGTTATTTTCTCGACTAATCTGTGCTGGGCCTTCATCCACGACAACTTGCGCGATACGCGACAGAGGCACCAATTCCTCATGAGGGGTGGGGATAAGGAGGTTCTTAAGGGCGGACGGGCTAGCAGAGGATTGATCCGTGAGACGCACGACCAACGCAAAACGCCGTTCGCCCTCGAAAATGGTCCCCACCTGTTGCCCAGCCCTGGCGGTTTGAACATAGGTCAGGACATCAGCAGCAGTAATACCATAGCGAGCAATTTGATCTCGGTCTACGATAATTCGAATACGCGGGACGCCTGCCACCTGTTCAGCTTTAACGTCCGCCGCCCCTGGAATATCCCGTAAGGCAGACGCGACTTGTTCGGCATGTGTACGGAGAACCGAGAGATCTGGTCCGAATATTTTTACCGCAATATCTGATCGCGTGCCTGCAATCAGCTCGTTGAATCGCATTTCGATGGGTTGAGTAAATCCCAGGCCGACTCCATGGACTGACTCCAAAATAGCCCGTTCCATTTTCTCAATGAGTTCGTCTTTGGTCTTGGCCGTTACCCATTCATTCTTTGGCTTTAAAATGGCAAAGACATCTGAAAGTTCAATACCCATAGGATCAGTCGCCACTTCAGGGCTGCCGGTTCTCGAAACAACTTTAATCACTTCTGGAAATTTCCTGAGAGTTGCTTCCACTTGAAGAGCAGTGGCTACGGATTCATCAAGAGACACACTCGGCAAACGCCAAACTTGAATCGCAAGATCGCCTTCATCCAATCGTGGCATAAACACCACTCCCAACGAACTACCGATAAACAGACTGCTCACAAACAACACAATGGCTGATCCAGCAGCTAAAAGAGGCTTGGCCAGAGAAAATCGAAGACAGGGTTCGTAGATCGAACGGAGTGTTCGAATCAACCACGTGCCTTCTTGATTGGGTTGAATTTTGGCAAACCAAAACGCCAGAGTTGGGACAGCAGCCACAGCAAAAAGCAGTGAACCGACCAGGGCAAAAATGACGGTGAACGCCATGGGATGAAACATTTTCCCCTCGACTCCCGTGAGAGTTAAAATAGGGAGATACACCACGATAATAATACCCATCGCAAAGGTAATGGGACGCAACACTTCTTTGGCCGCATCCTGGATACCTTGAGCTCGGGCTTCGACGGAACGCTCCTTGAGATTGCTCAATTTTCGAAGAATGTTATCGATCATCACGACGGATCCATCCACGAGTAAACCAAAGTCAATGGCTCCGAGACTCATGAGATTTCCAGAAATGCCCGTCTTGAGCATACCGGTAAAGGCAATCAGCATGGAGATGGGGATAGCTGCCGCAACAATCAGCCCAGATCGGAAATTCCCCAGGAAAAGAAATAAAACAGCAATGACAAGTAACCCGCCTTCCCAGAGATTATTTTGAACCGTGCGAATGACCTGAGAGACAAAAATAGAACGATCATAATAAGGTTCGATAACCACACCGGCTGGCAAAGTCGCTTGAATGTCTTGTACGCGGTCTTTAATTTGTTCGAGTAGGAGTTCAGCATTTCCACCCGCCAACATTTGCACCATCCCAATGACCGTCTCGCCCTCCCCCATCCTTGTAGCGGCACCAATTCTGAGGTTCGCGCCTTCTTGCACAACAGCAACATCTTTGATGAATAGAGGAATCCCGCCTGGGGCATGCTTCACGAGAATATTTCCGAGATCCGACACTCCTTTGGCCATGGCTTCGCCACGAATGAGAAATTGTTCCCGCTCATGCACGATGTAGCCACCCCCGGCCAGTGCATTATTTTGCTCTAAAGCATCATAGACATCTTTGAGAGAAAGCTTCATCGCCAGCAGTCGTTGAGGGTCTACCATCACTTGAAATTGTTTTTCTCGCCCCCCCCAAATATTCACTTCCACCACGCCAGGGATCGCACGAAGACGACGTCCAATATCCCATTCCAACAGGGTGCGTAACTCCATAGGGCTATAGCCATCGCCGCTGAGTGTAAATTGATACACTTCGCCAAGCCCTGTGGTCAGTGGCCCCATCATGGGCCGTGCATATTCTGAAGGAATCTGTTCGACCGCTATAGCTAATCGTTCATTCACCAGTTGACGGACAAAGTACAAATCCAAATCATCCTCAAAAATAGCAGTGACGACTGAAATACCATATTGAGAAATCGAACGAAGTTCTTTGAGGCCGGGGAGTCCGCTCAAATTCGTTTCAATAGGAAACGTCACAAATTGCTCAACCTCGACCGGTCCTAAAGCCGGAGCCCGAGTCAGAATCTGGACTTGTACGGGAGTGAGATCAGGCACCGCATCGATTGGCAACTCCCCTAACGAATACACACCCCCTCCCATAACCAGGAGAAGGGTCACAAGGGTAAAGAACCGATAACGAAGAGAAAGAATGAGAAGGCGCTCCATGACAGTTAGTGTCCGTCTCCTTCAATCGAATGTTTTAACATTGAATTTTTCAAATCAAAAACACCTTCAATCACCACTTCATCTCCCGTTGCTAGACCTTCAAGAACCTCGATCCATCCATCACTTTCTTTCCCCAACATCACAGGGATAAACCTATAGCCATTGCCATCTTTCACAAAAACGCCCTGAACTCCTTCCACTATAGTTGGCGCGGTCACAGGAATAGCCAAGATGGATGAAGCCCCTTCTTCCAATCGAACCTCTACATATTCATTGGGCTTTAAAAGTTCTTGCCGATTATCGACATCAAATCGAAGCTGAACAGTCAGAGTCGCTTTATCAGCAACAGGCGCGATATAGGCCAAAGGCGCCTCAATAGGCTCACGGCCTTTGGCAAGGATGATTCCGCGATCACCTTCTTTGAATCGCTGGGCCTGTTCAATGGGAAGGTTAGCAAACACCCAGACTTGGCGAATGTCCACAACCTCAAAGAGGTGATCGCCCGTGCTCACGCCCTGCCCTAGGACCACCGTTTGGTCAGAAATGATTCCCGCCAATGGAGCTTTAATAATATAATGATGGCCTTCCATCGTATGACTGTGAAGTAGTTCGTTAAGATCTTTCTTTAGCAACCCCATATTCTGAAGTTTTTCCGTGACATGCTGATTGATTGCTTGAGCTTCAAAGTACTGAGCTTGATCCTCCATCAGGCGTCGTTCAGACACAATTTGTTCGTCATGAAGTTTCTTCGTTCTCTGGAAATTGGCCAGGCGAAGATCCACCTGAACTTTCGAAACCAAAAATTCTTGAACTAATTCATCCAATTTAAGACTGCCTATGGCGAGTAAGGGATCACCGGCTTTCACATGATTTCCGAGTTGAACAAACACCTCTTCTACTTGCCCTTCAAGGCGTGAGGACACCTTAGCCATCTTTCCAAGATCCAACGAAACCCCGCCCGGTGCCACGATGACTTGGGAGAGCAACCGTTGTTCAACAAGTGCCGTTTTGATTCGTGCTTGTGCTGCAGCCGTGAGTTTAAATACCAAATGACTGGAGGCATCAGAAATCTCCGTCATTTCTGATGGGATTTCGTTTACAGGCTCAGGCGGATCAGAGCATGCCTGAACCAGGAACAATGGAAAGAGAAGAATTAGGTACATGACGACAACTACACCTCTTCACGTAGAATTAAAACTGTTGGTTATTAGAAACCCCAGTAGCTCTGACTAAAGGATCGTCTGATTTAAATGGGATTAATAGATCCCACACCCTGACCTGAAGCCAGATTTTTCATAAATACGTTGGAGTTAAATTGAAAGAACTGGCGGAGCACGAGGGGAAAGGATTTCAGGAAGAAGAGATACGAGGGTTTTCTTAGAAATAACAGGCAGCGTTGAAACACCGCCCTGACGCAAGGATTCAACATGGTCAGTCACAACCACGTCATAGGATATTTGCGACTTCGCCGACTCCAGGATAATCGAGCGTTTAATTAGAGAGAAACCGTAAGTCGCCTCTTCAAATCCATGGGATGCGTGTGAGGGAGCCTGAATGGGTTCTAATTCACCGCTTAAATAAAAGAACCCATCATGATGATGTTCTTCTTGAGCATACCCTTGGTGAGCATGCACAGGAGTATTGACTAAAACGGAATGGTACGTGCCTCCATGCACGTGCCCCGACATTCCATGGGCGTGATCGACTTCGGGATGGATATGAATAAGAGGTAGCGTAATCACCCACACAACCAGCCACAGTCGAAGTACTGTCTTATGCATGTCTTTCACCCAATATCCCTACCTTATCTATTCGTCATGACTAACTCAGTAATTTAGCCTATCATAAAATACAGCGATAGAAAACACACATTGAAAAGAACGGCGGAAAAGCCCAACGCTCCTACCCTCTTTTTCGCCGGTGATATAAAATTAGAAGAAAGTTCGGTCATAAACTCTAGGGCCTTTACTGAATAGGTTGAACAGTGCATGTATGATGCGGAGATGTGCCCAGTAACCTTCAAGCTAAAGGGAGATGGGTGCAGAAGAAAACCCCTTTTGCACTTAGAGATTTGTGGAGAAAGATTTATGTGAGTGGAAGTTGACAGGCAGAGAGAGATGTTGCGAATCAACCGAATTCCTAAGCCAGAATATTTTTCATTTGATGATGAAGACTTGAAACGAGATGTCCACATTTCCGCCATTTGCTAGCTACATTACTTTTGAAGAGTTTTCGGGGGAGCGTTGTACCCTTGAGGAATTCAGAAGTTGGATTAAAAGGTTTTCAAGAAACAATGTGATGCATGCGTTAAGTCTAGTTAACGCCTTTTTAGAAACTTGGCAAGGAACCATAAATCTTAGTGCCCATGAAAATCTTATTAGAGATGCTTTTTTTCCACAGGACGCCAATCATCTTTTAGAAATTTCTCGTCTATCTGCGCATCCTAGATTCGTATTCCATAGACTTCAGTTACTATTTGTAGCCAAAGAAGCCATATTGTTCTGTTCTGATGACGGACTAAAACCTCTCCAAACTCCTCATTGGGCTGGATTAGGCCTAGGCTTGTTAATGGCTAACGACCTCTTACACAAAGAATTAGAGGCAAGAGAAGGTAGCGTAGAAAAAACTTTAGAAAGAATATCCATGTGGATACCAATGATTGAGTATTCAGGGAGATACACACTTTTCACCAAACTTGGTCGTGCCAAGTTCATGATAACTAAGTCTGAATCTGTTGATCCCCCAAAATATTTCAAAAATATTAAAGAATTGATTTGTGAGGCTACTGGAATCAGTCTGGAAACATATATGTCTGTTTGTATAGGAATCTTGAGTCATTATTTGTCAATCGATTACAGCCAACTTCGCCAACAAAAAGTGTCTTTTCTTATGAACCGGAAATTTCTGGAATCCATAAACGTTGACCAGAAACAATGTGAGATTGTATTAAACGAACTATCTACGAATGGCGATAGCTTAAAAAACAATATGGAGAAAAGAAATGGTGGACCAACTGATTTTACTTTTTTTAGGGATACCCCTCTTTACCGATTGGACACAGAGACCTTCTTCCCTATAGACACAAGGTTTTTAGCTGAAAAATTAGGAGCTGGTCTCTTTTGGCGTATACACAATGTTCTCGATACGAATCAAAAGAAAGAGGCTTTTCATCAGTTTTGGGGCGATGCTTTCGAAGTCTATGTTAACTGGCTATTTAAGAACTCAGTGAGTGAACAAATTACGAGTTTTTACCCATCTCCAAAATTTACTCGATCAGGCGCGGAAGTCTGCGATGGAATTATTGTTTGTGGAAGTGAGGCCATGTTTCTTGAGTATAAAGGTCATACATTTACTGCTAAAGCGAAATATAGTGGAGATATAAGAGTATTGGATGCAGAAATAAAAAAACACCTGATTGGATCTGCTGATAAGCCTAAAGGAATTCAGCAATTAACTAGGTCGATTGAAAAGGTGTTTAAAAAGAAAAACCCTGAATTAGTTGAAACAGTAGATTTAGCAGGAATCAGAACTATATACCCAGTTCTAATTACCAGAGATGAAATTGGGGATTGCACGTTTATAAATCCTTATCTAAATAAAAAGGCGATGGAATTTTTTAATCGAAAGTTAGTTCGCCCAAAAATCGTGACACCTGTTTTCTGTATGTCTATCGATGCCCTAGAAACGATTTCCGCTTATTTAAGTGAGGTTAGGCTTACAAAGATACTTGAAAGCTGGTACCAACAAGACCGTAGCCTGCGGTTTCCTTTTCTTTCACTATTTTCCAAGAATCCCTTAAGGAAGTCTATAGGGGAAAGACAAAACGAAAAACTAAATAAACTTTACGATGATGTTTGGGAAGATGCTAAAAATAGACTCTTTCCTAACCATCAGGAAGAAACTCATTAGTACCTTTTTAAGATTTTGCTAGCTCGTTAAGAGCTTCACCATAGCAAAGAGAAAAGATGGCAGGAAACTCCTAACCCCCTATCATTCAAGCGCAAATCTAACTTCTTTCCTATCAAACTCACTCAGATATCTTGCTTTTTTAATAACGCTTCTGGAGTGGGATGAGCGGAGCCATCAGAACAATAGTCTCGGCTTTCTTGAACATACGTGCGAAAAGGATCGGCCATGACGAAAGGCGGACTACCTTGAAGTTGTAAAACCGACCAATTGATGACATAGGGTGGGCGACGGGGATCTTGATGTTTGGCTGTCTGTTCTAAAAAATCAGCCCAGCCTTCTTTAACCACATGTTTGATCACTTCTGAACGTCCAAAGGCGCGGGTGTTTCGGGGTGGGGTATGTTTCGATAAATTCACTAAGTCAATGGTGGTGAAGCGTGGGGCATCACCTTCTTCGGCCATAGCATGGTACAGGCCAGCTTTCAGGTCCACATTGTGGTATTCCAAGTCTAGGCTCTTCAACCAGGGATCGTCCCATTCTAATTTTTCGGCTTCTCGAAAATTCTCTAACAACCAGAGCTTAGAGGCCCAATCAACCCGACCAACGACTGATTGGTAACCTTTGCGTAAATCTTTCACGACCGATTCCCAATGGGCTAGCACCCAGTCGGTTTCTTCATCTTGTCCAGTATAGTGTTTAGAGGCCGCTTCCCAAAACTCTTCTTGAATATCTAAGGCTGAAAGTTGCTTGCCGGTTGAAAGCGTGACCATCCATTCTAGTGTTTGGTCGCGCGAAATCCCACGCAGCGTCTGGACGGGATCGTCAAAATCTAACCCTGTTGGTGCATGGCCATCTTCGATAAGTTGCAACACTAATCCCGTCGTGCCCATTTTCAACAGGGTGGTTTCCTCTGCCATGTTGGAATCACCCATGAGTAAATGTAATCGACGGAATCGCTCAGGATCAGCCAACGGTTCGTCCCGAGTATTCACGATGGCCCGGTTATGCTGAACCCATTCGAAAAAGTCGTTGACTATGTAATCCGGGCGTTGGGAAATTTGATAAATTACGGGTTCTTCAGCTGCACCTCGTGTCAAATCACCTCTGCCTCCTTCGATTTCATCTAAGCCAATCCATCCATCTGCCGTACGCGCCATCCCAATGCGTCCTGCGCCAGTAAAGACCTGGCGCGTGACGAGAAAAGGCATTAACAGGCCTAGGCCTTGATAATTGAATGGAAACTCTCGTGAAACCAAATAATTTTCGTGACACCCAAAGGTGGCGTCGGTTTCATGATCAATATTGTTTTTAATAATGGACACCTTCTCCGAAAGCTCAAGCTCATCGAGACAGTCCTGCAACAATAAATCTCCGGCACGATCAACAGAGAGGAGGTCCCACAAGGAATGACATTCCGGGGACGCATATTCTAGATGACCCATATCGACATACATTCGCCCGGCGTTGAGAAGAAACCCTCCATTGCCAGGCGGTTCATCATGTCCACGATAATGCCAATCGATTACACCATGTTTTTTCTGACCAAACAAATGTTGAATGATATGGCGGGCCACTCCAGAAGGGGACACATTCGATTGATCGGCCTTGATGAGCAGGCCATATTCCGTTTCAATTCCGAAAATTCGATTTTTCATGGTAAATGATTCTATAGGGCTCTAACGGTTGAAGCAGTTTTTCTCTCTGCCTCAAAGGACGAGGGAACTTCGTCATGACTTCGAAGAAGGAATTTATTCTTTAACCGGTTCAAAATATTGAGGAAGCAAGAGCTTAAGTTCGGTCAGGCTCAGGGCACGATAGGTTTCCATTTTTCCGCTCTCCCGATCAAGCAGCACACACTCCAGAGATTCTTTGTCTAGGGTTTCCTGAATTCGAACCGTAATGGCTTCATCATCGGGTATGATGGTTTCAGAAGTCGCTTCAGAAGGGGTGGGCACTGACTCTTCTGTATCTAAAGAAGGACTTGAAGTTTGAAGTAAGCTGGATATGCCCCACAGTCGTAGACTCACCTCTAATGCCTTCTGCAATGAAGTGGGTTTCCCTTGAGCTTTCCATTCCACAAGGAGACTCTCACGAATGGCAGAAGAAGCTGCGAGTACCCCAAATTCTCGCTGTTCCTCATACATGCCGTCATAGTTAATGCTAAAAAGACGATCACGATCCTGTGTTGGACCAACTTCTGCTAACAGAATCTTTGTAATATAGGGGGCCTTAAAAATTTCTTCAAAGGCTTCCTTAATAACTGGGGCTAACCCATTTTTCATCAAGCGAGAAGCCGTCACATCTGATGGGGAACGTTGAAAACCTTCAACATGAGCCATATCCAATAAAGTATATCGCAACTTTTCCAAATCTGCTGGATGTCCCATTCCACCCAAGGCAATACGGTCGTAAATTTCATAAATTTTTTCCGTGCCGCGATTCACTGTGACCAGAAGAATCCCTTGGGCGAAAGAGACCGCGACTAACGGATTGCCTTGGCTAAATTGATCATCTAAATAATTTCGCCGATTCGCAACCGCTTCAATCCAGCGGTAAGGTTCTTCATACATTAGGTTAAAACCTTTTCTGAAAAGAGTGTTTTCAAGCGTTCAGCAGGAATTGTTCGCACCCCTTCAGCGGAAACACGTTTGATGATGGGGTACAATTGGGCTTGAGCGTCAACCCCACCGGTGGCGGAATCAAATTCTGCCGCACTCGTCATCAGACGGAGGACGAATGTCAAGGCGTTTTCTTCATTCATCTGGGCCACGGGATCGTTTCCCCACCGATTCATATAATACAAAATACCTCGAATCGTCGTGGATCCCGATCCGGAGACGGCATATTCCACCGCTTCAAATTCGGCCCCTAAGATGTCATAGAAAAAAATCTTCCCGCATTCTTCAAGTCGGTCATACCCCGCAAAAACCGGGACCACGGTGCCTGTTCCGGCCAAGGCCGCTGGTGCATTATTTTTTAAGAGAGTCGATAAGGCCCGTAACTTTCCTTCAAAACTCATATCCTGCAATTGGCTTCTTCGATAATACTTAAAAGAATGCTCTAAGACCCTTGCCATCTCAAACGCCGTGGCTGGAACTCCGGCAATAGCCATGACTGAAAAACGATCAATCTCCAAAACTTTATCAGTTCGGTCATACATGACGACATTCCCCGCCGTGGCGCGCCGGTCACCTGCCACAAGGACCCCATCAGCATATTTCATCGCAAAGACAGTCGTCCCGGTCGTGACTTCAGCATGACGCGACACACCATTCCCATTCGTGGAGGGGAAGAGGTTGTCCATGGCATAGCCTTGCTCTTGAAGGACTTGAAGAAAATCTCCCTGTTGTCTCATATCTCGTTATTCTCCAGTCCGCTGACGATATTTCTCTGCCTGCTTGGGATCGACCTTCCGCATGCGCTTCATAAGATTATCTCTCGAAGGTGAATCCGTTTCTGGACGTTTTGGACCTGATTCCTCACCAGGGCCTGATGGCTTTGAAATAGGATCTACTGGACGTTCTTTTCGATCAAAACTTCCCACTGATTGGATATCGGCATATGCATGTTTCATAAAATTCATCCTCCACTTAAACTATTTTGCAGCCATGGATTCAATCATATCTACTGGAGACTTGGCGCGCTCTAGCAGGGATCGACAGTGCGCCACCGACACCGGCTCAAGATGACCAAGCAGATCTAGATGGAGCTTCCCATTTTTCCCATTGAAATGCACCCCTTCCCATTGTATCGACGAAATGTCTTCTCCAAAACGTTGCACACACAATCCTCTCAACCCTCCACGAGTATCTAGAGGTCCATGTTTCATGGCTTGTTGAATTTCATCTTCTCGGGAAACATTCGTCGTCCGCCCTTCGGCTTCTAACCCACAAAACAGACCACGTTCTGGATCCACATTATGATATTCCAAATCCAAACTGGCGAGCCAAGGATCGTCCCATCCAATTCCCTCATCTTGCACGAATGTCTCAAGCAACCATCGCTTCGTGACCCAATCAATTTTCCCGATCAATAGGAGAGGATCATTCTCTAAATAATGAAGAACCTGCTCCCATTCTTGAAGGACCCATTCTGTTTCTTTATCAATAGTTGTTAAGACCCTACGGGCCTGATCGATATATTCGCGTTGTATTTCCAAGCTTGAAATCGTCCCACCCTGTTGTCGTTTGACAACAGCCTTGAGGTCAGGATCTTGGGAAAATACTTGAATAGCTTCTACGGGAGAAGCTAATTCAAAGGAAGGCACAAATCCTTCAGCAATCATATCCAATACCACACGTGTCGTACCAATCTTCATCGCTGTCGCATATTCACACATATTGGCGTCGCCAAGGATGAGATGCAGGCGTCGATACTGCTCCCGTGTTGCATGCGGTTCGTCTCGCGTATTCAGGATAGGGCGGTTATGCATGGTATCCACACTGAGTTCTGTTTCCATGAAGTCGGCACGTTGAGAAATTTGGAATCCTCCAGGAGTAAACCCACGCTCTTGCGCTTCTCGCCCAACCTTGCCTGCACCAGCAATCAATTGTCGACTAACCAGAAACGGGAGAAGTCCACGAACCAGTTTATCAAAGTCAATGGTTCGGGAAACCAAATAGTTATCATGACACCCGTAGCTATGACCGTGAAAATCTGTATTGTTTTTATACAATTGGACCACGCGGCCACCCAAGACCTCATTCCGACGTTGAGCCGCCACCCATAGAATTCGTTCACCCGCTCGGTCATGCGCTACGATATCCTTCAGGGTGCGACATTCTGGTGTAGAATATTCCGGATGTGTGTGATCGTTATAAAACCGCGCACCGTTAGGCAACACCAAGTCACTTTTCATTTCATGAAACGAGAAGGGCCGATGCGCGTCTTGCTCCGCAAAGAGGTCTTCTTCTTTATCTTGGGCTAATTCGGTGACACGAAACCCTCGTTGATCTTCATGGGGATGTTCGCCGCGGTAATCCCACCGACGGGTAAAATGTCCGTCCAAATACGCCCGGACTAATTCCATAGACTCCACCACGGGATCGGCCGTTTCAGAGTCCTCCCGCGCAATACCGTACTCGGTCTCAATCCCAAATAGACGAACTGGGTTCATCGATGAATTAGACAATTTGAGAGGTCCGATGCTCTTCAGCTTCCTTGCCAGGCTTTAACGACGAGACGCCTACGACCTGATCCGGATGATAGTCGAGAAGCTTCAACCATTCTTCAGCTGAATCATCTGGCGGGAAGATTTCACTCTCTTTAAATTCTTCATTGGCTGCAATCAGTAAATCCTCCAAGGTCAATCCCGAAGATTCGTGCTCTCCTGCCTGAATCGCCCGCTCAATCGCTTTTTCTTTTGCACGTCGAACAATTCCTGCCAAGACCGCTCCGCTCAATAAATCTCGACGGTAGAGAATTTCACGCCGTCCATTACGCAACCGAATCGCCAATACTCGATTCTCCTGGCTTGGCTTGAATAAGTTTTCTAATAATCCTTCGACAAGATGCGAAACGGGAGGCTTCTCCCCTGCTCCATCTTTTGCCTTATCCGTTAAGCCACAAGGCAAGTCTGCCGTTAAATAGACACGTAAAATTTCGCCAACATCGTTTCGCCCCGGTCGGCCCACTTTAATCTTTCGATCAATTCTTCCGGGCCGCAGGACCGCCGGATCAATCATATCCGGACGATTTGAGGCCAGAATCACCACGACTTGGGAAAGACTTTCAATACCATCAAGTTCCGCACAAAACATTGGGACCAGAGTATTGGAGACATTGTACGATCGCATGGTCCTTCTCGTACCCAATATAGATTCGGCTTCATCAATGAAGATAAAGGGTAGCTTGCCAGCTTCCCGCTGTTGCCGGGCTTGGAGAAATAAATCTCTGATAATTCGTTCAGACTCGCCTACCCACATATTCAGAACTTCCGGACCTTTGACGTGAAGAAACACTCCACCAGTTATTGGCGAACGTTTCGTTGAAGAATTTTGTGTCGGATTTTCCGTATCAGAGACTGCCGATTCATTATCTTTTGCCAAGATCTCGCCCAAACTTGCCGCGGTGGCTTGCCCAATTAACGTTTTCCCACATCCTGGAGGCCCATAGAGTAAAAACCCCTTGGGTTGCTGAAATTGATATTGTGCAAACAACTTGGCATGAAGAAGGGGGTATTCAATGGACCGTCGAATAGATTCGATTGCTTCTTGCTGGCCACCGATTTGTTCCCACCGCACTGTCGGCAGTTCGGCTAACAAATGTGATTGTGCCTGTGAGTTTTCTAACCGCTCAATGGCTATCCGGTGTGTCGGATCTAATCGAACCTCATCACCCGCCTTCAGATCCACATTCGTCAAATCATCGGCTCGTTGAATGAGAATACCCTGCCGGCCAGCTTCCTGATCAATACGAAGACGCCCCTCTTCCAACACTTCTCGAATTTTGACAATGGGCCCACTGCGGTCATATCCAAGAGATCGAATAACCACATAGGCTTCATTCACTAAAATTTGATGGCCAACTTTAGGCTCATCACCTTCCAGTTGAAGATCCACATTTGCGTAATACTCGGCACCGCCCACCACAATTCTGGCAACCCCTTCTTCGGGAAGGCCAATCAATGTCCCGATTCGATTCGCTGGAGCCGTCAATTTTTCAATGACCGTCTGCATTTTCGTTCGTTCGGCTTCGTGCTGTTGTGTGGCCGTGGTCATTTCAATCAATCGATGTCGCAGTGCATAGAGAATGTCAATCCGTTCATCTCCTTCAGGTAACGTGGCTAAGCATTGATCAATCAGCTCAAGCGACGAGAGCGCAGAAAGTCGCTGGCCTTGTCCTGATGATGTCTTCAGTTTATCTGAAGCAGATGAAGAGTCTGAAGAAAGATGATCGCTCATAAGCTATTCCATTCTGGGAAAGTATGCACAAAGATGATGTCCAAACATCACAAATCGTCTTTTCACAAAAAATATGATGACTGTTCATTCATTCTACAATGTTTGAGTCTCGTTACCCAAGGGATAAACCTAGAAACAGCAATTGAGTCACGAAAATCTGTACAACCTCTTCATGCACCTAGAAATGGAAAAAAATTCTCATCACCTCTTTAGGTGACCACGATTTTTTTCAATCCCCTAGCCACACAAATAGCTTGCTCAGCTTTTTCGCGCTCAGTTCCCGTCTCTAGGTTAAAAAAAAGCGGGGAACCTGTTTCCAGGTTCCCCGCTTCAAAACACGGCATGTCAATATTGGTCTATTACCAGCGATCTCCTCCGCCACGGTTACCGCCACCAGGACGTCCTCTTCCACCGCCACGATTGCCCCCATCAAAGCCTCCCGTGCGTGGAGCTTGAGGCTTGGCCTCATTGACTGTCAGAGTTCGTCCTCCTAACTCGGTCTCATTCAACGCATCAATCGCTGCCTTTGCTTCATCGTCAGATCCCATTTCTACGAAACCAAATCCTCGTGATTGCCCTGTGTACTTGTCAGTAATCACCTTGGCTGATTGCACGCTGCCATGCTGTCCGAACAGATCAGATAGTTCCTGTTCAGTTGTTGAATAGGGCAAACCACCTACATAAATCTTTGAACCCATTGGGGTCCCTCCTTCTAAAAGCGATCTTGTCTTGCACGAGTTGAGGAGATGAGAAGGGAAGGAACAGCCCGAAAACGCGGAACAGGAGGCGACTTAGGACAAACTTCCAATCAGATTCCTTATGGATACTTTGGCAAAACAACATCAGTGAAGGGCCGCATCACCTGATCCATTCATCACGCGGCCCAAAACTTCGTGATGAACATCTTTCTCGAATAGCATAAGCCAGAATGAAAAATAATGCAATAGAAAAGGGTTACGCACCTTTTCTTTCGTAAATCAGTTCGGGAACGCCACCACCTTCAATGAAATTTTCGGTTATTACCACCTGCTTGACATGTTTTAAGGCGGGCACGTCATACATAAGATCGAGCATGACATCTTCTAACGTGGCCCGAAGACCCCTTGCTCCCGTCTTCATCGATGAGGCTCGTGTCGCAATGGCTTGAACAGCCTGTGGGGTAAACTGCAAATCAACCCCATCTAAATAAAATAAGGCTTGATATTGTTTGAGTAAGGCATTTTTCGGTTCTTGCAACACGCGCACTAAATCCTCAACGCGCAAATCATTTAACGACGCCAAAATCGGGAACCGGCCAACAAATTCAGGAATGAGGCCATACTTCAATAAATCTTCTGGACGAAGCTGACTCATCAATTTGGCCGATTCAGTAGATTTCCCATGGGAAGAGCCTGCACCGAATCCTACACGTTTTTGATTGGTTCGCTGAGCGATAATATCTTCAACACCCACGAATGCTCCACCACAAATAAAGAGAATATTACTCGTATCGACTCGAAGGAATTCTTGTTCAGGATGTTTCCGACCGCCTTTTGGGGGGACATTACACAAGGTCCCTTCCACCAGCTTCAAGAGAGCTTGCTGGACACCCTCTCCCGAAACATCTCGTGTAATTGAGGCACTTTCAGATTTCCGACTAATTTTATCAACTTCATCAATATAAATAATGCCTACCTGCGCACGCGCGATATTAAAATCACAGGCCTGTAATAATTTCAACACCACATTTTCAACATCTTCACCAACATATCCCGCCTCCGTCACGGTCGTTGCATCTGCAATGGCAAAAGGAACTTGCAGAACTTTCGCCAGGGTTTTGGCAAGAAGTGTTTTCCCTGTCCCGGTTGGTCCAATCAACATGACATTCCCTTTTTCCAATTCCACATCGGGAACATCTTTTCCACTAAACACTCGTTTGTAATGATTATGGACGGAAACAGAGAGAACTTTTTTTGCCCGGTCTTGTCCAATCACATATTGATCCAGAATAGCCTTGAGTTCCGGCGGTGTTGGTAAAGGACCTGAAGGCAAATCTAACGAAGGCTGTCCCTCGCCGGCATTTCCCGATAAAAATTTTGAACATTGCTGGACACAATCAGCACAGATCAACACGGAACCCGGGGCTTGGCATTCCATGCATAATTGCTTTGCTGGAGCTTGAATGAGATTGGTGGCTCCATTTTTCGCTTT